>JAXGOI010000001.1:0-1857661 GCA_040767605.1 Clostridiales bacterium
AAAGGCTCTTTTTGTATTCCGCCGCCCAATGCCTAGGCGGAAAGGAATACTTTATGAAGATTCGAGTTTTATATGAAGACAACATCAAAAACGGTCACAAGAACTACACCACAATTGAAATTCCAGATGGAGATTATAGCGTCATGTTGGATATCGATTATGAACAACGTCTTGCAGAGGCAAAGCCGGAAAAGAAGGCGGAAGTGAAGCGCTGTGAGACTCTACAAGAAATGTTTGACCTCATGAACAACAAGGAATACAACCATTGGCGTCGCTACCATAGGCATCTTGGTAACCCAAAGACACCTTATCGAAAAGATGATGAGGTTGAAATAGATGTCATGGATACTTTCGCTGACAACTCTCAGGAGATAGAACGGAGTCTCCAAAATGAGTACGAATCTGTCTGCTCATGGATACGCACCGCTCTTGGCAAAAAGCAGGACTGGGCAGATATGTTCATTGCAGTACGTATCGACGGTATGTCGATTCGAGAATATGCCAGTTCCATCGGTGTAAGTGAAAATAACATTACTCAGAAATTAAAACGAGCTACAAAGAAATTAGAACAAGAATATAAAAACCGTCAGATTTGACCTTCTCCCAAGGCTACTAGGTAGGAGGTCAAGACCTCCAAAAAACACAAGGAGGTAATTCGAATGGAATTACAAGTATACAAAAATGCAGAGTTCGGTTCTGTGCGTACTACAACGATTGGTGGTCAACCTTATTTTGTTGGCAAGGATGTAGCAAGCATACTCGGTTATACAAATACCCGAAAAGCATTAATTGATCATGTTGATGAAGATGACAAGGGGGTAACGAAATGTGACACCCTTGGTGGAAAACAGGATTTGATTATCATCAATGAATCCGGCCTTTATAGCCTTATCCTCTCAAGCAAGATGCCAAATGCTAAAAAGTTTAAACGCTGGGTCACCAGTGAAGTACTCCCTGCTATTCGGAAACATGGACTTTATGCAACAGATGATTTAATTGCAAATCCTGACCTGGCCATTGCTGCATTTACTGCATTAAAAGAAGAACGTGAAAAGAATAAGAAGCTGATGGCGGCCGTTGCGATTGGTCAACAACAAATTGCTGAGATGAAACCCAAGGCTACTTATTATGATGTGGTTCTTAAATGTAGGGATGCAGTCAATATCTCTGTGATTGCTAAAGATTACGGTTGGAGTGCCATTCGCATGAACGAATACCTTCATGAAAAAGGGTTTCAGTTTAAGCAAGGTGACATTTGGCTTCTTTATCAAAAGTATGCTCCAAATGGATATACCAAGACTAACACTCACATTTATGAAGATAGCAAAGGTATCCAACATACGAAAGTGCATACCAAGTGGACGCAAAAAGGAAGACTTTTTATCTACGAACAATTAAAGGTGGATGGTATTTATCCGCAGATTGAGATGGAGGTGTGATATGGGAATCAATATGAACAACGCAGAAGGGTATCATGACCCAACTCCTCATAAAGCACTTAGCAATATCACTCGTGAGGAAAAGGCAGCAGCAAAAGCTGCCTTTAAGCCCCTTGTCTATATTTGCTCTCCATTTAGTGGCGATATAGAAAACAACAATAAGCGCACACGAGCATTTTGTCGTTTTGCTTTAGACAAGGGCAATATCCCGCTTGCTCCACATCTTATGTTTCCGCAATTCATGGATGATAACAATGAACAGGAACGTGACCAGGCTATTTTCATGGATATTATCCTGATGGGTAAATGCCAAGAGGTCTGGGTTCTAGGTGATGTGATTTCAAGAGGTATGAGTATTGAAATCGAAAAGGCAAAGAAACGCAGACAGCCGGTCAGATATTTTAATAAGGATTTTAAGGAGGTAGAGTCTCTATGAAGATAGCATACGGCAACAGCCGGATGGATAAAAAGTGGAAAAACACAGACATCAGTTGGGAGGACTTCTGCTCCCGTGTTAAGACCACACAGCGTACCACAGAAACCGTAGAAGAATATCGAAAAATGAGAAAAGGTGGTCAAGATTCCATTAAAGATGTCGGAGGTTTTGTTGGCGGTCACTTAAAAGATGGTAGTAGAAGACGCCTCTCTTAGTGGCGAGAATGAGCGAATCAATGAGTTGATTGAATTTATCCGCAAGAACATATTCCGAACCTTAGAATATGATGATAAGCTAGTGAGGAAGATAATCCAGAGCGTTACAGTCTATGAAGACCACTTCGTCATAGCCTTCAAATCAGGTTTCGAAATGGAAGTATGAGATGCATTTGATTATTTTTGTATTGAACACATCGTTTTGTTGTGTTATTCTATAGGTTGATATAACCTCACTTAAGTTTTGGAAATCATTATTCATGAATCGAGTTATGGATTCTTTTTGACGGCGTAGGCGTTCTGCCTCTTGCAACAGCTCATTGTTGCTCTTATTGTAAACGGCGGGCTCAAGATATTTTTTGGTCATCAGCCCAACCAATACATTTCGCTGTACCACATTTTCTTCGAGTTTCTTGTCAATCGCCTGAATGCTTTCCATACTCTATGCAGCGCCTTAATCTCCTTGCTTGCTTAATTGCACAAGGTATCTTAGATATTCGTATCGCATATACCGAAGATAAAAAAGGTATAGGTATGTACCACGAAAAGATGGGACTTATTGAAGATGCTGATGGCAATGTAGTTGCCTTTTCTGGATCAATGAATGAATCCGCTACTGCCATGTCCATTAACTATGAAACTATTGCGTCTGGTTGATGCCAAAGGAAAAACAGATGTAGAAATTTATAAGCGGGCCAATCTCGACAGAAAACTGTTTTCAAAAATCAGAACTAGCAAGGGGTATATGCCAAGCAAACGCACTGCTATTGCCCTTGCAGTGGCATTGGAATTGAATCTTGACGAAACCGACGATCTTTTGGAGCGAGCGGGTTATGCTCTTTCCCACAGCCAGAAGTTTGATGTGATTGTTGAGCCATTTAGGCGAAGTGCTAACAAAATTCGCGCAAAACTTCAGGCTGCGCTTTTACCGTTATGGCGGTGAGGAATTTGTGGCAATGGCATATGGATATGACGAAAAAGAGCTGATATCCATCGCGGAGAGCCTGCGGATTTCCGTTCAGAGCAAAGATATAGACGGACATTCTATTACAGTCAGTATCGGGGTTGCCTATTGCGGTGATGAACAGGTTAGAAATTATGAAAATATAATCGATCGGGCGGATAAAGCCGCCTATGCCGCTAAGAGTGCTGGGCGGAATAAAATATGTCTGGACGGAACAAAATGCAGGTAAATTCATAGAATATTTAGAGCATGGAAAGCATTTTACATAAATTACCCTGCCGCCTGGGGGACAATTAAGTAAGCACCAGGCTTAATTGCTATCAGAATTGCAGAGACAGGATAGGGGAAGTAATGAATCCGCTTTTTGAAGGAGAGAAACAGCCGAAGAAGGCAATTTACATACCATGGCGGAATGTCTAAAAAGGCGGAGGACAGAATTATGCCTGAAATATGGGAGGAAAGTTTTATAGAAAATAAAATGATATGGGGGTTTGAACCTGCGGATTCGGCAATTTTAGTAAAAAACTTTTTTCTTGAAAATGGGGTAGGAGATATATTAATACCCGGTATTGGATATGGCAGAAATGCAAAAATTTTTATTAATAACGGAATAAATGTAACGGGTATTGAAATCTCTAAAGCGGCAATTAATTTGGCGCAAAAAAATGATGTTAATATTAAGATTCACCATGGGTCAGTAAGTGATATGCCTTTTGATGAGAAGCTTTATGAGGGTATATTTTGTTATGCACTTATTCACTTATTAGATAGTGAGGAGAGACATAAATTTATTAAAGATTGTTATAATCAGCTAAAACCCGGCGGATATATGATTTTTACCGCCATTTCAAAAGAAACCCCAATGTACGGAAAAGGCAAACAATTAGGCAAAGATTATTTTGAGATAACAGCAGGAATGAAAATATTTTTTTATGATTTGGATTCAATAAAGCGGGAATTCTCCAATTATGGATTGATAGAAATTAGTGAGATTATTGAGCCCCATAAAAATGACGCAAGTAAGCCTCCATTTAAATATATATTTGTGAAGTGCCAAAAGAAAATATAAAGGCATAAGGGCTAATTTATAACCCTTATATTATGCGGGGCTAATAATATATATTAATCATTGGGGAATGGCTAACCCCTATGGCAGCTTTATGGGCTCCCTAAGGCGCATGGTTTGCGAAGTATTGATGTTAAAGAAGGCTAAATAATAGGGCTAGAAAAGAATGCCCGGAAATAAAGCTATAAAGAATAAAGAATAAAGAATAAAGGGAGGATATTGAACATTAATTATATAATGATATAGTACAGCCACAGGCCGGCAGAGGGGAAACCCCATGGCGGCTTTTTATATAAATAAAGCAGAGAAAATTTCTGATATATTAATACAATTAAGTATCTCTCCCTTTCAAGTAATCCGCTTGATAAGGGGGAACTCTTATTAAAACAGCAAAGTGCTTTAGATAAAAGCAATATTTATTTTTTAGCAAAAGAATATGCCGGATAAAATCAGGCAAAATCAAAGGTAAAATATGCTATAATTATTAGAATGGGTAAAATTTGCTATTACCATCTAATCTTATTATTAACCCCGGAGAAAGGAAAACTCTTTATGCAGTATTTAATTATAGGTATTATCTTTATTCTGGCCCTTTTTGCCATTCAACTTTCCACTAAGCGTGGGGTACCGGCTTTACTTTTATTTATTGTTCTGGGAATGATTTTTGGTGCGATAGGTTTTGAATTTGATGATTTTAATTTTTCTTATAACTTTTCTACTTTTGCCTTAATGGTTATTATGTTTTATGGCGGTTTTGGCACTAATTGGAAGATGGCAAAGCCGGTTGCCAAGGAAGCTATTGTCCTTAGCTCCCTTGGGGTTGTGGTAACCGCCTTAACTACCGGGCTTTTTTTGCATTATGTTTTAGGGTTTAAATTATTGGAGGGTATGCTTATTGGTTCTATTGTCGGTTCTACCGATTATGCCAGCGTTTTAAATATATTGCGTTCAAAAAACCTGAACTTAAAATATAATACGGCATCCTTGCTTGAGCTCGAAAGCGGCTCTAACGACCCAACGGCCTATACCATGACCATGGTATTCTTATCTTTAATTTTAGGTTCAAATGTATCCGCCCCTATTATGATTTTATCTCAGATATCCTTTGGGCTTGCCGTTGGTTTTCTTTTTGCCTATTTTATTGGCAAATTAATTAAAATGCTCCCCATTAAAGCGGATGGGCTTTATGCAGTCTTTATGGTTTCCGCCATGCTTATTACCTATTCCGTAACAGATTTTATCGGCGGAAACGGCTACCTAGCCCTGTATATTTTAGGTATTTACCTTGGCAATGTGGAATTCAGGGGCAAGCGGGATATTGTATATTTTTTCGATGGCTTTACGCAAATTATCCAAATCGGCCTCTTTTTCATCCTGGGCTTGTTATCTGACTTTACAAAGCTGATTCCTGCATTGCCAATAGCCCTGGCTGTTTTTGCTTTTATGACTATCTTCGCCCGCCCGATATCCGTTTACGGGCTTATGCTGCCGTTTCGTCTCAAGGGCAATCAGCTTAAAATTATTTCCCTTGCGGGAATCCGGGGTGCCGCCGCTATTGCCTTTGCAATTATGGCCGTAAATGGCAACCCGGGGTTCTCTATAGATATTTTCCATATAGTATTTGGTATTTGTGTATTTTCTTCATTAATTCAAGGTTCTTTAATGCCTCCTGCGGCAAAAAAATGGGATATACTTGACCCCAACGATACGGTTTTAAATACATTTAACTTTTATCAGGATAAAGCTGAAATCGGCTTTTTAGAAACAGTAATTCATCCGGGCAGCAGTTTAATCGGCAGCCAGGTAAAAGATTTAAACCTTAAATTTGATTTTATTGTAGCCAAGATTGAGCGGGCTGGTAAAATGATTGTCCCCCGGGGGCATATAACCCTGGAAGAAAATGATATAATTGTTTTGGGGGGCGAATTATATTTTGATGAAAGCGGGCAGAATCTGATTGAATTTACCATTCCCAAGGGGCATAAATGGGTAAATAAATATATAAAAGATTTGGATTTACATTATGACCGCCTTGTTGTAATGGTGCAACGGGGAGGCAGCGGGGTTGTTGTCCCAACCGGGGATACTTTACTATTAGAAAATGATAAAGTAATTATGTTGAAGTTGGATCAAAAACCGAAAGAAACTGTTGCGCGCAAGAAGGGTTAGATATTTTTTGAAATTCTTCGCTGGGGTAATTAGATTAGAGAATGGATAAAAAATTTTTATTGTAACGCTAAATTTAAAATTAAACTGAGGGTTTGCATGGTAAGTAAAAAAGACGCAGTTGAAATAATTTTATACGCCGAAGAAAATGAAATTGCTATTTGGTTAGACGGCGGTTGGGGGGTTGATGCTCTATTGGGGGAAGAAACAAGGCCCCATAACGATATCGATTTATTTGTAGAAAAAAATAATAGCCATAAATTCATTGAAATATTAAAAGAAAAAGGCTTTTCAGAAAGGACAGAAGCGTATACAACTGCATCCCATACTGTTTGGAAGGACGCCAAAGGTAGAATAATTGATCTCCATATATTTGAGTTTAACAGGCAAAGGCATATCGTTTTTGAGGGAGAGACATATCCGCCAAATGTATTTAGCGGCATTGGTAAAATAGGCGATAAAGTTGTAAATTGCATAGCTGCTGAAAATCAAGTTTTATTTCACTTAGGCTATGAGCATGATGAAAATGATATTCATGATGTAAGTTTACTCTGCGAGAGATTTAATCTTCCTATTCCGGAGGAATATAAATAACAGGGCAGGTTTTAGTTTATTCTTAAATCTAAACATAAAAGCATCCTGCTTTATAATTTTTATTTAGTGCCTCTATGGTTTTAAAGCCTATTCATCATCTGCCGGATATCCGCAGGGCTTAAATTCCGCCCCAAATTTATCTTTCTAAATGCCGATCTTTTTATTAATGTCCGCCCGCTAAAATTTTAGCGGGCCTAATTATTGTTATTGCATATATTACTAATCTTATATATAATAGTATTTAATCCTAATATCAAGATAACGGAGTGGTACTTTGCATTTTAAAACAGCTCTACTGGTTTCACTGGGTTTTATATTTCTTGGTTTAGGGGCTATCGGTTTGCTGTTACCAGTATGGCCGACAACCCCTTTTGTTTTACTTTCTGCCGCCTGTCTTTCTTCGTCGCCAAGGATTAAAGCCCGGATAGTTAAAATTCCCTTTTTTCGGGAGCATATTGAAAACTATCAAAAAAGAACAGGGCTTACCCCTAAAATTATCTGGATTAGCCTGATTTGGCTATGGGGTATGCTTTTTATTTCAATAATATTGCTTAATATCTTATGGATTAGGGCATTGCTCTTTCTTATTGGTTTTGCTGTTACAATTCATATTCTCTGGATGTCTAAAGCTAAAGACAGCCAAAGGGGCAGGGTGGAATGAAACGCGTATTTGGAATTACAGAAGCCGTGTTTGATATATTTTATCTTCTTTTTGCCTTGGTTTTAGCCTTTATACTTCTTTTTATTAAAACGGGGAATACTGCCCAAAGCCTTGCAGGCATCATGGCTTTATGCCTCGTTTTCGGGGATTCCTTTCATTTAATACCCCGCTTAGCCGTTATTAAAACGGGAAGAGAAGATCAATTTCAAAAGGCCCTCGGAACCGGAAAGCAGATAACCTCTATAACTATGACCGTATTCTATGTATTTTTATGGCAAATCGGGATA
The DNA here is from genome assembly GCA_040767605.1 of Clostridiales bacterium. Classification (GTDB taxonomy): domain Bacteria; phylum Bacillota; class Dehalobacteriia; order UBA4068; family UBA4068; genus JAXGOI01. The sequence goes on from JAXGOI010000001.1 coordinate 7,829, forward strand.
ATTCTTTTTTCGCCAAAAAATATTAATATTTGGTCTAATATAGTTTATATACTGGCGGCCATGCGTATTTTTATTTGTTTATTGCCTCAAAATAAATGGCAACAGCGTCATTCACCTCTAAAATGGAGTTATGCCCGTAATATTCCGTTTTTTCTGCAAGGCGCTTTAGTGGCCGCTTTATTCTTTATAGAAAGGGGCGCCTATCCCGGGCTTGGCCTGGTTTGGCTGGCTATTATTCTCAGCTTTCTTTTTTATTTGCCGGTAGTATTTTGGGCAAATAAAAACCCTAAAATAGGTATACTTATGCTGCCTAAAACCTGTGCTTATTTATGGATGCTGACTATGTTTCTGGCTTTGTAAATGGAAATATCCTTGAGATATTTACATAATAAAAAAAAGAAAGGAGCATTAATATGAACGACTATAAAAAACTCACGAATGAGGTTGGCGCACCGGTAGCCGACAATGAAAACGCCATTACCGCCGGGCCCCGCGGCCCCGTTGTGATGCAGGATGTATGGCTGATGGAAAAAATGGCCCATTTTAACCGCGAGGTAATTCCGGAGCGCCGTATGCATGCCAAGGGCTGGGGCGCTTACGGCAAATTTAGCGTAACCCATGATATTTCCCGCTATACCAAGGCAAAAGTTCTTCAGCCTGGGGCCGAGACCGAATTATTCCTCCGGTTTTCAACTGTGGCAGGGGAGCGGGGCGCCGCCGATTGTGAGCGTGATATACGCGGTGTTGCCGTTAAATTTTATACCGAGGAGGGCAATTGGGATTTAGTGGGTAACAATACCCCTACCTTCTTTATCCGCGATGTGCATAATTTTTCCGACTTAAACCGCGCCGTTAAAAGAGACCCTCATACCGGCCGCCGCTCGGCCCAGAATAACTGGGATTTTTGGACATTGCTGCCAGAATGCTTTCATCAGATTACCGTTGTTATGAGCGATCGGGGCATTCCGGCCTCCTTCCGCAATATGCATTTCTTCGGGGAACATACCTTTTCTTTCTATAATAATGAAAATAAACGCGTTTGGTGCAAATTCCATTTTAAGACTCAGCAGGGGATTAAAAACCTCTCTAATGCCGAGGCCGCTAAAATTAACGGCATGGACCGTGAACATCATGGCAAGGATTTATATGAGGCAATTAAGAGCGGAGACTACCCCAAATGGAAAATGTATGTTCAGATTATGACTGAAGAGCAGGCCAAAAACCATTATGAGAACCCCTTTGATATTACTAAAATCTGGCGTCATGCGGAATATCCCCTTATTGAGGTAGGTGTTCTGGAGCTGAACCGTAACCCCGAGAATTTCTTTGCAGAGGTTGAGCAAGCTGCCTTTACCCCCGCCCATGTTGTCCCCGGTATTGGCTTCAGCCCGGACCGCTTTTTACAGGGCAGGTTGTTCTCTTATGGCGATGCCCAGCGTTACCGCCTTGGCGTAAATCATAATCATATTCCGGTAAACCGGGCAAAAACCCAGGTAAATGAATATCACCGGGACGGCGCTATGAGGGTGGACGGCAATTATGGGGCAGCGCCTGCCTATAGCCCTAATAGTTATGGAGTATGGACTGCCCAGCCTGAAGTAATGGAGCCGCCTTTGGATTTAGAGGGTGCCATGTACCGCTATGACCCCAAAGATGATCCCACAGATGACTGCTTCCGTGCCGGGGGTAATTTATGGCGTGTGCTGACAGAAGACAAAAAGCAAATTTTAATTGAAAATACGGTTGAAGATATGGCTTCTGTTACCGAAAATATTAAATACCGCCATGCCGCTCATTGTTATTTAGCCGATAAAGAATATGGGGAACGCTTTACTAAAGCTGCCGGCTTAAATTTGGATAAAGTTATAGAGCTTTCTAAACTGGATAATAATGGCTTGATTAAGGCCACCCTTACCATGTAGAGTACTAAAAAGCATGGGGGCAACAGGAATTAAGTAAGTTTAATTTAATTCAATTCAAACGGAACAAGACGCCTTATTTTAAAATAGGGCGCCTTGTTTTATTAAAAAATTAAAGATTGTATTTTATTACACTTAAATAATGATGACAAAATCCCACTAATAATGTATAATTTAAAATGTTTAAGGAATAATCAAAAATGAGGTGAATTGACCCTTGGTGAATAAAGCAACAGGTAAGAGAATCCGAGAATTTAGAAAGTCCAAACAGCTTTCTATTGTGGAATTGGCCCGCATGGTAGATGTTTCCAAAAGCCTTATAAGCCAGGTGGAAAGGGGAGATGTTTTTCCTTCCCTATCTACCTTGGAAAAGATAGCCCTGGCTTTGGAGGTGGATATTGCGCAATTCTTTAAAATTGAAGATCCTCTTATGAGTGAATCAGCTATTGTAGTCCGGGGTGATCAGCGCAAAACTATTACCATGCCTAACTCGCCGATGATTTATCATTTATTAACCCCTAATCTGCGGAAAAATATAGAGTTTTTATTAATCGAAATCCCGCCCAATACCTCCCAGGAAAGGGAGGGCGATTTAATTGAAACCTTCCGCCATGAGGGAGAGGAGTATTTTTTTGTTTTAGAGGGGCAGCTGGAGCTGATTATCGGCGATGAAAAGCAGGTTTACAGTTTAACAGCAGGGGATAGCGGTTGTTTTGATGCCAGCAATAGCCATATTTGGCGGAATAATACCAATGAAAAAGGCTCTTTTATTATTGCGGCTACAATACCTAAATTATAAAAATACATAATATTAAGCCGGGATTTAATTAGAAATAATTAAATCCCGGCTTTTTTATTTGCCTTAAAACAAATTCCCTTAAAATAAAAAATTATTTTGCTAAAGCAGGAGTTTGTATAAAAATAGAGAATATTAAAACTATTACTTCCATGTATAATGAAAATAATTATACTATAGGTGGAATGTTAACAAAAACCGGAAATTAACCTGAATTATTTTATAAATACCGTGTATTTTGCTTAAAGCCGCTTTAAGGGGGTGTTGTAAAAGAGGTTTTACTTAAGCCGAAAATATCTTAAACAAAGACTTATAAGAGAAGGGAGGTTAGAACCGGCCTTTGCTTTTCCCTTGTTATAGAGGGGAAATAATAAGGCTTAAGGGGTAAAGATGGGGATAACTTAAAGGGGATACATTAAATTGGCTAAATGTATCTTTATTTCTTTTTAAGAGTAAATGGATTTATAAATAGATTTAAAATATTTAAACCCTATTTTCAGAGAAAGTTTGGCTGGCAAAATACGGCATTACAGGTAAAGGAGGGTGAAATTTTGGAAAAGGCTGATTATGTATTAATGGGGGATGCTATCTATCGGGGCTTAACCCAAAATGAAACACCAATTAAAGGTGGGCTGGCCGTTAAGGGCAATAAAATTATAGCCTTTGGGAGTAAAGAAGAGATTAAAGAATATATCGGCGCAGCTACTCAGGTTTTTGAATTTGATGAAGATAAATTAATTATGCCGGGAATTTGCGATTCTCATCTTCATTCAAATTTAACTATTGCCGCCGAAAGCGGCCCCCAATTGCGCCATGTAAAATCGGAGGAGGAATGTGTTGCCCTAAGCAAGGCCTGGCGGGCTCAGCACCCCGATGCCCCCTGGGTTGTGGGGCAGGGCTGGCATCACTCTAATTGGGCCAATAAAAAAATTCCCGATAAAAAATTACTTTCTGAGGCTATTCCGGATATCCCTGCCGCTCTTTTAGATGTGGATGCCCATTCAATTTGGCTTAATCAAAAAGCTCTTGAGGCTTTGGGCGTTGATGATAATACCCAGATTGAAGGCGGGGTAATTTATCGTTATGAAAACGGCGAGGCAACCGGTTATATTGAAGAAGGCGCAAGCTTTGATATTTTCGCTATGGGCGCGGCTGAGATTGAAAAGGATGCCGCTTTGCGCCGTAAAAATATGCTTAAAACCTTCCGGAATTTTAATCAAAGGGGCATTACCTCCATTATGGATGCCTCCAATACTCCTATGTACTGGCTGGAAACCATAGATAATTTAGTGGCAGAAAATAAATTCACCGTGCGCCTAGCTTTAACCACCATGGTAAATGAAGATGATTTTATGAAGCTGGGGCAGGATTTAGAGAAAAGATACCCTAAAAGAGAAGCCATGGTTAATTTTTGGGGGGCAAAAATTCTTTTAGACGGTGTGGCCGGGGTTAAAACAGCCTGGATGACAGATGGCTATTATATTGATCCAGATACTAAGGGCTACCCCCTTATGGATGAGGAAATTATGCGCTCCCGTTTATTAGAGGCGGCAGAATATGGTTACGGTATTCATTACCATGCCTGCGGCACCCGGGCGGTGGAATTTGCTTTGGATATAACAGAAGAATCAAAGCAAAAAGGGTTTTTAAATAAGCAAAGAAATACCATTACCCACTGCGACAGTATAAACGATAAAGATTTCCCCCGCTTTAATGAATTAGGTGTAATAGCCTCCGTGCAGCCGGATATGCTTGCTCCCACACCCTCTTATGCGGATAATCTTTACCCCAAATACTTGGGAGAAGAATTAATGGCTAATTCCTGGGCTTACCGGCGGCTTTTTGATAATTCCCCGGCGGTATCCATGAGCAGCGATTCCCCGGTAACCATTGCTAACCCCTTTTATGGAATTTACCGGGCCACTCAAAGAATTCATGATGACGGCACCCCGGAAGGAGGCATACACCCGGAGCAAAAAGTAACCCTTAGCGAATGCTTATGGGCCTATACCTACGGGGGGGCTTATCAGCTGGGCAGGGAAGATATTTTAGGCTCTTTAGATATTGGCAAGCTGGCCGATATTACGGTTTTGGATAAAAATATTTTTAAAGCTGAACCGGAGGAATACCGCTTAATTCAGGCCCTTTTAACTATGGTGGACGGTAAAATAGTTTATAGCAAACAGGCTTAAAAACAAAATATAATTTAGAGCCGTTTTACTTAATAGCCTTAAGCTATAAAATCTAAAAGAAAGGTGAAGCAAATGAAAACAAAAAAACAAAAACAAACGCTGTTAAACCGTATTTCTGTAATTTTTCTATCTGTAATGACATTTATGTTGATTTGCCCTCCCATTACTAAATTATTTGACCGTAATGATATTTGGATTGGTATTATGCCTTTATCCCAGTTTTATATTTTGTTTTTTACGGGAATGATTGTTTTAGGCCTCGCGATTACTTATTTAATTGATGCCAAAATCAGCGGAGGTGATGATAATGAGTAATGCTACAATTACAGTAGGGCTATTGGTTATTTATTTTGCCGTTATCATTTGGGCGGCTTTCTTCACTAAAACCGGTAAAATGCAGGAAAAATCCATCGAAGAATTTGCCGTAGGCAATAGGTCTTTAGGCTGGTTTATAGTTTTATTTATTATGATGGGGATTATGATTACAGCCTCTACCTTTGCCAGCTGGTTTTCCTGGGCGGTATTTGAAGGCTTAATTGTTCAATACATGGTTATTTATGCCACATTAGGCTTTCTCTTTACCTATATTTTTGCCAAAAAAATCTGGGTTTGGGGGCGCAAATTTAATTTACTAACCCAGCCGGATTATGTGCAATTACGCTATCGCTCCAGAATTTTAACTACTATTTTTGCCGCCTGCGCTATACTGATTGAAGCGCCCTGGGTTATTATGGAATTTGCCGCCATGGGTATATTGATGTCTGCCATTACCTACGGCTTTATCGGCCCTAAGGTTGGCCTTTTGATTATTGCCGTGGTAGTTGTGGCTTATATTCTGTATAGCGGCATGAAGGCTATTGCCGTTACCGAGCTTATTCAGGGGATAATTTCTTCTGTTGTTATCGGCCTTGGTTTAATTTTTGTAATCTATAAGCTTTTCGGCGGCTTTGGGGGGCTTTATCAAACCGTTATGGATGTCTCCCCGGAGAGTTTAACCATTAGCTATGGGGGAGTTTACAGCTATGAATACTGGTCCTCAATTATTATTACCGGCTCTTTAGGTATTATGGGCTGGGCCAGCTTCTTCAGCCGTATTTATACAAGTAAAAGCGTTTTAGAGGTTAAAAAGGTTTCCGTATTATCGGCGATTATTTCCTTTATCTTTACCGCAATATTAGTTATTTTAGCCATGGGGGGAATTAATTTACCCAGTGTAGTAGAGGCAGCCGGTTCCGAAATGGCCTTTTTTGAAATGATGGATCTAGCCTTTGGCCCCTGGTTCCTGGGTTTTGCCGGCATTGTTGTTGTTGCGGCGGGGATGAGCATGGTCTCTGTAATTATGAACAGCCATGGGGTAATTATTGCGGAGAACTTTGTGCAGCCTTTAAGAAAGAAAAAGCTGAGTTCGGAATCCAGAATGAATGTAGCCCGCTGGAGTTTATTGATTTATTCTATTATAGCTATCGCCATTGCATTGGTAGATTTGCCGAATCTTTATACCATTGCCCTCTTGGCCTATGAAGGAATTGCTCAAATTGTACCTATGCTCGTCCTCAGCCTTTACTGGAGGCGCAGTAATAAGTACGGGGCTTTGTTTGGCTTTGTAGTCGGCCTAATTGTGGCTATCGGCTATGCCAGTGTAGTTACGCAAAATATTGAGTGGTGGACAGGCGGTGTAGTAGGTTTAGTTATAAACGTTGTAATTCATATTGCCTGCGGCTTTGTTTTCCCCAAAGATCCTCATGTGGACGAGCTTTTTGCCATTATTGATGAATATGAGGAGCATGGTCAGAAGACTCTTGCCGTTGAACAAATGAAAAATGCAACTGTCGAATAAATTATATTTACCCAGGGAGGATTTATTTAGTTAAATATATTGCCCTTACTTTTATAACCGGTATTTTGGTTTATTACCAAAATACCGGTTTTTTTGCCGGCCCTAATCAGCCGCGATTACTTATGTTAGGGAAAACCAATCTATAAGGAGGGGGGAGCAATAGCCAGAATAATTCGGGGCGATATTTTATTCTAAAAAGAGAACTACCTGCCGATTATTATGTTAATTTAGGGTTAAGCCCCGGCAGCTCTATCGGTTTTTTGGCATAAAGCCTTTAGCGGCAGGCTGCGGCCTTTAAATAACTGTTAAAGAAAAACCTTGAATTTGAACATAGGGGTTTAAATAGGCATATACTGAAATAAATATATTTTCAGGGGGCATAAAGATGAAAACATGGCTTACAAGCTTAAAAACCCAAACACCCCAGGAGGGGTTTGAACTGGCAATTAAACTTTCTCAAAAGGGCGTGGAATATACGCAGCCATCTGAGGAGATAAGAAAAAAGCTGCGCCCCAAATACTCTAAAGATGCAGACAGCCTTATTGCCGCTTCTCATGTAATAGCCGCAAATTTTCAGACTGTGGCAGCCGCAAATAATTATTGGCAATAGAGAAATTGAAAAAAGCGAAGATTTTTAAAAAATAGCGTACATCCTTAATTAAGCCTATTTTGTAAGGCCGGGCTTTAAGAGGCCTCTGTTTTTAAGTGCTTTTGAGAAACCTCTGCCGGCAGCATTATTAAAACTCATCTAAAATGGCGGGAGCGTTACTGCTCCCGCCGTTTTTTATGCTTGGGTGGGTATAGGTTTTCTCGATGGCAGGGAAGTTTAGCCTGTGTTTATTTAAGATGTAATCTTTTTATTTTTTTATTTTATCCGCTATTGCTCTGTATTTGCACCAACCGAAGTCCTGTATATAATTTTGGGGCTTTAAAAGCTTAATTTTGCATAAAACACAACATAAAATGGTTATATCGTTGACAGAATTTTCTATATTTGATATTATTTACTATAAGTGCGCGGTGCTAAAAATATGCCTGGAAAGTGAAATAAAATATGGATGTTTTTTATAAGGTAGAGAATAAACAAAACTATACAAATATAGCTTATGAGAAAATTAAAAGCGCTATTATTAATGGTGAGCTAAAGGCCGGGGATCATTTAAATGTTTCATATCTTGCCAAGGTTTTAGGCATGAGCCGCACACCGGTACGGGAAGCCCTGATGATTTTAGAAAAGGACGGCCTGGCCGAAAGTAAGAATATCGGCGTATATGTAAAGCATTTATCCCTTAAAGAGCTGTACGATTTAACAGATCTCAGGGCGGTTTTAGAATGTCATGCTTTAAAGTATGCCATTGATAATATAACCGAAGAGGAAATTAAAAGCTTTGAAGAAAGATTGATTGATCTTAGAAACAGCTCGGCTGAGGAGTCTGAAATCTTTCAAATATCCGATGATATCGATAATGAATTCCATGCCCTAATTGTGGAAAAATCCAATAACCCTTTTTTAATTAATACCAGTAAAAGTATTTTAAATATTACTTTAAGGTATTTCCGCTTATTTATTCTTAATAAAAGTAATGAGAATTTAACGAAGGCTATGGATGTTCGTTCAATCTGTAAGGCAGTTTTTGATAACACAAACAAGAGCAGAACAACTGCTCATTCCATGCCATTAATCTAAGTCCCTACAGAATTACCGACATCAATACACTCCTTCTTTCTTTAATTTACTTTACAATAACACTATCATTATGTCAATGTAATGTTATATAAACAAAAGGACCCAACCTACGAGGGTTCAAGTCCTTTTGCTTCATTTTCATTGGCAAAGGACACGAGTTTGATACAAAATGCACCCGGTAGCTTTGTTCCCGTTTGTTGAGTGAACACCCCTGTCGTTTCCCGTTTGTTCCGTGTGCTGAGTGTGAACACAGCTTTTTGTAACCCATAAACCAGAGGTTCACTTCTTGACTTCTGGTAGATTGCACCTGCCATTTTGATTATTTATAATAATTATCGACGAGTGCGAGTGTAATACTTATTCTCTCGAATAGAAGCCTTTGTTGCCGTGATTACGTCAAATAAAATCCTTATTTCATAGTCGCTACAATCTGAAAGGAGTGTGGCAAATTCATGGTTGGAAACTTTTATTGTGTTTTCAAGATTGTCCATTAAAAGTTCATCTGCCGTAGTGTTTAGTGCATTTGCAAGAAGAATAAAGGTGTCCAAACTCATGCTTTTGATCCCACCTTCTATGTAGCTGATATAGGTTGGGGAACGGTCAATTAGTTCGGAGAGATTCAGTTGCGAGAGTCCTTTTCTTTTCCTGATCGCTTTAATCTTTTGTCCAATTGAGATATAATTGGCTGCCATGGTTGATACCTCCAAAATAAATTTATTGGTATCATTATAGCTTATAGCCTATAACTTATCTTGTGGACTATATATTAAATAGGCTGTACCCGATATAATTTTATTGAAATATAGTCTGTAACCGAAGTGGAGGTGTGATTGTGGACGATAAAAGCAAAGATGAATATAAAAAGGTCGGTGCAAGAATTAGAAAGATTCGCATTCAAAAAGGTATGACCCAAGCGGATTTATCAGTCAAAGCGAATATTGGCCTTTCTCATATAAGTGACATTGAACTCGGCAAAACAAAAATGATGCTGGCCACTTTCACCCGAATTGCAGAGGCTTTGCAGGTTTCAGCTGATGTATTGATTCGTCCCGATATTCCAGAGGTAAATAATCTGTATCAGAATGAGTTTGCTGAAATTCTCGAAGATTGTACTCCGGATGAAATAGATGCTATTATTAAAATTGTCAAGGAGCTAAAAGCCACCATGCACTTAAATAGAAACATATGAAGTTTGACAGGTTAGAAACCGTTTCTGACCTGTCATTTATTTTGCCTTTTATAAACCACGAGTCAAACACTTGACTTGTGGTTTATTCCTTTTGTCGAAAAATGTCTATATAATATTTAAGAAACTATTTTATTTTGGGAGCAATCGCTATGAATGAACTGGAAATATTTAAAAAGCTGAATGGTATTGCGGAAACACCACAATTCTCCATTGTTTTTGGCGAGGATTCCGAACAATCAAAGAAGATTGCAGAACATAAAGAGTGGTTGCAGCGTATCCGCCACGAAAGACCGAGTACCGGAGTTCCATATAAAGTTGGAATATATATTCGCTATTTCAATCAAACGAAATACGAAGATTATCTTTCATATCACAAAAAGCAATTTACCGACACGGTTGGCCTTTGCCCGAATTGGGCGCTGGTAGATTTTTATATAGATGAAGGTTCCTCGACGCCCAATATGGAATCTTCACGCGAGTGGAGCCGTTTGTTGAATGACTGCTTTGACGGCAAAGTAGATTTGATTATCACGCAGAAAGTTTCCAATGTATCCAAAAGAATGCAAGAGATAACACTCTGTGCTCGTTTGTTGGCGGCTCAAGAACATCCTATTGGTATCTATTTTATCTCAGAAGATATTTTCACCCTTGCTTCCTATTACCGGGAAGATTTAAGAGACACCTATTTCCTGCCTTCTCCCGATTGGCAGATGCTTCCCGATGATGAAAACAAAGCGAGGGGTATGCTGCATGATTGATAAACAGAAACGACTGCAAAAGCAGCAGGATATAGAAAAGACACGTAAGAGAATGCAGGTTACCGTTGATCCTGATAATTATGAGTATGTTCCCGCAAAGAAACAAACGGATTACTACGACAACGATATAAATCAGCGTGTGGCTATTTATGTTCGTGTTTCCACTGATGATGTGAAACAGACAACTTCCTATGAGTTGCAGAAAAAATACTATGAGGATTTCGTTTTACATCATCCCAATTGGACGCTTGTGAAAATTTTTGCCGATGAGGGTATCAGCGGCACCTCTCTGAAACACAGGGATGAATTTAACCGAATGGTTACCGAATGCAAGGCCGGAAAGATTGACATAGTAATCTGCAAGAATGTATCCCGTTTTGCCCGCAATGTAACCGACTGTATTGGCATTGTCCGGGATTTAGCGGCGTTGAAACCACCGGTTGGTGTTTTCTTCGAATCTGAAAGCATCTTCTCTTTGAAGGATGACTCTCAAATGGCTCTGACTTTTCTGGCTACTATGGCAGAGGAAGAATCACATACAAGAAGCCGAAGCATGGAAACCTCTCTTCGCATGAGATTGGATAATGGTATTCCCCTAACTCCCAAACTCTTAGGATACACTCATGATGCCAATGGTGAATTGGAAATTAACCCCGAGGAGTCCCCCACGGTAAAGCTTATTTTTTATATGTATCTGTATGGCTATTCTACAGGGCAGATTGCGGATACGCTCATTGCTCTTGGACACCGCTCTTATCTTGGGAATATCAATTGGACAGCAGGCAGTATCGTTCAAATATTAAGAAATGAACGGCACTGTGGCGACGTATACACCCGGAAAACTTATACACCAAACTACAGGGATCATCTCGCCAAGAAAAACCGCGGAGAGCGTCCGCAGAGCAGATATTTCAATCATCACAGAGCGATAGTAACAAGAGACGATTTCATCGCCGTTCAGCGAATGCTTGATAATGCTAAGTTTGGAAACAAGTCCATCCTGCCAGAGCTTCGGGTTATTGACAGTGGTATCTTAAAAGGTTTTGTAACTATCAATCCCCGGTGGTCGGGATTTAAAGAGGCCGAATACTTTGGAGCAGCTAAAAGCGTATACCCCACACTTGATACCGAACAAGAGTCTGTAACGACCGCAGAAGAAGAGGAGTACCAACTCGAAGTGGATGCCGGAGATTTCGACTTGCGTGGGTTTGAAATCACCCGCTCTGAGTTTTTTGATTCCGGTCGCCGACCGACTGTGACTTTTGGAGACAAGAAAATCAAATTTAGTATGGAGTGTGTACGAAAGTTTGGTGAAAAGAATTATATAGAATTGCTTATTAACCCTATTGAAAGAAAATTTGCGATTCGCCCCGCTGATAAGAAAAACCGAAACACTGTAATGATATCTAAGGTTTCCAATACGAAATACTATCCTCGTGATATATCATCAGCTGCGTTCAGCAATACCCTCTTTTCTCTGTTTGGTTGGAACACCGACTGCAAATACCGAATTATTGGTTCTCTGTATGAGCAGGATTGTGAATTGGCATACGTTTTTGATGTCATCAATTCTGAAGCCTTATTCAAACCTTATGTTTTAACCAGAAAGGAATTATCTGAAGAAGGACAGGTTTCCATCCAGCCATTAACACCGTATGGTAAACGGATACGGGCGATTCCAGAGGAATGGACTTCTTCGTTTGGAAAGCAGTTTTATCTGCACGAACTTTCGCTCGCTGCTCTCGAAAGTCAAAGTGAGGATGATTGGAAACTCCGCTTAGAGGGACAGCTTTTTAGAACCGTCAAAAAGGTAGCTGTGACAGAGTTTGATGATTTAAAGCAGTACATCAAACAAGCAATGAATGGAGTCACACCACAGGAGGCATATCATGAATGAAAACAAAGAACAGCAGATACAGTCAGATGGTTTACAGGATGTGAGGGATAATTCAAAACCAATCGACCCCACAACATCGAATAGCGCACCCGTCCTTTCTAAGAAAGATGAGCTATTGGAGATGGGTGCATCATTCGATTTTGATGGATTTCAAGTTGTTCGGCGTGAATTTTTTGCTCACTTGAATGAACCGTCGGTATCTTTTAATAATTACAAGTTTTATGTTAATACTGCTTGTCTCTCAAAGTTCCCTGAAACAGATCATGTGCAAGTGCTTGTCAATCGAAGAACTAAGATTCTCGCTCTACGCCCTTGCGAGGAAGGCGAAAGAGATTCTTTCATTTGGTGCAACAAGTCTAAAGGTAAGCGCAAACCTAAACAAACAACTTGCAAACTGTTCTTTGCAAAAATCGTTTCACTTATGGGCTGGAATCCGGACTATCGGTATAAACTTACTGGAAAGCTCGTCCATGCAAACGGGGAATACCTTATTGCCTTCGATTTAACTGCTACCGAAGTGTATCAGCGGACATTTCTTGAAGGTTCGAAACCTAAGACATCAAAAACTCCTGTATTCCCTTCGGAATGGCAGGATCAATTTGGTTTACCGTTTAAGGAGCATCGACAATCAATGCAAATCAACACATTTGACGGTTACGCTATTTATGCGATAAAAGACCATTCCAAGATGAATGTAGGCTCACCTGCTGAAGAGCAACAGACTTTAGTACCAAATTTGAATAATGGGGGTACAGATGAATGAATGAGTCCTCTAACCTTTCTACACAAATATCAATCGATTTAAAAAAATATCGTATTCGAGTACATAAAGAATCATTGCATTTAATCGGTGATCCAAAATACATCCAATTTCTTGTAAACATAGGTAGCAGACTGGTGGCAATTCGGGCAGTTGAAAAGGAACATGTCGATCTACAAACACATAGCATTGATCAGACCCGCATGGAGTCGGATTCTTCCCTTGAGATATACAGTCGTCCTTTCATCGAGAGGCTATGTAAAGAATTTGATTGTTTCGACGAAGGGAATTCGTATCGCTTAACAGGAACAGCGGTTCAATCTGAACGAATCGCTGTTTTTCCCCTTGATTCACTTCAAAAAATTGATTTTTAAGGGAGATGTTTATGGAAAATAAAACTTTACAAACCCTTAAAATCAACAAGGACTTCAAAAATTTAATTCGTCCTCTGCAAAAGAAAGAATATCTTCAGCTTGAAGCAAATCTTTTGGCAGATGGCTGTCGCGATCCCATTATCACGTGGAATGGATTTATAATTGATGGTCATAACCGATATGAATTATGTACGATGCATAAGATTCCTTATGCTGTTACCCAGATGGAGTTTGATTGCAGCGAATCTGTTATTGCTTGGATTTGTGCTAATCAGCTTGGCAGGCGCAATATTACCGAAGAAACCCGGAAGTTCCTAATTGGTATGCAGTATGAATCGGAAAAACTGGCTCATAACCTTAAAAATACGAGAGGTAAAAATCAATACGATGAACCCGAGGGTGACGTGTCCTGTACTATATCTGATTCCAATGAGGAAACCCAGGGTTCTCTTTCTGGTCATGTCACAGCCCAGCGTATAGCACAGGAAAATCAAATATCGGGTGGTACAGTTTTGAAGTATGCAATATACACCCGAGCGTTAGAAGCCATTGGTCAGAAAGCTCCTGAAATGGTTCCAAAGATTTTGTCAGGCAGATATAAAATATCTCATAAAAATTTGGTCGATTTGTCCGGGCTGACTTCTGATGAAATTAAGAAGGTTGGACGTAGGATGGAGCGAAGCCAGCAGCCATTTGTTCAATACAACAGAACACGGCAAGAAATTCAACACACATTGGGACAGACAAGTCCAAACGTCACCACATCGACCCCCTCCGTAAAGGATATGCCAGCCTTTGACCCGGATGCTGAGATAACCGCTCTAACACTTACAATTCCATCATGGGAAAGCTCAATTAAACGCACTCAAACAAATACGGATTATGACAGGGTTTCTGATTGCGCCAAAGATAAACTTGTGGGAACACTCATAAATCTTCAACACACAATATCAAAGATGCTGTCCGCAATAAAGGGGGTGGAGTAAATGGACGATTTTAGCATGTACGTGCCTAATGTTCATTTTGAACAAATTCCAATTCGGAATCTTGTTTCTAATCAAGAATATCAACGCAATTTATCCCGATCTCATATTGCACGGGCAGCCGCAAGCTTTAATTTATATCAGATAAACCCGGTTAAGGTCAGTCGTCGTGATGGTATCAACTATGTTTTCAATGGTCAGCATACGATTGAGATTGTAGCTCTTACATCCGGCTCCAGAGAGACCCCGGTGTGGTGCATGGTTTATGATGATTTGAGCTATGAACATGAAGCGGATATTTTTGCCAATCAGATGAAATTTGTAAAGCCGCTTAACCCTTACGAGGTGTTCATGGCGAATATCGAAGCCGGAAACGACGATCAGCTCATAATCCGCGATTTGGTGGAATCTTATGGGTTAAGCATAGGAACTAAAAAAGGTCACGGGGTAATCTGTGCGGTATCAACTCTTGAGTTCATTTATATAAAATACGGATACCATGGTTTGAGCCGTGTTCTTCGATTAATTATCGGAGCATGGGAAGGAGATCTCAACTCTTTTTCTGCCAATATATTAAACGCTGTTACAAGGCTAATTGTTATATATGAAGATACCATAAACGACGAGGTGTTCAAAGAAAAACTGGGAGCCGTTTCAGTGAAACATCTTGTCCGAACAGCAAAAGAGAGGCGACCTGGTTCTATGGGCGTTGCAGAAGCTATGGTGCTTGAATACAACGGAAAAAAGAAGAGCAATAACAACCGTTTATTCATTAACAAGTTGTATTCACGTGAGCATGTTATTTTCAAGGCATTGGATTCACATGACGATATGCTTAATGACGAGGCAATGTGTTCGTCAAGTAGAAAGTGCATAAAAAGGGCCCCGAGAAGTACATAGTCTGGTCAGCACCAGCATGGTTGGTTGCCGAGCCCTTTTGGGGGCCCAACGCTGTACTTTTGGCGAGCCTTTTACTGGCCCGGTTCTGCGTTTTTGGGGACCTTTTTGGAGATCCAATTCTGCATTTTTGGAGCGCCTTTTGGGGACCTTTTCAGAGGCCCACCATGTGCTCTGCTTCCAAGCTGAGCATATCACGCCATGCGGTAATGAAATTCAACGGCCTGCCATCCTCTCCAGACATGAGCCACGGATTGTATGCAGGGTCATTTCCGTCAGCAATCCATTTGCGGAGGCGGCACTTTTCTTCGGCGGTCAAAGCAGTATTCATCGGGTAGCTCCTTTCTTGGATTTCTGGCGGAGCATGGACTGCGTAAGCCGGTAGCTCTCACCAGAGAAAATGCAAATATGAGAATGGTGGATGAGCCGGTCAATCAGTGCTGCGGTCAAGCGGTTGTCCCCAAAGACCGTGTTCCACTGAGAGAACTCCAGATTGGATGTAATAATCAGACTTTTGCGCTCGTAGCAATCCGAGACCACTTGAAACAGCAGCTCGGCAGCGTCCTTGTGCAGCGGTACGAAGCCAATCTCGTCAAGCACAATTAGCTCCACCTTTTTCAGCGTCCCCAAGAAATTGTTCAGCGTACCACGGCTGTTCTTTTCCAGCAGGATGTTAGCGAGGGCTGCGGCGGTAAAGAACCGTACCCGCCGTCCCTCTTGGCAGGCTTTCAAGGCGAGGGCAGTTGCCAAATGTGTCTTGCCGGTGCCAACAGCACCCATAAAAACGAGGTTTTCTTTTGGCGCAAGGAACTGTAAATCTTCCATGTACTCCCGCGTCAGACCAACAGGAAGCTCAAGATCAGATTTCCACTCAAAGTCATCCAGCGTTTTCAGCACTTGGAATCCGGCTGTCTTCACCATGCGGTTAATGCGATTGGCTTCTCGCTCTCGCATCTCCACCATCAGAAGGTCAGTCACATACTGTTCGGGGTTCATGTACTCCACGGAGCGCCATTCTTTTGCCAAACCACCGAGTTTCAGAGTCCGCATCATCTGCTCAATCTGTTCATCCATGAGCCTCACCTCCCGCCGTCAAACCATCGTAGGCCGAGAGGTTGGGGTTGTAGTTCAGCGCAGGGGCATTGGAAATCATCTTCAGCGGTTCAGGCCGGTATTCTTTTTTGGCAATCATGTAATAGCATTGCCGCATACTGTCGGCATCGGTGCGGCCATTCATTCCAGCAAGCTCCAAAACATCGTCGCAGAGGGCAGCGTTGCCATCACGAACAATCTCACTCAGAAGCTGCAACGCATTCTTTCGGTCTTTGCCGCGGCTCTGCTCCAAGTGCTGCTGCCACGGCTGCGGCATCTGGTGGAAAAACCGAGTATGCTCAATGGCTCCCGGCTTCTTGCACAGGGTAGCCACATACTGAGTCCAATCATAGATTTCTTCGTTGGAGCCATAGCAACGCCGGTACTTCCCAATGGGCTGGTGGTCATGGAAGAACTCCACATGGTCATAGAAAATCTTTGCCTGCACGGTTTCTCCGTACAGAGAAGGAGCGAGGCCGTACTTGTTGGTGTCAATCACAGCGAAGCCGTATTTGTTCACCGCCATGCTCTCGTAGCGGAACACCGGAAACGGGTACTCCGGTAGTGCCAGAAGGCTGTCCTGCTCCTCAAGCCACAACTCCTGTATGGAGACCTTGTACTTGTAGTGGGTGCGCTCGGCGTCCTTCTCGCACCAATCCCAAAGGCTTTCGTTGAAGTCCTCAAAAGAGGTAATGGTCGGCACCGGCACAAAAGCATTTCTCCGGCTGTATCCAACCTTGTTCTCAACATTGCCTTTCTCGTTTCCAGAGCGAGGATTGCAGAAATCCGCCTGAAAGCGGTAATGCAGCTTGAAGCGCATAAAACCGTCTGCCAGAACACGCTCTGTACCTTCTAAGACCTGGGCCACAGCGGTCGTCATATTGTCAAACCGCAGCCGGGGAGGAACGCCACCAATATGCTCAAAGATGCGCTGCATCCCCGTCAGCAGGCACTCCTGGTTCTGCGAGGGGAACGCCTGCGTGTAGCCCTTGTTGGAATTGGGAAATGAGATTGTGAGGGCATAGGCGTTGTGTTCCTCCTGCTTGGCGTCGTAATAGATAAACTCGCCAAAGTCCACCTGTCCGCAGCCGTCAGGGTGTGCAAGCGGTAAATATCCTTCGGTGGCCGCTTTCATCACAAACTTTTTCTTGCGGACATATTTCTTCACGCTGGAGTAGCTGCCGGGAAAACCACATTCGTCCCGCAGCCTGTCGTAGATCCGCTTCACGGTATGGCGCTGCTTCCGTGGAATCTTGCGGTCAGCCTCCAGCCACGCATCAATCGTAGGAATGTAAGACTCCAAAACCGGATAGCTTGTTGGCTCGATATTCGGCAGGTCGTCGTTGCTCCAGTCCTCCTGATACGCATACTTCCGGACTGTGCGGTAATTAAAGCCTGTGGCATTTGCAATTTCAAGCACACTTTTATCTTCCACTTCGTAGAGATGCTTGATATACTCTTTCTGAGCCATTTTCAACACCTTCCTGTTACCTCCTTAGTCTTTCACAAACTAAGGGTAACTTTTATTTGAGGTGCTGACAATGGCTCCTATTTTTGCCATCATCCGCTATGCACTTTTGGAGACCTTTTTCTGCATTCCTATTTTACCGAAAACATGACGAGGCAATCAATTTCAATGAAGCGGAGAGTTCTGAGAATAATAATATAGAAGATATGGAATAGATAATGAGCATCACACTTCTATTTCCCTCTATCACTTTGAGGCATCGTATCAAAATGTATACGATGCCTCAAAGTGATTACCCGAAAAAATCTTCACTTACTGTTTGTTTTTATTTCCACACCGTTTTTGAAACGGAACATGATTCTACCGTCACGGTTCACCGTTGCAGTATCGAGGAGTGTTATCCAAAGGCGCTCGTTCCATTCAGCAACCACCAAAGGCTGCTGTTTCAGAGTTTTGGTGAAAGCCTTCAGTTCCTTGCTTTTACGCACCCTTTTTGTCTTTTCGGCTTCAAGAGCGGTGTAGCGTTCTAACGCATCATTATAGCGTTTCTCAATCCGCTCGGTTTCAGTGGCATAATCTGCCTGTGATTGGGCAATCGAAGCGTTCTTCTTTATATGAGCCTGCATGAGCCCTGCAACTACCGTCATTTCATCTTGTGCCTGTTGAATCCCGGCATCTATTTTTTCTGTAGTGCAAAGGGTCTGACGAACAAGTTCACAGTCTGCAATAACGTTTTCTCTGTTGCCCATTAGCTCGTTGTAGGCGGTTAGGAAGCGTTCCTTAATCTCGTCCTCGGTGAGTCTGGGCGTGGTACATTTGATTTCATTCTTGAATTTCCGGTTGCATTGAAAAATAACCGTGCGGTACTCGTCAGTGGAGTGCCAAACCTTACGGCCATAGAACCCATCGCAATCGCCACAGATGAGCTTGCTGTGAAAAGCTTTGTCACTGTAAGCTCTTCCGAGTTCCTTGCGCCGTGCCATTTCGTCTTGTACCATATCAAATTCCTCTGGTGAAATAATCGCTTCATGGGAACCCTCCACATAGTATTGTGGCACCTCGCCGTTGTTCTCCCGTAGTTCTTTTGTCAAGAAATCCACTGTGAAACGTTTTTGTAATAACGCATCGCCCTTGTATTTTTCATTTGTTAGGATGCTTGATATCGTCGATGCCTGCCATTTCTGCTTTCTTGCAGGGCTTAAGACTCCATGTTCCATAAGGTAGTTTGCAATACCTTGGGTGGTTTTGCCCTCGAGAAAAAGCTTGTAGATAATTCGAACGGTTTCTGCCTCTTCAGGTATGACCTTCAGCGTGTCGTTTTCTCCCTTTCCGAAGCCGAGAAAGTTGGAATAGCCGACACTGACCTTGCCGTCCGAGAAACGTTTCCTCTGACCCCATGTGACGTTTTCGGAAATGCTACGGCTTTCTTCTTGTGCTAACGAACTCATAATGGTGAGCAGAAGTTCTCCTTTGCCGTCAAATGTGTAAATATTCTCCTTCTCGGACTAACACAGCAATATAATATCATTTAGTAATATCGAGAAAAGCCCGTTATATCAAGGTTTTATGCAATTTGTGATTTAGTATCATCGAGTATAAATAAGCGACTTTTAGCAGGTTTAAGCGACAAACAAGCGACAAAATATAGCCGCTCATAGGCGGTTATCCTTTGTCGCTTTTGCTTTATTCGTCTTGTTTGAACAGTGCCATTTCCACGGCTTGCATTGCTTTAACTTCACTTGCGGCGAAAACGTGGCTGTATGTGTCAAGCGTTGTTTTCGTTGTGCTATGCCCTAACCTGTCCGCTATGACCCTTGCCGTTACATCGGAATTTATCAGTAAACTTGCGTGAGTATGGCGCAGGCTATGCAGGTGTATATCGGGCAACCCGGCGGCTTTTACAATGTCCTTTAACTTGCGGTTAAGGTTTACGCCGTTCAGATAGTCGCCGCGTAGGTTTGTAAACATTATATCGTCGGGGTTTTTCCATAATTCCCGAAGCGAAGCCCGATATTCCTTTTGCCGTTCCCTATGTTCTGTTAATAGTTTCAATATATACGCCGGAAGTACAATTCGCCTTGTGCTGTCGGCGGTTTTTGTTGTCTGCCGTACAAACTGCCCGTTATGCCGTACAAGCGTATGTTGGACAAATAACACGCCCGTATTGAAATCCAAGTCCGACCAATGGAGCGCGGTTAATTCCCCCGAGCGAAGCCCTGCCGCCAAGAACAGATTTATAATGACTTCAAGCTGAAAGTCGCTTTGTTCATGAGCGGCGGCAAGCAATAGGCGGCTTTGTTCTTCATCAAGGAAAGCGGCGGGCGGTGTATCCACTTTCGGCGGCGTTACCAGCTTGCAGGGGTTACGGCGCATTATCTCTTTTCGGCAAGCCGCCGTAAATATAGCGGAAAGGTTGAGTTTCAGTTTGTTGACGGACGCGCCCGACATTCCCTTGTTCTCTGTCACATCGTCAAATACCTTTTCAAGCGTCGTACCGAGGGCGGCGGCTATCTTTTCGGCGTTTTTCTGTCTGCAAGTTTCGCCGCGTAAAATTCTATAAAAAGTACCGCGTTCAAGCCCCTTGTCCTTGATGAATTTTTCTTTGCCGTATTCGTCAAATATTGTATTGTCTTTTAGTTTGAACGAGCGTTCAAGGTTCCCGCTTGTTTGTAACTCACGGAAAAGGCTGTCGAGCATTTGCGGGGTTATGTCTTTCAGCTTGACCCGTCCTATGCGCGGGATAACGTGGTTATATATGCCTTGCTTATAGCCCTTTAAGATATTCGGCTTTAAGGTATTCGGCGCAATCGTTTCATAATACCATTGCGCCAATTCTGAAAGCGTCCTGTTTTCATCAAGAGCGACAAAACCCCGTATCTTATCTTCCCACTTGACGGCATATTCCCGCGCCAACTTTTCCGCTTTGCCGTTTGTCACGCCGTCGGGCGGGCGATATGTCGTCGTTTTCTTTTGCTGCTTGCCCGTATCATCATAACCCATATAGGCGGTTATCGTGAATGTATCGCCCCTTTTACGGATAGAAGCCATTTATTCATTCCCCCTCATCTGTTCATATATCGCCCGCAGGTTACGGGCAAAGAATTCAAGTAAAAACCCCTGCATATACTGCGCGGCTTTCCATTCGCAGAATTCTTTCATGTCGTCGGGGGCTTGTTCCTTTTGCCCGTACCAATTCGCCGCCTGCTCCATGGACAAATAGAAATCCTTGTTCCCGAGCAGCGTATCAAGGGCGGCAAGCATATAGGGGCTATCCTCAAAATACCCCTCTTTGACTAATTTCATATTCTGAACGGTATTTTCCGAAAGCCCAAGCAATTCCCGCACGGGCTTATTTTCTATGCGCCGACCCGTCATAAGAAAATCGCAGGTAACGCCGAAAAAGTCCGCTATCCGTAAAAGTTGCTCACAATTCGGCAGGCTTTCCCCCGTGCAATAGTATGAAACCGTTTGAGGGCGAACGCCCAAGTAGTCCGCAAGGGCTTTTTGCGTCGTCTTTTCGCCCGTGTCCGGGTGCGCTTCCATAAAGGCGCGTAATGACGTAGCGAATAAAGCGTTGTATTTATCAATCGGCGGCGTATCGTTTGTTTTCGACATTGGCTTTTCCTCCTAAAATGTCGCTTCGCTTGAACATTGTCAAGAAGCGCAAACGAATCTTGATTTATGCGCTATCGCTTGCTATAATCTATTATAGACAAACAAAACGTAATAGTCAATGAAAACTTGAAAAACATTTAGAGAGGGGGCGCGAACGTGGAACAGAAAACGGCGCTGACAATAAAAGAAACGGCGAAAGCGTTTAACTTTCCCGAATATGCCATACGGACGCTGACGAAGCGCGGAGCGTTCCCCGTTATCCAAGTCGGGAAACGGTGCTATATCGTCCGGCAAGTATTCGAGGACTATTTACAGAAAGGCGGCGAACGGTACAATGCCAAACTTTGATATAACGATATGGCAAGCCCCCGGGCGTCGTGGCATGGGCGACAATCCGAGCGGATTTATAAAAGCCGTAGCAATCAAGCCCGGCGACACCGCAGCCCTTGCCGCCGCCGTCGAGTTTGATAATTGCCCCGGACTATACAAGGGCGGTTATAGAACGGGCGAAAACTTTCAAAAGGCTAATTGTATTCTTGCGGATATTGATAACACGCACAGCGACGACCCCGCAGAATGGCGTGACCATAACGACGTTATAGCCGCTATGCCGGGCGTGGCGTTCTATTGGTATCCGAGCAGAAACAATATGAAAGAAAAAGACGGACGTTCACCGCGACCGAAAGAGCATTATATATTCCCAACGGAATTTATAACGGACGTAAAAGAATACGCCACCTTAATGGAGCGGCTTATAGCAGCTTTACCGGAACTCCATTTTGACGGAATAGTTAAAAGTCCGGCGCAGCTTAATTTTGGGGTAGAAAACCCGCAGGTTATCTATACGCCCGGCACGATGAACCTAACCGAATTTATGCGGGACTTCCGCTCAAAACCGAGCGAAAGCAACGCCGCCAAAATTCGCCGGATACTTGCCGAGGGTTTAACAATACCCGAGGGGGAGCGCGACAATACCTTGAATGTCGGGGCGTTGTGCCTGATAAAGCGTTACGGCGGGGATACGGAGGACGCACGGCAGGAATACGAAAGGTTAGTATCCCTTTGCGAGGGGGAACTTGACCCCGGACAGTCTGAAAAATGCTATAAAAGCGCGTTAACCAGTCAATCCCCCTTGCGAGAAGCCCCGAAACAATGACGCTCACAGTCACGGAAAAAGGGCTTGCAATGACCGCAACCCTACCCGACACGGAGCGCGGGCGCGAATTGCATACCGCAATCAAGCGCGGGGACATAGCGCAAATGTCGTTTATGTTCGATATTGCCGAAAGCGAATATAACGACCAGACCAAAACCCGGACAGTTACCAAAATCGGCAAGGTATATGAAATTTCAGCAGTAACGCGGGCAGCATACCCGCAAACCAAAATCACGGCGAGAGCCGAAAAGCAGGAGGAAAAAGAAATGTTTAACCCCATTACCGCAAGTCTTGAAAGGGGCGTAGGCACTACCGACACCCACGCGACCCCCGAATACCGCACGGCGTTTTTTAAGTCCCTTTTGGGAAAGGAACTCACCGACGGCGAAACCCGCGCATATCAGGCGGCACAGGCAGAAAAACGCTCCGACACGTTCAACACGCTGTCAAATTCGGCGGCGGTTATCCCCATGCAGACCCTAAACGAGGTTATATCACAAGCGCGACCCGTGGGCGGTTTGTTCAACGAAATTCGCCTGTTCAATGTTCCGTCCAACTTGTCCGTACCCGTGGGAACACCCACAAACGCGGCAAGCTGGCACACCGAGGGCGCGCCGGTTGAGCGCAAGAGCGTAACGGCGACGGCGGTAACATTCACCGGGCGCGAACTTATTAAAATCCTGTCCATGTCGGCGGCGGTAAAGCGCATGGAAATAGCGGCGTTTGAAAGCTATCTGACGCAAGAACTCAAAAATAGTATTTCCGACGCGATAAATGCGGCTATTGTGAGCGGCACAGGCGCAGCGGCAGGGCAACCCACGGGCATTTTACCCGGCATTACATGGGACACGACCAACAGCATTGAAACCGAGAGCCTGACCGCCGACAATCTGCTTGCGGCAATCGCAAAACTTCCCGCAGGCTATGCGGGCGGCGCAAAATTCGCAATGTCCACAGCAACTCTTTTCGGGCAGGTGTACCCGCTCAAAAACGGCGAGGGCGACTATATGTTTACCGACAACGAGCGCGGCGGCGTTCATCGCCTGTTCGGGTTTGAAATCGTCCTTGACGACAATATCCCGGCGGGAACGGTGCTTTTCGGAAACTTCCGCTATTACGGCGTGAATGTCCCCGAGGGCGTGGCGGTTGAGGTTAGCCGTGAAAGCGGCTTTACGTCCGGGCTTATCGACTACCGCGCTTTGTGTATCGCCGACGGCAAGCCCATTGTCCCCGCCGCGTTCGTCAAAATCGAGGTTGACGCGGCATAAGGGAGCCGCTAATAGCGGACACCCTTTGAACGGAGGTTAAGACCATGATTTTCAATATAGACGAAGCCCGCGACATTTTGCGGATAGACGGGACGGACAACGACGAAATCATTTACCCGCTTATCCAAGCGATACCGCCATACTTGACTGAAACGACGGGTTACGCTGCTACGGGGGACTATTCCCCCGTGGCGCGAACGGCGGCGCGGTTTATCTTGCAGCAATGGTATTACGGCGAAAACGCTGATACCGACAAATTACAGCGCGTCATTGACTGCCTATTAAAGGCGTTATCCGCAGAACGGGCGATACTATGACGCAGGCGGCTTTCTACAACTCCAAAGCGTGGCGGCGGCTGTCGCGGGCGTTCCTGTTATCAAAATGCTACATCTGCGAACGCTGCGGCAAGCCCGCCGACATAGCACATCATAAGACACACATAACCGCCGCCAATATCACAGACCCGGATATATCCCTAAACCCGGCGAACCTTGAAGCCCTCTGTATCGACTGCCATAATACCGAGCATTTCAGCGCAGGCGGCGCGACCTGCCGGGGACTGGAATTCACGCCCGAGGGCGACATCAGAAAGGAGCAATCACTATGAACACGAAAACCGAAACCCACGAACAGGAACGGGCTTTTGTCATTAACCGCCTGTCGGAAGAAATGATATACCTTGAAAAGCAACTTGATGAAATCAAGGGCGAGGGCGAAAGCAAGGAATACCGCGCCTTGCTCAAAACCTACACGGATACCGCCAAACTCTACTTGCGGCTTGTGAGTGAGGACGAAATCGAGCAGACCCAAGCCGACGCATTGACCGAATTCAACACGCCGTCCCCCTATGACGAGGGCGGGCGCGGACTGCTTGTAATATGAACTATATCGCCGAATACAACGCGAAAATCCAGTCCGGCGAAATAGCAGCTTCAAAGCGGGTTAAGGCGGTATATGCCCGCCTTGCGGCTGGCACGAAACAAATTCGGGGCGGGTATATTTTCGACGAAGCCCGCGCCAATCGCCCCATAGAGTTTATAGAGCGGTTTTGCAAGCACTCTAAGGGCGAATGGGCGGGACAGGGTACCCGCATTGATACGTTCGAGGGGTATAAGCAGGACTTGACCCTTTATTGCAACCGACGGGCAAGGCAAGCATAAGCAGAATATAATGTTCATATTTGCGAATATTATATTGACTTTTGACTGTCGTTGTGTTATACATATATTATGTATTTTTATATATGCAGGGGGTTGACGCAATGGCGGTTAATTATAATCGACTGTGGAAACTGCTAATTGATAAAGGCATTACGAAAACCGAAATGCGTAAGCAAGCGGGTATCAGCACAAGCGTTCTTGCAAAAATGGGCAAGAATGAAACCGTTTCAATGGACACATTGGCACGAATCGCCGCTGTTATGGATTGTGGGCTTGACGATATTGTAGAAGTAAATACAGACGCAGAGAAAGGCGGCGAATACAATGGCTGAAAACAGGTTCTTTGACTATGCGACCGGCAAGGAAGTTCGTAGTAATCCCGAAGAAAAATACCGGCAGTTGTTTGAGCACATTCTTATTGATGATTTAGGCTATCCAAAAGAAAATATTGACATTGAAGTTGTTTTGCAGCGCGGAGCAGCCCGAAATGCGGAAAGGGCTGATATTGTTGTCTATAACGACAGCACCCACAAGCAAGAAAACGCATACATTATCATTGAGATAGAAACGCCTAAAAAGAAATACGACTTGCAGGCATTTTCATACGTTACGGCTACAACCGCGCCTTATTGTGTTTGGTTTGCCGGTTTTGAAAAGAATAGCGAAGGGCCTTACTATCATTATAGGGATTTGAAAACAGACCCATCCAAATTTACCCTTATTCCGACTTTGCCCCGTTATGGAGAAAGCCAAGAAACAATCGGATTATATCGCAAGCAAGACCTGAAGCCAGCAAAAGCCCTTAAACTGCTGTTTACAAGAATGTATTATCATCTCTATGGGAATGGGCCAATAAAACGCGAAGAAAATATAGCAACAGAGGTTATTAAACTTCTGTTCTGCAAAATAATGGACGAAATAAACCCTGATGAACTTTGTGAATTCCGGGCAACGCCTTCTGAATTGAATTCAGATGAAGGCAAAAAAGCAATAAGGCAGCGCATTGACAAGCTGTATGCCGCGCTTTTGAAAGACCCGGATTTTGGAGAAATGTTCAAGGGGGAAACAATCGGATATGATAACAACTGGATAGCGTATATTGTTTCTGAATTGCAAGGCATTGCTCTAATGCACGAAGATACAAATACTGATGCGTTGGGTGATGCGTATGAAATACTGCTTCCGTCTACATTGAAAGGCGAAAGCGGGCAATTCTTTACGCCGCGAGAAATAGTACGTTTCGCTATGGATGTTATAAGTCCGCAGTATAAAAACAGCGAAGTGATTTTGGATACAGCTTGCGGTTCCGGGGGCTTTCTCTCTATTGCAATAGAAAAATTGCGCAAGCAAATTGATGAACTGTACAAAGTAAGAGGGTTTTCAAAAGACAGATTGAATTCCCTTCTTAAAGATTATGCCGACAAATATATATTTGGCTGTGATATTGACCCGCTTTTATATAGAATTGCAAAATCATACATGGCCATTGTCGGGGACGGAAAGAGTAACATATATAACTTTGATTCGCTGGAACCTTTTGCCAGGTTGAATGAACGTTTCAAAAAAAGAATCAAACCCGGTTCCGTAGACCTGATTACAACCAATCCGCCCTTTGGCACGCATATTAAGGACACAAGAAAGGCTGTTCTTGAACAATACGAATTAGGACATAAACTTTCTAATGGTGTTCCAACCGCAGAGCTGCTTGACGGGCAAGACCCTGATAAACTATTTGTTGAAAGAGATATTCAGTATCTTAAAGAAGCAGTTGACGGAAAAGGCGGCGGTAGAATGGTTATCGTTTTGCCTAAGCAAAACCTTTCCGGTGCGCAAGAAGAATCCGTAGAATTCAGAAAATGGCTAATGCGTAAAGTGCAGATAATAGCCATTGTTGATTTACCACGCGAGGCATTTCAACCGCATACAGGGACAAAAACATCCCTTGTTTTTCTAAAGAAGGTTCATAATATACCCGACAACTATCCTGTTTTTATGGCTGTATCAGAGGCAGTTGGACATGACAGGCGTGGAAACCCTCTGTATAAAAAAGATGCAAGTGGTATGAATCTTCTTGGTGAAGATAAAAACCCTGTTATATGGAATGACCTGCCGGATATTTTGGAGCAATGGAACCACTACACATTAACACGGACAGTAAAGCAGGCGGAAGAAAACGAAGGACACGCGCCGAGCTGCTTTGTCATAAACTCAGAGCAAATTACCGACGATCCATCAAGGCGTATTGATGCGTGGTACTGGGATCCAAACAAAAATAACCTTGCAAAACAGATTGAAGAATCTGTTGGCGGGGATGTTCAAGAAATTGTTCGTTTGGGTGATTTAGTTGTAGAACATGGCATTTTCTATCCCGGCCGCCACAAAAGAAACTATGTTGACCCCGGCAAAGATAGCGTTCCGTTTTATTCTGGAACACAGATTCTTCAAATCCGCCCGTTTGATTTGCATTATCAGCCGCGTGACTATACACCTGCTGCAAAGCATTTTGTTGAAAAGGACTGGATTTTAATAACCCGTTCCGGTTCAACAGGGCGTGTTGTCATGGTTACTGACAGCATGGCGGGAACCATGGTGACAGAGCATGTTACTGAGGCTCCCTCCTTAATTTCCAATGTGCCGCCGATGACGGTTTTTTCGCCGCCCTGTTCGGTGTAGTTTTTTGCGTTGTATGACATAGCGAAACCCTCCCCTTAAGCGTGCTGCTTGAGCAGCTTGATACCTTCAGGCAGTACGGTCTTTCCATCCACACGTTGGAAAGCATAAAAACCAGTCTGCAGGTTGGCGATATGCAGCTCATTTGCCCGTCGGATGGTCCTGCCACAGCGGTCGGCAATCCAGTAGTTCTGGAAATCACCGAAGGCTATAGTGAAGGCGCCGGCGGCGATGGTGGGGGCATACTGGGAGACATATACAGGGTAGCCCAGCAATCTGTCGGGCTCGTCGGCCTGCAGGGAAGGCTGCCACATATATACACCATTTCCGTCCTTCAATTTCCGTATACCCGCAAGAGTGGCGCTGTTGAGAACGAAGACAGCGTTTTTCTTGTAGCCCTCTTTTAGGGAATACGTAAGGTCGATAAGTTCATCCGCTGTGATTGTCCCGGCCGTCGCCGTAGTCACACCGACATCTCCGCCCTTTGATGTGAAGATGCCGGTGGGCTGGCCCTCTCCGGTGCCGACACAGAAGGCTTGCTCTTCCTTTGCCGCAAAAGCATAAGCGAAGTTATCGATGAGGTAAGGTTCCAGCAAGAACATAGAATCCTGCAGCAACTCTTCCGACACGAGTGCCGCCGCCCGCAGGGTGTAGGCATCCAAAGAGATCTGATTAAACGTAGGTGTGCTGGGTGTAAAGCTACCGGACTCTGCCACCCAGTCTGCAGCCACATCGGTCAGTGCGATGTTAATCCTGTGGGGCGCCGCTGTGGTGATGACTTTGGAGATCCGCCGGATTACATTTTCATGCTTTAGAGCCTTCACAAGGTTCGTATCAAATTCGATGGGCACAAGATAGCCGCCTGTGGAATCTGTACCCTCCTCCATGACGTTATGGACAGGCTTTTTGCCTCGCACAAGATTTAGGAAATCTTCCCGGTATTCTGCCGTCGCCCTGGGACTTATGGGGTCTCCGCCCCGTGCGCTGGGCTTTTCCGTGATGGGTGTGCTGGTGGGCTGTGCCATTGCGGCGTCTCTTGCCACCCGGTCTTCCTCAATGGCAATTTGGCGAGCCATGACGTCGATGTCTGCCACCATCTTCTCATAGGTTGCGTTGTCTTCGCTAGACAGGACACTGTCCTTGGTGCGTGTGTCGAGAAATGCCTTTGCAGCATCCCAGGCCTTTGCGCGCTTTTCACGCAGCTCGAGTACTTTTTGCATAATAATATATCCTCCGTCAAATGTATTTGCGAGCCTGCAAATTTTGCATGGCCGCTTCAATGGATATGCCGGTATTTACTTTCGACTCCGGCTTCGGTATGAGCTTACTCATAAGGGAATTGGTAACCGCCCTGCGGCTAAATGCGAATGTGATGGCTTCCGGGTGGCCTCGCTTTGTATCCTCTAAGATCCCATCGGCAAAGCCCATTTCAATAGCCTTATTGGCGTTGAGCCAGGTCTCCGCATCCATGAGATGAGACAATCGTACCCTTGAAAGCCCGGTCTTGATCTCATAGGCGTTGATGATGCTCTCCTTTACTTCGCCCAACATGGCGATGGCCTTTTGCATCTCCCCACTATCTCCGATGGCCACTGTCAAAGGGTTGTGCACCATCATGAGAGCTGTCGGCGCCATGAGCACCTTGGTACCTGCCATAGCGATGACCGAAGCGGCGCTTGCCGCGATGCCGTCAATCTTGACAGTCACGTCCCCGCGATAGTCCATAAGCATGGCATAGATTTGACTGGCCGCAATACAATCCCCGCCGGGGGAGTTGAGCCAAATGACAATGTCACCCTCGCCGGCATAAAGCTCTGCTTTAAAGGCCTTCGGGGTGACATCATCATCAAACCAGGATTCTTCGGCGATTACGCCGTCGAGATAGAGAGTCCGGGTGCCGGAACCCTCATCACACGCCCAGCTCCAAAACTTGCGGGTGGCACCCGCTGGCAAATCGCGCATGTTACTTTGAGTGGGTTGGTGCATTTCTGCCCGCGCTATTTGTTCCATTATTATCGTCCTCCTTTACTGTTACTGTACTCGTCCATCTCGGCATCTTCGCACTCCGGTAAGCGGTCGGTGTATCCGAGGAATTTATTCAGTTTACCTTCAGCCACCCTGTGAGCAATCGTTCCTTCAGTCGCATAGACCGAGCTGGTTTCTGTCAGGAATTCGGTGAGCCTGGCACTGGGCGGACACTCTATCCATCTTTTGCTTGCCGAAGGTGAGAGAAGCGCATGGCTCATCAGAGTGCCCTCGCTTCTTCCATAAGTACCGTGTACTCCGAGGGCGGTACTTCGGAAAGCTTCTTGACTCCGTGGCTGGCAAGCAGTTTCTGAACTTCTGCGGTGTGGCCGGCTCTCGACTTTTCAGCGAGAAGGCTACGGACTTCTGCAATGTCAGGGTACTTGACTTCCGGAACAGTCTCTTCTTCCGGGTACTCCTCCACGGCATCATGGTCGAAGTCATACTCGGCTTTGATCTCTTCGGCCAGTTCAGCCAGGGTTCTCGCAATGCAAGCGAGGTCGTTTCCGATTTGCTGGGCTTTATCCGGTGACATAAGCAAGCCCTCCGTTTCCGTTGATTTTCATACGGTTTACCTCCGTTTTATAATGTAGGAGCATCGCTCCTCACCTTGTACTGGACAGGCAAGGAGCGATATCCGTAGTGAAATCAAAAATATTTTTTCAAGGTCTCGTTTTCACGGAGCAGTCGTTCCAGCCGCTTCTGGCGGTAATACACTCCGTCAACAGTCATGTGGAGCTTTTCCGCTATATCAGCTTTTTTTGTTTTCCGAATCAGGCAGACCCACAATTCCTGGTCAATGGGGTCCAGTGTGCCAATGACCTCCGCAATAGCATCCTGCCTTTCACTGTCTGCGTAAGCGTTTTCAATGTTTACACCCTCGTCCGCAAGTTCAAAAGTGACCTCGGTGCCGTCGTCGTTAAAGCCGAGTGGCTTATCCAGCTCAAGGGTGCGACGAACATACCATCCGATGAACAAGGGAGGAAAAGGTGCGCAGCGTTTATTCGCGGGTAACATTGGCTTGATTTATCCAGATTTCATCAGCCGAAGCAGCGGGATATGTATTATCGCTGATGCTAAGTACAAACCGATTGATAATATTGGGAACAGGGACTATCTACAGGTTCTTGCATATATGTTCAGATTTGATGCCAAGAAAGGATTCTATCTTTATCCGGAGGCAGAAAACACAGAGGATTTACAACTTTGGATGAATAAAGGCTCCACCTATGAAAAAAATGTGGAACCGAGAAACGACATATGTGTCACTAAGCATGGATTGAAAATTCCAAACCATGCAGATCATTACATAAATTTTGTTGAAAGAATGAATACGTACGAGAAGGAATTCAGAAAAGTTGTAGAAACTCATGCGTTGGAGAAGTCTCTGCTTAATATGGATTAATCGTACCGTTTGCCGAGTGAACACAGTGTTCAAATCCACTTTGCTCCCGTTTGCTGTGTGAACACCCCTTGAGTACCCGTTTGTCGAGTGCAGGGCGAAATCAGCCATTACACTCCGCA
The DNA here is from genome assembly GCA_040767605.1 of Clostridiales bacterium. Lineage (GTDB taxonomy): Bacteria > Bacillota > Dehalobacteriia > UBA4068 > UBA4068 > JAXGOI01. Next base: position 39,096 of record JAXGOI010000001.1, read on the forward strand.
AACGGGTATTTTTATCTGCACTCGGCAAACGGCAGAAAATAAAAAAGCCGCCAAAAAGCCTTGAAAGCAAGACTTTTTGACGGCTGCTGTGTGCAAAATAAAAACGCTAATCCCGATACGCGTTGTATCAAAATTAGCGTTCTTCTATGGTGGAGACGAAGAGGATTGAACTCTCGACCTTACGGATGCGAACCGTACGCTCTCCCAGCTGAGCTACGCCCCCATTTATCTGACAAATAAAAGCATAGCCCATGATTATTCAAATGTCAAGTACCGTAATTATTTATATTTTCTATTCTTTTTGCCCTGTTATTTTTAAGATAAATTGTCTCAGTTAAGAAATATAATTCCAATATTTAAGTAAAAAGCAAAAAGCAGCCAAATCAGATAGGGGCTTAAAATATAAGCAGCCTTTGGGGATATATTTTTAAAATTATAATATACGCTTAAACTGAGAATTATTATAATCCCCAGGAGGAAGGCAGAAAAGGTAAAAAAGCGCAGATTAAAGAAAAACAGGGGCCAGAGAAATAAAAAAATCATAAGCAGGCCAAAAACAAATAAGGCCTGGTCTTTTTCTTTTGAGGGGCTCTTGGCAATAAAATAGGCGGAAAGGCCCATTAAAAGGTAAAGAACCGACCAAACTAAAGAAAAGATTATCCCATAAGGGGCAAAGGGGGGCAAATTCAGAGAATTATAAACGGTTTTAAAGTTTCCCAAAACTAATTCCCCGGCTAATAAGCCAATTAAAAGAGGAGTAATAAGAGAAATTAATAAAATCAGCCATTGTTTTTTAGTCTGGGGCATAAGTATTCCTCCATCCCAAAATATCCTTATGGCTAAAACATATGCTTGACCGGGCTAAAATTATACTAAAAACTTAAAAAGTCCAAAAATTTCCCCTTGGCTTAATTTAAATTCAGCCTGATTAACTCTTCAATAGTAGAGTATTTTGTAATTGCATTTTCAAGATATTCTTTTAACTCGCCGGGGGTGCCCCTAAAAAACAGGGTGTTTTTTGTAAAGAATAATTCCATTTTTTTGCCTCCCATGGTTTTTATCCTAGTATATGTTTACCCATGGATTTTATCCCTTTTAAAAGCATATTGCCGGGTTAAAAGCATAAAATTTACAAGGGCAAAAAAGAGGGGGCGGGGAAAATAAATAGGCTGGGAAGGGGTATATTAAACCATATTCAGGAGCTTTGGCTGCTCTATACTCTGCTTTTTCTGGCCTTTATAGTCGGAGTTTTAGGGGGTTACCTTGTGCCTTCCTCATTAGATTCCGGAGTTTTAAAGGAGCTTAACAGTTACTACTATTCAATCCTCCGGGGCCTGCCCGGCGCCGATTTAAACTATGGTGAGGAGTTTTTAAAGGCTTTATTATTTAACGGCGGCCTCCTTTTATTAGTTTGGTTTTTTGGTCTTACAGTTTTAGGGTTTATACTTGTTTTCCCGGTGATATTTTATAAGGGCTTTGCCCTGGGGTTTTGCATCAGCTTTATTTTGGGGCAAAGGGCGGTGGAAGGAATAATAATTTTGCTTTTTACCGTTTTGCCCCAATCTTTAATCGTTACCCCGATTTTAATTCTTGGGGCGGTGCAGGCCATGGGCTTTTCCTTCCAGCTTATTAAAAAGCAGGAAGCCCCCAAAAGCTTTGGCGGGCAATTTATGCTTTATATGTACCGGTTTTTTCTTTTAGCTTTGGCTATGGTTTTTGCTGCTATTTTACAGGGTTTTATGGCGCCGCATTTATTAAAAGCTTTTTTTGCCCTGCTTTAAAAATTAAAAGGAGGTGAAAAGAATGATTTTTATTGCCGTTACAAAAACAAGAAAAAAATTAAATTTTATTATCAAGGTAACCCTTCTACTTCTTTTAATTGCTTTTCTTATCCCTTCGTTATACGGGATGATAGTTGAAGTAAATGCTCCGGAGCAATTCAGCGGAGGGGAGAACTTGGAGGAATACCCCGGCGAGCCTATGAGAGTAAACGGAGAGGCCTGGAAGGCGGAAACAAGATATTGGGAGGATATTGCGGTAATGCTGGGGGGAATTAAATAAGGCGGCAAATAAAATAAATAAGGGGGTGAAACAGGAAAGCTAAATAATTAAGACAAAAGAGGCATGGGGCATAAGGCATAATAAAGGGATATTTTAATTTAATGTGGAACTTTTTATATATTCTCCAAAAGCATTGCCTGAAAGAGGGCCTGTAAATGAGGAATACAAAGCCTGTAAAGCCCTGCCCCTATAATAAAGAAATTAATTTAAGTATGGAAAAATTTATTGATTATATTGTGGTGGAAAAAGGACTGGCCGAAAATACCGCTTTTAGCTACCATTTTGATTTATGCCATTTTTGGGATTTTCTCCTAAAAAAAAAGATAAACAGCCCGGGGCTTTTAAGCCGGGAGCATATTATGGATTATGCTCTGGAGCTTAAAAATGAGGGCAAATCCCTTGCGACCCGGGGGCGGCATTTAGCGGCTATCAGGGCCTATTGCCGCTTTTTAATAGTAGAGAATATTTTAGGTAAAGATATTACCCTTAATTTAGAAAGCCCCAAGCTTGCCCAGTTATACCCTAAAACCCTTTATCAGGAGCAGGTCTTAAAGCTTTTAAGCCTGCCTGATATAAATACTCCCCGGGGTTTAAGGGATAAAGCCATGCTGGAGCTTTTATATGCTACAGGGATGCGGGTTTCGGAACTTATTAATGTAGGAACAGGGGATATTAATACAGAAATGGGCTTTTTGCGCTGTATCGGCAAAGGGAATAAAGAGAGAATAGTCCCAGTTGGGGCCAGCGCCATAGAATATTATTGCAGGTATTTAGAAACCGCCCGCCCCGAGCTGGCTAAAGGAAAGAAAAGCCCTTATGTATTTTTAAATTCCCGGGGGGGAAAATTAACCCGGCAGGGTTTTTGGAAAATACTAAAAAACTACGGTAAAGCTATGGGGTGGGATTTAAACCCCCATTTGCTCCGCCATTCCGTGGCTACCCATTTACTGGAAAACGGCGCGGATTTAAGAATTGTGCAGGAAATTTTAGGCCATGCGGATATTTCCACAACTCAAATTTATACTCATTTAACAAAAAAAAGATTAAGAACTGTTTACGACAGCTTTCACCCCAGGGCGGGTTATAATAAAAAAATGCCGGGCTCCGGGGAGGAAGAATAAATAAATTATACTTAATAAAAAATTTACTTCTGATTTATTCTGAAAGGGGTGTTTATTTTGGATAAACCGGGCTTAAGAGCTATTATTATTGTATTGGACAGCCTTGGTTTGGGGGAATTGCCGGATGCCCCAAGCTTTGGGGATAGCGGCTGTAATACCCTGGGGAATATAGCAAGGGAATTTCCTCTTAATTTACCTAATCTTCAAAGCCTGGGCCTTGCTAATATTATCCCTTTAAATAATATTCCCCCTGTAGCCAGGCCAAAAGCCGCCTATGGGAAAATGCAGGCTTTATCTAAAGGCAAGGATACCACAAGCGGCCATTGGGAAATTGCCGGCCTTGTTTTGGACAGGCCCTTCCCACTTTTCCCCAGGGGCTTCCCGGCTGAAATAATTAAGAGAATTGAAAAAGCCATCGGCCGGGGGGTTTTAGGTAATTTTGCCGCCTGCGGCCTTAAAATAATTGATGATTACGGCCAGATTCATCAAAAAACAGGGGATATAATCGCTTATACCTCGGGGGACAGTGTTTTTCAAATTGCGGCCCATGAAGATACAATTCCTTTAAATGAGCTTTATGAAATCTGTAAAATTGTGAGAGAAATTCTTAGAGGTCCCTATGAGGTGGGGAGAGTAATTGCCCGGCCTTTTAAAGGCCCCCCCGGGGCCTATTACCGTACTGGAAACCGGCGGGATTTTTCTGTTTTGCCTCCCCCCGGCGGCCTTTTGGAAAAGGTAAGTAACAAGGGGCTGGAGGTAGTTTCCGTAGGGAAAATATCCGATATTTTTGCCGGCCAAAGCGTAAGCCGCCAAATAGAGGCCCATAATAATCAGGAAAGCTTAAAAGGAGTGAAATTAGCCTTAGAAGAATGTAAAGAAGGGCTTATTTTTGCAAACTTTGTGGATTTTGATTCTTTATACGGCCATAGAAACGATGTTTCAGGCTATGCCGGCGCCTTGGAGGAATTTGACAGGGCTCTGCCCCGGATTATGGCCCGGCTTAAAAAGAACGATATTTTATTTTTAGCCTCAGACCATGGCAATGACCCGACCTTCCCCGGCACCGACCATACCCGGGAATATACCTTATTGCTGGCCTATGGGGAGGGAATTAAGCCTGTAAATTTAAATACCCGGCAAAGCTTTGCCGATTTAGGCGCAACTGCGGCTCAGTATTTATCCGTGCCGGAATTGCCTGCCGGGAAGTCTTTTTTAAATGAGATAAAGCCGGGTTAAGCGGGAGGGATATTATGCTTGAGGGATATAAAGTAATTGAGAGAAAAATTAAAGAAGCCGGGGAGAAAATAAAGGAAATCTTCCCCCAAAGCTTTGATACCGCCCTTATTTTAGGCAGCGGCCTGGGGGCCTTTTCCTCCCAATTAGAAAATGCCCGGGTTTTGGATTACAGGGAAATCCCCTATTTCCCTTCCTCAAATATTCAGGGGCATAAAGGCCGGCTTATAGGGGGCAGCCTTAAAGATAGTGCTTTAAAAAAACCTCTTTTAATAATGGAGGGGCGTTTTCATTATTATGAAGGGCATAAAATGGCGGATATTATTTTTCCTATCCGGGTTTTGGGGGAAATAGGCATAAAAACCCTGATTATAACCAATGCCGCCGGGGGTATTAATTCCCGCTTTAAGGCCGGGCAATTAATGCTTATTAAAGACCATATTAATCTGATGGGGGAAAACCCGCTCCGGGGAGAAAATTCCCCCGCCTGGGGCAGCCGCTTTCCGGATTTAAACCCGGCTTATGATTTAAACTTGCAGGCTCTGGCCAAAAAGGCGGCGCAAAAGCTGAATATAAGTTTAGAAGAAGGGGTATATGTGGCTTTAAGCGGCCCAAATTATGAAACCCCGGCCGAAATACGCTTTTTGGAAATAATCGGCGGGGATGCCGTGGGTATGTCTACGGTTCCGGAGGTAATTGCCGCCCGTCAAATGGGTCTTAGGGTTTTAGGTATTTCCTGCATAACTAATATGGCAGCCGGTAAAAGCCCCGAGGCTTTAAGCCATAAAGAGGTGTTAAAAGCCGGGGGAAAGGCTCAGGAAGAATTTATCCCCCTGCTTAAAAGCATAATCCTTGAATATGAGGGATAGCTATGAATATGTATGATATACTCCGTAAAAAAAGGGATAAAGGCCATTTAGAACAGGGGGAATTTGATTTTTGGCTTAAAGGCAGCCTGAAGGGGGAAATCCCCGATTATCAATCCGCCGCCCTTTTAATGGCCTGTTTTATTCATGGCTTAAATAAAGAAGAAACAGCTGCCCTTACTTTAGCCATGCTTAATTCCGGCAAGGTTTTAGATTTATCCTCAATTCCCGGAATTAAGGCGGATAAGCACTCCACCGGAGGGGTGGGGGATAAAACCAGCCTGGTAATTGCCCCTATTATTGCCGCAGCCGGAATTTATATGGCAAAAATGTCCGGCAGGGGTTTGGGGCATACAGGCGGCACCTTGGATAAATTAGAGAGCATACCGGGGTTTAATACCGCATTAAGTACTGAAGAATTTTTGGGCGGCCTAAGGGAAAACGGCCTGGTTATTGCGGCTCAAACCCGGGAGCTTGTCCCCGGGGATAAGCTTTTATATGCCTTAAGGGATGTTACGGCAACTGTAGATTCCCTGCCCTTAATTGCCGCCAGTATTATGAGTAAAAAAATTGCCGCCGGGGCGGATATTATCGTTTTAGATGTTAAATACGGCTCCGGCGCTTTTATGAAAAGCCTAAAAGATGCCAAAAAACTGGCGAAAACCATGGTGGATACCGGCAATTCCTTAGGTAAAAAAACCTATGCCGTAATTACCTCAATGGAGGAGCCTTTAGGGCAATTTATAGGCAATTCTCTGGAGGTTAAAGAGGCTTTGGCTGTTTTAAAAGGGCAAAAGGCGGATGATAATTTCCGTAATCTTTGCCTGGCCTTAGCCGGGGAGATTATTTTCCGCTCCCAGCTGGCAAAAAGCAGAAAAAAAGCCATAGAACTGGCCGAAAGCCTTTTGCAATCCAAAGCGGCCTATGAAAAATTTATTCTGCTGGTAAAAACCCAGGGAGGAGATTTAAAAGCTTTGGATAATCCGGAATATTTGCCCTCTGCCCTTTATAAGGCGGATTTTATTTCACCTAAAGGCGGCTATCTTTATGCTTTGGATGCCGAGGCTTTGGGCTTTATTTCTCTGGATTTAGGCGCGGGGAGGAGAAAAAAGGAAGATACCCTGGATTATGGCGCCGGCCTTAAGCTTTGGCATAAAACCGGAGACCGCCTTAAAAAGGGGGAAATAATCGCCACTTTATATTCCAATAGCCAGAATAAGCTTGCCCCGGCTTTAGAGGCCTTAAGCAGGGCCGTAAAAATTAATTCTCAGCCTCCTGTTCAAAAGCCGCTGATTGCCGGTTATGTAGATTATAAGGGTTTTAAAAAACATATTTAAAATAAGGCCGTTATTTTTAACCGTTTTAAAAGACCCCTGGCATAAAATAAAGAGCTTGGGCATAATAATTAGCTAAGTTACAGCTAAAGGAGGCTCTTTTTATGAAAGCAAGGGGCTTATTTGTTTTTTTACTTATTTTAGGGATATTTTTAATCCCTGCCAATAATGCTTTGGGGGAAGAATTAAAAATAAACGGCGCTTCCTGCCTTTTAGTAGAGGCCAATAGCGGCCAAATTCTATATGAAAAAAACCCCCAGCTAAAATGGTACCCGGCCAGCGTAACTAAAATTATGACTTTGGTTTTGGCCCTTGAGGCTGTGGCCAGGGGGGATATTGCCCTTACGGATATTATAAGCACCAGCGAAGAGGCCGCCTCCATGGGGGGCAGCCAGGTTTATCTTTATGCCGGGGAAGAAAGAACTTTAAACGAAATGATTATCGCCATTGCGGTGGGGAGCGGTAATGATGCCAGTGTGGCGGTGGGGGAATTTATTTCCGGCTCCTCGGGGGGTTTTGTAAAGCTTATGAATGAAAGGGCAAAGGAATTGGGGATGACGGAAACAAATTTTGTCAATTCCCATGGCCTTCACGATAATAATCATTATACTACCGCCCGGGATCTTGCCCTTCTGGCCCGTCATGCCATAAAAGTGCCTTTGTTTTTAGAATATACCTCAATTTATGAATATGATTTTCGGCCTGAGCCAAAACCCCTTAAGCTTTGGAATACAAACCGCTTATTAAAATGGTATGAAGGCTGCGACGGTATGAAAACCGGCTATACTATGGAATCCAAGCGCAATTTAGTTTCCACCGCCCAACGGGAGGGCTTGCGTCTGGTTTCCGTTGTTTTAGGGGTAGAGGCGGCTAAAGGCCATTTTTCAGAATCTATGAAGCTTTTAAATTACGGCTTTAATAAATACAGCTTTAAAGAGCTTTATAAGCCGGGGGATATAATTACCCAATGCCGTGTGGAAAAAGGCAGCTTGGATAATATAGATTTAACCGTAGAAGAAAATATTGGCAGCCTGGAGGAAAAGGGGGCAAAACCCCAGTTTGAAACAAAAATATCCTGCCCGCCTTCCCTCCTTGCCCCCTTAAAAACAGGCAGCCCGGCAGGGGAATTAATTTTAGAAAGGGATGGAATTGAAATCGGCCGTTATAAATTAATTATTACTCAGGATATACCCAAAGGCGGCTTTCTTAGAATATGGGGTAAAATGTGGCGGGCAATGGGAGTATTTTTAATTTAAAAAAGCAGGCCTTACTCGTATTTTAAATATGCTCTAATAAAGCGGCAAAATTTTGCCGCTTTATTTTTTAATATAAGCCTAAAACACCTTAATTAAAATTTATATTTAAAAACTTATATTTAAAGGAGTTAAAACTGTGGTTTTCAGCCAATCCGACAATATTAGTTAAATTATGCGGCAGGATAAATCTTTTAAAAAAGCGAAATACACAGCAAACCATGGCGCGGAGGGTTTAAAATGGAAATAAGCTGCCAGTTTTTTAAAAATACTTTATGGGTAAAAATTTCCGGCGAGCTGGATTTAAACACTGCCGATGCCATGCGCCTTAAGCTGGGCAGCGCTTTAGATAAAAGCGGAGCTAGGCATATGGTTTGCGATTTTACCCATGTTACATTTATAGACAGCTCCGGGCTGGGGGTGCTTTTAGGGCGTTACCGTCAGCTTGCGGCAGTGGGGGGGAGCATTAGCATAAATAATGTAAACCCTCAGGTTTATAAGCTTTTAGAATTCTCCGGCTTAAATAAAATTATCAGGATTGAAAAGCCCTTGCCCCTCAGGGCAAGAAAGTCGTAAGGAGGAGAGAAGATGAAAGAAGCGGCAGATAATCTAATAGTCCTTCGCTTTAAAAGCCTGAGTGAAAATGTTGCTCTGGCCCGCCTTGTGGTTTCCGCCCTAATCAGCAAATTTGATATAACCCTGGGGGAGCTGGATGAAATCCGGGTGGCGGTTAGCGAGGCTGTCTCCAATGCCATTATTCATGGCTACTTAAACGACAAAGAAAAATTAGTTGAGCTTAAAGGCGAGTTGCGGGGGGATTTACTTACCATAACCGTAAAGGATGAAGGAATTGGCATAGCCGATATAGCCAAAGCCATGGAGGCAAATTATTCTCAGGATGAAGAAAGAATGGGCCTGGGTTTTACATTTATGCAGTCTTTTATGGATAATGTAGAGGTAATTTCCTTCCCTAATATCGGCACAACCGTTATTCTCTCTAAAAGGCTCCCAAAAGCCTCTAAAAACTAAAATTCTAATACCCGGGTGCAGTATGGTGCTAATAAAGAAAGGTGAGTCGAATCAGGGTGAATTCAGAACTTTTACCCCGGCAGCCGCTTTTAACAGAAGCCGAAACCCAAACCCTGCTTTTAAAAGCCCGTAAGGGAGATAAACAAGCCAGAGAAAAGCTGGCCTCCGGGCATTTGCGCCTGGTTTATAAGGTTGCCCAGCGTTTTATGAACCGGGGAAGGGAAATAGAAGACCTTTTTCAGGTGGGGGCTATCGGCCTTATAAAGGCCATAGATAAATTCGACCCGGAATTCGGCGTTTGCTTTTCCACCTATGCCGTACCTATGATAATGGGGGAAATCCGCCGCTATTTAAGGGATGATAATATTATTCATATCAGCCGCTCTATAAAAGAAAGCGCCCAAAGGGTGCTGCAAATAAAAGAAGAGCTTTCTCAAAAGCTGGGGAGGGAAGCCAATCTTACGGAAATAGCCGAGGCCTCCGGCCTGGGCCGGGAGGAAATTATTTTAGCTCTGGATTGCCTTGCCGAGCCTCTTTCCCTTCAGGGGCAGGCCTTTTCTGATGAGCAAGGCCCTACTCTTGAGGAAAATATTAAAGATAATGCCACTGATGCAAATTGGGTGGAAAGGCTGGCTATTCAGGAGGCAATTGCAAATTTAAAGGATAAGGAGCGCAAAGTGATAGAGCTGAGGTTTTTTCAGGCTAAAACCCAGTTTGAAACAGCGGAGGAAATCGGCATCAGCCAGGCCCAGGTTAGCCGCCTTGAAAAAGGCGCATTGCATAAAATAAAAAAGCTTATTTAAGCTTTGGCTACGGGGAATAAAATAAATAAAGGGGTTTAAGATAATAAATGTGGCGGGGGTTTTCTCCCGGCATTTTTTTGTGTTGCAATAAGCAGGCAAGTATAATACAATAACAAGAACAGCTGAGTTCAGCTTAGTTCAGCATAGTTTAGAAAAAAAGGAGACGAGATGAGATGGTACAATACTTTGAAAACAGAATTTTTTTAAGCGTGGATGAGCTGCCTAAATATTGGTATAATATTCAGGCCGATTTCCCCACACCGGTTGCCCCGGGGCTTAACCCTCAAACTTTAAAGCCCCTCAGCCCTCAGGATTTGGAGCCTCTTTTCCCCAAAGACCTGATTTCGCAGGAGGTAAGCACCGAAATGTATATCGAAATACCCAAAGAAGTGCGGGAGTATTATAAAAACTGGAGGTCTACACCTCTTTACAGGGCCAAAAGCCTGGAAAAGGCTTTAGATACCACAGCCAAAATATATTATAAATATGAGGGGGGCAACCCCACCGGCAGCCATAAGCTGAATACGGCCATTGCTCAGGCCTACTATAATAAAGAAGAGGGTATTAAGCGGATTGCCACTGAAACCGGCGCCGGCCAATGGGGCAGCGCCATGGCTTTGGCCTGCCAGATGTTTAATATGGAGTGCATGGTATATATGGTAAGGGTAAGCTATGAGGGCAAACCTTACCGCAAGGCCTTTGTGGAGCTTTTTGACGGCCAAATTGTTGCAAGCCCCAGTAATTTAACAAATTACGGTAAATCCGTATTAGCCTCAGACCCGGATTGTACAGGCAGCCTGGGCATAGCCATAAGCGAGGCCGTAGAAGATGCCGTTATGCGGGAGGATACTCACTATTGCTTAGGCAGCGTTTTAAATCATGTAATTTTGCATCAGAGCATAATCGGCCTTGAAACAAAACTACAGTTTGAAAAGACGGATGATTTCCCCGATATTGTTATCGGCTGCCATGGCGGCGGAAGTAATTTTGGCGGCATCGCTTTCCCCTTCCTCAAGGATAAACTGGAGGGGGCAAATATCCGGATTATTGCCGCCGAGCCTACTGCCTGCCCCACCCTTACCAAGGGGGTATTCGCCTATGATTACGGCGATACGGCAAAGGTTACCCCGGTTTGCAAAATGTATACCCTGGGGCATGGTTTTATACCCAGCGGCATTCATGCCGGGGGCTTAAGGTATCATGGGGCATCCCCGCTGGTTAGCCATGCCCTCAATGCGGGGTATATTGAGGCTCAGTCTTTTGCCCAGAGGGAATGCTTTGAGGCGGCGGAATTATTTTCTAAAATAGAAAAGCTGATTCCCGCTCCGGAAAGCTCTCATGCTATACGCTGCGCCATAAAAGAGGCTTTAAAGGCAAAAGAGGAAGGCACAAGCCCTACAATTGTCTTTAATTTAAGCGGCCATGGTTATTTTGATATGGGCTCCTATCAGGCCTATAAAGCCGGTAAACTTCTGGATTCCCCCTTTGATGAGGCCGCATTCCAAAAAAGCATCAGTAAATTGCCAAGAGTTGAATAAAAGCCTAAAAATAAAATATGGAATATCTTAAATAATAAAAAATTAAAGCAGCGGCTCGGCCGCTGCTTTTTTGACTTTTTAAAAAGAAAAAGATAAACAAAACCTGAATTTTAAAAATATAAAAAGAGAGGATAGCTTTTTAGAGTAGAGCCTACCCGATATTTAAGGGCGGTTTTTATTGTATATAGCGCTTATATTTGATATAATATTCAGATGCTGGAGACTTATTATTATGCATCAGGCAAGGTTTATAAATTTCCTGCCCCTATTTATGCCTCAGGAGGTTTTAATGTTAAATATTGATTGGAGCCGTTTGCTGTTTTCCTTTCCGGCAATTATTATTGCTCTTACTTTTCATGAATTCTCCCATGGCTTTATCGCCTATAAATTTGGAGACCCCACTGCAAAAAACGCCGGCAGGCTAACTTTAAACCCTATAAAGCATTTAGACCCCCTGGGTACCTTTATGCTTTTATTTCTGCGTTTTGGCTGGGCCAAGCCCGTACCGGTTAACCCCTATTATTTCAGCGGAGACCGCCGCAGTAAAATGGCTTTGGTTGCCATTGCCGGGCCTACCTCAAATATAATTTTAGCTGTTATTTCCGCTATAAGCATGGTAGCCATGGCCTCCTTTGCCGCGCCTACTACAATAAATATTTATTTTTATAATCTTTTAGACCAAATGGTTTTTATTAATATAATTCTGGCGGTTTTTAACCTTCTTCCCCTGCCCCCTCTGGACGGCTCTAAAATTCTGGGGGGTTTTTTGCCCGGCCATTTGGAGGAAAAATACTATCAAATAGAGCGCTACGGCTATTTAATTTTAATGGTCTTAATTATTAGCGGAGTTTTAAGCAGAATTTTAACTCCTATGGTAATAGGGATGTATACCCTGATTATTAATTTTGCTAAATTAATGCCCTTTGCCTAGGGAGATAAAAAGCCTTTTATAACCCGTATATTAAAGGAGAAGGAAATGATTATGGATAATTCAGAAAAAACCTTTAAAAGTAAAGGAAGAATTTTAAGCGGTATGCGCCCCACCGGCAAATTGCATTTAGGACATTTAAGCGTTTTAGAAAACTGGGTTCGCCTGCAGCGGGAATATAATTGTTTTTACTTTATTGCGGATTGGCATGCCTTAACAACCTCCTATGATGATACAGATAATTTAATTAAAAACGGCAGGGATATGCTTTGGGATTGGCTTTCCGTCGGCCTAGACCCGGAAAAAAGCGTTATTTTCCGCCAATCGGATATTAAGGAGCATGCGGAGCTTTATTTGCTCTTTTCCATGCTCACGCCCCTTTCCTGGCTGGAGCGTGTTCCTACCTATAAAGATCAGATTCAGCAATTTGGAGATTCCGGCAAGGATATTTCCACCCATGGTTTTTTAGGCTACCCCTTGCTTATGGCGGCGGATATTCTTGTTTACCGGGCGGATTATGTACCTGTGGGTGAAGATCAGGTAGCCCATTTAGAATTCTCCAGAGAATTGGTGCGGCGTTTTAACCATATTTATAATACGGATATTCTCATTGAGGCCCAGCCTCTATTAGCTAAGGTTAAGCTTTTACCGGGGATTGATAATCGTAAAATGAGCAAAAGCTATCATAACGATATCAGTATTTCCGCAAATCCTTCAGAGCTTTGGGAGAGGGTTCAGCAAATGATTACAGACCCTGCCAGAATTAAAAAAACAGACCCCGGCCATCCGGAAATCTGTGCCGTATTTGCCTATCATAAAGTGTATAATGAGGAGGAAAGGGCTGAAATTGAGGCCGGCTGCCGGGGGGGCAAAATAGGCTGCTTTGCCTGTAAAAAAAGGCTTACAGGTAAGATGAATAATATCCTTGAGCCCATAAGGGAGAGAAGAAGCGCCCTGGAGAAAACCCCCGGCCTTATTGAGGATATTTTAGCCGAAGGGGCCAAAAAAGCCCGGCTTGAGGCGGCAAAAACCATGGATTTAGTTCGCGGAGCCATGAGGATATAGCCATGGATTATCAAATCCGTTTAGATAATTTTGAAGGCCCCTTTGATTTACTTTTGCACTTAATTGATATAAATCAGGTGGATATTTATGATATCCCCATTGCGGAAATAGCCCGCCAATATCTGGATTATTTAAATCAGATGGAGGCCTTGGATTTAGAAATTGCCAGCAGTTTTTTGCTTATGGCCGCAAATCTTCTGGCTATTAAGGCCCGTATGCTCCTGCCAAAACCCCCTTTAGAGGAAAACCCGGAAGAGGATGCCCGCTTTGAGCTTACAAGGGATTTATTGGAATATAAGCGCTATAAAGAGGCCTCTCTCATTTTAGATGATTATTATCAAAAGCAGGCTTTATCTTTACCCCGCCCCAATGAAGAAGATTGGTATTTGCAGCTTTTTGCCCCGGAAAACCCCTTGGAAGGCAAAACCATAGATGATTTAAGCTCGGCCTTTAAAGCTCTTTTGGCTAAATTTGAAAACCAAAAGAAAATTATGCATATTAAGGGGCGGGAGATTACAATCGGCGATAAACTGGAAGAAATTTATCAAAGATTAAAAATAAACCCCCATGGCCTGGCTTTTGGAGCCGTTTTTTCTTCCTCTAAAAGCAAAATAGAAATGGTTATTACCTTTTTAGCCCTTTTAGAGCTGATTAAAGGCAATATAATAAGAGTTTGCCAAAAAACCGCTTTTGAAGAGATTTACCTTTATGCCCATAAGCTGGATAAATATAAAAATATAAATTGCTAGGAGCCCCGCTATGGAAAAATGCCAATTAAAAAGACTTTTAGAATGCTTGTTTTTTGTAGCGGCAGAGCCCTTATCTTTAGAGCAGCTGGCGGAAATTTGCCAATTAGAAAAAGATGAAGTTTTAAATACAGATGAAGTTTTAAATACAGATAAAGTTTTAAATAAAGAGAAGATTTTAAATACAGATGAGGTTATAAATACAGATGGTATTTTAAATATAATAAAAGAAATTGAGGAAGAATATTCCCAAAAGGGTTTTGTTTTGCGGCGTATTGCAGGGGGCTGGCAGTTTTTCAGCGTGCCGGATTTTTTGCCCTATATTGAAAAGCTCTACCGCCCTAAAATGCAAAAGCTTTCCCGGGCGGGGTTGGAAACTCTGGCTATTATAGCTTACCGGCAGCCGATTACCCGGCAGGAAATGGAGAATATCCGCCAGGTAAATGTAGACGGGGTTGTGGGGAATCTTCTGGAAAAAAACCTTATAAAAGAGGTGGGCAGAAGAGAAACCCCCGGCAAGCCGATTCTTTACGGCACTACCCGGGAGTTTTTAAGCTTTTTTGGTTTAAACTCTCTGGGGGAGCTTCCCCCTTTGGAGGATTTATTGCCAAACCCGGGGGGCAAGGGGGAGCCCGAATCTTTCCAGGAAGAAAACCCCTAGATTTTTAAGAAAATTTTTTACGCCCTAAAAAGGTGAGGGGAGTTTTTTGGTGAATTATTTATTTTGTTTTGAATCAGCAGTCAGGAAAGGGCGGCTAACTTAAATGGAAGAATTGCGGGAAAAATGCGGTGTTTTCGGGGTTTATGCCGGGGATAATTTAAATGTGGCCAGAACCATTTTTTATGCCCTTTATGCTTTGCAGCACAGAGGGCAGGAGAGCTGCGGCATAGCGGTGGATGACGGCAAAAGAATACGCTACAGCAAGGAAATGGGGCTGGTTTCTGAAAACTTTAATGAAGAAACCTTAAAAAATCTGCAGGGTAAAATCGGCATAGGGCATGTGCGCTATTCCACTTGCGGCTCAGGGGGGTGGATAAACTGCCAGCCTATTGTTGTAAGCTATAAAGACGGCATGATGGCTTTGGCCCATAATGGCAATTTAGTAAATACCCGGGCCTTAACCGAAGAAATGGGCAATGAGGGCTCTGTTTTTATTTCGGATAATGATACGGAGCTTATTGTTAAGCTTTTGGCTCGCTATTTAGCCAGCGAGGCCAAAGCGGAGGATGCCGTAAAAATGACAATGGCAAAGGCAAAGGGCTCATATGCCATAACTATGATGATGCCCGGTAAGCTAATAGGTTTTAGGGATCCCTTCGGTATTCGCCCCCTATGCCTGGGCAAGCTGAATAATTCCTATCTTATCTCTTCAGAGAGCTGTGCCTTTAATGCCTTAGGGGCCGAATTTATAAGGGATGTACACCCGGGGGAAATAGTAATAATCGATGAAGAAGGCATTCACAGCTATCAGACCAAGGCCGCCGAAAAAACCCGCTTATGCGTTTTTGAATATGTTTATTTTGCCAGGCCGGACAGCTTTATAGATAATGCCAGCGTACACCGGGCCAGGCTTGAGGCCGGCGCCATTTTGGCCAGAGAAAGCCCCGTGGAGGCGGATTTGGTTATAGGGGTGCCCTCCAGCGCCCTTTCCGCGGCTTTAGGCTATTCAAGGGAATCCTCAATACCCTACGGCCATGGCTTAATCCGCAACCGCTATATCGGGAGGACTTTTATTCAGCCTACTCAAAATATGCGGGATACCGCTGTCAGAATTAAGTTTTCCCCCTTAAAAAATGAAATTGAAGGCAAGCGCCTGGTAATGGTGGATGACTCCATAGTCCGGGGTACAACAACCAGAATCATAGTTCAAATGCTTAAAAATGCCGGTGCAAAAGAGGTTCATTTAAGAATAAGCTCCCCGCCGATTAAATTCCCCTGCCATTATGGAATAGATACGGCAAATACCTCCCAGCTTATTGCCTCAAAGCTTGAGGTGGAGGAAATTAAACAGCTGGTAGGAGCGGATAGCCTGGCCTATTTAAGCATGGAGGGTTTAAAAAAAATGCCCCTGGGGGTAAAATGCGGCCTGTGCGATGCCTGCTTTACCGGGGATTATTGCATCCCCCCGGAGTTTAAGTAGAAGATTAAGTATAAGATTAAGTAGAAGATTAAATAGAAGATTAAGTAATAGAGAGCAAAGAGAGCTTTTATAGTTTAGCGGCTTAAAAACGGTTCTTAATTTTTGCAGGTTTTTTAGAAGAATAAATTAAGCCGTTTATAGAAGGCCTTATGTTATAACTTTTGCCCTCCCCGAATATGGATAATCGGGGAGGGCTTTTTTATGGTAAATATTATTTGGCTTTTATTGCTGATAGGCGGAATTGCCGTGGGGTTTTTAAGAGGCAATCTTGATGCCGTCAGTAATGCCGTATTCTCCTCCGCCGCCCAGGGGATAAAAATAACTTTAGAAATTGCCGGGGTAATGGCTGTTTGGATGGGTCTTTTAAAGCTGGCGGAAAAATCCGGCCTGGTTGATTTAATAGCCTTAATGGCCCGGCCCTTAATTTCCCGCCTTTTTCCGGAGCTGCCTAAAGGCCATGCCGCCATGGGCTCAATTATAATGAATGTGGCCGCCAATTTATTAGGCTTGGGGAATGCCGCCACCCCCTTTGGCCTTAAGGCTATGGAGCAAATGCAAAAACTTAATTCGGATGAGGATAAAGCAAGCGCCTCCATGATAACTTTTTTAGTTATAAATACCTCATCTTTTACCCTTATTCCCGCACTGGTTATAAGCTTAAGGGTTCAGGCCGGCTCTGTCTTTCCGGAGGAGATAATTTCCGCTACTATTTTAGCCTCCGCCTGCGGATTAGCCTTTGCCATAGGCTTAGATTATCTTTTCAGGCGCTTTTATAAAAAACGGGGCTTATAATAAAAACTTTGCAGAAAATATAATTCGCCAAATTTATAAACCCAAAATATATAAACTGAAAACATTAATTAAAAAATATTGGGAAACAGTAAAAGCGGAAGAGGAAAACAATGCTTATTTTTTTACAAAAAATTTCTTATTTTGCTCTGCCGGGCCTGCTTTTTTTTATTCCTCTTTTTGCCTTTATCCGCAAGGTTCCGGTATATGAGGCTTTTGTGGAAGGGGCCGGGGAGGGGCTTATTTTAGCCTTTAAAATTTTCCCTTTTGTTCTTGGTACTTTAGTGGCGGTGGGGGTATTCAGGGCCTCCGGGGCCTTTGATTATTTTATTAAAGTATTTTCCCCTCTTTTCAGGGCTTTGGGAATCCCCGTTGAAATTTTGCCCATTGCCATAATGCGCCCCTTTTCCGGCAGCGGCTCTCTGGGGCTTGTTGCGGAAATTCTTCAAACCCATGGGCCGGATTCCTTTATCGGCAGGGTAGCCTCGGTTATGCAGGGCAGTACCGATACTACCTTCTATATTTTGGCGGTTTATTTTGGCTCCGTTGGGATAAAAAAATACCGCTATGCCCTTGTAGTCGGCTTAGCCGCGGATTTTTTCAGCTTTATTATGGCGGTTTTTTTCTGCCGTTATTTTTTTGGCTGATTGCTAAAAACCCGCCATATTGTTATACTAAATAAAGGATATGCTTAAATAAAGCCATTAGGGGAGGAAGCGCTTTAAATGGAAAATACCGGTGAAGAACGCCTGCAAAAGGCCTTGGCGCGTTTAGGCGTCGCCTCCCGCAGAAGCAGCGAGGGATTAATTTTAAGCGGCAGAATAAAAGTAAACGGGGAAGTAGTAAATAAGCTGGGCAGTAAAGTTATATTGGGCAGGGATATAATATCCCTGGATGATACGGAGCTGAAATCTCTGCCGCCTTTTAAATATATACTTTTAAATAAACCTCCGGGCTGGATAACCAGCCTGAAGGATGAGAAGGGCCGCCGAACTGTTTTAAGCCTTTTAAAAGGGGTGGAAGAAAGGGTATACCCTGTAGGAAGGCTTGATTATGCAACCTCCGGCCTATTGCTTTTTACCAATGACGGCGAATTAACAAATAATCTTTTGCATCCCTCCAAAGAAATTGAAAAAACTTATTTAGCCGGGGTTAAAGGGGATTTTAATCCAAAGGATTTAGATCGCCTTAAACAGGGTATTTTACTGGAAGACGGAATGACGGCGGCGGCCAAGGCAAAAATACTTAAAAAGTATGCCAAAAGCACCCTGGTAGAAATTACAATCCATGAGGGGAAAAACCGCCAAATCCGCCGTATGCTTGAGGCTTTGGGCTATGATATTATGCATTTAAAGAGGACGGGCTTTGCCTTTTTGCGTTTAGACGGCCTGCCTCTGGCAGGCTGGAGATACCTTCTTGATGAGGAAATTAATGGCCTTAAGGCAATCGGCAGGGCAAAAAAACCGGCGGGGAATAAAAAGCCGCCGGCAAGGGGGAATAAATATGGAAAGCAGGCTTGAAAAAGGCCTTATTCAGGTTTATACAGGCTCCGGCAAGGGCAAAAGCACGGCGGCCCTGGGGCTGGCTCTCAGAAGCGCCGGGCAGGGGCTTAATGTACGGATCATCCAATTTATGAAGGCCGGCCCCTTTGGGGAGCATAGGGCATTGGAATCTATTGACGGTATCAGCATTAGCAGCTGGGGGAGGGAGGCCTTTGTTTTTCCCTATCAGGTAGAAAAGGAAGATAAGTTTTTAGCAGCTCAGGCCTTGGCCGCGGCAAAAGATGCCCTTGAAGGGGCCTGGGATATAGTAATTTTAGATGAAATAAATACGGCCTGCCATTTTAATTTAATTGAGGTAAAAGATATTCTTGATTTGTGCAGGAATAAGCCGGATTGCGTGGAGCTTGTGCTTACCGGGGATAATGCCCATGAAGAGGTTTTGGAAACAGCCGATTTAATTACGGAAATGAAGGATATAAGGCATCCCTTCAGCAGCGGCTTAGGCCCCAGACGGGGCATAGAATATTAAGCATAAAATACTGATTAAGGCGGTTAATAAAATGGCAGGTAAAACAGCAGATAAAACAATAGATAAAACAACGGGTAAAATAGAGCGCTTTTATCATCTGGCTAACAATAAAGGGCAGGAGCGCTATGCCTATGAGGATGAAAAAGGCTTGCGGCTTGTTTCGGGGAATATTTTTTCTTCCTGGGCTATTGAGGATGAATATATATCTTTAAATGATTGGTTTATAATTCCTCCCTGCCGGCCGTCAAAAATAGTTTGTTTGGGGCGTAATTATTCCGAGCATGCCAGGGAAATGTCCGCCTCTATACCCGAGGCCCCGGTGCTTTTTATTAAGCCTTCAAATACCGTAATAGGGCAGGGGGAAGAAATTCTCTGGCCCCATCAATGGGTTAAGCGCCTGGATTATGAGGGGGAGCTGGGGGTTATTATAGGCAAGGCTTGCCATAATATCCCTCAAAACAAGATTAATGAATATATTTTCGGCTATACCTGCGCCAATGATATTACCGCCAGAGATTTGCAACCTAAGGACGGCCAATGGACTCTGGCAAAATCCTTTAATACCTTTTGCCCTTTGGGGCCTGCCATTGTACGGGGGGTAAACCCCCAGGCTTTAGATATTCGCACTTATCTTAATGGAGAGCTTCGCCAGAATTCCAATACTAAAAATATGCTGTTTTCCGTTTATGAGGCCGCATCATATATCAGCCGCTGTATGACGCTTTATCCGGGGGATGTGATTTTAACGGGAACCCCGGAGGGAATCGGAACCATGAAAAACGGAGATAAAATAAGGGTAGAAATTGAATATATAGGCTCTTTGGAAAATTCGGTAAAAAGTATAGAATTATAGCCTTATGTTTAAGCTAAAAGATATAATAAAAGCATAATAAACTAAAAGCATATTTAAAATACGCTAATATATTTGAGGTATAGGAGTAAAAATGTGAAAAAAATTGCGATTATCGGCGGCGGCGCCGCGGGGATGATGGCGGCTATTTCCGCCGCACAGGCAGGGGCAAAGCCCGTTATTTTTGAGCGCAACTTATTTTTAGGCAAAAAGCTGGCCTTAACCGGCAAGGGGCGCTGCAATTTAACCAATGCCTGTACAATACAGGAATTTATGCGTAATGTCCCCGGGAACGGCTCTTTTTTATACAGCTCATTACATAGGCTGGATACCTCCGCAACCATGGCCTTTTTTAATGAATTGGGGCTGGAGCTGAAAATTGAGCGGGGCAGAAGGGTTTTCCCCCTTGGCGATGATGCCCATGCCGTGGTAAATGCCTTAAAAAACCATTTAAAGAGGCTTAATGTACAGATAAAATATAATAGCCGGGTAAAAGGCCTGCTTTTAGATAATCAGAGCATAAGCGGCCTTAAAATCGGGGAGGAAGAATTTAATTTTAGCCGCATTATTATTGCAACCGGCGGCGCCAGCTACCCGGGTACAGGCTCAACGGGGGATGGCTATGCCATGGCTAAAGAGGCCGGCCACAGCATAATTCTTCCCCGCCCTTCTTTAGTGCCCCTAACAACAGTAGAAACATGGGTTCAGGATCTTGCCGGCCTTTCTCTTAAAAATATACAAATTACCGCAAAATTAGGAGAAAAAACCCTTTGCCGCCTTTTTGGGGAAATGCTTTTTACTCATTTGGGAGTTTCCGGCCCGGTAATTTTAAGCGCCTCGGAAGATTTGGCGCCCTATATTCCCAAAGAGGAAATTAAGCTTTATATTAATCTCAAACCGGCCTTAAGCCCTAAGCAAATTGAGGAAAGAATAAACAGGGATTTTATAAAATTCAGCCGCAAGCAGTATCAAAACTCCTTGGGAGAGCTTTTGCCCTCATCTCTTATTCCGGTATTTATCAGGCTTAGCCAAATTCAGCCGGAAAAGCCTGTTAATCAAATAAATAAGGAGGAGCGCAAAAGAATAAAAGAGCTTTTAACGGCTTTACCTCTTACTATAAGAGGCACCGGAGGTTTCAGCGAGGCCATTATTACCGCAGGAGGGGTTAATACCCGGGAGGTAGACCCTAAAACCTTAAGCTCTAAGCTGGCGGAGGGTTTATATTTTGCCGGGGAAGTGCTGGATATTAACGGCTTAACTGGGGGGTATAATCTGCAAATTGCATGGTCTACGGGCTTTGCCGCCGGGTTTTTTGCCGCTCAATAGCTTATATATATTTTTTGGCTAAAAAACCGGGGCCCTCTTGTATTGGCGCCGGGGCAATAAAAGCAGAAAAAACTTCCGCCCCTTGGCTTTAAAACCCTTGACAAGCTTGAGCCCTTTAGTTATAATAAAAAAGCTGTTGCAGGTTATTTAAGGATTATTTAAAAATAATAAGGTAAAATAACCCTGCAAAAGGCTTTGACAATACAGATGAAATAGTGTATAATTTCCTCTGTTGGTGTGTGGGTGATTAGCTCAGCTGGGAGAGCGCCTGCCTTACAAGCAGGATGTCGGCAGTTCGATCCTGTCATCGCCCACCAAATATGGAACTGTGGTGTAGCGGTTAACATGTCGGCCTGTCACGCCGAAGATCGCGGGTTCGATTCCCGTCAGTTCCGCCAATTGCCTTGGTAGCTCAGTAGGTAGAGCAGGGGACTGAAAATCCCCGTGTCGGTGGTTCGATTCCGCCCCAAGGCACCACCAATGCGGGTATAACTCAGCGGTAGAGTGCGACCTTGCCAAGGTCGAAGTCGAGGGTTCAAATCCCTTTGCCCGCTCCAAAAAAATACGCCCAAGAGGGCGTTTTTTTATTATAATACTGCTAAAATCGGCTTTTTGGCGCATATAAATAATAAATTTAATATAATTTTTAATGGTTATATGTAAAAGCTCCGCCTGTATGGGCGGGGCTTTTTTTGTATATAATAATTTTAATAAATTATTCAAATAAGGGGATAAAATGGCCGGTTATAAAAAAACAGGGGCAGAAAAAGCATTAAATAAAAAGATATTAAATAGAGAGGCATTTAATAAAGAGGCGTTTAATAAAGAAGCTTTTAATAAAAGGCATAATTATGCCTTAATCGGGTTTATGGCCCGCTTTTTATGTGTAATTACCCTCTTTTTAGTTATTTTTGCCCAGGGCTCCGCCTATTTTGGCTGGCAAATTCCGATTTCGGCTAAAAACCGGGAGGAATTTATTAAAGACCAAATTTACTCTGTTAGCCAAACGGAAAACAGCCTGTTTGCAAATTTAAGGGTAGAAGCTCAAAACGGCGTATCCCTGCCCTCGGCTTATATATTAATAAATGGCCTTAAGGCCGGAGATTTTGCCAGTGGTTCTCTTCTTCTGCGGGTTTATGAGGGAGACTATTTAGAAATTGATTGTTCCGCCTACGCAAGAGCAATAAATTTTAAGATTACGGGTATTTCCGCAAATTTAAAAAGGGAAACTCTGCCCCAAACTATAACGGTTAAAAATAGCCTGGGGGAAATCGGTATAATCCGTTTTAAATAAATAAAATTGGGTATTCTCCTGCCTTTTTATAATTATCGGCCACCTATACATGGCATTAATAAAAAAACAAAAAGGAAGGCCCTTTTTGTTTTTTGTTTAGCTTTATTTTTGCCGCGTCCTTAGAGGCTTGCCGCAACCTCATTTAAAGAGATGATTTTTTCATTAACATTTTCCGGCAGGCCGGAAAGAACTTTTCTGGCCAGAACTTTACCCTCAATAGCCGCTTTTTTAATGGCCTTATGGTCAATAAACTTCTCCACCGAGGCGGAAAAAACAATATCCGGAATATCCTCATAATTAATAGAGGGGAATTTGCCGTCCTCTTTATTGAGGACAAGAATTTTTTCAACACTGGGGGGGATGTAATTATCATATAAAAGCATAATATCATCAGAAAGCTTGGTATTATAGGCCTGGCCGATTTTTTGCCCCGCCATATTGCCTAAGCTTTGTATGCTTTCCATATAAATATCATAAGCCAAAGCCTCTAAATAAAAGTTGCGGTAAATTGGCCTGTAAAAAAACTCAATACATATTCTGACTAAGGCTGCCGAGTGAAGCAGGGGGTTTTGAGTTATATCAACATATTTTGCCAGCTCTTTTTTAAGGTAGCTTATATAAAGGGTTAATATTCTAACAGCCAGTTGGCGCTTGGATTTATAATAATAGCCAATTAAGCCCAAACTTACTCCGGCATCATCTGAAACCTGACGCATTGTGGTGGCTTTATAGCCTTGCTCAATAAAGAGTTTATTTGCTGAGGCAAGTATGGCATCTTCCTTAAATACAACATTCATTTGTAAAGGGCCTTTCTTTCATTTTTATAAATAATTATAGCACAATAAAGCGGAATTAAAAACACAATAATAAAAATTATGCCATAAATAGACGGAATAAGCAAATTTAATTTCCCCCCTCGGGGGAATATATGAGAAATACCAGTCGAATATATTTAAAAACGGTTGAGAAGGTTTTAAAATTTTATAAATAAAGAAGAGTTATTTAGGTATATAATTAAAACGCCCCTAGCTTCCGTTTTTAGAATAAATATTTTTTAGCCTTAAAACCGTAAAATACTTTAATTCAAGCAGGAAATAGTATTGTACTAGGTAAATATTAACAATTAGCCCCAAGAAAAGCCGGGGCTTAGAAGGGAGAATAAAAACATGGAAAGCAATGAGGGGTATTTGCAGGAGAAAAAATTCGGCAGCAAAAAAATTGCCTCTACGGCTATAAAAATGGCTTTAACCGAAAGCCGGGAAGAGGAAAAATCTCTTAAGGCTGTTTTCTCCCAAGAGGGGATAAGAGTCGCCGCTGTGGATTTTGGCGGGGAATCTCTGGTGGCTATTCCAAAGGTAATCGAAAGAGCCCTTGTGGCCTCAAAAAGAGAAGGCCTGATTGGGGATTCTCATGCCGAGGAAGGGGCAATAGCCGGGGCAACCCATGAGGTTATGGGGCAAATAATTTCCCGGGCAATCGGTTTAAATATAGGCGGCAAAGTAGGAATAGCCCGGGGCGGGGAGCACTTATGCGTGGCGGTATTTTTTAATATCGGTATGATTCATCTGGATGATGTTACCATTGGCCTTTCCCACCGGGCAATAATCAAAAAATAATTGCCCCTAAAATATGAGGGCTTAAAAAAACAATAGTCAGAGATAAGTGTTTAAAGGAGAGGAATATGAGGGTAAAAAGCATAGCCATAGACGGGCCCGCCGGGGCCGGCAAAAGCACGGTGGCCAAATTAGTTGCCAAAAAGCTTGCCTACCTTTATGTAGATACCGGCGCTATGTACAGGGCCATAGCCTATAAGGCTCTCAAAAAGGGTATAGCCTTTAGTGATGAAGAGGCTCTAAGCCATTTGGCCCGGAATTGCGAGCTTTTATTAAAGGATGAGGATACAGAATATAAGGTTTTTTGCGACGGCGAGGATATAAGCTCTCAAATTCGCCTGCCCCAGGTTGGAGCCGCGGCAAGCCCGGTTTCGGCGGTGGCCGGGGTAAGGCTGGCTTTGGTTGATCAGCAAAAAAAAATGGCGGAGACAAATAATGTTGTTATGGACGGCAGAGATATCGGCACCGTTGTTTTACCTCATTCTCAATGCAAAATTTTTCTTACAGCCTCTTTGGGTGAAAGGGCAAAAAGAAGAACCAAAGATTTAGAGGCCAAAGGAATTCAGGCCGATATAAATAAAGTAAGGGAAGAAATTGCGGAAAGGGATGAAAGGGATTCCAGCCGCGCTAATTCTCCCTTAAAAAAGGCCGATGACGCTATTTTACTTGATACCACCAATTTAACCATAGAAGAGACAGCCAAAAGAATTATAGAAATTGCAAAAGCCTCCGAGGGGGTTAAAAAGTGAGCCCATTTTACAGATTTATCCGCGGCCTTCTTAAAATCTGGCTTTGGTTAAGCGGAACGGAATATATAGGCCTTGAAAATATACCCCAAAACGAGCCCCTTATGGTAATATCCAATCACAGCTCTTTGGGGGACCCGGCTATGGTAGGCTGCGCTTTTCCTTTTCAAATAGTTTTTTTGGCAAAATCCGAGCTTGGTAAAAATTCTTTGCTTGGCTATTTATTTGCAAAGCTGGGGGTTGTTTTTTTAAAAAGGGGCGAGGCTGATTTAGCCTCCTTAAGAAAGGCGATAAAAGTACTCTCCGAAGAGAAAACCGTAGGGATTTTCCCTGAAGGCCATAGAACACCCGGCGTTATTTTAGGCGATTTTAAGCAGGGGGCGGCTTTTATTGCCTATAAGGCAGGGGTTAGAATTCTCCCTATGGCTACAATTAATTCAAAGGATATTTTGCGTTTTTGGAAAAGAAATAAAAAAGTTATTATAGGCCGCCCAATAAAAATTGAAAAAGAAGCATTGAATACAAATGAGGTTTTAGAAAAATATACGGCTATTATGCATGGGGAGGTAAAAAACCTTATTTTAGATTATACGGGGAGTAATACCGAAGAAAAAATCCTCCCCCCTTGCCGATAAAAAGGAAAATATCGAAAAAACAGAGGTTTTGACGAAACCTTTCCCAAAGTTTAGCAGCTAGCAGGCAGGAATTGAGCGATTTTTATAGAAGGTAATATAACTAAGGTTTATTTACTTATTTTTTGAGGTGTAGCTTTGCAAATTATTTTGGCTGCTAAGGCAGGTTTTTGTTCCGGAGTAAAAAGAACGCTTGATTTAGCCAATAAGGCTGCTGCCCAATACGGCAAGGTTTATACCTTAGGGCCTCTTATTCATAACCCGCAGGAGGTTAAAAGGCTTGAAGGGGAGGGAATTATCCCCATTGAAAGCCTTAATGAGGCTCAGGGTTTTCCTGTGCTTATTCGCTCCCATGGCGTGCCCCCTAAGGTATATGAGGAGGCTGCGGCTTTAAATATCCCCCTTATTGATGCTACCTGCCCCTTAGTTAGAAAGGTGCAATCCCTGGCTGCCGAGCTTAAGGCGGCGGGGCATAACCTTATAATAATCGGGGATGCCGCCCACCCCGAGGTTATTGGAATTTCCGGCTGGGCCGGGGATAAGGCGATAATTATAGAAAACTGTGACCAGGCGCAGAAGCTGCCTTTTTTGGAGAATATGGCAGTTATTTCCCAAACTACCCAAACAGAGGAAAACTTCCGCTTAATAGAAGATATTTTAAAAACCAAAACAGATTTTTTTACCATCCACAATACCCGTTGCGGGGCTACTCAAATAAAGCAAAAAGAGGCTATGGGCCTTGCCGCCCAAGTGGATGTTATGCTGATAATTGGAGGCAAAAACAGCTCTAATACCAAGAAGCTGGCAAAAATCTGCGGCTTTAGCGGCGTTCCTACTTATCATCTGGAAACAGCCGATGATTTAGATTTTAATCTTATCCGGGGAAAAGAAAAGGTAGGGATAACCGCTGGGGCATCAACACCAGATTGGATTATTGAGGAGGTAATTGGGAAAATGAGTGAATTTGATAAAAATTGTGATATGCTTGAGCTGGAGCCTAAAGAAGAGAACCTAAATAATGAAGAGAGCTTAAAAAACGATGAGCCCTTAAAAGAAGAAGAGAGCTTAAAAGAAGAAGAGGGCTTAAAAGAAGAAGAAAGCTTAAACAATGAGGAGAGCTTAAAGACGGAAACAATTGAGGAAGAGGTACCCCAGGCCCCCATTGTTGAAGAGGAGGGGGGCAAGGAGGAATGCGCCGAAATTGCCTGCCAAGAGCAGGCCGCCGATACACAAGGGGAGGAAGGCCAGTCCTTTGCGGATGCCTATAATCTGGATATAAAAGAATTACGCCGCGGCTCAAGAGTTAAAGGAGTTGTGGTGCAGGTTAAAAACGATGAAATTCTTGTGGATATTGGGGGCAAATCCGAAGGAGTATTGCCTGCCGCCGAGTTAACCCCGGAGGATGCCGCCAATATTAAAGATAGATTTACAGTTGGGGATGAAATTGAGGTTTTAGTCCTTAAAAGGGAAAACCAGGAAGGCTATCCTGTACTCTCCAAAAAGCGTATAGACCAGGAAATAGCCTGGGATGAGCTTTCCAAAAAGAAGGAAGAGGGCCAAATTGTTGAGGGTAAGGTTCTGGAGGTTGTTAAAGGCGGCCTTTTAGTTGATGTTGGAATCAGGGGTTTTATCCCGGCTTCTCTTGCCGCCTTAAATTATGTGGAGGATCTTAATACATTTATCGGCAAGAAAATGCGCCTTAAAATATTGGATTGCGAACGCAATCTTAATAAACTGGTTCTTTCAGCTAAGGCCGTTTTAAAGGCCGAGGCGGAAAAATCCAAAGCCGAAACCTGGGCAAATATTCAGGAAGGCCAGACAAAAAGGGGTATTGTTTGCCGCCTTACCAGCTTTGGCGCTTTTGTTGATGTAGGCGGTGTTGACGGCTTACTCCATGTTTCCGAAATGGCCTGGTATAGGGTTAATCATCCCTCCGATCTTCTGAAAGAAGGGGATGAAATTGATGTTTATGTTTTAAATGTAGATCCTGCCGCCGAGAAGATTTCTTTAGGCTTAAAACAGCTTGTTCCCAACCCCTGGAGCCTGGCAAAGGAGAAATATCCGGAGGGCGGCATAATTCAGGCCAAGGTTGTACGCACAGCTCCTTTCGGCGCCTTTTTAGAGGTAGAGCCCGGCGTAGAGGGTTTGGTGCATATTTCCCAGCTGGCTCATTACCGGGTAGAAAAAACCGAGGATGTTGTTAAACCCGGCCAGATAGTTGAAGTTAAGGTTTTATCGGTTGATCCCGAGGCTAAAAGAATCAGCCTGAGCATAAAAGGGGCAACACCCAAGCCTGAGGAGGCCCCAGGGGCTGAAGCCTATGGTGAGGCTGAAAATGCCCCTGCAGATGCCGGGGAAAATCCCGTAACTCCTGAAGAGACTGAATCTGCCGAGGCTCCTGCCGAAGCCGCCGCTTCCGCGGAGACTACCGAGGCTCCGGTTACTGGAGAACCCGCTGAAATTACCGCTTCAGAAGAAGACGCTGAAATTGCCGCTTCTAAGGAAACGGATGAGGCTCCGGCTGAAGAAGAAACTGCTGAGATTCTCCCTCCCGAAGAGAATGCAGAAACCCCGGTTTCTGAAGAAGAGAATCGGGAAGAATAAAAAAACTTAAGACCGGCTTTAGCCGGTCTTTTTTTATATAATATTATTAAAATTTTTAAAAAGCAGGCTATATACGGCTTGCTTTTATTTTTGGCTAATAAAATAAAAAAGAGGGAAACTAAATAAACTAAAGGCTAAGAAACTTAGAAGAACTTTAAAAAGTTTTAAAAATCTAGTTAAAAAAGAAAGAAGGCCTTAAAATGCCGGAGATTTTTGCCTTCCCCTGGGGGATTTTAATTATTTTGTTTTTAGCTTACTCAATTTGGCAAGGCAGGTATGAGGATTATTTGGAGTCTTTAAAAATAAACGCCGATGCCTTTTTTATCATAGCTTTCAGCTTATTTTTAGGCAGCCTGTTTTCGGTGCTTTTGCCAATTCCCGGCAGGAAGATTTACCTGAATTTAGGGGCTCTTACCGGCCTTATATTGCCTGCCATATATTGGCTTTGCTTTAGGCCCTGGCAAAATATTTTTAAAAGCTGGCTTTTGGCCTTTATTTTAGGCTTTGGCCTGCATTTGCTCCGCAGTGAGTTTTTAATAAAGCTGCAGGGCTATTTACCGCCTCCTCCCTGGTTTATTTTCCCCCTTTCGGCCCTGATTATGGCAGCCTTTACAAATAGCCGCCATAATGCCTATGGGGCTTTAATTTTAGGTTTTATGCTTAATAATTTTTTAGGAGCCATTACCGGCTCTTACGGCTATGGGGAAATAGGGGGACTTGCCTTAATAAACAACATTATATGCAGCCTGTTTTTAATAGAGCCTATGCTTATAATTAAAGCCCGCCTGCAAAATGCTTTTGCCAAAAAAGGTCAAGCCGAAGGCTTGACTAATACCCCGGGCTAAAGCATAATTAAGGGGTAAAATAAAACTATTTTTATGTTTATGCGTTTTTTTATTCCCGCCCGGGCTATTCAAATTTAGCGGGCAATTGCCCCTTGCAGGTAAAATTTCTTTTTATGGAGAATACCTAAAATAATGGGGTTTTAATTTGAAGGCAGGGGCATTAGGGATATTTTTTTATGCTGTAAAACCCAAATGCCATTGCCATAGGCATTGCCATATTAAGGAGAGAATCAATGAAACCTGTTGTTGCAATTGTGGGCAGGGCAAATGTGGGGAAATCAACCCTTTTTAACCGGCTTGCAGGGGGGCGCCATGCTATTGTGGAGGATGTTCCCGGCGTTACCCGGGACCGCCTTTACCGGGATGCCTCCTGGCTGGATAAAGAGTTTACTTTAATTGATACCGGCGGCATAGAGTTTAATAAAGCCGGGGGCATTATTGCCCGTAAAGTTAAAGAGCAGGCTGTTTTGGCGGTAGAAGAGGCCGATGTTATTATCTTTGTGGTAGATTCCCGCATCGGAATTACCTCAGATGATCAGGAGGTAGCCGATCTCCTGCGGAAAAGCCGCAAGCCGGTGGTGCTTGCGGTTAATAAAGTTGATAATTTTAAAGATTTAAGCTTTATTTATGATTATTACAGCCTGGCCCTGGGTGAGCCATACCCAATTTCCGCCATTCACGGCATGAATACCGGGGATATGCTTGATGAGGTTATCCGCCACTTCCCCAAAGGGGGCTGCGGGGAAGAAGATGGGGATATTATAAGGCTTGCCGTAATAGGCCGCCCCAATGTGGGGAAATCTTCTTTGGTAAATAAAATCCTCGGCCAGGGCAGAATGATAGTTTCCGATATCCCGGGGACAACCCGCGACGCCATTGATACAACCCTTTGCCGCGAGGGGATAAAATATGTTATTATTGATACGGCTGGGATGCGGCGCAAAGGCCGGATAAATGAGCCAACGGAGCGTTATAGCGTGGCCAGAAGCCTGAAGGCCGTAGACAGAAGCGATGTTGTGGCCATGGTTATAGATGCCCAGGATGGCGTTACAGATCAGGATAAAAAAATTGCAGGCTATGCCCATGAAGCCGGCAAAGGTCTTTTATTAATTATAAATAAATGGGATCTACTGGAAAAAGACGATAAAACCATGAATAAAATAGAAAAGGAAATAAGAGAAGCCCTGGCTTTTTGCTCTTATGCCCTTATAGCTTTTGTTTCCGCCCTGACGGGGCAAAGGGTGGATAAAATCCTCCCTTTAGTAGATTTTATTTCTCAGCAATATAGTATGCGTATTTCCACCTCCCGCTTAAATGAGGTTTTGCGGGAAGCCGTAGATTTAAACCCGCCCCCCAGCGATAAGGGCCGCCCCATAAGGCTTTTTTACGCAACCCAGGTGGGGATTAAGCCGCCTAAAATTGTAATCTTTTCCAATGAGCCGGAGCTTATTCATTTTTCATATTCAAGATATATTGAAAATAAAATCAGAGAAAGCTTTGGTTTTTCGGGCACTCCCATTCATATTATGTGGCGCAAAAGAGAAAAAGAAGAATAAATTAAAAGAAGAATAGATTAAAAGAAGAGTACTTTAAAAAAGCAAAAGAAGTAAATAGAAAATAAATTAAGAATTAAAAGTACTTTAAGCCGGAATAAGGATTGGCGGTTAAACGGCGAATTATTTATAAGTAAAACGGAATTGGTGGTGATTATTTTGCCTGTTTTCATATATATTTTAGCTTACTTTTTAGGCTCTCTGCCCTCGGCATATATTATAGGTAAAATTGTCTTAGGGGTAGATATTCGTGATTATGGCAGCGGGAATGTAGGCAGCACCAATGCTTTGCGGGTAATCGGCAAAAAGGGCGGCTTAATAGTTTTTTTAATGGATTTTTTCAAGGGCTTTATTGCCGCTTTAATTGGCGTATATTTCGGCGGCCCCGTCATGGGTTTAATTGCCGGTGCAATTGCTATGATGGGGCATATTTTCCCGGTTTGGCTTAAATTTAAAGGGGGCAAGGGCATAGCTACCGGCTTAGGGGCTTTAGTGCCCATTGTTCCACAAATAGCCTTGGCCGCTTTTATCAGCTGGGCATTGGTATTAATTATTACAGGCTATGTATCCTTAGGCTCTGTTTCCGGGGTAATAATTATGGAGGCTTTTTTTATCGGCGGGGGTTATGATACAATATACATAATTATCGGCGCTTGGATTACCGCTATAATAATTTACCGCCACTGGGGCAATTTAAAGAGAATTGCCAGTAAAGAGGAGCAGCGTTTTTTTAAAGGGGAATCCTATAAAATTAAGGCTGAAGAGCTCAGTAAAAAATTTAAAGAATATAAAAAGGGGAAGAATAAATGAGGATAAAGGTTTTAGGTGCAGGCAGCTGGGGAACAGCCCTGGCTTTATTGCTTCATGGCAATGGGCATAATGTTAGTTTATGGTCTTGGGATATAACCCATGTTGAGCGTTTATTGGCCGAGGGGGAAAACCGCTCTTTTATGCCCGGCATTTCTCTCCCGCCTGAAATGCTTATTTCCTCCCATTTATCCGGGGTTGCCAGTGCGGATATTGTTGTGATGTCTGTGCCTTCTCATGCTGTAAAAGAGGTTGCCCTGCAAATTAAAGAATATATCTCTCCTTCCACTATAATTGTAAATACGGCAAAAGGCTTTTACCCGGAAGATCAAAGCAGGCTTTCTCAGGTTATTAAAGGGGCTCTGCCGGAAAATCCTCTTTGTGTTCTTTCCGGCCCCAGCCATGCGGAGGAGGTAGCCAGAAACCTCCCCACAACAATAGTTTTGGCAGGCAGCGACGATGATATACTCCAAAAAGTGCAGGATATTTTTATGAGCACCTATTTTAGGGTTTATACAAATCATGATATAATTGGCGTTGAGGTTGGCGGCGCCGTTAAAAATGTTATTGCTTTAGGGGCCGGGGTATGCGAGGGGCTGGGGCTTGGGGATAATGCTAAGGCCGCCCTTATAACCCGGGGCCTGGCGGAGATTACCCGTTTAGGCGTTGCCATGGGGGCGGATACCTCCACCTTTGCGGGCCTGGCGGGCTTGGGGGATTTAGTTGTTACCTGCGGCAGTAATCATAGCCGGAATCGCCGGGCGGGGATTGAAATAGGCAAGGGCCGCCCCTGGAATCAGGTTTTGGAAGATATGGGTATGGTGGTTGAAGGGGTTTACGCTACGGAAAATACCTATAAATTAGCCCAAAAATATAATATAGAAATGCCTATTACAGAGCAGATTTACTATATGCTTTATGAGGGGCGCTCCCCTCAGGATGCTATTTGGGCCTTAATGACAAGATCCAAAACACAGGAGATTTTAAGTTTTTAAAAGCAGAGAAAACTTTTTTAAAAACAGGGGTGTTACCCCTGTTTTTTTGTTGGGGAAAACTATTTAAATATAAACTAAAGTTAAAGTATTGTTTTTTAAGGGCAAAGTATTATTTTAAAATCCCCGCCGCTTATTTTTAGCGAAGGTTTTAATAAGAAAACGCCTCCGCTTAAAGAGAAAAGCGGTGGCGTTTAAATCAGGCATAAGCCTGATTTTAAAAGGCAAAAAAACCGGGAGTTTAAGATATTACTTTTAAAATACTATTTTAAGGTACTATATGATTTGCCATTTTATAAAGGGCCCGGGCATAAATTTTAGCGCAAAGGAGTAAATCCTTTTGAGAAATGCATTCATCGGCCTGATGAGCATTACTTACCTGCCCGGGGAATAAGGGGCCGTAGGAAACGCATTTAGCCATCATTCTGGCATAAGTGCCGAAACCGCTGATTAAAGGCGGGCTGTTATCTCCGGTTATTTCCCGGTAGGCCTCTAAAAGCATGGTAACTAAATCATCCTCTAAGCTTAAGTACATGGGGGGCATATCCGATGCGGAATATTCCACCAAAATATTTAAATCCCCGGCTCGTTTTTCTAAAGCCGGGAAGAAATCATCGGCCTTGGCTTTAACAGGGTAACGAATATCCGTAGCCATTATGCCCTGGCTCTCATTTACATTTAAGCAGGTGGCAACGGCGGTTATACTGCCGAATTCATCTTTTAGGCCTATGCCTAAATCATGATTTTCCCCCGGGGCAAAAATAAGGCCGGCCAGTCCGCGGATGAATTCTTTGCTGCCTGCGGGGGCAAAATCTAAATCTTTTAAAAAGCTGAGCAAAAGGTTTAAGGCGTTTTCCCCCGCCTCTGGCATAGAACCATGGGCTCCTTTGCCTTCGGCGGTAAAAATTATCTGCTTATTTTTCTCCGCCATTTTAATCTTGTTTTTTAAAGGGAAATTAGCATGGGCTTCCTTTAATTTATTTTGGCCCTCGGGATTATCCCAAAGGAAAACAGCCTCAGCCTCGCTGGGGATAATATTACCCGCCTGGCCGCATTGAATTTGCTTTAAATAAGGTTTTGCGCTTATATTATTATCCTTTGGCCAGCTTTGCTTAAATGTAAGGGGGAGCATACCCTTTTCGCCATGAATTAAAGGGAATGTGCCATCGGGAGAAAAGCTTAAGGCAGGCTGCTTTTCATGGGCATTATAATATTCAATGCAGCGGAAATCACATTCCTCATCGGTACCGATGATTTGGCGAATCCCTTTTTTTATAGGGAGGCCGCTTTCTTTAATGGCTTTACAGGCATAAAGGGTGGCAATTAAAGGGCCTTTATCATCCGCCGCCCCGCGGCCGTAAATAGAGCCGTTTTTAATTGTGCCTTTAAAAGGAGGAGAGCTCCATTTATCATCCGCCGGAACAACATCAATATGAGAAAGTGCCCCGACAAAATCTTCCGAATTACTAAAAGCTTCCTCATTGCCAAAATCTATAATTCCCGCATAGCCCTGAAGGTTTTTGCATTTAAAGCCCATTTCCGTCCCCAGCTCTAAAACAAAATCCAGGGCGGCGGCAATATCCTCGCCAAAGGGGGCATTTTCTTTTGCTTCCCCGGTTACACTGGGGTATGAAAGAAGGCGGCAAAAATCAGCCTCCATTTGGGGGTAATATTCTTCTAATAATTTATCGAGCTTAGTTTCTGCATTCATAATAAACAGCTCCTTATTCAGGCTTAGGGCAAAAGCCGTAAGCCATGGTTTTGGCTGATTTAAGGAAAATTATGATATTTAATAAGCCTGAATATATAATCACCCCAGCCTATACATATTATAAATAAAGCCTTTAGGGATGTCTATAGTTTAAATACTTTTACCCCCGGCAAAAAACAATAAATATTTAAAATTTATTTAAGGCCCCGGGCGGGAAAATTTTCTCTTTATATACATAAATTAAGCCCGGCAAACATAATAAGTAGGGAATAATTATATTTGTTCCGGCGGAGGCGGCAACGAAACCGGGCATAAAGTATAAGGGAGGGAAACTTGTGGAAAATTTTGATGTAATGAAAGACATCGCCCAGCGCACAGGGGGGGATATCTATCTGGGTGTAGTGGGACCGGTTCGCACTGGTAAATCTACTTTCATCAAGCGTTTTATGGATTTATTGGTCCTTCCTAATATCCTTGATTATAATGCAAGGGAGAGAGCCCAGGACGAAATGCCCCAAAGCGGAGCAGGCAGGACAATAATGACATCCGAACCAAAATTTATTCCGGCGGAGGCTGTATCCATTACAATTCAAGAGGGTGTGGATGTTTCGGTGCGCCTTATTGATTGCGTGGGTTATTCAGTACCCGGAGCTCTGGGCTTTGAAGAAGAGGATGGCCCCCGTATGGTTTCAACCCCCTGGTTTGAGGAGCCCATTCCTTTTCAGGAGGCGGCGGAAATCGGCACCAGAAAAGTAATTGCGGATCATTCAACAATCGGTCTTGTGGTAATATCCGACGGCAAAATTACAGATCTCCCCCGGGAAAACTACTTAGAGGCGGAAAAGAGGGTAATTACCGAATTGCAGGAGCTAGGCAAGCCCTTTATTATTTTGCTGAATTGCGGAGACCCTCATTCCCCGGCCTCTCTAAGTTTGGCGGAGGAAATTACAAAAGAATACAATGTGGGGGTTATCCCTGTAAATGCCGCTCAAATGAGCTATGATGATTTAATTTTTATTTTAAGCGAGGCTCTTTATGAATTCCCCGTAACCGAGGTAAATATTACCCTGCCCCGCTGGGTTGAGGAAATTGAGCCCGGCCACTGGCTGAGGCAAAGCTTTGAAGACACCGTGAGAAACGCCGTTATGGAGGTAAGAAGAATTCGGGATATTGATAATTTAGTTGATGCTCTGAATCAATGCGATATTGTGGCAAGCGCTAATTTGCAGGGGCTTAATTTAGGCAGCGGCGAGGCGGCGGTTAATGTAGGGGCGGCGGAAGGCTTATTTAATCAAATTCTCAGTGAATATGCCGGCCGGGAAATTGAAGGGGAGCATACCCTTTTAGAGATTATTCGGGATTACAGCAAAGCAAACCGGGAATGGTGCAAGGTTTCCGATGCTATTGAGGATGCCCGTAAAGGCGGCTATGGGGTTGTTACCCCCACTTTAGCCGAAATGTATTTAGAGGAGCCGGATTTAGTCAGACAGGGGGGCCGCTTCGGCGTTAAGCTAAGAGCCACCGCTCCCAGCTATCATATTATACGGGCCAATATTGCCACTGAAATTACCCCCCTATTCGGTACGGAAAAACAATGTGAGGATTTGGTTCACTATATTTTAAGCGAATTTGAGGAAGACCCCCAAAAGCTTTGGAATACAAATCTTTTCGGCAAATCCCTTCATGAGGTGGTGCAGGAGGGAATTCAGGGCAAAATTTGCCGTATGCCCAATAATGCTCAGGAAAAACTTCAGGAAACATTGCAAAGAATAATTAATGATGGCGGCGGCGGTTTAATTTGTATAATTATTTAAAAAGTATATAAAAACATAAAATAAAAAAGAGCGTTAACGCTCTTTTTTTATTTGGAGAGTATTATATTGGTGGTTATATTAAAAGCAGGGCTATAATATAATAGTGCTCTTGTAATGATAATAAAAAATTGATATAATCATTAGGATAATTGCCAAGCTATGGGTTATTGAGCCCTTAAGATATACATAATAAAGAAAGAAGGTACGGACAATGGAAAAAAGAGCGCGGGATTCTAAAAAAATCGTAAAAGTTGGTCTTTTTGGCTTAGGAACAGTCGGCAGCGGCGTTGCCACAGTTTTGGCTGAAAATGCAAATATTATTAGTCAGCGTTGCACAGAGGTTAAACTTACCCATATTATATCCAGAAAGCCTGAAATGGCCCAAAAGCTTATGGATAAGCTGGGCTTAAAAGATATAAAAATCAGCCAAAATTATATGGCCCTGGTAGAGGATGATTCTTTAGATATTTTAGTGGAGGTGGCAGGGGGTATAGAGGCCCCGAAAGAATTTATCAGCGAGGCCCTAAAGCGGGGTAAAAGCGTTATTACCGCCAATAAAGATTTAATGTCCTCCTATGGCAGCGAATTATTAACAATTGCCGAGGATAATCAGACCGATTTATTCTTTGAGGCCAGCGTAGCCGGGGGTATACCGATTATCCAGGCCATGAAGGAAAGCCTTGCCGCCAATAAATTTAAGCAGGTTATCGGCATTTTAAACGGCACAACAAATTATATTTTAACCGCCATGTCTCAAAAGGGCCAAAGCTTTGAGGATGCCCTTGAGGAGGCAAAAGCTTTGGGGTATGCCGAGGCCGACCCTACCAGCGATGTGGAAAACTTAGATGCCGGGCGTAAAACAGCTATTTTAGCCTCAATAGCATTTAACAGCCGGGTTAAGGATAGCGATGTGCCTGTGGAAGGCATTACAAAGGTTAGCAGCTGGGATATTACTTATGCCAGAGAATTCGGCTACAGTATTAAAAGCCTAGGTATTGCCCGCTGCGAAGATAATCAAATTGAAGTCAGGGTTCATCCGGTTATGATTCCCTTAAGCCATCCCTTAGCCGCCGTAAATGATTCCTACAATGCGGTTTTTGTTGAGGGCAATGCTCTGGAAAAAGCCATGTTTTACGGCCGGGGCGCAGGCTCTTTACCCACAGCCAGCGCCGTTGTGGGGGATATTATTAATGCCGCCAGAAATATCATTCATAATTGCCGCAGCCGCTGGGGCTGCTCCTGCTATTTAGACAGAACCATTAAGCCCATGAATGAAACCGTAAG
The DNA here is from genome assembly GCA_040767605.1 of Clostridiales bacterium. Classification (GTDB taxonomy): domain Bacteria; phylum Bacillota; class Dehalobacteriia; order UBA4068; family UBA4068; genus JAXGOI01. The sequence continues at coordinate 76,105 of JAXGOI010000001.1, forward strand.
CAAATATTATATTCGTATTTCCGCCCTTGACCGCCCCGGGGTTTTTGCCGCCATTACGGATATACTGGGCAAACAAAATGTAAGTATGGATTCGGTTATGCAAAAGCGCCGTTTTTCTTTAGACGCGGCGGAAATTGTTATGATTACCCATAAGGTTAAGCATTCCGCCTTAATGGCCTCTATGGAGGCTATAAAGAATTTAGATTGCGTATCCGAGGTTAACAGCATTATCCGGGTAGAGGAGAATGATGTTTAATGCCCCTAATCAGGATTCCCGCCACAACAGCAAATATCGGCCCCGGCTTTGATACATTTGGCATGGCCTTAACCTATTATAATTATATTAGGGTTGAGCCTGCCCAGGAGCTTTCCCTGACTATAACAGGGGAGGGCATGAATTATTTATCTACCCATAAGAATAATTTAATTGTCCGTTCGGCCCAGGCTGTTTATGATTCGGCCGGAGCGGGTCCTGTTCGCTTAGCTTTTGAAATTGAGAATAATATACCCCTTTCCCGAGGTATGGGGAGCTCCGCCGGAGCAATTGTAGGGGGTATGGTGGCGGCTAACCATGCTTTAAAAGATCCCTTTAGCAAAGAGGATTTACTTGAATTAGCATTAAGGTTTGAAAAGCATCCGGATAATGTTGCCCCTACTCTTTTTGGGGGCTTTGTTGCCGCCTGCCGGGATGGGGATCAATACAAAACCTTTCGTTTTGAGCCTCCCCGCCAGTTAAAAGCAGTGGTGGTAATACCGGAGCTGCGCCTCCCCACAGTGAAGTCAAGAGAGGCTATTCCCAGGAATATTCCCTTGGCCGACGCGGTTTATAATTTGGGACATAGCGTTCTTTTAGCCCTTTCCCTGCAAAAGGGGGATTTAGATGCCTTTGCCCTGATGCTTAAGGATAGGCTGCATCAGCCTTACCGCTTTCCCTTAATTCCCGGGGCTGAGGATGTTGTAGAAAAAGCAATGGCTGCCGGCGCAATGGGCTGCGTAATAAGCGGAGCCGGCTCGGCTATGATAGCCTTTACCAAAGCGTCTTTATATAATGATACTGAAATAGGCGCCGCAATGGTTAAGGCCTTTGAGTTAAAAGGAATTAAAGCCCGTTATTTAAGCCTTAGGGCGGATAATAGCGGCGCTAAAATAATTACCCATAATATTAATGCGGAGGAATGATTATGAGTATTGTTGTCCAAAAATTCGGCGGCAGCTCGGTAGCTGATGCCGAGGGTATGCGCCGGGTAGCCAAAAGGGTTTCTCAAACTCAGGCTGCCGGAAATCAGGTTGTGGTTGTTGTTTCTGCCATGGGGGATACTACGGATGATTTAATTGCCCTTGCTGCAAAAGTAACGGATAACCCGCCTAAAAGAGAAATGGATATGCTTTTAGCCACCGGGGAGCAGCAATCGGCCTCACTTTTGGCCATGACTTTAATTGAGATGGGCTTTCCGGCAATTTCCCTTACAGGGGAGCAGGCCGGGTATCATACCGACGGGGTTTATGCCAGGGCTAAAATCTGTTCTATGGATTGCTCTAGGGTACTTGATGAGCTTAATGAGGGCAAAATTGTTGTGGTTACCGGTTTTCAGGGGACTGACTGCAAAGGCGATGTAAATACCCTGGGAAGAGGCGGCAGTGATACCAGCGCCGTTGCCATGGCGGTAGCTATTAATGCCGATGTTTGCGAAATATTTACCGATGTTGAAGGAGTATATTCCGCCGACCCCCGGGTTGTTAAAAAGGCCCGCAAAATGAAGGAAATTTCCTATGACGAAATGCTGGAAATGGCGGCTATGGGGGCCCTTGTGCTTCAGCCCCGCAGCGTTGAGGTGGCAAAACAGTATAATATCAAGCTTCATGTACGCTCAAGCTTTAATTATTCTGAAGGAACTATTGTTCAGGAGGTAGCATTTATGAATAGAGAACTGGAAAAAGATATGGTTGTTTGCGGAGTGGCCCATGATACAAATTTGCTTAAAGTTACGGTATTTGGGGTTCCGGATATCCCCGGTGTGGCCGCTAAAATTTTTACGGAATTGGCCGATGAAAAAATAAATGTTGATATGATAATTCAAAGCGGCGATAAAAACGAGCGCAATGATATTTCTTTTACAACCAGCCGGGACGATAAAAGAAAAATCGAAAAAGTAATGAATGGCATTATTCTCGAGCTTGGCGCCGAGGGCTTTGAGCTTATTGATAATCTGGCGAAGGTATCTATTATCGGCGCCGGTATGATTACAAACCCCGGGGTTGCCGCCAGAATGTTCCGTACTTTGGCCGAAAATAATATAAATATTGATTTAATCGCCACCTCGGAAATTAAAATATCCTGCGCTATTGATGAAAGCCAAATAAATGAGGCTGTAATAGCCTTGCATACAGCCTTTGATTTGGACGAAGAATAAGCAAATATTTACGGCGGTTTTTTAGATAATTTCCTTGACAAAAGGCCTTTTAGCGCATATAATAAATATCGTTCTCCGCTTGCATTGCAAGCGGAGTTTGACGGGGCGTAGCTCAGTTTGGCTAGAGCGCTACCTTGGGGTGGTAGAGGCCGCACGTTCAAGTCGTGTCGCTCCGACCAAGAAAAAGCCTGCTATCTTTTAAGACAGCAGGCTTTTTTATTTGCTTATTTCTATTTCAGGCTATTCTTAACTGCATTTCTTCATAAAAGCTTATTAATAAACTCGGGCTTCCCAGAAAATTAATTCAAGATTTATTAAATCAAGCAAAAACAGGGCTTTTGGCAGAAAATTTTGATGTTTTTTTCAGAATCCGTATACATAATATCAGCAGTAAAAATAAAGGCGGTTATAATCCGGCGGCCGGTTTTTTTAAGGCTTAAAGCGGATAATTATTCCTTCGCCGGGCAGTCTGAATTTATCTGGAATTTAATGGAGTTTGATTTATGGAAACACTTGCTATCAAACATTATTTATGCTAAAATAGCATTGTATTTGTGTGGGATGTGGAAAGTGGGTAAAAACCCACTTTTTCTTTTGAATAAGCAGGCAAGATAAATTTACAGTTTTAGCCGCGGCGCTTTTGCCCGGAGGAAGGCAGATTTATGGCTGGCAAAAATAAAGGCGGAATAAAAAAACCTGTTGTTGAGGCTCTTTGGCCCCAGGCTGAGGCCCTTGGCTTAGAACAGGGCCTTGAGCTTGTGGATATTGAATATATTAAAGAAGCCGGCCAATGGGTTTTGCGTATTTATATTGATAATGAGGAAGGCATAAGCCATGAACATTGCAGCAAATTCAGTAATGCTTTTGGCGAATATTTAGACGAGGCGGATATTATTCCCTCCAGCTATATTTTAGAGGTTTCATCCCCCGGCCTGGAAAGACCCTTAAAAAAACCCGAGGATTTTCAGCGTTTTGCAGGGCGGGAGGTTTTAATCGGCCTTTATGCTCCTTTAAACGGCCAAAAGGAATACCAAGGTGAGCTTTTAGGCTTAAAAGAGGGCTGTGTAATTATTAAAGCAAAAATCGGCAGAGAAATAAAAGAAGTTGCAATTCCGTGTGAGCAAATCGGAAAAGCCCATTTAATTGCCGCTTTCTAAGAAATATTAAGGAGTGAGAAACTTAATGAATATTGACTTCATCGAGGCTTTAAAGGATTTGGAAAAAGAGCGGGGCATTAAAATGGATATTCTTTTAGAAGCCATTGAGGCGGCGTTAATTTCCGCATATAAAAAGAATTACGGTTCTTCCCAGAATGTAAGGGTTGAAATAGACCGTAATGATGGGGATATCCATATTTACTACCGCAAGGAAGTAGTTGAAAGCCCTGAAGACAGCAGAATAGAAATATCCCTTGAGGAAGCGAAATCCTTCGATGAAGATTTTGAAATCGGCGATATATTTGAATCCGAAGTTACTCCCCGTTCCTTTGGGCGTATAGCCGCTCAAACCGCAAAGCATGTTGTTGTGCAAAGAATAAGGGAAGCGGAACGGAATATGGTTTACGACCAGTTTACCGACAGAAAAGATGATATAGTCAACGGCACGGTTTCTAGAGTGGAAAATAAAAATGTCTTTATAGATTTAGGTAAATCCGAGGCTCTTTTAGCCCAAACGGAGCAAATCCCGGGGGAAAGATATAATCATGGCGACCGCCTTAAGCTTTATTTGCTCGAGGTAAGAAAAACAACCAAGGGCCCGCAAATTATGGTTAGCCGCACCCATCCCGGTTTATTAAAGCGCCTTTTTGAGCTGGAAGTACCGGAAATTCATGACGGCACTGTGGAAATAAAATCCGTAGTCAGAGAGCCGGGGGCCCGCTCTAAAATTGCCGTTTACAGCAATAACCCCGATGTTGACCCGGTGGGGGCCTGTGTAGGCGCCAAGGGTATGCGTGTTCAAAGCATAGTTAATGAATTAATGGGAGAAAAAATAGAGGTTATCCGTTGGGATGAAGACCCGATGGTTTTTGTGAGCAATGCTCTTTCTCCGGCTAAAGTTGTTTCCGTTGCCATAGATGAGGAAGAAAAATCCGCCCAGGTTGTTGTGCCTGATTATCAGCTTTCTCTGGCTATCGGCAGAGAGGGGCAAAATGCCCGCCTGGCCGCCAGATTATCCGGCTGGAAAATTGATATTAAAAACGAATCCCAAAATGAGGCCCTTATGTATGCCTCTGATAATGATAATGAGGATGAAGATATTGAAGCCGAAGCCCTTTTGGGTGAAGATTCCCCTGCCTTAGATGGGGAAGAATATTATGAAGAATACGCTGAAGAACAAGAAGACGAATACGCTGAAGAGTACGATGAAGAAGAAAATGAGGAGTATGATGAAGAGAATATTGAGGAATATAGCGGGGAAGCCGGCCCGGAGGAAAACGGCATAGATATAAATAACGGGGACGAAGAGGATAGCGAATAATTTACAGGCAAAAATATAATCAGTATTTTAAATACAGAGATAGACAGGGGGTAAGCAAATATGAAGGCCTTGCCTCAAAGAATGTGTGTAGGTTGCCGGGAGATGAAAAATAAAAGAGAGCTTATTAGAATAGTAAGAGACCCCCAGGGTTTATTATCCGTAGATTTAAAAGGTAAAATGCCGGGGCGGGGCGCTTATATCTGCCCTAATGAGGCCTGCTTTAAAAAGGCCGTAAAGGGCCGCAGTGTAGAAAAGGCCCTGAATGTAAAAATCAAAGAGGAGCTTTGGGAAGAAGTAAAAGCTAAGCTGCTTTCCAAGGAGGAATAATGGCCTCAAAAATAGATTGGGATTTAATAGATTGGGATTTAAAAGAGGATATTGCAAAAAAAATAGAGGGCTATTTAGGAATAGCCCAAAAGGCGGGTAAAATTGCCGCGGGGGATATGGCTGTTATAAACGCCGTTAAGAATAATAAAGCCCGGCTTGTAATAATTGCCCGGGATATTTCCCCCAGGGTTTTAGATGAGCTTAATAAAGCTATTGAGAAAAATAATCTGCCGGTTTTATTTTATAAAGATAAGCTTTCCCTTGGTTTAATTGTGGGTAAATCCCGGCGGGGGGCTTTGGCGGTTACAGATTCAGGCCTGGCAAATGCCATTATAAAGGCGGCAGAAGATGTTAAACCCTAATAATTTTGAATAAGCTTTAATATTACGATACAGGCAAGCCGGATTAAGAGGTTTTCGGCAGATAGGAGTGGTTGTTTTGGCAAAAGTTAAAATCCATGAGCTGGCAAAAGAGTTATCTATGGAAAGCAAGGAGGTTATTCGCATCCTGCAAAAAATGGGCTGCGAGGTTAAAAGCCATATGAGCGCTATAGATGAGTCTTTTGCAGACAAATTGCGACATAATGCTCAGCAAAAGCCCGCCTCCGGGGGGAAAGGCTCATTGTCTTCCCCGTCCGGGAAGGTTTTTGTTCCTACGGTTAGGAGAATACCCAAAGCGGTTATTAAAGAGGAGATTATGGAGCAAACCCTGAAAAGCCAAAGCGAATCAGCTCTTGGAGAGACTCCTTTTGCCCCCCGGGAGGCGGAAAGCAAGCCCCTTAAAGAGACGGCGGATTTAAAGAAAGAAGCAATCCCTACAGATAAAGGGGCTCTGCCTTTAGATAAAGAAGCGGATAAAGACGTAATTAAAAAAGGCGTAATTAAAGAAGAAGTTAAAGACGCAGATAAAGAGGCAAAAGCCCCTGTAAAGGCCCCATATAAAGCAATGCCCGGGGAAGAAAAAGAGCCGGCTAAACCGGAGCCTAAGGTAAAGGCAACTTTGCCTGAGCCGGGTAAAACTCCGAAAGAGAAAGAAATACCTGCTGCCGGTGCTGCCGCAAGGACCTTAAGCCCGGCCGGGAAAACAGCGGCAAAGCCTTCCTATACTCAAGGCCAAACACCCGTAAGGGATTTTAAGCCCACCCGGGAACAACCTTCTGAAAAAGCAAGGAGCCCCCGCCCTGCCTCTTCAGGGCAGGATTCAAGGCCTCAAAGGCCGGCATATCAAGGCGCTCAGGGCCAAAGGCCGGCATATCAAGGCGCTCAGGGTCAAAGGCCGGCATATCAAGGTGCTCAGGGCCAAAAACCGGCATATCAGGGTCAGGGGCAAAAACCGCCTTATCGGGGCCAAGGCCAAAAACCGCCTTATCAGGGACAGGATAGGGGCGGCTTTGGCGGCAAGGATAAAGATGGCGATGATAAGGGCAGGTTTGATAATCGCAAAACCCAGCCTGCCAAGGGCGCGGCGCCTAAAAAACCCGCTTTAGCCGTTGGAGAAAAGCCGACTGTTCATCGGCAGGAGAAAAAGGTCTTTGTAAAAGATATTAAACAGGAGCGGATTACCCGGGATGAGAATGCGGGTAAGCGCAGGGATTATAAAGGCAATAAAAACGTTAAGGGCAAAAACTACAAGGGCAGGTATGCCAAACAGGTTAAAAAAGAAATGCCCCCTGTAGTGCCTAAAAAAGTTATTATTGATGAAACCGTTGCTTTGGGGGAGCTTGCCAAAAGTATGGGCAAAACTGCCGCCGAAGTTATTAAAAAGCTTTTTGAGCAGGGCATTTTAGCCACAATTAACCAGGAATTAGATTCCGATACCGCAATTTTAATTGCCGGGGAATTCGGCATTACCGTTGAGGTTAAAACAGATAAAGCCGCGGAGATTATGGAAGATTTAGATGATGATATTAAAGATCTTAAAGAGCGCCCGCCGGTTGTTACGGTAATGGGCCATGTAGACCACGGCAAAACCTCCCTTTTAGATGCCATCCGTAAAACAAATGTTATCTCTACGGAGGCCGGGGGCATTACCCAGCATATCGGGGCCTATCAGGTAGAAATTAAAGGTAAAAAAATCACATTTTTAGATACCCCGGGCCATGAGGCTTTTACATCTATGCGGGCCAGAGGGGCTCAGGTAACTGATATTGCAATTTTAGTAGTGGCTGCCGATGACGGCGTTATGCCCCAAACCATAGAGGCGATAAACCACTCCAAGGCCGCCGGTGTGCCGATTATTATCGCGATTAATAAAATTGATAAGCCCGCCGCCAACCCCGACCGGGTTAAACAGGAATTAATGGAGCATGGCCTTGTAGCCGAAGAATGGGGCGGCGAGGCAATTATGGTTCCGGTTTCCGCCAAGGCGGGAACAGGCATAGACAGCCTTTTAGAGATGATTCTTTTAGTGGCCGAGGTAGGGGAATTAAAGGCTAACCCCAAACGCCAGGCCAGAGGCACCGTTATTGAGGCTCAATTAGATAAAACCCGGGGCCCGGTTGCAACATTATTGGTGCAAAAGGGTACCATAAAAGTTGGAGACAGCATTTTGGCCGGGGCAGTATTCGGCAAAGTAAAGGCCATGAATGATGATAAAGGCCGCGCCGTGAGAACGGCAGGGCCCTCCACTCCGGTAGAGGTTTTGGGCTTTTCCGAGGTCCCCCCGGCAGGTGAAGTGTTTATTTCCGTTAAAGAGGATAAAGACGCCCGGCTGGTAGCGGGGCAGCAGCAAATTAAAAAGCGGGAAGAGGAATTGAGAAAAACATCTAAGGTAAGCCTGGATGACCTCTTTAAGCAAATTGCCGAAGGCGAGATAAAAGAGCTTAATATAATTATTAAAGCGGATGTTCAGGGCTCCAGCGAGGCTTTGCGCCAGGCCCTTACAAAGCTTAATACAGATGAAGTAAAAATTAATGTTATTCACAGCGGAGTCGGCGGCATAAGCGAATCCGACATTATGCTGGCAAGCGCCTCCAATGCCATTATAATCGGCTTTAATGTACGCCCGGATAATAATTCCCGCAAGGCGGCGGAGCAGGAAAGTGTAGATATGCGTATGTACCGTGTAATTTACGATGCCATAGAGGATATTAAAAAAGCCATGGCAGGCCTGCTGGAGCCGGAATTTAAAGAAAATATTATCGGCCATGCCCAGGTGCGGACTATATTTAAAGTTCCTAAAGCCGGTATGGTTGGGGGCAGCTATATTACAGACGGTAAAATTACCCGTAATGCCTTAGTTCGTGTCCTGCGGGACAGCGTTGTAATCAGCGAAACTAAAATTGATAGCCTGCGCCGCTTTAAGGATGATGTAAAAGAGGTTCAGACCGGTTTTGAATGCGGAATTGGCCTGGAAAACTTTAACGATTTAAAAGAGAACGATGTAATAGAGGCTTATATTATGGAGGAAGTAAAAAGGGAGCTTTAAAATATAAGTAAGCTCTAAAATATAAGGAAGCTTTAAAATATTTCAGCTTAGATTGGGGGGATAAAAATGTCTCATTTCAGGGCCGGAAGGCTTTCAAATGAAATTCAAAAAGAAATCGCGGATATAATAGCCAATGAGATTAAAGACCCCAGAATGGGCTTTGTTTCCGTCCTTAGGGTAGAGGCCTCCCGGGATTTATGCTCGGCCAGAGTTTTTCTCAGCTCTCTTAATGATGAGCATAAAGATATTTTGGCCGCTTTGGAAAGCGCTAAGGGTTTTATCCGGCGGGGATTAGGCAAACGCCTGCGCAGCAGGGTTGTTCCCGAGCTTTTCTTCCATTTGGATGATTCAATTTCCTATGGTATAAAAATGTCTGAAATTATTGATAAGCAAATAAAAGAAGATGAAAAGGCGGCATCCCCCCGGCAAGGGGAGGATTAAACCTGGTATTTTTCGAATATTTTTTGGCTTAATTATATAATGCCGATTATGAACCGTTTACGAACTGTTTAAGTAAATATTTGCCGAAAGAGTTGTAAAAATAATGAGTAATCCCCTTTATGCAGAACTTGCCGCAAGGCTAATACAGGAAGAAAACCTTATTATAACCGGGCATATAGACCCGGATAGCGATTGCATAGGTTCCATGCTTGGAATTTACCATACCTTTAACGGCTCCGCCAAGGGTTGGCAGCTGGTTTTAGAGGGGGATATTCCGGCTTATATAAGTTTTTTACCCGGTACGGATTTAATTAAAAAGCCTGAAGATATTATAAACCCCAAGGGCATATTGCTTTTGGATTGCAATGAGGCCCAAAGAGCCGGGGATTGGCTTTTACCCTATTGGCGGGAACTCCCGGCCTATATTCTTGACCACCATGAGGGCGAGGCGGATATTGCGGAAATTGTTATTTGCGAGCCCGAGGCCTCTGCCTGCGGCGAATTAGCCGCGGCCATAGCCATGGCCGGCGAGCTGGAAATAGACCGGGAGGCGGCGCTTTGCTTTTATACCGCCATTGCCGGGGATACTGGCAGCTTTCGCTATTTAAACACCACCCCTGTTACCCATAGGGTTGCGGCAATGCTTTTAGAAAAAGGCATTGATATTGAGGAAGTGCGGATAAATCTTTATGAAAATCTAAGCCATGCCAATTTAAAAATGCTTTCCGCGGCTTTAGGGGGGGCTGAGTATTATTTTCAGGACAAGCTGTGCCTGATGGCCCTTACCTTAAAGGATAAAGAAAAATATAATGCCCAAAAAAGCGATTGCAGCAGTATTGTAAATTATGCTTTGGCCGCCAAAGGGGTTAAGGCGGGGATTTTATTAGATGAGTTTGAAGATTTTATTAAAATCAGCCTTCGCTGCCGCAGCGGGTATCAGGTTAATATTTTGGCTGCCGAATTTGGCGGGGGGGGCCATGTTCTGGCCGCAGGCTGCCGGATAGATGCCCCTTTAAATGAGGCAAAAAACCTTATTCTTAATAAAGCGGGGGAAATGCTTTTTAACTTTAAGCGGGTTTAATTTTTAAGTTAAGGCAAAGGCGGAATGAGGGAGAAGGCTTTGAGTATAAACGGATTTATTAATTATAATAAAGCAATCGGTCTATCTTCCCATAGTGCCATGGCCGCTGTAAGGCGGCTTTTGCATATTAAAACAGGCCATGCCGGCACTCTTGACCCGGCTGCCCATGGAGTTTTACCCCTTTGCGTCGGTAAGGCTACCCGCCTTGCGGAATATTTGATGGAGGAAACAAAATCCTATCGGGGAGAATTTACTTTAGGAATAGAAACCCATAGCTATGATGCCCAGGGGAAAATTATATCTGAAAAGGACGCCTCGGCAATTAAAGAAGAGGATATTTTAAAGATTTTGCCGGATTTTAGCGGGGAAATATGGCAAAAGCCGCCCATGGTTTCCGCCCTTAAAATTCAAGGGCAGCCTTTGTATAAATTAACCCGGGAGGGCCGGGAAATAGAGCTCAGCCCAAGGCTTATTAAAATTAACAGCATTAAATACCTTGGCGGCAGCTTTAACAAACCAAACCCCAGTTTTGAAATGGAAATTAATTGCTCTAAAGGCACATATATCCGCTCCCTGGCCCATGATATCGGCCAGAGCCTGGGGGTAGGGGGGCATCTTTCCGCCTTATGCCGAATTCGGGTGGGGAATTTTCTCCTTCAGGAGGCCTATACCCTTGAGGATATTCAAAACATGGTTGCCGAAAATAATTATGATTTTATTTTCCCCATTGAAAGAGCCTTAAGCCATATGGCTATGCTTACGGTAAGAGAAGATATGCTTTTTAAGCTTTTAAACGGGAATGAAATACCCTGGTTAGAAACCCCGCCTCTTGAAAATTGCCTCATTAAAAGCGAGGGGGGAGAATTTTTAGGCGTGGGGAGAGTTTTTTATAAAGATGCGGAAAATCAGTCTTTAACCCTTAAAATGAAGAAAGTTTTGGCAGGTGGATAATAGGAGTGAATAATAATTTAAAAAAAGGCTGCGTACTGGCAATCGGTAATTTTGACGGTATCCATTTAGGGCACCGGGCTTTAATGGCGGAGGTTTTTAAACAAAAAGAAAGATTAAATGCTTTAGGGGGGGTAATTACATTTTTCCCCCATCCTTTGGCCTATTTAAAGGGCCAGACTCCGCCTTTACTTATGGCGGAAGAGGATAAGCAGGAGTTTTTTTATAAGTATATGGGTATAGACCGGGTAAGTGTTTTAAATTTTGATGAAAATTTGGCAAATGAGCCCCCGGCCGATTTTTTAAACAGAATTATCTCAGAATACGAAAATGTTCTTCATATTGTTGTGGGCTTTGATTTTACCTTTGGTAAATTCGGCAAAGGTGATGGAGAATTTTTAAGGGATTTTTGCCTTTGCCGCGGCATAGGCTTAAGTATTATCCCCGCCGTTTGCAGTGAATACGGGGTGGTTTCTTCCAGCAGTATTCGGGAAAAGCTTGCCCAGGGGGATATTATTGCCGCCAATAAAATGCTTGGCTATTGGTATAATATTAAAGGCTGTGTGGAAAAAGGCCGCCAGATAGGGCGCACAATCGGCTTTCATACCGCAAATATTGCCCCGGATGAGAACCGCCAATTGCCCCCCAACGGGGTTTATGCAGCCAGAATGGAATATAAAGATAATTATTATGACGGTATTGTTAACCTTGGCTGCCGCCCCACGGTGGATAAGGCCTCCAAGGATGTGATTATGGAGGCGCATTTATTTATGAAAAATCAGCCTGATTTTTATAATCAGGAGCTTAGAGTTTTTTTTGGTAATTTTATCCGGGCGGAGCGGCGCTTTAAAAACCTGGAGGAGCTAAAGGGAAATATTGAGGCTAATTCCGAAACTGCCAAGGAGTTTTTAAAAAAAATTCCCCCTCTGGCCCACTTGCCAAAAGTTATAAAATAGTCTATAATCAACGAGGATATTAAAGGCAACCCTGCCGAGGTTTGGCGATACTCCAACGCCTTTCTTGGGTATGGGGGGTAAAATTAAGGAGGTAGCAAATGGACGCTGCAAAAAAACAGGAGATTATTGAAAAATTTAGAGTGCATGAAACAGACACAGGTTCCCCCGAGGTGCAAATTGCAATTCTTTCTTATCAAATCAGTCATTTAACGGAGCATTTAAAAATCCATAAAAGGGATTTTCACAGCCGCCGGGGCTTATTAAAAATGGTCGGCCAGCGCCGCCGCTTATTAAATTATGTAAAGAAATCTAATGTAGACCGCTATGTTAAGCTTATTACAGAGCTTGGTCTGCGCCGCTAAGTTTATAAGGCACTAAAGGCACGGTTTAAACCGTGCCTTTTTTATATATTAAAGTAATGGTGTATAATAGAGGCAAGCCTAAAAGACCTAAAGCAGGAATAACTTTCCTGGTGTTGAATAGTATTTAGGTTAAATAATAGAGAAGAGATAAAGAATCGGAGGTTTTTTAAAAAAATGGATAATGTACTGAGACGGAGCATAACCGTGGGCGGCCGCACTCTTACCCTGGAAACGGGAAGAATGGCCAAGCAGGCTGGGGGAGCGGTTTTTGCTTCCTATGGAGATACTATGATTTTAGGTGTGGCTACTTCCTCCCTTAAGCCCAGAGAGGGCATTGATTTTTTCCCCCTTACAGTTGATTATGAAGAGCGCTTATATGCAGTCGGGAAGATTCCCGGCGGTTTTATAAAAAGGGAGGGCCGCCCCAGCGAAAAGGCAACCCTTTCCTCAAGGAATATAGACAGGCCCATACGCCCTCTATTCCCTAAAGGTTACAGAAATGATGTGCAGGTTGTTGCCACTGTTCTTTCTGTTGAGCAGGGCAATGCCCCGGATATTACCGCAATGGTTGCGGCCTCGGCGGCTCTGCATATTTCCTCAATCCCTTTTGGGGGCCCTATTGCAGGGGTAATTATCGGCCTTATTGACGGCGAATTTATTATTAACCCCAATGTTGAAGAGGCGGAAAAAAGCCTTATGCATTTAACTGTGGCCGGTACTGCCGATGCGGTTATGATGGTAGAGGCGGCAGCTGCCGAAATTCCCGAAGAAACTATTTTAGAGGGGATTATGTTTGGCCATGGGGAAATTAAAAAAATTGTGGCCCTAATTGAAGAATTAAGAGCAGAGGCTCTTTCTCTTGGCCTGGCAAAAGAAAAGCAGGAATTTGCCAAGGAAGCCATTGATGGGGAAATAGAAGAGGATATAAGGGCTTTTGCTGCCCAGCCAATGCGGGATATTATGCTCCGCTGCTCTCAGAACCGCCTGACTAAGGCGGAAAGAGAAGGCCTTATTGATGAGTTAAAAAATCAGGCCCAGGCTGATTTTGCCGAAAAATATCCTGAGCAAGAGGCGGAAATTAATGAAGTTTTATATAGCCTGGAAAAGGAAACCATGCGCAGCCTAATTGCCAAAGATAAAGTACGCATAGACGGCCGCAAAATTAATGAAGTGCGCCATATTAGCTGCGAGGTAGGCGTTTTGGCCCGTACCCATGGCTCTTCATTATTTACAAGAGGCCAAACCCAAATTTTAAATGCCTGCACCCTGGGTTCCATAAGCGAGGAGCAAAGGCTGGACGGCATTGGTCTTGAGGATTCAAAGCAGTATATGCATCATTATAACTTCCCCCCCTATAGCGTAGGGGAAACCCGCCCCATGCGCGGCCCGGGCCGCAGGGAAATCGGCCACGGCGCTTTGGCCGAAAGAGCTTTAGAGCCTGTAATCCCCGATGAAGACCAATTTCCCTATGTTATTCGTATGGTATCTGAGGCTATTGAATCTAATGGTTCTACCTCTATGGGGAGCGTATGCGCCAGCACCCTTTCCTTAATGGATGCAGGCGTGCCTATTAAGGCGCCGGTTTCCGGCTGTGCCATGGGCTTAATTAAAGAAGGCGAGGATATTACAATCCTCACGGATATCCAGGGTATGGAAGACTTTTTAGGCGATATGGACTTTAAAGTTGCCGGTACAGAAAAGGGCATTACCGCTATTCAAATGGATATTAAAATTGCCGGCATAGATAGAGAAGTTTTAACTCAGGCTTTGGAGCAGGCTAAAGAAGGCAGAATGTTTATTTTAGGCAAAATGCTTGAGGCCATAGATAAGCCCAGAGAAGAGCTTTCTCCCTATTCCCCGAGAATTATCCGCACCAGCATTCATCCGGATAAAATCCGGGAGGTTATCGGTTCCGGCGGTAAAATTATTAAAAAAATTATTGAGGAAACAGGAGCGCAAATTGATATTGAGGATGACGGCCGGATTTTTATTGCCTCAGTTGATGCCTCTAAAGGCGAAATGGCCCTGGAAATTATCAATAATATTGTTGCCGAGCCGGTAGTTGGCAAAATTTATACCGGCAAAGTGGTAAAGGTTATGGATTTCGGCGCTTTTGTAGAGATTATCCCCGGGGTTTTGGGCTCTTCCGGTAAAGACGGCATGGTTCATATTTCCCAGCTGGATAATAAAAGGGTGGAAAAAGTTGAGGATATTTGCAAGGAAGGGGATACCATGCTTGTAAAAGTCCTTAATGTAGACCCCTCGGGCAAGGTTAAGCTTTCCCGCAAAGAGGCCCTGCGGGATTTAGGCATTGGTAAAAACGACGAATAAGTAATAAATACGCCAATAAGAAAATAAACTTAAGAGCATAAATTAATTTTTAAACCGTAAAAAAACGGCAAATTAAGGGTTTTATCTTCTAAAAGCGGCATAGTCGTTATAAATACCGGCTGTGCCGTTTTACTTTTTTATTTAAGCTTCGCTTTTACTTAAAAGTTAATCTGATTTTAGACCGTCGCAGATTTTAATGGGATAAACTTTAGTAAAATTAAATTATTTAAACCCCCGTTTTATTTAAAAAAACCGTAAAATAGTTGTTGACATATGCCATTAATGGAGTATAATAGAGTTAGATGACATATGTCAATAACTATTCGGAGGTGAAGACAATGCCGAGAAGAGATGGCAGCGGCCCAATGGGGGCAGGAGCAATGACAGGAAGAGGTTTTGGTTTTTGCACCGGTTTTAATGCCGCAAATTATGGCGCGGGCAGAGGAATGGGCTCAGGCTTTGGCTGCAGACGCGGTTTTGGCCGCGGCTTTGGCAGAGGCCTCGCTTTTAATCAGGATTCCTCAAAAACTCAAAAAGATGTTCTTAGTGAAGAAAAAGCCTTTTTAGAGGGGCGCCTTGAAGCCATTGATAAGCAGCTTGAAAACCTATAATGGTATGGGGGATAGCCGGAGGACGCTTTGGTTATCTCCCTTAGAATTGAGGTGAAGTATTTTGGCAAGGCCAATGAAATGGAGAAAGGTTTGCTGCCTGCCGGAAAGCAGTAAATTCGGGCCTCTTGATTCCCCCGCGGATGCCAAAAACAATATAAATATGACAGTCGATGAGTATGAAACCATAAGGCTCATTGATTTAGAGGGTTTTACTCAGGAGGAATGCGCCAAGCAAATGAATGTGGCCAGAACCACCGTTCAGGGTATTTATATTGAAGCCAGAAAAAAGCTGGCGGAATCTCTTGTAAACGGCAAGGTGCTTTTAATTAAAGGCGGCGAATACCGCCTTTGCGACGGCCTGGGTAACGGCTGCGGCCGGGGCTGCCACAGGCATGGCCATGGCAGGGTTCTTAGGGATAATCAGAGCTAAAATAGCAGATGCCCTGCCTTTAATAATTTTTATTTAAAAAGAATGGGGGATTATAATAATATGAGAATAGCAATTCCAGCAGATAAAAATAATTTAGATTCCGATGTATGTGCCTCTTTTGGGCGCGCGCCTTACTTTTTAATTTATGATACCGAAAATAAAGAAAGTGTTTTTATAGAAAATACCTCCGCCGCAAGTACCGGGGGGGCCGGGATTAAAGCGGCCCAAACCATAGTGGATAATAAAATAAATGCTCTTCTTACACCCCGCTGCGGGGAAAATGCCGCCAATGTAATAAAGGCCGCGGATATTAAAATATATAAAACCAGGGAAGGCGCTTTAAAAGAAAATATTTCCGCCTTTATTGAGGGGGAACTCTTCTCTCTGGATGAAATTCATGCCGGTTTCCACGGCAAGGGCGGCAATTAAGGGATGAAAAAAAGGGTGGTAATTAAAGGGTGGTTATGTAAATGAGGATAGCTGTTTTAAGCGGCAAAGGCGGAACAGGGAAAACCCTTGTAGCCGTTAATTTGGCCGCCCTGGGTAAATCAATGTATATTGATTGCGATGTGGAAGAACCAAACGGTAATCTTTTTTTTAAGGCTAAAGCTGTTTTAGAGGAAGAGGTAAAGGTTAAAATCCCTCAGGTAAATAAGGATTTATGCAATGGATGCCGGAAATGCGTCGATTTTTGTAATTTTAACGCTTTGGCGTATATTAAAGATAATTTAATTATCTTTGAGGAGATTTGCCATTCCTGCGGGGGCTGCACTCTCCTTTGCCCCCAGAAGGCCTTAAAAGAGAGGGAAAAGCCCATCGGCAGAATTATTAAAGGGAATGCCGGCGAAATCAGCATATGCTCCGGGTTTTTAAATACCGGCGAGGCTTCCGGCGTTCCTATTATTAAAAGGCTCTTTTTTGAATTGGATTCTGCCGGGCCAAAGCAGGCTTTTATAGATTGCCCCCCCGGGAGCGCCTGTATTGTAATGGAAAGCATTAAGGATGCGGATTATTGCGTTTTAGTTGCCGAACCTACTTTATTTGGCGTGCATAATTTAAATATGGTTTATGAGCTGGTTAATTTATTTAACAAACCTTTTGGGGTGGTTTTAAATAAATGCCTGGCAGGGGAGGATAACCCCGCCGAGGCTTTTTGCCTGGAGAAAAACATTAAAATACTGGGTAAAATCCCCTTTGATAATGAGCTGGGTACTTTAAACTCCAATGCGGAAATTGCCGTTTATCAAAAAGAAAAATATAAGGAGCTTTTTTCATCCTTGCATAAGGCCATTGTAAAGGAGGTGCCCCATGAAGCAGCTTTTAATTCTTAGCGGCAAAGGCGGCACCGGAAAAACCACCATAGCCAGCGCTTTTATTAAGCTCTCTGATGCTAAAGCCTATGGGGATTGCGATGTTGATGCTCCTAATTTGCATCTTATAACAAATTGGGATTTTGAACCGCAAAAAAAAGATTATTACGGCCTGCCTAAGGCCGAAATTGATTTAGATAAATGCCTTAAATGCGATATTTGCAGGGCAAATTGCCGTTTTGAGGCCATATTTTTAGATGATAATTATAGGGTGGACCCTTATGCCTGCGAGGGCTGCGGAGTTTGCGAGTATTTTTGCCCGTCGGGGGCTATAAGCTTAATGCCCGCAATTGCCGGGGAATTAATGCTCTATAAAGATGAGAAAAAGGCCTTTTCAACCGCCCGGCTTAAAATGGGCAGCGGAACCTCGGGGCTGCTTGTTACAGAAGTAAAAAAGCAGCTTAAAGAAGCCGCGCCGAAAGCGCCCCTTGCTATAATAGACGGTTCCCCCGGCATAGGCTGCCCGGTTATTGCCTCTTTAAGCGGGGTGGATATGGTTTTAATCGTTGCCGAGCCTTCTATATCCGGTATTAGCGATATGAAACGGATTATTAATACGGCGGAAAAGTTTGAGGTTAAGACGGCAATTTGTATAAATAAATATGATACAAATATTAAAAACACTGAAAATATTGAAGAGTTTTGCAAAAAACAGAATCTCCCCTTTATGGGCCGTATCCCCTTTGATTACAGTGCCGTTAAAGCTATAAACAGCGGTAAAACCATTGTGGATATAGATTGTTTATCCGGCAAGGCCGTTAAAGATGTTTACGCAAAAACCATAAATTTACTTTTTGAAAAGGGCGGTGTTTAAAGGCTATGCTTATAAAAACTTTAGCGGAAAACACATCAATAAAAGAGGATTTAGGCTATGAGCACGGCCTTAGCCTCTATATTGAAACGACTAAACATAAAATTTTATTTGATGTGGGGGCCAGCGGCCTGTTTTTAGAAAATGCTAAAAAACTGGGGGTTAAAATTGCCGATATTGATATTCTTGTAATTTCTCACGGCCATTATGACCACGGCGGGGGCTTAAATGTGTTTTTGGAGGAAAATAAAACCGCCAGAGTATACCTTCACAGGCAGGCCTTTGAAAAGCATTATGCCTCCCGCCCGGGGGGAGAGATGGATTTTATCGGCCTGGATGAGGCCCTAAAACAAAATCAGCAAATGGTACCCACCTCAGACAGGTTCTTTATCAGTAAAGGTATACAGGTGCTTTCAAATATTATTTTAAGCGAGCCCAGGCCAAAACCTAACAGCACATTGTTTACCGAAAAAAACGGCCAAAAAGTGGCCGATACCTTTGAGCATGAGCAAAACCTGGTTATAGAAGAAAAGGGCAAAACCCTTTTAATTACGGGCTGCGCCCATAATGGCATTGTAAACATAGTGGAGCATTTTTATAATTTAAAAGACCGCATGCCCGATTATGTTATAGGGGGTTTTCATCTTTTTACCCATTCCGGCGGCAGCGAAGATTATGCTAAAATAGATAATCTCGCCAAATATCTTTTAAATACAAAGGCAAAATACTATACCTGCCACTGTACAGGCATAGAGCCTTATAAAAGATTAAAAGCGATTATGGGGGAAAAAATAGAGTATTTATCCGCCGGGAGCGAGATAATAATTTAAACGCTTTTTTAGCTTTATTCTCTGCATAGCTTAAAAAGGGGTGAGAAAATGAAATATGTTTATGGCCCGGTACCCTCCAGAAGGCTTGGCTTATCTTTGGGAATAAGCCCAATACCTCAAAAGGCCTGCAATTTTTCATGTATTTACTGCCAGCTGGGTAAAACAAGGCATATGGAAAATAAAAGGCAGCTTTTCTTCCCTCTTGAGGAAATTTTAGCTGAATTTGAAACGGCCATAAAAAGTGATAAAAGCTTTGATGTAATAACTATTGTCGGCGAGGGAGAGCCAACCCTTTACTCCGGCCTGGGGGAAATTATAGCCTCAATTAAGGAAAAGACAGAGAAACCCCTTGCCGTTATTACAAACAGCTCTCTTTTTTACGAAGAGGCCTTAAGAAAAGAATTGCTTGGGGCCGATATTGTTCTGCCGACACTGGATGCCTACGATGAAGAATCCTTTAAAAAAATTAACCGCCCCTACGGCACCCTGAGTTTTAAAAAAATAAAAGAAGGCTTAAAGGCCTTTTCCCAAGAATATAAAGGGCAGATATGGCTTGAAATTATGCTTATGGAGGATATTAATGATGATGCAGAAGCTCTTTTAAAATACGCGGAAATTTTAAAAGAGCTTAAATACGACAGGCTCTATTTAAATACCCCAATAAGGCCGCCGGCAGAGGTTTGGGTTAAACCCGTAAACCATAAAAAAATGGCGGAGGCTACCGAGCTTTTAGGGGGTATTTCAATTGATCTTTTAGCCAGCCGGGGGTTTAAGAGTGAAATTAAAGATGATTATGAGGCCATATTAAGCATTATTAAGCGCCACCCTATGAATCAATATGAGATAAAGGATTTTTTAACGGCAAGGGGCAATACTAATTGCAGCCAAATTTTTAAAAGGCTTAAAAGCAGCGAGGCCGTAACCTTTATTAAATACAGAGGTTATGAAACCTTCAGGCTTAAATAAAGGTTTGTAATAAAATTTTAGGGTATAATTGTTTAAATACTAATAAGAGGAGATTGGAATATGAGTGAAAATTGTAATCAGGTTTGCAGCTCCTGCTCGGAGGATTGCGCGGAAAGAAAAGAGCAAAGAAGTGATTTTAAAGAAAACCCTCATGAAATGAGTAATATCAAAAAGGTTTTTGCCATAGTCAGCGGCAAAGGCGGGGTTGGGAAATCTCTGGTAACATCTTTGCTTGCGGTTACCATGAACAGAAGGGGCTATAAAAGCGCCATTTTAGATGCGGATATTACAGGCCCCTCCATACCAAAAATTTTTGGAATTAAAGAAAAAGCCGCCGGCAGTGAATTCGGCCTTTTCCCGGTAAAAACCAAAACCGGGATTGAAGTTATGTCTGTTAATCTGCTTTTGGAGGATGATACCGACCCGGTTGTCTGGCGGGGGCCGATTATTGCCGGTACGGTTAAGCAATTTTGGACTGAGGTTATTTGGAGCGATGTTGATTATATGTTTATTGATATGCCCCCCGGCACCGGGGATGTTCCTTTAACCGTGTTTCAATCTCTTGCCGTTGACGGAATTATCGTTGTTACCTCCCCTCAGGAGCTGGTATCTATGATTGTTTCTAAGGCGGTTAAAATGGCGGAAATGATGAATATACCCATTGTTGGCCTGGTAGAAAATATGTCTTACTTTAAATGCCCGGATAACGGCAAGGAATATCCGGTTTTCGGGGATAGCCATATTGAGGAAATAGCCTTAAGGCATAAGCTTAAAGTTCTTGGAAAACTGCCGATAGACCCTAAAATCTCAGCCGCCTGCGATTTAGGCGTAGTTGAGCTTTTAGAGGGTAATTACCTTGATGAATTGGCGGATATTTTAGAAAAAACGGAGGGAAAATAAATGTTAAAAATAGCTGTTGCAAGTGATAATGGAATGGTAACCGGGCATTTTGGCCATTGCGAAAGCTTTATGGTTTTTGATGCCGAGGATAATAAAATTGTAAAAAGCGAAACTATTGCAAACCCCGGGCATAAGCCCGGATTTTTACCTAACTTTTTAAATGATTTAGGCGTAAATGTCATTATCTCCGGCGGCATGGGGGGCGGAGCCGTAGATATTTTTAATGAAAAGAATATCGAAGTTATTGTAGGGGCCGCAGGCGGCGCCAAAGCGGCGGCGGAGGCTTATTTACAGGGCTCCTTAAAATCCACAGGCTCCGTTTGCCATGAGCATCAGCATCATGGAGAATGCGGCCACTAAAATAAAAGCTTATTTTAGGCCGTCTTTTACTTAGGCTTTTCTATGGGTCTTTCTATCTTCAAAAACCATATTTAAACACAATATTTATATGCCCTTGATTTAACGGCGGGCTTTGTGTATTAAACCGCTAATTCTCTCATAATAGGTCTAAGGATAAGGCGAAATAAATCCAAAGTTATAAATACCTTTTTATTATTTACCACCTTATATTTACCCCCGCAAGGGGGTTTTTTATTTGCCCTCATATTTGCTGTTTTATAAACATATTCATATAAAAAATAAAGGCTTTTTAAAGAGTTTATATAGGTCTTTTTAAAGAGTTTGCATAAGGGGGATTATTTATGAGAATTATTATAATAGGTAAAAGGGAGCTTTCGGCCCTTGTTTTAGGGCTGATTGCTTTTTGTATGATTTTTTATAGTTTATTTACCCTAAGGCCCGCCAGTATTTCTGCAAGCGCCCAGCCCTATTATCAAGGCAGCGGAGAAGAGAATTTAATCAGCCTTACCCTAAATGTGGATTGGGGGGGAGAGTATATTCCCCAAATTCTTGAGGTTTTAGAAAAAGAGCAAATAAAGGCTACATTTTTTTTAACCGGCCGTTGGGCTGATGAAAACCCTCAAATAGCCGGGCAAATTGCCGAGGCCGGGCATGAAATCGGCAACCATGCCTATAGCCATAAAAGCCCCAATAAGGCAGGCTTTCAGGAAAATTGCCAGGAAATAAGCCGGGCCGCTCAATCCATAAAAAATGCCACTGGGGTAGATACCCGGCTTTATGCTCCTCCATCGGGAGAAAGGGCCCAAAGTGTTTTAGACGCTGCCGAGGCCCAAAAGCATATTACCATTTTATGGAGTGTGGACACCATAGATTGGAAGCGGCCTAAGGCGGATATTATTTATAAAAGGGTTATGAAAAAAATTCACCCCGGGGCGATTATTTTGGCTCATCCAACTCACCCCACATTATCCGCCTTGCCGGAAATAATTTCCGATTTAAAAGAAAAAGGCTATCAGTTTGTAATTGTATCCGAGCTTTTAAAGCTAGAGGCCGAAAATATAAGCCCTGAAGACTAAGGCCTTTAAAATATAGATTAACAGGAATGTATATTAGGGGGAAATTAAGTGAAAGCCCGTAAAATTTTTGGCATTTTTTATTTTTTCTGTTTGTTTTTTCTGCTTACGGCGGGGGAGGCCCGGGCTCAGCCCCTGATTAATGCTAAGGCGGCGGTTTTAATCGATGGCAATAGCGGCCAGCTCCTTTGGGAGAAAAACGCCTTTGAGCCTCTCCCTCCCGCCAGTACCAGCAAAATATTAACGGCCATAACAGTTCTGGATACGGCGGAAATTGATTCCAGCCTTACCGTTAGCCATAAGGCCTCCTTAGTGGGGGAAAGCAGTATTAATTTGCAGCCGGGGGAAAGTTTTACTCTGTATAATCTCCTTTTGGGGGCCTTAATTCATTCCGGTAATGATGCCTGTTATGCTCTGGGGGAAAATATCGGCGGCAGCGAAAATTTTTTTGTGCGGCTTTTAAATTTAAAAGCCCAGACTTTAGGGGCTTACAGCGGAGAAATTACAAATACCCATGGCCTGCCGGAAGAAGAGCATTTAATAAGCGCTTATGATTTGGCCCAAATCTCCCGCTATGCAATGAAAAATAAGGTTTTCCGGAATATTGTTTCTCTGCCAAAGGCTAAAATAAGCGGGGGTTATTATAATCGAGTTTATAAAAATACCAATAGATTGCTTTTAGAAAACCCCTTTATTATCGGGATAAAAACAGGGACAACCAATCAGGCCGGGCCTTGCTTAGTCAGCGCTATGGAAAAGGAAGGTAAAATGCTGATAGCCGTTGTTTTTAACAGCCCCAGCCGCTATGAGGAAAGTTTGGCTGTTTTAAATTACGGCATGGAAGAATTTATTCAGCGAAAGATTATCTCAAAAGGAGATATTTGCGGTTATGCCCCTGTTTTAGGGGCAAAAAAGTATTTACCCTTAAAAGCGGCAACAGACGGCATATTCCTTTCTCCCCGGGAAAACTCGGGCTTAAAAACCCGCTTTAAACTGCCGGCTTTTTTGCCAAGGGGGGTAGAGCCCGGGCAAATTGTCGGCAGCCTAGATATTGAAGATGCCTTAGGCAATACCCTTTGGGCTATTGATATTGCAGCCGGCGAGAGTATAAAAGATATAAGATGATGAATAATATTCAATGCTTTTTTAAAGAATAGGCTGAAAAAGAGGGGAAAAAAGGGTTTAGGCCTGATTTGGAGAAAATTAAGAGGAATAAAAACTGTCTGTTTCAGGAGGATATCAGGAGGATATATGGTATATAAGGATATTTTGGCTAATGGAATGAGAGTTTTAACAGAAGAGCTGCCCCATTTACACTCGGTTGCCACCGGAGTTTGGGCAGGCATAGGCGCGGCCCATGAGCCTGGGGAGCTGGGGGGTATTTCCCATTATTTAGAGCATATGCTTTTTAAAGGGACAAAAAACCGCAATGCCAAGGAATTGGCGGAGGAAATTGAATCCGTAGGGGGGCAGATTAACGCCTTTACCTCCAGAGAGTATACCTGCTATTATACAAAAACAATTGATGAGGATTTTAGTCTTTCTTTAGATATCCTCTCGGATATGTATTTAAACTCTCTAATTGATGAAAGTGAATTTGAAAAAGAAAAGGGAGTAATCCTGGAAGAAATAAGTATGTATGAGGATAGCCCTGATGATATGGTTCAGGATCTTTTCCCCTCCGCTCTTTGGCAGGGGCATGATTACGGCCGCCCTGTAATCGGCAGCCGGGAAACGGTTTCCGCCCTTAAGGCGGAGGATTTAAAAAAGTATTTGCATAATTCTTATTGCCCTGAAAAAACTGTAATTTCCGTAGCGGGGAATGTTAAGCGGGAACGGGTTTTGGCGGAAGTGGACAAGTTTTTTAAATTTGAAAAAAATCCCTGCCAAATTAAAGGCTATGCTGAGCCCGTAAGCCACCGCGCCCAAAAATTTATATATAAGGATATAGAGCAAACCCATATTTGCTTAGGTTTACCGGCTATAAAAGAAAGCGACGCAGATTATTATACCGCCAATGTTTTAAATACCGCCTTAGGAGGGGGCGTAAGCTCCCGGCTTTTTCAGGAGGCCAGAGAAAAACGGGGCCTTTGTTATTCCGTATATTCATATTTAAGCGCCTATACCAAGGGGGGCTATTTAGCGGCCTATGCCTCGGCCAGCCCGCATAAGGTTTGCGAGCTGATAAAAATTATTTGGGAGCAAATGGCGGATATTTGCCGTAAGGGGCTGAATCAGCCGGAAATTGACAGGGCAAAGCAGCAGCTTAAGGGCAGCCTTTTACTGGGCATGGAGAATTCTAATAATGTTATGAGCCGCATGGGAAGAATGGAAACCACTTTAGGGAGAATTTTAAGTGTAGATGAGGTGGTGGAAAGACTGATGAATGTAAGTAATGAGGATATACAAAAAGTGGCCCAAAGGCTTTTTAAAGGGGATAAGCTGGTTTTAGCCACAGTTGGCCCTAAGGCCTGCCAAATAGATTTGGCAGAATTTATTTAAACTTTAATAAAACAAAGAAAATAAGGCGGGAGAATTATGCAAAAAAATGAGGATAAACTTGAAATAGCGGATAAACTTGCAATAGAAAATAAAACAAAAATAAATGCCGATATAAAAATAAAAATCAGCCGATTGCCCCATGGGAGGGATTTGCCCCTGCCTAAATATCAAACGGATTATGCCGCCGGGATGGATCTTTTGGCGGCTGTGGAGAGTTGCGGCCTGCTTTTAAAAGCGGGGGAATTTGCCCTTATTCCCACAGGTATAGCCATAGCCCTTCCCAATAGCCACGAGGCGCAGGTGAGGCCCAGAAGCGGCCTGGCGGCAAAGCATGGTATAGGGCTGGTAAACAGCCCGGGAACAATAGACAGCGATTACCGGGGAGAAATAAAAGTTATTGCAATTAATTGGGGCAAGGAAGATTTTTTAATTACAAGGGGTATGCGTATAGCCCAGATGATAATTGCCCCTGTTTCAAAGGCAGCCCTTATTTTAGTAGACGAATTAGAAGAAAGCGGACGCGGAGACGGCGGCTTTGGTCATACCGGGGTTTAAACTAAAAGAGAATCGGCCTTAAAAGAGTATAGATTCCCCTTAAGGAGCATAAATATTTAAGGGGGTGATTTTATGAGGCTGAGCGAATTTGCGGCCAAAAGAATTGTAAATATATATGACGGGGGAATTTTAGGCACCGCCGGGGAATCCGACCTTTTAGTGGACCCCTATAATGGGGGGATTTCCGCAATTATTCTTCCTCCGGCTAAGGGCTTCGGGGCCTTTTCCTCTTCTAAAAGGCGCTTGACAATACCCTGGGAAACAGTGCGTAAAGTTGGTTCTGAAATTATTGTAATAGATTTGGAAGAACCCTATTAATAAAAAAGCCTTTTAAATATGGTTTAAAATATATTAAGGCCCCGCAGGGTAAATTTTTAAACTCCTCGCCGAATTTAACCTGCCGGGGCCTTAGATTGTTTTTGGGAGGATTTTACCCCCTAAAGGTGAATATTACTATGGTACATGCTATAATATAAGAGAATAATCCAAATTAAGAATATAAACTAGGGGGAGAACAAATGACAGAGTATCGGGTATTGATAAACGGCGCGGCCGGGAAAATGGGAAGAGCCATGGGGGGGGGCATTGCCAGGGAGAAGGATATGCAAATTGTTGCTGCCGTGGATATTAAAGGCGAGGGCAGCGATTTTGGCCTGCTTTGTGCCATGGAGCCATCGGGTGTTCTTTTACAAACCGATCTTGCCAAGGCTATAACAGAAAATAAGCCGGATATTATGGTAGAATTTACAAACCCCAAGGCTGTTATTAAAAGTGTAAGAACAGCCTTAAGCCATAAAGTTGCCTGCGTTATTGGTACAACGGGCTTAAATGAGCAGGAATTAAAAGAAATAGAAAATCTGACTAAAGAAAATGATACGCCGGTTTTTCTTGCCCCGAATTTTGCTCTGGGGGCGGTTTTAATGATGCGCTTTGCCAAAGAGGCCGCAAAATACTTCCCCCATGCCGAAGTAATTGAAAGGCATCATGATCAAAAGTTTGATGCCCCCTCCGGCACGGCCTATACAACTTTGGAGTTAATCAGCCAGGTAAGGGAAGTTTTTGCTCAGGGCGCCCCTAATGAATTTGAGAAAATCCCCGGCTCCCGGGGGGGGGATTTTCAAGGTATGCGGGTTCACAGCGTCCGCCTGCCGGGTTATGTAGCTACTCAGGAGGTTATTTTCGGCGGCTTAGGGCAGCGGCTTATTATCAGCCATGATTCCATCAGCCGGGAAAGCTTTCTCCCGGGGGTGCTTTTAGCCGTTCGCACCGTAAAAAAACTTAAAGGCCTTGTATGCGGTTTAGAAAGAATTATGTAAAATATTTTTTAAAGCCCCTTTAAAGGTTTTAGCAGTGATAAAAAA
Organism: Clostridiales bacterium; assembly: GCA_040767605.1. Lineage (GTDB taxonomy): Bacteria > Bacillota > Dehalobacteriia > UBA4068 > UBA4068 > JAXGOI01. The sequence goes on from JAXGOI010000001.1 coordinate 102,635, forward strand.
ATAAATAAAAAATAATATCAGGATTTTAAAAAGCACTTAAGGCTCCTTTAGGAGCCTTTTTATATTTGGACAACTTACAGCAATTTTCTCTTTGCATATACTTACAATATACATGTTGCAGGGAGTGAGATTATTGCCATCAGCCAAAAATCAAATTATTGAAAATACGGCGGCAGGCGCCTTGGGAGCCGATAAAGTTAAAATTGCGGTTTTAGGGGGAGATGCCCGGGAATTCCCCCTTATTAAGGAGCTTTTAAAGGATTATAAGGTGGCGGCCTTTGCCAGGCCGGGGCATTTAATGCCTGGGGGAACCATTATTTGCGATACGGTTTCAGAGGCCTTTTACGGTGCGGCGGGGATAATTTTGCCTATGCCCGGAATAAAAAATGACGGCAGCTTATTTTGCGTGGGGGATATTAAAGTACGCCTTTTTGAAGAAGATTTTTCCTCCCTTTTACCTCAAACGCCGGTTTTAGTGGGGGCGGCCTCGGATTTTTTACGCCGGGCGGCTAAAAAATTTTCTTTAAGGGTTTTACCCATGGTAGAAACGGATGAAATCGCCATTCCCAATTCCGTACCCACGGCGGAGGGGGCAATTTCTATGGCAATTGCCAACAGCCCCGGCGTATTGGCGGGGTCGGTCTCTTTAATTCTGGGTTATGGAAGGGTGGGGCAGGCTTTAGGGGACCGTTTGCGCTGCCTTGGCAGCCGGGTAATTGTGGCAAACAGGGGAGAGCCCAGAAGCATCCTTGCCCAAAGCAGGGGCTTTGAAATTACCCCTTGGCTGGAATGGCAGAGCGTTTGCCCCAGGGCCGATTATATTTTTAATACCATTCCCAGCCCCATGCTTACCGCCGGAGTTTTAGAAAAATTAAAAAATACGGCTTTAATTTTGGATTTAGCCGCAAGCCCCGGGGGAACAGATTTTGCAGCCGCCAAAGAGCTGGGGAAAAAGGCAATTTTAGCCTCAGGGCTGCCGGGGCGTTTTGCGCCCCTTACAGCGGGGGAAATTTTAGTTAGGGTCTATCCGAAAGTGCTTAAAGAATGCTTAGATTTAAACAGGAGGGGAGAAATATGACAAAAAAAGAAATAAACGGCGCTGATAATTACGCCGAAAAAGATAAATGCAAAGAAATTGCCAATAAATCCGCCGATGTCAATTCAATTGATTATAGCTGCTTAAAAGGCTTAAAAGTAGGCTTTGCCATTACGGGCTCCCATTGTACAATTGATAAAGCCATAAAAGAGATGAAAACTCTGCGGGAATTAGGGGCTTTTATTGTGCCGATAATTTCAGATTCCGTAAGAATATCCGATACCCGCTTTGGCAGGGCCAAGGAATGGCGGGAGAAAATTATCGCAGCCGGCGGTAATTCAAATATTATCGACAGCATTGTTTCAGCCGAACCGGTGGGCCCGGATAAGCTGGTGGATATAATTTTAATTGCTCCCTGTTCCGGGAATACCCTGGGCAAATTGGCTAACGGAATCAGCGACAGCCCCGTTTTAATGGCGGCCAAGGCAAATTTACGCAATCAAAGGCCGCTGGTTTTAGCTATATCAACCAATGACGGCTTAGGAGGGAATTGCAGAAATATCGGCCAGCTTTTAAATACAAAAAATATATTCTTTGTTCCCTTCCGTCAGGATAACCCTTATTCCAAGCCCAATTCCCTCATGGCGGAGATGCCGAAAATCCCGGAAACAATAATTTTTGCCTTAAAGAGTCAACAAATACAGCCTTTATTGCTTAAAAGCAATTAATTTCTCCCTTACCTTGCAAATAAACCATTTAAGAGGTATAATGGATGAGATTAACTAAATTTGGAGGCTGAGTAGAATGAAGAAGTTTACTGTTGCAATTGTTGGTGCAAGCGGCGCTGTTGGCAGCGAAATACTTAAGGTCTTAGCTTTACGCAATTTTCCCATCGAAAAATTAAAACTTCTGGCAACAGAGAGATCTGCTGGTATGAAGATAAAATATCAGGGCAAAGAATACACTGTAGAAAAGACCGCTCCCGAATCCTTCGAGGGCTGCGATATTGCCTTTTTTGCCGGCGGATCTGCAAGTAAGCTTTTTGCTCATGAGGCTGTTGCCAGAGGCGCGGTAGTAATTGATAACAGCAGTGCCTTCCGTTATGATCCGGAAATACCCCTGATTGTTCCCGAAGTTAACCCGGAAGATGCCTCATGGCATAAGGGCATAATCGCCAACCCCAATTGCTCAACAATTCAAATGGTGGTTGCTTTAAAGCCCCTCCATGATGCCGCTAAAATTAAGCGGGTTGTTGTTTCTACCTATCAGGCTGTTTCAGGCGCCGGGGCCGAGGGCCTTGTGGAATTAAGAGAGCAAACGGCGGAATTAAGCAAGCTTGCCCCTGAAGATATGGGCAGCGCTTCTGTGGAGAATAAAGTATTTGCTCATCAAATTGCCTATAATGTCATTCCCCATATTGATGCCTTCCAGGAAAACGATTATACAAAAGAAGAAATGAAAATGACCTGGGAAACTCAAAAAATGTTCCATTGCCCGGAGATTAAAATAAGCGCCACCACAGTTAGGGTTCCTGTGTATCGCAGCCATTCCGAGGCCATTAATATTGAATTGGAAAAACCCCTCTCCCCCCAGGAGGCAAAAGAAATTTTGCGTAAAGCCCCTGGTGTTATAGTTATTGATAACCCTGCAGAAAAGCAGTACCCTATGCCTATCCATACCAGTGATACCGACGAGGTATATGTTGGCCGGATCAGAAAGGATATTTCTACAGAGAACGGTTTGGCCCTTTGGGTTGTTGCGGATCAAATTCGCAAAGGCGCCGCCACCAATGCTGTTCAAATTGCCGAGCTGGTGATAAAAGAGGGTTTGCTGTTAAAAAAATAAGGCAGGTTCAGGCAGTTTTCTAAAAAAATAGAGGAGGTCTTATTATGTTTTTTGGTAATGTACTAACGGCGATGGTAACTCCGTTTAATAAAGATGGCCAGGTGGATTTTGCTAAAGCACAAAAATTAGCCGAACATTTAATTAATAACGGCTCCGACGGTTTAATTGTAGCAGGCACAACCGGGGAAAGCCCCACCCTTAGCAAAGAAGAAAAGCTTAAGCTTTTTACGGCTGTAAAAGAGGTTGCCAAAGGTAAGGCTTCTGTAATTGCCGGCACCTCAAGCTATGATACCGCAGCTTCCGTAGAATTAACCAAAAAAGCCGAAAGCGCCGGGGCAGACGGTATTTTGGCCGTTTCCCCCTATTATAATAAACCCCCCCAGGAGGGGCTTTATCAGCATTTTACGGCAATGGCCGCCGCAACATCCCTGCCGGTAATAATTTATAATATTCCCGGCCGCTGCGGTGTAAATATTTTACCCGAAACCATGGCTCGTTTAGCTAAAGTTGAAAATATTGTAGCCGATAAAGAAGCAGCCGGCAGTGTGGAGCAATTGGGTGAAATCCGCCGCCTTTGCGGTGAGGATTTTCATCTCTATTCCGGGGATGATTCCCTTACCCTGCCCTTCCTTTCCTTAGGCGCCACAGGCGTAATAAGCGTGGCCAGCCATTTGGTGGGCAAAGAGCTTCAGGAAATGGTTTCCGCCTTTAAGAGAGGCAGAGTAGAAGATGCCGCAAAAATGCACTACCATTTACTGCCTATGTTTAAAAATATATTTATAGTTACAAACCCAATACCCATAAAATATGCTGTAAACAGGGTAATTATGGATGTAGGCCCTTGCCGCCTGCCCATGGTAGAACCCAATGAAAAAGAAATTCAAGTGCTTGAAGCCATGTTGCATGACTATGGCTTATTATAAGATTCTTTAATTTATCTCGATTAGATTTTTAGCAATTGGGAAATAATGGATTAAAGGATCGCAAAATAGCCGGCGGAATTCGCAGCACAGCCCGGGGTTTTAACGGGCTGTTTTGCTGTGGGTAGATTATGCCGAAAAAAGGAGAAATTTATGACAGATTCTTTAAAACCAGACTCTCAGAATAAACAAGAGAAAAAGCCCTCAGCTAATACCTTAAGGGCTAAAACAAAAAGCAAAAACCTCAAGCCGCGGGAAAATACCCCGGAGAAAAACCAGGGCAGGCCTTTAGCCCCTAAAAAGCCCGCTAAAACCCTTCCCCAGGGTTTAAGTAAAAACAGCCCCTTAAATGCGGAGCATAAGGGCAAAGAAAAACCAAACCAAAAAGCTAAGCCTGCTGCTAAATCAGAAAAACCGGCGGCCGCCAATAGGCCGGCCCCTAAAAAACTCCCGTCCTCTAAAGGCCATGGGGGCTCTGAGCCCAAGCTTAAGGTTATACCCTTAGGGGGTTTAGGTGAAGTCGGCAAGAATATGACCCTTCTTCAATATGAGGATAATATAATCGTAGTTGATGCCGGGGTTATGTTTCCCGAGGACGAGCTTTTAGGGATAGATATGGTTATCCCGGATTATTCCTATTTACTGGAAAATAAAGAAAAGCTTAAGGCCTTTCTTCTTTCCCACGGGCATGAGGACCATATCGGCAGCCTGCCCTATGTAATAAAAAGCTTTTTAGATGTGCCGATTTACGGCTCCCGGCTGGCCCTGGGGCTTTTAAAAGGTAAATTTCAGGAGCATAGAATTAATGCCAAAATGGTAGAAGTTCAGCCTAGGGCAAAAATTCAAATCGGCCCCTTTATAATTGAGCCTATCAGGGTTACTCACAGTATTCCGGATACTCTTTCCTTCGCCATTCATACCCCTGTGGGGAGAATTTTAATGATGAGCGATTTTAAGCTGGACATGTCTCCTATTGACGGCAAAATGATGGATTTTGGCAGTATAGCCCGTTTAGGGGAGCAAGGCGTACTTCTTTTAATGATGGACAGCACAAATGTAGAAAAAAATGGTTTTACCCCTTCAGAAAAAATGGTGGGCAGCACCTTTGACAGAATTTTGCTTTCTACCTCCGGCAGGGTAATAATTACCTCTTTTGCCTCGAATGTTCACCGTGTTCAGCAGGCAATTTGGGCTGCGGAAAAAAGCCGCCGCAAAGTTGCCATTTTAGGCCGGGGCATGGTAAATGTAAGTACAATTGCCAAGGAATTAGGCTATTTGGATATTCCGCCGGGTATATTAATTGATGTGGATCAGGCCAACTCTCTGCCGGCGGATGAAGTATTGATTCTGACTACCGGGAGCCAGGGCGAGCCTTTGGCCGGCCTTTCCAGAATGGCCATGAATGAGCATAAGCAGGTTCATATAGGCCCGGGGGATACCGTAATTGTTTCCGCCACTCCTATTCCCGGCAATGAGCGTTTAGTCGGCAGAACAATCGATAATCTTTTCCGTTTAGGCGCCAATGTTATTTATGAGCGCAGCGAGGGCATTCATGTTTCCGGCCATGCCAGCCGGGAGGAATTAAAAGTAATTATAAATATGGTTAAGCCCAAATATTTTATGCCAATGCACGGGGAATACCGCATGCTATATAAGCATGCTCTTTTAGCCCAGCAATTAGGGATACCGGAAGAAAATACCTTTGTTATGGAAAATGGCGAGGTATTGGAAATCGGCCGCCGCCGCTGCAGAATAAGCGGCACGGTTACAGCGGGCAGGGTTTTAATTGACGGCTTGGGTATCGGCGATGTGGGCAATACCATTTTAAAAGAAAGAAAGCTCCTTTCCGAAGGGGGGGTTGTTGTTGTAAATATTATTTACAGCAAAAAGAACGGCAAAATTCTCCACGGCCCCGAAATTTTTACCAGGGGATTCATATTTGAAAAGGAATATGAGCATATTATCGGTGAAGCAAGAAAAAAAGTAGTCAGCATCTGCACCAAAAATAGTGAAGACGGCAAAATTGACTGGAATGCCGCCAGAGGGCAAATCCGCAGCAATTTAAGTCATTTTCTCTTTGACAGAATGGGCCGCAGACCTATTGTTTTGCCGGTAATTACCGAGGTGTAAGGCTGACTCCCAATAAGGAGGGTTTAGCTTTGCCGTATTCATATGCCAGGGAGTATTTATGCAGTTTCCCCTATTTTCAGGCTTTTTTAAAAAATGAAATTAACCCGGATTTAGTTCCCTCAGATGAAGGTGAAAACAGAGAGAGTAAAAAAGACGGCAATCAGGACGGGGCTCATAATTTAAGCGAATTTGGGCAGCTTACTTTGCCTAAAAACGAGAGCAATATTCATGTAATAACTATAGTAGGCCAGGTGGAGGGGCATTTGGAAATGCCGCCTCAAAATAAGGCCACAAAATATGAGCATATTATCCCCCAATTGGTGGCGGTTGAGCAAAGCCAAAATATTGAAGGCCTGATTATTATTTTAAATACCGTTGGCGGCGATGTTGAGGCGGGGCTTGCCATTGCGGAAATGATAGCCTCTTTATCCAAGCCCACGGTTTCTCTGGTTTTAGGCGGCGGCCACTCTATTGGCGTGCCTATTGCAGTGGCTGCCAAAACATCTTTTATTGCTCCCACAGCCACCATGACAATTCATCCTATTCGTCTTACGGGTATGGTTGTAGGGGTGCAGCAAAGCTTTGATTACCTTGAGCGTATGCAGGACAGGGTTATAAGTTTTATTTCAAGCCATTCGCATATCAGCGCTAAAAAACTGAAAAATATGATGATGACCACTGGTGAGCTGGCCCGGGATGTAGGCACAATAGTTGTGGGAGAAAATGCTGTTCAATGCGGGCTTATTGATTGTTTAGGGGGCCTGGATTCCGCCATTGCGGATTTACGCCAGCAAATTCAGGTTTATCGGGCTGCCAAAGCCGAGAACAGGCCTTTTATTTATTCCCCTAAAAATACCGCGGGGAATTTAATTAAAAATAATTCCCGGAAGAATCCGGCGAAAAAAACTTATAATAATAAAACGGCGGCTCATAAAAAGAAGAGCCCGAAAACCGCCGCTATTGCCCAAACTCCTGAAATCGAAGAAGGCCATGGTTTTCTTTGCACCGATATCAAAGACAAAGAAAGCCCGGTGAATAAAAACGGCCAGATTAACAAAAGAAAAGAAAGCTCTGAGGCATTTAAAAACAGCGGAACCCAGAATAAAGCCCTAAAAGAAAATAATGCCGATTTTAATAAAGGGGAGGAATAGTTATGATCTGGAGCATAATCCCCGAAGAAATTATTTTCGGCAATCTTAATCAAGACGAAGTTAAAAGCGGGAGAAGAACGAGAGATTATTTAGGCAAAAGGGTTCAAACAATACCCTACCGAGAAGGGGAAGACAGGATAATTGCTTTAATCAGCAGCAATCCGCAGGATTTTCTTGATTTGCGCTTCTCTCCGGGGACAATTATTAAAAATTAAGCCAAACACTTAATTAATTTGAATTTGCCTAAAGAATCCAAACAATTAGAGTATTGAATGGAAAAAAACCTAATCCTATGTTAAAATAATTAAGTTGGCATAGGGTTTTGTTTTGAAAACAAGTTAATAGCCTAGCAAGCTAATAAAAAATAAATTAATAACTAAAAATGAAAGGGAGCATATGACTGAAATTTTATTTGGACTCTTTGGCGGTTTAGCGCTATTTATTTTTGGTATGCAATCCATGGGCGCCGGTTTGCAAAGAATCGCCGGCAGCAAAATGAGGCGGATTTTAGAAGTCCTAACCGGGATACCGATTGTAGGTGTTTTGTTTGGGACATTGGTTACCGCTGTTGTTCAAAGCTCAAGCCTTACCACAGTATTGGTGGTTGGTTTTGTTAATGCCGGTTTAATGACCTTAAAGCAGGCTATTGCTGTAATTATGGGTGCAAATATAGGTACTACAATAACCGCCCAGATTTTAGCCTTCAAAGTCGATAAATATGCATTGCCTATTTTGGCCATAGGTTTTATAATCTATTTTTTCATTAGGAAGAAAAAAATCAAGGATATCGGCTATGTAATATTCTCCTTTGGCTTGTTGTTATTTGGCTTGTTTTTAATGAGCCATTCAATGTCGCCCTTAAGGGAGCTGGAGGCCTTTCGTGAGGCGGTGCTGTTTTTTGGCAAATACCGCATGCTTGGGCTATTAATCGGACTTTTACTTACAGTTATTATTCAAAGCTCCAGTGCTTCGGTGGGTATTTTACTGGCCCTATCTACCCAAGGCTTAATTGGGCTGGATGCCGCCCTGCCAATATTATTGGGAACAAATATCGGCACCTGTGTAACTTCTGTTATTGCCTCGGTTGGCACAAAGCTTACGGCTAAAAGAGCAGCCCTAGCCCATGTTTTATTTAATGTATTAGGCTCGCTGGTTTTCCTGATTCTTTTGCCGTTTTTTGAGGATATAGTTTTAGCCGTTTCCCCGGCAAATGATATTGCCAGGCAAATAGCCAATGCCCATACTTTTTTTAATATTTTAACAACAATCCTGGTTCTACCCTTAATTAATTATTTTTCCAGCCTTGTTGTTAAGCTTTTGCCCGGGGAGGAAAAGACTATTCAAAAAAGCACCATGTTTTTGGATTGGCCAAATACCACCTCACCTCATATTGCAATTCCCCTTGCCGCCCGGGAGGTTGCCCGTATGGGGGAAATAGCCGCGGATAATCTGGATAAATCTCTTGAAGCCTTCATAAAACAAGACCTGGAATTAATTAAAGAGGTTGAGGAAATGGAGGATCTAGTAGATTATTTAGAAAAAGAAATTACCCTTTACCTGGTTAAGGCTGCCCAAAACGAAATGACGGAAGAGCAGTCTATTATACATACGGGGCTGCTTCATGCCTCAAACGATATTGAGCGTATTAGCGACCATGCGGATAATATTGCCCAAATGGCGCTCTTTTCCTATGAGGAAGGCCTTTCCTATTCAGATTCCGCAATTGAGGAATTAAAAGAAATGCATAAGCTGGTAATATCCGTCCTCCATAAAGCTCTGAAGGCCTTACTTACTAAAGATGCCGATTTGGCGGCGGAGGTTTTAGCCGAGGATGAGAATATAGATGCCATGGAAAAACAGCTGAGAAAAACCCATATTGTCCGGCTTAATGAGGGCAAGTGCCGCCCCGGCTCCGGGGTTGTATTTTTGGATATAATCAGCAATTTAGAGAGGGTTGGCGACCATGCTAATAATATCGCTCATGTGGTTATCGGGGATTTATAAACTTATAGGCAATTAGTTAAGATTATTTAAAGCATAGCCGGTTTTAACCCGCTATGCTTTATTTTAGGGTTTTAGCAGGCCAGAGTTAAATTAAATGCCTTTAAAGAAAAGGAGCTTAAGAAAGGAATTTACCTATAATTGGCGAATATTTTAAAGGGTTCCTAAAGAGGCCTGCTAAAGGAGCCTGCCGAAGGAGGCTTAGATTTGTCCGCCAGAAAGTATAAAAAAAATTCTCTAAAGGCTAAAGAGAAGCGCGAGGCTGTGCAGAGGGAGATTTTCGGCATAGCTCTTTTGGCTTTTGCGCTTTTACTCTTTTTAGGCCTTTTGGGCTTTGAAAACGGGGCAATCGGCGCTATTGGTTCCGTAATGATTAAGTTTTTAAAAATAACCGCCGGCAGGGGGGCTGTTGCCTTCCCTATTTTTATTGCTTTTGGGGGCTTTGTGCTTTTTATTAACAGAGAAAGCAAGGCTTGGAATAAACGCCTTACAGGCCTTTTTATTATATTTATCAGCATTTTGGCTTTTATCCATTTAGAGCTCCCCTTTTATGGCTTTAAAGAATATATAATCCGGGCCTGGCAGGGGGATGGGGGAGGCATTTTAGGCGGTTTGGCTTCGTATTTTTTACGCTTTGCCTTCGGCCAATGGGGCAGCATTATTGTTTTATCCTCCCTGAGTATTATCGGGCTTTTACTTATAACTCAAATTTCTTTGGGGAGCTTTTTTAATAGGCTGGGCAAGGCCTTATGCGGCTTATTTTCTTTTTTAAACCCCGACGGGAAGGAAATTTCCGAAGATATAAAAAGTCCTTCTTCATTAAAGCCTCAAAGGCTTAAGGGCGGCGCTTTAGGGGAAGCCGAAAATGAAAGTCTATCATCCAAAAGCCGCCCTTTAATAATTTCCCATGAGGATAGAGTTCCGCCAACCCCGGTAATTGATTCCAAAGGTCAGGCCTTAGACGATGGGCAGGCGGAAGCGCCTAAATTAAATAAATTCGCAAAAGAGTATATGCCGACCCTCAGTAAAAAAGGCCAAAATATAGCAGAAAAAACTGGCTTGCCCCATACCTCTGATGAGGCTTATCCCATAGATGAAACACAAAAAGAAGGCTCCCTTACAAATGAGGGGGATTTTTCTGCCCCCGGGGGGGAGAATACCCCCGCTTTTGAGGGGGAATATAAGCTGCCTTATCCGGAATTAATTTCCGCCGGGATTAAGATAAAAAACCCCCGTATGAATAAGGCCATTACGGATGCAATCTCAATTTTAGAAGAAACTCTGGATAATTTTGGGGTTAAGGCAAAGGTCAGCCAGGTTGTGGCGGGCCCCGCCGTAACCAGATATGAATTACAGCCGGCCCCGGGGGTAAAAGTAAGCCGGATAACCAGCCTGGCAGATGATATTGCTTTAAGCCTGGCCGCCTCGGAGGTTCGGATAGAAGCCCCGATACCGGGTAAATCCGCCGTTGGGATAGAAATCCCCCGGGCGGAAATTGCCACGGTTTATTTTAGGGATGTTATTGGGAGTCCGGAGTTTTCAAACAGCAATTCCAGGCTTTCCTTTGCTTTAGGGAAAAATATCAGCGGCGAGCCTATAATCGGAGATTTATCAAAAATGCCCCATTTGCTTATTGCAGGGGCAACAGGCTCCGGTAAAAGTATTTGCATAAACAGCATTATTTGCAGTATGCTGTATAAGGCCAAACCCAATGAGGTAAAATTTATGTTAATTGACCCCAAAAAGGTAGAGCTTGCGGGTTATAATAAATTGCCCCATTTAATTACCCCGGTTGTAACGGATAATAAAAAGGCGGCAGGCTGCCTTAAATGGGTTGTAAAAGAAATGGAAGACAGATATTCCCTTTTTGCCGGCAACAGGGTTAAAGATTTTAACACCTATAATGAAAAATACCCGGAGGCAGCCCTGCCTCAAATGGTTGTAATCATTGATGAGCTGGCGGATTTAATGATGGTTGCCCCGGCGGATGTTGAGGAATCCATTTGCCGTTTGGCCCAAATGGCAAGAGCCGCGGGGATTCATCTTATTGTTGCTACTCAAAGGCCTTCTGTTGATGTTATTACCGGGCTTATTAAGGCGAATATCCCCTCCAGAATTGCTTTTGCCGTTTCTTCCTATACGGATTCCAGAACCATTTTGGATATGGCAGGGGCGGAAAAGCTTTTAGGCAGGGGGGATATGCTCTATCACCCGGTGGGTATTCCTAAGCCCATTCGTATACAGGGTACCTATATAGAAGAAAAGGATATTCATAATCTGGTGGAATATTGCCATAAACAGGCAAGCCCCCAATTTTATTCGGAAATTGAAATTCAAACGGCAGCAGAAACCGCCGGCGCCGGTAAAACAAGAGAAGAGGAAGATTATGGAGACAGCCTCTTTTTTGAGGCTGCCCGTATGATAATAGATACAGGCCAGGCCTCCACCTCTTTTTTACAAAGGCGCTTTAGAATAGGCAACCCGAGAGCGGGGAGAATAATGGATATTCTGGAGGAAAACGGCATTGTAAGCGGGCCGGACGGCTCCAGACCCCGGAATGTGCTTATGGATTTAGACCAATTTAATGAAAGATTTGAAAAATAAAAGATCTAAAAAATAAAGGCTTAAAAAAGTAAAAACTAGAAAAAGGAATTAAAAGGAGCGCAATATTAATTTAATGGCAGAAGTAGATTTTCTCCAAAGCAGGGCCTTAAATAAACCGGTTTATGTGGATTTACGCTCGCCCGCCGAATATAGCCGGGATTGTATTCCGGGGGCCCTTAATATACCCCTTTTTGACGACAGCCAAAGGGCGCAAATCGGGGATATTTATAAAAATATAAGCAAAGAAAAGGCCCGTTTTCTGGGTTTAAAATATGCCTCCCCAAAGCTTGAGGGTATATTAAAAGAAATTGCCAGGCTGGCGGAAGATAATAGCGTAATTTTATATTGCTGGCGGGGGGGTATGCGTTCTCAAAGCATATATAATCTGGCCTGCTTTATGCATATACCCTGCTACCGTTTAAAAGAGGGCTATAAAAGCTACCGGGCTCATATTAAAGCCTATTTTGAAAACCCCCTGCCCTTTAAAATTGCTGTTTTACATGGCCTGACGGGCGTCGGCAAAACAGATCTTTTAAAATATATGCAAAGCCATGATTTAGCCCAGGTTGTGGATTTAGAAGGGCTTTGCGGTAATCGGGGCTCGGTTTTCGGCAATATCGGCCTGCCCCCTCAACCCAGCCAAAAATCTTTTGAAAGCGGATTATGGGCTGTGTTAAATAATTTTATCCCTCATAAACCTGTAATTGTGGAATGTGAAAGCCGCAGAATAGGTAAAATTCTTCTGCCCCAAACCTTTTTTGAGGCAATGCAAAAAGGGCCGGGAATTTTAGCCTATGCCGGTATGCCTCAAAGAGTGGCAAGAATTATAAAAGAATATACCCCCGGAGAAAATATAGAGGATATTTTAAATGCCCTGGCCTTGCTTAAAAAAACCCTTGGGGCAAATAAAATTACCGAGCTCAGCCAAATGGCAAAAACAGGAGAATTTGCCGCCTTAGTAGAATATTTATTAGTTGGCTATTATGACCCTTTATATAAATACCCCGAAAAGCCTGATAACAGGTTTGATTTTTGCGTAAATTGCGATGATGTGGCGGCGGCTGCCTTAGCTTTAGGCAGGTTTTTGTCTGGTTTGGGGGGATAATTGTGCTGGATATCGGTTCCCGCTTAAAGGAAGCAAGGCTTTCTCAGGGTTTAACTTTACAGGCTATTGAGGAAGATACTAAAATTTCTTCCCGCTATTTACGGGCCATGGAGGAAAATAACTTTTTCCAACTGCCCGGAACGGCCTATGCCATAGGTTTTTTGAAAATATACTCAAAATACCTTTCTTTAAACAGCGAGGAAATTGTTGAAGCCTTTAAAGAATCCGCCAATTTTAAAGAAACCCCCAAAATTATAATAGATACCGAAGAAAATGATAATAACACTCTGGCCAAGCTTAACCGCAGCCCCTGGCAAAAATGGAGAATCGGAGTTTTAATCTCCCTTATTTTTATTATATCAGCCGGCGGCTTTTTATATTATTTAGGCAGCAGGCCGCCGGTGGAGCCTCCCGGAGGCAATATGGCGGATGAAGAGCCCCAGGCCCCTTATGTTCCGGATGAAAATATACTTGATCCTGATATCCCTGATGAGGTAATTATTCCCGAGCCGGTAATTACCGGAATAGAGTTGGAAATTGTGGCTGCTAACGGACCCTGCTGGCTTAGAGCCCAGGGGAGTGAGGAAACCGCCGAGCATAATTTAAAAAAAGGCGATAAAATACTAATTAAAGACCCAAAATTTTTAAAGGTTAAATACGGCAGCGCCGGCGCTGTGGATGTTTATTTAAACGGAGCCCTGCAATTGCCTTTAGGCGCTGTCGGCGCCGTGAGGGAGCAGGAATATTTTGCCGAGCAGTAAGTTCTAGTTTTTTGATTTTTACTTAAGGGAGAAAAGAATGCCGCAAAAACAGGGTGTATATATACTGAGCCTGGGTTGCGCCAAGAACCTTGTGGATAGCGAGATGATGGCCGGGCTTTTGGAAAGCTGCTTTTGGCATATTGTGGATGAGCCTTCAAAAGCCGGGATTATTATTATAAATACCTGCGGTTTTATTCAGGCAGCTAAAGAAGAGGCTATTGCGAGTATATTGGAAATGGCCGAATATAAAAAAAGCGGTATTTGCCGCCTTTTGATAGCCGTTGGCTGCATGGTGGAAAAATATCAGGAAGAAATGGCAAAAAGCCTGCCTGAAGTAGACGCATTTTTAAAGGCTTCTCAAATAAAAGAAATTGCCCTGTTATTAGAAGGAAAAACCGGGCTCAACTGCCCGGGGGAGGATTTGCCCGGGGATTATAATCTTCTGCGCCGCCTGAGTACTCCGGCCTATATGGCATATTTAAAAATAGCGGAAGGCTGCAATAATTATTGCAGCTATTGTCTTATTCCCCAGCTTAGAGGGAGCTTAAAAAGCCGGAGCAAAGAAGATATCTTGGAAGAGGCAAGGTTCCTTGCCCAAAAAGGGGTAAAGGAATTAATTATTATCGCCCAGGATATTACAGCCTATGGTATAGATATTTACGGCAAAGCCTCTTTTAGTGAATTACTGGCTGATTTGGCAAAGCTGCCCTTTATTTGGATACGCCTTTTATACGCCTACCCCAGCCGAATAGATGAAGAGCTTTTGGGTATTATAAAAAAGCATAAGAATATTTGCCATTATTTGGATATCCCCCTGCAGCATATAGATAATGGTGTTTTAAATGCCATGGGCCGCCGGGGGGGAGAAGAGCTAATCAGAGAAAAGATTGCCTTAATTAAAAGGCATATACCGGATATAGCCCTTAGAACTACTTTTATAGTCGGTTTTCCCGGTGAGGATAAAAAGGCCTTTAAAAAGCTGATGGATTTTGCCGGCGAGGGCCATTTTCAATGGGTGGGGGCTTTTGAATATTGTAAAGAGGCGGATACCCCCGCCGCCAAATTGCCAAGGCAAAAAGACAGAGCTACAAAAATACGCCGCCATAACAGGCTTATGGAGCTTTTAGCCCAAAAAAGCCAAGAAGGATTAAAAAAATTTATAGGAAAAACCTTAGATGTTTTAGTTGAGGGCAGTATAAAAGGGGAAGAAAAACTCTATTTTGGCCGCAGCCAATACCATGCCCCCGATGTAGACGGCTTAATTTATTTTAAAGTTAAAAAAGCTAAAGAAGGCCAAATAAAACCGGGGCAATTTATAAAGGTTAAAATAAATCAGGCGGATGTTTACGATTTAATGGGCGAGGTGGAGTAAATTGCGAACTTTAAATTTAGCAAACAGGCTTACCTTAATCAGAATATTTCTTGTGCCGGTATTTGTTTTAGTCACTACTACCCAAATACCTAAATACGGGGATTTAATCGCGGCCCTGATTTTTATTTTAGCGGCATCCACCGACGGCCTTGACGGCTATGTTGCCAGAACCCGCAAGGAGATTACGGTTTTAGGCAAATTTATGGACCCTTTGGCGGATAAATTATTAATTTCCGCGGCTTTAATCGCTTTGGTAGAAATGGGAAGAATCAGCTCCTGGATTGCGATTATTATTATCAGCCGGGAATTTGCCGTTACGGGTTTAAGGACAATTGCGGCGGCAGAGGGTAAAATAATTGCGGCCTCCGGTTTGGGGAAGCTTAAAACCATCAGCCAGATAGTTGCCATCAGCGCCCTGCTTTTAGAGAATTTTTCCTATATATATTTAATTGTACCTAAGGCGCTTTTTCATTATTTTGCCGGCGGTATGATGTATTTGGCGGTTTTTTTCACTATTTATTCCGGGGTGGATTATTTAATGAAATGCTGGAAATATCTTTTCCCCCAGTAAATCAAGTTTCTCCCTATTTAGTATAATTTAAGGGGTTTATTGGGAGCCGGGGGGTTTTTATTTAAAAGGAGCAAAATGCTGAATCAGACCATAAACGATTTATCCAATTGTATAGTAGCAGGCCTTATAAAAGAGGGCAAATACCTTGCTTTGGCGGAATCCTGCACCGGCGGCTTGCTTGCTTCTGCTATTACCTCGGTTCCGGGGAGCTCAAAATGCTTTGGTTTTGGCGTGGTAAGCTATAGTAATGAGGCCAAAGAGAGGGTTTTAAGTGTTTCTGCCCGGTGTTTGAATAGCTTTGGGGCTGTTAGTAAAGAAACCGCTTTGGAAATGGCCAGAGGCCTAAAAAGCCTCTCTGGCGCCGATATGGCCCTTTCCGTTACGGGTATAGCGGGGCCAGACGGCGGTACTAAGGAAAAGCCTGTGGGTTTGGTTTATTTTGGCCTTTCTTTTAAGGGCGGAGAGGATTCTTTTCGCCATCAATTTAGGGGCAGCCGTGAGGAAATCCGCCTGCAGGCTGTAGAAAAGGGCCTTGAAATTTTAAAAACAGCCTTAAAATAATTTAAAAACTTTTGCCATAAGGAGTATTAAAATAAATGATAAGTAATTACCCTAAAATAAAGGCTTTTCTGCCGCTTTTTTTATGTATATTCGCTGTTTTTTTTACGGCCTGCCAGCGGGGCGGGGAGCTTTCCCTCTCTAAAATGGAGCCCCAGATGTATAAACATATTACCGGGTATCAAATAAGCGTCCCCGGGGATTGGCTGCCTGCCGCCCAAACAGCGGCCGGGGTGTATTTTATTGATGACAATAATAATATTTCCCTTAATATTATCAGCGAAATGGGGGGTATGGATTTTTACAGCCCGGAAGAATTAATCCAAATGGTTATTGAAAAGCTGGGTTCATCCTTAAAAGATATAAAAACCCGCCAAATTCTGGGGGTGCAGGATAAAAAATCTCAATACGGTGTGGTTATCAGCGGAGAAAATGCCTCCGGGGAAGTTATCGCAAATACAATTTGGCTTTATGAGCCCGTTAACGGAATCCGCTATTATTTATTTTTTAATTGCGGGGGGGATGATTATACCCGTTTTGAAGGGGTTTTTAATGAGGTAATTAAATCTTTCCGCTTTATTGCCAATGATGAAGAGGTTTTTAGCCTTTTAAATTTAGATAAAGAAGAGCTGGATGAAAAAATGAAAACCGGCCTTACAAAAGTTGATTAAAAGTAATTGATAAGGCCGCGGGTTTTTAGTAATTATTTTATTAAAGCCCAGCCAGAGTTAAATAAAAGTTTTTTGGCGGGGTTGATTTTTATAAAAAACTATGTTATATTAACTCTTGCCAAGTTATGCGGCTGTGGCGGAATTGGCAGACGCGCTAGATTCAGGTTCTAGTGGGGAAACTTCGTGGGGGTTCAAGTCCCTTCAGCCGCACCAAAAAAATCATGCAAGGTATTAATACCCTGCATGATTTTTTATCTTTACTATGCTATACTAAAAATAAAGTCTTAAAGTATACTCTAATAGGAGGCCATTATGAAAGCATTAAATTTTGCTAAGATTGCGTTTTTAATTGTCGGGGCTCTGGTTGCCTATGAATTTATCTTTATCCGGGGAATGTTTACCTGGGTAATCGCCGTTATAGCTATTCTTGCCGCCGGAGCGGCAAATATAATTTTAAATATAAAGCATGGGAATTGGCTGCAAGCGGCTCTTTATTTGCTGTCAACCATTGCTTTTTGCATGGGTTATTTTGCCCTTGCATAAGCGCTGAGAAAAGGCTTAACAGAGCCTGCGGTATTTACTTTAAGCACAGACTAAAAATAAAATGTTTAATACAGGGGGGCCAATAAAATAAGATGATATGAGCTAAAAACCTCTCATCTTGTTTTTTTAAGGGGATAGCAGGGCAAAGTCTCCGGATAAAACTCGCCTTATAAAAAGCATTTTAGGCAAGAGTGTTTCAGGTAATCTATTTTTAAGGGAGGTTATATATATGTTGGATTTATATAATTTCCCCCTGCCGAAGCTAAAGGAGGGGGATTATGGGCGGGATGAGATAAAAAAAGAATATTTGCGCCGTGAATGCCAAATTGCCGTAAAAAACCTGAAAAAAAATAAATTTTCCGCCTCTTATTGCGATACGTTAAAAGAGGGGGCAAGCCTGGTTTTAAGCCTTATCCCAGATAATTCCATTGTGGCTTGCGGGGATTCTCATACAATTTTTGCCCTTAAATTAGATGATGAGCTGGAAAAGAAGAATTGCCCTGTTATTCCCCATACCTGCGCCGTTAATAGCTATGTTTTTGAAAATAAACTCTCCGGCTATAAAATAATCGGCAATAAGCAGGAAACCCGGGAAATCCTAATGCAATATCTTACTGCCAATGTATTTATGCTGGGGGCAAATGCAATTACTTTAGACGGGCAAATTCTTAATATAGACGGGGCCGGAAACAGAATTGCCGGGAGCATTTATGGGGCGGATAGAATAATTATTATAGCCGGGGCCAATAAAGTGGTTAAAGATTTAGCCGCCGGCTTAGATAGAATCCGCCTTGTAGCAGCAAAGATGAATAATTTAAAATACGGGAATAATTTGTCTTGCAATATTTTAGGCCAATGCGAGGATTGCAGCTCCCCCCAAAGAAATTGCAATATTACAAGTATAATTCATAAAAGGCCCGAGGGTTCAGATTTTCATATTATACTTATTGGCGAGGAGCTTGGTTTTTAAAGCCTTTTTGGAAATAATTATTATATGACTTTTTTAATAAACCGTGCTAAAATAGGGCGGGGTATGGGGGCGCTGGTTTTAAAGGATATTTAAAAGGCCTTGGCCGAAATTAAAAAGCTTTAAAATAATAGCCTTAGGCCTGATTATAGGCTTTAAGGCGCTAATTCAAGTATTAGTTTACGGCTATATTCAGCGTAAAAGAAGGGAAAAATACTTAATAATTATTACTGATAAGAAAAGGATTTTTAATAATCACAGCGAATATTATCTTTGCTTAGATTAGAATACAGCCGTTGTATAAAGAGGGTGAAAACATGGATAAAGAGAAAACAGAGCTTAAAAGAATTATGGATATAGACAATAATCAAACTATTCTTCTGGAAATGGCCCCTAATGATATTGATTTTTTTAATAAGCTGATTGAGGGCTATGATAATCTGGCTTTAGTTACAACCCTAGATGCCAAACTGGGCAAAGTGGTGCTTTGGGTTACCGAACATACTAAAAAAGAAATACTCAGTATTTTACGCTGCTTTCCCATTCCTTTGCGTTTTTTAAATGCGGATTAAAAACAGAGGCCAAGCCTCTGTTTTTTTGTAGAAATAATCCTTTTAAAAGTATTATTTGCCAAAATTTAAACTAATTTTACTAAAGGTATTAAGAATGTTTTAAAGAAAGCTTTTGCTAGAATCAGCCTAAAAGGAGGGCTCTATGCTTAAGCTTTTTAAATCATTTAAAATACTTTTTTTATTTGCCTTTATTTTAATATTTTTCTATGCCTTAGGCTCTAATGTATATCTAGGCAAAGAAGATGAGGCTAAAAAAGAAAAGGCAGAATACCAGGAATTATTTGCCGAGGCCTTAAAAGCCTATTATATTGGCGAGGGGGATTTAGAAACGGCCCTTAATCTTCACAGTAAATTGCAAGGCACCTGGAAAAAATAATTTAAATTAGAATAAAAACCCCTTGCATTTATTATATCAAAGTGATATCATTTTGATATAGATTTTATCCAGAAATAAAGGGGGTTTTTGTATGTCGGAAAAAAATGCCTGGAAGGTATCGGGGTATATGGTTTTAGTTTTTTTAGGCCTGCTTTTTGCATTGAGCATTTATGCGTTTTCCCAGTTTAAAATTCTCATAGGCATACTGTTATTGGTTTTATTCTCTCTGATTATTCCCTGCCTGACTATTGTTCAGCCCAATAAGGCCGCCGTACTTACATTTTTTGGGAAGTATATAGGCTGCATACGCCAAAACGGTATTTGGCTTGTTGTGCCTTTTGCTTACGCCAAAAAGGTTTCTCTAAGGGTGCGGAATTTTAACAGCGAGCGCCTTAAAGTTAACGATGTTAACGGTAACCCCATAGAAATTGCCGCTGTAATTGTTTTTAGGGTTGTGGATGCCGCCAAGGCAGTTTTTGATGTTGACCATTATGAGCAGTTTGTGGAAATTCAAAGCGAGACGGCGCTAAGGCATATTGCGGCCCAATACCCTTATGATAATTTTAGTGACGACGGGGTTTCTCTAAGGAGTAATGCGGATGATGTTTCCCGCCAATTAATGCTGGAGCTTCAGGAGCGCTTGGCTGTTGCCGGAGTAGAAATTATTGAGGCCCGGCTTACCCATTTAGCCTATGCCACAGAGATTGCCAGCGCAATGCTTCAAAGGCAGCAGGCCTCAGCTATTTTAGCCGCCCGCAAAATTATTGTTGACGGCGCCGTGGGCATGGCTCAAATGGCTATAACCCAGCTGGAGGAGGAGGGTGTTTTAGAGCTTGACCAGGAAAGAAAGGTGGCCATGGTAAACAATTTAATTGTTTCCATAATTACCGACCGCTCCTCCCAGCCGATAATAAATGTTGGGAGCCTGTATTGATAAAATGGCAAGAAAAAGCTTTCCCTTAAGAATTGATGCCCGGTTATATACTGCGCTGGAGGGCTGGGCAGCAGATGAATTAAGGAGTGTTAACGCTCATCTTGAATACTTGCTTAGGGAATCCTTAAAAAAAGCCGGGCGCTTGCCCGGGGAGCTGAAAAATAATAAGAATAAGGGTAAGGATAATATTTAAGCCGCTTAAGCCCTTGTTTACAGCAGGGGCTTTCTGGTATATAATTTTAGACGCGGTTTAATTCTATAAACGGAGGCCATAAATGATAGTTAAAAATGATAAAGAGCTGGTCGGATTGAAGGAAATCGGCAGGATTTGCGCCTTAACCCTTAAAATTATGGGTGAGGCAGTAAAAGAGGGTATAACCACCGCCGAGCTGGATGAAATCGGCCGGCAGGTTCTTGCCTCTTACGGTGCCTCTTCCGCCCCTATTTCCTGTTATAAATTTCCCGGCCATACCTGTATAAGCGTAAATGAAGAGGTTGCCCACGGTATACCCGGAGCCAAGGTTTTAAAGAAGGGGGATTCTGTAAATATAGATGTTTCGGCCCATAAAAACGGTTTTTTTGCAGATACCGCCGCAACATTTTTAATTGAACCGGCCAAAGATTCCCGCCGTAAGCTTTTGGCCTGCGCCAGGCGCTGTTTAGACAGAGCCCTGGAGGTTGCCGTGGCAGGTAACCCTTTAAATGCTTTGGGCCTGGTTGTGGAGAAGGAGGCTCATAAAAGCGGCTTTAAAACCATAAAAAACCTTTGCGGCCACGGGGTTGGCCGTTCCCTCCATGAGGAGCCCGACAGTATCTTTAATTACTATGAAAAGAAAGATAAAAGAATTATGGTTCCCGGCATAGTTTTGGCGGTAGAGCCCTTTGTAAGCCAAGGGGATGAATATGTGGAAGAGCAGGGGGACGGCTGGACACTTAAAACCCCTAACCATTCTTTTACGGCTCAGTATGAGCATACAATTGTTGTAACCGAAAATAAACCCCTGATAATTACCGTATTTGAATAATAAATATGGGGTGAAAATATGCTTAAGAATAATAATTCCCGGCAAAAACCGGAAGTAAAGTCTTTCAGATCATTTATTAACCGGGAAAAAACGGCCCGCCCCCGCCTGAATTTACCCCTTGGTAAATTTGAGGTTTTTCTTGAGGCTCTGGCCGCCGCGGGCCTTTTGGCTTATATAGCCATATTTTTAGTTAGCTGGCAAAATTTGCCGGATATAGTCCCGACTAATTTTGATTTAGCCGGCAAGGCAACTTCCTGGGGCAGTAAAAATTATTTAATTCTTTTTTTAGCCTTGGGGCTTATTATATATGCCGGTATGACTATAATATCCCGCTTTCCGCATATATTTAATTATACTGTTGCCATTAATAAGGATAATGCCCCTATGCAATATGTATTAGCCCGGCAAATGCTGGCATTTATTAAGCTTATTATAATCGCGATGTTTGCTTATATTAATTATATTACTTATGGGGCTTTTCAAAACCCGGCTTTAAATATAAACGCAATAATAATTCCGGTCTTTATTATCGTGCTTTTCGGAGGCCTTGGCATTTATATTTATTTTTCTTTTAAATTCAAATAAAAAACAGCTATATTGGGGGTTTTAGAGTGAAGGTAATACTTGTCAGCGGTTCTCCGAGAATTAAAGGCAATACTATGGCTGCCTTAAAGGCCTGTGCCGAATCTATTGAGAATAATGGAATTAAAACCCACCTTATTAGCCTGGCAGGGAAAAAAATAGAGGCCTGCCAAGCCTGCGGCCAATGCAAAAAGCTGGGTTATTGCGTACTTAAGGACGATTTTGCCCCGATTTTAGATGAAGTAAAAAACTCCCGGGGTTTTGTAATAGGCGCCCCGGTTTATTTCGGAACAGCCAGAGGGGATGTAATGAACCTCCTTCAGAGGCTCGGCATGGTTTCCCGCGGGGGGGAGAAATTCCTTAAACATCAAATTGGGGGGCCGGTGGCGGTTGCCAGAAGGGGAGGGCAAACCGCAAGCATTCAGGAAATGCTGATGTTTTACTTTATTAACGGTATGACGGTTGTTGGGGCGGATTACTGGAATATGCTTTTTGGGGGCGCCCCGGAAGAGGTTTTAAATGACCGTGAGGGTATGGAAAATATTTTGGAATTTGGCAAAAATATAGCCAGGCTTATAAAGCTGGAAGCCAATGCCAAGCCGGAAAAACAGCTTTAAATAAGCTTAAATAAATATTCCCATTAAAAAAGGAGCCTAAAGGCTCCTTTTTAGCGGTTTTTTAATTATAAAGAAGGGTTTTTACGCCTGTTTTTGGCCTTTTTAAGGCGGAATAAAATATAATTTGCTCCTAAGCCGCAAATTAAACCGGCGGCGGTTTTAATAATTAAACCCCTTAGAGAAATATCCTTAAAGCCCGCAAGAAGAAGGGAAAGAGCGGAAATTATTATAATAAGCATAATAATTGGAAGAATATGCCGCCCCTCTAAAATGAAAGCCAAAAAGAAAGAGGCTGTAAAAATTGCTGCCAGGAATATACCAGCAGGGATTATGGTGGCATCCGTTACGCCGCTTTTAGTAAAATAAGCAAAGAGGCTCCAAATAAAGCCCATAATTAAAATTGCGGCAAAAAAAACTATGGTACCGGCAATTAATACAGGTAAAATTTTATGCCTTTTTTTTCTGTTTACTCTGGTTTCTGTATTTACAGCCCTGGGGCTTAAAAAATTACTTTGGTTTTTTTGCGGCCTCTCTTTATAAATATTCCTTTGCGGGGGACGGTTCATGCTTTGGCCTCCTTAAAATTGCTTTTAATGATTTTCCACGCTCTGAGGTTATTTCCCTTTAAAAATAAGAAAATTATCTTAAGCACTTAAGATAAACCACAGAAAAACACAAAAAGTTTTCGCAAAAAAAGCCGAAAGAACCCCCTAAAAAAATCCGGCGGGGTTTAGTTTATTTTGTCTAATCTTGCTAAATACTTGCAGATAGAATATAATAATATGATATGAACTAAAGGCTTTTAGGCTATTATATAATTACCGGCATTAATTTTTGCCGGCAGGGAGAGTGTTATATGTTTAGGGTTTTCTCAAGGGGGGTCGGCTATTTTTGCGTTTTACTGGCCGCCGCTTTTTGGGGTTCGGAAGGGGTTATTGTTAAACTTTGCTATAATGTTGGCTATAATACGGCATCTATACTTTTTTTTCGGTTTTTAATCGGCACTCTTGTATTTAATACTGCGGCCATTATTTTAAAACAGGAAAGAAAAATCCCAAGGGAAAACTGGCTCTCTTTTTCTTTCCTGGCGCTTTTTCAGATGCTGGCGGCTTTATGCTTATTTAAGGCCTTTCAGTTTTTAACTCCGGCCTTGGCAATTATGTTTTTTTATTTTTACCCCCCATTAACCTGCCTGATAGGCATAGTCTTTTTTAAAGAAGAAATCATCTGGACAAAAATAATTTCTTTAATCGGGGCGTTTTCCGGCCTGCTTTTGCTCTACGGTAGCTCCTTTGGGAATATATCCGCCAAAGGGATTGGTTTTGCTCTTTTAGCCGCTGTTTTACAAGCTATATATTATACATTTATAGCCAAACTGCTTAAAAAAGTCAGCACAACTGCCTATAATTGCAATGTAAATATAGTATCCCTGATAATTTATGCGGTTTATATGCTTTTTTCCAAGAGCCTGGTTTTTATTCCGACTCCCGGGGGCATTGGTTTTATTACTCTTTTAGGTATTGTAGCTTGGGTTATGCCCTCATATTTCCTTACAAAGGGGATACGCCAAATAGGCTCGACAGATTCCACGATTATCCTGTTTTTAGAAACCCCCTTTACGGTTTTAATTTCTTATTTAGTATTCAGAGAAATTCTTGAGCCCTTGCAGTTTTTAGGAGCTTTTTTAATTATCGGCTCGGTGGCCCTTCCCCAGATTTGGAATTTTTACTTAAACCGAAGGAAAATAAAAACAGAGCATGAAGAGGAAAATAAAAGTTAAAGCTCGGTGTCTGGTTGAATTAAACGTCCAGGATTATTTTTAAGCCGTGTTTTTAATTTTACTAGGGGGAAATATTCATAAGCCCTTAGTCTTTAAAGAAAATTAAGGCTCTATCTTTTTAATATAAGAAAATAATAATTATCAAATTATTTTAGGAACGGAGCAAATTTAATGGGCTCAAATTCGCACCTGCCGCATTTAACCCCGGATTCTCCGGGCAATAAAACTACTGCGGCCCCAAAGCTTTGGACAAAAGATTTTATTTCCGTTTGTACTTTAAATTTATTTGTTTTCGGCGCTTTTCAAATGCTTCAGCCCACAATGCCCCTATACATAAGGCATCTTGGAGGAAGCGATTTATTAGCTGGCTTATCCACATCTGTTTTAGCTATGGCCGCAATTATTGTGAGGCCTTTTGCAGGCTGGGCCTTAGATAATAAAGGGCGCCGCCTTATAACCATAGGGGGCGTATTCTTTTTCGCCTCTGTTTTTATATTGTATAGCTTAACAAGAGTTATTGGAATTATTTTGATTTTAAGATGTATTCACGGCCTGGCCTTCAGTTTTAGCAGCAGCGCCACCGGTACCGTTGCCGCCGATATTGTTCCAAGGAATCGTTTTGCTCAGGGTATGAGTATATTGGGGGTTACCTCAAATATGGCAATGGCAATAGCGCCTGCCATAGGCCTCTGGATTATTAAAGATTTTGATTATAATTATTTATTTTTTACTTGCTTTATTTTGGCCATAATTGCTATTGCTGTTTCCGCTAAAATGAAATACCCTGAGGTTAATACTGTAAAAAAACAAAATAAAATAGATTTATGGGGTATTATTAATAAAAAATCCATACCGCCTTCAATTGTGATGGCATTATGCAGCACTACCTATTCGGCTATTACTACCTTTGTGGCTATTTATGCTCAGGAAAAGAGCATTAACGGAGGAGTTTTCTTTACCTTTATGGCAATATCTACTGCTGTTTCCAGGCTGGCAATGGGCTCTGTGGTAGATAAAAAGGGTTGCGATATTGTGCTTTACTGGGGCATAGGCATATTTATGCTTTCCCCATTGACTCTGTTTTTTGCAAATTCTCAAGCTTTAATTATTGTAAGCGCCATATTTTTCGGTATCGGCTTTGGTTTTATTCTTCCCAGCCTGCAAACTATTGCCGTGCGTTCCGCCAAACCCAATAATCGGGGCGCCGCCACCAGCACATATTATTTGGCCTTCGATTTAGGCATGGTTTTAGGGGGCATAATCTCCGGCTGGCTGTCTGAATTAATCGGCTTTGAAAAAATGTTTTTATCTATGCTTTTACCTGTTATAGTAGCCGCATTTATTTTTAAAAGGATTTGCGCTAATAAATCCGAGCTTCAGGCAGGGTAGATTTTTTAAACCGCTTTTGGTTTTAAGGCCGGGCCGCCGTGATTTTTTGAACTGGGGAAATTAAACGGAGGTTATAATATGAAAAACGCTTTTTTAAACGATACTTCCATGGATGATAAACTGATATATGTAGATATTTTTGATAATCAAACGGGCAGCGGCATTAAAATAGATGCCCATAGGGAAGGGAGACTTCACAGGGCATTTTCGGTCTTCATTTGCCATGAGGGGCAGATGCTTATTCAAAAAAGAGCAACAGGCAAGTATCATTCCGGCGGGCTTTGGGCAAATACCTGCTGCTCCCATCCAAGAGACGGGGAAGAAACCCTGGCAGCCGCTCAACGCCGCCTGATAGAAGAGGTAGGCATTAACTGCGAAAATTTAAAAGAAATAGACAGCTTTGTCTATTTCCATAAATTCCGGGATGATTTATATGAATATGAATTTGACCATATAATTATCGGCGATTATTATGGCTGCTATATGCCAAACCCCAATGAAATAGCGGAGATGAAGTGGATAGACTATTTTGAACTTGCCCGGGATTTAGCCGAAAACCCGGAAAACTATTCCGTTTGGTTTTTAATTGCAGCCCCCAAAGTTTTAGCCTATTTAAAGAAACAGGGAATTTATAATTATTAATAACTCCTGCCCAAAATACTTAAAAGCCCGCAAAAACAAAGCTTAAGTATTAATAAGTATTCTAACCCCCTCAATATGTATGAAGCGGATATCCGTATAGCCATAGCTTGAAAGGGGCCTGCAATTGCTGTCATAACTATTGGCGGCCACAAAAACATTATCCGGGCTTATGGGGTAATTAACCCTTACTATTACAGGGTTATGCTGAAAATCTCCCGAATCAAATTTTAATTGGCAAATATCCCCCGGCTCAATATCGTATATGGATATTTCACTGCCAAAGGGCCCTACGCTGCGATTATTAATTAAAAAATCATATAAATACATAACCCCTGTCCAGGAGGGGGAACGCTGATTTAAGCTTATATAGTACCAGCCGTAAACAGGGTTATAATTCATAACACCGCTGCCTGCATAAATACATTGAGAGGCAAAATTTGTGCAATTTCCCCCCAGATTGCTGAAATCATAATATTTAGGGTTACGAAAATAGGCCCATTTATCGGCATATTCAACGGCCTTTGCCCTGTCATATTCCTTTAAAGCTATTTGGGAAGGCATTTTACTTCCTCCTCGCCCTTATCTATTTTATGGCTATAAGAAAGCGGCTGTTAGACCAATTAAGATAATTATTTAAAAGAGTTTTGCATATGGCCCTATCCGGAGAGCTGGAAAATAAAAAAACACAGGCATCTGTAATAATAAAAATTATTATAGCTATAAAAAGTATTTTAATAAGGGCTTTAAGCATTTTTAACCCTCCGCCGCCCAAAATAAAACAAATTATATTTAAAGCCAAAAAAGCCGGCTTTGGCTGCCGGATAATAATAAATAAGCTATTGGCAGCCATAAGCGTAAAAACACGGAATTTTATCTTTTTTGCACTTTACTAGTAAATAATATGCCTTGTTTGTCCTTTCGGTGCTTGGCATTAAAAAATTAGGGCCGGGTTTTTTAGGCGTAAAAAAACCGGCTGGTACAAATTTTTGGCAAAATTTGCACAATTCTAATAATATATGCTATAATATATCAAAATATTTAGATAAAATAATATAGGGCTATTATGTTTTTCTGCTTTAAATGGGTAATTATTAGTGATTTAGGAGGCGAATATGGAATACAGGCTTATTGTGGACAGCTGCTGTGAATTAATTGATGAATTAAGGGAGAAGCTGGGGGCGGAAAGAGTTCCCTTATCCATGTATGTTGACGGCAAGGAATTTGTGGATAACGAAAACCTTGATGTTCAGACCTTTATAAAAGCCATGGTGGAGAGTAAGAATATTGTAAAATCTTCCTGCCCGTCGCCGGAGGCTTTTGTTGAAAAATTTCGTAAGGCGGGGCATATTTTTGCCGTAACCCTTTCTTCAAAGCTAAGCGCTACATATAATAGCGCCGTTGTTGCCAAAGGCATAGTAGAGGGGGAAGACCCCTCCAAAAAAATTCATGTTTTTGATTCCCTTTCGGCTACCGCCGGCGAGCTGTTAATCGGCCTTAAAATTTTGGAATGTGTGGAAAAAAATTTAAGCTGGGAAAAAATCATTAATACGGTAGATGGTTTTATTAAAGAGATGAAAACATTTTTTGTTTTGGAAAGCCTGGAAAACTTAATTAAAGCAGGCAGAATGAGCAGAGTTAAAGCCCAGCTTGCCTATGCCTTATCTATTAGGCCGATTATGGGGGCAGACGATGAGGGTAATATTAAGCTTTATAAAAAAATCCGCGGCTCTAAAAAAGCTTTAAGTAATATGGTGGATATGATTAGCGATTACGGTCAGGATATTGCTAATAAAACCCTGATTATTACTTATTGCAATTGTTTGGATAAAGCCGAATATGTTAAGACTTTAATTAAAGAAAAATATAATTTTAAGGCCATACATATGGTTCCCTGCGGGGGTTTAAGCTCTCTTTATGCCAATGAAGGCGGGGTCGTAATCGCTTATTCTTAAAGCGAGTTTAAGCATATAAAAAAAGCACATCTTTTTGATGTGCTTTTTTATGCCTATTACTCTTTTTATTTAACCTTGAATATATTCAGGCCGAATGCTAGAATAAGCAAATAAAGAACGGTTTATTTAGGCAGGTGTTAAAGATGCTTATAGATTTTCACACCCATATATATCCGGAAGAAATAGCCCAAAGGGCAATCCCTCATTTGGCTAAAAAAGCGGGTATACCCTATTATGGTTTGGGAACAGCCGCGGATCTTTTAAATAAATTTTCAACCTGGAATTTAAGCGGGGTAGTTGCCGCAAATATTGTTACCAGCGAATTGCAGCATAAAAAAGTTAATGATTTTGCCATCAGCGTAAACAGCAGGCAAATTCAGGCCTTGGGCTCTGTTTATCCCGGAAGCCCCCAGGTAAAAGATGAGCTTAAAAGAATAAAAAAAGCGGGGCTTAAAGGCATTAAGCTTCACCCCGAATACCAGAGCTTTAATATTAATGATAAAAAAGCTTACCCTATATATGAAAAGTGCGAGGAATTAGGCTTATTTATTCTTTTTCATACCGGGAGGGACCCGGGCTTTCCTAATGATTACCGGGGCAAGCCGGAATATTTGGCAGAAATCGCCCAGGATTTCCCTAAAAATATTTTTAT
This sequence comes from Clostridiales bacterium, assembly GCA_040767605.1. Classification (GTDB taxonomy): domain Bacteria; phylum Bacillota; class Dehalobacteriia; order UBA4068; family UBA4068; genus JAXGOI01. The sequence goes on from JAXGOI010000001.1 coordinate 131,391, forward strand.
TGCCGGCCATTTAGGGGGGCTGAATGCCTGGGATGAGGCTTTGGAATTTCTCTGCAGCAAAGAGAATATTTACTTTGATACAGCCTTTATCGCAAAATATTTACCCCAAGAGCGTGCAAAAAAAATTATCCGTGAATTCGGAGCCCCTAAAATTCTTTTTGCTACGGATTATCCCTGGGAAACCGTACCCGTAATGAAGGAATATATTTTGGGTTTAGGCTTAAATGAAAAAGAATTGGAAGAAATTTTTTATAAAAACGCCGCAAGGCTTCTGAAATTATAAAAATTAAATAAACCCGGGCTATAAGGCCCGGGTTTATTTTAATTACCCTGTTTATTCCGAGGAGAAAAGCTCGGTGGAGAGATATCTTTCTCCGCTATCCGGTAAAATAACAAGTATATTTTTCCCTGCATTTTCCGGCCTTTGGCCAATAAGAGTGCCGGCATATGCCGCGGCCCCTGAGGATATGCCAACTAAAAGCCCTTCGGATTTGGCAAGAAAGCGGCAGGTATCCATAGCTTCCTGGGTTTTTACGGCAATAACTTCATCATACAGGTTCTGGTTTAAAATGGGGGGTATAAAATTAGCCCCCATACCCTGTAATTTATGAGGGCCTGCTATGCCCTTGCTTAAAAGTGGGGAATCGGCGGGTTCCACGGCAATTATTTTTAAAGCGGGGTTTAATTTCCGCAGGGCTTCTCCGGCTCCGGTTAATGTGCCGCCGGTACCTACGGCGGAGATAAAAATATCTACTCTGCCCCGGCAATCCACCCAGATTTCCCTGGCTGTGGTTAAACTGTGAATTTCAGGGTTAGCTTTATTTTCAAATTGCTGGGGAATAAAGGCCGATGGGAAACTAAGGGCAAGCTCCTGGGCTTTATTTACACTGCCTGTCATCCCTAAATTACCGGGGGTTAAAACTATTTCCGCCCCTAAAGCCGAAAGCAGCTGGCGCCGCTCCCTGCTCATGGTTTCCGGCATGGTCAGGATTAGCTTATAACCCTTAATAGCGCAGGCCATAGCAAGGCCGATACCCGTATTGCCGCTGGTAGGCTCAATAATAACGGTATCTTTTTTAATTTGACCGGATTTTTCTCCGGCCTCAATGAGGTTTTTCCCGACTCTATCCTTTACGCTGCCGCCGGGGTTAAAATATTCCAGCTTTAAAATGAGATTCCCGGCAATATTATGCTCTTTGGAATAATTTGTAGGGTAGAGGAGAGGGGTATTGCCGATTAAATCCAGCAGGCTGGCGGCTATATTTAAATTTTGAATATCCATAGCATACCTCCGGTTTTTTTTCAGTATAGGCGCGGGGCTCTTTAAAGTCAAGGGCAATATCATTGTATTGGTTTAATTTTTAAGTTATAATTTATTTATACGAAAGGCGGTGCGCTGATGAAAAAGCTTTTAATTTTACACGGGCCTAATTTAAATTTACTGGGCATACGCCAGCCCCATATTTACGGTACACATACCCTGGGGGAAATTAATGCCCAAATAAAAGAAAGGGCTACACAGCTGGGCTTATCCAGCGAGTTTTTTCAGAGCAATTGGGAGGGAGCTTTAATAGATATAATCCATGCCGCCTATGGTAAAAAAGACGGCCTGATTTTTAACCCCGCCGCATTTACCCATTATAGCTATGCCCTGGCAGATGCCGTGGCGGCCGTGAAGATTCCCGTAATAGAGGTGCATTTATCCGATATAAAAAACAGGGAGAGCTTTCGCAGCCATTCCGTAATTGCTCCCTATTGCCATATGCAAATCAGCGGCCATGGAATTGATTCTTATTTAATGGCTTTAGAAGAATTTAATAAATTATTCAGCCAAACTGAAAAATAGCTTGACATTATTCCCTTTATAGCATACTATAGACAATAATTATACTAAAAATCTGCCAAAGAGGAGGGCGCGAAATGTTAAAAACCAAATTTAACCTACGACTATCAGGCTTATTGTTACTATCCGCCCTGCCGCTAGGCAGGCTATCAGAATATGCTAAAAGGCTATGAAGGAGAGCTTTAACCTTAAAACATTCAGAGAACCGATGTTAGCTGTGAATTCGGTATGTTAAGAGGCTAAATACTCACTCCGGAGCCGCCTTCCCCAAATAAAAGTAAGGAAGGACGCCGGCCGCGTTAAGGCTCCAGAGGGTGCGCAAGCACCAAAACAGGGTGGTACCGTGTGGCATTGCTTCGCCCCTGCATTATGCAGGGGCGTTTTTTTATTAAAATTTATCTAAAATTTATTTACGATAGGAGAATAAAAATGAGCAGAATAATAAAATTTTTTGATACAACCTTAAGAGACGGGGAGCAAACCCCGGGGATAACCTTAAATATGAAAGAAAAGCTGGAAATTGCCAAACAGCTGGCAATTTTGGGGGTGGATATTATAGAGGCCGGCTTCCCCAATGCCTCCATAGGGGATTATAATGCGGTGCAAACCATAGCGAAGGAAATTAAAGGGGTTATAGTAGCCGGTTTATGCCGCAGCATACCTGCGGATATTCAAAGAGCTTGGGAGGCCTTAAAATTTGCGGAAAACCCTAGAATTCATGTTTTTATCGCAACCTCAGATGTTCATATGCTGTATAAATTAAAAATGACTGAAGAAGAGGTTATAGAAAACGCCGTTAAAGCCGTTAAAATGGCTAAAGGCTTTTGCCAGGATGTTGAATTTTCCGCCGAGGATGCCAGCCGCTCCAACCCTCAATTTCTTTACAGGGTTATTGAGAAGGTAATTCAGGCCGGGGCCACAACAATTAATATCCCGGATACCGTAGGCTATATTATGCCCTATGAATTTAAAAACTTAATCTCTAATATATTTAAAAATGTCCCCAATATTGATAAGGCGGATATTTCCGTCCACTGCCATAATGATTTGGGCCTGGCCACCGCCAATTCCCTGGCGGCAATTTCCGCAGGGGCTAATCAGGTGGAATGCACCATTAACGGCCTGGGGGAAAGAGCCGGTAATGCCGCCTTGGAAGAAATAGTAATGTCTTTAAAAACCCGGGGGGATTTCTTTGGTGTAGGCCATAATATTGATACAACCCAGATTTACCGCACCAGCCGTTTGGTAAGTAATTATACCGGGGTGGAGCTGCCCCTTAATAAAGCCATTGTTGGGGTAAACGCTTTCCGCCATGAATCGGGAATTCACCAGCATGGGGTAATGATGGAGCCTACCACCTATGAAATTATGACTCCGGAATCCATTGGCCTTCATGCCTTGGAGGGCATGGTTTTAGGCAAGCTCTCCGGCCGCCATGCCTTTGAGGATAAAATAAAAACCATAGGCTATCATTTAAACCCTGAGGAGCTTCAGAGCGCCTTTAGTAAATTTAAGGATTTGGCCGACCGCAAAAAAGATATTACCATTAAGGATATTACGGCTATTTTGGAAGGCAATATGGTTAAAATGCCCGCTTTGGTTGCTTTGGGGGATTATCAAATCTTCAGCAGCAATAATGCCTCTTCCACCGCTAATCTCAGTTTGGAAATCGGTACGGAAACCTATCGGGAGGCCGCAATCGGAGACGGCCCAATTGATGCGGCTTATCATGCCATAGACAGAATAACAGAGCTTGAAACTGTTTTGGATTCCTATGGTATTAAGGCTGTTACAGGCGGTAAAGACGCCCTTGGGGAGGTTACGGTAAGGGTAAAATATAAAGATAATGTTTATATGGGCAAAGGAATAAGCACAGATATTATCGAAGCTAGTATTTTAGCTTATATAAATGCGGTAAACAGAATTTTGCATGAAAACCCCGACGCCTGCCGGAAGGCTCAAAACCATACCGCATAAAAGCCGAATAAGGAGATTTGCCCATGGAAATGACAATGAGCCAAAAGATTTTGGCTGCCCATAGCGGTAAAGATGCCGTAAAACCCGGAGAATTACTTTCCTGCCGGGTAGATTTAGTTTTGGTTAATGATATTACAGGGCCCCCGGCCATTGAGCAGTTTTTAAAACTAGGAAAAGAGCAGGTTTTTGATAAAAACAAAATTGCCCTGGTGCCCGACCATTTTACCCCCAATAAAGATATTAAATCCGCCCAGCAGGCAGCCTATTTAAGAAAATTTGCCGAAGATTATGCCATAAAAAACTATTTTGAGCTGGGCCAAGGCGGCATAGAGCATGTAATATTGCCGGAAAAGGGCATAGTAGCCCCCGGGGAATTAATCATCGGGGCGGATTCTCATACCTGCACTTATGGGGCTTTAGGGGCTTTTGCCACCGGCGTCGGCTCTACCGATGCCGGTATGGCTTTTGCCACCGGCACGGTCTGGCTTAAAGTTCCTCAGGCAATTAAAATAATACTTACCGGCAGGCTTAAACCTTGGGTAAGCGGTAAAGATATTATTTTGAATTTAATCGGTAAAATAGGTGTTGACGGGGCCTTATATAAATCCCTTGAATTTACCGGGGAGGGAATTAAGGCCCTGGGGATGGCAGACCGCCTTACCATTGCCAATATGGCAATTGAGGGGGGAGCCAAAAACGGCATTTTCCCGGTGGATGAAATTACAGAGGAATATTTAAAGGCCAGATTGAGCCGGGATTATTCCGTATTTAAGGCGGATTCCGGAGCGGAATATTCCGCCGAAATTGAAATGGATTTATCCGCTATTCCCCTTACCGTTGCCTGCCCTCATTTACCCTCCAATACAAAGCCTGTTGAGGAAGTTCAGGGCATAGAAATTCAACAGGTTGTTATAGGCTCCTGCACTAATGGGAGGATAGAAGATTTACGCATGGCGGCAGCGGTTTTAAAGGGGCATGAGGTTAAAAGAAATATCCGCTGCCTGATTATCCCCGGCTCTCAGGAGGTTTACCGCCAGGCAATAAAAGAAGGGCTTATGGATATATTTATTAATGCCGGAGCCGTAATAACCATGCCTACCTGCGGCCCCTGTTTAGGCGGCCATTGCGGGGTTTTAGCCGAGGGAGAAAGAGCCGTTTCTACCACTAATCGGAATTTTGTGGGGCGTATGGGGCATACCAAAAGCGAGGTTTATTTAGCCGGCCCGGCGGTTGCCGCCGCCAGCGCCGTTAAGGGCTCTATTGCTCATCCGGAGCAAATATAGCTTTAATTAAAAGATAAAAAAAGAAGAGGCAAAAAAGAGGCTTAAAGGAGGATAATATGAAATACCAGGGGAATGCCATAAAATACGGGGATAATATTGATACCGATGTTATTATACCTGCCCGTTATCTCTCCACTGCCGACCCAAAGGAGCTTGCCAGGCATTGTTTGGAGGATTTAGATAAAGAGTTTATTAATAAAATGCGCCCCGGGGATATTTTAGTAGCGGGTAAAAATTTTGGCTGCGGCTCCTCCAGAGAGCATGCCCCAATCGCCATTAAGGCCGCCGGTATTGCCTGTGTTATAGCCGAAGATTTTGCGAGAATTTTTTACCGTAATGCCATAAATATCGGCCTGCCTATTGCGGAATGCCCGGAGGCCGCAAGAGATATTAAAGATAAAGATATAATTGAGGTAGATTTTTCTTCCGGAGAAATTAAAAATATTACCGGCAAAAAAACCTATAAAATGACTCCCTTCCCTCCTTTTATGACAGAGCTTATTGAAGGCGGCGGCCTGGTAGAATATACAAAGGCCCAGCTGATTAAAGGCTAGAATACTAAAAACAGTTAGGTGGCTTAATATGGCATACAGTATTGTTTTGCTCCCCGGCGACGGCATAGGCCCGGAAATTATTGCCCAGGCTAAAAAAACTCTGGAGGCCGTGGCTAAGGGCTTTGGGCATAATTTTGAGTTTTTTAGCGCCCCTGCGGGAGGGGCCGCCCTGGATTTATTTAATGAGCCCCTGCCTGAAAGCACTTTAGAATTATGCCTAAATAAGGGCGCTGTTTTACTGGGCGCTTTAGGCGGCCCTAAATGGGATGACTTCCCCGCCGCTAAAAGGCCGGAAAAAGGCCTTTTACAATTACGCGCCGGAATGAAGGTTTATGCTAATTTGCGCCCTGTAACTCTTTTTCCTCAATTAGCCTCCGCCACCCCCTTAAAAGAGGGGATAATTAAAGGCGGCCTGGATTTAATGATTGTGCGGGAGCTTACGGGGGGACTTTATTTCGGCGAAAAAGGCCGGGATGAAAATAGCGCTTATGATACGGAAAAATACAGCCGGGGGGAAATAATCCGCGTTGCCAAAGTGGCCTTTGATTTAGCCCAAAAACGACGGAAAAAATTAACCCTGGTAGATAAAGCCAATGTTTTAGAAAGCTCCCGGCTTTGGCGGGAGGTTGTTAAGGAAATGGCGGCAAATTACCCCGATATTTACCTTGATTTTCTTTATGTGGATAATGCAGCCATGCAGCTTATAATAAACCCAGGCCAATTTGATGTTATACTTACCTCCAATATGTTTGGAGATATTTTATCTGATGAGGCCTCGGTTTTAAGCGGCTCCATTGGAATGCTGGCCTCGGCCTCTTTAGGGGAGGGTAAAATCGGCCTTTATGAGCCGGCTCACGGCTCCGCGCCGGATATTGCCGGGCAAAATAAGGCAAACCCTTTGGCGGCAATTTTATCCTCCGCCCTGCTTTTAAAAAATACCTATGGGCTTTTTAAAGAGGCTGATTGTATTGAAAAGGCTGTTGAAAGAGTTTTAGATTTAAAGCTCCGCACCGGGGATATTATGGAAGCCGGCTGCACCTTAGTGGGCACGGAGGAAATGGGCGCCGCTGTTGAAGGAGAAATTAACAGGTTTTTTAGTAAATAACCAGGCTAAATAAATAAGTTTAAAAGCGTATTTTAAAGGCTTATACTTTGCTATTGACTTTTGCAAGAGTATCGTCATATAATTTTAATTAAAAATAAGAGTCTATAGAACCTGTTTCTAATGGCAAAGGATGAGGAGAGATAAAATGGTTTTTGAAAAGATTAAAGAAATTATTGCTGACCGGCTGGAGGTAGAGCCAGGCTTAATTGAGCTTGAAAGCACTTTAGAAGACCTTAATGTAGATTCTCTTTATTTAGTTGAAATTATGATGGCAATTGAAGAGGAATTTGATATTGTTTTTGAGGAAACTGATGATTTAAAAACCGTTGGCGATTTAGTTGAATATGCCGAAAAACAATTAGCTTAAATTAAAAAGAGCCCTTGGGCTCTTTTTTTTATTCTTTTACCGCCTGTAAATATTTGCGGCTAAAATTTCTATATGATATAGTAAACCTAGGTATTTAATTTTTAGGAGGGCCTATGAGCCATAAAACTTACTTAACGCTCTTAAAAAGCGCGGAAATAGAGCTAAGAGAAAAAAAATCCCGTTTTATTGCTTATGCCGCCCCCGTTAATACTGAGGCCGACGCCCAAAAGATTTTAGAGGATATTAAGGCTAAAAACAGGGATGCAAGGCATAATGTTTATGCTTATCAAATCGGCATGGATAATGAAATCCAGCGCTCCTGCGATGATAAAGAGCCTGCCGGAACCGGGGGGCGCCCTGTTTTGCAGGCCATAAAAAATTTAAATTTACAAAATACCCTGGTTGTGGTTACAAGATATTTTGGCGGAATTTTGCTGGGGGCCTCCGGTTTAACAAGAGCCTACGGCAAAAGTGCGGCCCTGGCTTTAAATGAGGCCGGAATTATAAGGATGATTCCCGCCGCAAAGCTTTTAATCAGTTTTGATTATTCTCAATTAGGGCGGATTGAGGCCTGGCTTAATCAAAAGAGCTATGAAATTCAGGAAAAAAACTTTAAAGAGATTATTGCATTTTCCTGCTTAATCCCCCTAAATTCTCTTGCCGAAAGCAAAAAAGAACTGGAGGATTTAACAAGTAATAATTTAACCATTTTAAATTTAGGGGGAGAAAACTGGCTTAAAATTCCCGAGCCTTTAGGGAATTCAAGTATAAATTCCCCCGTATAGTTAAAAATAGCCATGAGGTGATTACCATGGCAGAGGAGGTTAAAAGCTCCCGCAAAAGCAAAATGAAAAAACGCCCGCCGGATTGGGAGGCCCTGAAGGTAGAAATTGCAAAGGAAATCGGCCTTTGGCCAAAGGTGGAGGAGGGGGGCTGGTCCGGGCTTTCGGCTGTGGAATCCGGCCGGCTGGGGGGAATATTTTCTCAAAGAAAAAAAGAACGGAATAAGTCTGATTAAAAAATAACTTAAAACTATTTGTTTTTAAAGACGGCTGTTTGCGACACTCTTAGCAGACACCGTCTTTTATAATTAAGAGGCCAATAGTATAAGGGGTTTTGCTATTAAAAAACTAAGGCCTTAGGCCAGTCATATATAGAGGCTTTGGCTCATAAATTAAACTAGCTGTTTAACTTTGGTTTTACTTTAGGGGGGAAGTATGCATACAAATTATATTATTTATGCGGATATTTTATTTTTACTTAACTTCTTTTTTGATTTTTTTATATTATGGGCGGCAGGCAGCTTTTTGCGGCGGAAGATTATTTATTGGCGTCTTTTTTTGGCTGCTCTTTTAGGGGCTTTTTACGGCGTGGGTATGCTTATTCCGGCTTTAGGCTATCTTTATGTTTTTGGCGCAAAAATTGCCTTTTCTTTAATTATAATTGCAATTGCCTACCCCATAGCTAATATAAGGGGCTTTTTAAGCTTAACCGGGTTTTTTTTTCTTATCAGCTTTGCCATGGCGGGCGCAGCTTTAGGGGCTTCGTCTCTTTTATCCCAGGTGGGATTTTCCCCGGGTAAATTAGAGATTATAGGCTGGTCTTCCTTATTATTTGCCCTCTTTATCGGGGCAATACTGGGTAAAAAGGGTTTAAAAAGGCTCAGGCAAAGCTGGCATAGGGATGATTTTAAGGTAAAGCTGGAAATCAGGGCCGCCGGGCGCTCCTGTATTATTCCGGCTTTAATAGATACCGGCAATAATCTTTTAGACCCTGTAAGCGGCAGGCCGGTTATTGTGGGGGAATACCCCCTTTTAGTTAAGCTTCTGCCCTTTGGCATCCGCAGCGCCATTGAAAAATACGGCCTGAACGACCCGACAAAAATCATCTCTAATCAGGGGAACAGCGGTTGGGAAAACCGCCTCCGCCTTGTACCGTTTATTTCTATCGGGCAAAGCCATGGCCTGCTTTTAGGTTTTTGGCCGGATGAAATAATTATCCGCACCGGCAGGGAAGTGCATAGTACAAATAAAGCAATTATTTGCTTTTATAATAAAAAATTGGGGCAGGGAGATAATTATCAGGCGGTAATAAACCCGGATATACTCTATAACAGAGATGAGAATAAGGAGGTAAGCGCATGAAGAAGTTTTTTAAAAAAATTCGCCTTAAATTTTTAATTTGGCATGCCCAAAGGTATTTTTCTTCCCGGAGCATTTTTTATATCGGGGGCAGCGAGGCTTTACCGCCCCCCCTTTCTTTGGATGAGGAAAGCCTATTATTAAATGAGCTCTCCAAGGGGGAGAAAGCCGTTAAAATTATTTTAATTGAGAGAAACCTTCGCCTAGTGGTATATATTGCCCGCAAGTTTGAAAACACAGGCATAAGTGTTGAGGATTTAGTTTCCATTGGCAGCATTGGGCTGATAAAGGCCGTAAATACCTTTGACCCGGATAAAAAAATAAAGCTTGCCACCTATGCCTCTCGCTGTATAGAAAATGAAATACTTATGTACCTGCGGCGTAACAGCAGAATAAAAAGTGAAATTTCTTTAGATGAGCCTTTGAATATTGATTGGGACGGCAATGAGCTTTTGCTTTCAGATATTTTGGGTACAGAGAATGACCTTATTTATAAACCTCTTGAGGAGGAGGTAGATAAAAACCTTCTAATTGCGGCTATTAATAAATTATCCTCCCGGGAAAAGATTATTATGGAGCTTCGTTTCGGCCTGGGGGGCAATAGCGAAAAAACCCAAAAGGAGGTGGCGGAAATTTTGGGTATATCTCAATCGTATATTTCCCGCCTGGAAAAAAGAATTATTTTAAAGCTTAAAAAAGATATTTCTAAAGCTGAATAAATAAATAAACAAGTTTAAAAAAGTTAAACCGCCTTTTAAAGGCGGTTTTATTTTTAGTATATTTATGCCTCTGGCAGGGCATAATTAGCTTAGTAAAACATGGAGAAAAGGTGGGCCGAAAATGCTAAACAAAGTGGAAATTTGCGGAGTAAATACCTCCAGGCTGCCTGTTTTATCCAATGAAATTATGCGTAAGCTCTTTGTTCAAATGCAGGCCGGGGATTTAAGCGCCAGGGAGAGAATAGTCAGCGGTAATTTGCGTTTGGTTTTAAGCGTTATAAAAAGATTTAATAATAGGGGAGAAAACCCTGACGATTTATTTCAGGTTGGCTGTATTGGGCTGATTAAAGCAACGGATAATTTTGATCTTTCTCAGAATGTGCGGTTTTCTACCTATGCCGTGCCAATGATTATCGGAGAAATCCGCAGGTATATCCGGGATAATAACCCTATCAGGGTTAGCCGCTCCCTAAGGGATATTGCCTATAAAACCCTGCAAATAAGGGATTCTCTTACCCGCAAAAACGGCAAAGAGCCCGCCATGGCGGAAATTGCCAAAGAACTTAATTTACCCGTTGAAGATATTGTCTTTGCTTTAGATGCAATTCAGGAGCCGATATCCCTTTATGAGCCGGTTTACCATGACGGCGGCAGCGATCAGATTTTTGTTATGGATCAGGTTGGGGATGAAAAGAATACCGATAATAATTGGCTGGAATTAATAAATATAAAAGAAGGCCTGGAAAGGCTGGGAGACAGGGAAAGAAATATTATTAATTTAAGGTTTTTTGCCGGCAAAACCCAAATGGAGGTAGCGGAAGAAATAGGAATTTCTCAGGCTCAGGTATCCCGTTTAGAAAAAGGCGCCCTTTTGCATTTAAGAAAATATATGTAAATTCTTAATCAGTAAAATATATGCCTATGTATATCTGAGTGTATAAAAGGAGAAAAAGATGAATATATATAGAAGGAATAAAATCCCTTACAGTTTCAGCCTCTTAATTTTGGCGGCTTTTTGCCTTTTAGGGGTTTATATTAATGGAGCAGGTAAAATTGAAAACAGCCCCCTCAGGCTTCATGTAATAGCCAATAGCGACAGCCCCTATGACCAACAGGTTAAACTGATAGTGAAAGACAGGGCCCTGGAACTCTTAAACGACGCCTTATTAAATTCAGATAATAAGAAAGAGGCCATGACAAGAATAAATTCTGAATTAGCCGGTTTAGAAGAGGGTTGCCGGGAGGTTTTGGCAGGCTATGCCGATTATGACTTAAAAGCCTCTTTAGGCAAGGGGGCCTTCCCCACAAAGGCCTATGGGAATATGCTGCTCCCGGCAGGGGATTATGAGGCCTTAAAAATTGTTTTAGGGGAGGGGAAAGGTAAAAACTGGTGGTGTGTATTGTTCCCCCCATTATGCTTTATTGATATTGCCGGAAGCAAAGAGCAAACGGTTATGTCTTCCACCGGGGATTTTAAAAGCCCGGATAAACCGGATAAAGAAGAAATTCAAATCAGGTTGAAAATCAATGAATTGCTGGGAAAATGGTAAAAATAAGAGTAAGTATAATATTAAGAATAGAGGAAAGCATTAAAAAAATAAAGGCGGGGTGCCCCGCAGTGTTATAAGTAGATTTTATAAACCATGGTGAAACAGGTGGGTATAAGTTCGGCAGGCAGTGAGCATTCGCTGCCTGCCGAACCCTTTTATGCAACCCTTGATGAATCGCCCGGCGGCTCTTGTTTTGCCTGCTGTTTGTCAACCCTATCCGGCAATTAAATATCCCTGTAGCAAATGCTAATCTCCTGTATTGCGGTGCGCAAGAATTTTTCAGCATGCTCACCAATTCCTACTCGCCCAATAAAAAGATGAAAGGGCCCCTACGCAGGCCTTTTAATTCCCGTGTACTATCCCCGGTTCATTAGCTTTTTATATAAAATTTCTCTTTTGCATAATAAAATCTCTTCAAACCTCAGATTCTTTTACGGCTTTATAGAGCGGTATCCTTTTAGATAATTATCCTATCCTACCGCCTTGATTTGTTTTTGCGTATAACCATTGGCATAGACAACGGCGGATTCCCGCATTGATAACACCGCCTCATTATGGTATAATTTTTCGTGTTTATCAGCTTTGGCCTATTGTACAATATAAAATATGAATGCTAGGGTACTCAGAAAATGCGGGTGGGTGAGGGGATGTTAAAAACAAATAATCATGCGCTGAAAATGGCAGCTCTTGCCATCACTCTTATTCTCTTTGCCAATGCCCTTCGATTGGTTAACAGCAATATCCCGTTCGTTAATACAACATGTTCTATTCTTATTTTCACTATCTATATCGGCATGGTGGCTGCTTGGGGGCTTTCCATCCGGTGGCGGATGATGCACAGCCATATTCGCCGCTACCTTCTCGGCATTGCCGCCTTAATGTTGTTTTGGATTTTTGTGCGCACGCTTAAATGGTACGCCTTCGACTCCTTTGATGTTATTGAAAGATTTTTGTGGTACTGTTATTATATTCCTACAATTTTTATTCCTCTCCTCAGCTTTTTTGCCGCGCTCTGCCTGGGAAAGCCGGAAAGCTGGCGGCCCAGGAGAGGATATCACCTGCTTCTGATTCCCGCTGCTCTTTTGCTTCTTGGCATGTTAACCAATGACTTGCACCAGCAAATGTTTGCGTTTTTACCCGGCTTTGAGAATTGGGGCAGTCATTACACTTACCGCATTTTATTTTATCTCAACAGCATTTGGGTAGTTGGCTTTCTTGCCGTCACTGTTAGGCTGCTTTTTACAAAAAGCTTTATCCCTCATACAAAAAAGCGGGTTTGGCTCCCTCTCATAGTGGTGGCTGCCGGTGTTCTTTACGCTGTTTTGTATGCTGTTGATTCCTCAGTTTACGGGGCCGGGTTTATTGAATCCACCGCCATGTATTGTGCTTTGGGGGCGGCTATTTGGGAAAGCTGTATTCAGACAAGGCTGCTACCTGTTAATACTCAATATGCCGCTTTTTTTGATTCCTCTTATTTGTCGGCTCAAATTACCGATGATCAGGGCCGTGTGCATTATCACTCAAAGCGGACAGAGCCAATCCCGCCCCTTCTGTTTGAGCGGCTTAAGGGGGAGGATACCGTTCAGCCTGATCTAAGTACGATTCTTCACGCCGCACCTATCCGGGGCGGTTATGTAGTTTGGCAGGAGGATGTTACGGAACTTTCGCTCCTTATTGAAAAACTCCGGATTGTAGGCGGCGAGCTTCAGGAGGGGGTTGAATTTCTTCAAAGCGAGATGGAGGTTAAATCCAAACGGCAGCGCATTGATGAGCAAAACCGTCTTTATGAGCTGACAGTGCGGCAGGTTATGCCCCAGCTTGAAACCATTAAGGCTCATCTTGCCGAGGCAAAGCAAGCGGATGAGGCCGGAAAAAGACGGCTGCTCCGTGAGATTAATTTATTGGGCGCTTACATCAAGCGGCGCAGCAATCTGATTCTTATGGCAGAGGGAAAAGAGATGGTGGATGTTGCGGATTTATCCCGCTGTTTTGAAGAAGCCTTTGAAAGCTTAAGGCAAGGTGATATCACCTGTGATTCGATTGTAACGGTTTTGGGCGAAATAAACCATGATTCCGCCATTTTGATTTATGATTTCTTTCAGGCGGTGTTGGAGGCGGGATTCCCCACCCTCCGCCGCTTACATATAATTCTGACGGAGCAAGAAAAAGATTTGGCGCTTCTGATGGAAATAGAATGCAGTGAAGATCTATCCGGCTTTCCTGATGTCCATTGGCGCAAGGAGCAATTAACTGCTTTAGGCGGCCAAATCTTTTGTTATGCAAATGAAGAAGGTAAATATCGCTTTACCCTACGCCTGCCAATGGGGGGTGCCGGCTTATGATCTCCCTGTTACAATTGCCGGGTATCGCCGGCTCTTTGATATTTTCAACATATTTCGCGGTGTTTATTGCTTTGCTTTTTCTGCTGATTTTGCGGCTGACCCGCCTGAGAAGGCTTCGGCGCTGCCCGGTTTCCACGCTATTTACACTGATTTTTGCTTTTCTCATTATTTGCCTGATGGAAGGGCAACGGCAAATGGGCAATAATTTGCCCCCATTTGGCCCTGGGGCCCTCATATGGAATTTGCCCTGGTTGATTCACTCTTTGATTTTAACCGGCGCAATGGCTTTTAGCGGTATCGGCTTTTTGAAAGAGAGAAAGGTTGCGGAAACGGAAATTACCCCCGGCTCCATTCGGGAAGCCCTTGATAATCTGCCCAGCGGCCTGTGTTTTTCCGATCATAACGGCCTGCCCCTGCTTACCAATCGCCGTATGTACCAGCTGGCCCAAGATGTGAGCGGCAGTCTTTTGCAAAATGCGGAGGTTTTTTGGCAAAGCCTTGCGGATTTTAAAGGTAAAGGCGGCATTAAACGGCTGAAAAACGGCCCATGGCCTGTGCTGCGCTGGCCGGATGGCAGCGTGTGGCGTTTTTCTAAAACGGAGTTTATTCTTTCCGGCCGGGCGTATATCCAAACCACGGCAGCCAATATCACCAGCCTTCATCAGCTGTCGGAACAACTGGCGGAAAGCAATGCCGCTTTAGAGCGCCAGCAAAAACGGCTGAAAAAACTGATTGAGGGTATGATTGAAATTACCCGGGAGGAAGAAATCCTCGGCCTTAAGGTGCATATTCATAATGAATTGGGCCGCTGCGTGCTGGCAGGCCGCCGCAGCTTGGAGGGCTCCTCCGGGGAAGGAATTGAACAGGCGCTGGAGCTTTGGCGTGAAGTGGCCGCGCGGCTGGAAATCAGCGCCGCCGATACCACCCCAAACGCCGGAGAGGCCCTGCGTCAAATTACCGGCCTTGCCGCCCTCCTTGGCTGCACTGTCGAGATAAAAGGTGAGCTGCCCAAACAGGAGGATACCGCCTACCTGCTGCTCACCGCCGTGCGGGAAGCGGTGACCAATGCCGTGCGCCACGCCGGAGCAAGCCGGGTCATGGTGGAGCTTTCTCAAAACGATAATACCCTTGCCGCCCAAATCAGCGATAACGGAACAGGCTGCCCCGCTCAAATCATTGAGGGCAGCGGCCTGGCATCGCTGCGAAGCCGCATCCGGCAGGCGGGCGGTGAGCTGAATATTTTATGTAATCGGGGCGTTTCGCTGCATTTGCGATTGCCCATGACAAGGGAGGAGGTAAGAGTATGAAAAAAACCAATGTCTTAATTGTTGATGGTCAGCGCAGCGCTCAGGAGATTATGACCGCCGCCATAGAGCGGGGGGCCGACCGCTACCGCCTGTTTCAGACCATTAGCAATGCATCCTTTGCCGAGCTGTGCTGTATGACCGGACAGGTGGATTTAATTTTGATGGATGTTTACACTGAATTTCGGGAGAACGGCATCGACGCGGCGGCAAAAATTAAGCAGTATTTTCCCCACATCAAAATCATCATCGTTACAGGGTTGCCGGAAGAAAGCTTCATCCGCCGGTCAAAAGCGGCGGGGTGCGAGAGCTTTTGGTATAAGGATATAAGCGAGGAAGATCTTTTAGAGGTAATGGACCGCACCATGGCGGGGGAATCAATCTACCCCGAAGGAACGCCTGTGCTAATGATTGGCAACGCCAAAAGCAATACCTTCACCCCAAGAGAAATGGAGGTGCTGCGTGAGAAGGTCAGCGGCCGGCCCCATCAGGAAATCAGCGGCCGCCTGGCCATAAAGGAATCCACCTTGGAATGGCATGTGAACAACATCATGTCAAAGACCGGCTATTCCAATGTGACCCAGCTTACCGGGAATATCATGGAGCAGAGATTTATTTTGCCTGATTTTTAAATAAAAAATTACCTGCGGCGCCGCCCATTATGGGCGGCGCTGTTTTTTTACAAATAATTTTAAAAAATATGCCCGACCCCCAGGGTAGCCCTGGGGTGCTTTTTTTAAATTTCTGCTATGGTATATGGGTAAAGGTATATTTTAAAAATTTAATATAGAAGCGAGGTGGTTTCATTTGAAGACTGTTGTGGTGGGCATCCCCAATTCCTTAATGGCGGGGGGTATCTGCAAATACCTGGAGCAGAGCCCGGAGCTCAGGGTGATACGGCACGACTATAATGGCCCCCAGCCGGTGGCGGTGTGGTACCTAAACGACCAGGGCGGGCTGGAAAAGCTTAATTGCACATTTGAAAACGGTCTGGTCAGCTTCAGCACCGACCATCTGTCCCTCTATGTGATTGGAAAAGATACCGAAGAAGCTCCGGGGGTTAATCCCTTTACGGATGTAGCCAAAGATGCCTGGTATTACAGTGCGGTAGCTTATGCCTTGGAAAACGGGCTGATGGTTGGAACCGGCAACAGTATTTTCTCCCCCCATGCGAACACGACAAGAGGAATGATCGTCACCATACTGCATCGTCTGGAGGGCTCCCCTGAGCCCGGTAAAAATCCTTTTAAGGATGTCTCTGACGGTATGTATTACACAAACTCCATTGCATGGGCTGCCGAAAACAATATTGTGGGCGGCTATGGAGACGGAAAGTTCGGCCCCGATGATGCAATCACCCGTGAGCAGATGGCGGCCATTCTTATGAATTACGCCAAGTTTAAAGGCTATGATACATCAAGCAATGGGGATTTATCCAAGTTCAGCGACAGCGATAGCGTATCGGCCTGGGCGGCGGAGGCTATGGCTTGGGCTAATGGAGAAAACCTGATTCAGGGTGACGGCATAAAGCTTATGCCCGCTGGCAATACCGAGCGCTGTCAGGCAGCGGCCATACTTCAGCGGTTTATAGAGACAATTATAAAATAACGATTACAGCAGCGAGAAGTAATATATGAGCGGAACCCGAAAACGGCTCACTCATGTGTTGACAGTAAATTTGCACAGGCAGAGACCATTATCTAATCGCCTGCTCTCTTAACAGTATGAAATAAACAAATGAGGTGCCTAGGCACCTCATTTGTTTATTTCTCTATTCAGTTTGTTTTTTTGAACCGTCCTTACGGCGCTGTGAACTGTGGCGACTTTATTTTTTATTTGGTTTTAGAGGATATTCCGGCCAATCAGAAGGGGGGAGGCCCCAATCTTCCTCGTTTTTCCAATTACTCTCCCAGCTATTATCCCAGTCAGTATCCGGGCTGTTCTCTTTACTAAAGTTTTTATCCTCCCATTTACTAAGTATGTTGTTTTCTCCCGGGCTAATATTCCCCCCTCCCCATTTTATGGGAGCGGATGCAAAATTTTGAGGCGCCGGGCTGCTTACTGTACTTTTTTCAGCGCTTTTTTGATTATTGCCCTGCTCGTTTTTATTATCACTGTTTTGGCCTTGCTGAGGCCGGCTATGCCAAAGGCGGGAATTTTCCTCCTCAAAATTAAACTCTCTCTCTTTATTTAAAGGGCCGGGGAGAGGAATTTTTTCTTTGGGTATTTCAGATTTACTCTCAAAATAATTATTATTTTCCGCTTCGTAAGTGCCCCGGCTTTGGCCGCTGTTTTTATTGTAATCGGGATAATAAATATCATCTGAAAGTATTTTTTCAGCCTCCCTATGCTCTTTAGGGGCTTTTTTAGCGTAAGCTCTTCTCCTTTTATAGTTACTTTCAGGTATTTCCCTAAAATCGTCTTCCTCAAAACTCTCACTATAATTTTTGGGCCTTTTATTTTCTTTAAGCCCCGGGGCTGCAAAGCCCGGCAGCTCTACTAAAACCACATCCACCCCGATTTTTTTAACCTGCTGCCAATCCACAATAATATCATCATTACGGCCGAAAAAACTAAAAAGCCTGTTTTCTCCGGGCAGAATAATTGCCTTTATCCGGCCCTCGTTAAGGTCAAGCTCAATATCTTTTATATAACCAAGCCTTTTGCCGTCAATACTGTTAACTATATCCTTATGACGCAAATCGGATATTCTGAACATCTTAACCACCTCGTACTTATATATATGCCTGCCCCGGCCTTAAAACAACTAAAAATTAAAAAAAGTAAACAAGTTTTCCTCCCGGCTGAAAACAGCCCCCTAATCGGCAAAGGCATTTTAATTGACAACCTATATATAGCATGTTAAAATTAATAAAACACAATATAAGGCAAAAATAAGGGGAATTTTCTTGAAATTAAGGAGGTATATTATGCGCTGCGCTATATGCGGGCATGGGGATTCCAAGGTGCTGGATTCCCGCCCCGTTGAGGATGGGAAGACAATAAGACGCCGCAGGGAGTGCTTAGGCTGCAATAAGCGTTTTACCACCTATGAAAGGGTAGAGGAATTACCTTTGATTGTGATAAAAAAAGATAATCGCAGAGAGTTATTTGATGCCGCCAAGCTTTTAAACGGCCTTATTAAAGCCTGCGATAAACGCTCCGTGCCCCTGCATGTTTTAGAAGAGGCCGTAGATGAAATAGAAAAAGACTTGCGCAATACCCTGGAAAAAGAAGTTTATTCTCAGGAAATCGGCGAAATGGTTATGAATAAGCTTAAAGAAATTGACCAGGTTGCCTATGTGCGTTTTGCCTCGGTTTATCGCCGCTTTGAGGATATTTCCACCTTTATGGAAGAAATAAATAAGCTCCAAAAAGAGGCGGATAATAAAAAATCCGGCGGAGGTAATTAGTTTAAAAGCCCTTATCTGCTATGGGGGCTTTATTTTAGCTCCTTAAAATTTTTATATATTTTTGCTTTAATTTTTGCCCTAAAAGCGGATATTTTTTGGCTTAATTAAGGGGTAAAAGTCATAAAAGGGGAGGTTTAAAACCTTGTTGTACTGGCCTTAAAATGCTATAATGCTTTTATGGAAAATCAATTGCATTTAAAAAATAATTGCAATTTAAGCAATAGAAAAAACAGCGGCCCCAAGGGTTTAAAATATGTTTTTAAAAATAAAAAAAGCCAAAGAAGGCGGAGTTTTGGCTTTTTAGATTTAATTGCTTTTTTGTTAATACTTGCCTTAGTCTTGGGGGCGATAATTACTATTAAGGATTATATTCAATATAAATCCTTGCGTTTTGCTTTGCCCTATCAGGGCGAGTTAGAAGAAACCGCCGAGGCGAGGGGTATTGTAATCCGCCCGGAGTATTTACTTAAAGCCCCTGCCCCGGGGTATTTTCAGCCGGTAGTAATTGAGGGGCAAAGGGTTGTTTCCGGGGCTGTTATAGGCTATATGATAGACGATAACGGCAAAAAAACGCCGCTAAAAGCATTAAAAGCGGGGATAGTGCTATTTGAGACAGACGGCAATGAGGAACGCTTAAAAAGCGCCTATCTTGATAAAACAGATTTGGATTTGCTTTTTAGGGGTATTGCAATAGATAATCAAGCCCCAGCTTTAAAAGATAATTATGCTAAAGGCCGGCCTGTTGCTAAGATTATTGATAATCTTTTAGACAGCATCGTTATATTGAAATTAGATAAATCTATTTTTCTGCCTGAAGGGGAAAGTCTTTCTTTTTATTTGGATAAATCTACTTCCTGCTTAAAGGGTTGTATAAGCGGAACCCTAGAAAGCGCTGATTATAAATATCTTGTGCTTAATATTCCCTCAAAAGAAGAAATATTATTTTATAAAAGATTTTTTGAGGCAAAAATTATTACCAAAAAATATTCCGGCTGTATAATCCCTTGTAACGCTTTAATTTATACTGAAGAGGGACAAGCCGGTGTTTTATGCAAAGGCGGTAAAAGGGTGATATTTAAGCCGGTGGATATAATCGGCTTGGTAAAAGAGGAGGCCGCGGTAAAAGGCCTTGGAGATGGGGAGGAAATTATTCTTAATTCGGAAATGGCAAAAATAGGCCAGAGGCTCTATTGAAATAAGCGGAGGCAAGTATGACAATTAAAGAAAATATTTTAAAAGTGCAGGAAAATATTTTAAAAGCCTGGGCTGCAAGTGATTTAGCCGCCCCGGAAGTGGTTTTGGTTGCCGTAAGCAAAACCAAACCCATAGAGCTGATTAAAGAGGCCCTGGCAGGGGGAATAAAAGAGCTGGGAGAAAACCGGGTACAAGAACTGAGGGAGAAATATCTTCAGCTGCCGGAGGCAAATTGGCATTTAATCGGCCATTTGCAAACTAATAAGGTTAAATACTTATTTGATGAAAACGGTTTAAAAGTAAGGCTTATTCACTCTTTAGACAGGCTGGAGCTTGCCGGGGAAATTAATAAAAGAGCGGCTAAATTTGGCCTTGAGGTACCTGTTTTGCTTCAGGTAAATATTGCGGATGAGGATACAAAATTCGGTATAAAAAAAGAAGAGGCCGAGGATTTTATTGAGGCTATGGGGGCTTATCCCTTTGTTAAAATTAAGGGCTTAATGACAATCGGCCCCCTGGCGGAAAACCCTCAGGAGAGCCGCCCGGTATTTAAAGAGCTGCGGCAATTATTTTTAAAAATAAGTAAAAAAAATTTGCCAAACGGAGAAATGAAGTATTTATCTATGGGGATGAGCAATGATTATTTTGTAGCGGTAGAAGAGGGAGCGAATATTATCAGGGTTGGCAGCAGTATTTTTGGCTCCAGATAGTAAAGAGCAGGAAAACAAAACTTTTTAGAGAAGTTAACTTGATGATACTTTTAGTTAGGAGGCAGGGTTATGAGCGGTTTTTTAGATAAAGTCAGCGGAATCTTTTTCCGGGAGGAAGAGGATTTGCCTGAGGAGGATTTTATACCTAAAAATGATGAGCGCACCCCCCTGGCCATGCCAAATGAGCGCAGCCTTTGGAATGAAAGGGAGGTAGTAAAGGCCAAGCGGAATAATTTGGTTACTATCCCCGCTAAGGATCAGGCTCTGGAAATGATACTGATAAAAGCTACTTCCTATGATGATTTACAGGAAATTGCCGGGCATATTAAAGACCGCCGGGTTGTTGTGGTAAATTTTGAGGAAATGGATAAGGATACCGCCCAAAGAATGGTGGATTTTCTTTCCGGGGCGGTGTTTTCTCTGGATGGCCAGCCTAAAAAGGTATCCGGCGGCACTTTTATTTTCAGCTCCAGCAATGTGGATTTAAGCGGCCAGATTATGGATGGGGAAGGGCCTGTACCCGGTGGGGATTTAGGCAAAGGTTCCTTTAAAAACTATTCCTGGCTAAAAAACAATAAATAAATCCCATTTTATTCTAATTATTTAGGTGGTGTTGGGTATTAATATAAATCTTAACCCTTACGGCATTGTCAGGGCTGTTTTTCAGGTATATTATATTATTTTAGTTGTAAGGGTGCTTCTCTCCTGGGTAAGCCCGGGCTTTGGCGGGGCAATAGCTCGTTTTGTTTACGAAATGACAGAGCCTTTGCTTTCCCTTTGCCGCAAAATTATTCCCGGCAGGCTTGGCTTGCGTGTGGATTTTTCTCCGATTATTGCTTTGATTTTACTCCAAATTATAGAGAATTTAATTCTCCGCCTGATTATGCGGTTTTAAATTGACTTTAATAAATTTTAAATAATCCGGCCCGGAATTTATTAAGTTTTATTTTTAGCTTAGCCAAGCTTGACTGGCCTTAAAAAAAAGCATATAATATATCGGTATGTAAATAGTTAAAAGCTATGAAAAGGACGGAATTCAGGGAAAGCAAAAGCGAGTTCGGGGCGGTGTGAGCCGGATGCGGAAGCTGAATTTAAATCACCTTGGAGCCGATATCGCGAAATTTTAGCGGTATCCGGAAAGCGACCGTTATTCGTTTAAGAGGCCCGTTTAAAACCGGGCAATTTGGGTGGTACCGCGGAGCTCTTCGTCCCAGGGATGAGGGCTCTTTTTTTATTAAACTAAGGGGTGTGTAATATGGAATACGGAGATACTCTTAATCTGCCTCAAACGGATTTCCCCATGAGGGGTAATTTGCCCCAAAGGGAGCCTGAATTTTTAAAAATCTGGCAGGATATGGATATTTATAATCAGGTTGCCGCAAAAAATAAGGATAGAGAAAAATTTATCCTTCATGACGGCCCTCCTTATGCCAATGGCAATATTCATTTAGGCCATGTTCTGAATAAAGTTCTTAAGGATATGGTAGTAAAATATAAATCCATGGCGGGCTTTAATGCCCCCTTTATCCCCGGCTGGGATACTCATGGCCTGCCTATTGAGCAAAAAACCATTAAGGATTTGGGGATTAACAGGCATTTAGTCAGCAAAGTAGAGTTTAGGGAGCGCTGCCGGGAATATGCCTTAAAATATGTGGATATTCAAAGGGAAGAATTTAAGCGTTTAGGGGTCAGAGGAGATTGGGATAATCCCTATCTTACTTTGGATCCTGAATTTGAGGCGGTTCAAATAGGCGCCTTCGGGGAAATGGCTAAAAAAGGCTATGTTTATAAGGGCCTAAAGCCTGTTTATTGGTGCCCCAGCTGCGAAACTGCCTTAGCCGAAGCGGAAATAGAATACCATGACCATAAATCGGCGTCTATTTTTGTTAAATTTAAGATTAAAGACGGCAAGGGCAAGCTGCCTCAGGATGCCTATATTGTAATTTGGACAACAACCCCCTGGACAATTCCCTCCAACTTAGCCATTTGCTTAAACCCAAATTTTGACTACATTTTAGCAGAGGGCAGAGGGGAAAAGCTTTTAGTTGCTAAAGATTTATTTGCCTCTTTTTGTAAAGATATTGGCAGGGAGAATACGGAGTATAAAGTTTTAGCCGAATATAAAGGCCGGGATTTAGAATATATTACCTATCAGCATCCATTATTTGAGAGGGAATCCCCCCTTATTTTAGGGGAGCATGTAACTTTGGAGGCCGGTACAGGCTGTGTTCATACTGCCCCGGGCCATGGGGTGGACGACTTTATTATCGGCAAAGTCTATAATTTGGAAATTCTTTCTCCTTTAGATGATAAGGGCTGCTTTACTCAGGAGGCCGGGATTTTTGCCGGGCTGGATACCAAGGCCGGGAATAAGGCCGTGGTTAAGGCTTTGGATGAATGCGGCGCATTAATGCATTTTAATCTTTTTGAGCATCAATACCCCCATTGCTGGCGCTGCAATACCCCTATACTTTTCAGGGCCACGGAGCAATGGTTTGCCTCCATTGATGATTTCCGCCAAAAGGCTTTGGAAGAAGTGGATAAGGTTCGCTGGATTCCTTCCTGGGGGCATGACAGAATTTATAATATGATAAAAGACAGAGGCGATTGGTGTATTTCCCGTCAGCGCACCTGGGGGGTACCCATACCTATTTTTTATTGCAAAAATTGCCAGGAACCTATTATTAATGATGAAACCATTAAACATTTACAAAGCCTTTTTCGGGCCGGGGGGTCCTCGGTTTGGTTTGCCAAAGAGGCTGAAGAGCTTGTGCCGCCGGGTTTAAAATGCCCCAAATGCGGCTGCGGCGAATTTGAAAAGGAAAGCGATACCATGGATGTCTGGTTTGATTCCGGCACCAGCCATTTTGCCGTTTTGGAGCATCGCAGGGATCATCATTGGCCGGCCGACCTCTATTTAGAAGGCAGCGACCAGCACAGGGGCTGGTTTAATTCCTCTTTATGTATTTCCGTGGCAAACAGGGGCATAGCCCCTTATAAACAGGTGCTTACCCATGGTTTTTTAGTTGATGAAAAAGGCCATAAAATGTCTAAATCCAAAGGCAATGCCATTGACCCCGCCAAAGTTATTGAAGATTTCGGGGCGGATGTTTTAAGGCTTTGGGTTGCCTCAACGGATTACCGCTCCGATTTAGCCAATTCCCCCGGGATTATGAAGCAGGTGGGGGAGGCGTACCGTAAAATCCGCAATACCTGCCGCTATATTTTAGGTAATTTATATGATTTTAACCCCTCGGAGAATTCCGTGGCCTATGAAAATATGCCTGAGCTTGACCTCTGGGCCATGATTAAACTTAGCCGCCTGACGGAGCGGGTTTTAAAAGCCTATGAGGATTATGAATTCCATATTGTTTACCATGCTATTCATAAGTTTTGCGTTGTGGATATGAGCTCATTTTATTTGGATATAGTAAAGGATTGTCTTTATACTGAATTAGCCGATGATATAAGACGCCGCTCTGTTCAAACGGTGCTGTATAAAATCGGGGATGCTCTTATCCGCCTTTTAACCCCGATTTTAGCCTTTACCTCCGAAGAGGTTTATAAATTTATGCCTAAAGACGCTAATGCCCCTGCCAGCGTACAGCTTTTGGATATGCCGAGGGCGGAAACCTCTCTTTATAATGAAGCCCTTGAAAATAAATGGGAGGATATTTTAGCTGTTCGGGATTTAGTAAGCAAGGAATTGGAGAATGCCCGCCGGGATAAACTGATTGGCCATTCTTTAGATGCCGAAGTTGAATTAAACCCCGTCCAAAAGGAATATGCCCTTCTGGAAAGCATAAAAGACGATTTAAGCAAGATTTTTATTGTTTCAAATGTAGTGCTTAATAAACCTGTGGAGGCTAGGGAGGGTTTGGAAATTAAAATTTTACCGGCCAAGGGCCAAAAATGTGAGCGCTGCTGGATTTATAGCGAAACAATTGGGAATGATATTGAGCATCCCACATTATGCAGCCGCTGCGCCGGGGTTATGAAAAATAAATAAATATTATTCCGAAAAGTTTAGGCAGGGGCTCAGTAAAATTTAAATAGGGTTTAAAGAAAATTTAAATAGATTTAAATAAAGAAAAATCTTTATTTTGTATCCAAAAATAAAGGAGTTTTTTTCTAAATGCAGAATTATATCTTTGTTATACCATATGGGTTTTAGCAGGGTTTTAACCTCTGTTAATAATTGGCCGAAAAATCAACTAAATATATTCTAGGAGGATTATGTATGAGAAAGTTTAATAAGCCCAGTGAAGAAATGCTTGCCCGTTTTGTTGGCAAAGATGTCCTTGACATCGCCCAGTTTTCCAAGGAAGAATTAGAAGCGATTGTCGATACCGCCGGCTACTATGAGAGTAAATTAATCGCCAAAGAGCGTCTCTATGATATGGACGGTAAAATTATGGCTTCCTTATTCTTTGAGCCTAGCACCCGCACCCGTCTTTCCTTTGAAGCTGCCATGCTGCGTTTAGGCGGTAATGTTATTACTGTTACCGAAGCTGCCGGCGCCCAGACATCCTCTGCCGCCAAAGGCGAAACCCTTCATGATGCCATTACCGTTATTGATTATTATGCTGATGTTATTGTTTGCAGAAGCCCTGAAAAAGGCTCCCGTTTTGTTACGGCTAATGCCGCCAATATTCCCGTCATAAATGGCGGAGACGGCGCCGGCCAGCACCCCACCCAGGCCTTATTAGATACCTATACTATTTTTAAAGAAAAAGGCGGTATAGACGGGCTTACCGTAGCCTTAACCGGCGACCTTAAAAACGGCCGCACCGTTCACTCTTTAGTTGATGTTTTTGCCCATTATAATGTTAAAATTATTTTGGCTTCCCCCAAGGGCTTGGAAATGCCTGCTGAAATCGTTGATGCCCTTAAAGCTAAAAATGTCCCTGTTGAAGAATGCAATGATTTGGCCTATGCCGCCCGTCATTCCGATATTCTCTATATGACTCGTGTTCAAAGAGAGCGTTTTGCCACTGTTGAGGAATACCTTGCCGTTAAAGACCATTTCATCCTCACCGGCGAAATGGTTAAAACCTTTAAACCCGGGGCTATTGTTCTTCATCCCCTTCCCAGAGTTAATGAAATTGAAGTTGAAGTTGATGCCTATGAAGGCGCCGCATATTTCCGCCAGGCCGGCAATGGCCTGCCTACCAGAATGGCGCTTTTGGCCATGGTTACAGGTAATGTAAAATAAGTATAAACTTTAAAAGCACAGGGCTATGCCCTGTGCTTTTTTTATTCCGCCTTAATTTGCAATTTATTAATGGCGGGGATATAATTTTATCAAGTTAAGCATTCTATATTAAATAGCTAAACAGCGGGTTTTATTAAATTGGGGTGGCATTATGATAAAAAAATGCTTTAAAAAAAATAGTCTAAAAAAAGAGAAAAATAAGGGGAAATTTATAAAGGCCCCAAAGGCCTTAAACGGCCTTGAAGATAAAGGTATTTTAGGGGAGACTAATTCCCCAGAATTATTATTAAGCCGTATGGAATGGCTGGCCGCCTATTTTGAACGCTTAAACTTCGGCAAATATGTGGAAATACTTCATAAGCCCAGAAGAATTTTTGCCATAAATTTTTTTGCAGGCGTTGCCAGAGGTTTTGGTTTTGCCATTGGTTTTACTTTATTGGGTTTTTTGGCTGTATATATATTAAACCGCTTAAACTTATTAAACCTCCCCATAATTGGGGATTTTATCGCCCAGCTTTTGCACTATGTGGAAATGAGCCAGGGCGCGAGGGTGTAGGCTATACAAAATTTACCTTTTTTGCTATAATTATAGGGCAAAGCAGCATGGAAAGCAGAAGGAGAAGAGGCGGCTAATGTTCTGGCTTATATATATTGCGGGAATAATTTTAGACCAATTAAGCAAGGTTTTTATTCGGACTAATTTTAAATATTTAGAAAGTGTTCCCCTTATCCCGGGGGTATTTCATATTACCTATGCCAGAAACAGCGGGGCGGCCTTTAGTATTTTAGAAGGCAAAAGCTGGTTTTTTATTATAATTGCCTTTTCGGCTCTTTTATTTATGTTTTATATTTTAAAACAATTGCCCCAAAAACATAAAGGGTTAAAAGTTGCCCTTGCCTTACTCGCCTCAGGTACAACGGGTAATTTAATCGATAGAATTATAAACGGCTGGGTAATTGATTTTTTAGATTTCAGAATTTGGCCGGTGTTTAATTTGGCGGATTGCCTGATTGTTCTTTCCGTGGGGATTATTCTCTGGCATATGCTTTTTAAAAGCAAAGATTTAGACAGTCTTTTTAGCCGCGGAGGAAAAACCTAAAGCTTAAATATACCCAAACCAAAAGAAGGTTAGAAAATAACTATGAAGCAAAAAAAAATAATTATAGCAGAAAATCTAGAGGGCCGGCGCCTGGATGCATATTTAGGCAAATATTTGCCGGATTTATCCCGCTCCCGCTTGCAGGGTTTAATCCGCGAGGGGGAAATAACCGTTAACGGCAAAGAGACTAAAAACAGTTATTTGCCTCAAACCGGGGATAAAATTATTATTAATCTCCCAAATATTGAAGAGCCGCAAATACTGGGGGAGGAAATTCCCTTAAATATTCTTTATGAGGATGAAGATATTATTGTAATAAATAAGCCCCAGGGTATGGTTGTTCATCCCGCTGCCGGCCATTTTAAGGGCACTTTGGTTAATGCCCTCCTGAATCATTGCGGGGGTTTATCCGGCATTAGCGGAATTAACCGCCCGGGTATAGTTCACCGCCTGGATAAAGATACCTCAGGTATTTTAGTAGCCGCTAAAAACGATAAAGCTCATTTGGCTTTAATTAAACAATGGAAAAGCCAGGGAAATGAGGAAGTTAAAAAGCAGAGTAAAGGGGAGAGTAAAGAGGGAAGTGTTATCAGAATTTATACGGCTCTCCTCCATGGGGAAATGGCGGAGCCTGCCGGTTTAATAGATGCTCCCATTGGCAGGCATTTAAGAGACAGAAAAAAAATGGCGGTGGAGACCAAAAACGGCAAAGCGGCTATTACTCATTATAAGGTTTTAGAGCGCTACCCCGGTTTTACCCTGATTGAAGCCCGCCTCGATACCGGCAGAACCCATCAAATAAGGGTGCATATGAGCCATTTGGGCCATCCCGTAGTGGGGGACCCCCTTTACGGGCCCCGCCGCCGCCCTTTTAATTTAAAGGGCCAAATGCTCCATGCCTCTTTTTTAGGTTTTAAGCACCCCATAAGCGGTGAGAGTTTAGATTTTTCCAGCCAATTGCCCCCGTATTTTACAGAAGTTTTAGAGCAGATTAAAAACCCCAGATAATTTCGGAGTACTTATATGGATATAAATAATACGCTTAATTTAAATGATATAAATGAGGCTTCTTTGCGCAGCCGTATGCTAATCGGCGATGAGGCCTATAAAATTTTAGAAAGCTCCCATATAACTGTTTGCGGTTTGGGAGGGGTTGGCTCCTGGGCTGCGGAAGGCCTTGCCCGTTCCGGCATCGGCCGCCTTAGCTTAATAGATTTTGACACTGTGGCATATAGCAATATAAACCGGCAGCTGCCGGCTTATTTTTCTACTGTCGGCCAGGCTAAAGCCGCAGTTTTGGCTAAACGCTTTGAGGATATTAACCCTAAATGCAGAATAAATATTATCCGGGAAAAGCTAAAGCCCGAAAATATGGAAAGTATAATTCCCCAGTGTGATTATATAATAGATGCAATTGACGATATACCGGCAAAAACAGAGCTGATAATTTATGCCGTAAAAAAAGGCCTGCCCATACTTTCATCAATGGGGGCCGGGAATAAGCTGGCCCCGGAGAAGCTGAAAATCGGAGATATTTCTCAAACCTCGGTTTGCCCCTTAGCCAGGAAAATAAGGCAAAATTTACGCAAACAGGGCATTGAAAAGGGGGTTAGAGTAGTATACAGTGAGGAAAGGCCCTTTAAAGAGGATAAAGAAAGCGGCAGAGTTCCCGCCAGTATGATTTTTGTTCCGGCGGCGGCCGGCCTTATTTTAGCCTCTTTAACTATCAGGGAGCTTATTCATAAAGATTAACTGGAATTGCGGTGAATTTTTTGAAGGATTTATTTGATTTAGCCGGAGAGAATTTAATTTCAAAAAAAGCCCCTTTGGCTGCCAGAATGCGCCCTCAAACTTTAGACCAGCTGGTAGGGCAGGAGCATATTATAGGCAAAGGGCGTTTGCTTCGCCGGGCAATTGAAGCAGACCAACTTTCTTCCTTGATTTTTTACGGGCCCCCCGGCAGCGGCAAAACTACTTTGGCCCAAATAATTGCCAATAGCACAAAAAGTGAATTTATCCGCCTTTCCGCCGTCAGCGCGGGTATTTCAGATGTGAGGGAAACTATAAGCCGCGGCAAAGAGCAGGCCAAGCTCTATGCCAGAAGAACCGTGCTTTTTATTGATGAAATTCATCGCTTTAATAAAACCCAGCAGGATGCTCTTTTACCCGCCGTGGAGGAAGGCGTTTTAATTTTAATTGGCGCCACCAGCGAAAACCCCTATTTTCAGGTTAATAAGGCTTTATTATCCCGTTCCAGAATCTTTAAATTAGAGCCCCTGGAACCCCGGCATATTTCAGAGCTTTTAAAGCGGGCTATAATTGATAAGGAAAGGGGCTTTGGCAATTTAAAGCTTAAAGTAGATGAGGATGCCCTGGATTATTTGGCAAATATGAGCCTGGGGGATGCCAGAAATGCCTATAATGGCCTGGAGCTTGCGGTACTTACCACAGAGCCGGATTTTGAGGGCAAAATTGTAATTGATATAAATATTGCCTCTGAGAGTATTCAGGAGCAAATTATTGCCTATGATAAAAGCGGGGATTGGCATTATGATGTAGCCTCGGCTTTTATAAAAAGTATGCGCGGCTCAGACCCTGATGCCGCCCTCCACTGGCTTGCCCGTATGCTGGAGGCCGGGGAACCCCCGGAATTTATTGCCCGGCGCATGGTAATTTGCGCGGCGGAGGATGTAGGCCTGGCAAACCCCCAGGCCTTGGTAGTGGCAATGGCCGCAGCCGATGCCGCCCATATGGTCGGCCTGCCGGAGGCCCGCATTCCTTTGGCTATGGCGGCAGTTTATATTGCCGGCAGCCCAAAATCGAATTCCGCTTATTTGGGCATTAATAAGGCTCAGGGGGATTTAGCCCAAATTCCCTTTAGCGGTGTGCCTATGCATTTACGGGATGCAAGCTATCCCGGAGCAAAAAACTTTGACCACGGCAAGGGGTATAAATATGTTCACGAATACCCTAATGCCTATACTCCCCAGGAGTATTTACCGGATAATCTTATAAATAAAATTTATTATACCCCCCATGAATTAGGGGAAGAAAATAAAATTAAAGAGTATCTAAAAAGCCTGGCTAAGGGGGATAAACCCTTAAAGCCGCCAAAATAAACTTTGGCGGCAAATAAAATATTTCTCTTTTATTGACAAAAACCTGCCCCGGTGATAATATAATCCCTAGTATAAAAGTTGGGTTTTGAAGGGGGAAAGAATAATGTATAATGAAAAAGTTATAGAGCATTTTAATAATCCCCGTAACAGCGGCGAGGATATTAAGCATAATGCCTTTGGCAAGGTGGAAAGCCCGGCCTGCGGAGACACTACCTTTATATATTTGGAGGTTGAAAATAATATTATAAAAGATATTCGCTTTAAAACCTATGGCTGCGCCGCCGCCATAGCCTCCAGCAGTATGCTTACGGAAATGGCCAAGGGCAAAACTCTGGAAGAGGCAAAAAGCATTACTAATAAGCAAATAGTTGAATCTTTAGGGGGGCTGCCCTCGGTTAAAGTCCATTGTTCTGTTTTAGCGGCGGATGCCCTAAGGGCCGCCATAGAAGACTATGAAAAGAAACAGGCCTGATTTGCCTTTTAGCGTATGCCCGGCGCATACGCTCTATTTTTATAATTAAGCTGGGAGAATAATGAAAAAAAGATATTTATTAGCCTTAAGCGGCGGGGTGGATTCTGCCGTTGCCGCCGCCCTACTTTTAAAAGAAGGCCATGATATTATAGGGGTTACCATGGATACCGGTTTGGGGAATGCCCCTGCCGAGGCCGCCCTTGTTGCCCAAAGCCTGGGTATACCTCATTATGTTCTGAATATAAAAGAGGAATTTAAAGAAAAGGTTTTGGGCTATTTTAAAGAAAGCTATCTTTCCGGCCTAACTCCAAACCCCTGCGTTATTTGTAATAAGGCCATAAAATTCAAGGTTTTTCAGCCCTTAATGGAGGAATTAAAGGCGGATTATCTGGCTACCGGGCATTATGTGCGCAAAATATTTTCAAATAAGCGTTTTGCTTTAAAAAAGGCGGCCTATATTCCCAAAGACCAAAGTTATTTTCTTTATCAATTAAGCCAGGAGCAGCTGGCAAAGGCGGTTTTCCCCTTAGGGGAATTTAATAAAGAGCAAATAAGGGCCATGGCAAGGCTTTGGAATTTGCCGGTGGCAGAAAAAAAGGATAGTCAGGATATTTGCTTTATAAATCAGGGTAATTACCGGGAAATTTTAGCAGACGAGGCGGGTAAAAGGATTTCCCCCGGGCCTATTAAAGATAAAGGCGGCAATATTATCGGCAGGCATGAGGGCTTGCCTTATTATACCGTCGGCCAAAGGAAAGGCCTTGGGCTTTATTTTCCCCGCCCGTCTTATGTTATTGCCCTAAATTTAGCGGAAAACGCCCTGATAGTCGGAGAAGAGGAGGATATTTATACCCCCTTTGCCCGAACCGTTAAAAATAATTTTTTATTATTTGATGAGTTAAAAGATGAGCTTGAGGTTGAAATAAAAGTGCGGTATAATTCCCGGCCTGCTAAAGGCAGAATACGCCCCTTAAAAAATAACCCGGATAGTGTTTTAATAGAATTTGATTCCCCCGAAAGGGCCGTTGCCCCGGGGCAATCGGCGGTGTTTTATCAGGGGGATATATTAATCGGGGGAGGGGAAATAAGGGAAACCCTTAAATTTTAAAAAAATTTTACTTTAATTGCTGTTTTCCATAAGAAGGCGGCAATTTTTTTATTTTTTGGGCCATAATATAGGTAGATGAATAAGGCAGGTGATTTTATGCTTAAAGGCAGGGAAATTCGGGGTTTAGCAGTGCTTGCCGGAAATAAAAGGGAGGAAATCGGCAGAGTTTTAGATTTATTGGTGGATGATTTTACCGGAAATGTCGGCGGTTTGGTTATTCAGGCCGGCGGTGTAATAGCCAAAAGCCTTTATGTGGATATGCAAAATATAAAGCAAATCACAAAAAAAGGGGTTATAGTGCCTAATAAAAGCCATATAAAGCGTTTACCCAAAAAATCCGAAACTCTTGGGCAAAAGGGCTGGGTTGGCAGTAAGCTTTATACTTTTGAGGGACAGGATAAGGGAACCGTTGCCGATATTCTTTTTAAAGACGGTAAAATTGCCGGTTTTGAGGTTTCCAGCGGTTTAGTCGGAGATTTATACAGCCGCAGAGATTTTTTGCCCTGGCAGAATATTCATAACCGGGGGGGAGATTTTTATGAAGAAAACTTTAACTATAATGACGATTATAAGGCAGACTTTAATAATTTGAGCTGAGTGAAGAAATTGCCATAAAAAGGAGGTAAAAATGGTTTTTTGTCCGGTATGCGGCAGCAGGGAAATAGGCAAAATATCTACATTATACTATTATTGCCGCAATTGCTTTAATGAATTTAATTTAAAGGCGGAGGCTTTCAGTATCCGCGAGGATGGAACCTTATTACAAATTTCAGGAGGTGAAGGCAAATGAGAAGGCATAATAACTGGTATAACTGGATGCTTGCCGGAACAATAATCGGCGCTATCGGTATGGGGATGACTCAAATGTCTATGCCCAATATGAGGAAGTTTCGCCGCAATATGGCTTATGTTACCAGAAGAGCGGCAAAACAGGCCGGTAATGCTATATGCGGTATGGGGCAGGATATTGCCGATAAAATCCGTTAATAGCTTTAAAATTCTTAGAAGTTCCGGCCCGCCGGGACTTCTAAGAATAATGGGGGTTTTAATCTTTGGTTTGGAGAAAAAAGCAAAAAACATATATAGTAAACGGTCTTTTTTTAGTTTTTTTAGGCATTTTAATTTGGCTTATTTTTTTATTATGGGATATTGTTTTGCCGTTTTTTTTGGGTATTTTACTTTCTTATTTATTTTTACCCCTGGTGAGGCTTTTAATTAATAAAAAAATCCCCCTTTTAATCTCTGTTATAATAATATACGGCGCTTTAGCGGGGTTTTTTTATTTGCTTTTATTTTTTGCCCTGCCGGAATTATTAAAAGACGCCCAGGAGCTCTTTTTATCCCTGCCGGATTTAAGCCGAAAAATAGGCGATTGGTGGCTTACCTTTAATCAAAATATGGAGAAATTCCATTTGCCGGAAAATATAATCAAGGCTATTTCCTCGGCTTTAGCTCAGGGGGAGGCCCAAATTGCCAGCAGAATCGGGGATATGGTTTTTTCCGTCTTTACTTTTTTAAAGCTTTTATTAAGCTTTCTTCTCGCTCCTATGCTCAGTTATTATATGCTGAGAGATGCCGGGAGCATAAAAAAAACTCTAACAGCCTGGCTGCCGCCAAAACACAGGCCGGAAATTTTACGCATTGCCGGGGATATTAATTATTTAATCCGCCAGTTTTTATACGGCTATTTTTTAGTTTCTCTTATTGTGGGGTTTTTAACTTTTATTGCCTTAAAAATAATTGGCGTAAGGTATGCCTTATTTTTGGGCTTAATTATGGCCCTGGCGGATTTAATCCCTTATTTTGGGCCCTTTATAGGGGCTTTGCCCGCTATTATACTGGCCTATTTAGACAGCTTTCGCTTAGCGGTACTAACAATAATTGTTTTAGTTATTATTCAGCAATTAGAAAGCGCCGTAATTTCCCCTAAAATTATCGGCAATAGAATAGGCCTTCATCCTTTAAGCATAATATTTATTGTTTTGGCAGGGGGCTACTGGTTTGGGATATGGGGAATGGTGCTTGCGGTTCCCTTCGGCGCGGCTTTTAAGCTTATCCTGGCTTTTATTTACAGCTGTGCTGTATCCTGGAAAGAAATTAGCTAATTAAACTGTACAAAGATGAAAAAAATGGTAGAATAGTATACAGATAAAAAATTAGCTTTAAAATATAAACAAAGAGGAGATTTTTATGTTGTTAAAGGGGAAAACATATTCCATTACCGGAGGGGAAATCCGCCAAAAATTCATTGATTATTTTACGAAGAGAGGCCATACCCATGTCCCCAGCTCTTCTTTAATTCCATATAATGACCCGACCCTGCTCTTTACAAATGCCGGCATGGTGCAATTTAAAGATGTTTTTTTAGGCCGGGAAAACAGGCCCTATACAAGAGCGGTAAGCTCCCAGCGCTGTGTAAGAGCCGGGGGGAAGCATAATGATTTGGATACGGTAGGCAAAACGGCCCGGCACCATACTTTTTTTGAAATGCTGGGGAATTTCTCCTTCGGGGATTATTTTAAGGAAGATGCCATTACCTATGCCTGGGAATTTATTATTGATGTTCTCGGCCTGGATAAAGAGAGAATTTATATTACGGTTTTTGAAGAAGATAATGAAGCTGCGGAGCTTTGGAAAAAAATAGCTAAATTAGATGATGAGAGAATTCTCTTTATCGGGGCTAAGGATAATTTTTGGTCTATGGGGGATACCGGCCCCTGCGGCCCCTGCAGCGAAATTTTTTATGATAGGGGAGAGGCCTATACCTGTGACGCTCCCCAATGCGGCATCGGCAAATGCGATTGCGACCGCTATATGGAAATTTGGAATTTAGTTTTTATGCAGTATAACCGGGATGAAAAAGGGGTTTTAACGCCCTTGCCCAGCCCGAGTATAGATACGGGTATGGGTTTGGAGAGGGTAACCGCAATCCTGCAGGGGGTGGAAAGCAATTATGATACAGATTTGCTTGCCCGCCTTATTGAGGCTATTTGTGAAATCTCCGGCAAAAGCTATGATCCCGGCCCCGAGGGCTTTGCCTTTAGAGTTATTGCCGACCATAGCAGAAGTTGCTCCTTTTTAATTTATGACGGTATTATTCC
This sequence comes from Clostridiales bacterium, assembly GCA_040767605.1. Taxonomy (GTDB): domain Bacteria; phylum Bacillota; class Dehalobacteriia; order UBA4068; family UBA4068; genus JAXGOI01. The sequence goes on from JAXGOI010000001.1 coordinate 166,008, forward strand.
CTCCAATGAGGGCAGAGGTTATGTTCTCCGGCGTATTTTAAGGAGAGCCGCTCGCTTTGGCAAGGCTTTAGGTTTAAACGAACCATTTTTATATAAAATGGTTCCCTATGTTGCGGATTCTTTGGCTGACGCCTACCCCGAGCTGAAAAAAGAGGCCGAAAATATTTCTAAAATTATTAAAATCGAAGAAGAGCGCTTTCAGGCAACTTTGGAAGAGGGTATTAATATTGCGGAGGAAATAATTTCCCGGGTAAAAAAAGCCGGCCAAAGTGTAATGGAGGGCAAGGATGCCTTTATGCTTTACGATACTTACGGCTTTCCCCTGGATTTAACTAAAGATATTGGTAAGGAGCACGGACTGAGGGTAGATGAGGAAGGCTTTAATAAGGCAATGGCCCAGCAAAGGCAGCTGGCTAAAAATGCCAGAAGGGAAGCCGCCGGCGGGGATGAAATAGCGGAGCTGGGCCAGCTTTTGGCCTCCTATGATGCCAGCCAATTTACGGGTTATACCGCCCTTGATGCCGAAGGAGAAATAAAAGCCCTGATTATTAAAGGGGCTTTTAAAGAAAATGCCGGAATAAATGAAACAGGCTGGCTGGTTTTAGATAAAACATCTTTTTATGGTGAAAGCGGCGGCCAGGCTGGAGATAAGGGGATAATCGGCGGCCAAAGCGGCAAAATGGAAATACTGGATACGCAAAAGCTGCCTAATGGGGTAATTGCCCATAAATTTAAAGTAATTTCCGGCGAATTTGCTTTAGGCCAAAAAGTTAAAGCAGAAATAAATTGCGGCCAAAGGCAGGCTTTGGCTGCCAATCATACGGCAACCCATATGCTTCACCGGGCTTTGCGCAAAGTATTAGGGGAGCATGTTCATCAAACCGGCTCTCTTGTGGATAAAGACAGGCTCCGCTTTGATTTCAGCCATTTTGCGCCCCTCGCCCCTGAGGAAATCCAAGAGATTGAAAAGGATATTAATAAGCATATATTGGCAAATATCCCTGTTTCCTGCAGGGAAATGCCCCTTAAAGAGGCAAAAGCCCAGGGAGCAATGGCCTTTTTTGGAGATAAATACGGGGAAATTGTACGTATGGTTTCCATAGGGGATTACAGCAAGGAGCTTTGCGGGGGCACCCATTGCCGCGCTACCGGAGAAATTGGCCTGGCTAAAATAATAAGCGAAACAGGCATAGCCGCCGGTATGCGCCGTATAGAAATGCTTACGGGGGAAAATGCCTTAAATTACTATAAAGAACAGGAAGAAATTATTGAAAAACTGGCCGCTGTTTTTAAAACGGCCCCCAATGAGCTGTTGCATAGGGCGGAAAAGCTGGTAAGCGATTTAAAAGAGAAAAATAAAGAGATAGATAAGCTTAAGGCCGGCCTTGCCCAGGGCTCTATTGGAGATATGGCCAAGAATGCCCGGGAAATTAAAGGCTTAAAGGTTTTAGCCGCCTATGCCAAAGAGACTGATAGTATTAATGGCCTGCGTGAGCTTTTAGATACCCTGCGCCAAAAATATGTTTTAGATATTCTTGTTTTAGCCGCCAATGCCGGGGATAAAGCCGTATTTGTGGCCTCCTGCAATGAAAATGCTCAGAAAGCGGGCTTTCATGCCGGTAAAATAGTTAAAGCCGTTGCCGCTGTTTGCGGCGGCGCAGGTGGGGGAAGGGGAGATATGGCACAGGCAGGGGGCAAGGATACTGCAAAAATACCCGAAGCCATTGAGGCCGCCTGGGCTTTATTAAATGAATAGATATTCCCCATTCTAACTTTTACTTTGTATTTATAAAGGGAAAGCCCCCTAGGCGGGAGAATAGTATTGAATGCAAGAATAATCTGGCTGCATAATTTATAATCAGCAAGGCAAAGGAGGGCGAATTAGGTATGCCGGCAAATACAGGTAATTTTGAAGAAACCATGAGTTTTGATGTAAGAAAAGAAGAAGAGCTTAACCCCAGCGATGTTTTAAAAGCGGTTTATGCCGCCTTAAGGGAAAAGGGCTATAACCCTATAAATCAGCTGGTAGGGTATTTAATTTCCGGGGATCCGGCTTATATTACCAGCCATAAGCAGGCCCGCAGCCTTATTCGCAGGGTTGAAAGAGATGAGCTTATAGAGGAATTGCTCTCCTATTATGTTAAGGATATAGACTGATAAAAAGCGGCCTAAAGCCGCTTTTTATTTAATGAGGTGCTTTTATGCGTAAAATGGGCTTAGATATTGGAGAAAAAAATATCGGCATTGCCTTAAGCGACCCTTTGGGCTGGACGGCTCAAGGCCTTGAAACCCTGAGAAGGCGCAAGCCGGAAAAGGATTTAGAGGCCTTAAAAGAAATAATTTTAAAATATGAGGTTGAGGAAATAATTATAGGCCTGCCTTTAAATATGGACGGCAGCGAAGGGCCTTCCGCTGAAAAAGCCAGGGAATTTGGATTGGCCTTAAAAGAATTTACCGGCTTAAAGATTATTTATAAAGATGAAAGGCTATCCACCGTGGCCGCCCAAAGAGTGCTGCTAGAGGGGGATGTTTCCCGCCTTAGGCGCAAAAAAGTTATCGATAAAATAGCTGCCGCCTATATTTTACAGGGTTATTTAGATTTCTTAAATCAAAAATAAAATAAATAAATATTTGCAATAATATATAATATTTGACTTTAAATATCTTTTAAGATAAAATAAATCAACATACTGCGATGGGGGTGCTTTTATGAACGAGCTTATCACATTAGTTGATGAGGAAGGCCATGAACATCAATTTGAGGTTGAGGCAATTTTTGATGTAGAGGATGAAAAATACGCAGTTTTAATACCCATGAGTGAGGAATACGCCAATACCAATGAGGCCATAATTATGAAATTCGGTATCGATGAAGAAACAAAAGAGGAAGTTCTTTTCGATATTGAATGTGATGAGGAATGGAATAGGGTTGCGGATGCCTATGATGAAATAATAGAAGAAGAAACCCAGGATGAAGAGACCGGGGATATTGACGACGACGAATATTAAATATTTTATTTTTAAACTTTTAAATTTATATTTTATTAAGCAGCCCGGCTTGCCGGGCTTTTTATTATAATCTATCGCTTGTTCTAAGATTAGACAAAGTGTATAATTAAAGGCAGAAGTGGAGGTGCAGGCTTTGGCAAGAAGAGTAAAGAGAAAAAGAAAGCTGAATTTTGCCGGAATTGCCGTAATTACCGGCCTTTTTATTTTGCTGGGGATTATTTTTATTGCTAAATGGTACAGCAATTTAGATAAACCAATTACACTAAATGGCATTACTGAGGTAAATATTGCCCAAGGCAGCAATACAAAGGCAATATCCGAAAAGCTTTACGGGGCAGGGCTTACAAGGCATGAAATTTCCTTTAGCCTTTATGCCAAAAAGCAGGGGATTGAAAATAAATTAAAGCCGGGGCTTTATTCCTTTGAGGGCCTTGTAACCCTGGAGGATATTGCCGAAAAGCTGGTAGCCGGTAAATTAGCCGAAGAAATTAGGATAACCATACCCGAGGGGCTTACCGTAAAGCAAACCGGAGAAATTTTTGCCTCCCAGGGCTTAATAGATTTAGAAACTTTTTTAGAGCTTGCCAATAACGGAGACTTCCCCTACGCCTATTTGCCCCCCAAGGGGGCGGAAAACCGCCTGGAGGGCTTTCTCTTCCCGGATACATATATGATAAGCTACAAGTGGGATGAGGCGGATATTCTTAATTTGCTTTTAGGCCAATTTGATAAAATCTGGAAAGACCAATGGCGTGATAGAGCAAAAGAGTTAAATATGGACACCTTGGAAATAATCACTTTGGCCTCCATTATAGAAAAAGAGGCCAAAGTTGCCCAAGACCGCCCCATAATTTCCGGTGTTTTTCATAACAGGCTTAAAATTAAAATGGCCTTGCAATCCTGCGCAACAGTGCAGTTTATTTTAGGCGAACCTAAAAACCCGCTTTTATATGCGGATTTGGAAATAGAATCCCCATATAATACGTATAAAAATCAGGACCTGCCCCCGGGGCCTATTGCAGCCCCCGGCAAGGCCGCCATAGAAGCCGCCCTTTACCCTGAAGATAATGAATACCTCTATTTTGTGGCTAAAAGCGACGGTTCGCATTATTTCAGTAAAACCCTTGCAGAGCATAATGCGGCAAAAAGAAAGTATTTAAATCAGTAAATAAAGTATTTAAACCAGTAAATAAAGTATTTAAATCAGCAAATAAGGAGTATCTATGAAAGGCCGAAAACCGGAAATTGTAGCCCCTGCGGGGGATTATGAAAAGCTTTGCTTTGCCTTTACCTACGGCGCGGATTGTGTTTATGCGGGGGGCAAAGAATTCTCTTTACGGGCAAATGCCGGGAACTTTTCTCTTGAAGAATTGAAAAACGGCCTGGATTTTGCCCATAGCCTGAATAAAAAGCTGTATTTGGCGGTAAATATATTCCCCAGAAATAGGCAAATAAAAGAGCTTACCGCCTATTTAAAGGCTGTTGGGAAAATGGACTTGGATGCCCTGATAATTTCCGACCCGGGGGTTTTTGCCCTGGCAAAAGAATATGCCGGGGATATTCCCATTCACATTAGCACACAGGCTAATAATATTAATTTACCCTCGGCTAAATTTTGGGCCGGCCTTGGGGCCAAAAGAATTGTTTTAGGCAGAGAGCTTTCTTTTGAAGAGATTAAAGAGATTTCTTTAAACGCAGGCCTTGAGACGGAAATATTTGTTCATGGGGCAATTTGCATTTCCTATTCCGGCCGCTGCCTTTTAAGCAGCTTTTTAAATAATAGGGATGCCAATTTAGGGGATTGTTCCCATCCCTGCCGCTGGAATTATGCCCTTAGGGAGGAAAAGCGCCTGGGGGAATACTTCCCAATTGAGGAAGATGATAAAGGCGCCTATATTTTCAACAGCAAAGATTTATGCCTTTTGCCTTTTATGAAAGAAATAATCGCCAGCGGGGCCGCTGCTTTAAAAATTGAAGGCCGCAATAAAAGCGCTTATTATGTGGCAAATATTGTCAGAGCTTACCGCTTGGCTTTGGATGCCGCCTGGGAGGAGGGGGAAAATTATACTCTGCCTGATTTTTTACTTGAAGAAGTTAAAAAAGTAAGCCACAGGGATTATACCTCGGCCTTCTTTTTTAAGCCCCCCAAAGGCGGGGAATACCGTTATGATGACGGCAATTATATAAGGGAATATGATTTTGCAGGCATTGTTCACGGGGCGGACGGAGAATTCTTAACCGTGGAGCAGAGGAATCATTTAAAAGTGGGGGATGAAATAGAAATAATTACCCCAAAGGCTGAGGATATTTCCTTAAAAATCAGGCTTATTCTGGATGATGCCGGCAAAAGCATTGAGGCCGCAAACAGGCCCCGGCAGCTGATTAAAATACCCTGCCGTGATATACCCCCCTTACCCGCCATTATCCGCCGCCGCCAAAGATAAGCATTGCACAAAGCATTTATAAGGCTGCTTTTTGGCAAGCGAATTATAGATATTGCCTTTGACGGAGGCTTATTTTTACTATATAATATATTCATTGTACAATTTGCAATCTTAATTATTCTGCTTGCAATTTTTATTCTACAACTTACAATCTTTAAGGAGGATATTCTGGATGCCGGATAAGCTTTGGGAATTAACCTTAGGGGGCCTGCTTGATAAAGTGGCCTCAGAGCACCCCAATCATGATGCTGTTCTCTATACCGACAGACCCTTTAGAAAAACATACAGCCAGTTTAGAGATATTTGTAATGAAACCGCCAAGGGCTTTTTAGCCCTGGGGATAAAAAAAGGGGATCATATTGCGGTATGGGCCACCAATTACCCTGAGTGGATGGTGGCAATGTTTGCCAGCGCTAAAATCGGCGCGGTTTTAGTAACCGTTAATACAAATTATAAAGAATATGAGGTTGAATACTTACTTAAGCAAAGCGATTCCACCACCCTTATTTTAATTGACGGCTTTAAAGATTCTGATTATATAAGTATAATCAATAAACTTAACCCAAACCTTGCTCAATGCGAGCCTGATAAAGTTGAATTTGATAATTTGCCCTTCTTTAAAAACCTTATTTATGTGGGGGATAAAGAAGCCCCCAAAGGTATGTACCATTGGAACCAGCTTAAGGAACTGGGTGAAAATATTGACGATAAAGAATTAGAGGCTATTCAGGCCGGCCTTAATTGCCATGATGTTATTAATATGCAATATACCTCCGGCACCACCGGCTTTCCCAAGGGGGTAATGCTTACCCATTATAATATTATTAATAATGGCAAAAGTATTGGGGATTGCATGGAGTTTACCTATAAGGATAAGCTTTGTATTCCGGTTCCCTTTTTCCATTGTTTTGGCTGTGTGCTGGCAATTTTAGCCGCTGTTACCCATGGTGCTACTATGGTGCCCATTGATTATTACCAGCCTCTTAAAGTAATGGAAGCCGTTGAAAGAGAAAAATGCACGGCGGTACACGGCGTTCCCACTATGTTCATTGCCATGCTGGAGCATCCCCGGTTTAAAGAATTTGATTTTTCTCTTTTGCGCACCGGTATTATGGCAGGCTCCCCCTGCCCTATAAAGGTAATGCGCCAGGCTGTGGACGAAATGAATTTAACTGAGCTTACCATTGCCTACGGCCTTACCGAGGCTTCCCCTGTTTGCTGCCAAACCCGCACAGACGATAGCCTGGAGCTGAGGGTTTCTACCGTGGGGCGGGCTTTGCCTAATATAGAGGTAAAAATTGCAGACCCGGAAACAGGGGTGGATTTACCCCCCGATACCCCGGGGGAATTATTAATCCGCGGTTACAGCATTATGAAGGGCTATTATAAAATGCCTGAGGCAACTTCTCAGGCCATAGATAAAGAGGGCTGGCTCCACACAGGGGATTTAGCCACTATGGGTGAAAACGGCTATTTTAAAATAACCGGAAGAATTAAAGATATGATTATCCGCGGGGGGGAAAATATTTACCCCAAAGAAATTGAAGAATTTATCTATACCCACCCGGCTGTTAAGGATGTTCAGGTAATCGGCGCCCCCAGCAAGGATTACGGAGAGGAAATTGCAGCCTATATAATCCTTAAAGAAGGGGAAAGCATAAGCGAAGACGAGATTAAAGAATATGTAAAAAGCCATATGGCAAGGCATAAAACCCCGCGCTATGTGCTGTTTACAGATTGTTTCCCCATGACGGCCAGCGGGAAAATTCAAAAATACAAGCTGCGGGAAATGGCCATTGAAAAGCTGCATCTTGAGGATGATGATTCCATAGAAACGGCCTGATTATTTACCCGGAAGCAAGAATATATTTATGCGGATTTATTTTGGATGCATTTTGAGTACATTTAAAGGGAGGTAAGAATATGAAATTTGCATTTTCTACCCTGGGCTGCCCTAATTGGGAATGGGCCGATGTTATGGCTGCCGCTAAGGATTTAGGCTATGACGGGGTGGAAATAAGGGGAATCGGGCAAGAGCTTTATGCCCCTAAAAGCCCTTATTTCAGCGCCGCAAATTTGCCTAAAACCAAAGAGCGCCTTAAAGAGCTTGGCCTGGAAATTCCCTGCTTAAGCACGGCCTGCTATTTAAACGATAAAGAGAATGCCGCCGGGCATATAAAAGCCGGCAAAGAATATATTGATTTGGCTTTTGCCCTGGGCACCCCCTATATAAGAGTAATGGGGGACCCAAACCCCCAGCCGGAGCTGGAAATTGATATTGCCTTTGTTGCCGACGGCCTTTTGGAATTGGCAGATTATGCCACAGGCAAAAATGTTAGCGTGCTTTTGGAAAGTAATGGGATCTTTTCCGATTCCAGCCTCCTTGGGGAATTATTGGAAACTTTAAACCATAAAGAGCTGGGAGTTTTATGGGATGTCCATCATCCTTACCGTTTTTGCCTGGAGCCGGTGGAGGAAACCTATGCTAATTTAAAGCCTTATATCAGGCATTTGCATATGAAGGATTCTATTATGGCAATCAACGGTATGCCTGAGTATAAATTAATGGGCAAAGGGGATATCCCTAATAATAAAGTTTTAAAAATTTTAGAAAATGACGGTTTTGAAGGCTATGTTTCCCTGGAATGGACAAAACGATGGAATAAGGGCCTGGAAGAACCGGGTATTGTTTTCCCTCAATTTATTGATTATGTAAGAAATATTCTTAAAAAATAAACTTAGCTTTTTTTAGAGGTGGCATAATGTTAGAAATTAGAATTCACGGTTATGGCGGAGAAGGCATTGTTACTTTAGGGGAATTGGTGGTTACTGCGGCCGTCAAAACCGGTAAAAAAGTGCAAACCCTGCCTCATTTCGGGGTGGAAAGGCGGGGGGCCCCTGTAAGGGCTTTGGTGAGAATTTCCGATGAGGAAATATATGTTCACAGCCAATCTTATACCCCCGATATTTTACTTTTGCATAATATTAAACTTTTAGATGCGGCTCTTGCTCAGGGAATTAAAGAAAACGGTACGGTTATTGTTAATGCTCCGGAAAAATTTGAATTAAATTACCCCCTTAAAGTAATTGACGCCACAGGCATAGCCATTAAAGAAGGCCTTGTCAGCGGGGGTGTTCCATATATTAATATTCCTTTGGCCGGGGCTTTAGCCGCCCATTTAGGCCTGCCCCTTGAGGCTATTCGCCGGGCTATGGAAGAAAAATGGCCGGGTAAAACCGGCATTCGCAATGGGGAGGTTGCCGCCATTGCCTATAATACTATATTAGGAGGCGGCAAATAATGGCTTTAGATAAAAACAGCAAAGATTTTCCGAATATTTTACCCCTATCTTTCCCCATGGAGGGGGCGGGGGGCAAAACCGGCTCCTGGAGGTTTTTAAGGCCGGTTCTCGACCATGATAAATGCATAAAATGCCTGCTTTGCTGGGTTCATTGCCCCGATGCCGTTATAGACAGGGATACATTGGAAATAGACCTGACCTATTGCAAAGGCTGCGGTATTTGTGCCGAGGAATGCCCTAAAAAAGCCATTACCATGGTAAGAGAGGATTGAGGAAAATGAAAACCCTTTTAGATACAGGCTGCCATATTATTGCCAATGCGGTAAAGGCGGCCAAGGTGGATGTTGTTTCCGCCTATCCCATAACTCCCCAAACAAGCGTTGTTGAGGAAATAGCCAGTATGGTTGAAAACGGAGAAATGGATTGCCGTTTTCTCCCTGTGGAAGGGGAGCATAGCGCCATGGCCGCCTGTGTGGCGGCTTCCGCCACCGGGGCCAGGGTATTTACCGCCACCTCTTCTCAGGGGCTTTTATATATGCATGAAATTTTGCATATGGCCTCTGGGGGGCGCTTTCCCATAGTTATGGCTAATATTAACCGGGCGGTTTTTGCCCCTTGGAGTATTTTTGTGGATCATAATGATTCCCTCTCCCAAAGGGATACCGGCTGGCTGCAATTATATTGCGGCTCTTTGCAGGAGGCCTATAATACCACAATTCAGGCCTATAAAATTGCCGAAACGGTTAATTTACCGGTTATGGTTAATTTAGACGGCTTTATTCTCTCTCATTGTATTATGAATATAAATACCCCCCCTCAAGAGGTTATAGATTCTTATTTAGGTGTTCGTAAGCCTCTTTGGGTTTTAGATCCTAAAAATCCCAATGTATATTCCGCCGTAACCCCTGAAAACCCCTATGCTCATTACAGGGCTACCCTGCAAAGGGATATTATGAACTCCTTTGATATTATTGCCGATGCGGCAAAGGAGTACCGGGATTTAACCGGAATGTGGAATGGGGATTTCTTTGAAACATATAAATGTGAGGATGCCGAAATTTTTGTTTTATCCATGGGGAGTATGGCGACGGAAATGCGCCTTTCAATAGACCGGCTAAGAAAAGAAGGCTTAAAAATAGGCTCAATCCGCCTGCGCTTATACAGGCCCTTCCCCGGGGAGTATTTATCCCGCCTTCTGCCTTCCGGCAGTACCCTGGTGGTTTTAGACAGGAATTACAGCTTTGGCATGGGCTGCGGAATTTTAGGGGCGGAATGCAAAACAGCCCTTTATGAAAGGGCATCCGAAATTGAGATTAAAAATAAATCCATAGGCATAGGCGGGCAGGATTTGCCCGGCAGCTTTATGGCTGATGAAATTAAAAAGCTTCTAAGCCGTGAAGCTTAAGGGAGGCTGTTATGGTTACTGCTATTAAGAATTTACCCAATGATGAAATTGTTATGAAGGGGGGAGGGGCTTGCGCCGGCTGCCCCGCAACCTCCGCTTTGCGTATAGTCGGCAAGGCCTTCGGCCCTAATGCCGTATGTCTTATGACTCCTTCCTGCAGTGTGGCCTCAATTGGCATGCTGCCCAAGGCGGCCTTTAATTACCCTATTTTTAATATTTGCTTTGCCACAGCCGGCTCCTCCGCTGCGGGAATTACCTATGCTTATGAGGCCCTAAAAGTAAAGGGTCGCTTAGAAGGGGAGCCTCCTCTGGTATTTAACTGGATAGGGGACGGCGGCACTTATGATATCGGCCTTCAGGCTTTATCCGCCGCCGCGGAAAGAAATGATGATTATATTCATATTTGCTATAATAATGAGGCTTACAGCAATACCGGCGTGCAAAGAAGCGGAGCCACCCCCCGTTTTGCCTCTACCACAACCACACCCGGGGGTAAAGAGCAATATAAAAAGAATATGCCCCTTATAATGCTGGATCATAAAATTCCTTATTTGGCCACGGCTTCCTTGGCCTATCCGGGGGATTTTTACGATAAATTAGTTCGGGCAAAAAACACAAAGGGCTTCAGATATATTGAAATTCTTGCTCCCTGTTACCCCGGGTGGAAATTCCCTTCCTCCCATACGGTAAAATTAAGTAAAATGGCTGTTACAAGCGGGGCCTGGCTATTATTTGAGGCTGTTGACGGTAAAATTAATTTTTCTCCCCCTACGGCGGGTATTATCAGCGGTAAAACCAAGCTAAGCTCTCTTGAAGATTATTTAAGCCTCCAGGGCCGCTTTAAAGGGCTGCTTAACTCGGAAGATAAAAATGAGAGAATTGCCCTTTTAGAAAGGGAAATACAGGAAGAAATTCAAGAGATTAAAAAAAGAGCGGATTTATAAAAATAAAAGGGCCCCATGCCAAGAGGGGCCCTTTTAAGTTTAATATTTATAAGTTTATAGTAAGAAGTAGCCTTTTGAATCGGAGAGAAAAGTTTAGATTATTTTTTTTGCCATACATAAGAGTATAAATGCATTTTCTCATTTGGAACATGAAATAAAAAGGCCTCATTATAGCCGTTTTCGGTTTTTTTATGATATGTACCGGAATCCAGGGTATAACCAATAACTTTTGAGAGTTTTTCTTTATACCCTCCGTTTTCCAAATAACGATATTTAAAATAGGGAAGCTTAAAGTTGTTTTCATAGGATTCCGGGTAGAAGTTTGCCAGTTCCTTTGCGGAACGGCTGCCCTTATCAAAATGCAAATATGTGCCAAAAACAGAGACATCCCTGTTAAACAGGGGTGTAATTTTTTCTAAATAATAATCTTTATTAAAAGAGGCATATTCATTACTGGAATAAAAATCAATAAATATATCAATTGTTTCAGGCTTTAAGGGGTAGGCAAAACTGCAGTCGCAAATATATAAAATTTTTAAATCTAAATTAAGCCGGTCTATACGCTCTTTATAAAGCTTAACCATTTCTAAATATTTATCGCTTACAATGTAATAAGCGTTTTTATTTACGCTGTTTATATTGGGATAGAGAAAAAAATACGCATTCATATGATCTTCCATTATAATTTTGCCGTCTAAATTAATATTTTCCAATTGATCCAAAATCCAATTATAGGATTTTTGCATTAGGCTGATAAGAGAAGGGGAGACCCTTTTAAAAAAGTTTCTGTCGGGGTCGGCAAAATCATAAGTATTTTTGTATTCTTTTTCGGTAATTAAAATGCCATCCTCTATTTTTGCTTTATAGGAGCAATCACAAAAAAGATTGCCGGAAAGAATTTCTTTATTCTCTATTTCAGCATTAGTCAGCTTTAAAGATGTTTTACATTGAGGACAAAAAAGATAATCCAAAAAGAATAAGGGCACGCCGGATTTTTTGCCGTTACAATTATACTTTTTTTCCAGGCATTTAATATCTTCCTCAAGGTTATTTATGGTAGATTCAAGATCTTCTTTTTGACTAAGCAACTCTGTTCTCTTTTGAATAAAAAACTCCAGATAATCTTCAATATCTCCATAATCCTCTAAGTTGCTAATGCGGTTAAAGGAGATAATCGTATGAATATCGTTTAAAGAAAAATAGTAGCCTTTTAGCCGCTGAATAATTTTTAAATCCTGAATATCCTTTTCCGAAAAGGAATACTGTTTGCTTTCACTAGCCGGAACTAAAAGCCCCAGATTAACATAGTAGCGAATGGTATCAACTGATAAATTGGTTATTTTTGCGAGTTCTCCAATTTTCATTTTAATTCCTTTCTTTACTAAACTAAACGAGTGCAAAAAGTTACTCTTATAAATCTGAAGTCGACTCACTAAATAAGATAATAATTGAAAAACTTTATACTTGATATGTATTATACTCCAGATGCTATTATTTGTATATAGAATTTAGCATGTATTCAGAAAGGGGGGTAGAGTTATCTAAATTTTAAAAAAGAAAGGATGTCAAAGGATGGAAAATCACGCAAGAAAGGTTAAACGGCTCTATGCAATTTGCGGCTCTGTTTTGTTAATAATTTTCTTTTGTTTGATTTGCCCGCCAATCATCAGTTTATTCGACCGCAATGATATCTGGGTAGGTTTTATGCCTCTTTCTCAATTTTTTATTGTTCTTTTTACTTTCCTAGGTGTTTTGACAATGGGCGTTCTTTATTATTTCGATAAAAAGTATACGGGGAGGGGGGAATAGACTATGGGTATGAAATCTGCCGTGGCCGTTGGCTGCCTGGTTGTTTATTTTATTATAATTCTCGGCGCCGTTTTTTTAACAAAAACCGGTAAGTTAAGGGAAAAGAATATTGAAGAATTTGCTGTTGGCAGCCGTACTTTTGGCTGGATTATTATGTTTATGTCCCTAATGGGCTTAATGCTTATCAGCAGTATTTTTACAAGCTGGTTTGTTTTATCCGGAACAGACGGTCTATTTGCCCAATATCTGGTAATATACACAACCTTTAGCTTTATTTTAAACTATGTATTTGCAAAAAGACTATGGGTTTGGGGTAAAAACCATAATCTCCTTACCCAGCCAGACTTTTTCCAATTGCGCTTCGGCTCCAAAGGTTTTACATTATTTATGGCCTGTATAGTTGTATTTATTGAAGCCCCCTGGGTATTTATGGAATTTTCCGCCATGGGAACTGTTATGGAGGGCCTGACTTACGGGGCAATCGGCCATAAATTCGGCACTGTACTTGTTACCACTGTTGTTGCCTTATATATTATTTACAGCGGGATGCGCGCAGTGGCGATTACCGAGGTTATTCAAGGTTTTCTTTCCAGCGTAGTTGTGGCCTTCGGGCTTATTGCGATTATCTACACAATGTACGGGGGCTTTGGGCCACTATATCAAGCCGTTTTTCAGGCCGCTCCGGAAAACCTTACAATTGCCAACGGCGGCCATTACGGCTACTGGGCCAGTGTTTGCCTGGCCGGCGCCTTGGCTACAATGGGTTATCCCAGCTATGTTACGCGCATATTCACCATGAAGAATGTTATTGATATAAAAAAGAGTACAGTATTGAGTATTGGGTTAACGGCTGTTGTTACATTTTTACTTATGGCGGTCGGCTTAGGGATTATTTTATTCCCGGACGTAGTCGCGGGAATGCAAAACGGCGTATCGTATTTTATCCTGGCTGATAAAGCCCTGGGGCCTCTGTTTATGGGCCTTGCCGGGGTTATGGTTATTGCAGCCGGAATGAGTATGTGTTCTGTGGTTATGAATAGCCATGCCGTAATTATTTCGGAAAATATTGTTAAACCCTTTAAGCCCAATATGAGCTCCGGGGATCGCTTTAGACTCGCCAGATGGACTTCAGTTATCTATTCCATATTCTGCCTCTTTATAGCATTAACAGAATTGCCTGCTTTATATAAAATTCAAATGCTGGTTTGTGACTGCATTATACAGGCTGTTCCGTTAACTCTTTTAGGCCTGTTTTGGAAGCGCTCCAATAAATGGGCCGCAATTTTCAGCGTTTTAATCGGCTTTTCCGTCACAATTATTATGACGGTCGGCGGTTATACAATCTTAGGCTTCAGCGGCGGCATTGTTGGGGTAGGGGTTAATGCCCTTGTCCATATAATCGGCGGCTTTGCCTTCCCCAAAGATAAAAATGTTGACATTTTGTTTGATGAAATTAAGGTATATGATGAAGAGCAGTATAAAAAAGCTATTCAGGCCGAAAATATGACCGCATAAATGCCTGTATTATAATAGGGGGCGGTTATACCGCCTCCTATATTTTAGAAAGGGTGTGAGCCATGAAAGCGGAGACTGTTGATTATATTCTTTTATGCGATAATATATTTACGGGCCTTAAGGATACCCCTGAGGAAGGCGGTATTGCAATTGCCGAAGGCAAAATTCTTTTTGTGGGTGAAAAAGCGGAGGTATTAGCCTTAAAAAATGAACATACGCAGATAATGGATTTTGGAAATAAGCTGCTTATGACAGGTTTTCATGATGCCCATGTTCATTTTAGCCACGGCTGTATGATGGCAATACAGCCATTATTATATGAAACAAAATCAGCCCGGGAATGCGCCGAAATTCTTAAAAGTTATTATGAGGAACATAAAAATGAATATGAGGAAGACGAGTGGCTGCTGGGCTATGGTTTTAACTGTTTGTTCTGGGATGATAAGCGTACCCCGCATAAAAACATCCTGGATGAATATTTCCCGGATAAGCCCGTATTATTATTAAATTCCGAGGCCCATGCCGGGTGGGTAAACTCTGTTGCTTTGGCAAAATGCGGAATAAATAAAAATACCCCGGATCCGGATTTTGGCCAAATTTTCCATGATGAAAGCGGGGAGCCTTCCGGATACCTGGCTGAATTTGCCTTAGCCCCTTTTATTAAACAGGGCTTTAGCTTTTCCCCTAAAAAGCGTAAATGGATGTATAAAAACGGCCTGAAGGATTATGCAGCTTTTGGCATAACATCCGTAAATGATATGCTGCCATGCTTTGGGAATAATGACGGTTACCCTCATATCTGGCGGGAAATGGATGAAGACGGTGAACTGACTTTAAGAATCCATTTTGCCAATAATTTATTTGATGATCCGGAATATACTCTGGCCCTTAAAGAAGAATTTAATCAGGGTAAGGTTATTCATAACGGGCTTAAAGAATTTTTTGACGGCGTAATTACAAGCCACACCTCAATGATGCTGGCCCCCTATGCGGATAACCCCGATTTGCCTAAAGATTTTCCTACCCTGGATTATGAGCTGGCAGCGGAAAGAATTATTTATTATCAGAAGCTGGGGTATAATATTCATCTTCACGCAACAGGAGACGGAGCGGTTCGATTTGCCATAGATTGCTATGAAAATGCAATTAAAGCTAATGGTTTTACCAAAAGCCGTCTTTCTATTGAGCATTTGGAATTAATTGACCCTTCAGATCTTCCCAGAATGGGTAAAAATAAGCTTATTGCTTCTATGCAGCCGGAACATTTAGCCTTAAATAGCAGTTATGAGAGCTTTTCTTACTTGCCGGTGCTGGGAATAGAAAGAACTAATCGCCTCTGGCCCCTTAATTCTCTTGCCAAAAATGGCGCAATTCTGGCCTTTGGCAGTGATTACCCGGTGGTTGGTCAAAACCCCATGAATGGAATTTATCAGGCGATAAACAGACTTTTCCCTGATAAGACCCCTAAAGGCGGTTTTAGCCCTCAGGAAAAAATATCCCTTCCTGACGCTCTAAGGGCCTATACATTGGGAGGAGCTAAAAAGTGCGGCAGGGAAAACCTTATGGGAACCCTTGAAACGGGGAAATTTGCGGATATTGTTGTCCTTGACGCAAATCTTTTTGCCATAGCTGCCCAAGATATCCCCAGTGTTAAAGCTGTGTTTACCATGGTAAACGGTGAGATAGTCTTTAAGGCATAAAAATAAAAAACACCTGCCGATTTAATAACCGTAAGCAGGTGTTTTTTGATGATAATAAAAATTATGGATATAATACTATACAAATCGGTATGTAAAAATAGAATTTATTAATTGGACTATTAGCTAAAAATCCGTATTTATAAGGTTTATTTTATCGGATAAAAAGTTAAAGCCATGAATGAGTTAAACCCTCATACATGACTTTAACCTGGCAGGGGCAGAAGGACTTGAACCCTCAACCAATGGATTTGGAGTCCACTACTCTACCAATTGAGCTATACCCCTATAAATATTCAGCCTTGTAATTATACCAAATATAATCATATAGAGTCAAGTAAAAAAACCATAAATAAAATTTTTGCAAGGCCAATTCCTTTGGCAGGATTTTATTATGTAGCGTTGAAACTAAAGCTATGTTATAATATTATTTAGTATTTAAATATATACAATTTTAAGGTGGTGAAAAGATGAATCCGAATTTGATCCCAATTGCCTATGTCTTGTTTTTTGTGGCAATCTTTTATTTCCTGCTTATCCGCCCTCAAAGCAAACAAAAAAAGCAGCGGGCTGATATGATGAATAATTTAGCCGTTGGCGATGAGATTTATACCATCGGGGGCATTCTGGGCAGAGTAACCAGAATAAAAGAAAAAACAATTTGGCTTAAAGTTTGCGATAAAGTCGAAATTGAATTATTAAAGACCTCCATCAGCGGGATTGTTTCACCCAATAATGAATAGGCCTTAAGGGCCTATTTTTTTTACTTAAAACATGTTAATAAAAAATTTTTGCTTTTAGCGGCTTATAAGTGATATTTGACATTTTTTATAAAAAAATAGTATAATATTCTTTGGCATTTGCAAACAAAGGAGGTAGCAGCATGAAGGGCGGAAGCAGCATAAAACTTTTTTTGCTTTTAATAATTTTAGCCGCCGCGGTAATTTTTTCCATCGGGCCTATAAAAGAGAGGATTAATTTAGGCCTCGATTTACAAGGAGGCGCTCAGGTGCTTTTGCAGGCAGTCCCCCGGGAGGGCCAAAGCGTTACCGGTGATGATATGGACAAGCTTACCGCCGTAATGCGTAAAAGGGTAGATGAATTTGGCGTTTCTGAGCCTATAATTCAGCGCCAGGGTAATGACAGGCTCATAGTGGAGCTTGCGGGTATTGAAGACCCGGATAAAGCCATTGAGCTTTTGGGGCGTACGGCCCAGCTGGAATTCATTGATCCCGACGGCATTGTTGTTGTTACCGGAGCGGATTTAAAAACCGCTAAAGCTCAAATTAACAGTAAAAATGAAAATGAAATTCTTTTGGAGTTCACCTCCGATGGGGCTAAAAAGTTCGGTTTAGCTACCGCCCGTTTAATAGGGCAGCCCTTGAGAATTTTTTTAGATGGCAAAATGATTCAGGAGCCCGTTGTCAGAAATGCAATTATGGATGGCTCCGCGGTTATATCCGGCGGCTTCAGTACCTTTGAGGAGGCGGCCGATAGCGCCGCATTATTAAGGGGCGGGGCCCTGCCGGTTAATATTGAAATACTTTCAAAAAGCACCGTCGGCCCCTCTTTAGGGCAGGATTCTTTAGATAAAAGCATTGCGGCCTTTATTATCGGCGCCGTGGTTCTGGCGGCATTTATGATAGGCTATTACAGAATTCCCGGAGTTTTGGCAAATATTTCCCTGATTGCTTATGCCATAATCCTCCTTTGGGCAATGGCTTTGGTTAAGGTTACCCTGACCCTTCCGGGTATAGCGGGCTTTGTTCTCTCTATCGGCATGGCGGTAGACGCCAATATAATTATTTATGAGAGAATTAAAGAAGAGCTGCGGTCGGGGAAATCCCTGAGGGCAGCCATTGAGGCCGGTTTTAAACGGGCTTTAACCACTATTTTAGATTCCAATATAACAACTTTAATTGCGGCCTTAGTTCTCTTTAAATTCGGCACAGGCTCAATTCAAGGCTTTGCCCTTACCTTAAGCCTGGGGCTTGTCGTAAGCCTTTTTACAGCCTTATTCTTTACCAAAACAATTATTAAATGGACATCCGCCGTTAAGTCTTTATCAAATACCAAATATTATGGAGCATAAGGAGGGGATAAAATGTTTAATTTTACAGGAAAAAGAAAGCTTTGGTATATAATTTCTTTGCTTATTATTATCCCCGGAATTATATCCATGATTTTACAGGGGTTTAATACCGGTATAGATTTTACCGGGGGTTCAATTGTGCAAATCCGCTTTGAGCAAGCGGTAGACCCGGGGGATATTCGGGAGGTTGTTAATGAATTCGTTTCCCAAACTCCTATGATTCAGGAGGCTTCAAATAATAGCTATAATATTCGTACTGTAGAAATGTCAAATGAGGAAAGCCAGAATATGCTTATTGCTTTAGAGGAAAAATTTGGCGCCCTTAATGTGGAAAGTACGGAGTTAATTGGCCCGGTAGTAGGCCGCGAACTTGTAAAAAATGCCAGGAACGCCGTTTTAATTGCCCTGGTTTTTATGCTGATTTATATTGCTATACGCTTTAAATTTAATTATGCAATAGCTGCGATTTTAGCCTTATGCCATGATGTTTTAGTTACCTTAAGCGTTTTTTCGATTTTTCAAATAGAGGTAGACAGCGCTTTTATCGCCGCTATTTTAACGGTTGTCGGTTATTCCATTAATAATACCATTGTAATTTTTGACCGCATCCGTGAAAATATACGCAATCAAAAAAGCTCCAAGGTGGATTATGCCTCAATTATTAATGCCAGCATAAGGCAGACTTTGGCTCGCTCCATTAATACTGTTATAGCAGTTTTAATCTTTTTATTCTCTTTGGTGCTCTTTGGCGGTGAAACCACAAAAATCTTTGCCTTTGCTTTAATTTTAGGTAACTTTGCCGGCTTCTACTCTTCTTTAGTCCTTGCGGGCTCCTTCCTTTTGGAAATTATTAATTTCAGGAACCGTCCAAGGCAAATACCGGCCGCCGCCGGTAAAAAGTAGCCAAGAACCCTCAGTTGAACTCAACTGAGGGTTTATTTTAAATATGCATTTTTAGCTTTGGGGGTTAATATGTCAAAATGGATGCTGAAACAAACTTCTCTGAATATTGATTCTCTCAGCCGTAAGCTGGGCTTAAACCCGATAATCTGCAAAATACTGGCAGTTAGGGGCTATAATAGCGAGGAGGCAATTATTAACTTTTTTAAAGATGAAAGCCTCTCTCTTGCTTCCCCGTTGCTTTTTAAGGATATGGAAAAAGCCGTCGAGATAATTTTAGAGTATATTCATAATCAAAGAAAAATTGTAATTTTTGGGGATTATGATGCCGACGGGATTGCCGCTACGGTAATTTTACATAAAACCCTCAGCGCCCTTGGAGGGGATTTAAGCTATTATATACCCTCCCGGGAAAATGAGGGCTACGGCCTTAACAATGATGCTCTTGCTTTATTAAAAAGCCAGGGGGCGGAATTGATAATAGCCTGTGATAATGGTATTTCCGCCCATGAGGAAATTGAATATGCAAATTCTTTGGGTTTAAAAACAATTATTTTTGACCACCATGACATTTTGCAAAAAGAAAACGGGGCAGGGGAGGCCGGGGATTTTCTGCCTTCTGCTTTGGCAATTGTGAACCCTAAGCGTGGCGATTGCAGATACCCCTTTAAAGGTTTTTGCGCCGCGGGGATTTGTTACCGCTTTAGCCAGGCTATTTATGAAAAGCTGGGGAAAAGCTGGGGCGAATTAAATAATCAGCTTTTGCCCTTTGCGGCTATTGCCACAATATGTGATTTAATGGAGCTGGTTAATGAAAATAGAATAATTGTAAAAAAAGGCCTTCAAGCTCTTTTAAATACAAAAAACCCCGGGCTTATTGCCCTTTTGAAAGAAAGCGGCATTGAGCCTCTTAGCAAAGGGATTGGGGTTTACCATATAGGCTATATTCTGGGGCCGTGTATAAATGCCTCGGGCAGGCTGGAAATGGCCGCCCTGGCGGTGGAGCTTTTTTTAAGCGAAGATATTATTAAGGCTGAGGAAACCGCCCGCCATTTAGTGGAGCTTAATAATTACCGTAAGGAAATAACAAATCAGGGATTAGTTTGCGCCCAGGCCGCTTTAAAAAAAGAGGAAATAATTAAAGATAAAGTAATTAAAGATAAAATTATGGTTCTTTATTGCGCGGAAATACCCGAAAGCGTAGCAGGGATAATTGCCGGCAGGCTTAAAGAGCAACACTTTAGGCCTACTATAATACTTTCCGGCAATGGCAATAGTAATAATAACTGTAATAACTCTAATAGCGCTAATACCGACATTGTCAGGGGTTCCTGCCGCTCTATTCCCGGGTATAATATTACCCAAGCCCTAAGCCGCTGGCAGGATATTTTAGAGGCCTTTGGCGGCCACCCCATGGCTGCCGGCTTAAGCATAAAAAAAGAGAATATACCCCTATTAAAAGAATGCCTTAATAGTGATTGCCAATTAAGCGATGAGGATATGATTCCCGTTTTGCGTATAGATGCCCAATTACACCCGGGGGAGGCATCTTTAGCGCTCGCCAATGAAATTCAAAAATTAGGCCCCTTTGGCAAAGGTAATGAAAAACCCTCCTTTGCCTGGAAAAAACTGAATTTAATTAAAATTAATTTGCTGGGTAAGGATAAGCAGGTTATGAAGCTCTGTTTTTCTCTTGGGAATAAGAATAATCTTTATGAATTTATTTCTTTTAATGGCAAAAACCAATTAGAAGAGCTTATTTCCCGCAGTTTTGGGGAAAATATTTGGCAGGCTCTTATAAATAATGGCAATGAATATAATAATGCTCCAAATCCGCCGGAAATTATTTTAGATATAGCCTATACAATTAATCTTAACTTCTTTAATAATCGGGAATATTTACAATTACAGGTCTTAGATTTCAGGCTTAACCGGGGATAGGCCCATAGAAGGCATTTGGATTATATAGCTGAATTTTTAGGAATGTTTTTAGGAGATGAATACCGCTAATGAAATATTATATAGAAACCTTTGGTTGCCAGATGAATGAAAGCGATTCTCTTTTAATTGGCATAATGCTGGAGCAGGCAGGCTATGAAAAAGCGGAATCTATATCCCTTGCCGATATTATTATTGTTAATACCTGCTGCGTAAGGGAAAGCGCGGAGAATAAAATCCGGGGTTTTATCGGCAATCTTAAGCATAATAAAAGGAATAATTCCAATTGCATTATCGCCGTTTGCGGCTGCATGCCTCAAAAGCCCGGAGCCGCCCAGCTTATGATGAATAAAGCAGGGCATATAGATATTCTTATCGGTACCTTTGCTCTGGCTAAGCTGCCCCAATATATTAATGAAGTTAAAGCCGGCTCAGGCCCTATAATTGATATTGATGAGTGCTATGACGGCCGGGATATGTCCTTTTCTCAATTTGCCGGGGCTAAGCTTAATATTTCCTTTAAAGCGCAGGTAAGCATAATTTACGGCTGCAATAATTTTTGTTCTTATTGTATTGTTCCTTATGTAAGGGGCCGGGAGAGAAGCCGCAGCCCCAAGCTTATTATAGAAGAAATTAAAGCCCTGGCAAATAAAGGCTGTAAAGAAATTCAATTGCTTGGCCAAAATGTCAATTCCTATGGCAAGGATTTAGATAATAATTGGGATTTTTCCCGGCTTTTAGAGAAGGTTTCTGCCATAGAGGGTTTGGAAAGAATCCGCTATATGACATCTCACCCCAGAGATTTTAACTCTAAATTACTGGATACAATCGCAAATAATTCCAAGATATGCAAGCATTTTCATTTACCGCTACAGTCCGGATGTGATAAAATCCTTAAAAAAATGAATAGAGGCTATACAACCCAAAGCTATTTAAATATGCTGGCAAAAATCCGGGAAAAGTGCCCGGATGCCGCCATAACAAGCGATATTATTGTTGGCTTTCCCGGTGAAACTGAGGAAGATTTTTCAAATACCCTTGATTTTATAAAAGAGGCCCGCTTTGATGCGGCTTATACCTTTCTTTATTCAAAACGCAGCGGAACGCCGGCGGCGGAAATGGATAACCAAGTAGATGAAGCCGAAAAAAGAAGGCGTTTAAAAGCCCTTAGCGAGGTGCAAAATAGAATCAGCCTAGAGTTAAATCAAAAATTAATCGGTAAAACCTTAAAAGTTTTGGCAGAAGGGGAGAGTAAAAACAATAGCCGGTATTTTAGCGGCCGCATAGAGCAAAATAAAATTGTTGTTTTCCCCAAGAAAAACACCTTGCCGGGAGAAATAATTAAGGTTAAAATAACCGAAGCTAAAACCTGGAATTTAAGCGGAGAAATTGATGAATAAAATTAATAGGTAAAAGCAATAAAAAATAATGAAGAAATAATATAATAAAAACTTAGGAGAAAAAAGAAAAAATAAGGGCTGCCTAAAGAGAAATATTCCGGGGAGTAGGAAAAAAACTTCTATATACTTGACATAGTATCATGTTTTGGTTATTGCCTGCTAGAGAGGTTGCATAAATTTACTAAAACTAAGTAAGAATAAAGCCTTCAGAACCGAAGCTTAGCGGAGCTAAGTTTACATAATATATATTATCGGAAGTTACAAAGATGTTATCAAGACATTAGTAAATAGATATCCCTAAATAGCCGCGCTGTATATATAAATTAAAAGCCCTCTCCTATTCCGTTTCGGCGGATTTAAGGATGGGCTTTTTATTATTTAATAAATTAAACCATCGGTATTAAAAGAATTTGCCCCGGCTGGAGCTCCGAGCCTTTAAGGCCGTTAATCTTTTTAATTTCATAAATAGCTTTTCGGATATCCCCTTTATAATTAGGTTGATACTCCTTTGATAATTGCCAAAGATTATCTCCGTCTTTTACAATAACCTGCGTCATCGGCCTTTGGTCTAAAACTTCGCTGGCATTTGCATTATCCGGCAGAATCGAATTAATACCTGTAATTATAAGGGCTAAAACCATAAGCAATATCAGCCAAGAAAGCTTACGCGGCTTGCGCCTTTTCCTTCTGATTATTAATCTATCCCTATTATATTGGGCCCCAGTTGCGGTTTTATTTTTACTATTCATATACATATTAACCTCCCAAGCTGCCTTAATGCCTAAAAACGACTTATAAATCCCTAGGGCTTAAATTTAATTACTCACCCCAAACAGTTGTTCTCTTTTATGCTTATATTATCAGAACATTTGTTCCCTGTCAATAGTTTTTAGAACAAATGTTTGATTTTTTTACTAATTTATGCTAAAATAAAGAAAACTCTATTAAGGCTGTTTTAGGGGGTTAATTTTATGGATTATTTAGATTTATCCAAGCGTCAGCAGGCAATTTTAGAGTTTATTATGGAAGAAATCAGAACCAAGGGTTACCCGCCTTCCGTGCGGGAAATTGGAGAGGCCGTTGGTTTAAGCTCCCCCTCTACCGTTCATAGCCATTTAGCTACCTTGGAGCAAAAAGGCTATATCCGCAGGGATAAATCCAAGCCCCGGGCTTTAGAAATTATTTTTGAGGATGCCCCCTCCCCCCTTTCTTTCAAAGAGATGGTGGAAATCCCCATTCTTGGGCAGGTTAGCGCCGGGCAGCCTATTTTTGCAGATGAAAACCTGGAGGATACCTTCCCCCTCCCCTTAAGCTATATTCAGTCCAATCAGGAGCTTTTTATGCTACGTGTTTCCGGCGAGAGTATGATTGAGGCCGGTATTCTCGATAATGACCTTGTTATTGTCGAGCATACTTCAAGGGTAAATAATGGAGAAATTGCAGTTGCCTTAATTGAAGATGAGGCCACCGTTAAAACCTTTTATAGGGAGAAGGACCATATACGCCTCCAACCGGAAAACAGTTCGATGGAGCCGATAATTCTCCGCCAGGTGGAGATTTTAGGCCGGGTAATTGGTTTATTCAGGCGCTTTTAGGTTTTTAAATTTATAAATACACTTTTTAATTACAATAAAAAAGAGGCTTTTAGGCCTCTTTTTATTATGTATTTATTATTGCAAAAAACTTTTATCTATTCTGTATTTTTGTTTAAAATCGCCCCTGCCGGTAGTAATTATTAAGCAATCTTTTTTTACCATTAATGTCATAAGCTTATTTCTGGTTTGGCTTGAAGTATATATGTAAATTGGTTCATTGGCTTTAATTTCTATCCCGTAGATAAGCTCTTGCAGCCTTTCTTTTAAATACTCGTTTTCAATAGTTTTCAGCATTTTTATACCTTTCTATTTTCTGCTATTTCTAAGGTTTTTAATAGAGTTTATTAAATAAGATTTAAAGTAAGTTTTTTAAAATCATATCTTCTATTGTTTTTGTAAGTGCATAGCGAACATGATAGCGGTTTAGCCCCCCTTGCAAATAGAGAATATACGGCTCCCTCAAAGGGGCGTCGGCGGAAAGCTCTATTGTGGAGCCCTGAATAAAAGTTCCGGCAGCCATAATAACATCATTATCATAACCGGGCATTGGGGCCGGAACGGGGGTTAAATGGGAATCTATGGGGGCATATTTTTGAATACCCTGGCAAAAACCTATCAACCTTTGGGTATTGCCCATTTTAACCGCTAAAATTATATCATTCCTTTCATCCCGGGGTTTTGGGCTTACCTCAAAGCCTAATTCCCCTAAGAAGGCGGAGGCAAAAACAGAACCCAATAAGGCCTCCTTAATAATTTGGGGAGCCATAAACAGGGATTGATAAAAGAGGCGATTACTCATAAGGGAGGGGCCAACCTCCTTTCCCGCCCCGGGAACGCTTAACCTGTAGGAGGCTCTTTTAACTAAATCCCGGCGGCCGACAATATACCCGCCCCCCGGGGCAAGCCCGGCCCCCATATTTTTTATTAAAGAGCCGGCGCATAAATCCGCCCCAATATGGCTGGGCTCAAGCTCTTCCACCATTTCTCCGTAACAATTATCTACAAAAATAATCAGGCCGGGGTATTTTGCTTTAGTTTTGGCAATAATCTCTTTAATTTCTTTAACGGAAAGGGATTTTCTCCAAGAATAGCCTCTGGAGCGCTGTATGGCAAGGATTTTAGTTTTTGGGCTAATAGCGGCGATGATTTTTTCAATATCCAATTTATTAAAGTCCACATCAACCATTTTATAACTTATGCCCATTTCAATCAGAGTCCCCGGGCCGGCTTTGCCTACGCCGATTACTCTTTGAAGGGTATCATAGGGGCTGCCTACGGATAAAAGCTCATCCCCCGGGAGTAAATTGCCGTAGAGAGCCAGGGAAATCGCATGGGTGCCGGACATCATCTGTTGCCTTACCAAAGCGGCCTCGGCGCCAAAAACTCTGGCATACAGGGATTCTAATTTATCTCTTCCCATATCGTCATAGCCATAGCCGCTGCTGGGATTAAAATCCTGAGCCGTTATTCTTTCTTCCCTAAAAGCATCTAAAACTCTGTAAATATTTTTTTCGGTTATTTTATTAATTTGAGGGCTGAAACTCTCTGCTATTTTCCAGGCCTTTTCTGCTATACTTTCAATATTCATTAATTAACCTGCCTTAGACTATTAATATAAACCCTGCTTATAACAGTACGATAGATAAAGGCTATTTCCTGCCGGCAAAGAGAATTTGCCAGCTTTTACCGGCTTTTTTTACTTAATTTGTCAGGGCAAGGAGGCTTTCCCTAAGCTGCTCCCTGCTTATATCCGGCGGGGCTTGAGTATTTTTTAAAGCATTTGAGGTTTTAATAACAGCCCGGCTGATATCCCAGGCGCAAATAGCGCTTAGCTCCTCTTTTGCATAATCTTTTTGCTCCTGCTGGAATAATCTTACTGCCTGGCAGCGCAAGGAGGCTTCTACTATATTCCTTACGGTTCTGGCATTCCCGTGGTTTTTAGGGGCTTCCCGCAATATATGGCGAAGGCTTGAGGCCAGCTGCTCTTTAGCCTCAATATTTAATTTATATTGCCTTTTAGCATACATTAAATCGGCAATAGAAATTAACTCCTCCAAGCTGTAATCAGGAAATTGTATATGTAAGGGAAAGCGTGAATTTAAACCCGGATTACTGCGGATAAAATTATTCATTTCCGTATTATAGCCTGCCAGAATTAATATAAAATTATTTTTATGATCCTCCATGGCTTTCACAAGGGCATCTATGGCCTCCCGCCCAAAGTCTTTCTCCCCTCCCCTGCAAAGGGAATATGCTTCATCAATAAATAAGACCCCGCCAAGGGCTTTTTTTACCTGCTCCCGGGTTTTTTGGGCTGTATGGCCTATAAATTCCCCTACTAAATCCGCTCTTTCCACCTCAATTAAATGGCCTTTTTCTAAAATGCCCATTTCTTTATATAGTTTTGCCAAAAGCCTGGCAATTGTTGTTTTGCCGCTGCCTGGGTTGCCTTTAAAAATGGCATGTAATACTGTGGGCTCGGAGGCTAAATTTTTGCCTTGGCGCAGCTTTTGTATTTCGGCAAAGGCCTGTATTTCATAAATCAGGGCTTTAACTTCTTTTAAGCCGATTAAATCATTAAGCTCTGAAAACATTTGGTTTATATCGGTTTCTATTTTATTTTCAAGGCTTTTTGCATTTAATTTGGCGGGTTTAGATAGTTTTTCACCTTCTTTTTGGGGTATTCCCCCTCCTTTAGGTAGTCCAATATCTGAAAGCCTGATTTTTATTTCCATATTTCCCCCTATAAGGCCTTTGGTTTATGATAGTATATTTATTTTGCCAAGCCGTTGTTACAATATAAACTTGTATTTAATTATTTTAAAGCTTATTTATAATTTGCCTTTATTTGCTTTAATAAAATATTTTTATGGCGTGAATAAAAAAACAGAGCTTTTAGCTCTGTTTTTTTTACCGCTTTTTAAGTTCTCAATATGAGCTAAGCTGGCTTAGCTCTACCGGTTTTTCAGGTATTATAGTACTTAAGGCATGCTTATAAATCATTTGCTGCTTGCCGTCGGAATCTACAATAACCGTAAACTGGTCAAAGGATTTAATCACTCCTTTTAATTGAAAACCATTGACTAAAAAAAATGTAGCGTTTAAATCTTCCTTACGAATGGTATTGAGGAAATAATCTTGCAGGCTCATGGGCTTCATTTTTTCAATCCTCTCCTAAAGCCTGCCTTATTCTGCCTTTAACCGCAGCCACCAAATTTTCATATTCCGGATAATAGCTTATATTAAACCAATTTATTAAATTATTCCTTTTAAACCAGGTCATTTGCCTTTTGGCAAATCTGCGGGTTGCGGTTTTCATTTCATTAACGGCTTCAGCTAAAGAATATTCCCCCTCTAAATAGGCGCCGATTTGCCTGTAACCCAAAGACTGCATGGAGTTTAAATCCCTGGTATAGCCCATATCTAACAGCTTTTTTACCTCATCTATAAAGCCCTGGGCAAGCATTAAATCCACCCGATTATTTATTCTTTCATATAATTCTTTTCTCTCTAAGGTTAGGCCGATTAAGGCAAGCTTATAGGGGGTTTGGGGGAGATTTTGGCTTTTTTCCTGCAGGGAGCTTATGGTGCAGCCTTTTTCATAATAAACCTCCAAAGCCCGGATTATACGCTGATAATCATGTTGGTGAATTCGCCCGGCGGCTTTTGGGTCAATTGCTTTTAACTCGGAATGCAGGCTTTTGCCATTATCTTTTTTAAATTCCGCCATTTTTTGCCTGCGGAATTCCGAATTTTTAGGTTCTTCCGGAATAAATAGATAAGGGCTGATTATGGATGAAATATAAAGGCCCGTACCCCCCACAATAAAAGGGGTTTTTTGATTAGTATTTATATCCCTAATCAGGCTTTTAGCCTGCTTTTGAAATTGGGCTACGCTGTAATTCTCTTTGGGGTCTAAAATATCGATTAAATGATGAACTATACCCTCCCTTTCATCTAAGGGGAGCTTTGCCGAGCCGATATTCAGATGACGGTAAACCTGAACGGAATCTCCTGAGATAATTTCTCCATTAAACTCCTTTGCCAAATCTAAAGAAAGCCGTGTTTTACCCGCCGCTGTAGGCCCAAGAATAATTATCAGTTTTTCTCTTTTATCAGGGCCTTTTTCTCTTAGCTTTTTATCTTTTAGCCCCACATTATGCCTTTGGCAGGGTTTTTCCATGGCTGTCTCCTATATTATATGCTGCTGCGCAAAAATTTTCTCCTGATTTCATCAAGGGAAAGCTTTATGGCTACCGGCCTCCCATGGGGGCAGGTAGAAGGGTTTTGGCAATTATCCAAGGAAGAAAACAAATGGCCAATATCCCCTTCGTTTAAATATTGATTAGCCTTAACCGCACTTTTACAGGCTCTTAAAAAAAGCTCCTCATGGCGGGGAAGAAAAATTTTGCTTCCGGAGGCGTTTTTACCCCGGGCCAGTAATTCATATATAAGCCCTTGGGGGTCGCTCCCCTCATACCAGGAGGGCACAGCCCTGAGAATAAAAGTATTATCCCCGAAATGCTCCAGGATAAAGCCTAAATCACTTATTTGAAGAATATATTCCGTTAAAAGGCTTGCCTCCTCATGGCTAAGCTCCAACGTTATGGGAATAGCTAAATTTTGAGCCTCTCCCGAGCTTTTTGCGGCCTTTTCTTTAAATTTTTCATAAAGAATACGCTCATGGGCCGCATGCTGGTCTATAATATAAATTTCATTATTGCCTTCGGCAATAATATAGCTGGCGCTTATTTGCCCTAAAGGGCGCAGGGCTTTATATAAAAAGGGCGGGGAATTATCTTCAATTTTATTTTGTTTATGCTCCGCCTTATTTAAGGGTTCTTCCGGCATATTTTGGGGGTAAATTTGCGGAGGGAAAGTACCCTCACTTTTAATTAATTTTTTAAATTCCCCTCTCGGTTTATAAAAATCTTTCAAAAGGGTATTTTCCAGGCTATTTTCCAGGCTAGTTCTCTGAAGGCTCTTTGCCTGCCATTCGTTTAATCTGTGGCGGGTTTTTATACTTTGCTTTTTAGTATTCTTTTCTTCCAAACGAAAAGCGCCGTCCCCCCCTCCTAAAGGAGGTTTATGGGGCGTATTGGCCATAAGCCTTGGGGCCAGCCTGTCCTTTTGAGAGAGAGCCTTATTAATGGCGGCAATTAAGCATTTTTTAACGGGCTCTGCGTCTTTTAGTTTAATTTCCATTTTAGCGGGATGAACATTAATATCCATTTGCCCGGGGGCTATAGATAAATACAAAACAATTAAGGGGTACCTGCCTTTAGGTAAAAGTGTATGATAAGCCTCGTCAACGGCGGCGGTGAGTTCCCCGCAGCGTACCCAGCGATTATTAACAAAAAAATTATATTGGCTGCGGTTTGCCCTGTTAAGCTCGGGGAGGGAAATTAAGCCGTAAATTAAAATATTTTCCAGCCAATCCACATTTACCATTTCCCCCAGGGTATCCCGGCCAAAAATTGAAAGGATTATCCGGCTTAAATCTCCCCCGCCGGCGGTGTTTAATGTAGTTTTGCCGTTAATCTCCAGAGAAAAGGCTATCCCCGGGCGGGAAAGGGCCATTTTGCTCATTAACTCCCCTATTTGCCCTAATTCCCATTGGGGGCTTTTTAAAAACTTTCTTCTGGCGGGGGTATTATAAAACAGCTTTTCAACTGTAACAATTGTCCCCTCCGCCATGGCAAATTCTTGAGGGATTTGGGCCTTGCCGTTTTCAACTATAATTTGATAGCCCGCTAAAGCCCCATGAGGGCAGGAGCTGATTGTCATTTTACTGACAGATGCAATTGAGGGCAGGGCCTCACCCCTGAAGCCCAAACTGCTTAAAATAGAAAGATCCTCAACCCTGCGGATTTTGCTGGTAGCATGGGGTAAAACGCTCCGCAGTAAATCCTCGGGAATCATGCCCCGGCCATTATCAATAACCTGTATATGCTGGCCTAAAGTATCTAAAACCTTTACTTTTATCCGGGTTGCTCCGGAATCGATAGCGTTTTCTACCAGCTCTTTAACAACGGAGGCCGGCCGCTCAATAACCTCCCCGGCGGCGATTTGATTAGAGGTTAAGGAATCCAGTATATGTATTTTACCCTGGGAATTAAGCTTTTTATTCCCTTCATTCATTTTCCCTGTCCTCCAAAAGCTCCTTTTGCCAGCGGCTGATTTGATTAAGCGCCATTAAGGGGCTTAAATTATTAATATCCAAATCTTTAATTTCTTCTAAAACTTCATTTAAAACTTCTTTTAAAACTTCATTTAAAACAGGCTTAGGCTTATTTGCATCCTCGTTTTCAGTCTCATTTATATAAGCCGGGGAAAGGCAGGGGCTTAAATGACGGTTTTCATCCTCCAGGCTTTTTAAGATGGTTTTAGCCCGGCGGATTACCCCTTTAGGCAGCCCCGCCAGGGATGCCACCTGAATTCCGTAGCTTCTATCCGCCCCCCCGGGGATAATTTTACGCAGGAAGATTATTTCTCCTCCCTTTTCTTTAACGGCAATAGAATAGTTTTTTATTTTAGAAAAATTTTCTTCTAAAGCCGTAAGCTCATGATAATGAGTTGCAAAAAGGGTTTTGCCGCAGCCGGATTCCACAATATGCTCGGCAATAGACCAGGCAATACTTAGGCCGTCGAAGGTGCTTGTGCCCCTGCCGATTTCATCAAGAATTATCAGGCTCTCCGCCGTGGCATGGCGTAAAATATTTGAGGCCTCGCACATTTCCACCATAAAGGTACTTTGCCCGGAGGCTAAATCATCACTGGCCCCTACTCTGGTAAAAATCCGGTCTATTTTACCGATAGCGCCGTAATCCGCCGGAATAAAGCTGCCGGATCTTGCCAAAAGAACAATTAAGGCCACCTGCCGCATATAAGTGGATTTACCTGTCATATTCGGCCCGGTTAAAATAATCATTTGCTGTTTTTCCGTATCTAAATAAGTATTATTAGGCACATAGTTTTCTTGCCCGATAATTTTTTCCACCACCGGGTGGCGGCCGTTTTTTATTTCTAAAACCGCGCCATCATTTACAATGGGGCGGCAATAATTATTTTTTAGGGCGGTATAAGCAAAGGATTGCAGGCAATCCAAATTAGCGATAATCTGAGCCGCGGCCCGGATTCTCTGGGAGCTCTCCCCTACTGTTTGGCGTAAATTACAAAATATTTCGTATTCGAGGCTATTTAAACGCTCGGAGGCCGTAATTATTTTACTCTCCCATTCTTTTAATTCCTCGGTTATATAGCGTTCCGCATTTACTAAAGTTTGCTTTCTTATATAGCCTTCCGGCACAAGGCCGGTATTAGCATGGGTTATTTCAATAAAATATCCAAAAACCTTGTTATAGCCGATTTTTAAGGATTTTATCCCGGTTTTTTCTCTTTCTTTTGCTTCCAGCCGGGTAAGGAATTCCTTGCCGCCGGAGGAAATTTCCCTTAATTCATCAATTTGATTATTATATTTCTCTCTGATAAGCCCCCCCTCTTTTGGGGAAACGGGCAAATCTTCTTTTAAGGTATCCTCAATTAATTGCTTAATATCCTCAAGAAGATCCATACTATCAAAGAATTCTTTAAAAAGGTCGGCATTGCCATAAGAAAACAGCCTGAAAATTTCCGGCAAATATTTTAAAGAGTTTTTTAAGGCCGCCAAATCTCTGGGGTTTGCATTACCATAGGATATTTTGCCTATTAAACGCTCTAAGTCGTAAATATTTTTTAAAATTTCTCTAAAATCGTTTAAAAGCAGGGGGTTTTTAGTTAATTCTTCCACAGCATCCAGGCGGGGGTTAATTTCCGCCTCATAAAGCAGGGGCTTTTCCAGCCAATCCTTTAAGAGCCTGGCCCCCATAGCTGTTTTTGTATCGTCGCAAACCCAAATTAAAGAGCCTTTTTTTTGATTGCTCCTTAAGGTTTCTGTAATTTCTAAATTGCGCCTGCTGTTGGCATCTAAAACCAGATAGCCGGAATTAGAATAAATTTGCAAATTATCCAGATATTCCAGGCTGCGCTTTTGGGTTTGCTCTAAAAAATCCAAAAGCAATCCGCAGGCAATAGCCCCATTGGGCAGCTCCCCAAGGCCCAGGGCCTCAATGGAGGCAACCCTAAAATGTATCCGCAATAAAGTATCCCAATTATTTTTTATATATTGGCTGTCATAGGCTTTACTGAGGCTCCCTATACCCTGCCCCAGCATACGCAAATTAAAAAAAGGGTCTTCGTATAAAAAATCCGGCAAAACGCATTCGGCGGGGTTAATGCGGTATATTTCATCGGCCAGTTTTTCTAAAACCGCCTCCCCGGAGATTTCCGTGGCGCAAAACTGGCCTGTGGAAATATCCGCATAGGCCAGGCCGTAGCTTATTTTATTTTTATCACACCAAACAGCCATAAGGTAATTATGGCTTTCATCCTTTAAAAGAGAGCTTTCCATAAGGGTTCCGGGGGTAATAACCCTTATAACCTCCCTTTTAACAATGCCCTTGGCGCTTTTAGGGTCTTCCACCTGCTCGCAAATGGCAACCTTATAGCCCTTATTAATAAGCTTGGAGAGATAGGCCTCCGCCGCATGATAAGGAATGCCGCACATGGGCATTTTTTGCCCGTTGCCGCTGTCTCTGGCGGTAAGGACAATTTCCAATTCCCGGGAGCCTGTTAAGGCGTCCTCGCCAAACATCTCGTAAAAATCCCCCAGGCGGTAAAATAAAATGCAATCCGGGTAATTCGCTTTTATGCTTTGATATTGCTTCATCATTGGCGTGGCTGAGGTCAAAATTCTTCCCCCCGAAAGGCCGAAGCTCTAGGCCCCGGCAATATTCTTTAATTTAGCTTGCTCATAATCTTTAACAATTATGGTATTCCCCTCTAAAGTTGCCTTTTGAACCGGCAGGTTAAACCCCTTGGGAGCAGGGGCAATAAGAGCCGAGGTATCGGCTATTCTTAATTGGGGGGCAATTAGCTTATAGGCAATAATAAAGGCATTTCTGTCCCCCTCGGCCCCGGCATGAACAATTCCCCGGCAGCTGCCCATAACAATTATATGGCCGCTGGCCTTTAATTCGGCGCCGATATTAATATCCCCAATAAGGACGGCATTGCCTTTAACCGCCGCCTGCTGCCCGGAGCGAAGGCTGCGGGTAAGCAATACTGTATCCCCATTTTGGGCATAACAAATAAAGGAGTCCTCATTGGGATGGATTGAAGGCGAAGGGTCTTTAGTTTTTTGTTTTTTCTCTTCAACACGGCCTTTAATCAGGCTGTTGGCATGCATAATTTCCGTTATTATTCTTATTTCCCCCTCGCTGAAAGGGCTTTGGGGGTTTAAAAAATAAGTTGCTCCGTTAAAAAAATCTCCGCCTTCAAGAAGTTTTTCTTCCAGCTGAGCACAAATATCTTTAAATTCTCCGTCTTTTGTATTAAAATTAAAGACAAGGCCTTTGGGCGTACCCTTAATGCTGATTAATTGAGGCAAGGCCCCGCCGGTTTTACCTTTAAAATTCATTCTTTTCTCCCATTTTTATGTATTTTACTAGCTAATTTCGCCAAAACAGATAATTATTCCTGCCATTATTCCTCTTATAAACAAGGAGCAAAAAATGCGCTACGGCTTAGATGAAATTATGAAAAGATTTAAAAAGGCAATTATTAAGCATAATCTTATTGCCGATGAAAAAGGTATTATGGTAGGGCTTTCCGGCGGTAAGGATAGCGCCGCCCTGCTGCTTGCCTTAAAAAAGTTTCAGGCTGTATCTAAGTATAAATATAAGCTTTCCGCCGGGCATATTGCTCTTGGCTTTGCCAATGAGGATTATGCCCCCCTTGAGGCTTATTGCAAAAGCCTGGATGTGCCCCTTTTTATTGAAAAAACAAAAATAGGCCCAATTGTTTTTGAAGCCAGAAAAGAAAGTAACCCCTGTGCCCTATGTGCTAAAATGCGCCGGGGGGCTTTAAATAATTTGGCAAAGGCAAATGGTTTTGATAAAATAGCCTTAGGGCATCATCAGGATGATGTTATAGAAACACTGCTTTTAAAAACTTTTTTTGAAGGCAATTTAGCCTCCTTTAACCCCTATACCTATTTGGACCGCCGGGATTTGGTGGTTATCCGCCCTTTTATTTATGTACCCGAGGCTCAATTGGCCTATTTGGCCCGGAAGGAGAATTTACCCGTTTTAATAAATTACTGCCAGGCCAGCGGTAAAACCAAAAGGCAGGATATTAAAGAAATTGTTGAAAAAATTTCCTCCCTTTCCCCCGGGGCTAAGGATAGAGCCATCGGCGCCCTCGAAAAACAGCTGGGCGGCAATTGGGACGGCAAGGTAAGGGAATAATACAGGGAAAGAGATTATAAAAAAGAGAGTAAAAGAGAGGAAAATAACTTATGATTTTAGTCAGCGCCTGTTTAATGGGGGATAAATGCAAATATAATGGCGGCGATAATTATAATCAAAAGGTAATTGATTTTTTAAAGGGCAAAGAATATCTTGAATTTTGCCCCGAGCTAATGGGCGGCCTTTCCGCCCCCCGCCCCCCGGCTGAAATAAGAGGCGGCAATAGCCTGGATGTTTTAAATAATAAAGCCCGGGTTTTAAATAATACCGGGGAAGATAATACCAAAGCTTTTATTAAAGGGGCCGAAGCCGCCCTTAAGCTTGCAAAAGAAAATAATGCCGAATTAATTATTTTAAAGGAGCGCAGCCCCTCCTGCGGGGTAAATATTATTTATGACGGCTCTTTTAAGCATAAAATTATCCCCGGCTCCGGGGTAACCGCGGGGCTTTTAAAAGAAAACGGCTTTAAAACCCTAAGCGAGGAAGATTTATAATCTTTAAAATTAAACTTTTAGATAAAGCCTTTTTTGCTTTTTATTTACTTATAAATATAAAAACCGGCTTATGGCAATAATTAATTTGCTTCAGCCGGTTTTTTATACCAAAAGCTTTATTATAGGCACGGCGCTATATAAAACAGCTATAATATTCTTGGCTGCCTATTCGGATTTTTTTATATATTCGTCGGCATCATATCTGTATTCGCATTCTTTTTTAAATTTTTTATCGCTTTCCAATTCATTTATATTTTGGCAGCCAAAAATAAATATACTTAAAAACAAAATAAGTAAAAGCGCTTTTTTCATATTATAACCCCCTTTTATACTCCTAAGCTTAAACTAAGATATAAAATACAGATTTAAAAATATTTTACTTAGCCCTTCCAGACTTTCCAAAAATCTTTGCGGAATTCGCTAAAGCGGCCTTCCAGTATGGCCTGGCGTATATCCTGCATTAAATGAATTAAATAATATAAATTATGAATAGTTGTTAAGCGTATACCTAAAACTTCATTGGCTTTGATTAAATGGCGTATATAGGCCCGGCTGAAGTTTTTACAGGCATAGCAGCCGCAGCGGGAGTCTATAGGCCGGGGATCTCTGGCGTATTCGGCATTTCTGATAACAAGTTTACCCTCCGGCACCATTACGGTACCGTTTCTGGCAATTCTGGTAGGCAGAACGCAATCAAACATATCTACCCCCCTGGCAACCCCCTCAACAAGGCAATCGGGAGAGCCTACCCCCATTAAATAGCGGGGCTTTTCCGCCGGTAATTGGGGAATTACATAATCCAGCATTTCATACATCAGAGGTTTGGGTTCCCCAACACTTAAACCCCCTATGCCAAAACCGGGGAAACCCATTTCCGCAATAGCCCGGGCGCTGGCAATTCTATATTCTTTAATTGTCCCCCCTTGAATAATTCCAAAAAGGGCCTGCCGGGGGTGATTATGAAAATCTTTGCAGCGTTTTGCCCAGGCATGGGTGCGTAACATGGCCTCTTCTACTTTTTTAGGCTCAATAGGCCAGGGGGCGCATTCATCAAAAGCCATGGCAATATCCGCCCCTAAAGCCATTTCAATTTCCATAACCCTCTCCGGGGTAAATAAATGGGATGAGCCGTCTAAATGGGAGCGGAAAACAACTCCATCCTCTTTTATTTTGCGTAAATCCGCCAGGCTGAAAACCTGAAAACCCCCGCTGTCCGTAAGTATGGGCCTATCCCAATTCATAAAATTATGCAGCCCCCCCATTTCAGAAACCAGCTCATGGCTGGGGCGCAAATATAAATGATAAGTATTACTGAGGATAATTTCGGCCCCTAATTCCTTTAATTCATGGGGAGAAACCGTCTTTACACTTGCACAAGTGCCAACGGGCATAAAAACCGGGGTATTAACATCCCCCCGGGTTGTATGAAGAATACCGGCTCTTGCCGGGGTTTTTTCATCCTGCATCCTTAAAGAATAAGAAATTGTCACTTTTATCTCCTTGTAAATCAGATTTTAAAGTAAAATACTTCTGGTTTAGCCGGCTAAATAATCAGCATGGCATCCCCAAAGCTAAAAAAGCGGTATTTTTCTTCTATGGCGGTTTTATAGGCATTTAAAATATTTTCTCTGCCCGCCAGGGCGGAAACAAGCATTAAAAGAGTGCTTTTAGGGAGGTGAAAATTAGTTATCATGCCGTCTATTGCCTTAAATTCATAGCCCGGGTAAATAAATTTCTCCGTCCAGCCCTCCCCGGG
The DNA here is from genome assembly GCA_040767605.1 of Clostridiales bacterium. Classification (GTDB taxonomy): domain Bacteria; phylum Bacillota; class Dehalobacteriia; order UBA4068; family UBA4068; genus JAXGOI01. Next base: position 202,654 of record JAXGOI010000001.1, read on the forward strand.
GCTTATAATTCCCTTATTATCGGAGAGAGTTTCCAAAGTACGAACACTGGTTGTGCCTACCGCAATTATTCTCCCTCCATTAGCCCGGGCCTCATTAATTTTTTCTGCCGCATCAGGGCTAAGACGGTAATATTCTCTATGCATAATATGGTTTTCAACATTTTCCGCTTTTACCGGGCGGAATGTACCCAGCCCCACATGGAGCAAAATATTGGCAAATAATACCCCCTGATTTTCCAGCTGCTTAATTAAATCTTGGGTAAAGTGCAAACCGGCGGTGGGGGCGGCGGAGCTGCCTCTTTCTTTAGCATAAATAGGCTGGTAACGGCCTTGGTCTTCAAGCTTCTTTTTTATATAGGGGGGTAATGGCATTTCTCCCAATTTTTCTAAAAAGCTATAAAAATCCCCCTCATAATAAAAATCAACTATTCTCGTGCCTTCTTCATAATAATCGGCAATAACGGCTTTAAAGCCCTCCAGGGGGAAAAATAATTCCGTACCCGGCAAAGCTTTGCGCCCCGGCCTAACCAAAGCCTGCCAGCTTTTTAAGGCGGTTTGCTTAAGTAAAAGCAATTCAATCAGGGCTCCGGTTTTTTTCCGGCCGTAAAGCCTTGCGGGCAAGACTTTTGTCTCGTTTATAACCAGCATATCCCCGGGCCTAAGCTCTTTGCCTAAATCATAAAAAAAACTATGGCCCAAAACCCCGGTTTTTTTATCTATAATTAAAAGCCGGGAGGCATCACGCCTTAACAGTGGGTCTTGGGCGATTAGCTCTTCCGGCAAATCATAATTAAAATCCTCTACTTTCATCTAAACACCGCCTTAAAACGAGTTAAATTGTGCCTAAAAATATATTTTTATCGCCGCCTGTATAATAATGGTTTAAAATTTCTTTATATGTATAGCCTTCTTTGGCCATGCCTCTGGCCCCCCATTGGCTCATGCCCACACCGTGGCCATTACCTCGGCCGTAAATTATTATACTATTAGCGGCTTCTTTATTTAATTTTACCGTGCCTGCGGCGTCTGCCGCATAATAAAGGCTGCTGCTTTCGTTAATGCCGCAAACCTTGCCGTCTGCACCTATTACTTTTAAGGCGGCGGGGTTTTCTCCCTTATATAAATTACCCATAGAATCTTTCATCCATACATTTTGATTATCGGCAATTTCTATCAGAGTGCTTTTTAAACCCCCTAAAAGGCTGCGTATACTATCTTTAGCGGCCTTAACCGAACCCTTTGTTCCGATAATCTCTACGCTGGTCAGCCTTGATGATACGGAATTTTCATCAGAGGTTTTAATCTCTTTAAATACGCCTATATCCTGCCCGGAGTATTTGGCGGCAAGCTTTGCCAATTCCCCCGGCGTATAGCAAACCTCCCATTGGTACTGGTCTTTAGCCCAGCTTTGGCCTGTGCTGTTTGAAAAGGCAACGGCATATGCATCATGGGGTGAAGGCACGCCCTTTATAGGGAGCCCCCCTCCCCCCCAAATATTTTCAATATTTTCGGTATGCCCCCCGGAATTTGCATGAAAATATCCCGGTAAAAGCTTTAAATCCCCCCCGGAGGAATTTCGATAATAAAGAACCTCCCCCGCGGTGGCATTAACGGCGGCAACAATATTTGCACCCCCTGCTAAAATCTCCGCACTATAACCGCCGTAAACCTGAGAGCCGGCAGTATTTTTTACATCATATTTAGCCAGGCTTTGCCGGTTTGCCAGGGCAAAAGAGCGGCTGGCAACAGCCTGAGCCTTTAGGGCCTCGCTTTCGGTGCTATAGCCTATTTCCTTACCTACAACGCCGTAAAGATATTTTTCTATATCTATAATATTTATGGGCATAAGCCCGGCATTACCTGTAAGCGCCTGCAAAGAGCCGCGATACTTTATACCTTTATATGTAAAAACACAATTATCTTCTTGGGCCTGAATTATTACCCCCTGAGATGCCAGGCCGATTTCTTTGCCGTTTACCAAAACATTAATTACCCCGCCGGATTTATTAAGGCGAACCTCACAGCCGGGAATTAATTTTTGCATACTTAAACCTGTGCCAGAATTAAGAATATTAAAATTGCCCTGATTGGCCAAAAGGGTGATATTATTGCTTTCCTCATCTAAAAGAACCCGCATATCTATTCCATAAGCTGCGGGGGCGGTAAAAAGTAAAATTATAATACTTAAAAATAAAATAATGCCATGCCTCATAATATTTTCTGCCTTTCAGGGTATTTTTTAGTTTTTAAATTTATTTATTTTCCTTAGCCTAATTTAATGGCGGAAAAAATAAGCGATTAAAGATAATACCAGGCTAAGTACAAGGCAGGTTGCCAAAGGAAAATAAAAGCGCAAATTACCCTTTTTTATATAAATATCTCCGGGCAGGCCGCCGGGGATAATTTTAGCCAAAAAGAAGAAAACGCCGCTTAAAACCAGAATTATAAGGCCCAAAATTAAAAGTGTTTTGGCAATCCCATAATAATTCATTTTATCCTCCTATTTAGCTCTCCAAATCAGCCCAATTAACTCCCAAAAAACCTTAAGCCGCGCAGAGCGTTTAGGCCTTGCCGGGCTTGGGCTTTTTTAAATAGCGTTCCTTTTCGCTGTATATGCAGCCGCAATATTTTTGCATATATAGGCCGTTTTCCTTGGCTTTTTTTTGGCCGCTTCTAAAAAAGGGCCGAAAATCCCAATTTAAAAAATCTATATTATACTTTTCTCCCTCTTCTTTGCCGATTTTATCTATTAAATTCTGATTTTGATACGGGCTAATTTTTAAAGTTGTGGTAAAGGCATCAAAACCCTCTTGGGCGGCGGTTTTGGCAGTTAAGGATAAACGGCTTTTATAACAGTATTCGCAGCGTTTATCCGGCGCTAAAGCTACCTCCCTCAGCCATTCCTCTAAAGGATAATCTTTTTGAGAAAGCATGGGGATTCCCTCTTTTTGGCACAGCTCCTCCCAGGCAGAAAACCTTGCCCTATGCTCGGTAAAGGGATGAATATTCGGATTATAAAAAAAGGAGGAAAAGCTATGGCCCAAATGGTTTATTTCTTCAAAAACCGCAATTGAGCAGGGGCCGCAGCAGCTATGGATTAAAATATTCATAATAAAACCTCATAAAAATTTAAAATGGCTAAAAAATAAAGCAGTAAAATTAACTAAACGGCTTTTTTAGTAATAAAGCTTAGCTTTCTTCTTCCGTAAAGAGAATTTCCTCTTGCCGCAGCAGAGTTTTAGGCAGCTCTATTTTAAAGTATTTATAAGCCTCGGGTGTAGCCACCCTCCCCCTTGGGGTTCTTTGAATAAAACCTAATTGGAGAAGGTAGGGCTCGCAAACATCCGTAATAGTATCGACGGATTCCGAAATACTTGCGGCTATGGTGTCCAGCCCCACCGGGCCGCCGCTGAATTTCGTTAAAATAGCCAGCATCATTTTTTGGTCTATGGAATCCAGCCCCAGGCGGTCTACATCCATTAATTCCAGGCCGTCTCTGGCTATTTGCCCGTTAATTACTCCGCTGCCCTTAACCTGGGCAAAATCTCTCAGCCTTCTTAAAAGGCGGTTGGCTATTCTGGGGGTGCCCCGGGAACGCAGGCAAATCTCCATGGCTCCTTCCTCATTTAAGGGTACATTTAAAAGCTTTGAGGCTCTTGCCACAATTAAGAGCAATTCATCTACGGTATAATATTCAAGGCGGGAAATAACCCCAAAACGGTCCCTTAAAGGTGAAGAAAGCCTGCCCCAACGAGTAGTGGCGCCAATTAGCGTAAACGGGGGTAAATCCAGCCTAAGAGTGCGGGCGCTGGGCCCCTTGCCTATAATAATATCGATGGAGAAATCCTCCATAGCCGGGTAAAGCACCTCTTCCACCGTACGGCTCAAGCAATGGATTTCATCAATAAAAAGTACATCCCGCGGCTCAAGCCCCGTAATTATAGAGGCTAAATCCCCCGGGCGCTCCAGAGCCGGCCCGGAGGTTGTACGCATATTAACCCCCAGCTCATTGGCGATAATATTGGCCAAAGTAGTTTTACCTAGGCCCGGGGGGCCGTAAAGTAAAACATGGTCTAGGGCCTCGCCCCGGTTTTTAGCTGCCTGAATAAAAATATCAATATTATTTTTTATTTTTTCCTGCCCGGTATAATCTCTAAGGCAGGAGGGTCTGATTCCCACTTCGTTTTCAGTATCTTCCCTGCGCATATGGGAAGTAATTAATCTTTCTTCTTCCACATCGGCCCTCCAAAATAAACTATACAGGCAATTACTTTTCTGCTCTAATTGCCTCCCCTACCCGCAATTATAGCATTATTTATAATTACGGTCATTATATGTAATATTTATCAATTTTAATTTTAACTTTTTATAGTTAACTAGCCTTTGGCGGCAAGGCGTAAAGCCTCTTTAAGAAGCTGGCCGCTGGCCGCCTGCTGGCCTAAATTCTCCGTGGCTTTTAAGGCCAAAGAGCGGGATTCCGCAGCCCCAAAGCCTAATTGAGCCAGGGCAGCCAGTAAATCGCTGTCTGCAGCGGCGGAATTTAATTCGGCAGGGATTATATCCTCCCCGCCGAAAGCGCCTACTTTATCTTTTAACTCAAGAATAAGGCGTTGGGCGGTTTTTTTACCGATACCTGGAGCGGCGCAAAGAGATTTATAATCATTATGAGATACCGCGGCTACAATCTGCGGAATAGAAAGGGCGTTTAATATCCCTAAGGCGGTTTTGGCCCCTACTCCGCTAACCCCGATTAAAAGGCGGAAAACATCAATTTCTTCTCTGGTGGGGAAGGCGAAAAGCTGCCAGGAATCCTCCCTAACCTGCAAATGGGTAAAAAGAAATATTTCTTCCCCTACAATCGGCTGGGGCTTAAGCATAGCCATAGGGGCAAGAACCATAATTCCCATTCCGTTTAATTCTATAATTAAACCCTCGTTTTCCAGAGAATAAATTTTACCCTTTATAAAAGCAATCATTTAATCCTTCTCCCCCCTTAATAAACGGGTAGTATAATAATGGGCATGGCAAAGGGCAATAGCTAAAGCATCGGCGGCATCATCCGGGCGGGGGGTTTCTTTCATGGAAAGGAGCTTTGTAATCATAAACTGAATTTGCTTTTTATCCGCCCTGCCATAACCAACCACCGCCTGTTTAACCTGGAGCGGGGTATATTCACCCAAGGGGATTTCTTTTTGAGCCGCAGCTAAAAGTAAAACCCCCCTAGCCTGAGCTACAGAAAAAGCCGTAGTGGTATTGCGGTTAAAAAAAAGCTGCTCAATAGCTATTTGATCCGGCTTAAGCTCCTCCAGCAAACGGCTGGCGGCGCTATGTATCATTAATACCCGCTTAGCCGGGGGAGTATGGGCCGGTGTGCGAATACAGCCGTAATCCAAGACCTTATAGCGGTTACCCATAATTTCTATCAGGCCGTAACCTGTAATGGCAGTCCCGGGGTCTAAGCCTAAAATTTTCACAGTTTCCCCTCTTTTAGAGCATATTTCGTCTTATTTAGTTTCGCCGGGGGGAATAATTATTCCTGCACCTTGACTTTTAAGCTGCTAAAAAGCTAAAATATTAACAGGTAATTTTCTAAGTAGAAATACATCTAAAAAGCGCAAGGAGGTTTAGAAATGAAATTATGGGAAGAGTTTAAAGCATTTGCATTTAAAGGTAATGTTATTGATTTAGCCGTAGCGGTTATTATCGGCGGCGCTTTTGGCAAAATTGTTGCCTCTTTGGTTTCGGATATAATTATGCCAACAATAAGCCTAATTTCGGGGCGGGTAAACTTTAACAATCTTTTTTATGCTTTTGACGGCAATTATTACCCAACAGCGGAGGCGGCTGCCGAAGCCGGGGTCGGGGTATTGCTTTATGGCGCCTTTATTCAAAATATTATTGATTTCTTTATTATTGCTTTTACTATTATGATGGTAATTAAACTTTTTAATAAATTTAAAAAAAGCCCCCAGCCCCAGGAGGAAGCAGAAAGCCCCAGGCTTTGCCCATACTGCAAAACGGAAATTCATAATGATGCCACCCGCTGCCCCCATTGTACAAGCCAATTGACATAAGCCCTTTTAGTATAATATAATACATAAGGCATTTTATAAAAAACCCGTAAATTAAGGGGGTTTAAAACCCCCTTTATATGCTGAAGTAGCTCAGTCGGCAGAGCAGCTGATTCGTAATCAGCAGGCCGCAGGTTCGATTCCTGTCTTCAGCACCAAAGTAAAGTATAATTAATCTTTTATACAAAACATTAAATACCGCAAAGTCCATATATAAAAGGGCTTACGGTATTTTTTGTTTTAAGGCTTATTCATTTTAAAGCATAAATTATTGCTGGTGAAATATTAAAAACGTGTACTAAAGTGGGTACTTTTCTAAAACAAAAACACCCCTATACGGAGATAATGCCCGCAGTGCTCACTTAAGTTTTGATCGACCCTCTTGGGCCCTCCACCACCCCTTCCTCCGTGGGTTGGAGGACCTGTAACCTCGCGCTCGCTAAATCTATCTGTACCCGTTTTCATCGCCCCTGCTGCTCCCAAAAACCCCAGATATTCATAGGGGCAAAAAAATTTGCTTTTTAAAGATATTTATTATATATTTTATACAAAAATATGAAGGGATGCATGCTATGAAAAAGCTGTCTGTTCTATGCTCTGTTATCGTATTGATAATATTTATTTTTTCTACAACCTCCTGTTCAAACCCGGATGCAACACTTAAGGCTTCTCTATTAGAAAAAGAAGACAAAATCATTTCTTTAACAGAAGAATTAACTTCAGTTAAGGAGCAATTAGATGCTTTGTCCGCCATTGAATCGACGATTGGCGCTACTCTGATGGCGGAAGCAGCAAATATAATTCATTTGATAAATATTGAAGATTTTAGCGGCTTAAGCGGCTATATCAATTCATCGATAGGTTTAAGGGTTTCGCCCTATCAGTATGTTGATACGACATCGGATATTTTACTTTCCGATACCGATGTTGCCAATCTCCCCTCGTATCCGTTGACAATCTGGGGGAATTACGACGGCAGCGGAGAGCCGATTAACTTAACAGGCCTTGATTATTACAGTAAATTTATTTATGATGCCGATTTTGAAAATGCTCCCTATATCGGGCAAAACACAGTGCTCTCCTCAGGTAATATGATCAATAATATCCAGACTGTATATCCCGGAGATTCATTTGTTGAATTTTATTATGACGGTTTTGACCAGACATATGACGGCCTGGACTGGAAGAGCATTACGCTGGTAATGCGAAATATCAGTAATCAGTGGTATCTCGTTGCATTGGTTCATGGGCAATGGACAATATAGCCCCAAAATTTGATAAACCCGGGATTTGCTGCCGATAAGCAATTTTGTCTTCGTGAACATCCGCACCATGGAAAAGACCGCCGATTTTTGTCGGCGGTTTTTGTTTATTAAGCTAATAGCGGTGGCGCACGAATCATAATTTCTTTCACCCCGATACCATGATATTCTTTCTTAGTTTTAAATGTTCACGTACCCAACACTGAATTATTCTTTAAAAATAAAAAACTTCTAAAAAATCAGAAGCAGGCGTATCTTAAAATGTCAGCTATATGCTGTGGATTGAAATAGTGTAGGGTATGTGCACCAAAATTGAACTGTTAACACTCTAAACATGAAAAAGGGAGATCAAACAATCTCCCTTTCTCATGTTTTATACATTTATGTAGTTCACAGGATTCAGAAAAAAACTATATTCGTTTGCTGGCAGCCATAAAGCTATATTTTTTATGGCTTTGCGGTATTTTTTGTTTTCAGGATTATTCATTTTAAAGCATAAAATATTGTTGAGGGAATATTATAAGTGGGTACTTTTTCAGAATAAAAAAACTCCCCCTATGCGAAGACAAGGGGAGTAAAGAAAGGAGGCCGGTATTATGCCTGCCTGCCAACCTTTATTTTATAGGCATATTTTAACTTATTAAAGCCAAATACAGCTAAATTTCGGAATGGGAATACCTCTCCAAGAACCTTAGCTTCAACTGAAAATAATTTAATTAAAAGAATCGGGGCAAAAACTATATTAGGCCGGGGTATAATAAATTATCCCGCTGGATGAGGTAATTGTTCCCAATGTGGTATTTTCCACCACAAAGGTTTCCTCGTGCTCGGCTGTAATAGTACCGGATTCCGCAACCGCAAAGGTATAAGTCTCATCATTATCGCCGTCAGATAAATTTACATTATAATATGCATTTGTTGATGCCTTGCAGGGAATAGCATTCGTATTTGTGACTACAATAGACAGTATAGAATCGCTGCTGTCGCTATTAAACGGGGTGCCGCTTGTTACAGTAATTTCAACTTGTGGCATAAAAATATTCTCCTTACTATGCTTAAAAAATTTAAAAGCAAATGCTTTCAGTACATTTTATTCAGAAACATTTTTTTTGTACCAATTAAGGTTTTGGCACACACCGGATTTATTCTTGCCTCATATAATAAAGTGGTGAGATAAAATGGCTTATATGGATTTACCATGTTGCAAATCAATTTGTTTGCCAAATGATATTGAATATAACACATCTAAAAACGAGATATTATATATCGGGTGCAGTTTTGAAACCTATCTTTTTTTTAAACTTCCTCCCGCGGCTTTTTTAAATCCACTTAAAAGTGCAAGGCTTATTCTATTTAAAGTTCCCTTAAATACAGCAGAAAATTTCTCAATACCAAAGAGTAATTATTATAGTATTTACCCGCTTTTGGATTTTTTTAGCATATACACTAATTGGTATAGGCCTCCGGAAATTGACGCAGGCCTGGGACTGGATTTTAAGGATATACCCTGTATAAGCTATACGGAAATAGATATTACAACAATTGTAAAAGCCTGGTTAAATGAAAAGCCGGAAAATAAAGGTTTACTCTTAACAAGCGCACCTAATGCGCGGCTTATGGCTTTTGCATCCAACCAATATAATAGAGCCGGAATGCGCCCTATTCTTCGTTTAACATATATGGGAATCTCCCAGCCGCTGGGCATGGCCCCATGCACGGTTAGGGTTAATAAAAAAATATCTAAGTAAAAAGCAAGGCGCCCTTTTAGGGCGCCTTTTAAAATTAGCTTTTAATTAATTGGGTAAAAAATAGTTTACTATTCGCTTTCCTTCTCGGCTTTTGCCTTGGCAATTACCTTTTCGGCAATATTTGCGGGAACTTCTTCATAATGGGAGAATTCCATTGTAAATTTACCTTTACCCTGAGTAATTGATTTTAAATCGATTACATAGCGGTTCATTTCAGCCAGAGGGGCCTGAGCCTTAATAAGCTGCTTTTTCCCCTCTTTTTCCATACCTAAAATACGGCCGCGCTTAGTGTTCATATCCCCCATAATATCACCCATATACTGGTCGGGAACTAAAATCTCCACATTCATAACAGGCTCCAGCAAAATGGGGTTTGCCTGCTCGCAGGCTTTTTTAAAGGCAATGCTTGCCGCCAGTTTAAAGGCCATTTCAGATGAATCCACATCATGGTAGGAGCCGTCTACTAAGGTAACTTTAATATTGCTCACCGGGAAGCCCGCCAATATACCTTCTGTCATAGTTTCTCTGATTCCCTTTTCAACTGCGGGGAAATATTGCTTGGGAACAGAGCCGCCGAAGATTTTTTCTTCAAAGATAAAATCTTCATCCGGGCTGGGGGCAATATCAATAAATACATGACCATACTGGCCATGGCCGCCGCTTTGTTTTTTATGCTTACCCTCAACTTTTTGGGCTGTGCCGCGAATTGCCTCCCGATAAGGAACCTTTAAGTCTATTACATTAACCTCAACGCCAAATTTCTGCTGAAGGCGGTCAATAATAATATTTAAATGGGTTTCTCCCATACCTGTAAGAAGAGTTTGCTTTGTTTCAACGCTTTTTTCAAAACGCAATGTCGGGTCTTCCTCCAAAAGGCGGGAAATGGCATTGCCAAGCTTATCTTCATCCCCTTTGCTTTTTGGTGAAATGGCAAAGGTAAGATTAGGAATGGGGAAATCTACCCCCTCTAAAACAATGCTGCTTTCTTTTGCGGTTAAGGTATCTCCGGTGCCGGTTTGCCCCAGTTTGCTTACGGCGCCAATATCTCCGCATTCAAATTCCGGCAGGGGGTTTGCGGTTTTACCTTTTAATGTATTAAGCTGAGCCACCTTTTCGTCAACTTCTTTATTGGCATTAAATAAAAGAGAATCGCCTTTAAATTTGCCCTGCATAACCTTAAAGAGACTGATTTTCCCTACATAGGAGTCTGTCATAGTTTTAAATATTAAGGCTGCTACCTGCTCTTTGGCAGCCTCTTCCCCTAAAAATTCTAAGGGATCGGGAGCAAAATTTACTAAAAAATCCATAAGGCGGTCGGCCCCGATATTCTTTGTGGCGGAGCCGCAAAGAACAGGCACAACCTTGCCCTCTTTTATGCCGCATTTAAGGCCGAAAATAATTTCCTCCTGGGTAAGCTCCTCGCCGTCTAAATATTTCATGGTAATTTCATCTTCGCCTTCGGCGGCGGTTTCAATTAAAACCTCCCGGGCAAGTTCAACTTCATCCTTAATTTCTTCCGGAATAGCAATTTCCGTGGCTTTGCCGTTTTCGTATTTATAGGCTTTTAGAGTAAGAAGATCCACCATACCGTTGAAATCCGCCTCTTTGCCAATGGGAATCTGCACCGGGATAATATGGCGGGAAAGCTTATTTTGTAAAGTTTCCATAGCATTATGGAAGTTAGCGTTTTCCCTATCCATTTTATTAACAAATACAATAATCGGCTGATTATTCTCATCGGCCAAATCCCAGATAATTTCGGTGGTAACCTCGGCTCCGGCCACCGCATCCACAACCATAACCAGACTGTCTGCAACTCTGAGGGTACTGCATACCTCGCCGAAAAAATCGGAAAAACCGGGGGAATCTAAAATATTAAGTTTATTCCCCTGCCATTCGCAGGCGATTAAAGAAGTATTAATAGTGCTTTTACGCTTAATTTCTTCCTGATGATAATCGGCAACCGTATTGCCTTCATCTACCTTCCCCAAACGGCTAATGGTTCCCGTATTAAAAACCAGAGCCTCGGCAAGGGATGTTTTCCCCGCTCCCTGATGAGCAACAAAGCCGACATTGCGGATATTCCGGGATGGATAAACCTTCATTGAACAGCCTCCTTCAGCAACATTATTATTAATAAGATATTCTCTTAATTTAAGCACAGGCAATTTAAGCGCTCCGTTTTTGCCTAAACAGGCAATTTAAGCAGTAAATGTATATATTAAATACTTAAAAGCTAAAATCCTTTTTTTAGGCGGCTTTTAATTTTAAAAAGGCTTTGGTTATCTTCTTGATGGGCCTTGCATATTTTTTATAAACAAAACGGAGGTAAAAATATGGCAAGACCGGGGCAAAGCCTTTTATTTGGTACAATATTTCTGCTTTTTACAAATATTTTAATTAAGGGCCTGGGTTTTTTTTATCGGGTAGTTTTAGTGCGCCTTTTAGGCGCCGAGGGGATGGGGTTAATAGAAATGGCAATCCCCATTTACTCATTTTTACTGGTAGTGGCAGGTTGGGGCCTGCCTTTGGCTATTTCTCAAAGCATAGCGGAGTCTACCGCAAAAAACCGTTTAGAAGAGGCATTTTCTATTTTTAAAAGCGGGCGGCTTATTTTATTTATATCCGGCCTTAGTATAACCATAATTGCCTATGCCGCCTTACCCCTTTTAATTAAATATATTGCGCCGGATAAGCGCATTTACCCCTGCCTTAAGGCCCTTTTGCCGGCGGTTATTGTAATTTCCACAGCCTCGGCTTACAGGGGGTATTTTCAGGGCTTCAGGCAAATATCCGCCTTAGGGTTAAGCCAATTAGCCGAGCAAATTGCCAGAGTTGCCTGCGGCCTTTTTTTAGTTAAAAATTTTTTAGCCCTAGGATTGGAAAAATCCGCAACGGCTTATTCTTACGGGGCCTTAATAGGGGAATTGGCCGGTTTTGCCTTCCTTTTATGGAGCTTTAGCAGAAGTAAAAGTCAGATAAAACAGATGGGCATAATAAGCGGGAGGCAAATTTTCTCTTTATTTAAATTCGGCACCCCGGTAACATTTACCCGCCTGATTATCAGCGCAATAATGATGCTGGAGGCTGTTTTAATTCCTTTAGCCCTGCAAAAGGCGGGCTGGGATATGCGGGCCGCAACGGAAATATACGGGCGTTTTGCCGGGGTAGCCAAAACTCTCTTACATTTACCCAGTGTATTTACAGGGGCCTTGGCGGTATCGGTTTTACCTGCGGTAGCCCAAAGCGGCCTCGGGAATATAAAGCTCCTTAAAAACCGGGCTGCAAATTCCCTGCAGGCAACTGTTATTTTTACTCTGCCGGGGATGTTCTTATTAGGCACTTTTGCCAAAGAGCTTTGCACTTGGGTTTTTCATAGCCCTTTAGCTGCGGAGCCTTTAAAGATCCTTGCCTGGGGGGGCTGCTTTTTATATATGCAAACAACGGTAATCAGTATTTTACAGGGCTTGGGGGAAGTAAAACTTTTGCTTTTTAACAGTATGCTTGCCGGTTTTTGCTTTATTTTAGGAATTATACTTTTAACCCCTCTCCCCTATTTGGGGATAAACGGTGCGGCTCTGGCTACAAATATTTATTATTTAACAGGCTTTGCCCTGAACTATTTGCTTTTTAAAAGAGTTACAAAAATCAGGCTGCCCTGGGTTAATATTTTTATTAAGCCGGTTTTAAGCGGCTTATTGGGTTTGGGGGCAATTAAACTCTCCGCCCCTTTTATTTCCGAGCTTTTGGGGGGCCGGGATAAGCTTTATGTTTTCACCCTTTGCTTGATTTTTATTTTTACTTATTTTTTAATTTTAATTGCCGGCGGAGGCCTAAGTATAGGTGTTTGGCGGAGGTTTAAAAACCGCAAAACTTAAAACCGGGGGCTTTAAAGCTTTCCGGAAGGTTTTTATCATTAACGGCCTTTAAATTTTCTAAAGCGGCATAATTTGTTAAATCTATTTGCATGGGTGTTAGGGAAATATAGTTTTCCCTTACGGCCTCAATATCCGTTAGGCCCTCATCTCCGAATTCTTCAACTTCCCCGTGGAGCCAAAAATACTCCCGCCCCATTGGGTCCATTCTGCTCTCATAAACATTATTATAAAGCCTCTTACCCAGTTTGGTAAATTTTAAGCCTTTAATGTTTTCACTGGGGCAGGCAGGGAAATTTAGATTTAAAGCGCAAGCGGGCAAAAAATTATTTTTTGCCCACCAAAGGCATAAATCTCTGGTTATTTTTCCGGCATAGCTTAAATTAGCCTCGCCGCCCCTGTCAATAGATACCGCCATGGCAGGAACACCGTTAATAAAGCCTTCTAAGGCTCCGGAAACCGTGCCGGAATAAAAAACATCGGTGCCTAAATTTGTGCCCTTATTTATGCCGGAAACTATTAAATCGGGCACATCTTTACAACAATGCTCAAGCCCCAGCTTTACACAATCGGCAGGCATACCCAATAAAGACCAGGCCTCTTTAGCGCCTGGTATTTTTATTTTTTTTAAACGTAAGGGGGTATGAACAGTTATTCCATGCCCTGTGCCGCTTTGCTCAAAAGAGGGGGCAATAACCGTTATATTTGCAATCTCCCCCAGGGCCTTGCATAAAGCCCTAAGGCCCGGGGCATCGTAGCCGTCGTCATTTGTAATTAAAATCCTCATTTTTTCTTCTCGGGCCAATTCTATCTTCTCCAAATCATTTAGTCTTATCTAAAAAATAATATCGCATTTTAGGCATTATTTATTCTATTTATTAAACCGCTTATTCTTCCGGCTTATTCTTACAGGTTATTCCCCCAGCTTGCCCATTCTATCAAGGGGCCAGTAACGGACTAAAACCTTGCCTAAAATATCTTCTTTAGGGATAAAGCTTTGCTCCCAAAGGTGGCTGTCTACACTTTGATTGCGATTATCCCCCATCATAAAATAATGGCCTTGGGGTACTTCAACAGGCCCGTAAATATAAATAGGCGCCTCGAATAAATAATTTTCTTCTAATGCCTTACCGTTTATATAAACCTGCCCTTCTTTAACCTCAAGGGTTTCTCCGGGAAGGCCGATTATTCTTTTTAAAAGGTCATCTTTGGATTCCAGCTCCAGCGGGGGTTTAAAAACAACAATATCCCCTCTTTGGGGAAGAGAATCCTTGATATAAGAAAGCTTATTTATTATCAGCCTATCCCCCGCATGAACCGTGGGATACATAGAAAGAGACGGTATTATCCGGGTATCGATTATAAAACTTTTTAAAAGAAAAGCAATAATTAAAGCTGTAATAAAAATTGTAAGTGTCTCTCTTAAAATCAAAAAGAAGCCGCCCTTCTTTTTCCCTATCTTTTTATTGGGGCCTCCCTGCCAAAAATCTTTATTATCAATCTTCTCTCCATTGCCGGGAAGGTTAAGCTCATCTTCTTTTAAGCTTTCAGATTCTAAAGAGTTTGTAATCAAAAAAACTTCCTGAGGCTCGTTTCCTGTTTCCGGATGATTATTTAAAAGGGTGTTTTCTCCTTCGGGGGGTGTATTTTCCCCTTCATAAGGCTCCGGATTTTTTGTATTCATCAATTATTAGCCTCCTTATTTATCTTTTAAGCTTTTATAAGGCTTAAGGCTTCTGCCCTTGTGCGGTGGCTGGATTCAAAAAGCCCTCTTACGGCGGAGGTTATGGTAAGGGTTCCCGGTTTTTTAATCCCCCGCATAGTCATACAAAGGTGCTCTGCCTCAATAACAACTAAAACGCCCATTGGGTTAAGAGCCTCCATAATGGCATCGGCAATCTGGGTTGTAAGGCGTTCCTGCAGCTGAAGCCTGCGGGAATAGCCCTCTACAACTCTGGCAATTTTAGAAAGACCGGTAATAACCCCCTCTTTGGGAATATAAGCAATATGGGCCTTGCCGACAAAAGGCATAAGGTGATGCTCGCACATGGATTGCATGGGAATATCCCTGATAATTACCATTTCGCCGTGGCGGTCTTCCGTAAACTGGGTTGTAAGGTATTCTCTGGGGTCTTTTATTATGCCGGAAAATATTTCCTCATACATATCCGCAACTCTTTGGGGTGTTTTTAAAAGGCCTTCTCTCTGGGTATTTTCTCCGATGGCCTCTAAAATATCTTCCACAGCTTTTATGATTTTTTCTTTATCCATTAATGCACCCCTTAATCATAATACAATTATTATATCTTTATTCCGCCTTATTATCAAGGGAAGGCTAATTCATATTTAAGGCATATTTTAAAGCTTGTAACATAAATTTAAATGAGAATAATAGGAGGTGGCTTATGAAAGCAGAAAGTATTTCAGATAAAGCCCAGCATTTATTTAAAAATGCCCTGCCCGTTTTGTATGGACTGCTTATTGCAATAGTTATTATTGGCTTTCTTTCTTTGCTGTTTAGTGTAATAGTGTATTTCTCTCCTTTAGGCGAAAGCTGCCTTAGGCCCGCCGGGATAATTATTACGGTATTCGGGCTTTTTTGCGGCGGATATATCGCCGGGCGCCGGGGGGGTAATTACGGCCTTATAAGAGGCTTAATTCTGGGCCTCTTATATTTATTTATTCTGTATTTATTTGCAGCGGGCAGCGGCAGCCCCCTCCTGCCCTTACTTACTAAAGGAGGCTATACATTGCTTTCTTCAATTATCGGCGGTATTTGGGGAATAAAATAAACCGGCGCTTTTTTAAAAAGCACCGGGAATTGAGAGAGAAAATAAGCTAAAAAATAGGCAGGTAAATAAAAAGGCCGCGTGGCGGTCTTTTTATTTATTGGTTTTAGAACTTTTCTTTAACAGCTTTGAAACCACCGCGGGAAGCTTGATATAAATTACCTTCATCCCCTCACCTCTTTTGCGGTTTATTAAGTGCTGTTATATATTATTTATCTTCACTATTTTTGGTGCTTGTTTTAGGTACCTTAATATAGCTTACCATTAGGCCGGCTAAAATTAAAATTGAGGCCAGCCAGGCCCAAAGGGGCATACGCCTGCCTAAAATAACTAAAATTGCCACAAGGCCCCCGGCAAATGTAATAGGCACCCCGAGAAAATAATTCTCATTGCCGGATACATTAAAGCGGGCTAGCCGATAGGAGCCAGCCAGGCAAAAAACTATGGCAATAATAATTCCCCCTATGGGGAATTGATATAGACGGAAGGCATAAGCCAATAAAGCCGGGGCCACCCCGAAAGAAACCATATCCGAAAGGGAATCTAAATTTTTGCCAATTTCACCTACGGTATCAAAATGCCTGGCCACACGGCCGTCCAGGGTATCCATAACCACAGCAAATAGTATCATAAGGGAGGCCATTTGGTATTGCCCCAGCATGGTAAAGCGCAGGGATAAAAAACCGAAACACAAATTAGAGAGGGTTATAATATTGGCCAAATGCTTAATTATATTTATGCGCGGCAATTACACTCATTCCTCCTTTAACTTTATCCCCGGCCTTAACCCGGATTTCATACTCTAAAGGCAAATACAGCTCGGTGCAGGAGCCGAATTTTATTAATCCGAAGTGTTCCCCCTGCTTTAAGGTATCGCCCTTTTTTACATAGCAAACAATTCTTCGGG
Organism: Clostridiales bacterium; assembly: GCA_040767605.1. Lineage (GTDB taxonomy): Bacteria > Bacillota > Dehalobacteriia > UBA4068 > UBA4068 > JAXGOI01. The sequence continues at coordinate 219,306 of JAXGOI010000001.1, forward strand.
CAATAAAGCCGGTAATCTGGGTAATCAGCATTTTGCCCCGGGGGGTGTTTAAAAGCACATAATTACGCTCATTATCTTTACCGGCATGGCTTTTAAAGGCCGGGAAGAAATTCCCCTCAATGTATTGAATTTTTTCTACCATACCCTCTGCCGGCGCCCGGTTAAAATGCACATTAAAAATACTTAAAAAAATTGTTATTTTCCAGCATTTATCGGTATTTAAAAAAGCGGTTTCGGAAACCTCTTCAACAGACATGATTTTGCCATCGGCGGGAGAAAGAGCCAGGTTTTCATTAATCGGTACTTTGCGCCGAGGGTTACGAAAGAAAAAGCCGGTAAAAATAAAGAGAATAAAAAAGATAATTCCTAAGGGCAGGTAGATAAAATAAAAAATAGCGGAGGCCAAAAATAAAATTCCTAAATAAGGCAGGGATTCCTTAGCGATAATAAAATTATTTTCAGGGTTAATCATTAATAATCACCTTCTAAATCAGCTTAATTTATTTTATTTCAGCTATAAATATTATAACAGCTTTATTAAGTTTTGCGCAAAAATTTTAAGCTAGGCCAGCCAATTACGGATTTTATCCGCCACATCCCCGCTGCTGCCCCAAAAGTTTTCCATTTCAGGCAAGGCCTTTTGAAAATGGACGCCATAGCTTTTAGTAAAAAAGCGGCAATCTAAGAGGCAAAAAACGCCAATATCCTCTTTAGAGCGGATTAACCTCCCAAAACCCTGCTTAAAACGAATAATTGCCTGAGGCAGGCTATGATTACGGAAGCTGTTAATGCCCATAGCCTCCATTTTTTCAAGCTTAGCCTGCATAATAGGGGTATTTGGCGGCCAAAAGGGCAGGCGCACCATAATAACCAGGGAAAGTGCGCTGCCAACAACATCAATGCCTTCCCAAAAGCTGTTGGCCCCTAAAATACAGCAATTTTCCTCCCTTCTTAATCTTTCCAGCAAATTGCTGGGGCTGCCGTTAATTCCATGGGCTAAAAGAGTTATCCCCTCTTTGGCAAGGGGCTGCTTTAATTTTTTATATACTGCCCTAAGCTGGGCATGAGAAGTAAAAAGTACTACCGCCCGGCCTCCGGAGGCCTTAACCAGGCTTAAAAGAGCCTTTCCTACTTCATCTGTAAAATATATATCGCTATTACTTGAGGGGTCAGGCAAATCATTGCAAACTGCCAGCAAGGCCTGATTTTTATATCGGAAGGGGGAATCAAGAATTAATTCCTTAGGCGCTTCTTCCAATAAATCCAGCCCGGTTTGATTTTTATAAAATTCAAAGGAAGATTTCTCCGCAGTTAGGGTGGCCGAAGTTAAAATAACCCCCTCTTTTTCCCTGAAAACGCTACTATAAAGGCTTTCCCCAATAGCCAGGGGAGCCATTTGCAGGCAGGGGTATTTATCTAAAGAGGAAAACTCCAGCCAAACTACAAAATCCTCCTCTTGGGATTCAAAAATGGCGGATAAAGTATCGGCTAGCATTCTCAGGCGGCCGGAAATCCCTTTTAACTGGTCTTTTGCCTCCATCCTCTCTTCTTGCCTCTCTTCCGACAAACATAGGCCTTCCCAAAGCTTTATAAGAAGAAGGGCAAGATTATTTATGGCTTCAACCAGCTTTAGACCGATATTTTCTGCCGAAAACCAAACTTCTTCCTCCCTTAAATTGCTATCTAAACGAATAGTAGCGGGGAAATAACCCCCAAGGGAGGCCGCTTCTGAATAAGCCCTTTGCAAATGGCGGAAGAATTCTCCTCCCCCATTGGCCGCAGCCTCAATATTTTCCTGAATTTTAAGTATAGCCCCCTCAAGGCTCTCTTGGGTAAATTCGCCATCATAATAGGCCCGAGCTTCTCTGGCAATACTTTGTAAAAGCCCGGTTTTATGGCCTTTTTCCTGCCTTTCCAGGCGGCTTAAATGGCCTAAAAGCTCATAAAAAGACACCCCTTGAGAAAACTGACTTTCGGCGGTTTTCTCTAAATGATGAGCCTCATCAATAATTAAATACGGCAAAGGGGGTAAAAAGCCCCTCTCTAAAGAGGCATTGGCTAAAAGCAGAGAATGATTAAGGATAAAAATATCCGCTCCGTCGGCTGCCCGGCGGCTTCTTTGGACAAAGCATTCCCCGTTACAATAACGGCAAAAGGGGGCCAGGCAATTTTCCTTAGCGGCGGATACCAGCTTCCACTTCCATTTATCATGATTATTAAGAGGCAATTGGCTTATTTCGCCGCTTTTTGTATACCCCAGCCATACCGTTAAGCGCATTAAAAAAGGCAGAAAATCCTCGCTGCCATGGCGTATATAGCTTTTATAAAGAGAAAGGCAGAGATAATTACTCCTGCCTTTTAAAACAGCCGCTTTTACAGGCCTGTTTAAAATCTTCTCCAGCATGGGTATATCTTTATTTAATAATTGCTCCTGCAAATTAATGGTATGGGTGCTTACAGCCACTCTGTTGCCGCTGTTTAAAGCAAATAATGCCGAGGGCAGTAAATAAGCCAGAGATTTCCCTATGCCGGTACCGGCCTCCGCTAATAAAAATTGCTTATGATTTAAGGCCTCTGCCACACCTTCGGCTAATTTAAGCTGCTGCGGGCGGTTTTCAAAACCCTCTAGGCGCTGCTCATAATAGCCCTCCGGCTGAAAATACGAAGCAATTTCTGAAATATCCAGCTTATATTGATCATCTATTTCCCTTTCCCCGCCGGCTTCCTTAGGGGAATGGCTTAAAGGGGCAGGTAAAGAAAAAACAGGGAAAGAAGAATTCTCCGGCAAATTATGGTCTTTTGTTTTAGCGGCTAAAAATTCGCAAAGGGGGCTTTGGCCTTTAGAGGCTATTTGATTAAGAGCGGCTTTAAGGTGATTATCAAAGGAATTCAGCTTATACAGGCATTTTTTAAAAAGCTCCGCGGTTACCCGGGTATCGGCCAGAGCCCTGTGAGCCCCGTCTTTAGGCAAATCAAGGCTTTCAGCCAATGCCGCAAGGCTATAACTGTTTTGACAGGGGAAGATAATTTCAGCCAAAGCCAGGCTATCCAGCCATTTAATGTCTTCAGGCAAATAATCTTTTAAAAAGCTGCTGTCAAAGGGGGCATTATGGGCAATTATAATGGCGGAATCAATAAAATCAGTTAAATCCGGGATAATTTCACTTAAAACAGGGGCATCCGCCACCAGAGAATTATCAATACCGGTTAACTGGGTAATTTCCCGGCTTATGCGCCTTTGGGGGTTAATAAGGGTATTAAATTCAGCAACAATAAGGCCCCGCTGGAGCTTAACCGCTGCTATTTCTATTATTTTATCTTTTTTAGGGTCTAGCCCCGTAGTTTCAATATCCAAAACTACAAATTTTTGATTTTTTCCCATTATAATCACCTGTCATAGTTTTCGCTTTTTCTTTATTTTATCCTCCCCGGGCGGGGAGTAAATAAATAAGGCCGGCAATAATTTTGCCGGCCTTATATTCTTAAAAAATCAGGCTTTATGCTATCAGGCTTTTGCGGCTTATCCCCCAAAAAGGGTAAGAAGAATACCCGCCGCAACGGCGCTGCCAATAACCCCCGCCACATTCGGTCCCATAGCATGCATTAATAAGAAGTTTCTGGGGTTGGCCTCCTGCCCCATTTTTTGAACAACCCGGGCCGCCATAGGCACTGCCGAAACCCCGGCTGCGCCAATAAGGGGATTGATTTTTTTCTTTAAGAAAAGATTCATAAGCTTGGCAATTAAAACCCCGGCACATACGCTTACAGAAAAGGCAAAAGCGCCTAAGAAGAAAATGCCGAGAGTTTTTACATTAAGGAAAGCAGTGGAGCTGGCTGTAGCCCCAACAGCAACGCCTAAGAATATAGTAACTATATTAATAAGGGCATTTTGGGCAGTATCGGAAAGACGCTCCACAACGCCGCTTTCTCTAAATAAATTACCCAGCATCAGCATACCGATTAAAGGGGTGCTGGCGGGAATTATTAAAGAGGTTATAATTGTAGTTAAAATCGGGAAGATTATTTTGGTTTTTTTGCTTACAGGCTTTAATTGCTCCATAACAATTTCCCGTTCCTGCTTGGTTGTTACCAGCTTTGCCACAGGCGGAATAATTATCGGCACTAAAGCCATATAAGAATAAGCCGCCACCGCAATAGGCCCCAGTAAATGAGGGGCAAGCTTTGTGGTTAAAAAGATAGCCGTAGGGCCGTCCGCCCCGCCGATTATGCCGATAGAGGCAGCTTCCGCCGGGGTAAAGCCTAAAATTAAGGCGCCCCATAAGGTAATGAAAACCCCAAATTGAGCGGCGGCGCCCAAAAGCAGGCTTTTGGGGTTAGCCAGCAGAGGGCCGAAATCTGTCATGGCGCCTATGCCAAGAAAGATTAAGGGCGGGAAAATTGACAGCTTATTCCCCATATAGAAATAATAGAGTAAGCCGCCTATTTGATTAACCGCCTCGCCATCAGGCCCTATTACTGTGGTTGGAACATCCATCACCCCGGACATAGGCAGGTTTGCCAATAGCATACCAAAGGCGATGGGTATTAATAAAAGAGGTTCAAAGCCTTTAACTATGGCTAGATAAAAAAGGATACAAGCAATAGCCAACATAATAACATGGCCTATTGTAAGGTAATTAAAGCCTGTATCCTGAAAAAACTCTATAAGACTTTCACCGAAGCCGTGCATTTATATACCCCCTAAAGTGATTATTTCGGCAAATTACATGGATAAGAGTAAATCCCCGGCCTGAATGGTATCCCCGGCCTGAACATTGATGCAGGAAACAGCGCCGTCTTCAGGGGCAACAATATCGTTTTCCATTTTCATAGCCTCAATAACCATGAGAACATCACCGGATTTTACAGCTTGGCCTTCTTTAACTAAAACACGCAAAACAGTACCCGGCAGAGGGCTGGTAATTTCATTAGAGCCGCCGGTGGCCTGTGCTTTAGGGGCCGGAGCAGCCGCAGGAGCGGGTGCAGGTGCGGGTGCAGGAGCCGCTACCGGAGCAGGCGCCGGAGCCGCCACAGGAGCGGGAGCGGGAACAAAAGATGCGCCGCCTAATTCTTCAACCTCAACAACATATGCTTCGCCGTTAACAGTCACATTGTATTTCTTCATGTTTATATATCCTCCTCGGTAATCTTTAATTAATTATTTAAATATGCCTTGCGGGTATTAATAATTTCCGCGGTACTGCTTTTTGCCCATTGGGGGTTTACAGTATTTGCTTTTTTAATTGAAGTAAATTTTAAATTAGAAACAGCATAGCCGGTAGAGGCGCTTATGGCCACCATAATTGCGGCAATAACCTTGGGGCTTATGCCTTGCTGAGGAGCTTGCGGAGCCTCATTTACTGCAATTTCTATTGAGCCTGCAGCCGGCGCTTTCGGGGCCGCCGGGGCTTTACTTTTTTTTTCAGAAGAATCTAAAACCTTTGTTAATAAAGACATAATAATACTGAGAAAAATCAGCACGGAAAAGACAACGCCCATACCGATAACAGTAGCTAAAACACCCATTTCAACATTTTCAATAAAACCACCCATTTTTCTTCCTCCCTTTTATCCTAAGCTGGGGAATTACTATGCTTTTTCCCCGGGCGCATCTCCATTTTACTTAAGCCGGATTCCAAAGATTTAAGGATATAAAAGCGGGTTTCCTCGGGATTGATTATAAAATCCACAAAACCTCTGGCGGCCGCATTATAGGGATTATCAAACTCGGCCTCATATTCGGCAATTTTCTCCTGCCTTTTAGCGGCGGGGTCGCAAGCGGCATCAATTTCTCTGCGGTAAACAATATTTGCCGCGCCATCCGCGCCGATTATGGCAATTCTTGCTGTAGGCCAGGCAATTACCGTATCCGCCCCCAGGGATTTGGGGCACATTGTAAGATAAGCGGAACCATATGCCCGGCGCATAATAACTGTGATTTTTAATACGGTTGCTTCGGCATAGGCATGAATAATTTTTGCCCCGTGGCGGCTTAAGCCATTATGCTCCTGGGCGGAGCCTGGGGTAAAGCCCGGTGTATCCACAAAGGTTACAAGAGGTATGCCGAAGGCATCGCAAATGCTAATAAAGCGGGAGGCTTTATTAGCCGCTTTATTATCTAATATACCGCCTAAAGCCTTAGGCTGATTGGCAACCACACCCACGGTAAGACCGTTTAAGCGCATAAAACCGGTTACTATATTTTTAGCCCAGCCGGCATGAACCTCTAAAAAGTCTTTATTATCGCAAATGGCAGTAATTACATCATGAACATCATAGGCTCTATTAATATCTTCAGGGATAACATCCCCAAGCAGGCCTTCAACCCGGCCGGGATTATCTGTAATATCCCCAACCGGCAGGCCGGAAAGATTATTATCGGGTAAGAAAGCTAAAAGTTTTTTAACCTGAGCCAGGCATTCCGTTTCGCAATCGGCATAAAAATGAGCGCCGCCGCTAATTTCGCTATTGGTTTTAGCGCCGCCTAAATCTTCGCCATTAGTATCCTCGCCGGTAACGGCTTTTACAACCTGGGGCCCGGTAATAAACATTTTAGATTTATCTACCATAAAAACAAAATCCATTAAGGCCGGGGCAAAAGAAGCACCCCCAACACAATTCCCCATAATAACAGCAATTTGAGGAATAACGCCGGAGGCTAAAACATTGCGGCGGAATATTTCTCCGTAGCCGTTTAAAGCGTCAATACCCTCTTGAATACGGGCGCCGCCGGAATCATGAATGCCAATTACAGGGGCTCCGACTTTTATGGCAAGATCTATAACTTTGCAGATTTTTTGAGCATGCATTTCCCCTAAGGCGCCGCCTAAAACTGTTGAATCCTGAGAGAATACATAAACCAGTTTACCGTCTACCGTTCCGTAGCCGGTAACAACGCCTTCGCTGGGGGCATCTACTCTTTGCATACTAAAATTGACAGCCCTGTGAACTACAAATTGATCCAATTCGACAAAGCTATCTTCATCCAATAGGGCAAGAACCCTTTCTCTTGCGCTCATTTTGTCTTCAGCGTGGAGCTTTTCAATTTTATGCGCCCCGCCGCCTGCCAGCACATCTTTGCGCTTTTGGGCAAGTTGCGCCAGCTTTGCATCTTTTGACATCGACATTATCTATACCTCCTAAGTTATTTAAACTTATTTTCAGCCATAAATACCCTGCTTAATACGGGTTAGCTCTAATAAAAATTTTATTTTAAATTAAGGCGCTAAAAGGCCTGAATTTAGACAAAATTTTTTTAAAAAATCTTCAAAAAGGCACAAATCTACCTACGATACAGCATACCATAATACAGCAATTATAACAATGAATACCAAATAGTTTAAATATTTCTATATTTTGAACCAAACACATATTAAAAAATCAAATTTATTTTTTGAGCCATTTTAGAAATTTTTACTAAAATTAAAATAATACCCCTAAAATTATTTGACTAATGCTCTTACTTAGTCTAAAATAAACAGGTAATATTATGCGCCCGTAGCTCAGTGGATAGAGCGCTGGCCTCCGGAGCCGGAAGCGTAGGTTCGATTCCTATCGGGCGTACCAGGTAAAGACATGCTCTTTTATATTATAAGGGTATGTCTTTTTTTATTTACTTAAATATGCTATTATCAATTTATACTGGCTAAAAATTTAACTTAAATAAGGAGGGTATTGCATGAAATTTAATTTTATAACTTTTATGGTCAGGGATATTAAAAAATCTCTTGATTTTTATCAGAATTTAGCGGGCCTGCAAATAGTAAGGCGCATAAGCCCGGAAGCCGGGGAAATTGTATTTTTGGCAAATAAAGAAAATGAAACCATGTTGGAGCTTATTGAGTTTAGCGGGGTAGAAAAGGTTAAGGTAAAAGGAATGGTTCTGAGCTTTTCTGCAGAAGGCCCCCTTGAGGAATTAAGGGCAAAAGCCCTTGAATTGGGGTATATGCCTTCAGAAATCATTGCAAAGGGGCCAAAACCGGCCCACTTTACCCTTAAAGACCCCGATGAAATTATTGTGGAATTTAGCGTTTAAATTTAAGCTGCTTTTAATCTTTTAACTGCTTTGGCAAAAATTTATTTAAGCTAAATATTTGTAGACTTATTATAATAAAACATGGCATCCTCTAAGGATAGCTTACACTTTAAGGGGGCAAAGAATTCTTTGCCCCCTTTTTTATTTATTTTGCCTGCCTTATTTAAATTAAATTATCGTCAATTTCGTCAATTAAGCGGCGCCTCTCATTAAATACATTAATTGTGCCGGCCTTTTCTATCAGCTCAAAATCTAAATCCGCAAGGGATACCCCCTCTTCCCTGCCGCCGTCGGCTAAAATATCCCCAAAGGGAGAAACTATCAGGGAGTTTCCGCAATACTGCAAATCATTTATTTCATCATAGCCGGTATTATTAGCCGATAATACAAAGGATTGATTCTCTATTGCTCTTGAGCGGAGCATAATCAGCATATTTTCTATTCTGGATTCCGGCCATTGGGCGGGTACTGTTATTAATCTTGCTCCCCTCAGGGCCAAATTACGAATTAATTCGGGAAAGCGTAAATCATAACAAACGGTAAGGCCGATTTTTATTTGCGGCAATTGTGCAAAGGCCCATTGATTACCGGCGGAAAAATGCAAATGCTCCTCCAACCCTAAACGGAATAAATGGGTTTTGCGGTATTTCTCCACTAAATTGCCTTTTTCATCAATTGCCAGAGCGGTATTATAGTATTTACCGTCCCTTACTTCCGCTATTGAGCCGCCTAAAATAAATAAGCCCAGCTCGGCGCTTAAAGCCTGAAGCAGCTTTAAGGAAGGGCTGTTTTTTAAGTTTTCCGCCAAAACCGGCAAATCATCTAATTTATAGCCGCAATTCCATAATTCCGGTAAAAGAGCAATTTGAGCTCCTTTTGCCCTGGCCTCCCTTAAAAAGTATTCGGCCTTTTGGCAATTACCCTTAATATCCCCCGGTTTTACCCGGTATTGAATAACCGCTGCCCGCAAATTATACACCCCTAGCCATTATATTTTTTTAATAAATATTGGCGGCAATTTATTAAATCCGCCGCCTGATGATAAAACCCCTGCCTGTTAGAGTATTCATAATCCCAGCTGTCATTTTTAATATGAATAGCCTTAAAACCGGCCCTTAAAGCGGGTTTAATATCGCTGCGGAGGCTATTCCCCACAGACCAGGAATTTTTTGCCTCCAGGCCATGGTTTTTAATAAGGCTGATAAAAGCATAACTGCTTTTAGCCTTAAATATTCCATAATCTTCAAAAAAACCCAAAAGACCGCTTTTTTCCAGCCTTGATTTCTGGAGCAGTTTATCCCCCTGAGTAATTAAAAAAAGCTTATATTCCTTTTTTAAATCCTTTAAAAGCTCAAGGCAGCCGGGAACGGGGTTTACAGGCTCCTTAAATACCTGCCAGCCCAAAACCTCAAGCCTATTGGCTTCTTTTTCATCATAAGCCGCTTTTTTAAGAAGGCAATATTCTTTATATGTTTTGCGCAGAGCCAGGGGAAAACATTCTTTAGTTAAACCGCCAAAGGCCTTAACATTTTCTATATCATAATAATTAAGAATTTTAGGCAAATTCTCATCAAAAAGAGAAAGCTCCGCCATGCGCTTATAAAATTTTTCTTTAACAGCCTCAAAAACACTATTAGTGTAAACTAAAGTATCGTCAAAATCAAAAATAATTCCCTGCCTCAATTAAGCGCTGCCTCCCTCCTGACGGCTATGGCGAATATCCCCGGGAGAAAAGAGAAAATGATAATCGCACATTTCCATTATTCGGGAAACACTGCGGCTGCCTATGGCCTCATTCATTTGGTCTACTGATAAATTTGTGGTAATTATACAGGGCAGGCTATGATTAAGACGGTAATTTAAAAGAGAAAAGATTTTAGATTTTGTCCAATCGCTGTAATTATGGGAGCCTAAATCGTCTAAAATAAGCACCCCGGCATTACCGGCTCTTTTAATTAAATCCGCCTCATTAAGGCTGCTTTCATTTTGATAGCTGAACCTCAGCTCATCTAAAAATTCCGGGACCACTAAAAAAAACGCATCAATGTAATTTTCAATTAAGGTATTGGTAATGGCTGCGGCTAAAAATGTTTTGCCCCGGCCTACCTCTCCCTCAAAAATTAGCCCCCGGCAGGATTTTTTTTGGAGAATACACTTAATAAAGTTTTGGGCAGCCTCCAGGGCCGAAATTGCCATGGCTCTGGCATGAATGGTAGCCTCTTTGCCGTCTTCAGTAATTTTTAAAAATTCCGGGTAATAATCCAAATTAAAATTTTCAAAGCGCTTATTTATCAGGGCAGGGGTAAGCCCCGCCTTATGGCGGCGGCGTGCTAAAAGGCTGTCGGCCCGGCAATTGCAAATAATTGCCCCCTTTTCCGTAAGGCGCCAGCCGCTGTCATTACATAATTTGCATTTATAATCAGAGCCGCTGGTATAATTCTCCCAAAATGCTTCCGGCTTAATTTTTTTCATAAAGGCCTACCTCTTTTAAATATAAGTTTAAGATTTAATAATTCTATTATAAACGGTATTATACTCGCTTTTTACCGGGGCCTGATTTTGTTTTCTGCCCTTAGGATTAATTTGAGGGTAAGTATCTTTGGCGTTTACCTCAATAAGGGAGCGTAAATTTTGTTTTTGCCAGCTTAAAATAATTCTATCTATATAGGAAAAAGAAATTTTACCCTGCATAACGGCTCTTCGTAAAGCCTCTAAAATTAACTCCGGGGCTATGCCGTCCTTAACCAGCCATTGAATAAGCTTTTCCCCCTCTAAGGGGGATAAACCCCGGCCTATTTCTTTTTCAAAGCTTTGATAAATCTGGCTTAGCTGGGCCTTATATTTTTCCTCCTGAGAGTTCTTATATCTTTTGGAATTTGCCCCGGTTTTTTTCCCCCGGGAGCAGTTTTTATTAAAATACCAGGCCTCAAAAAGCTCGCCGAAAAGGGCGTCTAAATTATAAGCCTCCTCACCGTCGGTGTTGGCAAGAGGGCTGATTAAAGCCTTTGCAAAAAAAACATCTAAAAGCCCTTGAGCCTCGGTATATTCTAAGGAGAATTCCTCCTGAATATCCTTAAGGGTAAAAGAGCCAAATTTATTGTTTAATTTTAAAATACGCAAAAGATTTATAAACTCTTCATCCGATAAACCCAGCAGTTTATAATCCTTTAAAAGCAATTCGGGAACCATTATGCAGTGAGAAAGATATTCCTGCATAAAGGAATAATTTTGAGACAATAGGGTTTTAGCTGAATCTTTAGCCACAGGCCTTTCCCGCCTCTCTTATCTGTTTCCATATAAAAAACCTACTGCCTTTGGACTTCTACATTCATGGCATTTTATCCTACTCTGAAAGTAAAAGAAAATTAAGCCCCGGCTGCCGCGGCATCAGGAAGAGAAAAGCAAATCTTAGCCTCAACCTGGCTATTTCCTTTTAAGGGCCTTTAAAAACTCCCTGGCCTCCATAAGTTTGGCATATTTTTTATTGGCGGCTAAATCTCCGATAATTGAAACAATTTCCGGCAAAATATCATCATAGGCCCCTTCCTCCCCGGTTATAAAGGATGGGGCAATAGCGGCGGCCCTTACTAAATTAGGCAGGGATAAATCATAGGGCTCACCCATATAGGGTACCACAGTATTTATGCCTAAACTGTTTTGAAGTAAATTGGCAAATTCAACGGAGGCATTTTCTTCCCCGTGAGTAACAAAAATACAATAAGGCTTATTTAAAAAGTTTTTAGCCCAATCCAGCAATTCTTCTCTGTCTGCATGGGCGGAAAAGCCGCTGAGGTTAACAATTCTGGCATTTACGGCAATTTCTTCACCATGAATCCGCACAAGCTTTTCCCCGTCAATTAAGCGGCGGCCTAAAGTGCCCTCGGCCTGAAAGCCGATGAAAACAATTGTGCTTTCCTTACGCCATAAATTATATTTTAAGTGGTGTTTAATGCGGCCGGCATCCGCCATGCCGCTGGCGGAAATTATTATGGCTCCGCTTTTTATTTTATTCAGCTCCATAGATTCTTCGGCGGTTCTGCTATAACTTAAGCCGGGGAAAGATAAAGGGGTATTATCCCGCAAATACCTCTTTTTAAGGGTTTCATTAAAATAATCGGGGAATTTTGCAAATATTTCCGTTGCGGCTATAGCCAAAGGGCTGTCTACATAAACACTATGGTTTTTTAGCTCGCCCTTATCTACCATATCCTCTAAAACAATAAGAAGATCCTGGGTTCTGTCTATGGCAAAGGCGGGAATTATTACATTACCCCCGGCGCTGAAGGTTTCTTTAATTACTTTTAAAAGCTCCGGCGTATCGGCCTCTTTAACCCGATGGCTGCGATTGCCGTATGTAGATTCCATAATAACAAAATCCGCACTCTCAAATTTTTCGGGTTTTCTCACAATAAAATCATTGGGCCGGCCCATATCCCCGGTAAAAATCATATGCTTTTCCCGCCCGTTTTCAAAATAGCTTATATCCAGCATGGCCGAGCCTAAAATATGCCCGGCTTCCCTTAAAGTTACATTTATCCCCGGGGCGGGAGAAAATGATTCTTCATAATCCAGGCCGATAAACCCGGGTAAGCAGGCATAGGCATCTTGGGATGTATATATGGGTTCTAAAAGGGTATCTCCGGCGCGCAGTTTTTTGCGGTTTTTACGCTCAACTTCCATTTCCTGTATATGGCCGCAATCCGGCAGCAATATACCTGCCAGGGCAACGGTGCCTTTTGTGCCGTAAACCTTACCCTTAAACCCCTTTAAAAAAAGCTTGGGAATAAGGCCGCTATGGTCTATATGGGCATGAGTGAGGAGAAGAAAATCAATTTGGGCCGGGTTAAAGGGGAATTCCCGGTAATTCCTCTCTTTTAAGGCCTTGCCCCCTTGAAAAAGCCCGCAATCAACTAAAAAACGAATATTATTATGCTCTAATAAATAACAGGAGCCGGTAACAGTTCTAGATGCTCCCCAAAAGGTTATTTTCATCCGAGGCCCTCCCAAATTATAAGTGTTTTTTACCTATTGTATTAATTTTGCGCTTTTATTCGCCAAAAGTCAACAAGGGTAAAAACTTTTAACTATTAATTGACATAGCTTAAAGAAGTTCTGTATAATAGAGAGCGGATATAACGGAACGTAGCGCAGCTTGGTAGCGCACTTGATTTGGGATCAAGGGGTCGCAGGTTCAAATCCTGTCGTTCCGACCAAAATAAAGTATAATTAATCTTTTATACAAAACATTAAATACCGCAAAGGCCATATATAACAGGCCTTACGGTATTTTTTGTTTCTAGGCTTATTCATTTTAAAGTATAAAATATTGCTGGTGAAATATTGAAAACGTGTACTAAAACGTGTACTTTTTAAAATCAACAAAAAACTCCCCCTATCCGAAGATAAGGGGAGATAAATTCAGGAATAAAAGATAGTTTTTAGCCCGTGTTTGCCGGATTATTTAAGAAGGCCCTTGGAAAAATCCAAATGGGTATAGGCCGGCAGGCCGTTTTCCATAGGTATATCAACCTCCCCTAAAATTAAGGGCCCGGCATACTCAATAAATTCTTCCGAAATATAATTCCCCTCTTTATTTATCCAATCCAGGGGGATTTTATGTTCCACATTGGCCACCTTTTCCAGAGGGACTAAGCGGGTGCAGCTTTTATAGGGGGAGTTACTTAAACGCTCTATGGCTACCATCATGCCGGATTCCCCTTTTAAGGCATAATTAACCGCATCAACCCCTACCATATAGGCCTCAAGGGCATCGCAGCCGGAGGCAAAATGCATGGCGGAACGCTGGGTTGTGCCTAAGGTATTGCAGCGGGCTTTAATGCCTAATTCTTCTTCAATTACGGCTTTTACAGCCTCCCCTGCTCCGCTTAATTGCTTATGCCCGAAGGCATCCACGGATTTGCCGGCGGCGAAGTATTCGCCCTTTTCATCCACAATACCCTCGGAAACTACAATATATACATAGCCCAGCTCATCATAAACCCTTTTTACATCCTGAATAAATCTTTGCTTATTAAAGGCAATTTCCGGCAGATAAATTAAATGGGGGGCATCTTCCGGCCGCCTTTTTGCCAAAGCCCCGGCGGCGGTAAGCCAGCCTGCATTACGCCCCATAGCCTCCAAAATAGTAACTTTATTTTTGGTGGAAACACTTTCTAAATCAATGCCTGTTTCCCTCACTGTTGTGGCTATATATTTTGCCGCGCTGCCAAAACCCGGGCAATGGTCCGTATGGGGTAAATCATTATCTATTGTTTTGGGTACGCCGATAATTTTCATTTCATAGCCGGCTTTTTCCGCCGCCAAAAATGTTTTATGGGCCGTATCCATAGAGTCATTCCCGCCATTATAGAAGAAATACCTTATATTATGCTTTTTAAAAATCTCAATTAATAATTCCTGATCCTCGGGCTGCACCTTATAACGGCAGCTAAAAAGGCCCGCCCCCGGGGTATATTTTAAGCCTTCAATTAAATGACTTTCCTGAAGGCCTAAATCTATAATTTTGCCGGAGAGAATACCCTTTACCCCGCCTATGCCGCCATAAATTTTACCGATACCCTCATGCTTAAGCCATTCCTGCACCACACCGCAAACGCTGTTATTAATAACCGCGGTGGGGCCGCCGGATTGTGCAATTAAAGCATTGCCTTTTAAAACCATAGTAATCCTCTCCCTGTATATATATTGCTTTAGGGCGGCCTTAAGTATGCCGCCTTATTGCCGCAGCTTAAATAATTATGCCAATAATATAATAACAATAAGCCGGTCCTTAGTCAAACTAAAGACCGGCTTTATATGTATAGGGCTAATATTCTGTTCCGTATTTGCCTACCTGCTTGGCCTGGGTTTTTTTATCTTTTTTATTATCCAGAGTCTGCCCGGATTCAAGCTGGCGCTTTGTATCCTCCAGGCTTTGGAGGAGGATTTTACCCGAGGATTGGATTAAATCAAAAACCATATCAGATTTTATTGTATAAATAACATTTAAGCCTTCTTTGCGGCTTTCCAGCAGGCCCTCATTTTTTAAGATATTTAAATGCTGCGAGGTATTGGATTGTTCCATACCCAAAGCCCCCACAATACTGCTGACACATAGGGGGCGCTCCTGAAGCAAAAGGAGGATTTTTATCCTGGCGGGATGCCCTAATGCTTTAAAAACATTGGAAATCATTTCTCCGATATGGTCATTAATCATATTGCTGTCCCCCTGAAAAGATTATACTATTATATTAGCATATTATAATTCATATGCCAATGTTTATTTTTTATAAGCTTAAAAATTTAAATTTAGTTATAGCCTCGGCTGTTCTACGCTAATCTGCTTTTATAAAAGCATATTATGCTTTTTGCATTTTTGTTTTGCTCTGCCTTAGCCTTTAAAGCTTCTGATTCTTAAAGCATTGGATACCACTGTAAGAGAGCTAAAAGACATGGCGGCCGCAGCCAGCATGGGGTTTAAAAGGGGGCCGCCAAAAATATACAATAAGCCGGCGGCAATGGGTATACAGGCAATATTATAGGCAAAGGCCCAGGCTAAATTCTGCCTTATAGTTTTTAATACTCTTTTACATAATTTCATAGCGGAAACCAGAGATTCCATATCCGAGCGCATTAAAACAATATCGGCAGATTCCAAAGCAATATCCGAGCCGCTTCCCATGGCTATACCTAAATCCGCCTGAGCCAGGGCCGGGGCATCATTAATACCGTCGCCAACCATGGCAATTAAGCGGCCTTCTTTTTGCAGGTCTTTAACGGCAAGGGCCTTATCCTGAGGGAGAACCTGGGCAATTACGGTATCGATGCCTACTTTATCCGCAATAACCTGGGCGGAGGCCCGATTATCCCCGGTAAGCATAACCAGCTTAAGCCCCATATCATGGAGGGTTTTTAAAGAGCTTTCGCTCCCCTCCTTAAGGCTGTCGGCAATAGCTAAAATACCTAAGAGTTCCCTATCCCTTGCCAAATAAACAACGGTTTGGCCAAGGCTTTTCCAGCTTTCTTCTTCCGCCGCAAAGGCTGTATATTCAATATTATTTTCCTGCATCAGCCTGGCATTACCCAGGCTTATAATACTCCCCTCTATTGTGGCCTCAATACCTCTGCCGGGTAAAATTTTTATACCTTCGTTTTCGATTATCGGCAAATTCTTCTCAGCCGCCGCCTTCATAATAGCGGCGGAAAGGGGGTGCTCCGAACCTACTTCAGCCGAGGCCGCCAGGGATAAAAGCCTGTCTTCCCCGTTTTCTTCCCGGCTCAGCAAATTAACTAAATGGGGCTGGCCTTTGGTAATGGTGCCGGTTTTATCCAAAACAACGGTATCTACCTTTGCAGCCATTTCTAAAACGGTGCCGTTTTTGATTAAAACCCCTAAAGAGGCCCCTCTGCCCATGCCCACGGTAATTGCGGTAGGAGTGGCAAGCCCTAGGGCGCAGGGGCAGGCAATTACCATAATTGCAATAAATACCTTTAGAGCAAAGGCAATATCCCAAAGGGTAAAATACCAAATAGCCGCGGCTAAAGTAGCGATAACCAGTACAATAGGCACAAAGTAAGCCGCAACCCTATCCGCCAGGCGGGCAATAGGCGCTTTGGCGGCCTGGGCATCTTCCATCATACTAATAATTTGGGCTAAAGTAGTATCCTCCCCTACCCGGATTGCCCTGAATTTAAAAAACCCTGCCATATTTATACTGCCGCCGGTAACAAAAGAACCCACGGATTTTTCCTGAGGGAGGCTTTCTCCGGTTAAAAGAGATTCATCCACCCAGCTGTAACCCTCAATAATTTCACCGTCTACGGGGATTTTCGCCCCCGGCTTAACGGCTATAATATCTCCCGCCATAACCTCTTCAATGGGGATTTCTTTTTCTGCCCCGTCTTTTATAACTAAAGCAACAGGGGGAGTAAGCTCCATTAACTTTCTTATGGCATTCCCGGCCCGGCCCTTGGCGCCTTCCTCTAAATATTTCCCCAATAAAACCAGGGCAATAATTGTGGCGGAGGTTTCATAATAAAGGGCCTCCACATATTGAATTTCTCCATTAAGAATTAAAAATGTGGCGGCAAGGCTGTAAATAAAGGCGGCGGAGGTACCCAAGGCAATAAGGCTATCCATATTGGGGCTGCCTTTAAAAAGATTGGGATACCCCACAGTATAAAAACGATGCCCCACTATAAGAACGGGAATAGTTAAAATAAGCTGGGTTAAGGCTAAAATGCCCGGGTTATGGTGGTGGCTTAATATTTCAGGCAGGGGTAAACCCAGCATCCCCCCCATGGAAATATACATAAGCACCAGGGCAAATATTAGGGCCGTTAAAAACTTTCTGAGGCTGAATATTCCCTGATCCTGCCCGGGAAGGCCTTCTTTGCTTTTTATATTCCCGGCCTCAATAACAGGAATAAAGCCCGCCTGCTCAATAATTTCTTTTAGCCTCTCTCCAGAAATTTTTTCCGGGTCAAAGCTAATGGAAGCCTTTTCACTCAGAAGGTTTATGGCGGCCTCTACACTCTCTTGTTTATTTAAAACCTTCTCCAGCCGGGCGGAGCAGGCTGCGCAAGTCATCCCCTTAATACCCCAAATTACTTTTTTCATACTTCACCTCATAATTGCTTATTCTAAGCCTTGGCAGGCTCTTCAATTTCCCCCTCATTTTCTAAATAAATTTTTTTAATTATTTGGGGGGTTTTAGGCTTATCGGAAAAATCCGTGGGGGTATTTGCAATTTCATCCACAGTTTCCATACCTTTAACTACTCTGCCGAAGGCCGCGTATTGGCCGTCTAAAAAAAGGCCGTCTTTATGCATAATAAAAAACTGAGAGCCGGCGGAATCAGGGTTATTGGCTCTGGCCATGGAAATAACGCCCCGCTCATGTTTTATATCATTTTCCGGAAAGCCGTTGGAGGAAAATTCCCCCTTAATGCAATAGCCGGGGCCCCCTATGCCTTTGCCCTCCGGGCAGCCCCCCTGAATCATAAAATCTTTAATTACCCGGTGAAAAATAAGGCCGTTATAATACCCCTTTTGAGCCAGATTAAGAAAATTCTTTACGGTATTAGGGGCTTTATCCTTTAACATTTCCAATTCTATTTTACTTCCGTTTTCCATTTCAATAATTACCATATTATCAGCCTCTTTTCGTCAAATTATTTAAAAACTGTTTAGATATTCTTTCAGACAATACTTTGAGCATACAGAGATAAAAATAATAAAATTACCCCGATTAAATTAAACAGACAATGAGCAATAATATTACTTATTAAAGATTGGGTCTTTTCATATAAAAGGGCAAAGCCTATTCCTAGAACGGTAAAGGATACTATTACAAGCAAATCAAAATGCACCAGAGAAAAGGCCAGGCCGGAAATAAAAGCCCCGGCTTTTACTCCCCATTTTTTGCGCAGCGCCGGATAAAGAAAACCTCTGAAAAAAATTTCCTCGCTAATGGGGGCAACGACAACTACGCAAAAAATTAGGCCGGCTATTATTAAGGGGCTTTCGCTCCCCATTAAAATTTGCATTACTCCCTGAACTTGCGGCTCTTCTATAACAAAAGTAACCATAAGCAAATTAATTATAAGAGAAATAAAATAAAAGCCCGCCCCCCATATAATACCCTGAATAAGGGGATAATAACTCTTTATTTTATAAACCCCCAGCATTCGCCAGCTTTCTTTATAATGGTATTTTTTAGCAAAAATATAAGGTATTATACAAAAAGCCAGCCCCTGGCTGATAGATGCTATAATGGTATAGGGGCCTTCATCCATTGGAGGAATAATAAAATAAAATGCACTTAATAGAAAAAAAACACTAATAAAAGCAAGTATAAGGGCAAAAACTGCCTGAAGATAATTCCAGCCGGGCTTTTCCTCTGCCTCAGGCAGGTTTTCCGCCTCCGGAATTTGAGCCGGGTTAATTATTGAGCCCTCTGTTTTTTCACCATAAAACTCCTCGAAATTTTGTTTTATAAAATTATCTTCCGGTTCATATTTATTCAGAATTATCTCAGCCTTTCTAAAATATATGCCAAAAAACCCGGCACTTTTTTTAACTTTAGCCTAGCGGCAGTTAAATATGTTTATTTAACTTCTACATTATGGCATAATTCCCTTTACTTTGCCATATTTTGTCTGCTATATTTTGCCTGCCGGTAAAAAAGCGTAAATTAGCGTAAATTTTCGTTTTTTTTAATTAAATATAAAAAAATATTCAAAAACTTTTCTCCCGCTCTTAAATATGCTAAAATAATATTAGCTTTTTAGGGATAAACTTATTTTGTTTAGGAGGGCAAAGATGAATTCTATTTCAGAGATTTACCGAATTTATGTGGAAAAGAAAACCCCCTATGATGTTGAGGCAAAAGGCCTTTTAAACGAGGTAAGGAGCAGCCTGGCTTTAGACGGGCTCCTTAACCTCCGCCTGCTTAACAGGTATGATATTAGCGGGGTTACCAAGGAAGAGCTGGAAAGAGCCTTAAACACTGTTTTTGCGGAACCCCCTGTTGATGAGGTTTACCTGGAAGAATTTGACGCCATACCCGGAGACTACCTCTTTGGAATGGAATATTTACCCGGGCAGTTTGACCAAAGGGCCGATTCCGCCGCCCGATGCCTGCAAATAATTTCTCAAAGGGAGCTCCCTCTCGTTCACTTTGCCAAAATTATTATTTTAGAGGGCAGCCTAACCGAAGAACAATTAAAAAGAATTAAAGCATACTGCATTAACCCGGTTGATTCCCGTGAGGCTGACCTTGCAAAGCCCGAAAGCCTTGCTCTTGAAGCCCCCGAGCCTCAGCCGGTTTCTGTTTTAGAGGGTTTTATAGACCTGGATTATGAGGCCTCCGCTGCTCTTTTTAACGCTCTTGAGCTGGCAATGAATAAAGAAGATTTTTTCTATATTCAGGAATATTTTAAAAATACCGAAAAGCGCAATCCAACCCTAACGGAGATTCGGGTTATAGATACCTATTGGTCCGACCATTGCCGCCATACAACATTTTTAACAAAAATTAATTCGGTTTACTTCGATAAGGGGCACTTTAACGATGTTATCGAAAAAAGCTATGAAAAATATTTAAGTTCCAGAGAATTTACCTATTTAAAAGAAATTGTAAATAAGCCCGTTTGCCTTATGGATTTGGCAACCATAGCCATGAAGGAGCTTCATGTTCGGGGTGTTTTAGATGATTTGGATATTTCCGATGAAATTAATGCCTGCAGCATAAAAATTGATGTTGAAGTTGACGGCAAAACAGAGCCCTGGCTTTTAATGTTTAAAAACGAAACCCATAATCACCCTACCGAAATTGAGCCTTTTGGGGGCGCCTCTACCTGCCTTGGAGGGGCAATCAGAGATCCCCTTTCCGGCCGAACCTATGTTTATCAGGCTTTGCGCTTAACCGGCAGCGGAGACCCCCGCCAAAGCCTGGCCGATACCCTTACAGGCAAGCTGCCTCAGAGAAAAATTACTAAAGAGGCCGCCAAAGGCAACAGCTCTTATGGGAATCAAATCGGCGTAGCCGCAGGGCAGGCAGTTGAAGTTTATGACGACGGCTTTGTTGCCAAAAGAATGGAATTAGGGGCCCTTATTGCCGCCGCCCCTCAAAAAAATATATACCGGGCAAAACCCATAGAAGGGGACGCGGTTATTTTACTTGGCGGCCGCACCGGGCGGGACGGCTGCGGCGGCGCCACAGGTTCCTCAAAAGAGCATGATGAAAAATCTCTGGCCAGTTGCAGCGCCGAAGTTCAAAAGGGTAACCCACTTATAGAAAGAAATATTTTAAGGCTTTTCCGCAAACCTGAGGCCAGCACCTTAATTAAAAAATGCAATGATTTCGGGGCCGGCGGGGTTTCTGTGGCTATTGGGGAATTGGCAGACAGCCTAAAAATAAATTTAGATGCCGTACCTGTAAAATATGCCGGGATGGACGGAACCGAGCTTGCCATATCGGAATCTCAGGAGAGAATGGCTGTTGTAATTGCAAAAGAAAATATTGAAAAATTTACCCGCCTTGCCCATGAGGAAAATCTGGAAGCAACCGTTGTGGCGGAAGTTACCTCAAACGGCCGCCTGGAAATATTCTGGCGGGGAGATAAAATTGTTGATATCAGCCGCGATTTTCTCAATTCCAGCGGAATCCGCCAGGAAATTGATATCAGCATTGCCTCCCCTAAAAAAGATGAGAATTTCTTCCTTAATTTGCCGGAATACGCCGATGAGAATACCCCCATTAAAGAGGCTTGGCTGGCTAATTTAAGCAGTTTGAATAATGCCTGCCAAAAGGGTATGGCCGAATATTTTGACGCCACCGCCGGGGGCTCAACTGTTTTAATGCCCTTTGGTGGGAAACACCAGCTTACCCCAGCCCCGGGCATGGCTGCCAAGCTCCCTGTTTTAGAAGGCGAAAGCAAAACCGCCAGCCTTATGACTTACGGCTACAGCCCCGGGCTTGCCAAATGGAGCCCCTATCACGGGGCTATGTATGCCGTGGTATCCGCTATGTCTAAAATTGTGGCTATGGGGGGCAGCCCCCACGGACTGCGCCTGACTTTTCAGGAATTTTTTGAAAAACTGGGCAAAGACCCCTATAAATGGGGTAAACCTCTGGCGGCGCTTTTAGGAGCTTATGAGGCGCAAATGCGCCTTACAGCCCCCGCAATAGGCGGTAAAGACAGTATGTCCGGCTCTTTTATGGATATTAATGTACCCCCCACTTTGGTTGCCTTTGCCGTAGGAAAGCATAATGATGCCTCCCAGCTTCTTTCCCCCGAATTTAAAAAGCCCGGCAGCCATGTAATTTTAATTCCTATTTTATGCGATGCCTATGAAATCCCGGATTTTGCAGCCTTAAAAGCCGGATACACCAGATTTATTCAATTTGTTATGAAAAAGCATGTTTTAAGCGCCCAGCATATTGATGAAAGCGGTATTGCCGGAGCCATAAGTAAAATGTGCTTCGGGAATATGCTGGGGATGACATTCGAATATGAATGGTCCAATGATAATCTTTTTGCCCCCGAAATAGGCTCCCTTATTTTTGAAGCCGACGGGGATTTAACCATTGAAGAAATTTCCCAGCATTTTTACGATATAGATTTTCAGTATTTGGGCAAAACCAGCCAAACCCCGGCTATCTATATTAATAATCAGGCAATTATGCTGGAGGATGCCCTTAAAGCCTGGACGGAGCCTTTGGAAAAAATCTTCCCCATGGGCCATGAGGCTAAGGCAAAAGACGCCCCGGCCTTAAGCTTTACCGCCCCTAAAGTTATCGCTTCTACAAATAAATTTGCCAAACCCCGGGTTTTTATCCCCATATTCCCCGGCACCAACGGCGAATATGAAACCGCCAAAGCCTTTGAAAAAGCCGGCGGCCTAATAGATACATTTGTTTTAAGAAATCTCACCCCGGGGCAAATTAAAGATTCCATAAATATTTTGGCGGAAAAAATCAGCCAAAGCCAGATTATTGCCCTCCCCGGGGGCTCCAGCGCCGGGGGCGAACCCGACGGGGCGGGGAAATTTATTGCCGCCTTATTTAAAAACCCGGCCTTAATTGAAGCCATTCATAGGCATTTGGCAAATGACGGCCTTATTTTAGGTATTTCCGACGGCTTTCAGGCCTTAATTAAGCTTGGGCTTCTCCCCTATGGGGAAATTTGCGGCCTGAGTGAAAACTCCCCCACCCTTACCTATAATGCCATCGGGCGGCATGTATCCGCCATTGTGGGTACAAAAATAGTCTCCGATCTTTCTCCCTGGTTTAATAAATGCGATAAAAACGAAATTTACTATACGGCATTTTCTAATGGCGAGGGGCGTTTTATAGCCGGGGATGAAGAACTTCAGCGCCTTGCTTTTAAAGGCCAAATTGCCACCCAATATGTTGATTTTAATGGCAGCCCCGCCATGGGAAGGCCTTATAACCCCAGCGGCTCCCTCTATGCCGTGGAAGGCATTACAAGCCCCGACGGCAGAATTTTAGGGAAAATGACATTAAATGAAAGAAGCCTTGGGGAAGATACCCTTAAAAATATTCCCGGGAATAAAATTCAGCCGATTTTTGCCTCGGGTATTCACTATTATAAATAAGTTTTAATGGCTAAAAGTATTTTTATTTAAGCCTTCATCAACCCAATTAAACCTTTTTAAAAAGCAGGCCCGGAGAAGATTAATATTCTCCGGGCTTTTTTATAAATTATTAAATGTTCACCGTTATCAGGCCTAAGGATAAGCCCTAAAACTTGACTGGCTGGGCTTTTATACGGTCCGACTCCGGCATTTAGCCTTAAGCAGTTGCTTTAAAGGGTTTTATAAATCAAGCATAATTAAAGATTATAAAAAATTACCGCAATAAGGCAAATAATTATCCCCGCCGGCATAAAAGCATAAGGAATATATTTATTAAATTTGAATTTTTTTAGCGGGCTAAAAACAGCCGCAGCTTTTAGGCTGATATTTTTTATCAGCCGGTTTTTAATCTGAATACAGGCTTTTTGGGCAACAGCTTTTATTTTAGTATCTGCTTGAGCAAAAAAGGCTTTTAGGGCTTTTAAGGCTTTAAGGGCGCTGTTTTTAAGCCTTTCACAGGCCCTCTTAACTGCAGGGTTATCTAAAACTCTGCCAAGAATTTTTTTAAATAAAGGGCCTTTTTTTAAGCCTAAAAAATAGCCCGATGCTGCAATTAGAACAATTATAAGAGAAATTAAAATAAAAACATAGCCTTGAGAGAGAATCTCAGCCTCCCCTATAAGGCCTGATAAAGCAGGTTTTATTAATCCTCCCAGAACAGGGGAGCTAAAAATACCTAAAAATAGGCTAAGGGCGGCTAAAATAAGCATAGATAAAAGCATGGCCCCGGGGGCTTCCCGCATTCTGCGGCAATCCCTTTGGGGTTTTAAAAATATAAGCCTGTAAACAATTTTAATAAGCAAAATAGCGGTTAATAATATTGCTAAAAGAGCCAAAATATAGTAAAAGTTGCCGTATTCCCAAAGAGCCTCCATAATTAAAGCGCGGGAAGAAAAGCCGGAAAAGAGAGGCAGACCTATTGCGGAAGCCGCGCCAAGGAAAAAGCAAAAAGAGCTGATAGGTAAATATTTGCCTAGACCCGCAAAACTATCTAAATCTACGGCCCCTCCCTGCCTTTGGAGGGCGCCTGAGGATAAATAAAGGCAGTTAAGGAATATAATGCTGCTTAATAAATGAAAAACTCCCCCGGTAATGCCCACCGGCAAAATTGTCCCTAGGCCCAACAGCATAAAACCGCCTTGGCTTATGCCGATATATAGAATTATCCGCTTAATATTTTTATGCCGGAACGCCAAAATTAGCGGTAAAAGCGCGGTAATTATACCTAAAAGCAGCAAAAAATGAGCATAAGAGCTATAAGCCTCAATTAAATAAAAATTAAACAGAGTTTTACTTAAAAGATATACCCCTAAAAGCAGGGAAAAGGCCCCGGGTATAACGGCGGTGAAAGGCAAAGAGCCCTTCTCCCCGGCTTCGGGCAGCCAAAGGGCAAAAGGCGGCGCCCCTGTTTTAGCGGCGGCCCCAAAAATCAGAAAAATAAAAGCCAAAGCCCCAATACCCTCCGGGGGAATATCCATTAAGGCATTAATTGTTAAAGTGCCCCCAAGGGATGCGCTAATGGCAAGGCCAAGCATAAGGAGAATATCCCCAAAGCCTCCGATTGTCAGGCTTTTAGCCGCAATTTCCGGCTTATTTTTAGCATCTGAAATAAGCAGCCCGTAAACCGCAATTAAAAGCCCCATCCAGAAAAATAGCAGCATAAATAAATTATTAGCCATTAAGGCCCCGTTTGTAAGGGCTAAGGCTGAGAGCAAATAAAAATATAAGGGGCCGGAGTTTTGCCCCCTGCGCAAATAGGCAATTGTATAAAAGATTATTAAAAAGGCCATTAAAGCCCCGGCTAAAATAAAGAGGGCTGCAAAAGAATCAATTGAAAAAGATAAATCTATACCCATTCCGGCCCAGGGGCGAATTTGACATACGGCCTCTTCCCCTCCTCTAATTTGAAGAAATAGGCGGCTTGCCATAAACAAATTTAGGCCTGAGGCAATAAAGGCCAAAAGAGATTTAACTCCCCCCAGCCTCCCCGGAATTAAAACTATAATAAAAGCCAGAATAAAAGGAAAAAGAATTATAAATAAAGCGCAATCAAAGCCGTTCAAATTTATCACCGCCCTAAAAAATTAATAATGCCGGAAACAATATGCGTGGGTATGCCAATAAATATTCCCACTAATAGGGAGATAATCCCAAAGGCGGCAGCCCCAAAAACCATTTCCCAGGTGCCTTCCTTTTTGCCCATAAGTTTTATTTCCCCCATAAAGACCTTTGTAAAAGTTTTTACCAAATATAAAAGGGTTAAGGCGGCGCTTATAATCAGGCCAAAATAAACCAAAGGCCCGCTTTTAGAGGCCGCGCCGATAATCAGCATATATTTACTGAAAAAACCGCCAAAAGGTGGCAAGCCCATAATAGAAAAAGCGCAGAATATAAAGGCGGCCGCCGTAAAAGGCATGGTTCTGATTAAACCCCCCATTTGCCGGATATCTCTGGTATTTTGAGTATCCTCAATAATACCGGCGCATAAAAGCAGGCCGCTTTGGGCAAAGCCGTGCATTAAAATATAGATTAAAGCCCCTGCCTGCCCCATTGGGTCGGCGCAGCAAAGCCCCGCAAAAATAAAAGAAAGCTGGCTTACGGCGCAATAAATTAAAATGCGTTTAATATCATAGCTCGATAAGGCAAGGAGAGCCGAAATTAAAGCGCTGAATACCGCAAGAAGAGAAATTAGGTTTTGCCAGGCCGGGCTTAAAGGGAAAGTTAAAATAAAAAGCCTGACAAAAAGATAAACCCCTATATTTGCCAAAATTATGCCGCCTGTTAAGGCGGAAACCGGGGCCGGGGAATCCTCCGAATTTATAAGCCAAAAGTGAAAGGGCATAATTGCGGATTTAATAAATATGCCTAAAATTATCAGGGTAATTGCAAAATCAGAAAGATTAAAAGCCGTAATTTCTTTTAAATAAAAGCTGCCTGTTTGAATATAAACCGCAATAAACCCTAAAAGCATTAAAAAGCCGCCGGCGCTAAGAAGAAAAAAGCTTTTATCCGCTTTTTTAAGGCCAATTTCCTGCCGAAAAAACCTCATTAAGCGCCAGCCGCATAAAGCGGCAATTTCAGAAAAAATATAAATCTGAATTAAATTGGCCGAAAAGACTAGACCCAGCATAGAGCCGATTAAAAGAGTGAAAAACAAATAATATTCGTTTTGATTCCCATGGCAATCAATATAGCCGAAGGAATAAAAAATAATAATTACACTGGCAAAAGATAAAGCCATTGCAAATAATACCGCCAGGCTGTCTCCGGCAAAGCCAAGGCTCATACCCCAGGGCAGAGCCTGCTTAATTTCATAAGGCAGGCCTATTAGGGCTCTGGGGAGGCTAATAGAGGCTGCTAAAAAAGAAATTAAAATAAAAAGCAAAGCCGAGAGATTTCTGATTCTGGGGGAGAATTTCCCCACAAAAGGCAGCAAAAAAGCCCCTGCCAGGGGAATAAAAATACAAATAAGCATAATTTGATTAAATCCCATTCTTTTCTCTCCTTTAATCCGGCAAATAAAAACCAGTGTTTAGCACTGTAATTGTGGTTTTTTAAAAAACATAGGCTATCTATTCATTAATAGAAAGCCAAAAGGGGCATTTGAGCCCCTAAATAAAAAACCCCTGAATTAATAAAGCTTTATGTAATAGAAAATTTACTTTTATTTAAAACCGGGGAATTTATTAGCCTAGGATCTGCTTATAGAGGCAGCTTATAAAAAAACAGCCTGCATTCTATTATAACAGCTTTTTAGTATTTATAGATTAAATATTTTTTAAACACTCAGCTATACATGGTAATTTTCAGGCTCCCGGTATTTTTCTCTGGCCTGAGAAACAAGATAATCCGCTAAAGAATCAATCCCCTCAATTTCCCCATGCCTGCAGCAGGTTTCAAAAATAATACAATTAGGGTTAATATTTAAAATTTCTTTTTTAAATTCCCCTGTATTTTTAGAGGCTTGAGGCAGTAAATCCCTTTTATTTAAAACAACAACCTGGGCCGAATTTATGGCAAGGCGGTATTTAGAGGGCTCAATATCCTTTTCCGGCAGGCTTATAACTAAAAGCTTCATATCCTCGCCTAAATCTAAAGTAGCCGGGGAAACTAAATTACCCACATTTTCAATTAAAAGCAAATCAATATAATTAAGATGAAAGCCGGGCAAAACCTGATTTATCATTTTGGCATCTAAATAGCCGCCGTCATTATTATTAATTTGCACAACCGGAACATTGCAGCCGGCAATCCTTACCGCATCCTTTGCCGAGGCTAAATCCCCCTCTATAACCGCAGCCCGAATATGGTTTCTGAGATAAATTAATACCTTCTCTAAAAGGGAGGTTTTACCTGCCCCCGGCGAGCCTAATATATTTATGGCAAAGGTGGCAGTTTCGGAAAAAAGCTTGCGATTAACTTCTGCATAAACCCTGTTTTCTTCTAAAAATTGAGCATTTTCATCTATTTTCATCTAACCGCACCTCCGATTTATTCCCCGTTAAAAACAAGCTCTTCTTTTACTTAGACATTCAGATTCATTTTGCCTGCCATTCCTTAAAGATTGGCCGCCATTTTCTAAAAATTGCCCCAGGTTTTAAAAAACCTCAGCCTAATCTGGGGTTTAAATAAGCCGAAGCCTATTCCCCCCGGATTAAGTCTTTTAAATCTTCCAGGCTTATAATTTTAACCCCCGCTTCTTTGGCCTTTTCCTCTTTGCTGCCGGGGTTTTCTCCCATAAGAAGGTAATCTGTTTTTTTGCTGACGGAGGAAGATACTCTGCCCCCGGCATTTTCAATTATTTCTTTGGCCTTTTCCCTATCCATATTTAATAAAGTACCGGTTATAACCAGGGTTTTCCCCTTCAGGGGGCCGTCATTAGAATTTTTTGCCCCTCCCGCCATATTTAAACCGGCATTTGCCAATATTTCTATTCGTTTTAAATTTTCTTCATTAGAAAAATATTCCCTTATGCTTATGGCAATCTTATTACCAATTTCAGGAATTGTCAATAAAGATTCCAAAGAGGCATTGATAATGCCATAAATATCCGAATAGTTTTCCGCCAATATTTTTGCGGCCCGTTCTCCCACAAAGCGAATGCCCAGGCCGTATAAAAGGCGGTGCAAAGGCTGTTTTTTGCTTTTTTCTATGGCTTCTATTAAATTACGGGCAGATTTCTCACCCATCCTATCCAGAGAAATTAACTGCTCCTCTTTAAGAAAGTATATATCAGAAACATCTTTTATTAATTCCCGTTCTAAAAGCTGCTGTAAAACCGCGGGGCCGAAGCCGTCAATATCCATCATTTTTTTACTTACAAAGTGGATTATAGATTCTCTGATTCTGGCGGGGCAATAAAGGTTTGGGCAGCGCCAGGCGGCCTCCCCCTCCCGGCGAATTGCCCGGGTATTGCATTCCGGGCAAAATTCCGGCATAATAAAGAGCTTTTCTTCCCCTGTTCTTTTTCCTTTTTTGGGCAGGACAATTTCAGGGATAATATCCCCGGCCTTATGCACAATAACATAATCCCCTATTCTAATATCCTTATCTTTTATATTATCCTCATTATGCAAAGTAGCCCGGCTGACAACACTGCCGGCGATTTTAACCGGCTCTAAAAGGGCAAGAGGGGTCATGGCCCCTGTTCTGCCTACGCCGATTATAATATCCTTAATTTGGGTTACGGCCTCCTCAGGGGGGAATTTATAGGCCATGGCCCAGCGAGGGAATTTGCTGGTAGCGCCTAAAGAATCCCGGTAATTATAAGCGTCAATTTTTATAACCATACCGTCTGTTTCATAGGGCAAATTATGGCGCTTATCCTGCCAAAGCTTAATATAGTCTAAGATTCCCTCCTCATTATCCGTCAGCAAATAATCCGGGTTAACGGGGAAGCCCCATTCTTTCAGGGTTTTTAAGGCCAAATCATGGCTCTTTAATTCATAGCCTTCTATGGCAATAATTTCATATACATAAAGCTCCAGGCGCCTTCCGGCGGTAATTTTCTCATCCAGCTGCCTTAATGAGCCTGCCGCGGCATTTCTGGGGTTGGCAAAGGGGCTTTCCCCCGCTTCTTCCCTTTCTTCATTTAAAATGCGGAAGGCTTCTTTAGGCATATAAACTTCGCCCCTAACGGCTAAAAAAGGCAGCTTTTTTTTAAGCCTTTGGGGCAAAGATTTTATGGTGGAAATATTTGCCGTAATATTCTCCCCCACCAGGCCGTCGCCTCTGGTGGCGGCAAATTCTAATTTCCCGTCTCTGTACTGAATGGCGACGGATAAACCGTCCATTTTCTGTTCCGTAACATATAAGGGTGTTTCCGCCCCTAAAGTTTTTTTAACCCGCTTAAAAAAGGCCAGCATATCCTGGGGATTAAAGGCATTATCCAAAGAAAGTAAAGGGGCGGCATGCTCAATTTGGCTAAAAGAGGCAAGGGCCTTGCCGCCTACCCTTTGAGTAGGGGAATCCGCCGCAGCAAATTGCGGGTATTGGGCCTCCAGGCTTATCAGCTCCCTCATTAGGGCATCATACTGAAAATCGCTGATTAACGGAGCATCCGCCTCATAATAGGCCTGATTATGCTTTTTAATTTCGCCTGTCAGCTCATTTATTCTCTTTTGGTATTGCTTAAGTTCTTCCCGCATAAACACCTCTTAATTTTTTAAATCTTTTTAATGGGGGCATATTGCCAAATTAATTGCTTTATGCCCTGCTGGGGGAAGGCAACCCTGACGGTTAAATCCTCCCTGGGGCCGGACATTGCAACAATAACCCCTGCCCCGAATTTACTGTGAAGAACTTTATCCCCAATTTTTATCAGGCCGGCCGAGGTTTCGGCTTTAGTTTCCAGAATTTTACCTTCCTGCTTAAAGACATTTGCCCCTCTCCCCTCTTTAGAAAAGCGGGCAATATCCGCTATGGGGCGGGCGCCTTTGCATTCCAGTAAATCTGCGGGGATTTCCGATAAAAAGCGGGAGGGTAAATTATAGGAATAACTGCCCCAAACTAAGCGGCGGGAGGCCGCGGTTAAAATAAGCCTTTTTTGGGCCCTGGTCATCCCCACATAACAAAGGCGGCGCTCCTCTTCCATTTCTTTATCGTTAAAGGAGCTTTGAACCCTTGTATGGGGGAAAATCCCTTCCTCCATTCCGGCAAGGCAAACTATGGGGAATTCCAGGCCTTTGGCGGCATGAATTGTCATAAGGGTAAGGTAATTATCTTCTTTATTTTCCTGATCCATATCCGTAGCCAAGGCCAGCTGGCCTAAAAAGGCGGTTAAAGCATCTTCCTCAGCTTCTTCCTCCGAGGCATAAAGGGCGTCAAATTCCGCCGCCAGATTATAAAGCTGCTCTAAGTTTTCCAGCCTTTCCTCCCCCTCGGGGGTGGCGGAGAGGGCCTCCATATAGCCGCTGTCTTGCCAGATTTTCTCTAAAAGAGCCGCGATAGAATCATTGCTAAAAATAAAATCCCTCCAGCTATCCAGCATATTATATAAAGCCAGGAGCTTTTTTTGGGCATTTGGGCCGATTTGAGGAATTGTATCGCAATCGGCCAAAGTATAATATAAGCTTTTATCTTTAGCAAGTGCCGCCTGGGAAAGCCTATCCCAGGTTGTTTTGCCAATACCTCTTTTAGGCTCATTATAAATGCGGCCCAGGCTTTCGCCATCCAATGGGTTTGCGGCCAAACGCAAATAGGCCAGGCTATCCTTAATTTCTTTGCGCTCATAAAAGCGAATGCCCCCATATACCCTGTAGGGTATGGCATTTTTAACACATTCATCTTCAAAAAGCCTGCTTTGGGCATGGGTGCGGTAAAGAATCGCCATATCCTTATATTGATATTCTTCAGATAGGCCGGAATAATGAGAAATTACAAAGCGGGCCTCTTCCTTATCGCTTTCCGCAGTGTAAAAAAGGAGCTTTTCCCCCTGGCCGTTTTCTGTAATTAAATCCTTTTCCAGCCTGCTTTTATTATTGGCTATCAGGCTGTTTGAGGCATCTAAAATATTCTGGGTGGAGCGGTAATTGCGGATAAGCTTAATTATTCTGCATTGGGGGTAATCCTTTTTAAAATCTAAAATATTGCGAATATCCGCCCCCCGCCAGCCGTAAATAGATTGATCCGGATCCCCTACTGCGAAGATATTTTTTTCTTCCCCGGCCAAAAGCTTAATAAGCTGGTACTGGCAATGGTTGGTATCCTGATACTCATCTACTAAAATATGGCGAAAGCGAAGGCGGTATTTTTCTAAAACGCTTTTATTATCTTTTAAAAGCCAATATGTTTCTGTAAGTAAATCATCAAAATCCAGAGCATTGTTTTTACGAAGAGCCCTTTGGTATTCATTATAAAGCTGGCCGGCCTTTTCTTCCCAGGGGCTTGAGGCCTGAGAAGAAAACTCCTCCGGCGCAATAAGTTTATTTTTAGCCTGGCTGATTGCCGCCAGAACCCCCTGAGGCGAATATTTTTTATCGTCCAAGCCGGAGGCTGCTATAATTTTCTTCATTAAACTGCGGCTGTCGGTAGTATCATAAATTAAAAAATTACCGGTAAAGGCCAGAGCGTCTTTTTCTATTCTAAGAATACGGGAGCAAATTGCATGAAAAGTGCCTATCCACATACTGCGGGGGTTAAAATCTGTTAAATTTGCCAGCCTTTCTTTCATTTCATTGGCAGCCTTGTTTGTAAAGGTAACCGCTAAAAAATTATAGGGCGGCAAAGCCCTTTCAGAAATTAAATAGGCGGCTCTGCTCACCAAAACCCTTGTTTTGCCGCTGCCCGCCCCCGCAATTACTAGAGTAGGGCCATCTTCTGCCGTAACCGCCTCTAATTGCTCACGGTTTAAATCCTCAAAATTTAGTTTATCCCTTTTTATCATATTTACTCCCAGGTATTATTATTGCTTAGCCGCTTTAAAGGAAAAGACTACCCCCGGGCAGCCTTTTTTTAGCAGCAATTAGCATAATCCGGCAAATTTATTTTCCAATAGCTATGGCGTCCTCCATATTAATTATACCGCTGTAAAGGGCTTTGCCGATAATTACACCCTCTACCCTAAGGTCTTTTAAGCTTTTTAAATCCTCTAAAGAGCCTACGCCCCCTGAGGAAATAACGGAAATCCCTAAAAGAGAAATTAATTCCTCAATGGCCTGAAAATTAGGGCCTCTAAGGCTGCCGTCTCTGCGAACATCGCTGTATTGAACCCTTTTTACCCCTAAATTATGCATTTCTTTAGCTAAAACTATACCGCTTTTAGGTACTGTGGATTGCCAGCCCTCAATTGTAATCATACCGTCTTTTGTATCTATACCCGCCACAATTTTATCATTATATTTTGCTACGGCATCTTCAATAAGCTTGGGGCTGCGAATAGCCGCCGTACTGATAACAATTCGGGAAACCCCGGCAGAAAAGGCCGCATCTATACTTTCCCTGCTGCGCAGGCCCCCGGCAAATTGAATATTTACCTCCGCCTGCCGGACAATTTTTTCTACAATGCGTAAATTTGCGGGTTTGCCTGTAAAAGCGCCGTCTAAATCGACAATCTGCAACCATTGGGCCCCCATATCTTTAAAGCATTTAGCCTGCTCAAGTGGGTCTTCAGAATAAAAGCAGCCTTTAACCCCCGGGATATGGTCTAAAAGACGGTTACAGCGGCCCTCCCGCAAATCTAAAACAGGTAGAATATCCAAAAAAATCACTCCCCAGCTTAGGATTATTATTATAAACCTCGTTAATATTCGCCATTTAAGTATTCACCATTACAGGGTTTTTTCCTTTTAATCTTAAAACTTTAGGCGGCTTAAAAAGATAATTCTTAAAAAAATATAAGCCCTTAAAAGAGCTTATATTTTTAAATTTACCTGTTTAAAGCCTTATAGCCAATATCCTTGCGGTAAAAGCTATCTTTGAAAGATATTACCCCGGCGGCTTTATAGGCTTTATTAATGGCTTCAAGAATATTCTCCCCCAAAGCGGTTACACCTAAAACCCTGCCCCCGTTTGTAAGTATATTCCCGTCTTTTAAAGCCGTACCGGCCTGAAATACAATGGCCCCGTTTTTTTGAGCCTCTTCAATACCTTTAATAATATGGCCTTTCTCATATTTGCCGGGGTAGCCGCCGGCGGCAATTACAATACAAACCGCGGCCTCCTCATACCAGGCAATTTCAGTCTTATCTAAATTACCGTCAATAACAGCTTCAATTATATCTAATAAATCGCTTTTAAGGCGGATTAATACCGCCTGGGTTTCGGGGTCTCCAAAGCGGGCATTATATTCCAAAACCTTAATCCCCTTATCTGTTATCATTAAACCGGCATAAAGAACCCCTTTATAAAGGCGCCCCTCCGCCTTTAAGGCCTCGCAGGTGGGGATTAGAATTTGAGAATAGACAAATTCCGCCAGCTCCCCGGTATAGGCAGGCGCCGGGGAATAGGCCCCCATGCCCCCGGTATTAGGGCCGGAATCTCCGTCAAAGGCCCTTTTATGGTCCTGGGAGGAAACCATGGGTATAACGGTTTTACCGTCGCAAAAAGCCAGAATACTGACTTCCTCCCCCTCTAAAAATTCCTCAATAATAATTTTATGCCCGGCTTCCCCAAAGGCATCTTTTTCCAGCATATCCTGGGCAGCTTTAATTGCGGTTTTTTCATCCGGGGCAATTATTACGCCTTTACCGGCAGCCAGGCCGTCCGCTTTAATTACCAAAGGCGCCCCCTGCTCTTTAATATAGGCAAGAGCTTTATTAATATCTGTAAAGGCCGCGTATTTTGCAGTGGGTATATTATATTTAATCATCAGCTCTTTGGCGATTTCCTTAGAATATTCCACGGCGGCCGCGGCTTTGGAGGGAGCAAAAACCCTGATGCCGGCTCGGCTTAAAGCATCGCTTAAGCCTGCCGCCAAAGGCGCCTCCGGCCCTATTATTACTAAATTAATTTGATTTTCTTTTACGGCCTTTAATATTCCCTCAATATCCTCGCCTAAAATGGGTAAATTTTCCCCCAACTGGGCTGTGCCGGCATTGCCGGGAGCAGAATATAAAGCCTTTAATCTCGGGCTTTGAGCAATTTTCCAAGCCAGGGCATGCTCTCGGCCTCCTCCCCCTACTATTAAAACCCTCAAAGTAAGTCCTCCTTTATTAATGCTTAAAATGGCGCATACCGGTAAAAACCATCGCCATTCCTTTTTCATCAGCGGCGGCAATACTTTCCTCATCCCTTATGGATCCCCCGGGCTGAATAACGGCGGTAATCCCCGCCCCATAGGCGGCATCTACAGTATCCCGGAAGGGAAAGTAAGCGTCTGAGGCTAAAACGGCATTCTGGCAATTGGCGCCCCCCTGCTTAAAGGCAATTTCCGCCGCGCCTACCCTATTCATTTGCCCTGCCCCTACCCCAATGCTTTGCCTTTCTTTTGTAACAACAATAGCATTGGATTTAATATGCTTTACAATTTTCCAGGCAAAGAGCAATTCTTCCATTTCCTCAGGCGTAGGCCGGCGCTTGGAGACAATCTTTATCTCTTCCGCCGCCATTAATTCAGAATCCGTATCCTGAATTAAAAACCCTCCGGCAACTTTTTTTAAATCAAAATCCTCGGCCTGTTTATTAATTTCCCCAACGGCCAAAAGGCGCAAATTTGCCTTGGCTGAAAAAATATTTAAAGCAGCCGGGCTAAAGCCGGGGGCGATAATAGCCTCTAAAAAAAGCTTTTTCATCTCTTTAGCCAAGTCCTCATTTACCTCCCGGTTAAGGGCCGCAATCCCCCCATAGGCGGAAACCGGATCCGCCGCCAAGGCTCTTTCATAGGCCTGATTAATATCTTCCCCCAAGGCCGTGCCGCAGGGATTGGTATGCTTAACAATTACCGCGGCAGGCTCTTTAAATTCTTTTACCAGCTCAAGAGCGGCATTAATATCCACAATATTATTAAAAGAAAGCTCCTTGCCCTGTAATTGGCGGGCATTACTTATAGATGCCCCCTGATAACCGGGTATGCGGTAAAAGGCGGCCTTTTGGTGGGGGTTCTCCCCATAGCGGAGGCCTTGGGCCTTTTCCCCCAGGATTAGGGCTGTTTCAGGCAAAAGCTCCTGCTTATTTGTTTTTTTCTCCAGATATTTTGCAATACAGGCATCATATTCAGCCGTATGTTTATAAGCAGCCAAAGCAAGCTCGAGCCTGGTTTGATAGTCGACTTCCCCTTCTTTTATCTTTTTAATAAGCATGGGGTAATCTTTGGGGTTAACAATTACAAGAACATCCTTATGGTTTTTAGCAGCCGCCCTAACCATGGCAGGGCCGCCGATATCTATATTTTCTACCGCCTCTTCCAAGGAGGCAGCGGGCTTATTTATGGTTTGGCGGAAGGGATAGAGATTTACCGCCACTAAATCAACAGGCGCTATGCCTAAACTGTTTAATTGCGCCAAATGCTCCGGGCTGCGGCGGGCAAGTATACCCCCATGGATAAAGGGATGAAGGGTTTTAACTCTGCCGTCTAAAATCTCCGGGAAGCCGGTAATCTCCGTAATATAAATTACGGGTATACCCGCCTCTTTAATAGCTTTATACGTACCGCCGGTAGAGATTATTTCAATGCCCAAGGCTGTAAGCTCCCGGGCAAAATCCACAATGCCGGTTTTATCGGAAACACTGAGAACAGCCCTTTTAATCATTTTTTGCCTCCTTTATATAATAAACCCTAGAACCTATAAGCTTAATTTTTTTAGCGGCAATATCCGCAATAACCCGGGGGTAAAGAATATGCTCTTCCTTTAAAATCCGGGCGGCTAAGGCCTCCTCGCTGTCATCATCTAAAACCGGAACCGCCTTTTGGGCAATAATCGGGCCTCCGTCCAGCTTATTATTAACAAAATGCACAGTGCAGCCGGATATTTTAACCCCGTATTCCAAAGCCTGCCTTTGGGGCTTCAGGCCGGTAAAGGAAGGCAAAAGAGAAGGATGAATATTTATAATAGCATGAGGAAAATAATTTATAAATTCTTCTGAAAGTATTTTCATGTAACCTGCTAAAACCACCAATTCGGCTTTATAACGGAGAATTTCCTCCCCTAAGGCAATATCATAATCCTTTCTGGAAGAATAAGCTTTTGGGTCTTTAAATATTCCGGGTATTCCGGCCTCTTGGGCAATTTTTAAAGCTTTAGCCTCTTTTTTATCACTTAAAACCAAAACAATTTCGCCATTAATTGCACCGCTTTTTATACTCTCAAGAATAGCGGCAAGGTTTGAACCCCTGCCGCTGGCTAAAACTGCGATTTTCATTAATTCCCCCCCTGAGAAATAAAGCTGACGGCCTTTTCTCCGTTAATTACCCTGCCAATTTCTCTGGCCTGGGGCAGGAGGGAAAGAATTTCCGCCGCCTCTTTTTTACCGGCCAGCATAACCATGCCGATACCCATATTAAAAACCCTGTTCATTTCTAAAAAATCTACACAGCCCAAACGCTGCATAAGTTTAAAAACAGAGGGAACTTCCCAGGCGGAGGCATTAAGCTCAACCCCGGTGCCGTCAGGAAGAATCCGGGGAATATTTTCTATTAACCCCCCCCCTGTAATATGGGCCAGGCCCTTTAATAAGTTCTTTTCTAAAAGGGGCAAAATATCTTTAACATATATTTTAGTCGGCTTTAAAAGGCATTCCCCCAGGGTGCTGCCTAGCTCGGTAAAATAATCATCCACGCCGAAGCCGCCGTCTTCAAAGAAAATTTTCCTCACCATGGAATAGCCATTGGAATGAATGCCGCTGGAGGGCAAACCAAGAACAATATCCCCGGCGGCGATATTCTCCCCTGTAAGGATACGGCTTTTTTCTACAACCCCAACGGCAAAGCCTGCAATATCATATTCATCCGGGGCGTAAAAACCCGGCATTTCGGCGGTTTCTCCGCCTATTAGCGCGCAGCCCGCCTCAATGCAGCCCTCGGCTACACCTTTTACAATATCCGCCACTCTTTGAGGCTCTAAATGCCCTACCGCTATATAATCGAGAAAAAACAGGGGCTCCGCGCCTTGAACTAAAATATCGTTAACACACATGGCAACGGCATCTATGCCAATGGTATTATGGCAATTGGCCATGGAGGCAATTTTAAGCTTTGTTCCCACGCCGTCTGTGCCGGAAACCAAAACCGGCTCTGAATATTTTTTATTATCCAAGGCAAAAAGCCCCGCAAAATTGCCGATATCCGTTAAAACCTCCGGGCGGTAGGTACGCTTAACATCGGCTTTAATTAATTCTACGGTTTCGTTACCGGCACTGATACTTACCCCGGCCTCCTGATATGTGATACCCATAAATGCTCCTTTCCGGCAATCTGCCCCTGTATTAAGGCTTGCCCTATATTGAAGCTTTAAAACTTAATATTGGGGCTTTAAAACTTATTTACCCTGCAAACGGTGGAGAATTTCCCTATAGGCATCCTCAACCCCGCCTAAATCCCGGCGGAAGCGGTCTTTATCCAGCTTCTTTTTAGTATGGCTATCCCAAAAGCGGCAGGTATCGGGGGAGATTTCATCCCCCAGCATAATTTCACCCTTATGCAGGCCAAATTCCAGCTTAAAATCAACTAAATCAATTTCTTTATCAGCTAAATATTCTAAAAGAATTTCATTTACTTTTAACGCTATGCGGGAAATTTCTTCCATTTGCTGAGGGGTGGCAAGGTTTAAGGCGGCAATATGATAATCATTAATTAAAGGGTCTCCCAAATCATCATTTTTATAGTAGAATTCTAAAATTGGTAAAGGCAGGGGAAAGCCTTCTTCCAAGCCTAAGCGCTTGGCCAGGGAGCCTGCCGCAATATTTCTTACCACTACCTCAACTAAAACTATTTTTAAGGCTTTTACTAATTGCTCCGTAGGGGAAAGAAGCTTAACAAAATGGGATTCTATGCCCTTTTCTTTTAATAAATCAAAGAAAATGGCGGTAATTTGATTATTAAGCTCACCTTTGCCCATAATTTGGCCTTTCTTTTTGCCGTCAAAGGCGGTGGCGTCATCTTTATACTCTATCCAAACTAAATCGGGGTTGTCCGTTTTATAAACTCTTTTGGCCTTGCCTTCATACATCATCGCTAATTTCTGAACCATATTTATTCCTCCTGTTTTGAGTTTAAACGCCTGGCTTTCATTTAAATTCTTTAAAACCCGGTTTAGTTTAAATTGTTTTAATTAAAATTTTTAAGAATTACCCAAAAGGCCGGCTCTTTTAAATATATAATCAATATTGCGTATATGGTAATCATAATTAAAGAGATTCATAATTTCATCCCGGGAGAGGTATTGGGCAATATCCTTATCTTCCAAAATAAGAAATTCAAAATTGATTTTATTTTCCCAGGCATTAAGGGCATTCCGCTGCACCCATTCATAGGCGGTTTCCCTTTTTAAGCCTTTATCAATTAATTCCAGCATTACCCTTTGAGAAAAGACCAGGCCCAGGGTTTTTTCCATATTTTTGGCCATATTTTCAGGATACACCACCAGGTTTTCCATAACATTAATAAAGATATGCAGCATATAATCCAGTAAAATACAGCTATCGGGGATAATAATTCTTTCCACCGAGGAATGGGTAATATCCCTTTCATGCCAGAGAGAAATATTTTCCATGGCCGCCATGGAATTTCCCCTTAAAACCCTTGCCAAGCCGGCTACCCGCTCGCATGTCATGGGGTTGCGTTTATGGGGCATGGCGGAAGAACCCTTTTGCCCCTTGGCAAAGGCCTCCTCTGTTTCTAAAATATCTGTTCTTTGAAGGTTTCTTAATTCCGTGGCGAATTTCTCCAGGCTGCTCCCGATAATAGCCAGAATTGTAAGGAATTCCCCGTGGCGGTCCCTTTGGAGAACCTGGGTGGAGGTATAAGCAGGGTAAAGCCCCAGGCTCCGGCAAACATGCTCTTCCACCATGGGGTCTACATTGGCAAAAGTACCGACAGCGCCGGAAATTTTGCCGACGGAGATAACCTCCCGGGCGGAATTAAGCCTTTTTACGCTTCTGTCTATTTCCATAGTCCAAAGGGCCATTTTTAAGCCGAAGGTAACGGGCTCCGCATGAATGCCATGGGTTCGCCCAATCATCAGGGTATCTTTATATTTAAGAGCCATTTTTGCTAAAATATCCCTTAGGCGTAGCAGGCGGGCTAAAAGCAAATCCGCGGATTGCTTCATTTGCACAGAGAGGGCGGTATCTAAAACATCTGATGAGGTAAGTCCCATATGAATATATTTTGCGGAATCCCCGACATTTTCCCCCACATTGGTAAGGAAAGCAATAACATCATGCTTGGTAACTTCCTCAATTTCTTTAATTCTTCTAATATCAAAAGCAGCCTTTTCTTTTATTTGTATATAAGCCGCCTTGGGAATCAGGCCTAAATCCACCATGGCTTCGCAGGCAAAGATTTCCACATCCAGCATACACTGAAAACGATTGCTTTCATCCCAGACCTTACCCATTTCAGGCAAAGTATATCTTTCAATCATAATTATTCCCCCTAAATTTTTTAAAAAGCAGAAAACCTGGCCGCTTAATAATTAAAAGGGCCAACCTCCTGAAGCTTTTTATCCTTGGCTTCTATTTCCAATGCCAAATTCTTTTTAAAGGCTTTTACTTTATCCCGGCAGCTTTTATGGGCAACGCCTAAAATCTGTAAAGCCAAAACAGCCGCGTTTTTCCCTCCGTTAAGGGCAACTGTAGCAACAGGTATACCAGAAGGCATTTGCACAATAGAATAAAGGGCATCGGCCCCGCCTAAGCTTGCTGTTTGAATAGGAACGCCGATAACCGGCAAAGGAGTTAAGGCCGCAATAACTCCGGGCAAATGAGCGGCGGCCCCGGCGGCGGCTATTATTACTTCAAAGCCCTCAGCCTCCGCAGAGGCTGCCAAAGCCGCAGTTTTTTCCGGCAGGCGATGAGCGGAAGATATATGAATGCTGTATTCTACCTCCATTTGCTTAAAAAATTCCAAAGCCGGCAAAATTTTAGGCAAGTCGGAATCGCTGCCCAGAATTACTAAAACTTTACCCCCCATTAATAATCTCTCCTTTTAATAAGCTCTTCTTATAACAAGCTCTTCTTTTAATAAGCTCGCTATTATTCTTTAAAAAACATTTTAAATAAACATATCATTATAAATTTATCCAAATTCTTTATAACTCCTTTTAAATACCCGTAAATATTCAAATTTAAAAAATATACCTCAATGTTTAGCTTAAATTATTAAGGTTATATTTTCTTTTTTTCGGCTTTATTAAAATATAAAGCCGCCTATATGTAAGGATAAAAACATAACACTATAATTATACACGAAACCCGCAAAAAGCAAAGAGATATTTGCCCTGTGAAGAAAATAAAACCTTTAAAAATAGTTAAAACCCAAAATAAAAAAAGCCTCTTAAAATTCAAGAAGCTTTTTATTTTTTTAAAAATAAACTTTTAGCTAATTATGCCTTAAAGCCTCCACCGGGGGTACTGAGGATGCGGAAAAGGCCGGGTAAACCCCAAAAATTAAACCGCAGCCCAAGGCCACTAAAACGGCAACCCTAATGGCAACAAAGCTGACAATAGTTGTTAACCCGTAAGAATTAAAGACGCTTAAAAGAGAGAGGCCGATTATTACCCCTAAAACTGCCCCTAAACCGGAAAGATAGAGAGCCTCTAAAATAAATTGAGCAATTAAATCCCCCTGGCGCGCCCCTAAGGCTCTTCTTACGCCAATTTCTCCTATTCTTTCGGTAACCGCAACCAGCATAATATTCATAATCCCCAGGCCCCCTACTAAAAGGGATACCGCCGCAATAGCCCCTAAAAGTAAAGTCATAATTCGATTGGCTTTATCGGCCTCCTCCACCATTTTATTAAGGCTGGTAACGGTAATGGGTTCCTCCTCAAAAAGCATATTTGAGCCGCCGGAACTGCCCCCGCCGTCATCAGGCTCCGGGCTGATGTCAATATCCGGCATTTCTTCCGGCATACCCTCGTCGGGAATTCCGCCGTTTTCCGTGTCCCCCCCGGAAGACCCGCCGCCAATAGGAGAATTGCCGTCTAAATTAAGCTCCCGGCGGAAAATCCGCCCCAGCTGGACAATGGCTAAATCCACTGTTTCCGTACTTTGGGCTTTGCACCATATTTGGCTTACGGTTCTTTTTGAAGAAATTTTTTGGGCCGTGGTATAGGGCATTATGACTTTATTATCAATACCCTCTCCGTTTTCCTCGCCCTTTTCAGAAAGAACCCCTAAAATTCTATACTCCAGACCGTTTAGGGTAATGCTCTGGCCTACGGGGTTTCTGCCTCCCATTAAGGTTATGGCTAAATTATAGCCTAAGACAACAACCGGAGAACGCTGCTCAACCTGTATTTCTGTAAAGAACTGCCCCGCCGCCAAAGAATGGTCCCTTACAATGGGGAATTGCTCATTAACCCCTAAAATATTTATGCCCGCTCTGGTTCTTCTCCATCTAAGGTCGGCCTTACCATCCACAACAGGGGTGGCGGCGGTTAAATATTCCACTCTTTCCAAAAATTCATTGGCCCGGCTTGGCTCAAAATTATATTTGGCGGATTTTGCCTCGATAATAATTACATTTGTACCCAGGCTGCTAAACTGCTCCATAACGGAATGCCTGGCCCCCTCGCCGATGCTCATAAGGCTGACAACAGAGGCTACCCCGATTGCCACCCCCAAAAGAGTTAAAACCGAGCGCAAAGGGTTAGAAATTATTCCATGAAAGGCCATTTGCATAGTAAACCAAAGGCGAACTCCCAGGTTTTTAAGGCTTTTTCTTTCCCCTTTTTTAATTAAGGCCGTGTCCCCCAAAGTCTCCTCCCTAGCGGGGCTTTGGTCTTGAGGGGCTTTATTTTGAATTTTTTGCTTTAATTTGCTAAACAAAGCTTTCTCCCCCTTTTTCCCTAATTGCCCCCGAAGATGCCCCCGTTTTTATCCGAATTTTTATTGCTGGGCAAAAGATCCTTGGATGAACCGGTAATAACCTGCTCCCCTTCCTCAAGGCCGGAAAGAATCTCCGCATAGCGATTGCTCATAAGGCCCACATCTATGGTAACAAGGCGAACACTTCCGTCGGGGTCTAAAACTTCAACCTTGTTTATACCCTCCTCCCGGAATATAGCCTCCAAAGGAATTAATAAGACATTTTCGGCGCTTGCCGCTCCTATCAGGGCCTTGGCCTGCATGCCGGAACGAATTGAGGCATTGCCGCTTACCTTAATGCTGACTTCAAAAGTAGTAACCCCCTGCTCATTTTTACCGGAGGCGGCAACATATTCAACCTCCCCGGTAAAAATCTCATCCGGCATGGCATCTACCGTAACAACACAGGGGGCCCCTACGGTAACCAGAATAATATCTGTATCGTCCACAGAGCAGTACATACGCATATCATCAGAAGAGAATATGCTCCCCAGCCATTCCCCGGCGTTTACAGTTGTTCCCGGTGTTTTATTAAATTCAGATAAAACCCCGTTACTGGGGGCAACCAATAGCAGGGAGCTTTCCTGCATTTCCATTTCGGAAAGCCGCGCGCGTTTTTCTCTGATTTCATTTAACTTTTCAACAATGGCCTCTTTAACATCCTGCCCTGCCATGGAGAGAATAATATCTCCGGCCTTAACATCGGACATATTTTTTGCATTTACTTTTGTAATAACACCCTCAACCCTGCTTAAAATTTCTTCTTGGTCTTTATAGCCGTCTACCGGAGCTAAATAGCGTATCCACATAACTTTCCCCGGGTTATCCATGGCATCCTGAAGTGTAGGGCATTCCGCAGGGTCATAAAAGCCGATGGAGGCAATCATTCCCGGCTGAATAAGGCCGGGGTTATCCGCCTCTACGCTGACCCAATGCACAAATTCATAGCCCTCCCCCACATCGCCGATATTTTGAGTAGAGAGCAAATCCTTGCTTTTTTCAGGTATAGAATTACGGTTAATATCAATAATATCTCCGCTTATTCCGGCCCCGTATGTAAAATTATCATCAAAACGGATAATAGCCTTCCAATTATCCTTTAAGCGGTTTATTTCAACAGAGGTAAGCTTAGCGGTAAGAAGAAATCTATTATCATTAACAACCCGGGCAATAATATCCCCCTGGTTCAGCTTTTGGCCTGCCCTAACCGATAAATCCGTCAGGCGCCCCGCAATGGGGGCGATAATGGAAATACCCCGGTTGGGGTCAGTATTTTCCACTTGGGAAACATCCACATCCAGCATACTGGCGAGGGATTTCATATCAACCTCTAATTGCTTGCGTAAATCGCTTACCTGGGTGGTAATTGAAGGGGCGGCCAATAAAACTATGGGCTGGCCGGCTGTTACAATATCCCCCACCTCGGCATAAACCTCGGAAATTACATAGCTGGTAATTGTGGAGCTTGAATTCCAGCCCCCGGGAACGCTTAAACTCCCTCCCCAGGAGGGGTTTAAAGAACCCACAACATTAACCCCTACGGTAATATCGCCTTTTTCCACCGGGCTGGTGGTATAAGTGGGCGCCTCTACCTCATCTGCTTGAAATAATGCCTTTACCGCAAAATAACCGCCAAAAATAACTACTAAAGCTATTGCCGCCGTAACAATATATTTAGGCTTCATTAAATTTCCTCCCCGCTGTTTTCAAGAATATATCTAATTTGCTTTGCCTTTTGCTTATTTGTTTTAAATTTAATATGTAAAGAATTTAGTAAATCTATTTAATTAAAGAGCTTTTATGGTTTTCCGGGCTTACCTTTTCCTCCCTGGCGGTTTCACCGTCTGCCATATAAATAATTCTGTCCCCAAAATAAGCTACATTAATATCATGGGTTACCTGAACAA
Source organism: Clostridiales bacterium (assembly GCA_040767605.1). Taxonomy (GTDB): domain Bacteria; phylum Bacillota; class Dehalobacteriia; order UBA4068; family UBA4068; genus JAXGOI01. Next base: position 263,374 of record JAXGOI010000001.1, read on the forward strand.
TTGTCAGGCCCAAATCCCGATTAAGCCGGGAGAAAATCTCCATAATTTTGGCGCTGTTTTTGGAATCCAAAGCCCCGGTAGGCTCATCCGCCAGTAAAACCCGGGGTTTGCCTACTATTGCTCTGGCAATGGCAACCCTTTGCTGTTCCCCGCCGGACATCTGCCGGGGGAAGTGGGCTTTTCTTTCTTCCAGGCCAACATTTTTTAAGGCCTCATTGGCTCTTTCCGTCCTCTCTTTTTTAGGCAGCCCCCGATAGATTAAAGGCAGCTCCACATTATCCAGAGCCGTCAGGTTTTTTAAGAGATGAAATGTCTGAAAAACAAAGCCGATAAACTCATTGCGGATATCCGCAAGCTCACCGTCTCCCAGAGAATCAACCCGGTAGCCGCCTAAAAAATATTCCCCGGAATTCGGCCTATCCAGGCAGCCAACAATATTTAACAAAGTAGATTTCCCGCTGCCGGAAGGCCCCATAATAGAAATATATTCGCCTTTTTCCACCTTAAGGCTGATGCCTTTTAAAACATCGGTTGTAATTGTACCGTTTATAAAGCTGCGCCTGATATCCTTTAATTCCAATAATGGCAAAATTATCACCCGGCTTCCTCAAAATAGATAGAAAACTTTTATGCTTATAATAGAAAATTTACACTCACATAAGTATAGACATCAGCCCTTAGGAAAATGTTCCTGTATAATCATATTTTTTAAGCCAAAATAAGCGCCTTTATAGACAACTCGGCCTTTACTAATATTTTTATTCTGCACCTTATAATCCCTGCCGTATATTTTCTTTAAATATAGCTCAAATAGGCGGTAATCTTGACAATAAGCCTTAAAAACACTATGATATTGAGTGTATAAAATAATAATTAGTACTTGAAAACAACGGCTGAGAGGGGAAGAAATATGTCCAAGCTTTATGAATTATTAGAAGAAAGAGGCTATATTGACCAAAGCAGTAATGAGGAGGAAGTTCGGCAGCTTTTAAACGGGGAGCCAATCTCCTTTTATATAGGTTTTGACCCGACGGCGGACAGCCTGCATGTAGGCCATTTTATTCAGATAATGGTTATGAGCCATATGCAAAAAGCCGGCCACCGCCCCATAGCCTTGGTAGGCGGCGGAACCGCCATGATAGGCGACCCCTCCGGGAGAACCGATATGCGAAAAATGCTTACAAAAGAGCAGCTCTCAAACAATATTGCCGCTTTTAAAAAGCAATTTGCCCGCTTTCTCACTTTTGAAGGAAAAAACGGCACCCTCCTAGCGGATAATGCCGATTGGCTTTTAGAATTAAATTATATAAATTTTATCAGGGAATACGGCAGATATTTTTCTGTTAACCGTATGCTTACGGCGGAATGTTATAAATCCCGCCTGGAAAAGGGCCTGACATTTTTAGAATTTAACTATATGCTTATGCAGGCCTATGATTTTCTTGAGCTTTACCGCCGCTACGGCTGTATAATTCAATTGGGCGGCAGCGATCAGTGGTCTAATATTTTAGCCGGGGCGGACTTAATCCGCAGGGCCGAAAATGCTCCGGCTCATGCCCTTACCTTCCGCCTTCTTACAACCAGCGCCGGTAAAAAAATGGGCAAAACTGAAAGCGGTGCTGTTTGGCTGGATGCCGAAAAAACCTCCCCTTATGATTTTTACCAGTATTGGCGCAATGTGGATGATGCCGATATTAAGAATTGCCTTTGCCTGCTGACCTTTTTACCCATGGAAGAAATTAATGCCCTTACTAATGCAAAAGGGGCTGAGCTAAACCGGGCCAAAGAGGTTTTAGCCTTTGAGGTAACCAGCCTTATTCATGGTAAAGAGGAGGCCAAAAAAGCCCAGGATGCGGCAAAAGCCCTGTTTGGCTCCGGAGGCAATATGGGGAACCTCCCCACCAGCCAGATTAATCAGGCCCAGCTTAATGAGGATATGGATATACTTGCTCTGCTTTCTCACTGCGGCTTAATCTCCTCAAAAAGCGAGGGAAGGCGCTTAGTAATTGACGGCGGCATTTATTTAAATAATCAAAGAGTAGAATCTATTGATTACCGAATTTCTTTAAAAGATTTCTCTGAAAATAAGGCCTTAATCCGCAAGGGTAAAAAAACCTATCATCAAATAATCTTAAATTAGGCTCTAAATAAGTAAATTAAAATCTAAACAAGAAAGAGTAAAGGCAGAGCCTTTACTCTTTTTTACTTTTTAATTTTTACCCTAAACAAAACAACGCCTTACCCCTGCGTATTCCTGCATTTCGCAATCAAATAATAAGAATTTAGAAAAAAGAATTGGGCCTAAGTACCAAAAACGCATAATAGGGCTTAGCCTACATCTCCCCTGATGAATACCGGTTTTTCATATACTATTACTTTAATGTCTCCATCACGCACCAGCTGAACAAATTTATAAACCAATTGAGGATCAAATTGTTTGCCGGCTTCCTCCTCTAATTCCGCCAGGGCATATTCACTGGAAAGGGCCTCTTTATAGGGCCGCTGGGAAATCATAGCATCAAAGGCATCGGCAATGGCAAGGCAGCGGGCCGCAACAGGGATTTGATCCCCTTTAAGGCCTCTGGGGTAACCTTTGCCGTCCCATCTTTCATGGTGGCAGTAAATTGCCGGCACAACATGGTTTGTTGAAGGCAAATGCTTAATAATATCTACAGACATATCCACATGGGTTTTCATTATTTCATATTCTTCATCCGTAAGCCGCCCCGGCTTGGAAAGTATATTTTCAGAAATTCCGATTTTGCCTATATCATGCAAAAGAGCGGCCTCTTCCATTAAATCTATATGGGCCTGATCAAGATTTATGGCCTTAGCCAAAGCTACGGTATAATATGCCACATTGGAGGAATGGCCGAAGGTAAAATGGTCTTTGGCGTCAATTGCCGCCGTTAAGGCAAAAATAGTTGTGGCATAAGGCATAGTTTGGCTGGCATCGGTAACGGCATTTTTAACCCCTGTTGTTTTAATTTCACTCCCCGGGGTATAAACAACAGTTTGGTTTTTACCATTGTTTTTAGCCCGGTAAAGGGCAAGATCCGCCCTTTTTAAAAGCTCAACCCCATTATGGGCATTGTTCGGATAAGTGCAAAGGCCAATGCTTATGGTTAAAAAGCCGGCTAAATTCTTGGTGCGGAAGTGCTCCACAAAGGTATCATAAACATTCTCCCGGATTTTTTCGGCTAAATCATGAGCTTTAACAGAATCGCACATAGGGAGTAAAACGGCAAATTCCTCCCCGCCGTAACGGGCGGCAATACCGGTGCTGCCTACCGCGCTTTTTATAATATGAGCCACTTTTTTAAGGGCTTCATCCCCCTCATAGTGGCCGTAAAGGTCATTATAAAGCTTAAATATATCTAAATCCAGCATTAAGAGGGAAACAGGGGAACCGTTTTTAGAATTGGCAATAACCTGATCCAGCATATTATAAAAGTAACGGTGATTATATAAGCGGGTAAGATTATCTGTTAAAGCCTCTTTTTGGGCCTTTGTGAAAAGATAGGCATTATCTATGGCAACGCCGGTAGAGGCCCCAAAAGATTGGAGCAAATCTAAATCCTCGCTGGTATAGGCATTATTATTACTTTTTTTGGCTAAAAACAGTATGCCGATAAGATCATTACGGCATTTAATGGGCACAATAACCTCTACCCCTAAAGAGTCTATGTCCTCCCTTTCTTTATTCCACATAGCTTTAAAAGCCGGTATGGTATGAAAATCGTCAACCATCAGGCATTTATTATTATTAATTAACCATTTTACCACCGGATTATTTTTATCCAGGCAGATATTTGAAGATTCCAAGCGCATGGAGGTGCGGAAAACCGTATAATCGCTGCCCCCCACATGCTTTAGTAAAAGGCAGCTTTTAGAAGCCCGCATACCTTTACATACCGCATTAAGCAATTCTTCTGAAATAATTTCTAAATCCAGCTTATCCGCAACTTTTACGCTGAAATCCTGCAAAGCAATTCTCTGATTATATTCCGCCTTGCTGAAGATTTTATTAACAAGCCTGCGTGAAAAGCTGTAAATAGGCTGCAGAATTAAAGCCACCAATAAAGCAAATAAAGCCGTTACATAAGGGGTATATTCCGGGCGGTGCAGGCTTATAAAACCCTGAAGCTGCAAGGCAGCTAAAACATAAACCACTGTGGCAAAGGCGGCTAAAATAAAATAAATCATCCCCTGGGTAATAACTAATTTAAGCTCAAACATTCTTTTTTTATAAATAGCAAAAATAATTAAAAATGCATTAATCAGGCTGGCTAAAATATCTACCGGATATTTGCCTATAGTCGGAAATACATTTAGAAAAATACCCAAAAACATTATCCCCGCCCCAATAAGAATATATTTAACCTTACCATAAGAACGGCTTTCTTTTTTTATGATGCGGGAGGATTTTATTATAATATTAAGCATTAACATAAGGAAATAAACACAGCAGGGTATGGCCCCCCAACCTACAGAGTAGCTTAAATCTACAGCTTGGGCAGCGGAGATACCGGGGACGGTCATTTCCACCGCTGTTACAACATAACCTAATAAATTAAGGGCAACAGTCCCCGCTATGCCCAAAAACCATAAAAATACATGCAGCTTATTTAAAGAATTTGTAAGAACACTTATAAATATATAAATAAAAAAAGGCAGAATAAAAAAAGAAGACACCATAAGCCTGTTCCAGTATATGGGGCCCGGGTATAATTGCAGTTTCATCGCCAAAGAGCTGCCCACCCATAAAGTCAGCGCACCTAAAATAAACATAAAGACTTTAATGGGGGTATCTTTACGGGCAACAATAAAAAAGATAATCAATAATAAATAAATAGCTAAAGCGGTAATGGGTATACCCCAAAAGAACAGCGTAACAGGAGTCAATTATTCCACCTCCTCCTTGCCGCGAATAGCCCTGAGTATGGATGTTATATCAGCATGGGGCGGGTTAAGCCGGCGGATTTTATGCCCCAGCTGCTCACCGCATTTAGAAATTGTGCCGGTAGGAATAACCGTAACAACTAAAGGGTCTATGCCTAAAAGGCGTTTTAAGTCTTTATAGTCATTATCCACATAGCGGAAATAAATGCTTAAATGCTCCTTAACAATTTCGGCGGTAATTAAGCCTACGCTGCCCTGATTATCGGATTCTATATATAAATGCATAAATGTGCGGTTTTGGCAATCATATTCTTTAATGGCAACCCAATCCCCAATCTCAAGCTTGGAAATTTCAATAGCCCTGGTTATGGTAGCCTCGGTAATTCTGGTAAAGCCGGAAATATCAATTACTGTGGGAACCCTATCAATATAGGCAAACTGGGGGTAGTCAATTTCTTCAGCGCTATTGGAAAGGGATATGCAACGGAAAACATCACCAATCCGGTAGCGGGCAAAGGCCCCGCCTTTAAAATTGGTAATAACGATTTCATAATTTCGGTTCTCTTCAAGCTCATTCATTAGATAAGTATTGGGCTCATAAGAGGGGTCGCTTATACTCCGCTCCATTTCGTCTTCGGGGATAAACTCATAAAAGCAGACATCCGGAAATAATACCAGGCCGTTTTTCTTCCAGGTTTCCGTAGCTATCCAGGTGGCCTCGGTGCCGCCAAAAATCTCAAGAGGCCTTACTCCCCAATAATACTCTATTTTATCTTTAAAATAAGCGGAATCCGTACCCGCGCAGCCCAGGCCTTTAAGTTTAAAAATATTTTTAGGCAAAAGCTGCTCCCCTAAAAGCTTATGCCTCAGCCAGGCTTTTATAATACGGTAACTCATATTAGGCTTCGTTAAAAAGGGATTATAGCCTAAAGCGCCTTTGCCCCCGGCGCTATGGCCCTCGGCAAACTCTTCGCTCATTCTGGCAATAACACTGCTTAAGCCGAAGAAAAGATCAATGCCCTGGCGCATACCCATTTTAAAGCCGATTTTATTTCTCTGGCCAAAGCTCATTTTTTCGGCCTCTTTGGTTTGGGGTAAAAAATTTACATCAACTTCCCCTTCTAAAAGATAGGGAACAATACCTGTTAAATATGGCAGGGGGGCTAAACCATAAAGAAAATTATCCCCCTGATCTAAAGAAAAGCTGCCTTTTTTATTACTTGTGGCCAAAATAACGCAAGCCAGAGAATTCCCCAAATGGCCGTCTATCATGGCTTTGGAATAAGGGGCAACCTTAACGGGGTTTTTACCCCCTTCCCAGGTGGTTTCTATCCATAATGCCGCCTCTGCGGGCAAATAATCATCAGCCTTTTGCAAGAGAATATCCGCATAATCCTCATAAGTTGTAAGGGGAATTTGGCTGCGGAATTCTTCCATGGTTTTAGGGCAGGCGCCTTTCATAATCCGCTTGCCCAGTTTGGATTGGGAATAAAGCTCTATTTGCTCTAAAAGCAGCCTTTCCTGGATTTCCATATACTCATTTAAGGAAATATCAAGAAAACCGCAATATTCCTTCCAAATGCGGCTGTATTCTTTTTTGCGGATTCTATCCTTAAATGCCATTAGAGAATCCTCCCTTTACGGAAAAAAGCCAGGCAATTATTAAGGCTTTTTTTTGTTGGTATAAGAAAAGGGGTTTTCTGCCGGTATGCCTCATAGCCCCTTAAAGCTTTAGGGAAAAAGTAACGGTCCTGAACCCAAACATGGATAATATCCATAACAGTCCAAATAATTGCGGCGGCAAAAACCAAAGAACTGCCGGTTGCCAGCCATAAAAATATATACATGGCAAAAAAACCAATAACCCCGGGGTGCCGGCAAAGAGCATATAAGCCGGTATCCACAACTTTATTCCCATCCCCTTCAATATAGGTTTTACGAAAGGGCAAAGCGAAAAACAGGGAATAAAGCATAAAAAGCAAACCCAAAAACGAGAGTAAAAGAAAAGGTATACTGCCGGCCCAAAACCAATTATCCGGTATGCCTTTAATAAGTAAAAAAAGGGTAGCCCCAGCTAAGCCTATGCACCCGGCCCCAAAGCAGAGATTGCATAACTTATTTATGGGGTATAGCTTATTAAAATCAAAAATATATAATAATAGAAAAGAAAATGCCCCGAAAGCTATGTATATCATTTAGTTTAAATCTCCGCAGGTAAAATAATCCCTGAAGAATCAATTTCTCATAATTATACATTAAACAATAAATTTAGTCAATATAATAATAGTTTATTATTATAATATAATTAGTTTTCCGCACTTAAAAACTGCTGTAAAGAGTATATATCAAGCTGATAACCAATACTATTAATAACAAGAAAAAACAAAATGCAGAATAATCGCTTATTTAATATACTGTATATTGTATGAATTAAGCAACGGCAAAAATTTGCACTTTAAATAACCTTTAAAAAGCGACAATAATTAAAAAGGCCTGTAAGATAATAAAAAAAGGCCGCAAATTAAAATAAAGGCCGTTTTTCTTTAAATCTCGGCTTCTTTAGCGTCTATATTTAATATCCTCCGGGCAAAGGACTCCACCCTTTCCTCCAGGCCGGGATTATTAAAAACGCTGCCGGGGCTGTTGGCTGTTTCTATTAAAGCAAAACGGGGAGGTAAAATAAAGGTTTTATTCATATTCAGGCCGCTGATTAATTGCTGAGCTAAAACATCCCCCCCGCTGTAACCGGAAACAATAATCGCATAAAGGGATTTATCAAAAAATCTGGTTTTACGGAAAAGAGCCGTCAGGCGGTTAATAAAGGCGGCAATATTAGCCCCTACGGCATCATTATAATTGGGGCAAAGTAAAAGCAGGGCATCGCATTCTAAAATAGCGGGGTAAACATCCTCCACAATTACCCCCCCATAAAAGCACTCTTCTTTTTCCCCAAAATGCAAACAGGTTTTATAAGGGCAGCCGATACAATCAATAACGGCGCCGTTACGCAAATTAATTTCTTTAATTTGGCAGGAATTTAAGCGGCTTTTAACCAGCTTCCAAAGGCCTAAAGTATTTGAGGTTTTCTTACAGCTGGCATGGAGAACCAGTATTTTGGGCTTAATTTTTTTCTCTGTTTTAAAAGCCAGAAGGTTCTCCACCAGTTGGCGGCCGGATTCTAAATAGGCCCCCATATTATCGGTGGCTAAATTCATAGCCACAATATTAAAGTTATTTAAGGAGGCCGTACCCTCCACAAGGGGCCGGCCTGGGAAGGCGCATCCGGCTAAATTTGCACTAAATACAAGCTCCCGCCCTATTTCTTTAGTGTAAAGCTCACTATTGCCGTCAATTAAAACAGAGCCGACACTATCTTCAAAACAGTTTTGGTCCAGGCGGATTTTCTTTAAAAACTTATAATACTCCAAATTTATCCCCGATTGCCCCAGAGAAATTACAAAAAGAATTCTTCCGCCTTTTACAGGCTTAAAATCCTTGGAAAAACGGATAAGCTCATAATCATAGCCCTTTAGGGCATAATCCATAATTTTTCTTAAGCGAAGAGTTTTGCTTTTTTCCGGGCAATTGGGCATAAGAACCGTTAATTTTACCACCAATATCTCCCCCAGCTTTGTTTTGGCTAAATTTAGGCCTCGGGGCCGCAATTAATTTTTGCCAGGCCCTCCGCGGCAGATTCTATCCGCTTAAAAAGCGCCTCCGGCAAGGGCAATACTTCAAACTCCGGCCCCCTGGCGGTATCTCTGTTTTTAGCCCCCATATATATACCCGCCAAAAAGTTGGCGCTATAATGCCACTGGCCTTTTAAGGTACGAATAATTGAAATAGCCCCTGAAGATAGAGCCGGGGCAATATAGGGCTTAAAGCCTGCCTCCCGGATAGCTAAATTCGCTTTAACAGCCAGTTTGGTCAGCTCTTTAGAAGCTTTATCATTATAATTCTCAATGCTGTTTGCCAAAACCAGGCCCTCCCCATGGGGCCCGTATGCCCGGCCCTCCCTTAAAAAGCCGGCTAAGCCCTTCTCTTTTTTGGCATAATAAGCCCCTCTGCTATTCATAACCCCTAAGCCATAGCCTTTTATTTGCTCCGGGCGCAAGCCAAGCCAGGTATAATCTCCATTTTCTCCTAAATTGGAGGCCAAAAAAGCGGCCTTGCATAATAAATCCACCGGGTCTGAAATTACGGCAAATATGCCCTTAAAATCCTTATTAGCCGCCTCTTTGGCATAATGGGCGATAATTTTTTTATTCCCGCTAAACTGCGCCATACGAATATCCCCCTGCTCTTTGCCTAAGGGGGGAACTCCGACAGATGGGCAAAATATAAGCATATCTCCGGAGAAGAGCTCATCCTCCCCGATTATTTCCACTTCCGGGAGGCTGTTATAATCCCAGGGCGGGGTAATTTGATTTATTTCCATTTCCCAGCGCCGGCATATTTTAGGGTTTATATCATAAATACCGATACTTTCAATAATATCTCCGCCTAAAAGCCTTAGCCCCATAAGCAAAGTACCGCCTACATCCCCTAGGGCTAAAATATTAACTCTTTTTTTATTAGGGCTTTTTTTAAAATTATTGGCGGCATCTTGCAAAAATTGCAAATAACCGGGGTAAGAGGTGTTTACCGCCATTACTTTGCCGGCATTTATAAATTCTTTTAAGGAATTATCAATTGCAGGTTTTAAAGCCGCTGTTTTATCCTGCCAGCAATTATCATTAAGCCAGCTGATATTCTCCTGGTTTTCATACAGCATGGCGGGGCGGTTTAATAAAAACGAGGCCTTAGTCTCCCCCGGCTTCCCTGTATAAAGGTAGTAAATCTCTTTACCTTCTGCCAAAGCCTGCTCTTTAGTAATTTTAGTAAAACCGTATTCATCCTTAAGAGAAAAAAGCATAAGGCCCTTATATTTATAGAAGAACATTTTACCCTCCTATCCTCCCCGGCAAATAAATATATTTTTAATCCATATAATGTTTAAGGCGCTTTAAGGCCTCAATATCATTCTCCACATAAACGGAGGGAGAAAGGCTGTAATCATAGTTTACACAAGGCCCTTTATCCGGGCAGCGGGAGGTTAAAATAACATCCCCCAGTCGGTTTAGGGTCAGGTTTCTTTCAAAAAGCTCCTGATATTCAGCCTCCAGCACCGTTAAAATATCCCTGGCATTTTCCAGGCAGGTTAAAGAAAAATCATAAATATCCGTCGCCGAGGCCCCTGCAATAAAGCGGGGGGCCACATAGGGGAGTATCATATTTACAGAAGGGATAAGATTACCCTTTATGCCGCCCTCTCTGTGTACGGCATCCCCACCGATAAAGGGATAAAGGCTTGATTCCACAAACCATAAACGCAAATTAGGCACATAATAAACACTTTCCGCCTGGCGGTTTTGAATTGTCATTAAATCCCGCCCCCGGCCGGACATTATACCCACCAGAATTTTTTTAATATTTACCCTTTCCTGCTTAAATAGAGGGTCCAGCTCACGCAGGCGGTAGCCCTTATGCAAAATATCGTCAACTAAAATCACCGGGCGGCCAAAAGATTTTATGGTTTTTACCTGATTGCTTAAAGGAGAGTAAAAGGGGTAGGCGGTAATTTCAAATTCCTTAATATCCGGCTCAAACATTTTTTCGGTATGGAGGGTTTTTGTTACGGTGCTGGGAACAACCACCCCCCTGAGGATTTTACCGAAAGGTACGCACATATATTTACCTAAAGACGCCTTGGAGCGGGAATCCCTAACATCTTTATTGCTGGGTATTTTATTTATTTGGGCTATTTTATTAACCAACCTGCAATTCATTAAATCAGAATTAATTGAAAGGACTAAATTGCCGGGGTAAAGCCGGGTTAAGGCATATTGCAGCCTTCTATGGGTTTTTGCCGTAATCTCTAAAACCCTTTCATTTGTATTAAAGGGGCCTTTAACGGTGTTTTGAATATTTTCCAGCAAAACCAGGGGGAATTTCATATCTACGGCATATACCGGGTTATTAGGGCTGCTGCAGGGTACTTTTACAAAACCCTGCCTTTCTAAAACATTAATAATCCCTGAATCTATTTCCGCCCCAATCGGGCGGTAAAGAGCATAAGTATAATCGTTTTTCAGGCAATAGGCTAAAACCTCGGTAATAATCCATTGAACCAAATCCCTGCCCCGTACGCTTTTATCAACATAAATTCCGGTTAAAACCATTATTTTCCCCGCCGTATTACGGCGTATATATTCGGCAATTTCCATACTTCGGAATTCCGAATACAAATCCGCCGGGTTTAAATGGTGAAAGGCCACAAAACCCAGGGGTTTGGGGCTGCCTAAATTATCCTTTAAAACCATTAATTGCTCGGGGTTATTCTCCATAAAATCTTTAACAATATTTAAATCAATGCAATCCACGGCCAGCATTTCAAAAATCTGGCGGCGGGAATCTTCATTTAACTCTTTATAATGCTCAAAATGAATTTCATCCGCCCTTAAAACCTGCTTATATTGGGGCGCCCTAAGGTAAAGGCTGTAATCATAGATAAATTTCTGGGCGACAGGGTCAATAAGGCTTGAAATATCCCGGTTATTATCAATGCTTTCCCGGATTCTGGTAGAGCTGATATCCTCTAAATATAGGGGAAGGGTAAGCTCTATAATGTCTCCCTTTATCTCTGTTTTCAGGCTTTTGGCCCCCGCTTTTACTATTCCCTCGGGGCTTTCATAGGAGGTTCTGCTAAAGATTATATGGTTAAAGCTATGGATGGAATCTCTTTTAGCCGGGCTTTTATAAGAGGAGGCATTCTCTATTACATCGCTGCCCACTACAATATAAATTTGTTTTTCCGGAAAAAGGCCGCGTAAATTCCGTAAATCCCTAGGGTTTGCAATATTTACCGGGATATCATCCGGGAAGAGATAAACATTAAACTCATCCGCCACAGACATATTAATTATATGGCGTCTTATCATTCGGGGCTGAGTCTTTTTAGACCAGGAGAATTCATCTAAAGCCAAATAAACCTCAAAGCCTAAATCGCGAATTTCTTTAACTATACCCTTATGACTTAAAGAAAAGGGGTCAAAAGTTCCGGGGAAAAAGGCAATTTTTTTACCCTCTGCCAATTCAAACTTTTTAAAACGGAAAATATAATCCGCGATAAATCTGTATATATGGTTTAAAGAAGCAGCATTATTAAAAAATAAAAGGTTTGAGCCCCCCCCCTGGGAAAGCTCCCCTAAAAGGGTAAGGAGCTTTTTATAAATCTGCCTGAAAATAGCGTATTTTTCCTGAGGCAAAAGCTGCAAAGAGCCGAAAATATGCTTGCTGATTACTAAAAAAGCCTCCTGGCTGACTACCTCATTATAATTAGCTACCCCCCCGATAAGCATGCCCAAAATAATATTCTTTCTCCCCTCGTTTTCGGGTAAATCTTCGGGGAAGCGCTGGGTATAGACAGGGTAATGCCTTATAATAACCCCCAGGGTGTTTAAAACCACCGAGGCCACCCTTTCATTTGAGGTTTCTAAAAGCCGGCGGAGATTCCCCAAAAGCTCGTCTAACTCTTTGGGATGAAGGTAAAGGGCAAACTGGCCTAAATATTCCGGAATATACTTAGAGATTTCATATTCCCCTATTTCCAGCCCCCGGGCAAGCTCTATGGCTATTTCATTACGCTGATCCAAAGAAAGCAGAGGCGCTATGGAAATTAAAGCCTCCCCCGCCTTATGGCGGACAACTATTCTTTCGCTCACTTTAATTAAATTAGAAAAATGAGTGGCAATATGAAGAACCTGCCCTTTTTCATTATTGGCCAGCCAATCCAAAAGGAAGGATATATTGGCAATTTTTCTGATCCAGGGGGTGGCAACCTTTAAATTCTCTAAAAAAATTGTAGAAATAGACTTGCATTTGCTGTAAATTTCCCCCCCGTATTGGGCAAGCACCGCCTTTTCTTGGCCTAAATTATGGGCAACCTTATACTTTAAATATATAAGCCTGCTATTGCCTTCATCATCTATGGTTTTAAGGAGTTTTTCAATTAAATGCCAGCAAACACTGGTGTTTACCTGAGAGGTAGTCAGGTTTTGAGCCAGAATTAAAGCCGCCGTTTTAATTACCAGAGAGTTCCTTTCGGAAAGCTTTAAGGCAAAGCCCGCCATTTTTAAAATATCCTCCCCCGAGCAAAAGGCCAGGGGCAAATAGGAAAGGGAATCTAAAAGCACAAAGGCTGTGGAATCATCAATATCCGTATCATCGCAGTATTTTAAGTATTCTTTTATATATTTTGAGCTTTCCTCAGGGGTATTTATAGATAAAGCCGATGCCACAATAATTTTAAGGGCATAGCCTATCCACCCCTTATGCTGGGGGCTTATTTTATGATCCGGGTAAATAATCATATCCAGATATTTCCGCCAAAGGCTGAGGCTGTCGATTTCCGGATGCCTGTAGCCGGAGCCCCGGGGTATTTCCTTACGGTATTCCTCATCAAAGCTGGCAATCATCATACCGATTAAACCCGCGGCCTGGCGCCTTATATCCCCCTCTCCATGCATTAAAAAATCATAGAGAAAGCTAATAGTCATCAGCTTCTGCTTTTGAGTCATATAGGTAAAATATTCTTCAAAAATATTAAGATAAGCCCGGATATTCTTCCAGTTTTTTTCACTTCTGGCGGCCTCTAAAATATTGCCGAAGGAAGTTTCGCTGCTGAATTTATGCATCAATTTAATATTATGCTCAATGGCCAGGTATTTCAGCTTTTCTATTGATTCCGCAGCGTTTAAAAGAACAATATCTTTATTCTTTACGGGCCTTATACCCGAGGTTTTTAAATCCGTATTAACCCCCAGGCTAAGCATATAATCCTCAAAATCCTTCAGCTTGGAATAAACAAAAATATACCTTTGTTTTTTCGCTTCGTCCACATTATCCAGCTTATTTAAAATTACATTAAAGGATTCCGCCAAAGAATATATTTTTATTTTTTCTTTTTCTTCATTATTGCCGGAATTACCGGAATTACCGCTGCCGGCCTTTCTTTTTACTCTAAAATCCGAATAAATAAGTACCAAAGATTCCACCGGTAAATTCTCCAGCTCTAAATCCCAGGTGGAATGGTTGGCGGCAATATGCCCAAGCCCGGGCATATTATTATCCCGGAACCATTGATCGGTATAAAAATAATGCAAATAAGGCACCCGGCTTTCCTCCCCGGGTTTGCAGCCGTATTTGCCTATATCATGGCCGGCGGCGGCGCCGGAAATTAAGGCTAAATCTATAGGTACTCCCACCCGCTTTAACTGCCCTGCCATATACATAGCTAAAAAGTGTACTCCCGCAATATGCCCAAGGGTATTATAATAGCCGGTTTCTTTTGTAATACGCATAAGGGCATAAATGCCGGATTCCTTAAAAACTCGGATAAAATTGCGGTATTCTAAAGAAAAATCAGTTTCTTCCAGCTCATCCGGGTCTAAAAAGCCAAAATCAAGAAAAGGATCAAAAGGCAGATGGGTTTTTTCATACTCAAAAAAAGTATTTAAAACTTCTAAAAAGAAATTAGCCCCTCCCCTATAATCCTCGGTGTTAATTTGAGGGTTTTTCTCAGGGAAAATGCCGTTAATAATATAATCGCAGGTATAATCCAGCCATCCTTCCGGAGGCTTTGGGGAAAGGGCGGCAATTTGCTCCTGGCAAAAGCCGAGAATATCCCGGGGGTTAAAGCGTTTGCCATTTAAAAGCTTTAAAATATTATTTTTTAAATCCCATTTTTCCAGCACATTATAAACACTCTTCCGGGGTAAGCCGGCATTTTTTAAAAAGGCCCTGTCTGTAAGGTTTTTATGCAAAGCCCTTGCTATTTTTTGGGCATTCTTTTTTTGCATTTAAAGCCCCCCCAATCTTTATCTGCCAACATTTAAAAAATAAAATACCTTAAACTATAATATTTATTCTCTAAGGCCTTTATTATGCCTTTATTTAGCCTAAATAAAATATAAAAAATTTACTGTTTTTAATTAAACTTGAAAAATACCCGCCCCCTTGTTACAATATAAATAACTTAAATAAATATCCGACCCTAAGGCAAAAGCCTGCGGCAGGGATAATCTATTTTTAATCGCTCTAAACATGAGGGTTTACCCCAATGAAAAGACGGTGAAATGCGGGAGTTTTTACCCTATGCTATTTTACCGGCATAGGGTTTTTAAGTTTTGTTTTAAAAAATACTAAAGGGGAATTAAAATGGAAAACAGAATAGCCGTAATCAGCATTATTGTAGAAAATATGTCCATAAGCGAAAGCCTAAACTCCCTTTTACATGAATACGGGGCCTATATTGTAGGGAGAATGGGTATCCCCTACCGGAATAAAGGGGTTTCCATTATCAGCGTTGTTATGGACGCTCCTAATGATATTATAAGCGCTCTTTCCGGTAAGCTGGGTATGTTAAAGGAAATCAGTGTAAAAACCGTTTATTCCAAGGTGGATGCCCAAAAACCCTGATAGGGCATTAAAACTTAAATCTAAATTAAGTTTACCCTTTATTATTCCTTTGATTTTACCTTTAATTTCAGGAGGTTAATTATGAGTCTTATAAACACACCGGGGGCAAGCCGCCTCCATATTGGGATATTCGGTAAAAGAAACAGCGGTAAATCCTCATTAATTAATGCCCTTACAAATCAGGATATTGCCCTTGTTTCCCCTATTGCCGGCACAACGACGGACCCGGTTTATAAAGCCATGGAAATTCATGGCCTCGGGCCCTGTATGTTTATAGATACAGCCGGCTTTGATGATGAGGGCGACCTGGGCATGCTCAGGATAGAAAAAACAAAAGCCGCCTTGGAAAAAACGGATATTGCCATTATAATCTGCTGCGATACAAAATTAGATTTAGAAAAAGTATGGCTTAATATGCTTAAAAAGCAGAAAACCCCTACAATTATTGCCATAAATAAGGCGGATACTTTAAAAAATATCCCTCAAATAATTAAGGCGGTTAAAAATGAGCTGGGTATTGAGCCAATTGTAATCAGCACCAAAACCAGAGAGAATATTGATAAAATCCGAGAGGAACTTATTCGCAAACTCCCGGAAGATTATGAGGCAAAAAGCATAACAAAAGACCTGGTTTTACCGGGTGATATTGTTTTATTAATTATGCCCCAGGATATTCAGGCCCCCAAGGGCAGGCTTATTCTGCCTCAGGTGCAAACCATAAGGGATTTATTGGATAATAAATGCATTGTTCTTTCCGCCACTACGGAAAACCTTGAGCTTTCCCTTTCCGCCCTTAAAAAAGCCCCCAAGCTGATTATTACGGATTCTCAGGTTTTTAAAACGGTTTATGAAAAAAAGCCCAAAGAAAGCCTTTTAACCTCTTTTTCTGTTTTATTTGCCGCCTATAAAGGTGAAATAAGGGAATTTATTAAAGGGGCAAAAGCCTTGGATACCCTTAATGAAAACTCTCGCATTTTAATTGCCGAGGCCTGCACCCATGCCCCCCTGGAAGAAGATATAGGCAGAGTAAAAATACCAGCCCTTTTAAGAAAAAAAGTCGGAGAAAAGCTTAAAATAGAAATTATAAGCGGGGCAAATTTCCCGGAAGATCTTTCGGTTTATGATTTAATTATTCACTGCGGGGCTTGTATGTTTAATCGCAAATATGTGCTTTCCCGCTTAGAGAAGGCCAAAAACCAAAATGTGCCCATAAGCAATTATGGTATTGTTTTAGCAAAATTAAGCGGTATTTTAGATAAAATAAGTTATTAAAACCTCTTGCTTATAAAAAACCCTAAAACGGCTTTTAAAGGGCCGGCATAATTGACATTTTGCTTTATAAATGCTATGCTTTTAATAATTTATAAGCTAAAACGCTGATGGGGAAAAGTAAAAAGCACCGAGCATTACAGAGAATGGGGCCGCCCCGCTGAAAGGCCCTTATGCCGCGGTTCTTTTGAACCCGCCCCGGAGTGCGAATGATGAATTCGCCGTCTGCCCGCCGTTAAACGGGCTTTGAGGGGATAGAATTTTTCTATCAACTAAGGTGGTACCACGAAACAGTCTTTCGTCCTTTGGAGATAAGACTGTTTTTTTAAATATTTAGCATTTATTTTATTTTTACTTAGATTAAGCACATTAATTTTAAAATCAATAAATTTTTCGACAATTATTTTTAGCTGTTTTGGAGGTTATTATGGTTAAAAAGAATAAATTAATTGTAATAAAAATCGGCACCACCTCCCTTACTAAAAAAGGTGGAGAGCTCTGCCCGGATAAAATCCGGGAATTGGTGCGCCAGATAGGGGATTTAAAAGACCAGGGCCATAGCATTATTTTAGTTAGCTCCGGCGCTATTGCGGCGGGCTTTCGCCGCCTGGGCTATAATGAAAGGCCTAAAACCGTGGCGGCAAGACAGGCCGCCGCCGCTGTCGGCCAGGGGCTTTTAATGGAGGAATATACAAAACTCCTTTTGGAAAGGGGTTATATCGGGGCCCAAATACTTTTAACCCGTCTGGATTTCAGCGATCATCAGCGGTATAAAAATGTATATCAGGCCTTAAGCCTGCTTCTGAAAAAGGGCGCCGTGCCAATTATTAATGAAAATGATTCCGTAGCTGTGGAAGAACTCTGCTTTGGGGATAACGATACTCTGGCGGCCCAGGTTGCCGGGATGATTCACGGGGATTTGCTCATTCTTTTAACCGATATAAACGGCCTTTATACCGCAGACCCCAAAAAAGACCCCCGGGCTAAACCCATTGATATTGTAGAAAAAATAGATTCCTCCCTGGAGGAAATAGCCTCCGGCACCTTAAGCTCAACGGGGACCGGGGGAATGAAGTCTAAAATCGCCGCCGCTAAAATTGCCAATCTGGCGGGAGTACCTATGCTGATTTGCCGAGCCGGGGATGAAGATTCCATTATAAAGGCTGTAAAAGGCCAAGCCTGCGGCACTTATTTTAAAACAAACCAAAGCAAATTAAAAAACCATTTACAATGGCTTGCCTTTTGCTCCCTGGCTGAAGGGATTCTCTATATAGATAATGGCGCCGTAAACGCTCTGGAAAGGGAGGGTTCAAGCCTTCTGCCTTCCGGAGTAAAGAGCCTGGAGGGCAGCTTTCCCGCAGGCGCCGTAGTTGAAGTAAAAAATCCGGAAAAAGGCTATATAGGCAAAGGGATTACTAATTACAGCTCGGAGGATTTAAAAAATATTCTTCAGGCCTTAAATACGCAGGAAGAAATAATCTTAAGTAAAAGAGAAATAATTCATCGCAATAATTGGCTGGGAGCCAAAAAAACTAAAATTTTAGTGGCAAAAAGGAGGAAGATTAATGACTAAACTTAGGGAACAGGCAGCCATGGCCCAAAAGGCCTCCTTTATTCTGGCTGTTTTAAGCACGGAAGAAAAAAACCGGGCCTTATATGCCATAGCCAAAGAGCTAAGGGCAAATATAGGGGCAATTTTAGCGGCAAACGGCATAGACTTGGAAAATGGCAAAAAGGCAGGTATTTCCCCCGCTCTTATGGATAGGCTGGCCTTAGATGAAAAAAGAATTGAGGATATGGCCTTAGGGGTAGAGCAGGTTGCAAAACTTCCGGACCCGGTGGGAGTTATTTCCCAATCCTGGCAAAGGCCCAACGGCTTAATTATTGAGAGGGTACAGGTGCCTTTAGGGGTTATAGGCGTTATTTATGAGGCCCGGCCCAATGTTACGGTAGATTGCTGCGCCCTTGCCTTAAAAACCGGCAATGCCCTGGTTTTAAGGGGCAGTTCTTCCGCTTTAAACTCAAATACCCTTTTGGTAAAAACCATTCATGAGGCCTTAAAAGATACCGCCATTCCTCCTGCGGCTGTTCAAATTATCGACCGCCCCGGGGAAGAGGCAGCCCGGGAAATGATGAGCCTTAATGAATATATTGATGTTCTTATTCCCCGGGGGGGCGCCGGGCTGATTCGGGCCGTATTGGAGAATTCCACCATACCTGTCTTAGAAACCGGCACCGGCAATTGCCATATTTATGCGGATGCCTCGGCTAAGCCTCAAATGGCAAAAGAAATAATTATAAACGGCAAAACCCACCGCCCCGCCGTTTGCAATGCCACGGAAACAATTTTGCTGCATAAAGATTGGGCAAGGGAGCATCTCCCCTCTTTAGCCGCCGCTTTAGAGGAGCTTAATGTTGAGCTTAGGGGCTGCCCCAAGGCCCGGGCAATTTACCCTATGGCAGAGGCCGCAGAAAAGGATTGGGGCACGGAATATTTAGCTCTGATTTTAGCCGTAAAAGTAGTGGAAAATATTGAGGAGGCCATAGAGCATATAACAAAATACGGAACAAAGCATACCGAAGCCATTATTACCGAAAACCCTGAAAACGCCGGGCTTTTCCTTAAAAGGGTTGATGCCGCGGCTGTTAACCATAATGCCTCCACCCGTTTTACCGATGGCTTTGAATACGGCTTTGGAGCGGAAATAGGCATAAGCACTCAAAAACTCCATGCCCGGGGGCCTTTAGGCCCTAAAGAGCTTACTACATTTAAGTATTTGGTTCACGGCAGCGGGCAAATAAGATAAATGCTTTGAAAGTTAATCTGATAAGATAATTTAAGATAATAATCTATTTGAGGGGAAATTAAATATGCTGAAAAATAAAAAACTGCTTATTATCGGCAGCGGTTATATGGGAGAAGCCATTATTAAAGGCCTTTTGAGTAAAAATGTTGTTTTAAAAGAGAATTTATGTGTGGTTAACCCGGTTTTTAATGAGCAGGCTAAGAGCCTTACAAAAAAATATGCCATTAATTTAGCCGGCCCCCAAAATATTAAAGAGGCGGATATTATTATTTTAGCCTTTAAGCCCCAAAATTTAGCCGAGGCCGCCAATATGTATAAAGACAGCTTTAAAGAGGGGCAGCTTATTATTTCTATTTTAGCCGGAGTTACCACTGAAAAATTGGAGGCAAGCTTTAATTTGCCTATGGCGGTAATTCGCACAATGCCCAATTTAGCCCTGGGGGCAGGCCAGTCCGCAACGGCCTATTGCCGGGGCAAGCTGGTAAATAATGCCGATATTTTATTAGCGGAAGAAATTTTTGCAAATTTAGGAGCGGTGGTGGAAATAAAAGAAAGTGATATGGAGGCCGTAACGGCGCTTTCCGGCTCCGGGCCCGGGTATATTTATTATTTGGCCGAGGCCATGGTGGAAGGAGGCTGTAATTTAGGCCTTAAAAGGGATACCGCCCTTGCCCTCACCATTCAAACTTTTTTAGGAGCCGCCGTTTTATTAAAGGAAAGCGGCGGGGAGCCCTCTGAAATGAGGAAAAAGATAAGCTCCGCCGGGGGTTCTACGGAGGCCGGAGTTAAGGCCATGGAGGCAAATAACTTTTTTAAGGCTGTTTTAGAGGGGATGAAGGCCGCCCATAAGCGCACCCATGAATTGGGGGAGGCCTCAAAAGAAGAAAAATAAACTAAATACAAAAAAAGAGCGGCTCTTAAAAAAGGGCCTCTCTTTTTTTACGGCTGTTGAGCCGATTTTAAGTTTATTAAAAGCTATTTTATCTTTTTAATATAGCTTTCAAGGTTGGCTTTTGTCATTGTCCCGTATTTTACATCAACAATATTCCCGTCTTTATCTAAAAAATAGCTGGTTGGGATATTGGTAATATTATAAGCCTTGGCGCCGTCAAGGTTTTTATCAAAATATACCGGGAAGGTGTAATTATTAGATTCTAAATAATCCCGGGCTTTTTCTACCGTATCCCTTTGGCCGTCGGTTAAATTAACCATAATAAAGGTGATATTATCTTTCTCCTCATTATAGGCCGCCTGAAAATGGGGCATCTCCGTTCGGCATGGGGGGCACCAGCTGGCCCAAAAATTAATAATTATAGGCTTACCAAAAAAATCGGATAATTTAACCTCGGCTCCCGTATCATCATAAACGGTAAAATCAGGCGCTAAAGCCAATTCCTCATCTGAGGGGCTTTCAATATCCGCAGAATACCTGCTGCCAAGATAATTATACACGGTATATGCCGCCAGAATTAAAAAAATTAATACCAAAACCCCTAAAATTATTCTATATTTCTGATTCATAAAAAACCTCCTAAATAATAGTAAAACCTAAAATATAATTCATTAAACCGGCAGCCATAATTATACCCATTAAAACTAAAAACAGGCCGGAAACTAAATTAATAATTCTATAATTGGCCTTAATAAAATCAAAGGCGTTTTTCAGCCAATCTATTAAAACAGCCGCCAAAATAAAGGGAATACCCAAGCCCATTGAAAAGCTAAGGAGCATTAAAACCCCTTTTAGGCTCTCCCCCTGAGAGGCCGCCAGCATTAAGGCGGAGCCTAAAAAAGCGCTTACGCAGGGAGTCCAGGCAATAGAGAAAACCATGCCAAATACGGCGGCTTTTAAAAAGCTCATATTCGCCCCCTTTATGCCGAATCCCGGCCTTTTGGCGGAAAAGGGCAGGCGGATAATACCTAAAAAACTCAGACCAAAAAGTATAATAATAATACCTAAAACAAAATCCGTCTGCCTGCGGTATTCATTTAAAAAGCCGCCGAAAGCCCCCGCAAAGGCCCCCATAAGCACAAAAATTAAAGTAAAGCCCCCCACAAAGCCTATGGCATTAATTAAAGCTCTTTGCTTTTGCCCTTCTCCGCTTTGCCCCGCAAAATAGGAAAGATACACCGGCAGCATCGGCAAAAGGCAGGGGGAAATAAATGTAATTATTCCTTCTAAAAAAGAAATAAAATAGCTCATATTTTACCCCCATTTCCTTTTTTTCTTATTTTTTCTCTTATTTTTATCTTATTTTTATCTCTTGGGTTTTTTCTCTAATAAATTATGCAAAAACCAAGGCCTCCATGGGGCAAAAATCCGTACATTTACCACATTTAATACAGATTTCCTCTTTTATAGCAGGGGCAGCAAAGCCCGCTTGTTTTATGGCATTTACCGGGCAAACCTTAATAGCGGGGCAAATATGGTTTTGGGGGCAGCGCTCTTTTATAACCTTTACAACTCTATTGGCCCTGCCCTTGATTTGATCGGCTGTTTTTTTAACCGGCGGGTTAATTCCGTCAGTTATAACTTCTTTATCAGGGGTTTTTATAGCATAGCTTATTCCCTCATGGCTTATTCCATTTTGATTTTTTTCTCCGGAAACATCCTTCACTGTTTTCACCGTCCAAAAGCTTAGCGCCTATTTTTATTTTAGTATAATAATTTACTAAAAATACTTCAGTGACGATATCACATAAACTAAAGAATTTAAGTATTTTCTTAATTAAGCTCTTTTTAAAATTAGCCCGGCAATAAAAAACAGGCCAAAAGCGCTTAAATTAACTAGAACTATACTGGCGCCGGCGGGTAAATTATAAGCAAAGGAGAATAATATCCCTAAAAAAAAGCAAAGCACCGAAATTATGGCGGCAATAAATATAACCCCTTTAAAGCTGCGGCAAAGGCGCATAGAGGTTAAGGCGGGGAAAATAATCAGGCTGGAAATTAATAAGGCTCCCATTATACGCATACCAATAACTATTGTAACGGCGGTTAAAAAAGCAATCAGCAAATTATATAAGCCGGCATTTATGCCGCCGGCCCGGGCATAATCTTCATCAAATGTTATGCCAAAAAGCTGATGATAAAAAATAATATAGACTAAAAGAACTAAAAGGGAAAGCCCCAGGCTTAAATATACATCGTCCTTAGTCATGGCTAAAATACTCCCAAACATATAATTATAAATATCACTGCTTAAGCCCCCGGAAAGGGAAATTACACTTATCCCAATTGCCATAGCACTGCTTGAAATTATGGCAATTGCCGCATCGCCCTTTATTTTGCTGTTTTGGCTTATTTTTAAAAGCAAAAAGGCCGCGGCCACCACAACGGGTATTGATAAACGCAAGGGAGCAATATTCATTGCTAGGGCAACGGCTAATGCGCCGAAAGCCACATGGGAAAGGCCATCCCCAATCATGGAATATCTTTTTAAAACCAGTATAATGCCTAAAAGAGCCGCACAGAGGGAAACTAATATCCCCACTATTAAACTTCTGACAATAAAGGGATATGAAAATAACTGGCCGAAAAACTCAAGCATTCTCCCCGCCCCCTTTAAAAGCCTGATAAACAGGGCTTTGTAAATACGCGCCTTTTGGGCCGAAATAAAGGGCCTTGGTATCTAAATGCAGTATTTTATTGGCATAATTAAGGCCTTCGTTTATATCGTGGGTAACCATAATAACGGTTACCCCCTCTTTTTGATTAATTTTTGCGATAATGGCGTATAATTCTCGAATCAGGGAGGGGTCAAGCCCCCGGGAGGGCTCATCTAAAACCAGCAGTTTCTTTCCTCCGCATAATGCCCGGGCCAGCAAAACCCTTTGCTTTTGCCCGCCGGAGAGTTCTTGAAAGGATTTATTGATTAAAGCTTTCAGCCCTAAAAGCTCAATTTTTTCTGCCGCCAGGGATTTTTCCGCCGCAGAATAATAGGGCCTTAACCCCTTTTGGCCTAAAAAGCCGGATAAAACCACCTCCCGCAGGGAGGCCGGAAAATCCCTTTGAATAGCGGTTTCCTGAGGCATATAGCCAATATCCCTGTGCTTTAGCCCTGAAGAGAAGATAATTTTACCCTTATCCGCCGCTATAAGCCCTAAAAGGCATTTAATTAAAGTTGTTTTACCGGAGCCGTTTTTGCCTAAAATACAAAGGTAATCCCCTTTTGCCACATCAAAACTAACACCCTCAAGGGCATAGGTATAATTATAACCCGCATAAAGATTTTTACATTGAATTAGTTCCATTACTTTCCCCCGGATTAGCTCTATTAATTTACCTTCCTCTATTTTGCTCTTTGCAAAAATAAGCTATAAAAACCTGAATCTAAAGAATTTATTCCAGCCCCTGTTTGAGATTTTCTAAATTCTGCTCCATAAGAGATAAATAACTTGCGCCGTTTTCTTTTTCTTCTTTAGAAAGGTTGTGGCAGGAGTGGAATAAAAGCATTTTTGCCCCGGTAGCCTCACTAATGGCAGCCGCAATTTTAGGCTCTGTGAGCCCGTCATAATAAATTACCGGTATGCCTTCTTTTTTTACGGTATCTATAATTTCGGCAATTCTTTTAACGCTGGGCTCCGTATGGGATGAGCAGGAATCATAAGCCGCCAAAACATCTAAACCATAATGGCTGGTAAAATAATAAAAAGCAAAAGAGCTGCCAAAGACCATTTTATTTCTCTTCCCTGCCTTAATTACGGCCTTAAAACTCTGGTCTAAATCATTTAGCTTTCTTTGATAAGCCCTTTTATTCTCCTGAAAATATTCTCTGTTTTGAGGATCCGCCACACAAAGAGCCTCTGCAATATTTTCCACAATTTCCCCGGCTATTAGGGGGCTGGTCCAAATATGAGGGTCATTTAGAGGGTGGTCCTCCCCCAAAGAAATATCCGGCTCATGGCTGTGGCCGGTTGATTCATCCCCATTTTGTTGTTGGCAATTACTATCCGGGCAAGGCTCTCCGGATGCTAAATTAATGCCCTGGGAGGCATTGAGAATAATAATATCCGGATTATCCAGCCCATCTATAATCCTCTGGGCCCAATTTTCCATATCCGGGCCGGTGTAAATAAATAAATCCGCCTTATTTATTTTTATAATATCCGCCGGGGTCGGCTCAAAGGAATGAGCCTCTGCCCCCGGGGGCAGCAGCAGAGTAATTTCGGCCTTATCCCCCGCTATTTCCCGGGCAAAATCATATTGGGGGAATAAAGTGGCAACTACCTTAAGCCCCTCTTCCTCATTATCTGTAAGCCCCGGGTTATGGATATCCCCTTTAACGCAGCTCGTTAAAGTAAATAAGAGATAAAGTATGGTAATATTTAAAAGAATTTTTTTAAGCATGGTCCCTCCGAGAATTTAGCCCTTACTTCCCGCACATTTACTGCAGCTGCCGGAAAAAACTGTGGGGGAATCATCCACATAAAAATTATGACAATCGGAAATATGGCCTTTTAAATCATTTAAAAGTTCACATTCCAGCTGAATAAGCCTGCCGCAGCCCTTGCATTTTAAATGATACTGATGCCCCCGGCATGCCTCGCCGATATACTGAAAATAGGCTTCCGCCCCTTGGGCGCACAAATATTTTATAATTTGCCCCTGATTTTCTAAAACCCCCAAATAACGGTAAATTGTGGATTTCCCCACAGGGCAGCCCCCCGCCTTAAGCTTTATAAAAATATCCTCTGCCGAAATAAGCCTGCTATGGGAGGATTTTAAATAATTTAAAATCTGCCGGCGCTGCTTAGTATTATAATTGCTGCTAAGATTTTTCATATTATTACCGCCTTAATAAAGAAATATGAATTTGATTCTCATTTTCATATTATAAGCTATATGCGCCGTTTTATCAATTATGTATAATCTGCTTTTTATAAAAATTTTTGCTTTTAATGCATTCTTTAATTTAAGAGAGGCTAATTTGCCAATAATAAAAACATCCTAAAAAGGATGTTTTTATTTAAATAAGCTGTTTTATAAAAAGCGCCTGGTTATTTTTAATCTGCAGAGAAAAGCCTAAAACTAGCTGGCCTTTCTTTTAGCCTCTTTATTTTTATACATAAGATAATCCACATGCTTTAAAAACTGGTTAATATTATATTTTTTATGGTCAAAAATATCATAACCTATACTGTATTTAAGGGCATAACCTCTTTTACTGAGGATATTAGCATTTTTAAAGCCCTCTTCCATTCTTAAAACAATATCCTCAAGGTTTTTATAGGAGACTTTATCCACTAAAATTACAAATTCATCTCCCCCAAAGCGGGCAATAATATCTGTTTCCCGCAGGGGCTTACGCAAAAGCCTTACGGTATTTTTTAAGGCAATGTCCCCCTCAAAGTGGCCGTATTTATCATTTATGCCCTTAAAGCCGTCTAAATCAATAAATATTACTCCAAAATCGGTCTCATGCTTTTCTCTGCTTACTCTGTACTCAATATAATTTTCAAATGTGTTTTTTGTCCAAACATCGGTTAAGGCATCAAACTGCATCATTCTTTGCTGAATCAGAATAAAAACAATAATTAAAGCAATAGCCATGCAGCTCCAGTATAAAAACACCCCGTAGAACAAAGATTGAATAAGCCCCCCTAGAGCCGGAATAATTGAAAAAGCAATAAAGGATAAATAAGTTCTTCTATGCATTTCCCGCCTTTTGCCGATAATTACATATATGCTGAGGGCCAAATAATAATAGGCGCTAATTACCGTATATATAAAATAATCCCCCCGGGCATAGCGGTTTAAATCGTCAATAATAAAAATACCGTCAAAGAAATTGCTAAGCAGAACAAAAATTACCGTTACGATATAAGGTAAATAGAGAAAGCCCTGAAAAACCTTTGAATTAATCTTTTTGCCGTCGCTTTCTATCCATTTAACTATAAACATGCACCAAAAAAAACATACCCCCGGCCCTAAAATATAAAGGATATTATGTAAAACAATAGTTGTTGGCCTTACCCAGGGGTTCATCCAGCCGTCAATTACTATGGTTAAGCTCTCAATTATCAGCTCGATAATAATTATAAAAGAAATTAGAAAAAAGAGCCTGTTTGTTGCATCATTTTTATCCAGCTTAAAATAGGCAATTAAAAATACACTGAATATCATTATAAGCGCCAGGATATTAACATCAATATAGAGAAACATCTCCATAGGGATTATCTCCTCCCGGAATATCCATAATTCGCAGGGTTAACTTTGCCTTAGCCCCGTATTAAGGGGTATTTTTTTTCCTATTAATTAACACGGTTAAATTACACTTACAATTACAATAATAGAATTAATTAAATATTTTGCTCTGTCCGAATATTTTATACCCAAACACTTTAAAAAAACAATATCTATTTGTTAACTTTATTAAAATACCAGCTAAAGCCCTAAAACAATATGCCCGTATGCTAATACGGGCATATTGTTTTTTTAAGGCGGTGCAAATTAATCTTCCAAGTTTTCTTTATAGCAGCCAAGAACCTCTAAATACCCGCTGGCCGCAGCGGCCTGGCGAATACCCCGGGCAACGGTTTCATCCATAATATTTCCCTCTAAATCCGCAAAGAAGCAATATTTACCTCCCAGCATAGGCTGGGATTCTATTCTGGTTAAATTAATATTTTCCGCCATAAGGGAGAATAAAACATCACATAAGGCGCCGCTTCTATGGGAGGTTCTAAAGGTTATGCTTACAATATCGCTGCTTTCATCATATTCCGGGGCATCGGCAATAGCTATAAAGCGGGTTTTATTTTCGCTGTCGTCCATAATATCGCTTTTTATTACCTCTAAATTATTAAGCTGCGCCGAACGGGGGGAGCCGATGGCCCCAAAGCGCCTGTCATTGCGGCCCATAACCATAGAGGCGGCAACGGCTGTATTACGGCAGGCAATTAAATCCCAGGAGCGTTCTTTTAAATAATTGCCGCATTGGCGGAAGCCCTCCGGGTGGGAAAAAACCTCCCGAATATCTCTTATATCCGTACCCGGCAGGCCCATAAGACAATGATGAACATTAACCCAGGTTTGCCCTACAATATAACAGCCGTATTTACGCAAAAGCTCATAAACCTCGCCAATGGCCCCGGTGCGGGAATTTTCCAGGGGAAGTATACCGTAGCGGGCTCTTTTTTCTTTAACGGCAATAAAAACATCCTCAAATTTATCCATTCCCGTTTTAGGGGTATTGGGGTAAAGCTGTATTGCAGCCTGCTCTCCCCAGGCGCCGGGCAAACCCTGATAAGCAATATTTATATTTTCCTTCTCGGCAGGCCTTGCCTCAGGAAGCAGCATTTCCTCCATTTGATCAAAAAGCTGCATTCTCTGGCGCAGCTTGGCAAGGGCCATTAAACCCCTGATAAAGCTGATTGTCTCCCCTTTATATTCCGGCTTAACAAGGCCTACGGCCCTTTCCACCATATTCATTTCTCTTGCTTCGTCTGTAATTGCAATATTTCCCGCTCTTTTTATCTCGGCTACCTGATCAATAAAACCCATTCTTTTTTCAAAAAGCTCCAGCATCTGATTATCTATGGTATCTAATTCCTGCCGGACTTCGGCAATTTTTTGTCTGCAATCCATTTTTATAACCTCCGTTTTTTTAATCCCTTAAGGCCTCATAGACTTTATTTATTCTCTTCATTAAATGGTGAAAAACCTCAGGGGTAATTGATTGGGCGCCGTCGCAAAGGGCGCATTGAGGCATATTATGAACCTCTATCATTAAGCCGTCGGCCCCGGCTGCAACAGCCGCAAGAGCCATAGGCTCCACTAAATTCCAATGCCCCGTCCCATGGGAGGGGTCTGCAATAACCGGCAAATGGGTTCTTTGCTTTAAAACCGGGATTGCAGAAAGATCCAAAGTGTTTCGGGTTGCGGTTTCAAATGTTCTTATGCCTCTTTCGCATAAAATAATTTTATCAGAGCCGCCGTTTATTATATATTCCGCCGCCATTAAAAGCTCATCAATGGTGGAAGAAGGCCCTCTTTTAAGCAAAACGGGCTTTTTTAAACTCCCCACATCCCTTAAAAGGGTAAAGTTTTGCATATTTCTGGCGCCGATTTGGATAATATCCACATCATTGGCAAAAGCCTCTAAATGCTCGGGGGATAAAATCTCAGTTACAATTGGCAGGCCGGTTTTCTGGCGGGCTATTTTTAAAAGCTCCAGGCCGTCCAAACCCAGGCCAAGGAAAGCATAGGGTGAGGTGCGGGGCTTAAAAGCACCGCCCCGTAAAAAACCGGCCCCGGAATTTGCAATATCCTTGGCAATGGAGAGTATTTGCTCTTCCCCCTCCACAGAGCAGGGGCCTGCAATAACCCCAAAGTGCCCCCCGCCGATTTTTGCCCCCAAAGCCTCAACAACGGTATCCTCCGGGTGAAAGCGCCTGCCGGATAATTTATAGGGCTCTAAAACCTTTAAAACATTCTTTACTATTTCATACCGGGCAAAGGTATCGGGAGATATTATAGAAGTATCCCCGGCAAGCCCCAGCATCCTGGTTTTTTCCCCTTTAATATCCTGAACAATAAAACCTTTGCCTTGCATTTTCTCTTTTAGATTTTCTACTTCATTTTCTTTGGCATTATCATGTAAAACAATAATCATACTCTTATTCCCCTTTCCTTCAGGCTTTCCCCCACCCTTTTATAGGCTCTATTTAAAAGCATTTCCCCGGGCAGGAATAATCTGTCTGCCAGCAAAGCCTGATAAATCAGCATTTCTAAGCCCCCCAGGGTTTTAATTCCCTGCCTTTGCCCTTCTAAAAGCAGCTTTGTTTGAGCCGGGCTGTAAATTAAATCACAAATCAGGGCGGTTTCAGGCAGGGAGCTTATAAATCGCAAATCCGTAAAATTATCTTCCACGCCTTTCATCCCCAAAGGGGTGGCGTTTATTAAAATATCTGTTTTACCGCAATATTCTTTTAAGGCATCCCCCTCCCAGAGGGCCGCCCTCACCGGTATATTATTCCGTAATAATAAGGCTTTTTCTGCTGTTTCCTGGGCTTTTTTAAAATTACGCCCCAAAATATTTACTTCGGCAGCCTCCTCTTTCAGGGCTTTTGCGGCTATTGTAGCCGCCACAGCCCCTGTGCCTATAATTGTTATACGGCTGCCTCTTAAAGTATAGCCCTGCTTTTTAAGGGCTAAGGCAAAGCCCTCCCCATCCGTATTATAGCCCCATAAAATGCCCTCCCTGTTTATAACGGTATTTACGGAATTAAGCAAAGCCGCCTCCCCGTCTAAAATATCCAAATAAGGGATTATCCCGATTTTATGAGGCATGGTTACATTAAAACCGGCAATATTCTCGTCTTTTACTCTTTTTAGCCAGTCGGATAGCCCTTTTAAAGGAATTTCCTCCCGGGAGTATTCAGGTTCTTTATAATATTTCCTTAAAACCGGCAAATGAATATCCGGAGAAAGGCTATGCCCTATGGGGCTTCCAATAACCGCAAAGCTTTTATTTTCCGTCTCTTCCAAGGCGGCAATTTTTAAAAGCTCCTCTAAAACCCCATTTAGCGGGGCATTGCTTTTTACTTTAAAATCCCCGTATTTTTCATAAAGGGGCAGGCGTTTTTTATAAAGCTCATAAACCTTTTCCGGGCCTGCCTTTAATAGGGGGCGGTTTTTAATATCTATTTCCCCGGCTATATATTGGGGGTCTCTGTCTAAAAAAATTACTATGGCATTTCTCCCTAGGGCCTGCATATTTTCTTCTCTTAAAACAATGCCCCCCCCGGTGGAAATAACCGGCCCCTCTTTTGCGGCGGCTTTTAGCGCCGCCTGGCTTTCAAGATTTCTGAAAGTCTCTTCCCCTGAAAGCCTGAAAATACTTTCAATACTTTGCCCTCGGCTTTTTTCTATCTCTGAATCTAAATCTATAAACTCTTTATTAAGCCTTTGACCTAAAAGCTTGCCGAGGGTTGTTTTGCCCGAGCCCGGCAGGCCGATTAAAACTAGATTTTTCAAAATCTCCACCCGCCTTCCAATAATGCGTCTAAAAGGCATATGGCTAAGGCGGATTCCACCACAACGGCGGCTCTGGCCACTATGGCAGGGTCATGCCTACCCTTTATTTCTAATAAGGCATCCTCACCCGTTAGTAAATTTACGGTTTTTTGGGGTTTTGCAATAGACGGGGTGGGTTTAAAGGCCGCCTTAAAAACTATGGGCATACCATTGCTTATACCCCCGTTTATACCCCCGTTATGATTTGCCAGGGTTTTTATCCCGCCTTCCCCGGTATAAAGCTCATCTTTGGCCCGGCTGCCCGTAAGCCCGCCTAAGGCAAAGCCGCTGCCAAATTCCACCCCTTTAACCGCCGGAATGGAAAAAACCAAAGCGGCAATAGCGCTTTCCAGGGAATTAAAAAACGGGGTGCCAAAACCGGGGGGAAAGCCGTTTGCTGCGCATTCAATAATCCCTCCCAAAGAATCCCCCTCCCGGGCGGCCTCAGCTATTGCCTTAAGCATTTCAGCCTCTTTTGCCTTATCCCCTACCGGGAATCTCCGGCGGGAGAATTTTTTTAAAGCGGCGGCATCAATATCTATTAGCCCCGGGGAAATAACAGGCCCTATTTGCAGAATATGAGCCCCTATTATTATGCCCAAGGCCTCCAGATATTGCCTGGCAATACTGCCGGCAAAACTTAAGCTTGCTGTAAGCCTGCCGGAAAAATGGCCTCCCCCCCGGTAATCATTAAAGCCCTTATACTTAATTTGGGCCGTATAATCGCTATGGCCGGGGCGGGGCAGGGCTTTATTATAATCTGCGGATTTAATATCTTTATTTTTAATTATCCCGGTTAAGGGAGCCCCGGTGGTTTTACCCTCAAAAAGCCCGCTTAAAATTTCCACATCATCCTGCTCTTTACGGGGGGTTGAATTCTTATCCTGCCCCGGGGCGCGCCTGGACATCTGAAAAGCCACTTCGGCCAAATCAATTTCCAGCCCCGGCGGTAAACCCCCTAAAACTATGCCTATGGCCGGGCCATGGGATTCTCCAAAAATAGAAATTTTTAAGCTATTCCCCCATACATTGCTCATAAGGCACTCTCCTCTTCTTTTTGACAAAAAACCTCCCAAAAGCCGGGGAAGGATTTATTAACGCAAGCCGGGTTTATTATTTCTACCTTACCCCTGCTTTTTAGGGAAGCCAAAGCCCCGGACATTGCTATACGGTGATCATTAAAAGAATCCCATACCCCGCCTTTAAGGCTTTTTACCCCTTTAATAAGCAAGGCGTCGTCCTCCTGAGTAATCTGACCTCCTAAGGCGTTTAAACGGCCGCTTATTGCCTCAAGGCGGTCGCTCTCCTTCATTCTAAGGCGGCCTACCTGTGTTAAGCGGCTTTCGCCATCGGCAAAAGTTAAAATTGCGGCAAGGGGAGGAACTAAATCCGGAATATCTCTGCAATCAATATTTACGCCCTTAAGGGCCTTTATTTCTACCCCTAAAGTATTATCGGGGTGTTTGATTATTTTGCCGCCGGCCTTTGTAATTATATCCAGAATTGCCCTGTCTCCCTGAAGGGAATTTAAATTTAGGCCCCCGCATCTGATATTACAGCCCAGGGCCGCCGCCCCTAAAAAGAAGGCCGCCGCAGAAAAATCCCCCTCCACCTCATATATTTGGGGCCGGTAGCCCTGCCCCCCGGGAATAATAAACTCTTTATAGTCCTTATTCCCTACTTTAACCCCAAAGCTTTCCATAACGCTTAGGGTTAAATCAACATAGGGTTTTGATTCCAATGAGGTAGATAAAATAATTTTACTGCTTTCTTTTAAAAGGGGTAAAACCATTAAAAGGCCGGAAATAAATTGAGAGCTGATATTCCCCGGCAGGGTATATAAACCCGGCTCTAAAGGCCCTTTCACCCGTAAAAACCCTGAAGCGCTGTTAAAATCTATTTTTGCCCCATGGGCTTTTAATTCGTTTAAATATACTTCCTGAGGCCTTTGCCAAAGCCTGCCCCTGCCGGTAAATTCCACCGCCTTGGAGGATAAAAGAGCGACGGGAATCATAAACCTCAGGGTAGAGCCGGATTCCCCCGCATCTAAAAGAGCGCCTTCTTTAGGGGAGGGGCTTTGCCCTTTAATATGCAGGCATTCTTTCTCCCATTTTATCGGTATTCCCAAACCCTGAAGGCAGGAAACAGTTGCCATTATATCCTCGCCGGGCAAATGGAGATTTTTCAATTTGCTTTTACCCTTTGCCAAGGAGGCGCAAATTAAAGCCCTATGAGCCACACTTTTTGAGGCGGGCAGATTTATTATTCCTTTGGGCCTGCCGTTAATGGTTAGAATATTATTCATTCTCTTATCCCCCGCCTATAAGCTTTTGAATTTCCGCCGTTTTAATTGAATAAATAAAGCTTTGGCCTATTTTCTTTAAAAGAATTAAATTAAAGTAATTAGCGGTATTTTTTTTATCTAAAAACAGGGCGGGGAGAAGTTCATTTAAATTATAGGGGGAAACAGCCGGCAAAGCGTATTTTTCTAAAACTCTTTTTAGGGCATTGGCCGTGCCGGAGCAGGTTAAACCCATGGCTTCGCCAATTTCCGCCGCTATTACCATGCCCATAGCCACCGCCTCCCCATGGATATACTCCTTATAGCCGCCTTTTTGCTCTATGGCATGGCCGAATGTATGGCCGAAGTTTAAAAGCATTCTTTCTTTTAAATCAAATTCATCCCTGGCAACTATCCCGCTTTTTATTTGGCAGCACCGGGCAATAATATCCTCCAGGCTGCTTTCAAGCTGCTTATAGCCGTTAATACTTCCTTCATGCTGAATCAGGCCTTTAAAAAGATCATCCGAGGCTATGGCTGCGTATTTAATAATTTCCGCCATTCCCCCGGCAAATTCACGCTTATTTAATGTTGCAAGAAGGCCCGTATCCGCAATAACCATTTTAGGCTGCCAAAAGGCCCCGATTAAGTTTTTACCCCGGCTGAGGTTTAAGGCGGTTTTCCCCCCAACGCTGGAATCCACCTGAGCCAGTAAAGTTGTGGGAATTTGCATATAGGGCAGCCCCCGCATATAAGTGGCGGCAATAAAACCGCTAATATCCCCTATAACCCCGCCCCCAAAGGCTATTAACATATGGCTGCGGCCGGCCCCTAAGGCGGCTAATTTTTCGCAAATTTCCTCAAAGCACTTTATATTTTTACTCCCCTCCCCCGGGGGAAGTAAAATCTGCTCCGGTTCATAGCCGGCATTTTTCAGGGAGTTTTTAAGCTCTTCCCCGTAAAGTGCCCAAATTTGCTCATCGCTGATTATAAAAAGCCGTTTTTCTTTATAAACTTCTTTTAAAAGCTCGCCTGTTTTATTTAGCAAGCCCTTGCCGATTAAGATTTTATAGCTTTTTTCTTTTAAATCTACTAAAAGGGATTTCATCTTTTTAGCATCTCCCTTTTATTTTCCCCCCCTAAGGCCAAAAGGGAAAATAATAAATTTTTATCTTTATTTTCTAGAGCTGTTTTAAAATTCTCCAGGTTTTTTATATGCCTCTCCAGATGAGGAAGAATTTTTTCCCCATTATAGAGTAAAAGCTCCGCCCAGAGAGAGGCGTCAATATTCCCGACTCTGGTGCAATCCCTGAAAGCCCCGGCGGTATAGGCATTATTCATTTGAGGATGAAAATCAATACATAAAGCCGTGGCGGATATATGCATAAGATCGCTGGTATAAGCAATTATATCATCATGCAGCTCCCCTTTTGCCTTAGCGATTCTTTTGGCGCCGATATACTCCGCCAGCTCCTCCATTAAGGCTATTGTACGGTTTTTTGTATTTTTAAGGGGAGTAATAATAAAGCCTGTATTTAAAAATAAATTTTTATCCGCATTCTCAAAACCCCCAACCTCTTTCCCCGCCATGGGGTGTATGCCGATATACTCAATATCTGAGGGGATTAAGGCCTGAGTATCTTTATATAAGAGCATTTTTGTTCCGCAAACATCTGTTATAACAGCCCCGGGCTTAATAAAAGCAATATTTTCTTTTATAATCTGATTAATATATTCCGGGGAAACGCAAATTATAATTAAATCCGCATTCTCAAAGCCTTCGGAGGAATTTAGGGATGCTTTATCCACAGCCCCCGAATCAAGAGCCTTTTTTATAACGGAGGAATTAATATCTATTCCAAATATCTCCGCATTTTTAAAGCCTTTTAGGGCCAAAGCAAGGGAGCCGCCTATGAGCCCCAAGCCCACTATTGTAATTTTATACCTATTATTGCATACACCGCAAGGAGAATTTGTTTTTTTAAATGCATCCATTAAAAGCGCCCCTTAAAATAAAATAGGGAGGTTCGTCTGGACGAACCTCCCTCAAAATACAATATACCCGAATAAAGCTGATTATTGAGATAAAAGTCCTTCCAACTTATTAAATTTTGGCAAAAAGTAATAACCAAAGCTAAAATAAAAGCTCCGGCTAAAATAACCAAAATAATTGTTGGAATGGATACTTGATAACATAAAAATATCTCCTAAATAATGGCTTTATTACTTTATATCATATACCCGGGATAAAAGCAAGGAGTTTAAAAAAATTATTCGTTTTATAGGCGTATTTATAAATATATACTCATATAAAACTGTAAATACTCATAGTAAACCCTTAGTAAGCCCTTAAAAACTTAAATATACTTAGCTGAAAATATTACGGAGGCTTTTAGGCCTGAAAATTCATACCGTCGCCGGAATCTTCCTCGGGCTCCGGGTTTTGAGAATCTGCCGGAGGGGTATTGTCTTTTTCTTTTATTTCCTGCAATTTTTTTTGATATTCTATAATAGTATTCTGAAAATCTTTAATTTTTTCTATTTGTTCGGCATAAATACTCTCTTCATTAGCCTTTTCCTGCCCAAAGACGGCTTTACCTAATTCAAAATAAGTTTTATCCATTTGCTTTTGTGTGCTGTGAATATCACTGTTAATTTTGGCAATTTCCGCCATAAGTTTAGCTTTATCCGCAGCCTCCCCAGCTAAATCCTTAGCCTTTACAGCGGCGGAACCTGCCGCCTCGCTGATTTTCTTGCCTAAACCCTCAAAAAAAGCCATATTTATACCCCCTTAATTTTATTGTTTTAATAAAACTGTTTAAAGCCCGGAATTTACTTAAAACCGGAATATTATCTGATAAAAATAAATAAATATGCCGCAAATATTTATTCTACAATAAAATTATTCTCCCTCTTTAATAAATATTATTTTAGCGTATATTCGCCGCACTAATTTTAAATTAAAAAAACAGAGTTAAAATCAGATTTTCTAAACAGGGGGGTTATTTTCAGGCTTTTTAAGTAGTGAGATTAAAATAATTCCGATAGCCGCGGCAATAGAAGCAATAATAAAGGCCGGGAACATAAGGGAAATATCATTAACGGCCAAATTTTTAAAATAACCCGCAATATAAGAAGAAATTATAGCCCCTAAGCCAAAACCAACCATAACCAGGCCATAATTTGTTACCATATGCTTGCTGCCAAATAAATCTGCCGTATAAACCGGGAAGACACTTAAAAAGCCGCCGTAAAAAAACCCGATAAAGCCGATTAAAACATAAATTAAATAGCCGTTTGCCATATTCATAAAAAGAGAAAATACACCGGAGCCCGCTAGCAAAAGGATAATCGTTCTTTTTCTGCCTAATTTATCGGAAACGGCCCCCCAGAATATCCGCCCCAGGGAATTACAAACAGAAATTGTAATTACCCCGATAGTTGCGGTGGCGGCCATACCCTTGGCTATGGCAATGGGCTTGGCAAAGCCGATCATCATAACCCCTACCATACAGGCCAGCAAAAATGTTATTACCAGAATATAAAATTGAGGCATTTTTAGCATTTGCCCGGGGGAATAATTTACGCCCTGAGCTAAAGAGCCGCCTTCCGGCCGGATATAACCCTCGGGCCAATAATCTTTAGGCGGGCTTTTAATAAATATACCGCTTAAGGTGCATACAATGGCAAAGACAATACTTAAAACAAAAAAGGCCTTAAGCTCCCCAACCCCTACGCCGCCTAAATGCTTTATAAGTCCCTCTATTATAGGGGCGAAAACCACACCCCCAAAACCCAAAGAGGCAACAATTACCCCGGTAATAAAACCCTTTTTATGAGGATACCATTCCTGAACACAGGCAATTGTGGTGGAATAAGGGAAACCCATGCCAATACCGCCGATAACCCCGTATGTAAGCCATAAAACCCAGGGGGCAGATGGTTTTACAAAAGAGGAAAGCAAAAAACCTACGGCAATAATAAGCCCGCCGGAAATTACCGAAAAACGCGGGCTGAATTTTTTGCTTAGTTTGCCCCCTATGGTACTACCGACGGGCAAATTAGCCAAAAGGAGGGAAAAGGCCAGCCCGGCCCCGGCATTATCCCCGCTGAAAACACTTTCGGCTATTCCGTTTTGAAAAACACTCCAAACATAGGCCATACCTAAGCATAATTGAATTACGATTGCCGCAAATACCGTGATAATCCCTGTTTTTTTGTTTCCCATTTTGTTTCCCACCATATTTTCCATCTTATTCTCCTTATTGCACATTCTTATTTGCTTTAATTATAGCAATCTTTTCTTTATAAACCCCGGCAAATAAGAGCCCTACCGGGGAATAAAGCCTAAAGCCTGAATTCTTCATCTGGTTTAAGAAAGTATATACCAAATTTTATAATTATTCAATAAATAATATTTTGCGCTTATTAAATAAGCAATTTGGGGCGGAGCCTGTTTTTAAGCCGGAGACTTTGCTTTTTTGCCGGCCCGGGCAACTTCAAGCATAATTGCGCATTCAATCCTTTTGCGATGTAATTTGCAGCCGATATCATAAATAGCCTTTATGCTGCCGCAGGAATGATAAGCATTGGCGGCACAGCCGCCGCTGCAATAAAGGCGGGCAAAGCAATCCCCGCATTCCTTGCGGGAATAAATATTACAGCTGCTGAATTCCTCTTTAAGCTCGTGGTTTACAATGCCTTCATCTAAATTACCCAGTAAAAAATCTTTATTCCCCACAAATTGATGGCAGGGATATAAATCCCCCCAGGGGGTAACCGCTAGATACTCGCTTCCCACGCCGCAGCCGGAAATTCTTTTAATTATACAGGGGCCGCCGTCAAGATCAATAGTAAAATGGAAAAAGTTAAAACCCTGCCCCATTTCTTCCCTTTTGAGCATTTCCTCCGCCAGGCGCTGATACTCATTGCAAAGGATGGGAACATCCTCCTGAGTCAGGCTATAGGGCGCATCCGGAGGAGCTACAACAGGTTCCATGGAAATTTCTTTAAAACCTAAATCCGCCATATGGAGAATATCCTCAGAAAAATCTAAATTATAATGGGTATAAGTACCGCGTATATAATAATCTTTTTGGCCGCGGCTTTGGGCTGCTTTAATAAATTTAGGCAGAATAATCTCATAGCTGCCCCTGCCGTTTTTAGTTACCCGTAAATTATCGTTTATTTCTTTACGGCCGTCTAAGCTTAAAACCAGATTGCTCATTTCCTGATTGGCAAATTCAATTATTTCATCATCTAAAAGAATACCGTTTGTGGTAAGGGTAAAGCGGAAGTTTTTATTATATAAGGCCTCCTGCTTTCTGCCATAGGCCACCAGCTTTTTTACGGTTTCAAAATTCATTAAAGGCTCGCCGCCAAAAAAATCCACCTCAAGGTTTTTGCGGCTGCCGGAATTTTTTATTAAAAAATCCAGGGCCTTTTTCCCCGTTTCAAAGCTCATAAGAGAGCGGTCCCCCTGATATTCCCCCTCCCCTGCAAAACAATATTTGCAGGCCAAATTGCAATCATGGGCAATATGGAGGCAAAGGGCCTTTAAAACCCCCTGCCTTTTTTTAAAGGTATCGCCCCGGGGGGCAAAAATATCTTTACTAAAAAGCTTATTTTGCTTTTTTAATTCTTCTATATCCCTAAAAACCTCTTCAATTTCTTCCTGATTAATTTCAGGGTCGCCTTTATATTTTTCCAGCATTTTAGCGCTTATTTCAGCCTTTGTTTTTTCCTCATAAAGGCTGATAATATCATAGGCCAAATCATCTACGGAATGGATTGAGCCGCTATTAATATCCATTACAATATTATAGCCGTTGTTTTTATATTGATGAATCATCCGAATACTCCTTAATTAAATGGCACAAGGCTTTTAAGCATAATAAAATCGCTGCAAAACTGTTTAAAACAGCCCTGCAGCGATAACTGCCATTATTCTTATTTAAACTTTTCGCATTTTTGATTGGCAATACTGCAAGAGGTTTTGCTGGCAGATTGGCAGGATGTTTGGCATTCGCCGCAGCCGCCATTATTAGCAGATTTTTTTAAATCCCTGGTATTAAGAGTCAGTATTCTTTTCATTTAATTGCCCCCCTCCCCCCGGCGGATTATATTCGCCGTCATTCTCATAAACCCCTTAAATATACTTAATAAAATATATTTAAAAGGCCAGGCATTTTATTTCTTTGCCCCTGTAATTTATTTTAAGTTTATCAAAATTTGCCGGAGGTGTCAACCTAAAACATCAGGTAGCAAGCTTTATTTCCCGGGGCAGGCGGCCATAAGTGCTGTTTAAAAATACCCCTGCCGATAATAAATCTTCAAGGCTTTTTAAAATTTGGGCAGAAATTATCTCCCCCGGCACAAGTATCGGTATACCCGGGGGGTAGGCATATACATATTCCAAACAAATACGGCCCGAGCTTGCCTTTAAATCATAAAAATCCCCTTTTATGCCGGCGGTTTTATGGGGCGGCATGGCTCTTTCAGGCAAATGAGGTAAATTATAGCCGTCTTTTTTTTCAAAAACAGGCAAAACATTCTCATCAATTCCTAAAAGGGCATTTAAAAGCCTGTTTAAACCCTCTTTTGTATCGCAAATACTTGTCATGGCCAGGGCATAATCCCCCAAGGCCATTTCTAATTCAATTTTATATTTTTTTAATAAAAGGCTTTTAAACTGGGGGCCGCTTATATTTGTATTTTTTAGAGAGATAATAATTTTGCCGGGGTCAAAATTAAAAATCTCGGGGTATTTATTTATTCCCCCGGGAGAAAACACTTTAAGCCTTTTTAGTCCCTCGCTTTTTTTATAAAAGCTCTTAAGGTTTTGGGTATAATTATTAAAAATCTCGTCTTTTTTTGCGGCAAGTAAATTTATACAGGCATCAATCCCCGCCATAAGTATATAAGAGGGGCTGCTGCTTTCAAAAATACTTAATTGAATTTCCGCATCCTTGGCTTTTATTAATCCCCCGTTAATATGCAACAGGCCGCTTTGGGTTAAAGCCGGCAGGGTTTTATGAAGGCTGTGAATTACAATATCCGCCCCGGCTGAAACAGAGTTTTTAGGTAAATAATCATTAAAGCCTAAATGAGCCCCATGGGCCTCATCTACAATTAGGGGTATGCCCCTTTTATGGGCTGATTTAGCAATTTCAGGTATATCGGAAATAACCCCCTCATAGGTGGGGGAATTTATAATTACAGCCTTTATATCCTTATGCTCTTTTAAGGCCTCCTCCACCAAACAGGGGGGAATACTTGCGGAAAAGCCGAAGCCCTCCACCGCCTGAGGATTTAAATAAACGGCCTCAAGCTCATGTAAAAAAATAGCATTATACACCGCCTTATGGCAGTTGCGGGAGATTAAAACCTTATCCCCTTTAGCCGTAGAGGCAAAAATACCCGCTAAAATACCGCAGGTACTTCCGTTAATTAAATAAAAGGAATGGGCGCTGCCATAAAGGCGGGCAGCCCTTTCCATTGCGTTTTTTAAAATCCCTTCTGCATTATGTAAATTATCAAAGCCCTCTATTTCCGTAATATCAAGATTATAGGGAATTGGGGAATTAACAAAAGGGGCATTTCTTTTATGCCCCGGCATATGCATAGGGTAAATATCCTTATAAGGGTAGCTTTTTAAGGCATCAATTAATTTCAAGGCCTACCCTCCTCAGATTTTAATAGAGCTTATATTCTTAAAAAATTCAGGAATTAATAAAGCGCAGGCTTATATCCATAGCCTTTACAGTATGGGTTAAGGCCCCGATAGAGATAATATCAACCCCGGTTTTGGCGACTGAAAGCAAATTTTTATCCCCCATATTGCCGGAAGCCTCTATTAAAGCCCTCTTATCTATGATTTTTACGGCCTTTTCCATATCCTCAAGGCTCATATTATCCAGCATAATAATATCCGCTCCGCTATTTAAGGCCTCTTGAATTTGAGGGAAGCTCTCAACCTCAACCTCAATTTTAAGAGTATGGGGGGCCAGCTTGCGCGCCCTTTCAATAGCCGGGGCTATACCTCCCGCCGCGCTTATATGATTATCCTTAATTAAAACGCCATCCGCCAAATTAAACCTATGATTTGTACCCCCCCCTACACTTACGGCGTATTTTTCCACCCGGCGCAGGCCGGGGGTGGTTTTACGGGTATCTGCAATTACTGCCCCGGTACCGGCAATTTCTTTTACCGCCTTATAAGTGCGGGTGGCAATTCCGGAAAGGCGCTGCAAAAAGTTTAAGGCCAGGCGCTCCCCGGTTAATATACTTTGGGCCGGGCCGGAAATTTCGGCAATTTTTGCGCCTTTATTTAATAAATCCCCTTCGTTTACTAAAAGCTCCAGCTTAACTCCGGGGTCTAAAAGCTCAAAAACCCGCTTAACTATGGGAAGGCCGCAAATTACTCCTTCCTCCTTGGCAATAAAAACCCCTCGGATTTTCTTATCGGCATCAACCGTGGCCAAAGTTGTAATATCCCCGGTGCCGATATCCTCCTCAAGGGCTTTTTTAAGCATATCATCAAGGTTAAAAATATTAAGCATTTAATTTACCCCCTAATTATCATCACTGCGATAATGAGCCCCAATGCTCTTTTTACGCTTAAGGCTTGCGGAAATAATCTCTAAGGCCATACTTGCCTGATTATATGTTTCTATGGCTATTTTTTCTCTCAATTCCAGAGCATCCAGCTGCTGATAGATTTCATCTATTCTTTCCCTAGCCTCTAAAAGCTCTCTCTCATTCCTGATAATACTGCACTTTTGAGTAGTTAAGGTGCG
Organism: Clostridiales bacterium; assembly: GCA_040767605.1. Taxonomy (GTDB): domain Bacteria; phylum Bacillota; class Dehalobacteriia; order UBA4068; family UBA4068; genus JAXGOI01. The sequence goes on from JAXGOI010000001.1 coordinate 304,969, forward strand.
TATTTCGCTTTTATAGGTATCAAAATCCAGATTTTCGTGGCGGGAAAGGGTATTCATAATTTGATTTTTTTGAGAAGGCGGTTTCAGGCTTTGGCTGTTAATATGCCTGGCGCAGCGCCTGCCAAAAACCAGGCATTCCAAAAGAGAATTGCTGGCCAGCCTGTTTGCCCCATGCACCCCGGTACAGGCCGCCTCTCCGCAGGCATACAGGCCGGAAATATTAGTTTCGGCATCTATATCGGTTTTAATGCCCCCCATTAAATAATGCTGCACCGGCATAACAGGTATCCAATCCTTGGCTATATCTATACCCCGGCGCATACATTCCCAATAAATTGTGGGGAAGCGGTTTTTCAAAAACTCCCTGGGCCTTGAGGTTATATCTAAATATACATGGGGTATATCATTAATCTTCATTTCGGAAATTATGGCCCGGGAAACAATATCCCTTGGGGCCAAATCCGCCAGGGGGTGTACGCCTTCCATAAAGGGCTCCCAGCGCCTGTTTCTGAGAATTGCCCCTTCCCCCCTTAAAGCCTCGGAAATTAAAAAATAACGGCCGGTATTATCCGGGTGTATCAGGGCTGTCGGGTGAAATTGGATAAATTCCAAATCTTTTAATTCGGCTCCGGCCCGGCCTGCCGCCATAATGCCGTCTCCCGTTGCAAAACTGCCGTTGGTGCTGTTTCTGAATACCCTGCCAATACCCCCGGAGGCAATAACAACCTTAGGGGCGGAAAAATAACAGGGCTGATTATCATCGTCCAAACCCAAAACGCCGATTACCCCGTTTTCATCCGTAAGAATATCCGATAAAAAAATATTATCCAATATGCGGATATTTCCGGCTTGGGCGGCAACTTCATTAAGGCGCTTCATAATATGCTTGCCGGTGGCATCTCCCCCGCAATGTAAAATGCGGTTTCTGCCATGGCCTCCCTCCCTTGTCAGAAGGAGCTTGCCGTCTTCAGTATCAAAGGGCACGCCAAAATCAATAAGGCGCAGCATATTATCCCAGGCTTCCTCAACCAATACTCTTACGGCCTCTTTATTGCATAAGCCGGCGCCGGCTGTAAGGGTATCCTCAAAATGGTTTTCGGGCTTATCTCCCCAATTATTCGGCTGAATAACCGCGGCTACCCCCCCTTGGGCATAAATGGAATTACTCCTTTGGGTGCCGTATTTATTTATAATAATACATTTAATTTTAGAATCTAAATTTAAAGCCGTATATAAACCCGCGGCGCCGGAGCCTACAATTAAAACATCTGCATTCAGGCTGTTAATATCCCGCAGATCGCCGTTAAACATATAGCGTTTCATTTTTTTGTCCTTCCCATCTGCCGATTATACAGAAAGCATCCTCTCCAGGCTTCCGGAGGCTTTACTTATTATTTCAGTGTCCAGCTTAATTTCATATTCCAAATCTGTTAAGGCCCTCTTAACGCTGGCAAGATTTGTTTTTTTCATATTGGGGCAAACCATTGCCGAATGAAGGGTATAGAATTTTTTATCGGGGCAAAGAGTTTCCAAACGGTGGAGAACGCCGCTTTCCGTACCGATAATAAACTCCTTTTTATCGGATTTTACCGCAAAATCAATAATTTGGGATGTGCTGCCGGTAAAATCGGCGCTATCTATAATTTCCGGCCTGCATTCGGGATGCACCAATAAAGGAGCATTGGGCCGGGCCCGGCGGGCTTTTTCCACATCTGCCAGAGTAAGCCTGTCATGGGTTGGGCAATAGCCGTCAAAAAAGATGAATTTTTTATTACGCACAAAGCGGGATACATAATGGCCTAAATTGCGGTCCGGCACAAAAATAATTTCTTCCTCAGGGAGAGATTCCACCACCCGGACGGCATTAGATGAAGTACAGCAAATATCGCTTACGGCTTTAACCTCCGCGCTGGAATTTACATAGCAAACCACGGCGGCTTTGGGGTTTTCCCTTCTCAGGCGAAGTACATCCTCCTGATTAACCATATCCGCCATGGGGCAGCCCGCGTTTTTCTCCGGCAAAAGCACCATCTTTTGGGGGCTGAGTATTTTAGCGGTTTCCGCCATAAACCAAACGCCGCAAAAAACAATAATATCGGCATCTGTTTCTTTAGCCTTACGGCTTAAATCCAGAGAATCTCCTACAAAATCCGCTATATCCTGAACCTCCGGCCATTGATATAAATGAGCGATAATTAAGGCGTTTTGCTCTTTTTTTAAATTTAAAATAGCCTGAATATCTTTGGTCTTTTCCAAATTTAGCCTTCCCTTCATACAAATATTATTCTTTATTTTTTATTTTATTTGATTTTACTTTTGCCTACCCTTATAGCTTAGATTATTGGCATAATTATTATGCATATATAAGCCTTTGCCTTTAGATTAAAAATCTTAAAAGACCATGAAAACCGACTAAAAGAAATAAATCATTATTATTATAAACTTCATTCCCAATAAAAGCAACCAAGGTAAATATTAGAGGCGCATTACTCCGGCTTTTTTTACTTTTTTAAAAGAGTAAAATAATTATAAAATTAAAGGGAAATGCTTTTAGGCATTTCCCTTTTCTTACATATTTTCACCAATAATATTTCCGCCATTAATATTCCACCAATAATATTCCCGCTAAAATTTATTTATTCGGCCTCATAAACTAAAGTGTTTTTATTAGCGGCTTGTAAAAAAATCTTTTCAATTTCGTCATCTAAAAGGCTTTTAATTTCGCCCTCATAATTAATTTTTGCGCAAATGCTGCAATTGGAGCTTAAAACCCGGGGTACAGGCATTAATTCGCAGGGAATATTTAAAGAATTTGCTTTGCGCCTGAATTTAATCGCCCCGGAATGAGTGAAAAACAAAACAGTATATTCCATTATTTTCACCCTTTGCCTATTTTTTTGCCAAAAGAATATAGGCATAATCTTCTTCATCGGTATCCGCTTTTTTTATTTCTACATTATAGCCCGCGTTTTTTAAAAAACGCTCTACATTATTCTTAGCGGTAAGATTATCCGTAATTACTTCAACTTCGGCAGGGTTTTGGGCAAGAGCTTTTTTAGTCATTAAAACAGGCTGCGGGCAGGACATTCCGCAGGTATTAACTTTTAACATTATATTTCACCTCTTTATTTTTAATATTTCAGGCTTTTGTTTTAGCGGTAAGAGAGGAATTTATTATGGATATACCCGCCACAATTAAGAGGCAGATTATAACCGCAGCCTTGCCGTTAAAGGTAGGCCCAGCCGCACTTGAGGCTAAACCGAAATTGTGGGCAATAGCAGCCCCAACCAGCATACCGATGATTACAATAGAAGAATCTCCATTGCCTTCCCCGGAGAGAATAAGCTGCCTTAAGGGGCAGCCCCCCAGTAAAATGGAAGCCCAGCCAACCAAAACCATGCCTAAGAAATTCCATAAGCCGTCGGAATGAGCAACAGGCTGGCCTTCAAAACCTAAATTAAAGAAGCCAAAAGCTAAATTAGCCAAAATAGAAAAGACTAAAATAGAAAGAAATCCCAAAAGCAAATAATTATCTTTAAATAAAACCATATCCCTTGTGCCGCCAACCATACAAAGGCGGGTTTTTTGAGCAAGAGCGCCTACAATTAAGCCCGCGGCAAGAGTAATATAAATCGGCGCATGGGAGGCGCCGGGGCCGGACTCGCTGAAAAATAAAAAGGCAGGCGCCGCCAAAAGTAAAATAAATAAACCAATGCTGACAAAAGGCATTAAATAGCCCTCAAATTTAATTAATTTATAATCTCTTTTCAGGGTAAAGCCTTTATTAAGCCAGAAGGCGCCGATTATAATCCCCAATACAAAACCGGCAATTCCAAACAGAGCGTTTAAATCCCCGCCCCCTAAACGCAAAACCATTCTTAAAGGGCAGCCTAAAAACATTAAAGCGCCTATCATAACCGTAACGGCTAAAATGAAACGGGTAAAAGGCGCGGAGCCGCCCCTGGCCTGGAACTCTTTATTCTTTAAGGAAATTAAAAATGCCCCGAGAATAATTCCGATTATCTCCGGCCTGATATACTGCACAACCTCAGCCCTGTGGAGCCCGATGCCCCCGGCAATATCCCTGATAAAACAGGCAATACAAAGCCCCATATTGGCCGGGTTACCAAAGTAGACCAATAAAACCGCCAATATGCCGATAACTCCCCCTGCTAAAATAATTCCTTTTTTACCTTCCATATGTAATACCTCCGTAAATAAAATAATAAATATTTTTGGATACAATACCTGATTCCAGTTTAACAGGCTGGGGCTTTACAGTAAAATAGTTTTTTTTAATAATAGGGCCAGCCGTTATAAGTAAAGCTGATTATTATTGTATACAGTGCTTAAAAGTAATATAATTTAAATAAGATATTTATTTACTTAATTTTAGATATTAAAAAAATTAGGCGGTATAAAAATGCAAACCATATACCTGGATAACGGAGCTACATCCTTCCCTAAGGCTTTTGGCGTTGCCCAAAGCATGGCGGATTTTTTATTGAATAACGGCTGCAATATTAACCGGGGGGCCTATGAGGCCTCTTATGAGGCGGTTAATACCGTTTATGAAACTAGGGAAATGCTTTGCGCCTTTTTTAATTTTAATCAGGCGGAAAATGTTGTTTTTACTAAAAACATTACCGAGGCTTTGAATATTTTAATTAAAGGCCTTTTTAAAGCAGGGGATCATATTTTAGTTTCATCCATGGAGCATAATGCAGTTATGCGGCCTTTAAATTCCCTTAAGGCTAAAAATATAGAGTTTACAAAAATCCCCTGTAACAGCCTGGGGGAATTAAACCCCATAGATATACCCAAATATATAAAACCCAATACCAAAGGGATTGTTATGACCCATGCCTCAAATGTTTGCGGCACAATTTTAAATATAGAAGAAGTAGGCGCCATCTGCCAAAAAAATAATTTATATTTTATTGTAGACAGCGCCCAAACAGCCGGCTTTTGCCCCTTGGATTACCCCAAAATTAAAGCCGATGCCCTTTGCTTTACCGGGCATAAGGGTTTATTGGGCCCCCAGGGTATAGGCGGTTTTATCGCCAATTCTAAAATAGCCCAAGCCGCCGAACCCCTGATAGACGGGGGAACCGGCAGCCTTTCGGAGATGGAATATCAGCCCGCTTATATGCCGGATAAATTTGAAGCCGGAACCTTAAATATCCCCGGGGTTTATGGTTTAAACGCGGCCTTAAAATATTTAGAAAAAACCGGCCTTAAAACCATACAAGAGACGGAGCTTATGCTTTTGGAAAGATTTTTAGAAGGAGTACTTAATTTACCCAAACTGCGTATAATCGGCAAAAAAACCCTTGAAGGGAGAACAGCAATTGTCTCTTTGGATTTTCCCACCCTGGATAATGCCGCCGTTGCCTATGAGCTTGCCAAAGATTATGGCATAATGACCCGCTGCGGTTTGCATTGCGCCCCTTCCGCCCATAAAACCCTGAACACCTTCCCCCAGGGCACGGTACGCTTCAGCTTCAGCCATTTTAATACTAAAAAAGAGATTGATTTTTGCCTTGAATGCATAAATAAAATTATTAAAAGCGCTTAAAGATAAGTATAATCAACTAAATAAAATCTAAAAGAGAGCCCAAAAGCTCTCTTTTTTAGATAAAAAATTAAATATTTAGGCAAATAATTTTAGTGAAAATTCTTACCGCCAAAGGTATAATTATTAAAGTATAATTTTTTAGTTAAAAGAATCTTTATTACGGAGGTAAATATGGAAATACTTAAAGCTGGCCCTTTAAACAAATACGATACCTTAATTATCCCCTTTGATAATGAGCTGAAGCTTAATTGCCAATTGGAAGAAATCCTTAGCCGGCCTGCTCTGGCCGCAATAAATGAAAAGCTTTTTAAAGGGGAATATGAAGAGATATTTACCTTAACAGCCTTAAATAAGGATAAAATTATTAATCTTGTTTTACTGGGGCTGGGGGAAGCCAAAGACCTTAGCAACAGGGAGTTTTTTATTGCCTTTTCCAAGGCATTTTCCGCCTGCCGGGGGCTTAAAGCCCGCCGGATAAGGGTTTTATTGGATAATACCAAGGCTTATACCCATAAACATATTGTTGCGGAGAAAATCTGCGAAAGCGCCCTTTTAGCCAATTATGCCTTTAATTATTATAAAACCAAATTTACCCCCAATACCGTTGAAAAAATTGAATTTAAAACAGATTATCCGGGCTTTGATAAGGCTTTGGAAGAAGCTAAAATCTGCGGAGAGAGCATTATGCTCTCCCGGGATTTAATTAACCACCCCGCTATGTTTATGACTCCGGGGCAATTAGCCATAGAGGCACAAAAGCTGGCGGGGGAAAATAATCTTGAAATAAGTGTATTTGATGAAGATAAAATAAAGGAATTGGGAATGAATGCCTTTCTTGCCGTGGGGCAGGGCTCCAAACATAAGCCTAAGCTAATTGTTATGCGCTATAACGGCAATAAAAAAAGCCGGGAAATTATTGGCCTTGTAGGCAAGGGCTTAATGTACGACAGCGGCGGCTATTGCCTTAAGCCCTATTCCGCACTGCCCTTTATGCATGGGGATATGGCCGGGGCCGCGGCGGTTATCGGGGCCATGAGGGCTATTGCCCGAATGAATTTTAAGGTTAATGCCGTGGGGGTAATTGCCGCCTGTGAAAATGTAATTTCTTCCGAGGCTTATTTACCCGGGGATATTATTAAATCCATGGCCGGTAAAAATATTGAGGTAAATAATTCCGATGCCGAAGGCCGGCTTACCCTGGCCGATGCCGTAACATATGCCATCCGGGAGGAAAAGGCCGCTAAAATAATTGATATTGCCACTTTAACCGGGGCGGTTGTTGAAGCCCTGGGGAACAGAACAGCCGGGATAATTTCCAATAATGATAAGCTTGTTGAAACTGCCTTTGAGGCCTCAAAGGCCGCCTGTGAGAAGGTTTGGCGCCTGCCGGCGGATAAAGAGCTGAGACATGCTTTAAATTCCTGTATAGCCGATATTCGCAATTGTTCTTATGACGGAAGCAATATTGGCGGCGGGGCAATTATGGGGGGCCTCTTTATTCAGGAATTTGTAGAGGAAAAACCCTGGATGCATATAGATATTGTAGGCACAGGCTGGGTAAGCCAGGATCTCCCCTATTGCACTAAAGGCGGCCTGGGCTACGGCACAAGTCTTTTAATTAATATTCTCAGGCTTTTAAGCGCCTGAGAAATTTAAGAATTTTTAAAAATATCTGCCTTATGATATAAGGCTAAAAAAAAAATATAAAAATACCCCGCCAAAGTTATTTTATACCGGCGGGGTTTTAAAATTCCGGGCAGAGTATTTTTAAATAAAAGCCGTAAAGCCTTAAGGCCGGGGGCCAATTAATAGGCTAAAATACGGGCCGGGTTTTCAATTGTCATTTGCCTTATGGCATATTCGGAAACCCCCAGGATTTCCCTTAAAGTCGGTATTGCAAAATTTGTTAAACGGCAATAACCCTCGCCGCCAAAGCGCCTTGTCATCATTTTGGCGCATAAATCTGTTCCTAAAACTATTTGCTTTGCATACCCCTGGCGGAGTAAAGCAATTAAGCCGCCTAATTTCTGCCAATCGGCAGCGCTTACCGAGGAGGCAAATTCAATATCCAGGCTATTGCCTAAAAAATCCAGGGAAATATTTATCCCCATATCTAAAAGAGCTTTAGCCACATCGAGCCTAAGCCCCCAGGATTCCGGGTTTAGGGCTAGGGTTTTTAAATCCTCCTCTGCAAAAGTTGCGGAAATATGGGCAATAACGGCTCTGGAGGGGTCCATCCCCTCCTCCAGCAAAATTTGGCCTATTTTTACGGCATCCCCGCCGATGCGGGAATTAGGGTGAACAGTAAGAGAAAGCCCTGTTTCCATCACTGCTCTGGCTGCGGCCCGCAGGGCTCTTTCCTCCCGGAGAGAAAAGCTGGAAATTCCGATTTTAATATGCCCGGGGAATATTCCTGTACCTTCAATGCCGTTTTTAATTTCATCTATTATAATCTGATAATAGTCTTCAATATTTAGCTCTCTGTATTGGGGGGGCCAGGACCCTTCAATATAAAAACCGGTGGAGGGTATAACATTAACCCCGGTTTTTTGGGAAATTCTTTTAATGGCAGGCAAATTGCATCTTAAGCCTATGGCGCTTAATTCCAGCATTGATACCCCGCCGCTTTCTTTATAATCCATAACCTCATTTGTCATTAATTCTTCATCGTCAAGGCTAAGGCCGTCATAGGTTAAAATAAAATTTCTTTTTACCAAACCAATATTAGCAAGACAAAGAGGGTCTTCCGCCTTAATGGCGATATTTTTAGGAATACTGTTTGCAAAGCGGTCCCTTACAGGCTTGCCGCCATCCATCAGTATATGCTCATGCATGGAGGTAAAGCCTAAATCTTCTTTTTTAATTTCTCCCAGCACCGTCATAATTTTTGACATATTAAAGAACCCCCCTAAAAACTTTGAATTGAAAAATATATCAAACCCCAAGGCTAAAAACTTAAAATTATTTATTAAGCTATTACGGCTTATAAAAACCTTTTGGCATATTCCGGCCTTAAAAAAAGCCTGCGGTAAATTAAACGCAAGCTCTTTATTTTAGGGCAGATAAATATTTTAAACTATATCGTCAATCTCATTTATATCCCCAATATTGTTAATGCCTTCAATATTATTAACACCTTCAATATTGACAATATCCTCTAAATCATTGCTATTGATACCATCGCTATAGGTATTTGCATACTGCTTGGGGGAAATTCCCATGGCCTTTTTAAATACGGTGCAAAAATAGCTGGCGCTGCCAAAGCCCACCTGCCCCGCGACATTTTCTATGGATAAATTATTCTGCAATAAAAGCTTTTTGGATTTTTCTACCCTGAAATTGCAAAGGTATTGATTAAAGGATAAGCCGTACACCTGCTTAAAAAGTCTGCCGAAATGATAAGGGCTGTAATGGCAGAGGTTTGCCGCCTTAAGCAAATTAAAATCACTCTCGCAATAATGGTTTTTAAAGCATTCATCCACAAAGGCGGTAATTTTATCATTAGGAGTTTGATGATTCCTTTTAAGGCAGGTAAGAATTTCCTCACAAAATATTTTAAGTGTTTTCTCCATTGTAGATATAAAATTACTGTTTAAAATACTTTTTATTGCCTTAAGGCTTAATAAATCCAGCTCGGCTTTATCTATACCAAAATCAAGATAATATTCAGACATATGATTAATAAGCTTAACCATATGCAGGCGAACATCCACCGAGGATTTATTTGTATCGCAAATATATTTAATCAGGTCATCTATTGCCCTGAGGCAGCCGGCATGGTTTAAAAAATCAAGATTTGTAATAATTTGAGAGGTGAAAATATCAATATCGGTATTAATGATTTGTTCTTCTTGAAGATTCTCTTCTTCATTCCAAAAAGAGTAAATGCCTTTGCCCAAGCGCCAATTTCTGCTTAGAGCCTCCTTGCATTCCATATAAGCTTTGGGAAAGCGGCTGTAATTATTGGAAAAATTACTTATGCCGATAGATATACTTTCCGCAGTATGGCTTTTAACATTATTAATAAAACTCTCCGCTAAAGAGCTTAAATATTTGCGGGTATCCGGAGCGTTAATATCTTTGCCCTCCAGGCATAAAAATAAGGCAATGGTATCCCGGCCTAAAAAAGATGCCACAACCCCCTGAATATTATTTTCTTCCATGGTTTTATGTATATCATTAAAAATAGCGGCCTTTCTGGTATAAGAATTATACTCGGGAAAGGTTTTATAAATATCATTATAATCATCCACCCTGGCTAAAAACAAAATGGTGGGGAATGTCTTAAGCTTTAAAAGAGACATAATTTCAGGGATATTTTCTTGTTTTAAATTACCGTATATAAGGCTGTAGGCAAATTCTACGGAATAAATTATATAATTATCTTTGCATAAATAGGGGTTATAGCGTCGAAAAAGGTTGGGAATATCTACCTGTTTTTCAAGGTGCTTAATTTGTTTACCCATAAATATCAATCCTTTCTCATAGGCAAAATAAATCAAGGCCGTTTTAAATACTCTTTAAAAATTTTATAAAGCCTAAAAACATATAGGCCCGGCCGAAGCCGGCCGCAACTTAAATCTATAATTATTGCGCTTAAATTTCCGGCTCAAGATTTTAATTTAAGCAGTATAAGTTTTCGCCCAATTTGCACTATTGCCTCTCTATTATTTTACCATTCTTAGGGGGGCTGTCAATATTTTAAAAAATTAAAGGCTTAATATTATTAAAACCCGGGAGAAGATCTTTTAATGGGCTTTATTATTTAACCTAAAAAAGTAAAAGTAAACTGCAAAAGCAAACCCCCAAAACCCCGGGTAGAACAGCCTAAATCCCTTTAACTTAGGCCTTTTTTATTTAAATAGCCCCTCGGCCTTTTAAAATCTTTTTTATCTATATCCGCCCTTTTTCTTTTGCCTGCCCTGTCTACGGCAACCCTTCTCCCCCTATAATTAAAGCCTTTTAAAGATTTTATTATATCCTCTGCATATTCCTCCGGCACATCAAAAAAGGTAAATTGGCGGTGAATATCTATTGAACCGATTTCCCTGCCGGATAAGGGGGTTTTAGAGGTTAAAATCTGGAGTATGGTTTTTGGCTGAAGATTATCCATAGAGCCAATATTCATAAAAAGCCGCACCATATTGCCTTTAAAGCGTTTTTTAGGGTAGGCTTCGTCTAAATCCCCCACCTCATATTTTCTCTCTAAATCATCAAAAGCAAGTTTAAAAAGAACCGCGGCAATATCCAGGCTTGTGGCATCCTCACATTCATTTAAAATACTCTCTACCGCTTTTTTATATTTATTAAAGCCCCCTGCCTTAACAAGCTCACTTACCTGTTTTAAGGCTATCTCCAGCTTAATTTTTTCAATATCGGAAATACTGGGGGGCTTCATTTGAGAAATAACGGATTTTGTATACCTTTGTATATCCTTTAATTTATAAATATCTCTGCCGAAGGCAAAGGAATAGGATGTGCCCTTTTTACCGGCCCGGGCTGTTCTGCCTATTCTGTGAACATAATATTCGCAGTCGCCTGGGATATCATAATTAAAAACCGCCTCAATATTATTAATATCAATCCCCCTGGCAGCCACATCCGTTGCAATCAGGATATTAATCCCCCCTGTGCGGAATTTTGCCATAACCCTGTCCCGCTCGGATTGCTTTAAATCCCCATGGAGGGCCTCCGCCAGATATCCCCTTTCCTGCAGTGCGCTTGCAAGGGCATCCACTCTTTTTTTTGTATTACAAAATACCAGGCTCAGCTTAATATTTTTAGCGTCGATTAAACGGCAAAGCAATTCCAGCTTAGAGGATTCCCTAACCTCCAGATAGTATTGCTCTATACTTGGAATTGTTAATTCATTATGCACCGTCAATATTTTTTTAGGGTTTTTTAAATAAAGGGCGGCAATTTCTAAAATCTCTTTAGATAAAGTTGCGGAAAATAAAAGAGTTTGCCTGTTTTTAGGGAGGTCTTCTAAAATTATATCAATATCCTCCCTAAAACCCATATTGAGCATTTCATCCGCTTCATCTAAAATCAAAAGCTTTAAATTCTCAAGCTTCAGGGTATGCCTTCTTAAATGGTCCATAATTCTTCCCGGGGTACCGATAATTATTTGAGGCCTGTCCTTTAAGGCCGTTATCTGCCTTTCTATTGGCTGCCCGCCGTAAATGGGCAATACCTTTACCTGTTTTTTATATTTTGCCACGGCTTTTATCTCTTGGGCTACCTGTATGGCAAGCTCTCTGGTGGGGCAGAGAGCCAAAACCTGCACCCCTGAAATATCCGGCTCAATAATTTCTACAGCCGGTATGCCGAAGGCACAGGTTTTACCGGTGCCGGTTTGAGCCTGGCCGATAATATCCCGCCCGGCAAGTATTTGGGGTATTGCATTGTATTGAATGGGAGTTGCCTCCTCAAAGCCCATTTCAACTAAGGCTTTTTGAATTTGGGGGGATAATTCCAATTCTTTAAAAAATAAGTTGTCCATTAAATTGTTTTAATTCCCTTCGGTTTTAATTTGTTTTTAATTACCCTTATTATACTCTATTTTTTAATATAAGGGGAATTTATTTATAAACCAGGCTTTTATTAGGGAGTTTATCTCTTTTAAAGCTAAATAATCCCTGGCACAAAAAGGAATTTTAGAAGGGAAATAGAATATAGTTGAAGAAAATATAATCTAGGAATAATTCCTAAAAGTGGGGAGTTTATCCGGCTTTAGCGCCGCTGTATTTATTCTCCGCTATTCTTAGCTTTTTAAGTTTAATTTAGGGATTTTCAGGATATATTAAATAAAACAAAAACTAACTTGGAGGTAAAAAAATGACAGAACAAAAAACCCTGAAGAATTTAATGGAAGCTTTTAAAGGCGAGGCTGAGGCTAACAGAAAATACCTGGCATACGCAAAAAAGGCCGAATCAGACGGCAAAATTAATGCGGCCAAGCTTTTTAAAGCCGCCTCCGACGCCGAAACCATACATGCTTTAAAGCATTTTCAGGTTGCCGGCAAAGTGGGCACAACTGCGGAAAATCTTAAAGACGCAGTATTGGGAGAAACCCATGAATTTAAAGATATGTACCCGGATTTTGTAAAAACATCCGAAGAAGAGGGAAATAAAGCCGCTCTTGCTTCATTTAATTTTGCCATGAAGGCTGAGGAAGTCCATGCCAGATTATATCAGGAAGCTTTGGAAAACTTAGATGAAAGCGAAGAGATTTTTTATTATCTCTGCCCTGTTTGCGGCAATATTGAAAAATCCGTTCCCGAAAAATGCTTTATTTGCGGGGCCCCGGGCTCTAAATTTATAAAATATTAGCTTTTAAGGGCTATTTATAAGCGCTTAACCCCTTTAAAGCAAATAATTGCAATTTTATCCTCAAATTTAAAATGGCTATTTATTGGCCTTTCTGCTAAAATAGGTATAAGTTTAATATTTCAGGCTAATTAATTATAATAGCTTTATTATAATTCTTTTTATTAGCCAAAAATAGCTCATGGAGGTAGAAATTTTATGGTAAGAGATGTTAAAATTACTGTTTTAAAGAGGCTTGCCCCCGAGGATATTTACAATGAATACGCCGCCCCCGGCCTTCCCCCCCTTTGCAATGTACATAAAGAGGGAGATGTTTTTATAGCCGTAGGGGGAGATGTAGCGCCGGAAGGCCTTTGCAGCTCCGCATGGCGGGATATGGAAAAATTCGCCTTTGCCCTGGCCCATGGGGCGGGAGGCTTTTGGGAAGGCTGGGTAGGGCCCAGAAACACCGCTATTGTCAGCTGTGATGACGGCCTTCGCCCGGTTATCTTTAAACTGGAAGCCATAGATAAATAATTCCTTTACATAATATCCCATATTAAACAGATAAAAAGAGCCGGGGGATTAACGGCTCTTTTTATATATTAATTTAGTGAACCGGGAGGCTATAAAATGAAATACACCTATTTAGGAAAAACCGGCATGAAGGTTAGCCGCCTATGCCTTGGAACAATGAATTTCGGCCACTTTACAGATGAAAAAGAGTCTTTTGCCATAATGGATAAGGCATTGGATTACGGCATAAACTTTTTTGATACCGCCAATGTATACGGCGGGGAGGAAAAAAATAAAGGCATTACTGAAGAAATTATCGGCCGCTGGTTTGCCAAGGGGGGCAACCGCAGGGAAAAAGTAGTTTTAGCCAGCAAGGTATATGCCGATATGAAAGATGAAAATGACGGCCCCAATAAAGGAAATGGGCTTTCCGCCTATAAAATCCGCCGTCATCTTGAGGGCTCTTTAAAAAGGCTTAAAACAGATCATCTTGAGCTGTATATTATGCATCATTTAGATAGAAATGTAACCTGGAATGAGCTTTGGGGGGCCTTTGAGGCCTTGGTAAATCAGGGCAAAATTGATTATATCGGCTCCAGCAATTTCTCGGGCTGGGCTATTGTAAAGGCTCAGGCGGAAGCGGAAAAGAGAAATTTTTTAGGCCTGGTTACAGAGCAGCATAAATATAATCTCTTTTGCAGGCTGCCGGAGCTGGAGTTAATCCCGGCGGCGAGGGAAATGGGCTTGGGGATTGTCCCCTGGAGCCCCCTGGCAGGCGGCCTTTTAAGCGGCGGTATAATAAATGCGGCCCCGGGCAGCAGAATAGAAAATAATGCAAAATCCCTTACCCCTCAGGGCTGGGCCCAGCTTGAGGCTTACTCTAAACTTTGTAAAGAGCTTGGGGAAAGTGAAGCCAATATTGCCCTGGCCTGGCTTTTAGCCAACCCGGCGGTAACGGCGCCAATAATCGGGCCGAGAACATTAAGCCATTTTGAGAGCTTATTAAGAGCTGTGGAAATTGAATTATCTCAGGAAGTTTTAAATGAGCTGGATAAAATCTTCCCCGGCCCCGGCGGCGAAGCGCCGGAAGCCTATGCCTGGTAAAGCAAAACCCGTATTCCGGAATAATTTTTAGCATCAATTAAAAAACCGGCTGGGGGCTTATTTTGGCAAAAACCCAGCCGGTTTTTTGACGTTTTAATTCTAAATACCTAAGCCCAAGGCTTTTTAAGGCTGTAAATATTGACAATTTATAGCCGGGCATGATAACCTTTGATACGACCGCTAAAATAGTTAAAAAAGTTAAATTTAATCCAAACTTTACTTAAAGGGCCTTGGCTTTATTTAGGCCTGATAATAATTTCAGAAAGGTTTTTATTATGAAAATTTCCGAATTATTTAAAACAAAAACCGTATTTTCTTTTGAGGTCTTCCCCCCTAAGCGTACAGCCCCCCTAGAAACCATTTATAATACCCTGGAAGAATTAAACGGTCTTAACCCTGATTTTATCAGCGTTACTTACGGGGCAGGCGGCGGAGATAATAAAAGCTCCACAATTGCAATTTCTTCTAAAATAAAAAATCAATATCATATTGAAAGCGCCGCCCATTTAACCTCCATAAACCTTACAAAGGCGGAGGTTCTTTCCATACTTAAAGAGTTAAAAGCACATAATATAGAAAATATTGTGGCCTTAAGGGGAGATATTAACCCTGAATTTACCCCGAAAACGGATTTTAAATATGCCAGCGATTTAATCTCTTTTATAAAAGCTAACGGAGATTTTAATTTAAGCGGCGGCTGCTACCCGGAGGGGCATTTTGAAACCCCTGATAAAAATCAGGATTTACGCAATTTAAAAATTAAAGTGGATGCCGGGGCAGATCATTTAATCAGCCAGCTTTTCTTTGATAATAATTATTTTTACTCCTTTTTGGATAAAGCCAGGAATATCGGTATAAATGTGCCTATTGAGGCCGGGATTATGCCTGTTGTAAATAAAAAGCAAATTGAAAAAATGGTTTCTCTTTGCAATGTAGATTTACCTAAAAAGTTTACTACCATGATGGCCCGCTATGAGCATAATAAAGAGGCAATGCTGGATGCCGGTATTGCCTATGCAATAAGCCAAATTGTAGATCTTCTGGCCCACGGAGTAGACGGAATACACCTTTATACTATGAATAATGCCTATATTGCCAGGAGAATAAAAGAAGCTATCGGCAATTTGCTTATATGATTAAGACCTTTATACTTTTTTAGCCGGGGGAACCTCTTCTTACCGGCCTTAATTCAGCGCTTTTTTTGTATTTAATATTTTTTAAGCCTCTGTTTTTTATATTTTAGCTAATTTAAACTCCGGCCTTTTACCTTTAATTTTCTTAGCTCTTCAGGGGCAAAAAAGGCCGGCCTATAATATATTATTAATAGCAAAGCGGAAGGATGACCCCAATGTATAATAATATTCTTGAAACCATCGGCAATACCCCTTTGGTAAAGATTAATCACCTAAACCCCAAACCGGGGGTTTTATTATATGCAAAGCTGGAATATTTTAACCCCACAGGGAGCATTAAAGATAGAATCGCCTTAAAAATGATTGAACAGGCGGAAGAAAGCGGCGCCTTAACCCTGGGTAAAACCATAATTGAGCCTACCTCCGGCAATACGGGGATTGGCCTTTCTATGATTGGCGCGGTTAAGGGCTACCCGGTAGAAATTGTAATGAGCGCCGCGGTTTCCGTTGAGCGCCGAAAGATGATTGAGGCCTTCGGGGCCAAAATAATTCTTACCAATGCCTCTTTAGGCACAGACGGAGCTATTCAAAAAGCCCATGAATTAGTAAAAAAATACCCAAATAAATATTTTATGCCTAATCAATTCTCTAATGAATATAATAAGCTTGCCCATTACTATACCACCGCCGCTGAAATATGGGAGCAAACTGAAGGCAGGGTAAACCATTTTGTTTCCGCCTTGGGTACCTCCGGAACAATAATGGGCGTAGGCATGGGTTTAAAAAGCAAAAACCCCGCTATTCAGGTTGTTGCTGCCCACCCTGTGCGGGGCCATTATATTCAAGGCCTAAAAAATATGGAAGAAGCAATAGTGCCGGAAATTTACGATGCCCAAAAAATTGATAAAACCGTTATGGTGGAATCTGAAGAGGCTTTTGCCATGTGCCGGGAAATTGTCGCCAAAGAGGGTATTTTTGTAGGCATGAGCAGCGGCGCCGCCATGCTGGCCGCCCTGAGGCATATTGAAGATATTGATACCGGCCTGGTAGTTGTCTTATTTGCCGACGGCGGGGAAAAATACCTAAGTACGGATTTATTTAAAACATCAAATTAAACCTTATTATAAACTAAGCTTTATTTTATTTAAGCTTTATTTTATTTAAGCTTTATTTTATTTAAGCTTTATTTTATCTAAGCTTTATTTTAATATATAAAGCCCTCAGAATTTCTGAGGGCTTTTGTTTTGCTAAAATTAATTTTAATAAATTAGTTTTAAAGAGAATTTTTTTGAGCATTGGCAAGCATTAGCTTTATTCTGTTTATTTGATTAATTTCGCTTGCGCCGGTATCATAATCAATTGTAACAATATTGGCCTCGGGGTGTTTTCGCTTTATTTGCCGAATTACCCCTTTGCCGACAATATGATTGGGCATACAGGCAAAAGGCTGGGCGCAGATAATATTTTTTATATCATTTTGAATAAAATCCAGCATTTCCCCCGGTACAAGCCAGCCCTCCCCTGTTTCATTCCCTAAAGATAAAATTTGGGGAGCTATTTTTGCAAAATAATTAATTTTACTCATAGGGGTAAAATGCCTGCTTTTTTCCAATTGGGTGTTAAAAGAGCAAAAGTTATTCTCTAAAATAAATATTATACTTTTACCCAAAAGGGCTCTGGCTCTGCTTTTGCCTAAATTTTCCGCCTTAAACTCGGAGCTTTTTAAACAGTAGAGTAAAAAGCCTAAAAGCCCCCCCACAACCACCTCTCCCCCCTCTTTTTCCAGCAAATTTACCAGATTATTATTGGAAGAGGGGGAATATTTTACAAAAATTTCCCCCGCAATTCCAATCCGGGGCTTATTAAGGTTTTTTTGCGGGAGATTATCAAAATCCCTGATTATTCCCTGGCAAATTTTTTTAAACTCCGAGTAGGGGGAATATTTTTTAGCCAAAAAACCTTGGCATTTAATTTTCCATTTTTCATAAAGTTCATTGGCGGAGCCGGGCTCCGCCTCATAGGGGCGTACTCTATATAAAACCTTGAGGAATAAATCCCCAAAAAGCAATCCGTAAACGGCTTTTAAAATCAGCCGGGGGGTAAGCTTAAACCCGGGGTTTTTCTCCAGGCCGCAGAGATTTAAGGAAATAACCGGAATTTGGGGGTACCCGGCCTTTGCCAAAGCCCGGCGAATAAAGGCAATATAATTACTTGCCCGGCAACCCCCCCCGGTTTGAGAAATTAAAATTGCAATTTCATTTGGCTTATATTCTCCGGAAAGAAGAACAGAAATAATCCGCCCAACCACAAGAATAGAGGGATAACAAACATCATTATTAACATATTTTAAGCCTATTTCCATAGACTCCCTATCGGCATCGGGCAAAAGCTTTAAATTATAATTACAAGAGGCAAAAACGGCCTCGATAAAATCAAAGTGCAGGGGCGCCATTTGAGGGCAGAGAATTACCCGGTTTTTTCGCATATCTTTAGTAAAAACCGCCCTTTTATAGGAATACGGGGGCGGATTAAGATTTTCGGCATTTTCCTCCCTAATTTTTATGGCGGCTAAAAGAGAGCGGATGCGAACTCTGGCGGCGCCTAAATTATTAATTTCATCAATTTTTAAACAGGTAAAAATTTTATTCCCGCCGGCTAAAATATCCCCCACTTGGTCGGCGCTAACCGCATCCAAGCCGCAGCCAAAGGAATTAAGCTGGATAAATTCTAAATCCCCCCGGCTTTTAACAAAACTTGCCGCCCCGTAAAGCCTGGTTGCATAAAGCCATTGATCCATAGCCATTAGGGGCCGCTCCATTTTAGCCAAATGGCAAACGCTGTCTTCAGATAAAACGGCGATACCGTAAGAATTAATTAATTCCGGTATGCCATGATTAATTTCAGAATCAATATGATAGGGGCTGCCGGCTAAAACTATGCCTTTTTGCCCCCTTTCTTCTATATATTTTAAGGCCTCCAGGCCTTTTTTTTGAATATCCAGGCGGGCCGCCTCCTGCTCCTGCCAGGCCTTTTTAGCAGCCTCTTTAATTTCTTTTACCCCTATGCCTTTTGGGCCGAATTCCTCAACAAGCCTTTTAGTAATTATTTTTTGGCTTTCAAAAGAGAAAAAGGGATGCATAAATTCAATTTTACCCCCTGCTAATTGCTCCAGATTATTTTTAATATTTTCCGGGTACGAGGTAATTATAGGGCAATTATAATTATTGGCGGCATCTTTAAACTCCCTGCGCTCATAGGGAATACAGGGGTAAAAAATAAAATCCAGCCCCAGGCCGGCAAGATAAGCCACATGGCCGTGGGCAATTTTTGCCGGAAAGCAGAGAGATTCACTGGGTATGGAATCTATACCCAGCTCATAAATTTTTCGGCTGGAGGCTGGGGATAAGATTACCCGGTATTTTAATTCGCTGAAAAATCTAAACCAAAATGGGTAATGCTCATAAATATTTAAAACCCTCGGTATGCCCACCCTGCCCCTTTTTGCCTCATGGGGGGCTAAAGGCTTATAAGAAAAAAGCCTTTGATTTTTATATTTAAATAAATTTGGCAGATTTTTATCTTTGCCCCTCTCATCATTTAAGCCTCTTGCATTATTTAGCCCTCTGCCTCCATTTAGGCCTCTTTCATCATTTAGGCCTCTTTCATCATTTAGGCCTCTTTCATCATTTAGGCCCCTTGCATTATTCAAACCCCTTTCGCAGCGATTGCCGCTTATATATTGGCGCCCGTCGGAAAAGCGGTTAACGGTTAAGGAGCAATTATTGGCACAGGCCTTGCATCTTTTCATTTCCGCCTTAAATTCAAGCTTTTTAATTTCTTCCCCTGTAAGAGCAGTGGTTTTCTTGCCCTCACAGTAGAGCTCCCGGGCAATTAAGGCGGCCCCAAAGGCCCCCATTATCCCGGCAATATTAGGCCTGATTATATTGCAGCCCGCGATTATTTCTAGGCTTCTTAAAACGGCATCATTATATAATGTGCCGCCCTGGGCAACGATATTTTCACCCAAATCTTTGGGGTTTACAATTTTTATTACTTTATGCAGGGCATTTTTAACCACGGAATAAGCCAAGCCGGCGGAAATATCGCCGATTTCCGCCCCCTCTTTTTGGGCCTGCCTAACTTTGGAATTCATAAAAACCGTACATCTTGTTCCTAAATTTAGGGGGTTTTTGGCAAAAATCCCCGCTTTGGCAAAATCCTCCACGCTGTAATTAAGGGATTTGGCAAAGGTTTCAATAAAGGAGCCGCACCCTGAAGAACAGGCCTCATTGAGCTGAACCTCATCAATTAAATTATTCCGAATTCTGATATATTTCATATCCTGCCCGCCGATATCCAAAATACAATCCACTTTGGGGTTAAAAAATTTGGCAGCATAATAATGGGCAACTGTTTCCACCTCCCCTTCATCCAGTTTAAAGGCGGCCTTAATTAGAGTCTCCCCATAGCCGGTGGAGCAGGAATAGGCAATTTGGGCGGTTTTAGGCAGGCTTTTATAAATTTCTTTTAGGGCGCTCTTTGCCGTTTTTAAAGGGCTGCCATTATTGCCGCTGTAAAAAGAGTATAAAAGAGAGCCCTCCTCCCCTATTAAGGCAATTTTTGTTGTGGTTGAGCCGGCATCTATCCCTAAAAAGCATTTTCCGCAATAATCGGCAAGCTCTTTAGAATCCAAGGCATTTTGATTATGGCGCTCTAAAAACTCATCATATTCGCTTTTTTTTCTAAAAAGCGGCGGCAGCTGCTCTTTTAAAATTCCTGTTGAATTTAAATTATCTAAAGCCTTTAATAAATCCTCAAAGGTAAGGCCCACTTCATTTTGGCTTTTTAAGGCCGCCCCCAGGGCCGGAAATAAATGGGATTCCGTGGGGTTGATAATTTCTTCAGGTTTTAAATTTAAGGTTCTTATAAAGGCCGCCTTTAATTCTGAAAGAAAATGCAGAGGGCCGCCTAAAAAAGCAATCCTCCCCCGTATTGGCTTGCCGCAGGCCAAACCGCTTATAGTTTGATTTACCACCGCCTGAAAAATTGAGGCGGCTAAATCCTCCTTTCTGGCTCCTTCATTAATTAAAGGTTGAATATCGGATTTTGCAAATACGCCGCAGCGGGCGGCGATACTATAAATTGAGGTAAAATTTTTAGCGTATTCATTCAGGCCCTTGGCATCCGTTTGGAGCAAAGCCGCCATTTGGTCTATAAAAGAGCCTGTACCCCCGGCGCAAACGCCGTTCATACGCTGTTCAATATTCCCCCCGGAAAAATAAATAATTTTTGCATCCTCCCCCCCAAGCTCAATTGCCACATCGGTTTGAGGGGCAAATTCCTCAAGGGCCGCAGAGGCCGCAATAACCTCCTGAATAAAGGGAAAATTAAGCTCACCGGCTATTTCCATGCCGCCGGAGCCTGTTATGGCGGGAAATAAAACAAGACCCTTTAGTTCTTCTTTCGCTTCCTCTAAAAGGTCTTTTATTGCCTTTTTAAGATTGGAAAAATGCCTTGTGTAATGGGAAAATACAATTTGTTTTTTATCGTTTAAAACAACAATTTTTACCGTTGTGGAGCCGATATCCAAACCTAATTTATATTTTATGTTATTCATAAGTATATTCTAAGCTGCCCCTTCTTTAATCTTCTTTGCCGCGTTTTTAAAAAACACGCTTATTTCTATTAAAAAAGCCCTTAAGGCAATTATGGCCTTAAGAGCCTTTTTTTATGTAAGATTTATTTATAAGCCGGGGCTTAAACACTGCTTGCAAATTAAAAAAACTAAGATAAATACCCAAAAATTATACAAATTTCACAGAAAAACAGGCAAAAAAAAGAACCTCTTTTTGAGGTTCTTTATAAGTAAATTTAAGTTTATTAAACTGCTTTTAGCGGTTTTTTCTGGCGGCGGGGCCGGTTTCATTCATTAAGAGGGCGCAGATAAAGCTGATTATATTCACGAAACCAAAGGCAAAAAGGCTCCATTTTAGCCCGAAGGCATGATTTGCCGAAGGATCCGTAATAGAAGATAGGCTCATAAAAAGATTTGTAAGCCAGCCGCCGAAAACGGGAGAAATAAAGCCCACTAAAAAACCGCAGGAGGAAATAAAAGCAAAGGCCGCCCCCACCCTGGTTGGGGTCATCCCCTCAAGCTCCATGGGTACGCTGTATAAAACAGGCATCCACATACTATTACCCAGGCCGAAAATGGCAATCCCTAATATTGTAACATATACGGAAATTGAAGAACCGAGAGAGGCAATAAGAATCCCGGCAAATTTAAGTACCTGCCCGGCCCCAAGGGTAGGTTTGCGCCGGCCTAATTTTGCCGTTGTAATTCCGCCTATAATGCCCCCTAAAATCCCAAAAGCCGGGAAGGCAATAGCAGCCCAAAAGCCGGCGGTAGCCTCCGGCAAATTGCCCATTTCCGAAAGATAGCTTGGAAGAATAACCGCAAGATAAGAATAGCAGAAAAAATCCATAACAAAAATAATACAGAGCATTTTAATATCATGGCGGCGCCAAAGATTAAGATAAATGCCCTTTTCTACCTCTTTTTGGTCCTCTTCCCCAGATTCCAAAGAGGGAATATCCTTTTCCCTTATCATTATAACCCAGATAATGGCAAGTACTCCTAAAAAAGAATCCCCCAACTCCCCATGGCCTGCTGCCAGGAATTACCTAAAAGCTTTGCCAAGGCCGCCATGGAGCTAAAGCAAATAACCGTACCTATAAAGGGGTAAAGGCCGTTTATGGTATTCATAACCTGGCGGTTTTTTTCATTATACCAATTCATAATCGCAGAGCCTATAAAGGGAATCCCCAGGCCGAAGCCGATGCCAAAAATAATTCTGCCAATTAGAAATACCGTATAATTTACGGCAATATAGTTAAATAAAATCCCGATAACCAAAAAAATAAGGGTTAAAACAAAAAGTCTTCTCGTACCGATTTTTGGGATAATCATCCCCCCGAGAATACTTGCAATAATTGTAAAAGGATAAACAATTGAGACTGCCAGGTTTAAAAGGGCATCATTATTCCCTAATTGATACCAATCCCTTAAGGTAAGAAGGATTGGAGACGGAGACATTTGATGAACATAGGCAATAGCAATACTTGCTACAACCAAAAAAGTAATGAGAGGCATTTCCCCGCTGCTTTGTTTCATAAAATAATCCTTTCCGGTTTTAATTTTAGCTGCTTTTTATAAATTTATGTAATAAGATAATTTCGACATTCAATATAAAAAGTCCTGTTTTCCCCCAAGATACAATACCAGCTAAATAGTAATATTAATAGAATTAAAAATCTGGAAAACAGCGGCCCGCTGTAGTATAATATATTTAAGTTTATCAGGCATAAATTATATTCAATTCAACAAAAACTAAGAAAGGGATGATGGGAATTAAGAGGATAATTGATTTTCATACCCATATGGGGGATATTTTTCATGAGCAAAAGAATATCACCTTTAAAAAGATTGCGGCCATAGACCACAAGCCATATATTGATCCTTTTAAAAATCTGGAAGAATCCGGTTATAATGACCCCCTTATTGTTGATGATGAGGAAAAGCAGAATATTTTAATTGATGCCGGGCAATACAGGGTTTGGGAAAACGGCGGGCTTGCCGCAATTCAAAAATCCATGGATGAAAACCTGGTGGCATATTCCGTATCTTATCCCATTTTACCCAATACCAGCTTTGAAGAGGCATTGGCCGCCTCTAAGCTTGATGAGAGAATTATTCCCTTTACCAGTGCGGATTTTTCTCTCCCTATTCCTCTAATGCGCCAAAAACTGATAGAAGATATTGCCCTGGGGGCTAAAGGCTTAAAGCTGCACCCTATTTTACAAAATTGCCCTTTAAATGATGAAAGGGCAATAGCCGCAACGGAAATTTTTGGGGAAAGAAATTTGCCCGTAATCCCCCATGTTGGGGTTAATGATTATTATAAATCCGACAGCCCCTATATTGCCATATCCCCTAAAGAATACGGCGAATTGGATTATTTCTTTGAATTTGTCCGGCGCTTCCCGGATTACCCTATAATCGCGGCCCATGCCGGGGGTAATTGCGGCTGGGAATTAGATGTTTTAGCCGCCAAAATTAAAGAAGAGGGCTGGAAAAATGTTTATGCCGATACAACCTTTAAAAATGCCGCCACAATGTTTAAAATGGTTGAGCTTATAGGGGAAGACAGGGTTTTATTCGGAACGGATTACCCCTTTGCCACAATAAAATATTCAATTTTAGAATGCGAAAAAGCCTTTGCCGGGGCGCCGGATATACTGGATAAGGTTTTTTATACAAATGCGGCAAGGCTCCTAAACTTATAAAATTAGGCTTATAAATTAATCCTTAAAATTAATACTTGAATTTGATGCTTTTTAAAGGCTTAACCATAAGTGGTTAAGCCTTTTTTATATTTTTTCTAATCACTTAATGGCATATTTATTTTTTGGTTTTTTTATAATAAGGCCCTGATTTAAATAATGCCCGCGGCTCTTAAAAGACCTTATTTAATAATTCTAAAGGGCCGGATATATTTTCTGGCCAAAGCCTTTTAAAGCCTTAATTTCTGAACATATTAAGCTTTAAAGTCATATCCTGATTATTAAATAATGCAATAAAAACCCCTTAAATTAATAAAAAAGAGAAGTTAAGGAGCGCTTTTTATGGTAATAAAAATAATCCCTTTAAATCAGCTCCCCATTGGCAGCCGGGGCAAAGTTAAATTAATTACCGCCCGGGGAATTACCCGCCGCAGAATGCTGGATTTAGGTTTAATTTATGATACAACAGTAAAACCCCTGTGCAAAAGCCCGGCGGGGAATCCCATTGCATATGAAATCAGAGGGGCCGTAATTGCCTTACGCTCTGAGGAGGCCTCGGGAATTCTTGTGGAATCTGTTTAGTAATCAAGGGGGATTTTAATGAGATTAAACTTAAACCCCAATATAGCTAATGCCTGCTCAAAAACCCCCGGAAAAGATTCAGAAAACCCCGAGGATATAATAATTGCCTTGGCGGGCAACCCCAATACCGGCAAAAGCACCGTATTTAACGGCCTTACCGGCCTGCGGCAGCATACAGGGAATTGGCCGGGGAAAACCGTTAGCAATGCCCGGGGCAAATTTACTCATAAGGGCCAAAAATATACCTTGGTAGATTTACCCGGTACATATTCCTTATTCGCCAACTCTCCCGATGAAGAAATCGCCCGGGATTTCATTTGTTTTGCCAAGCCCCGGGTTACAATTATTGTTGCCGATGCCACTTGCCTGGAGCGGAATTTAAATTTAATTCTCCAAATTACGGAAATAAGCGATAAAATTATTTTATGCGTAAATTTAATGGATGAGGCAAAGCGGAAGAAAATTAAACTTAAACTGGATAAGCTTGCGGATTTATTGGGCATACCCGTAATCGGCACCACAGCCCGCAAAGGTAAAGGCTTAAGGGAATTAAAGGATTTAATTAGCCGGGTGGCAGCAGAAGAAATTAAACCCGCCCCAAAAGAGGTTTACTACGGAGAGGCCATGGAAAAGGCTCTTAAAATAATAAGCGAGCAGTTAAACCCTTTATTAAATAATGAATTAAAATGTAAATGGGCTGCCCTGCGCCTCCTTGAGGGGGATGATTCCCTTATAAACTCCATTAATGAGCATTTAAAAATAAATTTACTCAAAAACAAGGCCCTGGAAAATACTCTCAACGAAGCCCGGCAAATGCTTAAATCATCCGGAAGCCGTTTTGAAGATTTTAGAGATATAATTGTCTTTCAAATCTTTAAGGCGGCGGAGGAAATAAGCCGCCTGGCTGTGGAAAAAGAAAACCCCCGCTATAATGAGGCCGATAGAAAATTAGACAAAATTTTAACTTCCAGGCTTACGGGTATCCCCATTATGCTTGCCCTTTTAGGCCTTATTTTCTGGCTGACAATTCAGGGGGCAAATTTACCCTCCGCCCTTTTGGCAAAGGCCTTTTGGGGTTTAGAGGGGCAGCTGAGCCTTTTATTTGCCCGCCTTAATTCCCCCCCTTGGCTCCATGATATGCTTGTTTTAGGGGTCTTTCGTACTTTGGCCTGGGTAATTTCTGTAATGCTGCCCCCTATGGCAATATTTTTTCCCCTTTTTACCCTTTTGGAAGATTTAGGCTATTTGCCCCGGATAGCCTTTAATTTAGACCATTTTTTTAAAAAGGCCTGCGCCCACGGGAAACAGGCTCTAACCATGTGTATGGGCTTTGGCTGTAATGCCGCGGGCATTATTGCCTGCAGAATAATTGATTCCCCCAGAGAGCGCCTGATTGCCATAATTACCAATAATTTTGTGCCCTGTAATGGGCGATTCCCGACTTTGATAGCCCTGGCAGGCCTTATTATCCCTGTAAAGGCAGGTTTAGTTTACTCCCTTTCGGCAGCGCTAACTGTTTTAGCGGCAATAATTTCAGGAATAATCATTACCCTTATAATTTCCAGGCTTTTATCAAAAACTATTTTAAAAGGCCTCCCTTCATCCTTTACCCTGGAATTGCCGCCTTATAGAAAACCCCAATTAGGGAGGATTATTATTCATTCTTTTTTAGACCGCACCCTATTTGTTTTAGGCAGAGCAATTATGGTGGCCGCCCCCGCCGGGCTTTTAATTTGGCTTATGGCCAATACCCAGCTTAATAATGCCAGCCTTTTAAGCCATTGCGCGCAGTTTTTAAACCCTTTCGGCCGGCTTTTAGGCTTGGACGGCTATATTCTTATGGCCTTTATACTGGGCCTCCCCGCTAATGAAATTGTTTTGCCCATTTTAATTATGAGCTATATGGCAAAAGGCGCCATGGTTGAAATTACAAGCCTTACGGCAATGAGGCAATTGTTTTTGGATAATGGCTGGACTTGGCTTACGGCTGTATCCATGATGCTTTTCTCCCTAAACCATTGGCCTTGCGGCACAACCCTTTTAACCATAAAAAAAGAAACCCAAAGCCTGAAATGGACCTTAATTTCTTTATTGGTGCCAACCCTTACCGGGGTTATTGTCTGTTTTATTACTGCCCAGGGGTTCAGGCTGCTCTCTCTTATTTAAATTAGGCAAAGATATTTTAAATAAAATATCTTTGCCTGGAATATTTAATTTGTTTATCCGTTTTTATGTTTAATAAACTAAAAATTTAAAAAAACCTGGTTAAATTTTGAGGAAGCAAAATAAAAAATCATTAGCTTATACTGTGCTTAATTGACAATAGCATAGTTTTTTGCTATTATTAGTCTGATCTCACAAAAAAAATAATAACCCAGAAAGCAGAAGAATATGATGAACAAATTTTATAAGGCCGAAGGTAAAAAAAACTATACCAGTATTGCTTATGAATCAATAAAAAAAGCCATTATTAACGGCGAATTAAAGCCCGGCGACCATCTAAATGCCCCCTATCTTGCCAAAGTTTTAGGGATGAGCAGAACACCCATTCGCGAGGCTTTAAAAATGTTGGAAATTGACGGTTTGGTGGAAAGTAAGAATATTGGCGTTTATGTAAAGCAAATGACCTTAAAAGAAGCCTATGATTTAACCGATGTGCGGGCCGCCTTAGAATGTCAGGCTCTTAAATCTTCATTAAATTATATTACCGATGAGGAAATAAGTAATTTAGAAAACGCCTTGCTGGATTTAAAAGAAAAGCTGGCAAGAGGCGAAGTTGTTGAGTATGACGCTGTTAATCATTTGGATGAAGATTTTCATAAATTAATTACTTTAAAAAGCAATAACTCTTTTTTAATCGGCATCAGCCAGAGCATAAGCCATATTACCTCACGCTATTTTAAGCTCTTTTCAAAAAATGCCACTTACACCAATATTAAAGAGGCCATTGATGAGCTTTTACTGATGATTGCCTCCCTTAAGGCCAGAGATTATAATACAGCCGCAGAGCAATTATCTTATCATATTAAGGCGGGGGCTGAAGAAATGGCCGAGCTTTTACAAAAACGGGGAGATAGTATTCTCTAATTTTACCGCTTAAAAAGTTTATCTTATAAATAAAAAAGAAGCAGAAATTCTGCTTCTTTTTTATTTTGTAAATATAAGCTGCTTTTCCATTCCGCCTGTTTTACCAAAGCAGCCCCGTTAAAATTAATTTTGCCGCCAAAAATCAGCGCAAAGGCGCTTATAGGCTTAAGCAATTTTAAAAAGCGGGGGGAATGGGGTAAAAACGCAGGGGGTCTACATAGATTGCACCGGTGGGGCAATCTTCTTCACAGTTATAGCAGCAAATGCAATCCTTTTCATACTTTATTACGGCTGTTTCCGTCTCTTCATCAAAACGGATAACATCCATAGGGCAGGCATCGATGCATATTTTGCAGCCGGTGCATTTAATTTTATCAATTGTTTTTATTGTCATGGTTTAGTCCTCCTCATTGTATCCGTATTGCAAGAGGTATCTCTCAGATTCAGGCAAGGAAAGGTCGCCCTTCCATTCTTCCGGAACATCCTCGGTATGAATTGAGACCTGGCCGTTTTCATCCTGCTTAACAATTTGCCATTTCAGCCAGTTTTTATCGTCTCTATGAGGATAATCTTCCCTGAAGAACCAGCCTCTGGATTCTTTTCTGTTTATGGCAGTTTTAAGCATAATATCCGCCCCGGTAATCAAGCTTCTTACCTCATGGTAATTCCTAAGCTCATGGGAATCCAAGGCGAAGGTTTTGGGGAGGAAATGATCTCTGAAAAAATCAAACATGGTAAGAGCAGCCTCAAGGCGTTTCTCATGCATAATTTGTCTTACTTCATAGGGTAAAATTGTCTGCTGAATGCGCAATAAAACATGTTCCGGCTTAAAGCCGCTCTTGCGCTCCAAGGGGCTCATAATCAACTCTTTAAAGCTATCGGCTTCCGCCTGGCTTACACCAAGCTGAGAAGATTTTAAGGCAAAGGCGGCCGCATTTGTGCCGGATCTATGGCCTGTAACAGCAGCGCTGCACATACCGCTGCCTAAAGTGGCATAGGTTGGGCCGGTAAAGTTTGTACCGGAGGAATCCCCTGCCGCATAAAGGCCGGGTATATTAGTTTCGCAATCTGTATTAACCCGTAAACCGCCGGGGAAAATATTCCCTAAGAAGCACATAATCTGCTCAAAACGGTCATTGAATATATCTATGCCCGCTCTGTCCAGCATTGTAATCCAGGGGCCTTCGGCTGTTTCATTATATTTTTTCAAAGCTTCCACATGCTCGGATCTATCATATCCGTAAGGCTCATGATATAAAGGCCCATTCCCCTTATGCACTTCCAAAGGCCAATGGATATTGGTGGGAAGGGTGGCGCCGGCATCTAAGAATTCTTCGCCCAAGCCATTGGTTACCCGGTCATGGGTCATGCCAAGCTCGGCAACGGGGCCGTTAACACAGACGGCATCACAATCTTTAACCGCCCACATACCGGAACCAAATTCCATGCTGGCTAATTCTGCTCCGGCTCTGTAACCCATTGTTAAACCTTCACCGGCATTAAACTGAATCCCGTAATATGCGGGGCGGAAGGTAAGAGAACCGGTGGAAATTACCACGGCTTTGGCCTCAATAACATAGTAATCCCCTGTTTGGGTATTAAAGCCCACAGCACCGGCTATTCTGCCATCTTTTTTAACTAAATCCGTCATCATAACTCTGTCTAAAATAGTTGCGCCAGAGCTAAGTACTTTACGGCGGCAAATCATCATTTTATGACGCTCGCCGAATTTAATTATAGCTGTTGATTTTCTGTATTTGGATCTTTGATGGTGGAAGCGGAAAGGCTCCTCTTCCGGCTCAGGGAAGCCGATTATATCAGACATAACCGTATTGCCGTAAGGCAGTGTTTTACTTCCGGCTATAAAATCATATATCCGCAAGAAGCAACTTTATTAATTCATTTAAGTTCTGATAACAGGAAGAAATTTCATCCGAAGTTATATCATCACTATGCACTCCCGCTGTAACTGCACAGGGTTGACCTGTGGCAGCAGCTAAAGCTTCGGCCATTGGCTGAGCCAGCAAATGATCCTTATGCCCCGGAACTGGAATAATAAAGCTGTCTGCGCTTTGGCTGCCATCCCCTTTTAAGCTGGGGCGCGGTATAGCCAAAACTACGCCGCCAATATGTGGGCTATCTCCGCCGGTAAGCAAAATATTTAAACCTCGTCCTGTATTTTGCAACTGAGCCTTAAGGGCTGTGCGACCGCTACCAACATTATATTCCTTGTTTTTACTCATTATCTTCTCCTATTTTTAGCTATTCCCGGCTACTTCCAGCGTTTGAAGCCGGGCATTTCCAAATTAAATTCACCTAATACTTTCCCGCATCTGTTTTGCATCATTGGTTTTATTTATAACCTTCTAACCCTATTTATTTACCTAAATATTTACCTAGGTTTTCATATATGACTTCCTTTTGCCTCCTTTGTAAAATAGACTTTTAGCCCCCTATAAGCTACACAAAACATATATATCAATCCTGCATAGCCGATAAACGGATAGAAGATGGCAATAAGCCTACCGAAAGGGAGTAGCCCTAAAATATAAATGCAGATTGTAATAAAAACCGCAAAAACTTTATTGCCTCTTTTACCCCCCCAGATAAAACGGCTGCAAACAGACCACATCATAGTAGAGCAGGCAGAAAACATCCCTAAAAGCACAACTATTGAGAAAAACCCCCCAAAGAGTATGGATATTTTTTTAGCTAAAAACAATACTGGAACTGCTAATTTTAAAACATCTCCTGCATTCAGTAAAATCGCCGTATTAATAATTGCAATGGCTAAAACTAAGGCCAGAGCGCCCCATAAAGCCCCGTACTTAGCATCCTTTTTATTTTCGGCCGTCATGCCAATTTTAGTAAAATATGTACTGCCTCCTAAAAAAACCAGGGATAAATATAATATACCGCTTAAAAACCAATTTGATACCGGTTTAAATTCATTCAGGCTAATTGTATACTCTTTTACACCGCTAAAATTAGGGTAATTTTTAAAAATACTAATTAATCCAACTAAAATTAAAAAAATAATTATAAAAGGACCAATGGAAGAAACTATTTTAAGCAGCCGTTCAAAACCTATAAGATAGGCATATAAAACCGCTATAGCCATAATTGCCGAACCGATATAATGCTTTATACCGAAGCATTCAAAAAATGTCGCCCCGGCGCCGGAAATAAATATAGGCATAATTAAAGCCAGAATAACTGGAATAAGCAAGGAATATATTTGCCCAACTCTTTTTCCGCAATAATATTTAAAATGATTAAAAGAAGCGGTTTTTTTATGCTTAAAACCGTTAATAAATATAATCCGTCCTAAGAATAAAAAACCGATTAAATTAATTATAATAACACCATAGCTTAAATAGCCGTAGCTTGTAAAAAACTGCAAAACCTCTTGCCCAGTGGCAAAACCCGAACCTATTACCCAAGCTATAAAAGCGCCGGCAAACCTTATTACCGCCCTTTTATTATATTTATGCTCCGCTTCCATTAAATTATTTCAGTCCCTTATTTTCCGACATTTACTATCTAACAAATTAAATCCCGATTAGTTTTAATCTTAATTATTTTAAATAAGCAGGCAAAGGCGGTTTTTTAAAGGGCCGTCCCTTTTTTGGGTATAAATAATGAATTAATATCCGCCCCTTCATGCCTCAAAAGCATAAGCTTTTTTTCAATCCCCCCGGCATAACCCGTGAGGCTGCCATTTGAGCCCACTACCCGGTGGCAGGGAATTATAATTGAAATGGGATTATGCCCCACGGCATTCCCCACAGCCTGGGAAGACATACTGCTCCTCCCCATCTCCGCCGCTATTTCTTTGGCAATGCCGCCATATGTTCTAAGGCCGCCATAGGGTATTTCCAGAAGAATTTTCCATACCCGCTGCCTGAATTCCCCCCCTATGGGGGCTAGGGGTAAAGATGATACAGGGGGCTTAAGGCCGGCAAAATAATCATCCAGCCAAGCTTTGACTTTATTTAAAACCTGATGATTATCTATGATTTTAATATTATCGGGCATTGTGTTTTTAAAATATTTTTGGCCGCTAATCCAAAGGCCAATAAGATTCTCATCATCAAAGGCAAATATTATATCCCCCAGCGGAGATTTATATGGTTTTGAACAATATATTATTCCCCTCCCCTATCCTCTCTTTATTTTTAAGGCTAATACAGGCGCTTTCTTTACCCGGCTTGATAATAATTTATATAAATTAAATCATCTATTATATATTCCCGATTATCTGTGCCCGCTATTTATAAGCGCCCCCTGCCACCGCCCAAAAATAAAGGCTTGCTACACTGCAATAGGGGCTTAGGCGCCTGCGATATCTCTCAAAGCGTTCCTTATTCATCTCTTTATGATTATACACCATGCACATTCCTCTTCTAATGGCTAAATCTCCATAGCTTAAAATATTCGGCCTTTGCAGGCAAAACAGCATAACCATTTCCCCCGTCCAAATGCCGACACCCTTTAAAGTCATAAGCTCGGCCATAGCCTCATTATCCGGCAGCATATTTAGAGTATTAAGCCTAAATTTGCCGGATTTTACACTTGCGGCAAAATCCAAAATATAATCCGCCTTTTTAAATGTTGTGCCAAGCTGTTGAATTTTTAAGGCTCCGGCATTTAAAACGGTATCCGGGTTTATTTCCCCCAGCTCGGCCTGAAGCCTTAGCCAAACGGTTTTATGGGCTTTGCTTGATATTTGCTGGCCGATAATTGAATTAACGATGGCGGAGAATAAATCCGGCTCCGTCTCCCGGTGTATATGACCGATTTTATCAATTACCAGGGCAAGTTTTTTATCTTTGCTTTTTAAGTATTCTTTTTCCTTTTCTCCGTATGTAAAATAGAAACCTGGCAAAATATCACCGCCTAAAGCAATCTTGTTTTATTGGGGGCAGATTAAAGCTTTTTAATGCTCCTACTTAAAAATAAGTATTTTAAACGCCATTTATTATGAGGCCCAAAAGGCGGGTGAGGACCAAACCCCGCCTTTGCTCTTTTAAATTAACCCGTAAACAAAAATTTCCCTAAGGTAAGCAAAATTTGGACAGAATATTTTTTTTAATTATTAATAAGGAGGCTTTTTGCTGCAATTTCTTTTAAAACGGGCAATACTTCCTCTTCAAACCAGGAGTTTCTTTTTAGCCAAATCAGGTTCAAGGGTGAGGGATGTACCAAAGGCAAATATTTTGGCAAATATTCACGAAAGTTTCTTACGGTTTCGGTTAGATTTTCCCGGCATTTTTCTCCTAAATAATACTTTTGAGCATAATTACCAATGAGGATTATAATTTCTACTTTAGGCATCTCTTTTAATAAAAGGGGATGCCATTTTTCGCCAAAACCTTTACGGGGAGGCTTATCTCCGGTTTTTGCCTTACCGGGATAATAAAAATCCATCGGCAATTGGGCGATGCTATCATGACCGTAAAAAACTTCTCTTGTTATCCCCATCCATTCCCGCAGGCGGTCGCCGCTTAAATCATTCCAAAAAAGGCGGGTTTCTTCCGCCTTACGCCCCGGAGCCTGGCCGACTATAACCATCTTAGCCTCTTTTGAGGCTTTAAATAAAGGAGGTATCCCTCTTTTTGTATATTCCTCATTCATGGGGTCTGCCATAATTTTCTGTTTTATATCTTCAAAATTTGCCATTTATATCCCTCCCCTTTTAGATATTCTTTTGATATCTTTTTAAGATAAACTCATAGCAGGCCTGCCTCCTGGGGTTTTAACCGGTTTCTCCCGCCAAAATATTATCGGATTTAAAATATATTGAATCATTAAAATATAAAAGCTGGGGCTTTAAAGGCGAATAACAGCCTTTGCCCTAAGGCTTTTTGGCTATTTAAGCGCATATGGCCTTAATTACCGCAAAAACACCCTGGCCGCAGCCGTCTTTGCTTTCCTGATATTTATTTTCCAAAGTAAAAATTGTTTGTTTTCTTGCAAGTATTTTATAATCCGCATTTTTCAAGTATTTTTCTATTTCCTCCGCGGTATGAAATTTGGCATTTTTGTAGCTCCTGCTTTTAGGCTTATTTTTTTCATATTCCTGCCCCAGGGGGGTATCTTTATCTAAAAAGGCGATAATAAAAATACCGTCTTTTACAAGAATTCTATGGATTTCTCTAAAAGCCTTGGCAATATCCTCTAAAAAACAATCAACCGTTACCATAAGGGCAAACTGAAAAGAACCGTCTTTTAGAGGAATATCCTCCGCCTTCGCCTTTATAGCTTTAATCCCTCTTTTAAGGGCCAAAGCAGCCATATCCTCAGAGGGCTCTATGCCGTAATCTATACCCAGGGCATGAGCAAAAATCCCTATGCCGACCCCAATTTCTATTCCCCGGCCAACGGGGGGCAAAAGCTCTTTGATTATAGCAAGCTCCGAGGCAAAGAGCTTATCGTTTTTAGTGAACCATTCCTCATATTCTTTTACTTTAATTCCCAAAAACCTGCCCTTCTCCATAAAAACCACCGCCAATATATTTACGGCAAAACTAAGCAAGGCTATATGGTTTAAGAAACCTTTTTAAATATGTTCCCAAAGTAAGCTAACATATATACCCGGCTATCAGATTTTGCCATTAAAATAATTCCTATACCTATTAGTATATAGCGGCAAAAACATTTTGTCATGTTTATTTTGGCTGAAAGGCTATAGATAAATTTTACAGTTAGTGCTTGACAAATAGTCAGCCTTGAGTAAAATAATAGTCAGCACTGACTATTATTTAAGGAGCGTATAATGATACCAATATATATATTTGGCCTGCTGCAAAGATACGGGCCCCAGCATGGGTATATAATTAAGAAAAATATCAGCAGCCAGCTGGCGGATTTTACTCAAATTAAACTTCCGTCTATTTATTACCATTTAGAAAAACTGGCGAAATCAGGGTATCTTACTGCCGATAGGGAAATAAAAGTCCATAAGGCGGAAAAGACTATTTACGCCATTAACGAAAAAGGCAAAAAAGAGTTCCAGAGGCTATTAAGGGAGCTCCTTAACTTTAATTACCGCCCTACCTTCGCCTCAGACGGAATCTTCTTCTTTTCCGATTATCTGGATATTTGTCAAATTACTCTGAGTCTTGAGGCTTATATCAACGGGCTTATTAAAACAATATCTTTTATTCAAAACCATAAAAGAGAAACTCTAAATCTGGTGCCGGAGGAGATGAAAACGATGGTGAATATTATTTTCAGCCACCATGAACACCATTATAGAGCCGAGCTGGAATGGGCAAAAGAGACCTTAAAGGGCCTTAGCGCCTAGGATAAATTATTTAGATAAGATTTATTAGGGGGAATTTGTATGGTAAAGGAAAGAATTATTGAAACAAATGAGGGTATACAGGAAGAGATAAATACAGAAATATTTGACCGTTTTGCAAGAATAATGCGGGATAGGGGCTGGGATAATCTGGATACTTTTTTTAAGGCGGGGATAATATCAGGTAATGTGCTGGAAATTGGCCCGGGCCCGGGCTATATTGGCCTGGAATGGCTGAAAAAATCCTCTAATTCAAGGCTTACAGGGTGTGAAATAAGCCCCAATATGATTAAACTGGCAGAAAAAAACTCTGAAGAATACGGTTTTGAAGAAAGAGCTAGATATATTCAGGGTAATGCTATGAGAATGCCTTTTGAAGACGAAGCTTTTGACGCGGTCTTTTCCAATGGTTCCCTTCATGAATGGGAAGACCCCATCAGAGTTTTTAATGAAATCTTCAGGGTTTTAAAACCGGGAGGGAAATATTGCCTAACCGATATGAGACGGAATATTAACCCCTTTGTTAAATGGTCTATATATTTTTTAAGCAAACCAAAGAAAATCCGCCCCGGCTTCCTAAGCTCACTTAATGCTGCATACACTGAAGATGAAATAATAGAGCTTCTGGGGAAATCAAGGCTGAAAAACGCCTCTGTAAAAAAAGATTTTTTAGGCCTGAACATATTTGGGGATAAAAATTAAAAGCAGGTTTTCCCCCGGAGAACTTATAAAAAAAGTA
The DNA here is from genome assembly GCA_040767605.1 of Clostridiales bacterium. Taxonomy (GTDB): domain Bacteria; phylum Bacillota; class Dehalobacteriia; order UBA4068; family UBA4068; genus JAXGOI01. The sequence continues at coordinate 340,666 of JAXGOI010000001.1, forward strand.
TCGCCCTGCCCTTAAGATAAGTAATAAATACTCTCCCCTTTTAAAACCCAGGACAATACTATTGAGAAATTTGCTGCCAAAAGCAACCTAGAAATATTTTACCCCTATTAAACTTAAACTTTATATGTTGAAATTTATTCGCAAAGATAAAAACACAATTCCGGTTGGTAGTCCGGATGCAGCGACGGCTGTCAGTAACCTGCCTCCTTGGTTGTCCCCTCTTTGCATTTAAGATTAAAGGAGGATTTTGTTGTGCTTAAAACTAAGACTAAATTAACGGTTTTTTTTGATGAACCTCTATGGGTTGGCGTTTATGAATATTGGAATAATGACGACTATAGTGTTTGTAAAATAAGATTCGGGGCAGAACCTAAGGATTATGAAATTTATGAATTTACACAAAAAAACTATCATAATCTACATTTTAGCCCAAATTTAAACAATGTGCTTTTTGAAGAAAAACGGATTAACCCAAAGCGGCTGCAGAGGCAAATCAGCAAACAGCTGCAAGATACGGGAGCAGGAACAAAGTCACAGCAGGCTCTGAAGATTCAGCATTAAGAAGGAAAATTAATCCGCAAAAAATTAATTAGCGGTGAAAAAGAGGCTGAAAAAAAGCGGCAATTTAAATTGCGATGCCAAAAACTTAAAGAAAAGCAAAGGGGGCATTAGCCCTCTTTGTTTTTTAGTCTATATTAAAAATAGCTAATGATAGATATTTTAATCCTGATCCTTCTTATATAGATGATTAATCCGGGAATGTAAACCCCCCAGGCTGCTAATCTAAAATATAAATTCCTTTATAAAGCAGGCTTTTAAAGGGGCCTTTGCTTTTTTATTGCTTACTTATAAAAATTAGCATAAAACAATCAGTAATTATAGGCTATGTTCTTTTGCTTTTTTTTGTTGGATTATTCCTGAATTTTGCCGATATAAAATATGTATTAGAGGTATAGCCTTGTTTATTTACTTAAAACATCTGTTTATGGCTTTAAATGCAATAAAAGGAAGTATGCATAATGAAGCTTTTTGCAAGAAAAAAAAAGAAAAACCAAAAGCTTCCCGCTTATGTTGAAAGCCCCCCAAATAATCAGCCCCAAGCTGATGCTTTTGGTGTGGATTTAATTGCAAAAAGCGATGAGGACATAAATAAAAATCCGGATGAAGATTTAAATGATGAATATTTAAATAAAGATATAAATAAAGACATAAATAAAAATTTGAATAAAGATTTAGAAGTTGAATTATTAGAAGTTGAATTAAATGAGGAGTTAGATAAAAAAACAGATGAAAAACTAAATATGGAGGAAAACAAAGCCGAAAACCCAACAGAGCCTTCTGAAAGCCCGGAGGAAGGCCCAAGCGAGCCTCCTCCCCCCCCTATTGACGCAAAAGTAAAAGCAGAAATTGCCATTGGCAGCCTCCTTGCCTTTATATATATTGAGCCCCCCAGTAACGGGGGGGCTGTTCCTGATTTAAACAGCTTAAAAAAAGCCCTGGAAGAGAAAGGCATTAAGCATAATATTGATTATGCCAAGCTTGAGGCGCTGGCGAATAAACCTCTTTACAATAGCAAGCTTTTAATTGCCCGGGGAACACCGCCTGAAAACGGAGTTGACGGTACCGCCGAATTTTTAATTGAAACCGAAGAAAAGACCTTTAAGCCAAAGGATATAGGTAATGGTAAAATAGATTTTTATGATTTAGGAATTGTGGAAAATGTAAAAAAAGGCCAGGTATTATGTAAAATTACCCTGCCTACGGAGGGTCTGCCGGGAATTTCTGTTTTAGGCAGAGAGCTGAAACAAAAAACAGGGCAGGCTGTACCCTCATATTTAGGGCAAAATACGGAGCTAAGCCAGGACGGCACAAAGATATTATCTCAAATCGACGGGCAGGTAGAATTTATCGGCCAGAAAATTCATGTAAAGGAAACCTTTTATATTCAGGGTAATATCGATGTATCCACCGGCAATATTAAGGTAGAAAAAAATTTAGTTGTTCAGGGTATGGTTATGCCGGGCTTTAAAATTGAGGCCGGAGGCAATATAGATATTAGGGGTACCGTTGAAAACGCGGCTATTATCTCCGGGGGGAATGTCCAGCTTCAGGGGGGTATTACCGGAAGCGAGCTTAGCTGCGAGGGGGATTTAAAAAGCCATTATATAGAAAACTGCAGCATTTTAGTAAAGGGAGACATTACCGCAGAATATATTTTAAACAGCCAAATTAAATGCGGCAGAAACCTTAAAACCATTGGTATGATATCCAGAATTATCGGCGGCAGCTGCATAGTAGGGAAAGATATTGAGGCAAGAACAATTGGTTCTGATGCCAATGTTAAAACCCGGCTGGAACTGGGGACAGATTCTGATATTCTCGAAAGGCAGGAGGAATTAAAAGTTTTAATCCCGAAATATGAAAAACAAATAGAAACCCTTAAGCCCTTGGTTACCTTGTTTAATCAATTAAATGAGGCTGGGCGCCTCCCCCCCGAAAAACAGGAGACCATGGAAAGCGTTAACTATAGCTATAATACAACTAAAAACCTGCTGGCAGAGGCAAAAACCGAATTTAAAAAAATTCTTAAAGATATCCATGATAAAGGCTACGGGCAAATAATTTGCAGCGAAACCATTTACCCCGGCACAAAAATTATCATGGGTTCTTCCAAGCTTTTAATCAGCGATATAATGCATAATGCGCGGATATTTTTTAAAGAGGGCAGTATTATGCAAGGCAGCGCCCGCTGATTTAAAGGCCGCTTTAGGCGGCCTTTTTAATTACCGGGGCCTAATTTGTGTTTAAAAAGCAGGCCGTAAATTAAAAAACCCATTAAAGCCCCGGCAATGGAGCTTAAAAGAAAGGGTATAACAAAGAAAAACGCGGCAAGCTCCGTCCCCATAATATATTTTGCAATAGGATAGGAAATTAAAGAGCCCAAAATTCCCGTACCTATAACCTCGCCGCCTAAAGCCCAAAGGGGCTTTTCGCTTAGCTTAAACATAATCCCTGAGAGAGCCGCCCCAATAATACTCCCGGGGAAGGCAAAAAGAGAGCCTGTTCCCAAAATATTGCGCAAAAGAGAGATAATAAAGGCAATTAAGGCCGCGTATTGGGGGCCAAAAAGAATTGCCGCCAAAAGATTTATACAATGCTGCACCGGGAAGGCCTTAGCAATACCCACAGGAATATAAATTAAATGAGAGCTTGTAACTCCAATTGCAACAAATAATGCGGCGGTTGTCAATTTTTTTGATTTCATAAGCCGGCTCCTTTGAATAAAAAATAAAAAGCATAAACCCATAGGGTTTATGCTTAAAACGCAGTTTAATTGCCTGCTGCAATCGCACTTCCCTACGCTGGTATAATCCAGTTCAGGTTATGGGGATCAAAGACTTTTACGGGTCCTTTTCTCAGCCGGCCTAACCGGCTCTCCCAGTGGTTTTTTAAATTATATTTGCACCAAATGTATAATAACATAATAAGCCGCCCCGGGCAAGAAATTTTAAATAATCCTGATTAAAATTTAAGCTTAAAATTAATTTACCCGCCAAAAGCCTGAAACTATGGGCTATAAATCCTAGAGGCAGTAAATAAAGCAAGAGCTAATCAATGCCAGACAGCAGAAAAGCAGGCTTTCTCTTAAAGTATCAAAGAAGTCTGCTTTTCGTTTTATTCTCTTATTTGCATAAATGAGGAAATTATAAGCTAATCTCCCCTATTCGGAGTATCCGCCTTAGGGTAAATTTATGCTTTTCCTTGCGGTTTTGTCAAACATGCGAGTAAGAATAGCCGCCACTTCGCTGCGTTTTATATTGGAGGTGGGGTTAAAAATTCCCTTAACATCGCTGCCTATAAGTATACCCGCGCGGTAGAAGCCATAGATTTTATTTGCATATTGGGACGATAAAGGAACATCGGGTATTGCCCCATCGGCAACTGTATTCTTTACCGTATACTCGGAAGCAGGCAAGGCGTTATAAAAAATATTTACAAACTCGCGGCGGGTAATTTTAGCATTATAGTCTGTATATGTACCGCTAATTATATTGTTAGTCAAAGCATAATCTACATAGGTGCTGTACCACGGGGTTCCGTTTGCCAGAGTTACCGAACCGATATGATATAATTGATGCATACAAGCCGCCAGCTTAATCCCCTCGGCTATGGTCATATTATTTTCCGGCGCATAGATAGTCGCGGAGATGCCGTTAATCAGGCCGTTTTTATGGGCAATTTCCACATCCCCCCTATACCATGCAGCGGCCGCCACATCGCTAAAGGGGAAATAATACGGGGGCTCCGGGGGCGCTATATCCCCCGGTGTTTCCGTCACGGTAACGGTGAAGGGAACCGTTTCAAAGGCTTTAGATGCGCCATAGGATTTAATCGTTACAATACAGTAGAAGCGAAACACCCCTACAGCGGAGGTATCCACAATATACGAACCGCTGTCTGAGCCGTCTTGAATCCATGCCCCGCCGGATTCCCTGAACCATTTATAGGAAATTGTTCCGTAATCATGGGGAGTTAAGGCCAGGCTGAGAAGGAACTCTTGGCCGCTGCCGACAGTTGCCGCCGTTTCTCCCGACCAATAGGAAATATCGGCGGTGGGATTTACGCTGACGGTGAAAACAGGCGACCATGCTGTTCTCGCCGCGCCTTCCTTAGTATTTTTAACCTCGCATCTATAATAGATAACACCGGCAGATGTATAGTTTTGAACCGGGAGCGTATCCGTCTGAGCCCCAAAGGCGACAACTGAATTAAAGCCATTTTCAATATAGCGCTCACTCATAGCATACCATTGATAGGAAAGCGTTCCCCCATCTGGGGAATGAGCCTGTACCTTCAGGGGGGTCCCCGGGATGCCGGTGCTCTTTTCCGCATAAATAATTGGCGGGGCCGTAAGGGGCGAATCTATTACCGGCAGCGCGGCGCCGTCCACAACCTTAACAGTTGTTATTGTGCTGTTTCCCGATACGGTTGTGCCGTCGGTGTGGGTTGCCGTAACTTTGCAGTAATATTGCCCCGCACTGTACATTTTTGAAGCGGAAGTAATGGCATAGCTGCTACTCGTTATTTTAGTCTCACTAAACATAATGGCCATAGACGCCTTTTTATACCACTGATAGCTGTAAGTCCAGCCCACAGGGTTTTGGGTATTGCCGATTTTTGCCTCAATGAGAAGTGTCAGGGCTCCGCCTTCCGGCACCTCATATTCCGGTTCTAAATCGGTAGTAAAGGTGATGAACCAGGGAGCGGCAAGCACATTAGAAGGCAGCAGGGTAAGGCATATCAGCAGACTCAAAAAAATTATAGGCAAAGGCTTTTTCATATAACACCCTCCTTATTTTTTAATTTAACACAATGCCTTCTTATTGTGCGGGCATTAACAGGATGGCTATGGATGTCTGATATCCCTCTATGTCATCGCTTACAGCGGTATCAAAATTATAAGTATATTTATCAATCATTCCCCAGGAAGAGAAGGCTTTGTCCCAATCCGTTTCTGCCGTGACCGTCGCCTCCTTTAACAGTTCCTTGTAAAAAGCCGCAACCTCATTATAATCGGCCTTGGAGTAAGCCATAATTGTAAAGCTGCTGCCTTCCAGGCTTATGGCACTCACAATTAAGCTATCCTTATAAACGGGGAAAATATCCGAGGGATAGGCATCCGGCAGCTTGGCGCTTTCACCTTCTTCTTCGTCTCCGATATTTATTTTCAGTGTGGAGCCGGAGCCTCCCGGCTGTTCGGCGGGTTTTTTATCTGTGTTTTCGGGGGCCTGGGCACTTGTTTCGGATGCGTTGTCTGAATCCGGCTTTTCATTTTTATCTGCCGTACCCCCGCCTGAACAGGCCGAAAACAGAATACAAACACCCAAAGAGATTACGGCAAAAAACAGGAAAACTTTCTTCTTTTTCAGCATATAAAAACCTCCTTAATTTACTGGGCTAAAAAAAGCTTATTAATCGCTAAGGCCTGCCGTAAAAATACCCGCATAAGCGTAATGCCCCATATCCCAATATGCCTTTAAGCTCAAAACAGCATTTAGCGGCCGGAATTGAATTTGACACTATCCTCTAATTTTATTATACTTTTTTATATCAGGATAAAAGAGTGCCGCAAGTCACCCAATCGGTGACTTGCGGCCAAATATGCTTAGGGGGAGGGAAATTTATGGATGAATTATTCATGTTCGAATCATATTATATTGTAATATTCCATATCCCCGCTTTATTTCTTCTGGCTTTTATTAACACTCTTATCTTCCTTAAAGCGAAGAAAAGCCCCCTTCTTAAAAATTTCCTGCTGCTCCAGGGCATATTGGCTCTTTGGATAATCTCTAAATTGCTTAAAACTTTTGCCCCCAATGCACCGCTAAAATTTTTCTTTGTAGCCTGCCAGTATGCAGGGGTCTGTTTTTTAAGCGCATTTTTTGTCCGCTTTGCCCATATTTTCGCAAAGGGCTCCCCTCCTCCTAAAAGGATTATGTATATTTTATATGGTTTATCCTCGGCAATGCTTATTGCGGTTATAACAAATCCGCTGCACCATTTATTTTACTCTCATTTTGATTTCTGGGGCGACAGCTTTGGCCCTATTTTTTACATACAGCAGGCTCTGCATTTTGCATTGCTCCTTCTATGTGTTTTGCTCTGCGTAAGGGTCTATTTTGCATCCTTCGGGCAAAAACGCATACAGGCTTTTCTCTTTGCCATAGCCATACTTATTCCCATAGCCGCTAATCTCTTATATGTTTTTAAATGGTTTAAGGCCATATTCGGCTTTACTCCGCCTTTTGATATTACGCCGGTTTCGGCATCTATTTCTCTTGCCCTCTTTGCCTTCGCCACATTTAAGCTGGAGCTTTTCGACAGCCTCAATATTGCGCTGGGAACAGCCCTTTTTGATGTCCCCAGCGGTATTTTGCTCACCTGCGGCGGTAAAACAGCCTATATTAACGGAACGCTGCAAAAAATGCTCAAAGACGCCTCCCTGTATACGGAAGAAGGCGTTTTATTACTTGATTATGAAGTAAAAAAAGGAACGGCTCACCTTTCCTTTGCCCCGGATAAAGCGCAGGATTTCACCTTTCAAAATAAAAATGGCGGGTATATCCGGGTGTTATCCCGCCCGGTTGGGAAAGCGGGGGCATTTATCCGCTTTATGGATATCAGCGAAAAGCAGGCGGCTCTTGCAGATCTGGAAGAAAAAAATAAGGCTTTAGCCGCGGTAAACGAAAAACTTTCGCATCAGGCCGAGGCCCAAAGAAAGCTTGTTGCGGCAAAAACCCGCAATATTATGGCGGCAGAAGCCCATGATATTTTAGGCCATTCGGTTATGCTGGCCCTGTCTCTTTTAGAAATGGCCCGGCTTTCTCATGAGCGGAGCCGCAGCGGATATATACAACAGGCGGCGGATATTCTTAAAAAAGGGCTGCCAAAACTCAGGGAGTCTTCTCCGGAAAAACAGGAAACCGGCAAAAACATCCGCCAACGGCTTAATGAACTTATGGGGGAACTCTCAGACATCCCGGTTGCAATAGAGATAAGCGCCGCGGATATAAGCCTTTCTCCCCAGAGGGCGGATGCTCTTTATAAAATATGCCGCGAGAGCCTTACAAACGCTCTGCGGCACGGCGGCTGCGCTAAAATCGACATCATTTTAAAAGGCGGGGAATATGAAACGCGGCTATATATTATTGACGATGGCCGCGGCTGCGCTAAAATTGAAAAAGGGATGGGAATTACAGGCATGGAAGAAAGAGCCCGGGCCTTAGGGGGTAATCTTTCCTGCCGCACCCTGGGCTGCCGGGGTTTTTGTGTGGAGGCCGTGCTGCCTGCATCAGATAATACTATTTTGCAGAGCGAAGACGGCAATTTGCGTTCTGTCCTTGAGCTCTGTAACAGCTAATATACGGGTGATTCTGTTTTTAATCGTCCCTTCCGAAAAATTCAAAGCCTCCCCAATCTCCTTATTGCTTTTACCCTCTACAAGGAGGCGGATAAGCTTTCTGTCAATGGCGTCCAGCCCGTACTCATCATGCAAAGCCTCAAGCTTATCAAAAAGGCGTGATGCGCCGGGCTTTATATTTTCGCGGACAAGCCCCGCTATACTCTCCTGCATAACAAAGAGCCCGTTATAGGCACACCTTACAGCCATAGACAGCAGTTCCGGCTTGATATCCTTAAGCACATAGCCGTCCGCCCCTTTTTGAAAAGCCTCCAAAACGCTTTTTTCGTCGCTGAAGGTGGTAAGCATAACCGCCTTAATTTGCGGCATTTCTTTTTTTAGCGCCTCTAAAGCATAAATACCGCCGCTGCCGGGCATTTTCAAATCAAGCAGCGCAAGATCCGGGGCTTTTTCCCGGCAAAGGCTGATGATTTCTTCCCCGTTGCCGGCTAAACCCACAACCTCTATCCCCTCCTCGGCGGTGAGTATCATGGAAAGCATTTCCCGAAGCAGCACCTGGTCGTCGGCGATTGCTACCTTAATCATCTCTTTTATCTCCTTCCCCTGTTTTGGCAGATCCGGAAACAGCCAGGCGCACCCCCGCCATAATCTCCCGGCAGGTTGCGATAATCCGGGGCAGGTTTTCCGAGGCCTTGTCTGATTCCATTTCCCGGGCTAGGCCTTCCAGCCTCTCCCCTATCGCCTGCTCAATCCTGCGCACTATTTTTTCTTTTTCTTCCTCGGCCTCAAGGCTTTCAACGGTTTTTATGTATGCCGCCAGTTTTTCCCCTTGGGCCTTAAGCCTTTGATTTCTATCCCCTAGCTCGGATTTTAAGAGCATAATCTCGCTTATATCGGAAAATATCAGCACCGTTGCAAGGAGTGCATCCCCCCGCTTTTTCACCCTTGTTTCACTATACTGAAAATATCTCTTTTCCCCTTGGTTAAAAAGCGCTATCGTTTTATCTCCGTGTACGGTACTATCCCTTTTGAGCACGGCGTCAAATTCTTCACGGGCCATAGCCTCATGGGGATTAAAGACCTCCATGGCATTTTTATTTGCTTTCATAAGCTTGCCCCAACGGTCAAATACAAGGATAATATCCTGAGGCTCATTTAAAAAAACCTCCGGGGAAAGAGCGGAAAGCTCAGGGAATAGATTTTTAGAAAAAAACAGGCAAAAACCACAGAAGACGAAAAAAGAAGCGGCAGGGTAAAAATCCATACTGCTTAGAGCTCCGGTTTGCAAAACTATCGCTGTCCCCAAAATATTCAAAAAGGAAATAACCGCCAGCGCAAAAATAAGCCCTGCCGAATACTTTCTGATAATCAGGGCAAGCAAAACTATCAGCGGCGCGGCAGCCGCTACCGCCCCTGCGGCGGTTTGAATTTTTCTAACTGCATTATAAATATTCTCCGTCGGCGCAATCAGCAATACAAACCTTAGGGCAGCAAATGCCGCAAGGGAAAGAAGCATCGCTATAAGCATCCAAAATAAGGGGCGTTTATATAGTTTTTCGCCCCCTAAAGCCAAAAGGACGGCAACCGAAAGTACGCAAATAATTGTTGCGGCCATAAGCCCAACAGTATGCAGAGAATATGCTTGATCTGCGAACATATCAGTCACCACCTGATATTTTATCTTAATATTTAAAATCATTTTATCATATAAGGGGCCGGCAATCTATACCAATGCTTGTATAATCCAGAAAGCCTAAAGCGGGCAAAAGACCGCCGAAATAACGATAGGGCAGGCGGCATACGCCGCCTGCCCTATCATAAAAGCTATTGGTTTATAGAAATATCTAAAAAACTACAAGGCCCTTAATAAAATAAGACTTAAATTAATTAGCTTTTAGCACTAAGTTTTTGCGGGTTTTTAAAAGGCAATAAAGAGCAAAAACAAAGGTTATAAATTCCCCAAAGGGGTAGGAAAGCCAAACGCCGGCAACCCCTAAAAGGTGAGAAAGAAGAAAAACCAGAGGAATAATTATTAAACCCCCCCTTAAAATTGAAATTAAAAAGGATTTAAAAGGCAGCTCTACGGCGCTGAAAAAGGAGGCCGCAACAATATTTATCCCCACAAAAATAAAGGCGCTAAAATATAAACGCAGGCCGTCAAAAGCAATTTTAGCCAATTGCCAATCATTATCTTTATTAAATATACTTACAATGGGCCCGGTAAAAGCAAACACCCCTAAATATAAAAAAACCGCAAAAGCTATAACACTTATCAGGGCATATTTTAAAATATTCATCATAGTTAATATATCGCCCTTGCCGTAACTTGTGCTGATAATAGGCTGAACCCCCTGGGAGATTCCGGAAAAAACCGCTGTTGAAACCAAAGTTAAATTTAAAATTATACCGTAGGCGGCAACACCCGTATTCCCCGCAAGGGAAAAGATAATTTTATTAAAAACAATAATTACAAGCCCCAAAGAAATTTCTGTAATAAAGGCGGATATACCTAAAGAAAATATCTCTTTTGCTCTCTTTAAAGCAATTTTGCATTTAATAAATTTAAATTTATTCTCTCTTTTTATAAAAAACTTAGAATAAACCAGAATACTTATAACCGGGGATAGCCCCGTGGCAAAGGCGGCCCCAAACATACCCATATTAAGATGAATAATTAATATATAATCCAAAAAGATATTGGAAATACTCCCGGTTAGCATGGCTGCCATGGCAAGCCCCGGCCCGCCGTCATTCCGGACAAAAGAAAAAATCAGGCTGTTAACAATAAAAAAAGGAGCAAAAAGCATTACGGTTTTTAAATATATGCTTGTCATCTCCAGAGTGCTTTCGCAAGCCCCTAAAAGGCAGCTTATTTTTTGCGAAAAACTCCCCCCGATTATCGCAAAAGTAATCCCCACGGTTAAAGCAAAAATTAAAGCAGTGGAAAATATTTTATTAGCCTCGCCATAATTACCCTGGGCCCTTAAAATAGCGTATTTGGTTGCCCCCCCTATGCCAATCATTAAGCCCATGGCAAAAATTAAACTAAAAACCGGCAGGGCAAAATTTAAAGAGGCTAAGCCTTGCCCCCCCATACCCTTGGCTATAAAAAAGGTATCCGCCAAAATATAGGCGGAAATTCCAACCATACCCAAAACATTAAAGCTTACATATTTAAAAAATAATTTAAAAATCCGTTTTTGATTCATTACACTCCCCATGCGCCTTAAAAAAAATATTTTGCCTGAATCGGCAGATTTAAGATAAGATTAATTTTTTTTAAATATTTTTAGCCGATTATTTTCAGCGTCTATAAAGTATAGCAGATAGCCCCTTTTATGGCAAGGCAGGCTAATTTTTACTTAAAAAAAGCAGAAATAAAAAAAATATAAAAATATTTTTTTATTTTTTTAAAAGCCTTATTTTTTAATGCCAGCTATATACTATGAAAAACTGAAACGGTTATATTTCTGAATAGTCTGATATCAGCTATAAGGGGTTGCATTCTTTAAGGGGGTGCTATATAATGTAAACACAACAAATTAAAGTGCACGGTCACCCATCGCCTTTACAGCTGTAATTGAGATAGATGAAAAACACTTGATTTGTTGTGAGGCAAAAGCCTAAGCCAAAATAAGCTCCGGAATTCAAAAAACTCAAACCGGTTGAGTATTTTGCCGGGAAGGCTTTATAAGGCAAAGGGCCGGAGCCAAAGGTTTTATCCCTTATAGTTTAAAGTCTTTTTACAAACTTGATTTGCAAGGGCATTAAGACATAAAGGGAGAAAAACCAGGCCCGTACGGGGTAAAAAAAGGTTGAAGGTTTTATGGGGAATTACCGGTAATAATCGGGGTGCTAGGTGAAAAAACGGCAAAGTACAAGCCGGGAATGAAAGCTAGTGGATTATTTAAAGGTCTTCCTGCTGCGGTTGTATGAAAGCAACATTGTTTTTGCCCATGTAAGAAAGCATGGCAATTAAAGCATTAAAACCGGAAACCAAGAAAAGGGGAAAAGTAGTAGATGATCGAAATAACCCCAAAGTAAGCCGCTCTGACATTGGTCGGGGCGGCTTGCTTGTGTTTTTAAATCGCTGCGGTTTTACTCCGGGGCTAAAATAATTAATTTATTTTAAAAAAATTTACTTTAATAAATCTACTTTAAAAATAAATCCTAAAAACAAAAAAGGAGCCGGCTTTATAAAAGGCCGCCCCTTAATTATTTTGCAAATTCAGGCTAATTTTACACCTATACGCATTTTATCGGCAACCATGGCTATAAATTCAGAATTAGTTGGCTTGCCTCTTTCTATATTTATGGTATAACCAAAAAAATTATTCATCATTTCAATATTGCCGCGGTCCCATGCCAGCTCAATAGCATGACGGATTGCTCTTTCCACCCGGCTTGCGGTGGTATTGTATTTATCCGCAATCATGGGGTAAAGTTCTTTTGTTACGGCACCCATTAAATTTACTTCCCCCGTAACAAAAATAATAGCATCCCTTAAATAAAGGTAGCCCTTTACATGAGCAGGCACACCCATTTGGTGAATAATTTTTGTTACTTCCACATCCAGACTGCGGGTACGATTATAGGGCTCCGCCATATTTCTTATTTCCGTGCTTCCTCCCGAAAGCTGGCGTATGCGGGCATCTAATAAAGGCATATCAAAGGGCTTAATTATATAATATGTAGCCCCCAACTCCACCGCTCTTTTAGTTAAGCTTTCCTGCCCAAAGGCGGTAAGCATTATAAAGCTGGGGCGCTTATCCAGGTTCATGGAGGCAAATCTCTCCAAAACCCCTAAGCCGTCCAAATGGGGCATAACTAAATCTAGTACGACAACATCCGGTTGATATTTCTCTATCATTTCCAAGGCTTCTAAGCCGTTATAGGCAGTTCCGCAAAGATGATAATAATCCAAGCTGGAAAAATATTTGGCCATAAGATCACAAAAAGTCTTACTGTCGTCTGCAAGCAGTATTTTTGTTACACCTTCCATACATATCCCATCTTTCTGCTTTATTTTCCCCCTGTTTATAAACAACCCTCTCTTTACCGCTTTATTTTAGAGCTTTATTTTATTGCATTATTCTCTCCCCTTTCCACAACCTCCTTTGCTATAATAAATTTCCCCATTTAAGTTTTTTCGACCAGTCTTAGGCAAATCCTTTTAGAATATTCAGGTATAACCTTTTTTTATTACGACAAAAACCCCTTTAATAAGAGGTTTTTGTCGAAAAATGTCAAAAGCCGCTGTTTTGCAGGCCGCTATTTGGCAAATTTATTGCTTTATTCCTTAAAATACTGGTTTATTCCTCATAATAAATTTTACGCCTAAAAATACTAAAATCCTTACTTGCGGCTGCCTTCATCCAGCATCCATTGAATAAAACAGGCATAACCTTTGGTGGGCTCATTTATAAAAACATGGGTTATGGCGCCTACCAAGCGATTATTTTGGATAATGGGGCTGCCGCTCATGCCCTGAACTATGCCTCCGGTTTGTGAGAGGAGATTTTCATCGGTAATTTCAATTATCATCCCCTTGCCGCTGGAGCGATAATTGGGTAAAATCTTAAGAATATTGATTTTATAAAGCTGGCACTCTTCCCCTTTAATTACGGTACAAATTTGCGCCGGGCCGGTTTTTACCTGATTAATTAAGGCAACCGGCAAAAGGCGGGGGTAAAAGGGATTGCTTATTGGGTATTCCAATTTGCCGAATATACCCAAATTGGTGTTTTTATAAATTTCCCCCCTCCAGGAATTGCCGACAAAAACACCTATTTTTTCCCCCGGCACACCTTTACGGCCTAATTTAATACCCTGGATATCCGCTCTTAAAATTGAGCCCAAAGGCTCCCCCTCCGGGGCGGCACCTTCCAAATCCGCAATTTTATGGCCTAATGCACCGTAGTTTTTAGTTTCGGGATCATAATAGGTTAGGGTGCCGATTCCCGCCGTATTATCCCTTACATATAGGCCGGCTCTAAAGCTTTTGCTGTCATAACAGTAAAGGGGGCGAATTTTAACCTCTCCTTTTACCCCGTCTCGGATAAATTCGATGATCAATTCCTTATTGTTTTCCCCGGCGGTACTGATTATTTGAGCCACCTGCTTATTTGTGGAAACATTTTGGCCATTAATGGTAATAATAAAATCTCCAATTGCGATGCCGGCATCCCTTGCCGGGTAAATACCATCCCCGTTTTCTAAAATAACCGGGGAATGGCCTACCACGGTAATTCCGTTTGTCTGCAAAAGTACGCCGATGGAATGACCGCCTGCTACAAGGTATTTAGGGCTTACAACCTGAACATCCACTTTTTTAAGGGGGATTTTACCCTCAACGGATAAATCAACCCGATAATTATCGGGGCCTTGGGCTGTTGCCGCGGCTATTGCCTCATCCTTTAAGCCGGAAATTTGAGCCTTAACCGGAAGCCGCCACTTCTTTTCTAAATTTAATTCTCTGGTATTTAAAAAAGCGGGGCTTTCCTCCGGGCTTATTTCCTGATAAGGGCTTAGAGTCAGGACATCATAATAAACAATGCTGAAAAGGCTCAAAATAACAATTAAACAAAAAAGAAAACCGTTTTTAATTCTTCTTTTTTTAAAGATATTTTTATTTTCCCAATGCTCTCCCATTTCACCCTCCTTCTCAGCAAAGTAAATTGACGAAAAACGCATCAACTTCTTTTCTATCTTTTACTTTTTTTAATTTGCTTATGCCGCCAATAATCGCCAAAGTAAAACACATGGCTTTGCCATGTGTTTTTTGTTTTTTATTTTTTATTTTTATTTTTTTAAAAAATTCAGGCCAGCATATCCCGGGCCTGGGCCAAAGTTGCGGGAGTAATTTTATCCCCTGCTATCATCCGGGAGATTTCTTCAACTCTTTTCTCATCTTTTAAAATACGGGCCTGAATAATTGTTCTGTTTTGGGCCGTTTTTTTAAATATATTAAGATGATGCCCCGCCGCCGCTGCCATTAAAGGGGCATGGGTAACGCAAAGCACCTGATTATTTTGGCCTACATAAGCCATTTTCTCCGCCACGGCATTTAAAGCCCGGCCTCCCAGGCCGCTGTCTACCTCGTCAAAAATTAAGGTGGGAACAAAATCCAGCTGGGCCAAAATAACCTTAATTGCCAAAACAATTCTTGAAAGCTCGCCGCCGGAGGCGATTTTACTTACTTGCTGAAATTTTTCCCCGGTATTGGATTGAATTAAAAAAACCGCTTTTTCTACCCCGTTCGGCCCGGGAGGGCAGGGGCTTAAAAAAATCTCCAAGCTGGCATTTGCCATATAAAGCTGGCGAAGCTCCTCAGTTATGGCTTGCCCCAGTTTATAGGAGGCGCTTTCCCGCAGGAGGCTTAGGGCTGAGGCCAGCTCATGGTAAACTGCCAGCTCTTTTTCATACTCCTCCTGATATTGGGAGCCTGTAAGCTCCATTTCCATAAGTTCATCCAATTGGTTTTGAGCCTTATTTTTATACTCAATAACAGCCTCCAGGCTCGGCCCGTATTTACGGCAAAGGCTGCTTAATTCCGCCAGGCGGCTTTCAACTTCCTCGATACGCAGGGGGTCTAAATTAATATTTTCAATAAAACCACCGATTTCCCGGGTAAAATCTTCTAAATTATAATAGATATCGTTTAGGCTTTCCTCCAAACGGCCGGCTTCTTCATCTAAAGCTGCCGCCGGCTTTAAATCGGCTAGGCCCTGAGCAATTAAATCCCAGGCTTTTTCGGCGGCCCTTGCCGCCCCTGCCCCGCCGCTTAAAAGCTTCTCTCCGTGAATCAGGCGGGTTTTTTCCTTCTCTAACTCCTCCGCCTCTAAAACATCAATGGCGGCAGATTCGATTTCTTTAATTTGGAATTTAAGCCAATCTATATTTTTAGCTCTTTCCTGTTTTTCTTCTTCATAGGCTTTGGCCTTTCTTTTTAAAGAGGCCAGCTTTAAAAAGGATTGGGAGACTTTATCCCTTTGTAAAAGTAATTCCTCCCCGCCGAAGCTGTCTAATAAAGTGGCTTGGGTTTCATCCTCTAAAAGCAGCATATGCTCCATTTGGCCATGAATATTAATCAGGCCGCGGCCGATTTCCCGCAGGAGGGATAAGGGTATTACCCTGCCGTTTAAACGGCAGGAATTTTTAGCGCTTCGGGAATACTCCCGGCTTAGAATCAGGGTTTCATCCTCCGGCAAAAGGCCGTTATCCTCCAGGAGCTTTTCAATTTCTTTAGGGCAGGGTAAAGAGAAAATGCCTTGTACAAGGCATTTATCATAGCCATCTCTAATAAACTGCTCTTGAGCCCGGCCGCCGATTAAAAGAGAAACGGCATCTAAAAGCAGAGATTTCCCCGCCCCGGTTTCTCCGGTAAGCACATTAAGCCCCGGGGCAAGGGGAAGGGAAAGCTTATCGATTAAGGCAAAATTTTCTACATAAAGCTCTTGAAGCATAATTACCTCTTAATTAAATGTTTACTGGGATAAATTATGGAGCCTTTCAACAATTTCGGCAACAGGCTCGGTTTCTTTAATAATTAATAAAATCGTATCGTCTCCGGCTACGGTGCCGAGAAGCTCCTTCCAGGCCAGGCCGTCTAAGCAAAAGGCAATACCCTGAGCGGTGCCGGGCAAAGTATGGAGGACAATAATATTATTGCTGCTGTCTATTCTTAAAAGATTATCCCTAAGCATTCTTTTGGCTCTGTCAAAATTATTCCCCGCTAAAATTCCCGGGGGGAAGCTGTAACGGAAGAAGTTTTCCCCGGAGGCAACTTTAATAAGGCCCAGTTCTTTAATATCCCGGGAAATAGTAGCCTGAGTAACATTAAAGCCGTATTTACGCAGCTCGTCTGTTAGCTGAAATTGGGTTTCAATATCTTTATTTTCGATAATTTCCCGAATCATCTTCTGCCGTCTGTTTTTTATCACTTTCTGCCCCTCCTAAACCATTAAGCTCTATTAATAATTTTAAATTTTAGCGTCTTTATTGTTTATTTGGCCTAAATTCCCCCAATAGGCTGCTTATTTAAGCTCTTTTCGATTATAAAAAGCACCGGAGCCTGATTTTTATTTAAAATCTTAAATTCCCCGGCCTGATACTCCCCTCGGGGAAGAGCTTTTAAGAGTTCTTTTATAATTGCATATTCCTCCGCCCCGCCTTTATGGCCTAAATAAGCCACAATCAATAAAACTCCTCCGGGGCGAATTAAATTAAGGGCCTGCTTTATGCCTTTTAGGGTAGTTTTCGCCTGGGTAATAAGGCTCTTTTCCCCTCCCGGCAAATAACCCAAATTAAATATTCCGGCGGCCAAAGGGTTTTTAATATACTCGCCTAAATTCTCATGGCTGTCTAAAATCAGCTTTACCCGGGGCAAAAACCCGGAGGCGTCTAAATAGGCCGCGGCGGAATCCAAGGCCTCTTTTTGAATATCAAAGGCATAAACAAGGCCGTCTTTGCCGACTAATTCCGCCAAAAAGGCGGTATCCCGCCCCCGGCCGGCAGTGGCATCCAAGGCATAATCCCCGGGGCTGAGATTTTTCTTTAAAATATTCTGAGCCAGCTCTACCATAGGGAGAAGAATCAAATTTATTCACCCCTGAGAATTTTACTTTGCACCCTTTGGAAAAAGGGCCGCTGGCTAAAGGTAATAAAAGAGATTTTTTGAGGATGGGCTGTTACGAGAATATTATCCCCTTCCTCTAAAAGGAAATGGATTTGGCCGTCTCCCGCCAATAAAGCGCTGCCGGATTTAGATAAAAAAACCACTTTTACCTGGCTTGTGGAGGGAATTATCATAGCCCGGGAAAAAAAGCTATGGGGGCAAACAGGGTTTATAATAATCAAATCCATATCCGGCATTACAATAGGGCCGCCGACGGAAAGGGAATAGGCTGTTGAGCCGGTGGGGGTTGAGGCTATCATGCCGTCGGCATGGTATGAGGTTACAAGATGCTCATCCACATAGAGGTCGAATTTAATTGTCCGGGAATATAAGCCCTGTTTAAAAACTAAATCGTTTAAGGCGGAAAAATCCGCAACCTGCCTGCCCTGGCGCATAACCTTGCATTCCAGCATCATCCTTTGCTGAAGGGAATAATCCCCGGCCAGAAGCTTTTTTAAGGCGGCATAAACATCATCCTGCTCCACCTCGGAAAGAAAACCCAAAGTTCCCATATTAACCCCTAAAACCGAGGCTTTAAAAGGGTTCATGCTTCTGGCGGCGGAAAGAATAGTGCCGTCTCCCCCTAAAACCACCGCAACATCAACCCCGGTAAAATCAATGGAATCACATTCCTCCACAGAAAAGCCCGGCTTATTATCGGGTAAGAATAATTCGGCATTATTCATCAGGAGATAATCTTTAATATTATAGGCTAAATCCAGATTATCTTTATTTTTATAGTTAACAATTAAAGTGATTTTTTTCATGGTTTTATCCATTTCAATAAAATAATTATTAATATGAGGCAATTGGGATAATTTTAATTTTACCATATTGATGCATTAAAGACAACTATTAATTGTATTATATAAATATATATACATTTTACCCTTTTTTCTTTTGTTTATTTATCTGTATAAATAGCCTTATTCTATACATGGTAAAATAGCTCTTTTTACTGTTTTTTATTCTTTTTTACTAAGTATATTTACTTTATTTTTATTATGAAATTCCCAAGACTCTTCAATTACTTTTTTTAAATCCGGCTTTGGTCTTTCTTCCCTCCCGGCCCAAAGAAGATATTCTATATTTCCCTCCGGCCCCTTTATGGGGGAAAAATCCAGACCATAAGGAAATAAACCCATTTGCTTAAAAGAAGAAATTACATTTTCCAAAACCTGCAAATGAATATTTTTATCTCTGACTACGCCTTTTTTACCGACGCTTTCCCTGCCGGCTTCAAATTGGGGCTTAATTAAGGCCAAAACCTGCCCCTCCTCCTTAAGAAAATTAAGGGCTCCGGGTAAAACCTTGGCAAGGGAGATAAAAGAGGCATCCACAGTTATCCAATCCAGTTTTTGGGGAATATGCTCCGCCGTTAAATAGCGGGCATTTGTTTTCTCCCAAACAGCAACCCGGGGATTTTGCCTTAGCTCCCAGGCCAGCTGGCCATAGCCTACATCCACGGCATAAACAAGGCTTGCCCCGTTTTGAAGAGCGCAATCCACAAAACCGCCGGTGGAAGAGCCAATATCTAAAACTATTTTATTTAAAAAATCTAAATTAAAAACCTCAATAGCTTTGGCCAGCTTTAAGCCCCCCCGGCTTACATAGGGCAGTTTTTTGCCCTTTAATTCAATGAGGGCATCGGCGGTAATTTGATTGCCGGCCTTATGGCTGATAATACCGTTAACTAAAACTTCCCCGGCCATAATAGCGGCTCTGGCTCTTTCCCTGCTGCTGAAAAAGCCCCTCTCTACTAAAAGCATATCCAGCCGCAGGCGTTTAGCTTTTGCCTTGGGCTTATGCTCTTTAGGGGCTTTTTTCGGTAAATTTTTCTTTTCAGGGGTTTCTTCCGGGGCTCCGGCCTTTCCGGATATATTCTCTCCTTCTTTTTTAATAAGCTTTCTCCCCTCACTTGGCATATATTGCCCGGGCTAAGCCCTAAGGGCTTATTTTTCTAAAAATAATTATTAAGGATTTTAGCTGCTAAACTCTTGCCGCTTAGGCCGTATTTTTCTAAAAGAAATTCCCTTTTGCCCTGCTCTATAAATTTATCCGGCAGGGAGGCAATACTGGTTTTAATACCTTTATTCTGTAATAAAGCCAGGCAGGCCTCGCCCAGGCCGCCGCTTAAAATATTTTCTTCCGCAATTAATACTTTTTTAGTTTTTAAGGCGGAATTTAAAATCAATTCTTCATCCAGGGGCTTTATAAAGCGGCAATTAATAATCTCCGCCTCCAGGCCTTTATCTTTTAAAATCTCCCCTGCGGACAAAACCGGGTAAACCAAAGAGCCGCAGGTAATAATAGTAATATCCCCACCCCGGCTGAGAAGCTCTCCCCTATTCCAGATTAAAGGAGAAAAGGGCAGAGAAAAGCCCTGACTCTGGTCTTCCCCTCTAGGGTAGCGCAAGGCAACGGGGCCATTATGTTTTAAAGCCGCCGCCAGCATTTCTTTAAGCTCCCGACAATCTTTAGGCGCCATAAGAGTAAGATTAGGTAAAGTACGCAAATAGGAAATATCAAAAGCTCCGTGATGAGTGGGCCCGTCCTCCCCTACTAAGCCGGCTCTGTCCACAGCCAGCACAACAGGTAAATTAGGCAGGCAAATATCATGAAGGAGCTGGTCATAACCTCTTTGTAAAAAGCTGGAATATAAGGCGATAACCGGGCGCAGGCCGGAGGCCGCCAAACCGGCGCCGAAAGTAAGAGCATGGGGCTCGGCTATTCCCACATCAAAGGAACGCTCCGGGTATTTATTAAAAAAACTGTCTACGCCGGTGCCGGAAATCATTGCCGGGGTAATTGCCGCAATTTTAAGGTCTTTTTCCCCCAAACTGCAAAGGGCCTCGCCAAAGGCTTGGGTATAGGTGGGATTGCCGTTTTTTACAGCCGGCAGGCCGGTTTCTTTATTAAAGGGGCCAATTCCGTGAAATAAATCGGGATTATTCTCCGCAGGGGGGTAGCCCTTGCCCTTAACGGTTTTTACATGGACTAAAACCGGGGCCTTCATGGCTTTTGCCCTTTTAAAGGTATTGCACATTTCTTCTATATTGTGTCCGTTAATAGGCCCCAGGTAAACAAAGCCCAATTCCTCAAAAAGCATACCCTCAACCAGAAAATATTTTAAGCTGTCTTTAAGGCGGTCCACCCTTTTGGCTACCTGAGGGCCCACCCGGGGTATGGATTTTAATAGGCTTTCCAGCTCTTTTTTGCGCTTGCCGTAAAAGGGGTCGGTACGCATTTTAACTAAGTAATTAGCCATAGCCCCCACATTATTGGCTATGGACATTTCATTATCGTTTAAAACTACAATAAGGGGGCATTTTAAATCCCCGGCATTATTTAAGCCCTCATAGGCCATGCCGCCGGTTAAGGCTCCATCCCCCAATACAGCCACAACATTATAATCTTCCCCTAAAATATCTCTGGCTTTGGCAAAACCTAAAGCGGCGGATACCGCTGTGCTGCTATGACCGGTATTAAAGGTATCTGCGGGGTTTTCTTCTGTTTTTGGGAAACCGCTAAGGCCTTTATACTGCCTTAAAGATGTAAAGGCCTCCCGCCTGCCGGTGAGAATTTTATGGGTATAGCATTGATGGCCGACATCCCAAATGAGTTTATCTTTGGGCAAATTAAAAACCAAATGCAAAGCCAGGGTAAGCTCAACAACACCTAAATTCGGGGCCAGATGCCCCCCGTTTTCAGAAACAACGCTTAGCATATAGCTGCGAATTTCCCCGGCAAGCTCTTTTACCTCCCCATAATTTAAGGCTTTTAAATCTAAGGGGGAATTAATTTTAGGCAAATATTTTAACATATTTATATTTAAGGCATTTTCCCTGCAATTATCTTTTTCTTTTTTAGTCATATAATAAAGGTTCTCCGCAATTTTATTTCTAAAGGGGCTGCTAAAGCTCTCAGGTTAAATTCGACGTACTTAGTCTTTTAACTCGGCAGCTTTATTTATTTTTGCCCTTTAGATTATTTTTCCCCCTTTTTGGGGGTTTATTTATAAATGAATTCAGCCAGAAAATCAGCTTAGAAACTCTATCTATAACAGTATTGGCCTCTTTTATGGCATAGGATTTGGATATTGCCTTGCCTCCCACGGTTATAGCGGCAACAAAGCCCGCCATAAGGGCAGAGGCCAGCCAGGCCCGGCTTCCATTATTCCAGGGCAGAGTAAAAACTATGGCCGCCCCGAGGCTGCCGCTTAGGGTTCCGCAAATATCCCCCACAACATCGCAGCAAAAATTAGAAACCTTATCCGCATTGCGGATAAGGTTTAAGGCCTGATGGGCCCCATCCAGCTTACGGCAGGCTCTGGCATGAAAGGGGGCTTCATCGGCCACGGCCACGGCCACCCCGATTATATCAAAAATTATCCCCACTAAAACCACTAATACCAAAAGAGAAAAAGCCGCAATCGGTATTTTAAGGCCAGTGAGGACAAGCTGAGAATTGGCGCTTAATGTAAAGGCAATAATAAAGGTGAAAGCCGCAACCCTCAAGCCTCTTTTTACAGAGCCCCGTAATTCAACGCCCTTATGATTTACCACTGAAAAAACCTCCATAAATGCCGAATGTGGGCTCTTACTGAGTAAACTTTATGGCTTAGGTCTGGCAGGCTTTCCCACCGGCTCACCCCCCCGTTACCAGGAAGGCAGTTTCCTTTTAAGGGCCGGTCTGCAAGGTTTCCCTTTGCAGGGCCAGATTACCACTTAGTCCATACTTTAATCCCCAGCAAGCTTGGACAGTCTAGGGGTTTTCCCCGACAACCCGGCTATACTCTTAGCCTCTTTTGCAATAAAGGTTTCATGCCTCATAACGCGCGCTCTTGGTCGGAGCGGGTCGGAGGGTAAATACCAAATCCACCCTTATCACTCAAGGCAGGCTACGCTGTACACAGCATTTAACCGCATACAGGTTCATTCCCAAGCCGTAGTTAGCCATCCGACCAAGACGGTTCTCCACATACTTGGGTCTCCACGGAAGCGGGGTCAACGCCCGCATGCCATTGCGGATCGCCCCATCTCCCTTAACTCCCAGCACCAGCCCCAAACTGGGCGTTCAAAGCCAGCACCAGGAACTTCATCGATATGCCATTAACGGATTTTTAGGCCCGCCCTCAAAGTATAGCTGGCCGACTAGAATACTGCGCCACATCCAGCAAATTTATTCTAGCATAATTTTAAAAATTGTTCAAGGCATCATCTAATTGAGGCTGTCTGTAATAAATTCCACCGTGGCTTTTTTTAAATTAACCGCGGCGAATAAGAATAAACTTTGATATTCCCGGCCTTTTTCAGCCATATAGCATTGAGCGGTTTTAATTAATTTACTTTTTTTGCTTTTATTTATGCTTTCTAAAGCCTCGCCAAAGGCAGTATTGCTTTTACTTCGCACCTCCACAAAATAGAGGCAATTATCTTTAAAGGCTATTATATCAATTTCTCCAAATTTTTGGCGGTAATTGCGCTGAAGGATTTCATAACCCTCCTCTATAAGGGCGGCGGCGGCTAAATCCTCACCAAATTTACCCTTTGCCTTTCTGGTATCCTTCATTTTAACAGCCCCTTAACTATAAAACTCCGTCTATGTAAGGGGGAAGGCCCCCATTTAGCCAGAGCCGCACAATGAGCGGCGCTGCCATACCCCTTGTTTTTAGCAAATTGATATTGGGGGAAGGATTTATCAAAGCCTGCCATAAGCCGGTCTCTAAAGCATTTTGCCAAAACACTGGCCGCGGCAATAGAAAGGCTTAAAGAATCCCCCTTAATTAAAAATTGCTGCTTATAAGGGAAATTACCTATGGGTTTGCCGTCGGCAAGTAAATAATCCGGCCGGCGGGCAAGGTTTTTTAAGGCCTTTTCCATGGCAATTTCCGTTGCTTTAACTATATTTAGCCTATCAATTTGGCGCTGGTTTTGCCAGGCTATACCCCAGGCCAAGGCCTTTTCTTTAATTACCGGCTCTAAAGAGCGCCTCTTTTTTTCAGAGAGTTTTTTAGAATCATTTAAACCCCAAAGGGCTAAATCCAACATATTTGGGGGGAAGATTACGGCCCCGGCCACTACCGGCCCGGCTAAAGGGCCGCGGCCCACCTCGTCCACTCCGGCAACCAGCTTAAAGCCTTTATTCCAAAGGGCCTTTTCATATTCTAAAAGGGAGTTTAAGCGCTCTCTTTCTTCTTCCTGCATTTTAATTTGCTTTAAGGCAAACTGCCTGATTTCTTCAAAGGGGCTTTCAAGATAAAAACGGCAAAGCTCCTTATCTCCTGGGCTGTTTTTAAAAGAAATTTTGGCTTCTTTTATAGCCTGGGTTTTATTCATGGTTTGCCTCCCTGTAATTGAGGAAGAATTCATCAGGGTCATCCAAAGTGAATGCCCCCAGCTTGCCGTTTCTGAATTCCTGTAAAAGTAAAAAGGCGGCATCTTCCAGCCTCACGGTATTGCCCTGGCTTAAAAGGCCTCTTTTTCTCCCTATATCTTCTAAAACACCCTGATTATGCTCTGACAGCCCCTCAAGGCGGTAGCGTTTAATTAAGGCCTCAGGGGCATTCTTCCGTAGCCAGGCAATTAAATCCGCGGCTACCTGATAAACAGGGAAAACACTATCGGAAATAGAGCCGATTACCGCCAGCTTAAAGGCGGTATCATAAGAGGCGAATTTTGGCCAGAGAACACCGGGGGTATCCATTAGCTCAAGGCCCGAGGCTGTTCTTATCCATTGATTGCCCCGGGTTATTCCCGGTTTATTGGCTGTTTTTGTCATGGCCTGGGGGCTTAAGGCATTTATTACTGTGGATTTGCCGCAATTGGGTATTCCCACTACCATACAGCGGGGGGGTCGGCGCTTGCGCCCCCTTTCCTCCAGCCTTTGCATTAAGGGCTCGGCAGCCCTTTTTATGGAAGAAACCAGCTCCTTTAAACCCTGTTTTTGGGCGGCATTTATAGCGCAGGGGTTAAGCCCCCGGCCTGAATAAATTTGCAGCCATTTACGGGTGGCCCCGGGGAGGGCTAAATCTTTTTTATTTAAGACTAAAACCTTTGGTTTATCTTTGCATAGCGCCCAAAGCTCCTGGTTTTGGCTGCTTTGAGGCGCTCTGGCATCCGCAATTTGAATAAAAATATCCACCAGGGCCAAATCCCCCTGAATATTTCTTTTTGCCTTGGCCATATGCCCGGGATACCATTGTATAATTGTTTTATCGTCCCTTGCCTGCTCCCTCAAATTAATTCTCCTTAAATAAAAAATAGTAAATATATAGAATAATACAAATACCTGCCATGTTAAGTATTTATATTATACCATATTTTACTATTCTTAAATATAATTTATCTTTTTGGCTTTTAAGTCGCCGCCTTAAGATTTTTTAACCGCAAAAAACCCGGAAGCTTGCGGCAATATCTTCTGCCACCTCATCTACTGTCATGCCGGAGGTATTTATTATATAATCCGCCAAAAGCAAATACTGCTCTTCTCTGGCAGCCAATAACTCTTCTATTTTATTTATTCCCGGCTTTTTGCCCAAAAGGGGGCGGCTGTTTTTACGGGACAGCCTTTGCTGCAAAATATCCAAATCCGCCTGCAGGAGCACAAAGTAGCCGTCTTTTTTTAATAACTCTAAATTATGATTCTCTAAATCCATACTTCCGCCGGTAGCCAAAACCAATTTATCCCTTTTTACAAGCTTTTTAAGGATTAATTCTTCCTCGGAGCGAAAGCGCAGCTCGCCGTATTTTTTAAATAGCTGCAAAATGGTGCAGCCGGTTATTCTTTCAATTTCTTCATCGGTATCAATAAAATCCCATTCCAATAAGCGGGAGAGATTACGGCCAACCACCGTCTTCCCGCTGCCCATAAAGCCGATTAAAACTATTTTGGTAATTTTTTTGGCCGGGCTTTTTTGATTATCCTTCATAAACCTTACCCCGCTTTGTAAATTATTGCCCTTAAATTATATGCCGGCTTTCCCTTTGCCATTCCATTTATTAAAAGGGCAATAGAATCTGCTTAAGTCTTTTTAATTAACTTCGGAGGTTAAACGGCTTATACCTGCTCTTTTTTAAAAAAATTTTCGGCAAAAAATACGCTTTTAAACTATTTTCAGGCAAAATAAAACCCCAAACCGGCCTGAAAAGCTTTTGGGGTAAAATATTTGCCTTAAAAAATTTATTTATTATCATTGCCCTCATTTATATTTCTGTCTACAAATTTCCAGATAAGCCGCTCCAAACGGCGGGAAATATTTTTTGTTCCCCAAAGCTCCTGCCTGCTAATGGGCCTAACCAGTATAGTAAAAATCCCTGCCCTGTTACCCCCCCAAATATCTGTAAAAAGCTGATCCCCTACCATTACACATTCCTCAGAGCAGTTTTCCATAGCGGAATAAGCCCTTTTAAAGCCGCTGATTCCCGGCTTGCGGGCCCGATAAATACAGGGTATATTTAATTGCTTTGCCACCAGCTTAACTCTATTGCCCTTATTATTTGATAAAAGACAGGCCTTTAGGCCGTATTCAGAGAGGGAGGCAAACCAGGCCCGGGTTTCATCATCTACATAAGGGCTGCGATGAGCCGCTATGGTATTATCCAAATCAAAAAAAATAGTTTTTTTGCCCTTTTCCCTAAGCAAAGGCAAGGGGATTTGAAAAATATCCTCCACAAAAAGCTTTGGGGTAAAGCGTTTAAATTTAAACATTTCTCTCCTAACTTCTTTTTATTTAAAATGCTTATTTTTACTTAGTTTTTCATGGTATCTTTACTTTTTAAAGTCTATAAAGTAAATACGGCCTCCGCCCTGCCTACAATATCTCCCTGGCAGTTTATTATATTTCTTTTGCCAAAGCCCGCTAAGGCTTCGGCCTCTTTAAGGCTTAAAAGCCCCATTTGATTTAAAACCTCAAGTAAAACCTGGGAAAGAACCTCGGTATTACCATCCTCAATTTTTAAAGCAATGGCCGGCCCCCCCTTTTGGGCACAGCAATATATGCCGTCTGCGCCTTTTTTGGCAATAAGCCTGCCTTTGGTTTCTTTAATCAGGCAGGTGCAAAATTCTCCCCTGCCGGCTATCATTTCAGGGTATGCCGCAAGGGCGCGGACAATTTCCCCGGCGGCTTCCGCCTTCTCTTCCATAATTTGGGGGTTAAGCAAATTATAATACCCCAGGGCCATATTATATAAAGGCATGCCGAAAACAGGAACGCCGCAGCCGTCTGTACCGATAATAATTTCTTCTTTATTCATTTCAGTATATGCCGCCACAGTATTTAAAATAAGCTCCTGAACAGGGTGGCCGGGGAGAAAATAATTATTAATATCCCAGCCCTCTTTAATGCAAATAGCCAGCATGGCGCTGTGCTTGCCGGAGCAATTATTAATCAGCTTGCTTTTAGGGATACCCATAGAGAGCATCTTTTCTTTTATTTTGGGGTTATAGGAATAATCCGCCCCCAGCTTCAGGGCATCTTCATCAAGGCCGATTTTATTTAAGATTCCTCTTACCGCCTCTAAATGAAAGCTATCCCCATTATGGGAACCGCACATAACGGCAAGCTCTTTTTGGTTTAAATTAAAGGCCTTAATAATTCCCCTCTCTATTCCGGCGGAGGCCTGTATGGGCTTGGCCGCAGAGCGCATATAGCTTACCTTATGGCCATTCCCGAATTCCCGGCTTATTTTAGCTCTTTTCTCCAAAATAATAATATCCCCGCGGATAATATTTTCCACCAGGGAACCCCGGTAAATATGAATTAATTCCGGCATAAACATGCCCCCTTTTTTAAAATATTCGCCCGCTTTGTCTTTTTCTCCTGCAAGGGGCCTTAAGGCCTTTATGCGGTTTAAAACTCATGAGATAAAAACAAAAACATAGCCCGGATGTAAACGGTTTTAGGCTTACTTTAATTGAATACAAATTTTATTATGCTATAATAGCAGTATAAATAAACAATTAAGTGCAAAGGGAGTATAATAATGATTCATGATATTAAACCAAGGGTTTTTAAAAATGATTATAAAAATAAAAAAGCCCAAAGGGAGGATTTATTCCTTTCTTATAAAGGGGATACTGTTTTAGTTCGCGAGGAGGAGGAAAAGCTTTGGTACCCCTCATTTGCCGACTTTGAAGAAAAATACCCCAATTTAAAGGATAACGCTCAATTTCTCTTTAAGGTGGATGATATTAATTACTTTTTAATTAGAGAAACAGAGCTTGAGCCCATGGAGGGCTGGGGCTATATAACAACTTCCAGATTCCGCACGGAAGAAAAATACTGGCGCTCTTTTGTGGGGGCGGTAGGCTTTCAGCTAAACCGCTGGTATAATAATCATGTTTTTTGCAGCAGATGCGGCAAGCCTACTGAATGCTCCCAAAAAGAGAGAATGCTCTTCTGCCCGGCCTGCGGCCTTGAAACATACCCCATTATTTCTCCCTGTGTAATAGTGGCTATTCATAATGGCAACCGCCTCCTTTTAACAAAATACGCCGGGCGTACATATGGCAGATATGCCCTTATAGCCGGCTTTGCGGAAATCGGCGAAAGCCTGGAGCAAACGGTTCACAGAGAAGTAATGGAAGAAGTGGGCCTTAAAGTTAAAAACCTGAAATTTTATAAAAGCCAGCCCTGGCCCTTTACGGATACCCTTTTAGCCGGTTTTTATGCCGAACTGGAGGGGGACGATACCGTAACCCTTGAAGAAAATGAGCTTGCCCTGGCCGTATGGGTGGAAAGGGAGGATATTCCCCCGGAGGAGCTTAAAATTAGCCTTACCGGAGAGATGATGGAGGCCTTCCGCACCAAGGCCGTAAAATTATAAAAGGCCCTGGGTATTAATTTTATAAAAACCCGGTTTTTTAGCCGCTCAGGCTTTCTTTTGCTTTTAAATTATAAAAGCCCCCGATTATTGTTTTGGGGGCTTTTGCTTTTGCTTTTGATTTTGCCTTTGATTTTCCTTTTGCCTCTCCATTTCTTTTAAAAGCTTGCCGACAGCCTTCTTTTCTATCCGGGAGACATAAGAGCGGGATATACCCAATTTTTTGGCAATTTCCCTTTGGGTGAGCCTTTTTACCCCCCCTAAGCCGAAACGGAGGCGAATTACAAATTTTTCTTTATCGTCTAAAACAATCAGCTTCTGGTAGAGGTCTTCCTTTTCCTCTTTTTCCTCAATGGCTTCGCTAATTTCCCCCTCGCAGCGGCTGAGCAAATCCAAAAGGCTTACTTCATTCCCTTCTTTATCCACCCCGACAGGGTCATATAAAGAAATTTCATATTTCTGATTGCGAATGGCTCTTAAATGCATTAAAATTTCGTTTTCAATGCAGCGGGCAACATATGTGGCAAGCCTGGTGCCCTTATCCAGGCAAAAGGTATTAATGCCTTTAATCAGGCCGATTGTGCCAATAGAAAGGAGATCTCCTTTATCTAAGCCGGTGCTCTCAAATTTTTTGCAGATATGAGCCACCAGGCGGAGATTATGCTCAATTAAAATATTCCTGGCTTCAATATCCCCCGCCGCAAAAAGCTCTAAATTTTTAGCTTCTTCCTCTTCGCTTAAAAGGGGTGGGAAAATATTATTGCTTAAATAATTAATAAAATTATTGCCGGTAATCAGGGAATAAATTGGGAAATAATAGGTATAGGTAATTGTAAAATTATCGTTTAACCTTTTTTCTACCATTGCATACCTCCGGCAGGCTGCTTTATTGTTTCATCTTATGCCGCCGCTATGCCAATGGTGAATTTTTAAAAAAATATCTTTCTAATTCCGCCGTTTCTCCCCTTTTTTAAGCATATTTCCCTCTTTTTTTAAGCATGTTTTCTCTTTTTTTAAGCATGTTTTCTCCTTCCGCATTTTAAAAGGGCCTAATAAATTTATTTGAATTTGGGGCAGGCTTTTAAAAAAACGGAACATTTAAGGGCTTAATGCTGTCTTTGAAATTGACGGCTTTATTTTAAGTTTAAATAAAAAGCTGTTGACATAAACTGGAAGCCATGGTATATTCTTACTGTACTAACTGAGTTAATACGCATAATTCAAATAATACAGCGGGAAGGAGGAAGATTATGATTACCATAGATTATAAAGACAGGCGCCCCCTCTACCAGCAAATAATTGAAAAGGTAGAAAATTTAGCCTTAAACGGCATTTTAAAGCCTGAGGCAAAGCTGCCTTCTGTAAGAACCCTGGCTATGGAGCTATCCATAAACCCCAATACCATTCAAAGAGCCTATCAGGAATTGGAAAAAAACGGGGTAATTTATACTGTGCAGGGCAAAGGCTGCTTTATTGCCCAAAGCATTCAGGAATTAAAGGACAGCAAAATTGAAGATTTTTGGCAGGAGCTTAAAGATTTAATCGCCAAAGCGAAATTATTGGGCATAAGCGAAATTAACTTTACAGAACAGTGCAGCCGGTTTTATCGGCTTCCGAAGGAGGTAGGCGGCAAGTGATTATCGCAAATAATATAAATAAAAACTTTAACGGAATTAAGGCTTTGGATAATATCAGCGCCACAATTAAAAAGGGCTCGGTTTTTGGCCTGGTGGGTACAAACGGAGCCGGTAAATCTACCTTTTTGCGGGTTCTCTCCGGCATTTATACCCCGGATAGCGGCACTGTTTTAATTGATGATGAAAAAGTATTTGAAAATGTATCTTTAAAGGCCCGCTGCTTTTATATTTCTGATGAGCAGTACTTCTTCAGTAATTCCACCCCTAAGGATATCCGTAATTATTATGCGTCCATTTACCCCACTTTTGATAAAAACCGCTTTGACCACTTAATTAATAATTTTGATTTACCCTTGGAGCGTAAAATAAACACATTTTCTAAAGGGATGAAAAAACAAGTTTCCGTAATAGCGGCTATTTCTTCAAAAACCGATTATATTTTCTGTGATGAAACCTTTGACGGCCTTGACCCTGTAATCCGTCAGGGGGTAAAAAGCCTTTTTGCGGCGGATGTTGAGGAAAGGCAGATGACGCCTATTATTGCATCCCACAATTTAAGGGAGCTTGAGGATATTTGCGACCATGTGGGGCTTTTGCATAAAGGGGGCATACTTCTCTCCCGGGATTTAGACGATATGAAAATTAATATCCATAAAATACAGGCCGTATTTAATCAGAGCCTGAGCCTGGCGGATTTCCCCTCTTTAGAAATTGTATCCCTCCAGCAAAGGGGTTCTTTATATACCATAACCGCCCGGGGCAATATAAATGAAATTCAATCCCTGATTAAAGAAAAAGATCCGGTATATATGGAGGTATTACCCCTGACATTAGAAGAAATATTTATAAGCGAAACGGAGGTAAAAGGTTATGACATCAAAAAACTCCTTGCCTAAGGGCGTATTTGATTTTAACTTGATTAAAGATACCATACGCAAAAATGCCTGGCTGATTACCTTGGCCTTCGTAATTTCCTTTTTTGCCATGCCGGTAGCTACGGCTTTGCAATTGCAAAATTTCTCCCCTGCGGATTTAGTCAGCCCCTGGTATATAGAGCGCCTGACAGAAATTCTCATTTTTGCCTTTTCCATTAAAAACCCTCTCTTAATAGCCATGTTTTCCGGAGCTGCTATAATTTCCGGCTGTGTTGTTTTCAGCTATCTTCACAGCAAAAAACAAATAGATTTTTTCCATTCTCTGCCCATTAAAAGAGAAAGGCTCTTTATAACAAATTATATTGCCGGCCTTTCTCTGATAATTTTACCCTATTTGGCTAACAGCCTTTTAACCCTAATTGTTATTGCGGCCTTTGGCAAGCTGGGGGCCTTCCCGGCTATGACGGCTCTTTGGGGCGCCGCCCAGCATTTGCTTTTCTTTATTTCCGTTTACAGCGTTGTGGTTTTAACTGCAAGTCTTACAGGCAACGGGGTAATTAATGTTTTACTCTCCCCTGTTCTTTTAGGCATAGGCCCGGCTTTGGTGGGTATTTATATGCTGATAATGCAAATATTCTATCAGAGCTATTATTCGGCCCTTTTCCCCTACGATAAATGGCTGGCCTATACCTCGCCGATTGCCAGATATATTGCATCCGCCGGTAATATACCCCTGGGTTTAAGGGGGGCTTTGGCTTTAATAGCCTTTATTATTGCCGTAACCCTTTTAGCTCTTTATCTGTATTTGCGCCGCCCCTCGGAGGCTGCCGGCAGTGCTCTGGCCTTTAAAATCTCCCGCCCCATTATAAAATACCCTCTGGTTTTTATCGGCACCTCCATAATGGGCCTTGCCTTTTATTCCGCCAGTGCAAATAATGGCAAGCATTTATGGCTTTTATTCGGTTTTCTTTGCGGGGCCTTTATTTCTAACGGGATTATTGAAATCATTTACCATTTTGATTTCAAGGCTTTAAAAAGGAATTACAGAGGCCCAATTATATTCTTTATCCTCTTTTTAATTCTTTTTGCCGTTCCGGTTTTTGATTTAACAAATTTTGATTCCTATATACCAGAAGAAGATAATGTAGCCTCAGTAAGCCTGTATATGTCCGGTGTGGATTCCTACGGCACAGGGCTAATATATGCGCCTTACAGGCTTCAATCCAGTAGGGAGCGGAATTTGGCTTTGCTGAAAAGCGGCCTTCTTACTCAGCCGGAAAATATTAAGGCGGCCCTGGGTATTATAAACTCGGCAATAGATTTCTCCAAAATACGGATGGAGGACAATCAGCCCTATGAGGGGGATTATTCCCGGGGCACGGATATAAATGTGCTTTACAGCCTTAAAAACGGCAAAAAAATAGCCAGAAGCTATTATATGCCCATTAAACTTATGGCTGAGGATTTAAGCCTTATTTTAGATTCCTCCGAATACAGGCTGGCACATTTTGGGATTTTAAACATGGAGGAAGAAGAATTAAACGCCTTAATTATTAAAGAAATTCGCAGCCTGGGAGATGTTTTCTCCTTCAATGGGGAAACTTTATCCCCAGGTGTAAAAAGCGCTTTGCTTGAGGCTTATAAAAAAGATTTTATCTCCTTAAACAGCCGCATTCTTAAAGAAAATCATGCCATAGGGATTATCTCTTTTGAAAAGCCCTACTTTGATGAAAGGGGCTACAGCTCCACATTCTCTTTGGAATACCCTGTATTCCCCTCCTTTAAAAATACCCTGGCAGAGCTGGAAGGACTGGGTATAAAAGAAAGTGATTTAGTGGGAGAACCCGGGAATATCAGCAAAATTGAAATCTATTTAGATACCCATAAATACGGCAGCGATTTTGAAATTGAATCCATTTTCCCTGACCTCCCGGCCGGCACTATAAGTTCAGATTTTAAAGACAGATCTTCTTTAGTAATTACAGACCAAGATGATATAGCTAAAATTATTTCCCAATCCTGGCCTGCCGAAGCCTTTACCTACACCCCCTTTTACTCCTCGGATTATTCCCGGGAAATTAATGTTTACTATACAACGGATACCCAAAGTTATAATCAATTCCGCTACTATACAATTAAAAACTACTAATTTAAAAAGCATTTTTACCTGCCAAACCCTTCCAAGAGGTTGCAATTTAAAGGTAAAGGGCCCGAAGTATTTACTTCGGGCCCTTTGCTTTAATTAAAAGCCTGTTTGGCTGAATTAATATTTTTAAAAAATACATGCTTAGAATATTTTAAAACCCCCGCTATCTGTCCTCCCTGAAATAAGGCAGGCTTAAATAGGCCGGGGGCTGCTTTTTGCGATTGCGCCTGAAAGAAATTGTTACTAAAACAATAATTGTTGTAATATAGGGAATCATATCCAAAAGCTGGGAAGATACTTTAAAATCAAAACCTAAAACAGTTATTGCCGCCCCCTGCATTTTAAAGCCGATACCCCTTAAAGCGCCGAAAAAATAAGCACCGAAAATTGCCCGCACCGGGTTCCAAATTGCAAATATAACTAAGGCCACAGCTATCCAGCCGGCCCCGGCGGTAATATTATCCTGCCAGCGGGGAACAAAAACCAGAGATAAATAAGCCCCCCCCAACCCGCAAAGGAAGCCGCCGGCTAAAATATTAATATATTTATACAAATTTACCGGTACGCCGGAGGCATCCGCCGCCCCGGGGTTTTCCCCCACGGAGCGCAAGGCAAGCCCCCAGCGGGTTTTAAATAAGTAAATATGAATAAGAGCCGTAAAAATTAAAGAAATATATACATAGGGGCTTTGGGTAAAAATCATTTTACCTAAAATGGGAATATCGCTTAAAACAGGAACAGCCACAATTTTTAAAGCCTCGGAAATATTCGGGGGCAGGCTTAAACCCACCAGGCTTTGGCCGATAAAGCTGGAAACCCCGATCCCGAAAATTGTCAGAGAAAGCCCGGTTACAACCTGATTAGCCCTGAATGTTACAGTTAAAATGCCATAAATTAAAGCCCCGGCAGCCCCGGCAAGGCCGGCGCAAAGAATTGCCAAATAAACATTGGCCGTGGATATTGCAATAGAAAAACCTGCTACAGCCCCTAAAAGCATCATACCCTCCACACCTAAATTAAGATGCCCGGCCTTCTCCCCTAAAATCCCTCCCAGGGTGCCAAAAAGCAGGGGGGTGCCCATTTGCACCGCCGTTTGCAAAAACAAGCCGGTTGCTATTATAAATTCATTCATATTTACCCCCTGTTTAAAGCCCTGTTTTAAATAATTTATTATGCCATTAGCCTGGGTTTTAGTTTTTAGCCTTTTGGGCAAGCTTTTTAAGCCCGCTTTTAGTAACAATGGAATACTGGCTGAAAAAGCCGCTGGCCAAAACAAAGAAAAGAATAATCCCCTGAATTATTTGAGCCACGGCAGCCGGAATTTGCAGGGATGTTTGCAAATAAGCCCCCCCCTGCAAAAGCATGGCAAAAACAATTGTTACAAAAACAATAATAACTGGGTTAAGCCGCCCCAGCCAGGCCGTAATAATGGCGGTAAAACCCAAACCGCCGGAAAGCTGCTCCGATAATGAGGCTTCTATAGCCGAGGCCTGCATCATACCGGCTGCGCCGCAAAGGCCGCCGCTGATAATAATGGCAAAAATCGTAATTTTAGCCACATTCATTCCGGCATAGCGGGCTGTGGTATCATTTTCCCCCAATACGGAGATTTCATAGCCAAATTTTGTATATTTAAAAAGAATAAAAATAATAATTACGGCAATAAGGGTTATAACCCATCCAATATGCACATTAAAAAGCTTGGGCAAAATGGCATTATCCGCAAAACGGGCAATTTTAGGAAAGCCCTTAGCGCCGGGGTCTTTCCAGGGGCCGTACTGCAAATAGGAAATCCACTTTAAAGCCACATAATTAAGCATAAGAGTTGTTAAGGTTTCATTGGTATTAAATTTTGTTTTAAGCAAGGCGGCAATTAAAGCCCAAAGGCCCCCAAAAATAAAGCCCGTTATAAACATGGCTGTAAGTAATAAAGGCATGGGCCAGCCGGGGAAGGCAAAAGCAATTAGAGATGCGCCGAAAGCCCCTAAAAAAAACTGGCCCTCGCCGCCGATATTCCAAAATTTCATTTTAAAGGCAACAGCCACACCCAGAGAAAGCATACATAAGGGAATGGCCTTATTTACCGTTTCCTTAAGCCTGTAAGCGGTTCCGGTGGAGCCCTCAATTATTTTTGCATAAATTTCCGCCGGGTTATAGCCTAAAGCGGCCATAACCAGGGCGGCTGCCAGTAGGGCGCAAAGTACCGCCCCCAGGCTGAGTAAATAATTATAGGCGGCGGATTTTTCCGCTTTTTTTACAATTTTTAACATAGCTGCCCCTTTATTCTTTTTCCCGCTGTTGAGGATTAGGCTCTTTGCCTTTTATTTTAACTTTTCTGGCTAAATTGCCCTTAAGAATATCCTTTTCCTGATGCCCCAGCATAAGAAGGCCTATTTGTTCTTTTGTAACAGAAGCGGCATCCAAAATATCCATAACCCTGCCTCTGTTTAAAACCAGAATACGGTCGCATAATTGCAAAAGAACATCTAAATCTTCACCGATATATAAAATACCGATATTTTTAGTTTTTTGCTCGTTTAAAACATCGTAAATATTATAGGAGGCCCCGATATCCAGCCCCCGTACAGGGTAGGCGGTTATAAGCAATTGGGGGTATAAATTAATTTCCCGCCCTAAAAGCACCTTTTGTATATTGCCGCCGGAAAGCTTTTTAACCTGATGATTAACAGAAGGGGTGGAAATATTATAACGGCGGATTATTTCTTCCGCTATTTCCCGGCCGTTTTTCCTATCCATAAAGGGGCCGTGGGCATTATTATAAGTTTTTAAAAGGACATTATCTACAATATTCATACCCCCAACCAGCCCCATTCCCAGGCGGTCTTCAGGTATAAAGCTCATGCTTATGCCTTTTTTTATTATTTCCCTGGGGTTTAAATCCCCAATGCTTTCTCCTTTAAAAAGAATCTCCCCTGATGTAGCCCTCATTAAGCCCGCTATAGTCTCGCATAATTCCTTTTGGCCGCTCCCTGCAATACCGGCAATACCTAAAATCTCCCCGGAATAAAGCTGAAAGGAAACATCATCTAAATATTTAACTTTGCTGTCTGATTCTATAGTAAGGTTTTTAATCTCCAAAAGGAGTTTTTGATTTTTAGTATCCACCTCTGCCCTTTGAATATCCAGAGAAATAGGCCTGCCCACCATCATTTCCGTCAGCTCTAAAACATTGGTTTCAGAGGTATTAAGGGTGCCTATATATTCACCCTTGCGCAAAACGGTAACCCTGTCGCTGATTTCCATTACCTCGCCTAATTTATGGGTAATAATAATAATGGAGCAGCCCTCATTGCGCATATTTTTAAGAATTTCAAAAAAATGTTTAATTTCCTGCGGGGTTAAAACCGCCGTAGGCTCGTCTAAAATTAAAACCTCGCCTTTGCGGTATAAAACCTTTAATATTTCAACGGTTTGCTTTTCGCTTACAGACATATCATAAATCATTTTTTCGGGGTTAATAAACAAACCGTATTTTTTGCCTATTTCATAAATTTCATCTCTGAGCTTTTTTTTATTAACCAGAGGGGAACCCCCCTGGCCTAAAATAATATTATCTTTGGCAGAAAGAACTTCTACCAGCTTAAAATGCTGATGCACCATACCGATACCGGAATTAATGGCATCTTTAGGGGATGAAAAGGAAATTTCCTTTCCTCCAATAAAAATAGAACCGCTGTCGGGGGTGTAAATCCCCGACAGCATGTTCATTAAAGTGCTTTTTCCGGAGCCGTTTTCACCTAAGAGAGCATGAATTTCCCCTTTTTTTACAGAAAAGCTAATCTCATGATTGGCAATAACCGAACCAAAGACCTTGGTTATATTTTTCATTTCTATATAGGGGGTGTCCCCTTTTAAATAATCTTGGGGGGGTATTACACTCTTAGTCATGCAAGCCCTCGTTTAATTATTTATTTTTCTTAAAATTAAAGCCTTTAAAATAAAAGTTCCGGCATCTATTGTACGGAGCCGATAACCCCTTCTACCAGCCAATCAAAGTTAAGCATTTCATCATCGGTCATTTTTGCGCCTTCAGGGACCTTTTCATTACCGGCATTATCTTTAATGGGGCCGCTAAAGACAAATAGTTCCCCGCTTAAAATCTTTTCTTTGGCGGCTTCAACAGCTTCCGCCGTGCCGGGGGCGCAGTTTTCCGTAAGGGTATCCAAGCGCACCATATCTGTGGACATCCCCTCCCAATATGAGCGGGGCTCCCAGGTGCCGTCTATAATTCTTTGAACATCATCAATATAATAGGCGCCCCAGTTAAATAATGGCGCAGTAAGATATGCCTTGGGAGCCGCTCCGGCAGAGGGAGTATTATAACCCACCGCAAAGGCGCCCCTTTCCTGAGCCGCTACCTGCGGGCCGACTGTATCACAATGCTGGGCGATAACATCGCAGCCATTATTTAAGAGCTCTATGGCGGCGGATTTTTCTAAAGAGGGGTCCAGCCAGGTATTAATCCAAATAACCTCAACTGTTGCCTCGGGGTTTACCGAGCGTACCCCAAGAGTAAAGGCATTAAGGCCCCTGACTACCTCAGGGATAGCCATTGCCCCTACATAACCTATTTTATTATTTTCGGTTCTGAGGCCGGCGGCAATACCCGAAAGATAACGGGCCTCATAAATGCGCCCCATATAATTAGACATATTATCCGCCATTTTAAAGCCGGTGGCATGTCCGAAATATAAATTGGGGAAATCATTGGCAACATTTAAAGTCCAATCCATATAGTTAAAGCTTGTGGTATAAATTACATTGCAGCCCTGATCAATAAGATCGCGGACAGCCTTTTCACAATCGGCATTTTCGGGTACATTTTCAACATAAACCGTCTCTACCCCTAAGGTGTTTTCTAAAGCCAGGCGGCCCTGATTATGGGCATAGGTATAGCCTTCATCCCCAATCGGCCCAATATAAACAAAACCAACCTTAATATCTTCCTTGGCAATTGCCTGAAGGCCCTCAGCCGGGGTTTGGGTATCGGCGCCGTTATCGGCAGCGCCGCCGCAGCCGCTGATAAAAGCAAAGACCATAAGCAAAGCGAGTAAACTAATAAAGATTTTCTTACTCATTCAAATTCTCCCTCCTAATTTTTATTGCCGCCCCCGCCGCCTTAAAAACAGCCGGGGTTTGCAAAAACCCTAATCTGGAACACAAGTAAAATTCTACCAAAAATAGCTTAAAATAGCAATTAGTAAAATTATTTTAGTTTTTTGTCTGAAAACAGCAGTTTTATTTATAAAAAGGAATTTATTTGCCTGTTTTCAGGGCGGATTGGCCTTTAAGAATCCCTTTCTCTAAGGGCTTTGAGGATTTTTAGGGGTGTAATCGGCAAATCCCTGATTTGAACACCAACAGCATTATAAACCGCCGCCGCAATAGCGGGGGGAGGGGTATTTATAACCACCTCTCCTATGGATTTTGCCCCGAAAGGGCCGCTGGGCTCATAGCTGGGAACAAAATCAACCCTTATTTTGCCTGTATCGAGGCGGTTGGGGATTTTATATTGCATAAAAGAGTTTGTGGCAATTTTACCTTTTTTATTATAATAAACATCCTCGGTAAGAGCCATGCCTATTCCCTGGGCCAGCCCCCCCTCCGCCTGTACTCTTGCCAGGGAGCTGTTGATAATTGTGCCGCAATCCACAACCCCCGCATAATCTAAAACCTTAACTTCGCCTGTTTGAGTATCCACCGAAACCCTGGCAAAGCCCGCCACAAAAGGCGGGGGTGAAACAGGGCTGCCAAAAGTGGCCTCCCCTAAAAGGGCCTCTCCCTCGCTGCCTACAATGGATTTAATGGCAATATCCCTCAGGCTTATTCCTTTTTCGCCGCTCTTATCTTTAAGGCTCTCTCCGTCAAAAATTGCCGCCTCTTCTTTAATCCCTAAATGGCGGCAGCCGGCGGAGATTATTTTTGCCTTAAGCTGGTTAGCAGCCTTAACCACCGCATTACCGGTTACATAAGTTGAGGCCGAGGCATAAGAGCCGCTGTCGAAGGGGGAATTATCCGTATCTACCCCGGGAACAATAATTTGCTCCAAGGGGCAATTTAGAATTTCCGCCGCCATTTGGGCCAAAATTGTATCGCAGCCGGTGCCCATATCCGTAGCCCCGATTGAAAGGGTATAAAAGCCGTCATCATTTAATTGCAGCCTAACAGATGCCACATCCACCTGGGAAATCCCTGAGCCCTGCATACAAACAGCCATACCAAGGCCCTGCTTTAAATGGGGTTTTTTTGTTTCGGCTTTATTTTCATCATACCAGCCGATCATTTGGGCGCCTTTATCAATACATTCTATCAGCTTTGAGCTGGAAAGCTTCTCATTCTCATAGGCGGGCAGGGTTTCTCCCACCTTAAGCAGGTTCTGTTTTTGAAGCTTAAGGGGGTCTATATTCAGTTTTGCCGCCAGCTCATTTATAGCGGATTGAACCGCAAAAGCCCCCTGAGTGGCGCCATAGCCTCTTAAAGCCCCGCCGGGCAAATTATTGGTATAAACAACCTGCCAGCTAAAGCGGGAGGCCAAAGCCCGATTATATAAGGGCAGGCTTTTACTCCCCACCAAACCCACCGTGGTAGAGGAATGCTCCCCATAGGCCCCTGTATTTGATAAGGCATTTACCTCTAAAGCCTTAATATTGCCTTCTTTATCGGCCCCTATTTTAACTTTAATTCTCATTTGATGGCGGGAATTTGTCGCCGAAAATGTCTCGTAACGGTCCAGAACTAAAAGAGCCGCCTTGCCGGTTTTTAAAGTAATTAAAGCCGGGTAAAACTCGCTAACGGCGGTTTGCTTTCCGCCAAAGCCCCCGCCTATTCTGGGTTTTACAACTTTTATTCTGCTCATGGGTAAATCTAAGGCCCGGCTGAGAATTCGCCTTACATGAAAGGGCACCTGAGTTGAAGAAACAACTATTAAACGGCTGCTGCTGTCTAAATCCGTCAGGGTTCTGTAGGTTTCCATCATCCCATGGGCCTGGGCTTGGGTATAATAAGTATTTTCCGTAACTATTTCGCATTTAGGGAATATTTCATCCACATTATTATGGTTAAAAATCCCCGAGGCGCAAATATTTTTATTTCTCTCATTGCCGATTTCAAAATTAAGCTTATAATCTTCTTCATCATGAATAATAACCGGAGCCTCTGCCGCCTTTTCAAAATCCAAAACAGGCTCTAAAAGCTCATAATCCACTTTAATCAGGCCGAGGGCTTTTTGAGCTGTTTTTTCATCCTTAGCCGCCACAATAGCGGCAATATCCCCGGCATAGCGCATTTTTCTGTCTAAAATAAGCCTGTCGTAGGGGGAGGGCTCGGGGTAGGATTGCCCCGCATTGGTAAAGCGCCTGCCGGTATCGTCCTCATAGGTTAAAACACATTCTACCCCCTCTAAAGCCTGGGCCTTGCTTTTATCTATGCTTTTTATATAGGCGGAGGCATGGGGGCAATGCAGAAGCTTAACCGTAAGATAATTGCCGGCGGCAATATCCTGAGTATAAACCGGCTTCCCCGAGGTTATGGCTTTGGCATCCAGCTTAATTACAGGTTTACCTATATACCTCATTCCTCTTCCCCCCAGTTTTGGCCCAAATATTTTTCCAAAGCCCTCATTTGGCTCATATAACCGCTGCAACGGCAAAGGTTCCCGGCTAAATACTCTTTAGCCTCCTCCCTGCCGGCATTGGGGATTTCTCTTTTAAGGGCTAAAACATTCATTATCAGGCCGGGGTTGCAAAAACCGCATTGTTCCCCGCCTTCTGATGCCAAAAGAGAGGCAAATTCCTCAGCCTCTTCCTTTACACCTTCTAAAGTAGTAACCTCCATACCGTTAGCCCGAATTGCCGGAACACTGCAGGAAAGCACCGCCTTTTTATTTAGCCAGACGGTACAAATACCGCAATTAGATGTATCGCAGCCCCGCCGCACGCTGCTGAAGCCCCAAAGACGCAAAATATCTAAAAGCATTATTTCTTCAGCTACGGCAGCGCTATATTCCCTGCCGTTTACTTTAATTTTAATTTCCATTTTTTGCCCCTTTTTAACTTATTACCTCTTTAATTGCCCTCTCTAATAATACCCCGGCAAGCTCCCGGCGGTAAAGGGCATCCCCCCGCATATTTGTTCCAAAATGCAATTCATCCCGGGCAATTTTAATTGCCGTTTTAATTTCCTCATCTTGGGGCTTATCCGGCAAATAGGCGGAAGCCCCGGGGCATAAAGCCGCTCTTTGGGGCCTAGCCCCTAAAACCAGCCGCCATTTTTGGCCCTCTTTAGCGGCAGCCGCCGTAAGAAGAGGGAAATCCCCCCGGCTTAAGGCCATCCTTTTATAAGAGCAGAGGCCATATTCCGGTTTTAAAATAAGCTTAACTAAAATATCTCTTTTAGGAGGGTTTTTAAGAAAATCCTCCAAGGATATTATTCCTCCCTTAAAAAGCTCTACCCGGCAATTTAAGGCCATTAAGGCCGTAAGCAAATCAGAAAAGCCGTAGCGCCCGTAAACACTGCCCCCAATGGTGGCGCAATTACGGAATTGAACGCCGACAATATCCTTCAAGGCCCGGGTAAAATAAGCGCCCCAATACTCCTGAAGGAGGGGGCTTTTTTCTGCCTGGCGCAAAGTGGCGGAGGCGCCGATTTCTATATTACCATTATTTAGCCTAATAAAATCCAGGCCGCAGTTTTTTAAATCCACAGCCTTATTAATTTTTTTATGCCCCATTTTAAGCCAAAGACAGCCGCCTAAAATAGTATTGCGACGGCCGGCGGAAATTATTTCATAAGCGTCTGCTAAATTTTGGGGCAAATGGTATTCTTTTATTGTATACAAAGTCTCCCCCTTTCTTTTTCCCATGGGGGAAAAGAAAGAATTTTGCCGTTAAAACACAAATAAAGTATATGTCAGATAGTTCTTAAAGTCAAACCATATTTAGAAAAAGCATAAAGCAGCGGAAAGAAGATAACCGCTGCTTTATGCTAGTTCCAGGGATGCGTAAATTATTTAGGAGGTTAGTATAATGTAGAATTCCTGTTGTTGTTCTAAGCTTATTTTAAAGGAGCCTTGTGTACTTTTTATGAACAATAAATGAACATTAAGCTACATTTTTGTATATATACGCTGTTTTTTTAAAATAACTATAAATTTAAGTTATTTGCCTTCCCCAGCTATTTTTTTTAAGGCCGAAACCGCGGCTGTAATTTCTTCCTCGGTATTAAAATAGCTTAGGCTAAAGCGCAAAGCCCCCTTTTTTTGAGTTTTTATTGTTTTATGGGCCAGGGGGCTGCAATGAAGGCCTGAGCGGCAATAAATATCATAGCGGCTGTCTAAAATATAGGCGGCCTCGGAGCAATCCAGCCCTTCAAAATTAAAGGCGATAACAGCGGCCTGCTCCTTAATATTTTTTGGCCCATAGAGAATAAGGCCTTTAATTTGCTTTAATTCCGAAAGTAAATAGGCGGTGAGCTCTTCCTCATATTTACAGATATTCTCCCGCCCTAATTCATTAATAAATTCCAGCCCCGCCCTTAGGCCGGCAATTCCCGAAGTATTTAAAGTTCCGCTTTCATAGCGGTCCGGCATCAGCTCCGGCTGAATAATTTCTGCGGATTTACTCCCCGTACCCCCTTGTTTTAAAGGTTTTAAATCCAGCCCCGGGCGTATATATAAAAACCCTGTCCCCTGGGGGCCGTAAAGGCCTTTATGCCCCGGGGCGGCCAGAAGATCAATATTATGCTTTTTAACATCAATATTATAAACTCCCGCGCTTTGGGAGGCATCTAAGAGAAAAAGCAGCTTATTCTCAGCAGCCAGGCGGCCGATTTCAGAAACAGGCATTATGGTACCGGTTAAATTGGA
Organism: Clostridiales bacterium; assembly: GCA_040767605.1. Lineage (GTDB taxonomy): Bacteria > Bacillota > Dehalobacteriia > UBA4068 > UBA4068 > JAXGOI01. The sequence continues at coordinate 383,627 of JAXGOI010000001.1, forward strand.
AATATGGGTTATTGCCAGCATCCGGGTATTGGGCTTAATTTCCGATTTAAGGCTGTTAATATCCAGGCGGCCGGCCTCATCGCAATGGGCTATGCTCATTTCCACCCCTAAGGCCTCCAGAGCTTTTAGGGGCCGGACTACGGAATTATGCTCCATGGAGGAAATAATTACATGATCCCCGGGGTTTAGGGCTCCTTTTAAGGCTAAATTAAGAGATTCCGTAGCATTAGCCGTAAAAACTATTTGCATGGCGTCATCTATATTAAAAAATTCTGCCAATAATAAGCGGGTTTCATAAATTTCTCTGGCGGCCATTAAGGCCATTTTATGCCCCGAACGGCCGGGGTTTGCGGCATATTTGCGCATACAATCATCCATGGCCTTATAAACTCTTTCCGGCTTAGGCCAGGTTGTGGCGGCATTATCAAAATAAATCATTACATTCCTGCTTTCCCTGATTTTTAATAAAATAGAGGCTTTAAACCTTAAAATAATAACCTCTATATATTTTATTTTTTTTGTTTAAAAAAGGTACAAGTTTTTAAAGCTTTACCCGGCTTTTATAGAATTATAAGCTCCCGGGGGAAATGGGTAATTGTTTCCCCTCCCTCTGCCTTAACAATTACCGAGTTTTCAATCCGCACCCCGCCCCAGTTGGGTATATATATACCCGGCTCAACGGTTACAACCTGCCCTTTTATAAGGGGCTCATTATTTGCCGGGCTGAGATTGGGCTTTTCATGAATATCCAGGCCAATGCCATGGCCCAGGCTATGGCCAAAATACTCCCCAAAACCCTGGCCTATAATAATATCTCTGGCGGTTTTATCTAAATCGGAGCATAAAACCCCTGCTTTAAGCCGGGATAAGGCCTCCTCCTGGGCATTTAAAACTATTTGGTAAACTCTTTTTTGCTTATTATCGGGGCTGCCTAAAATAAAAGTTCTTGTCATATCCGAGCGGTAGCCATTATATACCGCGCCAAAATCTAAAGTAATAAATTCCCCCTTAGCCAGCTTTTTTAAAGAGGGCTTATTATGGCAAAGGGAGCCGTTAAGACCCGAGGCAATAATAGGAGGAAAGGCCTGCCCCCGGGAGCCGTGGCTTGTAAGCTCATAATTTAAAATCGCTTCCAGGCGGATTTCGCTTATTCCAGGAACTATTTTCGGCAAAACAGCTTCAAGGGCCTTATCCGCAATTTTGGCCGCCTTTTTTAAAGATTCTTCTTCCCCTTTATCTTTTATCTGGCGCAATTCTTCAATACAGCCGAATTTAGGAATAAGCTCCGCCCCTAAAAGGGCGGCTTTTAATTTTTGATAAAACCCGTAGGAAATACCTTCCTCTTCAAAGCCGATTTTCTTTAAACCCCGGGCGGCGGCCTCAGCCTCTATAATCTTTAAAGCGGTATTCCCTTCTTTACCGCTGCGTATTATCTCTAACCCCAGGCAAGAGCCGCATTCCTTTTGGGCCTGCTCAATATAGCGAAAATCCGTAATAAAAATATCTTTGCCATAGGGGCAAATTAATAAAAAAGCGTCGTCCCCTGTATAGCCTGTAAGGTAGCGTATATTTACGCCCCCCTTAATAAAAAAAGCGTCTAAACCGTCCTTTTTTAAAATCTCGTTAAGCCTATTTATTCTCTCCATATTTCCTCCTGATGCCCCCTGATGGCTTCCCGGTAGCCTCCTGAAAACTTAATTTACCCGCTAAAGATTTTTATTTTTAACTTTATCTATAATAAGGGGAAATCAATTGCCTTGAGAAAGGATTCCTCAAAATCCCGCCGGCCGAAAAGCTCAATATGCCTGGTATTTTCGGCAAGGCTTTTGGCAAGCCCTTGCTTTTCCTCATCTATCAAATATAAAAAAGCCCCTCTGCCTGCGGCATTGCCAATGGGTATTATTTTCTCCGCCTCAATTTTAGGCAAAAGCCCAATACCTAAGGCGCTTTCTTTATTTAAATAATTGCCGAAAGCCCCGGCAATATATATTTTATCCAAATCCTCTATTTTGGACCCGGCCTCATTTATAAGCATAATTATTCCGGCATATATAGCTGCCTTGGCGGATTGCAGCTGGCGGATATCCTTTTGGGTAATTACAATATCCCTTGAATCTTTTTCCTCCCCGGCATAGGCCAAAACAAATTCCCTCCCGTAAGCCCCATAGCGCAGGCGGCTTTTTAAAGGGGGCGGTAAAATAAGCTCCCGGTTTTGCTGGTCCCAAAACCGGCCCCTATGGTTTATAATCCCGTTTTTGCGGAATTGAGCCGCGGCATCCAATAAGCCGGAGCCGCAAATTCCTAAGGGTTTACCCCCTCCGATTATCTTAATCTCTACCCCTTCGGCTTTAATTTCAACCCCCTCAATTGCCCCCTTAAGCCCCCTCATGCCATGGAGAATATTTGCCCCCTCAAAGGCGGGGCCGGCTGCGGCCGAGCAGGCTAAAAGCTCTCCCTTAAAGGATAAAACCACTTCGCTGTTGGTGCCGATATCTAAAGCAAGCTCCAGGCCTTGGCTTTTATGCATATTTAAATTCAGGAGCATGGCAACGGTATCCGAGCCTACAAAACCCCCGATATGGGGCAAAAAATAAACCTTTGCTTCAGGAGATATTTCTAAACCGATTTCTGATGCCGGGAATTCCCTACCCCCCTTAAAGGAGGAAGAAAAGGGTATGGATGTAAGGGGCAGGCAATCCTCCCCGGCTAATATATGGCTCATTACGGTATTCCCGGCAACGGCGGCGCTAAGAATATTTTGCCCCTTTATGCCGTATTTATCTTCAAATTCCCGGATAATCCGGTTTACGGCATAAACCGCGGCCTTTTGCATTTCTCTAAAGCCTTCGGGGTTTTTTAATCCGTATTCCAGGCGATTAATTAAATCCCGCCCAAAACCCATTTGAGGATTGGCTAAAGCTAAAGAGCCGATTTCAGCGCCGGTTTTTAAATCCGCCAAAATTGCCCCAATGGTTGTAGTGCCTATATCCAGAGCAAGGCCCAGCTTTGCGGAAAATACGGCCTTAATCTGCTCTATATTTTCACCTTTCGGCTCTTTACGGGCAGGGCCCTCCTCTTTTTGAGGGTACCACAAGCTTATATTTTCATCATCCTTAATTTTAAACAGGCAGGCCAAACGCCAGCCGACTCTTAATTCCTGAGGGGTAAAAAAACCGTATTCTTCATCTTCAGGTTCCCCGGGCCTGCCTTCAAAAACTCTTACCCGGCATTTGCCGCAGCTGCCCCGGCCCCCGCAATAGCTTTCCGCCATAAGGCCGGCCTGAAAAAAGGCCTCTAAAAGAGTTTGCCCTTTATTGGCTTTAATTTGTATATTTTGCGGAAAAATATTTATAATTGCCATAAAAACACCTCAATTATATTTTAAAGGGTTTATAGGGTTATTTTGTCGAAAAACAAAAATTATCAGTTTAATTATATCATTCCAAGCCGTGTATGCCTAGAGGGGTTTAGCCTTGCTTTAAACGGGCCTAAATTGACTTTAGCTTGGCGGAATGTTAAAATTAAATATAATCTTCTTCTACATAAAACTGGGGGTATAGTTTTTTGTGCTTAAAACCATTAACTGCGAAGAAATAAGCCGGGCCGTAGCCGAGCTTGCCTTTAAAAGCAATATTTTTTTGCCGGAAGATATTAAAAAAGGCCTGGATATTGCCCTTAAACGGGAGAAAAACCCCCTAGCTTGCGATATTTTAGGGGATTTAATTCTTAACCAAAAAATTGCGGCGGAAAACAGCCTGCCCCTTTGCCAGGATACCGGGGCGGCAGTATTTTTTGTGGAATTAGGGCAGGATATTCAAATAAAGGGCGGCCTGCTTTATGATGCTATTAATCAGGGAATTGCCCGGGGCTATACCGATAATTATCTTAGAAAATCCATGGTTTCTCATCCCTGGCTGCGGCAAAATACAGGTGATAATACCCCCGCCATTATTCATATTTGCCTTAAAGAGGGGGATAAATTAAAAATAACCCTTATGCCCAAGGGGGGCGGGGCCGAAAATTGCAGCGCTCTTGCCATGCTTACCCCGGCCCAGGACTTAAAAGGAATTAAAGATTTTATTTTAAAAACCGTTAAAAAAGCCGGGGCCAACGCCTGCCCCCCCCTGATAATTGGAATAGGCATAGGCGGTAATTTTGAAACCGCCCCCCTTTTGGCTAAAAAGGCTCTTACCAGGAATCTCTATCAGCCTCATCCCCAAAAGGAAGTGGCCGCTTTAGAAGAAGAATTGCTGGAAGAAATAAATAAAATGGGTATTGGCCCCCAGGGTTTAGGGGGAGATACCACAGCCTTAGGAGTTTTTATTGAAATCTTCCCCTGCCATATAGCATCCTTACCCGTTGCGGTTAATCTAAATTGCCATGTTTCGCGCCATTTAAGCGTTACTTTATAAATCGGAGTAAAATATGCCCATAAAAATAAGCACACCTTTAAATGAAGAAGCCTTACTTAAACTAAAAAGCGGGGATAAGGTTTTGATTTCCGGCATTATTTATACCGCCAGAGATGCGGCTCATAAAAAAATGACGGAGCTTTTAGCCCTAGGCTTACCTTTACCTTTTGATTTAAAAAACCAGCTTATTTTTTACGCCGGCCCCGCCCCCGCCCCTATAGGTAAAATTATCGGCGCAATAGGGCCGACAACATCCAGCCGAATGGACGGCCATACCCTGCCCCTTCTTGAGCAGGGCCTTAAAGGAATGCTGGGTAAAGGCAGGCGCAGCCCGCTAATTTGTGAGGCTTGCCAAAAATATAAGGCCGTTTATTTTGCCTCCTTGGGGGGAGCGGCGGCTTTACTGGCCCAAAGGGTTAAAAAGGCTTCCCTTTTTGCCTGGGAGGAGCTGGGAGCTGAGGCCATATACAAGCTTGAGGTTAAAGATATGCCGGCCTTTGTTATTTATGATTGCTATGGCCGGGATTTTTATCAGGAAATTCAGGAAAGGCATGATACGCAAAAATAATAATAAAGAATGCTTTTTTATTTATTAATTTAACTTATAAGCTTTATTTATTAATTACCCTAATAAACTCAATAGTTTTACCTAAAATACTTTTTTGGAGGAGATAAAAATGACTGAGAAAAAATTTTTGTTTTGCAAACACTGCGGCAATATGGTTGGCATGATTAATGATTCCGGCGTGGAAATTATTTGCTGCGGTGAGCCTATGGAGATTTTAAAAGCCAATACTACAGATGCCTCCCAGGAAAAGCATGTGCCGGTAGTTACCGTTAAGGGGAATACCGTTGATGTACGGGTAGGCAGTGTGGATCATCCTATGATTGCCGCCCATTACATTGATTGGATTTACCTTCACAGCGAAAAGGGCGGCCAGAGAAAGCATTTAACTGTTGGAGGCGAGCCTGCCGCAAACTTTGCCCTCACAGAGGATGACAAGCCTTTAGCAGCTTATGCTTATTGTAATCTTCACGGTTTATGGGTTGCAAAAATTTAAGCAAAAATAAAAAACGGCGCAAGCCGTTTTTTTATTGCCCGAATAATAAATTATTTTTAGCTATTTTGCTTAAATCCTTGTTAAAACCCCGTAAATAAAGTAAAATTTACTTTGATGCATTTAATAATAATTTAAAGGTGGCTTTTATGGCAAATTCCCTGATTGTTTTTAACCAAGTAATCATAATGTTTCTTATTTCTTTTTGCGGCTATTTGCTTATAAAATTAAAATTAGTAAATGTGGATTGCTGCAAAAGCCTGACAAATATTCTTCTTTATATAGTAACCCCCAGTGTAATTGTGGTGGCATTAGTAAGAGAATATAATCCCAATGAGGCCCGGGGCTTTTTCGCTGCTTTAGCCCTTTCTCTTTTTCTGCAAATAACTTTTATTTTAATTGCCACCCTGATAATCCCCAGAAAAGGCAATAATAATGCCGGCCTTCAGCGTTTTGCGGCTGTTATGCCAAATACCGGTTATATCGGTATTCCTATGGCTCAGGCGGTTTTGGGTTTAGACGGAGTTTTTTTTATAGCCGCCAATATTATTGTTTTTAATTTGCTCCTCTTCAGCTACGGGAGGCTTCAATTAGAGGCGGATTCCGCCGTAACACAGGGTAAACCCCTGCCGAAATTCCGCTTTGATAAAAAAATCATCCCCTGTTTTATAAACCCGGCCACTATATCCGCCGCTCTTGGCCTAACCCTTTACTTATCCAATACTACCCTGCCTAATACAATTTTAGCCGTTGCCCGCCATTTTTACGGCTTAAATACCGCCTTACCCATGCTTATTGTAGGCATAATCTTGGCGGAATCAGATTTAAAATCTATTTTAACTGATTTTAGCTGTAATTTTATTTCTTTTTTACGGCTTTTGCTTTTGCCGGTAATCGGGGTAATACTTTTAGCTTTAATAGATATTTCCTGGTTTACGGAAAATTCCCAGCTAATAAAATCGGCCCTAATTATCGGCCTTTGCACCCCCAGCGCCGTGGCTTCCACCTTTGCCTCCCTTGCCTATGGGGCAGACAGCGCCTATGCCTCCCGCATGGTCGCAAATTCCACGGTATTCAGTATCATAACCATGCCTCTTATCTTCCTGCTTTGGGAGATTATCCCAAAATTATAACTTATAAAAATAAATAAAAAGACGCTTTAAGCGTCTTTTTTTATTCTCTGCTTTATTTTTAAGTTTATTTAAAATTCAAGCTTTATTTAAATTTTTAAGGCTCCCATAAGCTCATTAATATCCTCTATTTTTTCCTGATTTAAATAATCTTCCAAACCGGCAATTACTTCCGGGCAAACCAGAGGATTATAAAAATTAGCCGCCCCAATTTGCACGGCGCTGGCCCCCGCTAAAAGAAATTCAACGGCATCCAGATGAGATTCTATCCCCCCCATGCCGATTACGGGAATATTAACGGCTTTAGCTGCCTGCCAAACCATACGCAGAGCTATTGGCTTTATGGCCGGGCCGGATAAACCCCCTATAATATTTGCCATAATAGGCTTGCGGCTATAAGGGTCTATTGCCATGCCCATTATTGTATTAATAAGAGAAACGGCATCCGCCCCTTTATCCTCAACAGCCTTGGCAATTTCGCCGATATCTGTAACATTAGGGGAGAGCTTTACAATTATCGGCAGCTTGCAGCTTTTACGCACCGCATCTGTTACATCCCCGGCAATTTTGGCATCTGTGCCGAAGGCCATACCTCCGCAGGCTACATTGGGGCAGGATATATTTACTTCAAGGGCATCTACCCCCGGGGTAAAAGCCAGCTTTTCGGCTACCAGGCGGTATTCTTCAATATTTCTGCCGGCAATATTTATAATTTTAAGGGTATTAAATTGCTGAAGAAAGGGAATTTCCCGGGCAATTACTTCATCTACCCCGGGGTTTTGCAGCCCCACGCTGTTTAATATGCCGGAAGGAGTTTCCGCAATTCTGGGGGGGGGGTTCCCCGGCCAGGGATTATAGGTGGTGCCTTTTACAACTACGCCGCCTAAAAGAGAAAGGTCGTAAATTTCGGCAAATTCCCGTCCGTAGCCATATGTGCCTGAAGCAGTTAAAACAGGGTTTTTCAGCTCTAAAGAAGCAATCTTTACCTTAAGTTTAGGCATTAAAATCCACCTCCCTGCTGTCAAAAACCGGGCCTTCTCTGCAAATCCGTTTATAGGAGCTTTCCCCGGCCTTATTTTTTGTGGCGCAAACGCAACCCATACAGGTACCGATACCGCAGCCCATTCTTTCTTCCATTGAAACCTGACAGGGCATATTTAGGCCTTGGCTCCAGGCCGCAATTTTAGCCATCATACTTTTAGGGCCGCAGGTAAAGACTGCGTCATATACTTTATCCCGCGGGAGGAGCTCATCCACCATACCCTTATAGCCAAGGCTCCCGTCTATGGTGGCAATTATTACTCTGCCGCAGGCAGACATTTCTTTCATATTAAAAAGCCTTTGGCTATTGCTGGCCCCCAGATAAATATCTAATTGACAGCCCAAAGCGGCCAATTCCTCAGCCAGGGGCAAGAGGGGGGCAATCCCCGCCCCTCCTCCTACCAGAAGAGCCTTTTTAAGCCCCGGGTCTATCCCCCAGCCATTACCCCAGGGGCCGGTATAGGAAAGCTCATCCCCGGGGGAAAGCTCGCTTAAAAGCTTAGTCCCTTTGCCGACTATTTGATAAATTATCCCTAAAGTATTGCCTTTTTTATCAATGCTGTTTAAGCCCATGGGGCGGCCCAAGAGAGGGTCGCTGGTTTTACCGGCCTTAACCATTATAAACTGCCCGGGCAAAACCGAATTCACCCCATTTTCGATTTTAAATTCCATCTGCCAATACTGGGGTAAAATAGCCCGATTACTGATTATTAAACCCCTGTGGATTTTTTCTGTTTGAATTTTTTTAGTCTGAGTTTTTTCTGTCTGAGTTTTTTCTGTCTGAGATTTTTCTGTTTGCATTTTTTCTGCTCCTGCCTTCAAAAACAACACCGCCTTTATTTCTCTCCATATATATTGCCCAAAAGAGCCTTTTTACCCAAAAAAAGAAGCGCTAAGCGCTCCTATTATATTTTCTCCTCCACCAAAGAAAGAGTATAAGCAGTAACTTTTTCCCCTTCGTCTAAAATGAACTGCAAACGCTCCCGGATTTTCTCTTCAAAATCAGAGTCGTTAAGATTAGGCAAATTAATTAAAATATTATACCGGGCGGCCCCCAGAGCGGCTTGAAGAAATAAAATACCGCAGCCCACATCTGAAATTGCCAAAGGTGTGCCAATTTCCCCCATCCGGCGGATTATAAGCATAGATTGATATATCTTTTCCCCAATTTCTAAAGGGATAAGGGCTGCTTTACGGGATGCCTTGGCTAAAGCCTGCTTTTTAAAAAGCTTTTCCTCCCGGCTTTCTGAGGGTAAAGAATAGGCCTCGGCTAAAGGAGCAAAGGCTTTGGCATCTTCATCCACTAAAGCCAGAAGTTCTTTTTGAAGCTTAAGGCCTTCTTCTAATAATTGGTCTATTTCATGCTCATAGCAGGCATATTTCTTTTTGCCCTTTGTAAGGCTTGCCACCATATTGCCTAAGCCAATACCCAATGCCCCGCCTAAAGCCGCGGCCCCGCCCCCTCCGGGGTAAGGGCTGCTGCCGGAGAGCAGAAGCATAAAATCCTCACAGGTATTTTTTATTAAAGGCTGATTAACCATGGCCGCCTCCCGATAAAATACATTAAGCCCCAGTAAATAAAATTTTAGCCAAATATATCCTAATAATTATATCACAAACCCTAATTTTGTATAGGGCAAATTAAAAATAATCTTCCGCTAAAAGCAGGCCCTCAAGTATTCCGGCATCGCTTACAATTATCTCTTTTGCGCCTAATAAATCCATAGCGCTTTCTAAAATAGCCAGACCCTCTAAAATAATTTCCCCCCGCCGGGCTAATAAAGGCGAATACTGGCAGCGGGCGGCCAGAGATAAGCCGGCTAATTCCTCCCCAAGGGCCGTTACTTCCTCCAGGCTTAATATTGTGCCCTGAACCTTGCGGGAATTATATTTTTTAAGGCCTTTTTTGAAAGCCGCGGCTGTGGTAATTGTGCCCCCAACCCCAATAAGCGTTTTACCTTTAAGGGAGGGCAGGGCGCCCTGAATAAGCAATTGCTCTTTTATTTGCTTGCGGCCCCAGGAGTTTTTATAGGCCCGCACAGCCCCTAAATTATAGCTTTTACTGGCCGGGCCGCCGTTTTCCGTAATTATTTCCGTACTGCCGCCGCCGATATCTAAAACAATATACTCCCCCGGCCCTAAAATGGAGGCGGCCCCTAAATAGGAAAGCCTGGCCTCTTCCAAACCGTTGATAATCTCAATCTCCCAATTAAACTTTTCCCTTACAGCATCTAAAAGCCGGCTGCTGTTTTTGGCATCCCGCAGGGCGCTGGTGCCTATAAGGCGCATACCGCTTATTTTTACTCTGTTTAAGAGGCTATTTATCTCTGTAAGAGCCTTTAGAGTTTCTTTAATGGCGCTTTCACTTAAAAAGCCGGGGGTTTTCCCCAAGCGGGTGGTGGCCAGATAGCGTAAGCAAGGCTTAACTTTTTTATTTTTTATTTCCCCCACCAGCATTTGTACGGTATTAGAGCCTATATCTACGGCCCCTTTTAATTCTCTTTCAGCCATTTTTGGCCTCCTAAGCGGCAAATTTCCAAAAAAAAGCATCCCTAGGGATGCTTAATAATTATTGTCTAACGGCCCTTGCGGCCTTCCTGATGGCGTTTGAAGGCAATAAGCTTTTCATTGCTATCCTTCATAAATTTAGCTAATTTATCCTCAAAATTGCCGTCGTTTTTTTGTGCGGGAGGCGGCGGCGGAGGCGGGGCAGTAACCGCCTGTTTAATAGAGAGGCCGATTTTGCCGTTTTCTCCAATATTAACAACCTTAACCGTTACAATATCATTTTCTTTAAGGTAATCATTTACGTCCTTAACATAGGCATTGGCAACCTCGGAAATATGCACCAGCCCGCTAACGCCATTTTCAATTTCTACAAAGGCCCCAAACTTGGTTATCCCTGTAACTCTGCCGTCAACGATGCTGCCAACGGATATGCCCATTTAAAAATACGCCCTCCCCAAAATTTAGTTGTAGTTTTCTATTATTATAATCTAAATGCCTGTAAAAAGTCAATGAGTATTTAATTTTTAAAAAATTAACCCGGGAATAACAGGAATATCTCCTATTTCCCGGGATATATTATTTCTTTTAATGAATATCATAATCTCCGTTTAAATCCTCAGTAAGCAAAGGAACATCTTTAGCCTTCATAGGGAAGAGCAGGGTCTCCCCTTCTTTAATCATTCCCAGGTTTTTTCTGGCCTGGCGCTCTATAAAAACCTCGTTAAAATACAAAGCCTTTTCCTCCTGAAGCCCGGCATAAATATCCTCCTGCTTGGAAAGGGCCAATTCATATGCCTTAACCTCGCTTTTTAAGCGGCTGTAACGCAAATACTCCTGAGTAAAGCTATAAGCATAAACAGCGGAAAACATTAAAAGAATAATTATAGGCAGGCCGATAAAACGCCGTTTTTTCTTTTTTTCTTCTGCTGGCACCTTATATTTCATCATTATCCTCCTCATCAAAGAGCTGCAGAGCAGCCCCCGGGATAATAATAACCGTTACATACCCTTTGGCCCGGGCCCTTTTATACAAAGTAGCCACAGAGCTTGCCCCAATTTTTAGCCTTTCGGCTATTTCCTTTGAGGAAACCCCGGTTTCTTTTAAAGTAACTACCTGCTTTTCTCTATAGCTAAGCTTTTCGGCCCCGCGTATTTCTATTTTCATTAGGTGGCTCCCTAAAATACCTACTCCTGATATCCACATTATATACACAAATTGTGGACAAATCAAGGACAAAATTAGTGATTATCAATATATTCTTCATCATCATCCTTTCCCCTTCTTTTAGGGAATAAAAATCTGCCCAAAGAAAAAGCTCTTTTTAATACCTCTCCGCTGCTTTTAAAAGTATAATCAAAGCCTTTGCGGCTGAAATTCCAACCCCGCCAAAAAAAACAAGCGGGCTTAAAAAATAAATCCTCCGTATTTAAAGGCGGTTTAATTAAATAAAAATGCCGGGAGGAGACCTCTTTCCTCCTTATAGGGGAATTGCCGCCCCGGCTAAAAATTGCCTTAAGGCTGTTAAAAGCCGGATGAAGAAGAAGCCAATATAAACAAAAACCAAAGGCCAGCCAAAAGAGAAATATTAACCTTACAGGCCATAATAAAATGCCGTACCATAAAAAAAACAGCCATAAAAAAGCTAAAGCCCACCATAAAAAATCTAAAAGCCCCAGCAATTTTCGGTTTATCTTCCCGGGGGATACAAAAAAAGCATAAATATCATAATACAGCCCCAAAAAAAAGCCCAAAAGAATTGCCGCCGCTAATTGGCTGAACTGATAGGCGATAATTTCCACTTTTATCCCCCCGGGAGCTTATTTTAGCAAGCGGTTAAGTATATTTTTGCCGCTCTTTAGGCCCTCTTTGCTGTTTTTATATTCCAAGGAGGAGAAGTGGCCCTTTACGGCAATTTCTTCTTCATCTAAATTAAGATGGCAAATATCCAGCCCTTCCCCTTTTAAATGTAAATCCCCCAGGCTGGTTATAAGCTGAATATGGGAATTATCAAAGTTTTCTACCTTAGTAACCCCTTTAAGCTCTAAATACTGCCTGTCGGCAAGAATAAGCCTTTGCTTTATTTCCGCCATTTTAATTCTCCTTTTAGGCATTTTTTATACAATATGAATTTTAGGCAATTATTATGCTAAACTCTCTTGACAATAGCCTGTTTTTTGCCTATAATTTTACTAATTTAGTAATTTACAAATCTAGTAAATATTTTAGGAGGCATTATGAAAATACCGGCAAATTTAAAGCATAAACCAGTTATTATTTGTGATAATTATGAAAATATTGACGGCCGCCGGGCTTATCAATCCGAGGCCAAGGGTCTTTCCCTGGGGCTTGCCCAATGGAATGACCGGGGGAAGGTAGATATTTCCGCCAAGGTTTGGCGGCATACGGGTAATAGATGGTCGAGGCAATCTGAGGAATTGCCCCTGCACCGGATTATTGATTTGGCGATTTTAATTGCCAGGGGCCAAATACATTTTAAAGAGGCCTACCGCTTTAAAAACTTATATGATACAGAAAAACCCCTTTTAGACAGAATAGGCCTCCAAGGGGACGCCATGAGTGTAAGGGTTTGTACCGATAACCCGGAGCTTAATACCGATATTTTACTTTTTGCCCAGGCTCTTGCAACAGACAGCGAGCTTTTAGGGGAGCGCCTTAAAACCCTGGCCGCCCTTTTAAAGGAGTTGGAATATTAAATGGCAAAGACTATAACAGATAAAAAAAGGCTTATATTAGAGTATAAAGAGAAAAAGGCCTTAGGGGCCGTTTACGGCCTTAAAAATACTCAAACAGGTAAAACCCTGCTTTTAAGCACCCCGAATCTTGGGGGGGCTTATAATCGCTTTACCTTTTCTAAAAAAAATTCCTCTTGTATTCACCCTAAGCTTACTCAAGAATGGGAAAATCCGGGGCCGGAATTTTTTATAATGGAAGTTTATGAGGAGCTGGCTAAAAACCCTAATCAAACCCAAAAAGACTTTTTAGAAGACCTTAAGGTTTTAGAGGATATGTGGAAAGAAAAGCTGGGAGCAGAAAAACTTTATTAAAAACAAAAAAACGCCTGAGTAAAGCTCTTAGCTTACTCAGGCGGAATTTATTTAAACAAAGTATTTTAAAAAATATAAAGCAAATGATTTTAAGAGTTGAATTTTGCAAACAAAAAACCCCGTTTTATAGGTTGGGGGCCTCATTGCCCCCTGCTATTGTTTCATCTTTAATTACTTTATATAAGCGGGTGGCCTCATCCGCCCTTACGGTTTCCGCCAATTCCAAAATTTCAATTTCCAGGCGGCGCCTGCCGTAGCCAACCAGCACTTTATCCCCTACTTTTAATTCGCTCCCGGCTTTGGCCGGGCGGCCGTTTAAAGAGATTCGGCCGGCATCGCAAACCTCTTTAGCTATGCTGCGCCTTTTAATTATGCGGCTTACCTTTAAAAACTTATCCAGTCTCATATTATTTCTCCTTTGGTATGGTTTTTAAACCGGCATGGGTTTTTCAGCATTTATTTTAAGCTTTTATTTTCAAATTTTCTTTCCAGCTCTTTTGCCTCATCCCAAAGCTTATCCAAATCCTCCAAAGAGGCTTTGGCCCAAGGGGTATTACTTTTTTCCAGCTCTTTTTCAATATGCTTAAAGCGGGAAATAAATTTTTTTACCGTATGGCGCAGGGCATCCTCGGCATCAATATCCATAAAACGGGAAATATTAATTAAGGCAAAAAGGCAATCCCCCAATTCCTCATGGCGTTCTTCAGGGGTTTTTGCCGCCTCAAGCTCTTTAATTTCTTCTTTAAGCTTGCCCCAGGGGCCGTTGATATTTTCCCAATCAAAGCCAACCCTTGAGGCCTTTTCCTGAACTTTTTGGGCCAGCATTAAGGCGGGGAGATTATAATTAACATCCATAAGGCCCTTTTTTTTCGCCCCTACCCTTTCATTGGCCTTTTGGAGCTCCCAAAGATTAAGCACCTCTTGGGAATCCTCCGCCCCGGCCTCCCCGAAAACATGGGGATGCCTGCGCACCATTTTATTATTAATGCTGTCTAATACATCATCGGCATTAAAAAGTCCCGCCTCTTTCCCCAATTGAGAGTGGAAAACCACCTGCAAAAGCAAATCTCCCAATTCATCGGCAATTTTATCTCCTTTGCCGCTGTCTATTGCGTCTATAACCTCATAGCTTTCCTCAATTAAGTAGCGCTTAAGGCTTTCATGGGTTTGTTCTTTATCCCAGGGGCAGCCGTTTTCCCCCCGCAGCTTTTCCATTATATTTAAAAGCTCGCACCATTTTTCTCCGGAGTTTAATTGGGACTGATTTAAGCACCGGCTATTTTTTTTAAGATCCTTTTGCTGATTTTCTCTTTTAGAATTTTTCATCTTATGCCCTCCTGCTCCTATTCTAACAGCTTAGGACCGCTTTTTGCAATAAAAAAAGCCCCTTTAGGGGCTTTAAAGTTTATTGCACCATTTGCTTTGCCAAAAACCCTGCGGCTGTTTCCGCTAAAATATGCTCCATCTGGCCAAAATTGGCCTTTTCCTCCCTGGAGCAAATTATAACGGCTCCTACAGGGTCTCCCTGAACAATTATGGGAGCGATTAACTCCCCGTGAAAACGAGGGGCCTCCTCCCCTAAATCCCCGGCTATAATTCCCCCGTCTTTTGCATAGATTCTTTGATCCCCATTATTAAGGACGCTGCGCCGCTCATCCATGGATTTTTCTACAAGGCGCCCTATGGGTTTACCTAAATACTCTTTTTTAGAAGCCCCGCTAACTGCGATTATATTATCTCTATCCGTAATAAAAACTATTTGCCCCAGGCTTTCATTAATGGATTCCGCATACTCTTTGGCAAAATCCGCCATTTCCCCAATGGGGGAATATTTTTTTAAAATAACCTCTCCTTCTTTATCAACAAAAATCTCAAGGGGGTCTCCTTCCCTAATTCGCATAGTCCGGCGAATCTCTTTGGGAATTACAACACGGCCTAAATCATCTATTCTTCTTACAATGCCCGTTGCCTTCATTATGCCCACTCCTTCTCTTCTAGGATGCCTGTTAAAAAAACTCAAGCTTTGATACTGATATTATCCGTAAAAATTGACAAATTATGTACCTGAGAGCTTTAAAAATTTATTCTCCGCCTTTGGTTTTAAATATTTCTAAAAAGCATGGCTAAGGCTTTTTAAGCTTAAACCCTCTTAAAGGCCTGCCGGAGGGGAATAGAAATCTTTAAAATTAAAGTTTTCCGTGCTATAATTAAAAATAGATAAAAAAAACAGGCTAAATCATGAGGATTAAAGGATGTGTTTTTTATGAGCGCTTTAGAGCAAAGAGCCGAAATAAATCAAAAAATCAGCGAATATTCCACAAAAGGGTATTGCTGCAGCCAAATGATGCTTTTATTATCCCATATTTTACGGGATATTGAGGATGAGCATACAATTAAGGCTATGGCAGGCCTGGGGGGAGGAATGCATTTGCAATATAATTGCGGGGCTTTAACAGGGGGGGCCTGCCTTCTGGCAAGCTACGGCGCAGCGGGGGAAAACGATACGGAGCCCCGCTTTGATTATAAAACAGCCATAAAAAGCCTGGGGGAATGGTTTAAAAATGAATACGGCAGCGTTGACTGTAAGGATATAATAGGAGAAAATACTCCCGAAAAAGCAAAAAAGTGCCCCTTAATTATAGAGGGTACTTTTGAAAAATGCCTTGAAATTTTAAAAGAATATAATATAGACCCCACTGTTTTTTAAGGGTTTTTTAAGGGTTTTTTAAGGGTTTTTTAAGGGTTTTTAAGGGCTTATTAATTCAGGGTTTCGGCAATTTCCGCCTTTAATTTGCTTTTAATTTGTTTTTAACTTGTTTTTAAATCATGCTAAAAGCCTTCTCCCCTTCCCGGGGGCGGATACGGTCTAAAAGAGGAATAGGGCTGCCGCATGGGCAGGGCTCCGGAATAAAGCGGCTTATATCCCCTGTGGCATACCGAATAAGGGGCATGGTAAAATGGTGGAGAGTTGTAATAACTACTTGCCCCCACTCCCCGGCCTTTACAGGCTTATGCTCTTTATCAAGTATTTCTGTATATAAATCGGATTCCCGCATATGATAACCCTTTAAATAACGGCAATCTATACCCCCGCCGAAGCAAATTTCCGTCATGCCGTAATGCTCAAAAACAGGACAGGAAAAGGAGCGGGAAATTTGCTCTTTAAGATGCGGAGAGATACTGTCGCTGCTTAGCAAAACAGATTTTAATGAATAATTCTCTTTATTTAAAGCAGCCAAAGCCAGCATTGTTTTAGGCGCAGCCAAAACAGTGTTGGCCTTACTTTTTATTAAGGACTTATAAGCAGCCTGATTATCCTCGGGCAGGCCGTAATATACCGGCTCTACCCCTGCCTTATGGCAGCTTTTGCCGAATATATGCCCAACGCTGTTTTCCTGCCGGCAGGGCAAAAGAATAAACCATTTATCCTCAGGATAATTTTGAGGGGAAACAAACATTATCTGCCCGGAGGTAAAAAAATCTACGGTTCTTTGTATTTCATCATCGGAAAAAAACAGGCGCTTAGGCAGGCCGGTGGTACCTCCGGTATCTAATGTAAAAATACGCTTAATTTCATCCTGAGCCTTGCATACCATCGCTATGCCGTTCTCTCTTATATCTTCGGAATTAATCAGGGGCAAGGCGGCGAAATCCTCAAAGCCCTTAAGGGCAGGGGTATTTTTATACAAATTTTTATAAAATTTAGAATTAGCCTTAGCATAATTAAATATTTTTATTAATTCTTTTAGCTGATATTCTCGAATATCGCCTAAAGAGGGCTTTAATTTACCGATAGCGGCCCCTGTATAGGCATCTAAAAAGAAGACTTCCCCATTTTTAGGGCGGTTAAAGTCTGGCATACAACCGCTCCCCTTTCAGAGAAGTTACATTATAAGCGCATAAGGGAATACGCCCTGTTTTTGTATCAATATGCACCCGGCATTTTTTTAAACGGTTTATATCCAAATTCACAATATCCATAAAAGCCATTGCCGTAAGGGAAAAGCTTTTACTCCCCAAAGCGGCTGCCGCTTTATCCCAAGGGGTATCCGGATTGTCTTTTTTTGACCATTTGCGGGCAATATAATCCCGTACCCGGTAAATGCTCTCTCTATTACTCCGGCAGCAATCCCCCTGATTTTCGGCGGGGATAATTTTACCCCCCTCTAAAATATAATCCCCGTAAAAAGAGCATAAGCAGTGGCCGCTGGTAATTGGTTTAAAATGCTCACCTTTAAAAATACCCCCGCTTTGCCTTTCTATGGCCTGAATTAAAGCGGATAATGTTATGCGCCCCGCCTTATCCGGGGCTTCTAAGGTGCGCCCCATAAAGCTTAAGGGCTGAAAATGCACTCCCCGCACAGTATCGCTGTTTTCTAGGGCAAAATTAAGCACTTCTCCTATTTCTTCAGTATTAACCCCCGGCACAACCGTCATAACTAGGGTTACGGGGAGAAGGGCTTTTCTGCAATTTTCTATGGCCTTTTTTTTAATTGCCAATAAAGGCCTGCCCCGGATAATTTTATAGCTGCTGTTTTTAAGGCTGTCAAATTGCAAAAAAACACTATCCAGCCTGGCTCTTTTTAAAGACCGGGTAAAGCTAAGGCTTTCGGCAAGCCTCAGGCCATTGGTATTAAGTTGAATATAGGGGAATTTATAGCTTTTGCCCATGGCGATAATTTCCGCAATATCCTCACGGGTTGTAGGCTCCCCCCCGGAAAGCTGAATATTATAGGGGTGCTCCCTGTTTTCTCGGGCCAGGGCGGAATACCTCAGGCGGATTTGCTCCAGGCTTTCCTCAACAGATATATTCTCCGGGCCGGAATCGGCAAAACAAATGGGGCAATTAAGATTGCACTCCTCGGTAATATCCAGAGCTACGCAGCAGGCGGCCTGCTCATGCTCGGGGCAGAGGCCGCAATCATAGGGGCAGCCTAAGCGGGATTCTTTTAAAAAAACCGCCGGCCTGTTATTATCCGTCGGCCTAAGCCAGCTTTGATAACTCCCCGCCTCCGGGGAGTTCTCCCAAACTAAAACACTGTAAAAGCCATGCTCCGGGCAGGTTTTTTCCAGATAAACATTACCCTCTTCTTCCGCATACACGGCAGGTATGCGCTTAAGGCAAATTGGGCAGAGGCTTTTTGTATGCTCCAGCACTGTTTTGCCGGAAGCATAGGGATTATCCGGTAAAGCCCCCTTATTTATTTTTTTAGCGTTTTTTTGCATATTTATCAATTCTTTTCCCATATAGATTCAAAATAACCCAGCTTTACATTGCCTTTTAATTGGGGGGAATATTCTTGGCAATCCTCAATAAACTGCTTAAAAAAAACCTCCAATGAGCCGTATTCCATAATCAGCATACTTAAAAAATTTCTGTAAACATTACTTTGGTCTTTAAAATAGATTAAAGAAAAACCGGCGGCCTCCATAAAATCATTAAGTCTTTTAAAAGGCAAAATTCCGTTAAGGCAGGTATCGCAGTTTAAGCGAGGAGCAGCCGATTCCCGCTTCGGGTATAAATCGCTAAGAAGTATCAGCCCGCCCCGGGGCAAGGCCTTGGCGGCGGCTTTAAGAGCCCGGGGCTTATCCTGAAGAAGGCTTAAAGCGCATTCATAGAGAAGGGCCTTATATTGGCCTTTTAATTCATAGGCATTGCCCGGATTAATTTTGCGGCCCAAAGCCCGGCCTTTTTCAATCAGCTTTGGGGAAATATCCACCCCTTCTATATTATACCCTAAAAGGGCTAATGCCGCCACACTCTCCCCCATGCCGCAGCAAACATCCAGGATATTTTCCTCCAAAGCCAAATTCGCCGCCTTTACAAGAGAGCAGGTTAATTCAATACCCCCCGGGCGCAAAACCCCTTTGGTAAAGCTTATAAAGCCTTCGTCTTCATAAACAGTTTTCATAAATATTCTCCGTTAAAATAATCCCCGCCAAAATCAGGGCTTTATTTTATTTCCTGGGTTCTTTCAATTTCCGCCATTTTCCCCCGGGCCAAACCCTCAGATATATAAAATTGCCGGCAAACCGGGCAGCTGGGTATGCTGGTGGGGAATTCGCTTTTTAAATAATAGGCTCTGGCCTCATGTAATTCCAAAGGCTTATTATGAATGGCGCAATTAATATGGGGGGCCTCATCAACCGGGGTATATTTAAGGGGGGTATCCTTTTTTTCATCCTCCCGCTCTACCTGAATACGATGGCTATAGGCGGCAAAAATTTCATAACCCTCCCCTTGGGGGGCATATTCTACCCAATAGGTTATAATTTTTGGCCTGAGCCCCGCAATAAAATGCCCATTGCCTGTATGAATAAATTTTTCTCCGCTTTTTTCGGCCCTGTTTATTACTTCTCTAAGATTTGCCTCCGTAATCAGGCTATTATCCATTTTTGCCCTTAAATCTTCAGATATATATAAGGGGAATAATTTCTCCTCTGCAACGCTTTCCCCGTACAAATCTTTTAATATTTTATTTTTAACCAAATTACGGTTGTATTCCTTTTGAGAAAGCCCCACAGGGGGATGGGGCTCCCCTTTGCCAAATAAAAGATCCAGAATATGAACGGCGCTTTTGCCCTCCCTGGCTAAATAATCCCGGCATACGCTGCAATAGGTAATATAAGGCAGGGGGCTTTGATTTGCCAAATCTTCAATCATGGCATTGGCAATATCCCGGTTGCCGTAAAAAACCAGGCCGCCGTAGCCGCAGCATTTTGTCTTTTCCCGGGAATTCCCTAACTCTTCAATCTCATAGCCCCGGTTTTTTAATATTTCTCTTATGCTGTTTTGCATTTTAGTATCGTATCTGGCGGTACAGCTGTCATGGATAGAAACCTTGGCAGAAAGAGGCAATTCTTTACCTTCGGCTAAATCAGCCTTGGCAGGTTTTTCCGCAGCCAATATATTCCAAAGGGATAATGTTTTTATTCCCGCCGCATTAAGCTGCCTTTCGCAGGTGGGGCAGGCTGTAATCAGTACGGGCAATTCCTCCCCAGAGCCTTTAAGGCTTAGTAGCCTCCCTTTTAGATTTTCTATGGTTTCCTCATATAAGGGGGCTTGCCCTGCCCAATCCGCCGGGGCTCCGCAGCAGCCTAAAATTAGGCCTGTTTCAGGATTCCATTTTAATAAATGCTTATAGGCCGGAATAATTATATCCGGGTCGCAGGTAGGCAGCTGGCAGCCGGGGAAGAACACATAAAGGCTTTTTTCTTTGCCCGGGGCATGGCGGCACAGGCCCCCTTCCCCGCTATTGGCATACTGCATATCCCGAATGGGATAATCATAAATAGCCGGGGGGAATTCGTTTTTCTCCACCATAATCCGGCGGCCGGAATGAATTACTTCCGGGAAGGCAATCTCATTAGGGCAAACCTCCTGGCAAAGGCCGCATAAACTGCAGGAGGTTAATAAATCCCTCCCCCGGCGCATTCCCGCCCCCACCAGGGAAATTGTATTTGCAATTTCCCTGATATATTTACGGGGGAATTCCTCGAATTTCTCCAGGAATTTGCATTGGCGTACACAAACCAGACAATGGCAATCCAGGCAGCGCCGGGCTTCTTTTCCGGCCTCCTCAAATGAATATATGCCCTTTTCCTCAACGGGCTCAATAAGGGGAGCATTTTCGATTTCCACATATAAATCAGTTTCATAGGGGCCTTCGTTAACCCTTGCCGCAGTGAGGGAAACTTTTGTTAAAAAACGCTCCATGGTAATTGCGGCGCGGCGCCCCTCGGATATTGAGCGCACCGGGGAATTATGCCCGCAAAGCCTGCGCCCGGCGGCAAAAAGCTTGCTCTCCCCCAGGCGGAACAATTCTAAATCCAGCTTTTCTTTATTATCCGGGGGTAATTCGCCGCTGAAAAACAAGGCGTCATATTGAGATATAATTTCATCATAATTTATATCTTCCCCGATTTTCAGACCTTTTTCAACCTCGCAAAAATCTAAAAGCGCCGCAAAATCCTCCTCAATCTCTTTAGAACTTAAACCCTTAATCCCCTCAAATTGCCAGCCTATTTTCTGGTTTTTTTCATAAATTTTTACGCTGAAGCCTTTAGACGCCAAATATAAAGCGGCGCTTAAGCCGCTTAAACCGGCCCCCACAACGGCAACCCGCTTTTTTATGCGCATAACCGGACGGATAGCCTTAGGTTTTGGAAAGTATTCCAGCAAAGAACGCTCCAATGCCCCGATAGAGACAGTTTTATCCACCAAATTGCGGATACAGACCTTTTCGCAGGGGGCATCACAAAGGCGGCTTAAAATTCGGGGGAATTGGGCCTTTGGGGCATAAATGGCGGCCGCCTTATCCATATCCCCCTGGCGTATTTGGGCAATTATCCCCCGCATATCAATATGAAGAGGGCAGCCGGCGGTACAGGCCGGGGCATGCTCCTCCGTACACATTGCCTCGGTGGCGCGGATTTCTTTAATATCCATGGGGAACCTCCTTTGGCTGAAACAAATAGTACTTTTATTATACAGGGGCTAGCAAAAATTGCTAGCCCCCGCCCTTTAAAGCTATTAATATTTAATAGGGTAAACTAAAAATTACTTTTTATTCAAAGCCTCTAAGACCCGCTCCGGGTAGGCAGGCATTTGATAGAGCCGGGCGCCTGATGCGTCAAAAATAGCATTCATAATTGAGGCATGGGGGCCGGCGGTTACTACCTCTCCGCAGCCGGCGCAGCCAAAGACACTGTTTGCCCGGGGAGTCTCTAAAAACATCAGATTTAAATCATCGGGAACAACATCAATAGTGGGGAAGCCGTTTTTCATTAAAGTAGTTTGGGTTTTAAAATCATCAAAATGCTCGGAAAGAGCAAGGCCGATTGCCTGGAGGAAGCCGCCGTAGGCCTGCCCCTCTACCACGGTTTTATTGGCGATTTTACCCACATCATAGGCGCCGGTCATCCGGACAACCTTTGTTTCTCCGGTTTTTGTATTTACATCAACCTCGGCAATAAAGGCGCCGTACATATAGGCGGCATAGGGGTTAAACTGAAGGGTTTTAGGATCAATGGAGGAAACTACATCAGAGGTGGCATAAGTTCCCTCATATCTTGTTTCAAGCCCTTCGGCCTTCATTTCCTCATAGCTGCGGAAGGTGCCGTCCGCCTTGCGCATTGCCTTAATCAGCTTTTGAGACGCATCATAAATGGCATTGCCTATTAAAAGCTGGCTGCGGCTGCCTGCCGCAATTCCGCTATTGGGGCATTTGCCCGTATCATTGCCGATTATCACAAAATCATCAGTTTTTAATTTCATTTCCTTAAAGGATTCATGGGCCGCACCGAGAACGCCCATATCCGCCCCCTGGCCATGATCCTCCCAGGTATGGTATACGGCGATTTTACCGTTTTCTAAGAGCTCAACGGCGGCATCTGAGGTATCAAAGCCATCGTCGCCACAGCAATAAATCCCAACGGAAAGGCCGATGCCTCTTTTAATATCCCCGGTATTGCCTAAAAGCTTCTTCTGCTCTTCTTTTGCCTTATCATAGCTTGGTTTAAGCATATCAAAGAGCTTTTTCATAACTACAACTTCGGGTTTATTGCCTGTGGGGGCGGTAGAATTTTCATTATAGAGATTATTGTAGCGGAATTCAAAGGGGTCTATTTTCAGCTCATGGGCCAATTCATCAATCATGGATTCCGCCGCGAAGAAAGCGGGGGGAGCCCCAAAGGCCCGCATTGCAGCGCCATAGGCATGGTTGGTAAATGTCATGCGGCCATGGCCCCGCAGGCTTTCAATATGATAGCCCGCCCCTAAAAACTGGAGGGGTTTTGTTAAAAGCAAATCTCCGAATTCGGAATAGGCCCCGTGATCCCCTAAAACATCATGCTCAAAGGCTACAATTTTGCCGTCTTTTACACCCATTTTAAGGCGTAAATCAAAGGGGGAGCGCTTGCCGGTATAGGTTATTTGCTGTTCCATATCAAATTCTAAATAGCAGGGTTTGCCTGTTGCCATAGTTGCAACCCCTAAAATTGCCTCCATAGTAGGGCTTAATTTATAGCCGAATGTGCCGCCGGCATTATTTTGAACTAAATTAAGCTCATTTTCCTCCAGGCCCAAGCCCTTATGAATCATCAGGCGATGAATATAAAGGGCAATACTCTTGGAATTAATGGTTAAGACGCCGTCTTCATCATAATAGGCATAGCCTACATCCGGCTCTAAAACCAAGTGGGGCTGACGGGGTGAATAATATTCTCTTTCTAAAACCAAGTCCGCAGAGTCAAATAAAGGGGCAGGATCCGGCCCTTTTACAATGGGCTGCTCGAAGAAAACATTGGGGGTGCCGGGGTGAATTTCTATGGCATCCTCAGCGGCGGCTGCCTTGGCATTTAAATAAGCCGGTAATTCTTCATATTCCACTTTAACTTTAGCTGCGGCGGCTTTGGCGTGCTCAACAGTATCCGCGCAAACAATGGCAATGGCATCATTATATTGGAATACTTTTGTATCACATAAAATCGGGCGGTCAAGGCCGTCTCCTTTATTCCAGGGGTAAAATACCAGGCCGTCTATACGATTTGTGCCCTTAACATCCTTATGGGTTAAAACCGCCTCTACACCGGGCATTTTCTCCGCCTCGGAGGTATCTATGCCAAGAATATTGGCATGGAAAACCTTGGCTTGTACCAAAGCCAGCTGTAAAACATCATTGCCCATTTTTACGCCGGTATCCGCGCCGTAATCACAAGTGCCCGTAACCTTGGCAATACCGGAGGGGCGGAAATAATCCGTACCGAAAATACCGCCTTCTTCATTGGGAACATACATTAATTCTTCTTTGGTAATTTCTCCCCGCATTAATTTAGCGGCGGCCATAACCGCATCTACAATGGGTTTATAGCCGGTGCAGCGGCAGATATTTCTGTTTTTACGGAACCAGTTGCGAACCTCTTCTCTGGTTGGGGATGAATTTTCCTGAAGCAGGGCATAGGCCGAAACAATAAAGCCGGGGGAACAAATACCGCACTGGGCGGCCCCGTATTTTAAAAAGCCCAATTGAATAGGATGGAGATTGTCCGGCGTACCCACACCTTCAATAGTTGTAATTTTAGAACCGCTGGGAACCTGGGACATTTTTGTCACACAGCTGCGGACCACTTTGCCGTTTAAAAGAATTGAGCAAATACCGCATTGATTGGCGCGGCACCCAACCTTTGTTCCGGTTAAGCCCAGTTTTTTCCGGATAACATCGGCCAGCTTCTCCTGGGGGCTGACCAAAACAATGTGGCTGGAGCCGTTTACGATAATTTCTTTTCTAGCCATTTTTTCAACCTGCATTGTGTAACCTCCTGTTTTACATATTTTAACACTGCTGTTTTATATCTTAATATTCTAGATACTATTATACATCATCAGGATAACATATGGTCTTTTGTTTATGTAAAGGGGGAAATCCGCAAAAAAAACCAAATACTTAAAGCACACTCTACTATTTTAAAGATTATGTTAAATAGCTCTCTACACTAAGCGTTTAAATTTTTTATTTGTTTTTACAGAATAAAATAGGCCTCTAAGTGATGTTTTGCGTTATCTCTCAGCTTCTTAAAACGGCTTATCCGGCATCTATAAGACCATCATCCGCTTTTAACCCTTCTGTTTTTTAAACAATTCCCGGATTCATTAATTATTATGCATTTTTCTGCCAGATTCAGGGAAAATATATACTATAAATAAAAGCTTTTTAAGGGCAGGCCCAATACCCCTTAATAAAACAGAAACGGAAGGAGCCTTTTATGGAAATTTTAAAACCTTATAATTTAGACAATTTAGAGCTTAAAAACAGGATAATTTTTGCCCCCATGGGCTATATGCTTGGGAACTTCGGCCCGAAAGCCTATGATTATTTTATCCGCCGGGCCGAAGGCGGCGCGGCTATGCTAATTATACCCATTCATGCCACCGAGGCGGTGGAGGCCAGAAATTTATCTGCCTTTTTAGATGAAGATTCTTTTGAAGATTTTAAAAAAATTATTGACGGCATCCATAAGTATAATTCCAAGGCCTGTATACAAATAGTACCGGGGTACGGGGCTATACTTTTTGATTCCCTTAAATATGATGTGCCGGTATCCGCCTCTGCCGTACCCTCCATTTATAATCCCAATCTTATTTGCCATGAGCTTACAAAAGAAGAAATAGAATCTATTCTTAAAGGGTTTAGGGATACTTTAGGGCTTGTTAAAAAAGCCGGGGCGGATGCGGTTGAAATCCATGCCTACGGCGGCTATCTTACAGACCAATTTCTCACCTACCGCTGGAATAAAAGAAAGGATGAATACGGCGGAGATATAAGGGGAAGAGCCCGCTTTCTGCTGGAAATGATTAAAATCGTCAAAGAGGAATGCGGAGAAAATTATCCTCTCTTTGTTAAATACAGCCCGGCCCATTATATGGAAGGAGAGGGTTACAGAACAATTGAAGAAGGTATTGAGCTTTCCAAGATTTTAGAAGAGGCCGGAGTGCATGTTCTTCATGTGGATGCCGGTACCCATGGCCCCCGCTGGTATATAGCCATGCCCCCTATTTATCAGCAGGAGGAGACCTATCAATTAGAGGCCGCAAAAGCGGTTAAAAAGGCCGTAAATCTGCCTGTGGCGGCCGACGGCCGCCTGGGTAATACGGAAAAAGCCGAGGCAGCCCTTAAACAGGGGAAATTAGACCTTTTAATTATCGGCCGGGGCCTTTTGGCCGATCCTGATATCCCTAATAAGCTGGCTGAAAACAGATTTGAAGATATTATCCCCTGTATTGCCTGTAATGAATACTGTATTGGACGGGTTTATGCCGGAGAAAATATTCAATGCGTTGTAAACCCGGAAACGGGGCGGGAGGCGGAGCTTGCCCTGAGTAAAACAAATGCCCCTAAAAAAATTCTGATTATCGGGGGGGGGCCCGGGGGAATGTCCGCCGCCATTGATGCGGCCCGCATAGGCCATGATGTAGAGATATGGGAGAAATCCCCCGGCTTGGGGGGTCTTCTTAAAGCTGCCGGGCGCCCCGTTTTTAAGCTGGAAATTAATTGCCTTAAGGAATATTACCGCCGCCAAATTATTAAACTGGGTATTAAGCTATGCTTAGGCAAAGAGGCCACTGCCCAGGATATTCTGGCGGCTAAGGCCGACGCGGTTATTCTCGCCACAGGGAGTAAATCTCAAATACCCCAAAATATCCCCGGCATAGAGGGGGAAAATATTGTAACGGCCATAGATGCAATCCTCGACCTTTGCAAACTGGGGGAACGCCTGGCAATAATAGGGGCGGGCCTTGCGGGGTGCGAGGCGGCTTTGCATTTAACCCCCAGAGGCAAGAAAATAGATTTAATAGAAATGCAGGCAAAAATATTGCCGGAACCGATTTTTATTATGAATGAGATGATGCTAAGTGAAATGATTTATAAGGATAAAAATATAAATGTTCATACCGAATCCAAGCTTTTAAGGGTGGGAGATAAAAGCATAGAAATAGAAAAACAGGGCAAAAAACAAATTTTACCCTGCGATACAGTAATCCTTGCAATGGGGATGCAATCTGAAAACTCCCTTTATAATGAGCTGAAGGGTAAAATACCCCTTTATGCCATAGGGGATTGCCTGGAACCGAGAAGAATAGGCGAGGCCGTAACCGAAGGGAGAAAGGCTCTTCTTGAACTCTCATAGGCCATTTTTTTGAGCTTTAAAGCTTAATAAATTTTTCTTCAAATTATATAAATTAAAAAGCCCTGAAAATGATTAAAAACAATAAAAAACCCGCACAATATTGTGCGGGTTTTTATTATTTTCAGTGGTAAATATCCTTATCAACGGTAAATATTCTTATCAATGGTAAATATTCTTAATTTTTTAATTCTTTTAGCGGGCTTTTAGGCTTTATTCTAAAATTATTATAAGGCCGCCAAAACGGAAACCCGCATAATAATCCCTAAAAAAAGCCCTGTCTCATCAATAACGGCAATAGGGTATTTGCTCTTGGTGGCTATGGGGATTAAATCATGGAGGCAGGCCTCAGGCCCCGTGGTGCAATAATCATTAATTAAAAATTCACTTAAGGGCCTGCGCCTGGCATCCGCCGTAATGGCGTCATCAATAGTAATCAGGCCTTTTAATTTTCTGTTTTCATCTACTACAAAAAGGCTGGATATGCCGTTATTTTCCATGGTTTTTATGGCGACTTTGGGGCCGTCTTTAATTTTTGCCAAAGCATTCGGTTTAAACATTATATTCTTGGCCTGCAAAACCCGGGTTTTATCCGCATCCTGCACAAATTGGGAAACATAGGGGCTGGCCGGGCTTTCCAAAATTTCTTCCGGGGTGCCGATTTGCTCAATAAGGCCGTCTCTCATTACAACTACCCTATCCCCCACTTTAAAGGCCTCATTAACATCATGGGTAATAAAAACTATGGTTTTTTTCAGCTCGGCCTGCAGCTCCACTAATTCAGATTGCATATCCCGGCGAATTAAAGGGTCTAAGGCGCTGAAGGGTTCATCCATTAAAAGAATATCCGGGTCATTAGCCAGGGCCCGGGCTAGGCCTACTCTCTGCTTCATACCGCCGGAAAGCTCCGCCGGCTTTTTTTCGCCCCAATCGCTTAAACCTACCTTAGCCAGGTATTTTTCAGAAATCAGCTTCCTTTCGGCCTTTGGTATACCCCGCACCTCTAAGCCGTATTCTACATTTTCTGATACCGTACGATGAGTTAATAAACCAAAGTTTTGAAAGACCATGGCAATCTTTTTTTGGCGGAAGGCCTTTAATTCCTGGGAGGAAAACTTTGTAATATCTACGCCGTCTACAAAAATATTCCCTGATGTAGGCTTGTTTAAAAGATTAAGGCAGCGAATTAAAGTAGATTTACCGCTGCCGGAGAGGCCCATTATAACAAAAATTTCCCCCTCCTCCACTTTAAAATTAATATTATATATGCCCACGGTATGATTGCTCTCCCGCAATATTTTCTCTTTTTTTATGCCGGCCCTGAGTTTTTCCAAGGCGGCTATGGGGTTACGCCCAAAAATTTTACTTAAATTTTTTACTTCTATTTTTAGAAGCTTTTCAGCTTTTACGCCTTCTTCAGCCTTTACTCCTTCTTCAGTTTTTACATCCTGTTCAGTTTTTACGGCTTTTTCAGTCATTTAAATCACCCATCCCTCATTTCCTAAAGTTCCGTTTTTTTATACCTAAAAGAATTCAGGCCTTTTTTACAAGCCCCTGAATTATTCTATCTATAATTACCGCCATAATTACAATACTTAAGCCGGCATCAAAACCTCTTGCAATATCAATTTGGCCTATGGCCTGCAAAACCTCCATGCCCAAGCCCTTAGCCCCAACCATGGAGGCTGTTACAACCATGGATATAGACATCATTGTGGTCTGATTAATCCCCGTCATTATAGAGGGCAGAGCCTGAGGGAGCTGAACCTTAATTAAAGTCTGGGTTCTTGACGAGCCAAAGGATAAAGCCGCCTCAACCATATCCCGGGGGACATTACGAATGCCCAAACTGGTTAAACGGATTACCGGGGGAATAGCGTAAATAACCGTGGCAAAAACCGCGGGAACCATTCCCAGGCCAAATAACATCATAGCCGGAATTAAATAAACAAAGGCCGGCATTGTCTGCATGGCGTCTAAAACAGGTTTGATTATAATATCCACTTTATTTGAGGAGGCGGCCAGTAAACCCAGGGGTATACCGATTATAAGAGATATTATAACCGATGTAATTACAATGGAAAGGGTAGACATCATAAGGCTCCAGAGGCCGAAAACACCCACTAAACTAAAGAGGGCCGCAAAGAATAATCCGCTTTTAAGCCTGTAAAAACGCCAGCCTAAAATAAAAATCACCCCGATTAAAAGCCACCAGGGGAGCCAAAGTAATAACTTCTCCACCTTCAGCATAAACCATAAAATACCCCCGCTGATGCCGTCAAAAAAGCCTCCGTAATTAAGCATCAGCCATTTTGTAAATTCTTCAATATATATACCGAATTTAAAAGAAATTGCCTTCGGAAATTCACCCATATTAATTCGCTGCCCGGGCAGCATTTCACCTCGCTTCCCTTAAAACATACCGCCGGGGAATTATATAAAATTCTAAGCCCCAAATTGATTTAATAATCTTTGGGGCTTAGGCCTGCAATGCAAAATTTATAAAGCTGCTTCTACTTTTTGGACTATTTCCTGAGGTATCCAGTTTTTCCATATCTCCGGATATTTTATTAAAAACCATTTAGCCGCTTCTTTCGGGCTAACCTTGTTTTCCTCCATATAGGCCAAAGCCTCGCTGGTTATAAGACTGCTGGTTTCATAATTACTTAAAAACTCTATTATCTCCGGGGCCTTATTTTGCATTTCTTTATTAACGCAAACCGTAACCCGAACTGCCGGAAAGGCCGTTTGGTAATTACCCTGCTCCCACTCATCCTTATTATGAGGGGGCTCCTCCAAAAGAACCATATCGTATTTCCCTGTTATCCAGGTGGGCTCCCAATAATAACCCAGCCACGGCTCTCCCCTTTCATAGGCCTGAACTATGGAAGAATCCAAAGCCGCCGCGGAACCGGGGCGGAAAACATTATAATACTGAGATAAACCCGCAGAGTTTACTTTATCCGTAACGATATTATCCGCAGCCCAGCCAGGCAGGGCCCCGATAATCCGGCCTTTGTTTTTATCCTCGGGGTCTTTAAAAATCTCCCAGTATTCAGGTAAATCGGCAACACTTTTAAGCTCAGGCGCCAAAGCCTCAATCCCTCTTTTTTGGTCGCCTTTTATTATATAAGCGGGAACATATAAACCCTGATAATCATCATCAAAATTCACAGCCAGTTCAAAGATATCCCCTGCTTCCAGGGCTTCGTGATAATCGGCTATATTGTCTGTCCAAACCTCGGTATAAATATCGATAGAGCCTTGCCTAAGGCCTAAAAAGGTTACCGGAGTAGAGCCCGGAGTAGTATCCGTGGCATAATCATAGCCCTTTTCAATTATAAAAGCGGCTACCTCATTATGAAATCTAACGCTTTCCCAATCGGGTTCCGCCAAAATTAAAGTGGGTTTTTGAGAGGCGTCATGGCCACCGCCGCAGCCGGCGGAAAATAATATTAACAGCACCAGCCCTATTGCCAAAACAAAAATCGGCATATTCTTTTTATTTTTAATGCTTTTCATCTTGCACCTCCCTTCGATTTTTTATTATTATACCGCCCCGCCAACTCCGCGTCAACCCGTCGGTTGTCAGTTTTTATAAAGATAAATACTTGCTTTCCTAAAAAATAAATAATTTCTCATAGCTATAAGCAGGCCCTTAACGGGGATAAGTTTTATTTATTTTTTTTCTTAAAATTTTTTTTAAATAGCGCTGATTTTTTTATTTTTTTAATAATCAGATTACAATTTATGCCCTTATTTTAATCACTTTATATAATACCCCTGGGGGCTGAATGTAAAATAATTATCAGCCTAAAATAAAAAAACTATTGCAATGACAATATTATATGACGTATAATATAGTTATTAATATAACTAGAGGGTGACTTCATGCTGTTTACTCTTGGCTCCGGCCTTTTAGAGGCTTGTGTACTGGCCGTTTTACGCGGTGAGGATGCTTACGGCTATAAATTAACCCAGCAGGTTAAGGAAATATTGGATATTTCGGAATCCACCCTTTACCCTGTTTTACGCAGAATGCAAAAAAACGGCTGGCTGGATATTTACGATAAGCCCTATATGGGGCGAAACCGCCGCTATTATAAAATAACCCCCGAGGGCCTTGAGCAGTACCGCCTTTGTATCGGGGAATGGCAGGAGTATAAAGAAAAAATAGATAAAATGCTTTTGGGGGGAAGAAATAGTGAATAGAAAAGAATATATGAAGCTCCTTTATAGCAGGCTGGCCGGCTTACCCCCTGAAGAAAGAGACGCGGCCATGCTCTATTATGAGGAATATTTTGAGGATGCCGGAGGCCAAAATGAGGATAAAGTAATTGACGAATTAGGCAATCCCGAAAGCCTGGCAGCCCAAATCCTGGCGGAAAATACCATCCGCCAAACTAAAAAAGCTAAGCCCACGGCAAGAAAGGGCCTTTCCGCATTATGGGTTGTAATTTTAGGTATTTTAGCCCTGCCGGCGGCTTTGCCTTTTATTCTTATAGCTATGGGTATATTAATTGCCTTTGCCTGCGGTGTTTTCGGCCTTTTAATTGCCATAGCCGCCCTTACTTTAAGCCTTATTATTGGGGGAATAATAATGCTGGGCCATGCCATACCTTTATTACTTTTTAATACAGGAGGCGGCCTTTTTGCCTTAGGGGCCTCTCTAATTGCCGTAGCTTTGGGAATTCTATTTTTAATCCCCTTAGTATATCTCTTTAAAGCCGGTATAATGGGTTTAATTAATTTAGCCGGCAAAATCTTTTCATCCATAAGCAGGAGGATAAAATAATGTCTAAATTTATAAAAATTGCTTTAATTACTTCTCTGATTATAGCCCTTTTAGGGATTCTCTTTCTGATTGCGGGGGTTTCTTTAGGTATTAGTTTTATTAATAATGATATTCTCCCTGCCGATGGCGAAATCGAGAATATAAATAAAACCTTTGCTGAATCAATCTCCCGCCTTGAAATTGATTTTAAAGTCGGCATTCTTGAAATAGAACCGGGGGAAAGCCTGAGTATTAAGGCTGAAAATATACCTAAAAATTCTTTTAAATACTCCATTGAGAATGAAAGCTTAATTATAGAGGCGGATTTCCCTGAACCCCAAAGGCTGCGCCCCGGCAATTTCTTTTCAGGCATTTTTAAATGGGGCAGCTTTATTTTTGGCAGAGGGGAAAACAATAATAACCCCCGTGCCGTTATTACCCTCCCCCAGAGCTTTCTGGATTCTGCAAAAATAAAAACCGCGGCAGCCGATCTTAGCATAAAAAACCTTGAATGCAAGAATCTTGAAATTGAAATTGCCGCAGGCAGGCTAAAAGGGGCAAATATTTATGCCGATAATTGCGAGATAAAAACCGCTGCCGGAGAAACATCCCTAAAAGCGGTATTCTTAAACAATTTAAAAGCCGTAACGGAAACCGGCAGCTTCAGCTTAAGCGGGGGTATTTCCGGGGATAGCACCGTTGCAACCCGGGTGGGCTCATGTAAGCTGGAAATCTGGAATAACCTTAATGAATATAATCTTTCTTTAAATAATTCTTTAGGAACAATTAAAATTAATAATAAGGAGATTGACCCCGCAAAGGGTATCCCCGCGGAATTTCGCCAGGGAGAAAATAATTTAAAAATAGAAACCGATATAGGCTCTACAGAAATTAATTTTAAATCCGCCCCTTTTTGCGGTGTTCCTGATTAAAAAATTAAAAACCCTTAATTTCTATAAGAAGGCTAAAAAACTTATAAAATAAGGCCGCAGCTTAGTTTTAAGCTGCGGCCTTATTTAATTATTTTATTTTATTTAAACTGTTTTACCCCTCATTATTCTCATTATCCGCCTCATTACCGGCCTCATCCCCGCCGTCTTCCTCATTCTCGGGCTTAGCGGTATCCGGAGCTCCTAAGCCTTTAGCCGCCGGGTATTTTTCATTGCCTTCTCCCCAATATTTAAAATTAAGGTAACGCACTACCTCGGCATTATCCATACCGTTTTGAACTAAAAGCCCATAGGCTTCATTTTTGGCATCGCCCAGCATTTTTTCGATAATTTCATCTTTAAGATTATCAAAACCGGCATTTATTTCATCAACTTTAATAATATGAAAACCGAAGCTGCTTTGAACCGGAGTTTGGGAAAAATCCCCCACATTTTCCAAGGCAAAGCTGCCCACAATAAATTCTTCAACAAAATTTGTATTATTTGCGGTAAAAGCCAGGTTTATTTTACCCCCCGCCGCGGCGCTCCCGGTATCTCCGGAGAATTCCTTTGCCAGCTGGGCAAAATCCTCCCCTTCGTTAAGCCGGGCAATTAAATCCTCAGCTTCCTTTTGGGCCTCGGCCAATTCCTCCTCGGTGGCCGTTTCTCTATTTGCCATAATTAAAATATGCGAAACCAGGCGTTTATCCCATTCCTGAGGGTTAGCATTATAGATTGCCCGGGCCTCGGCCTCGCCTATATTTATCTCTTTACCCAGTTCTTCAAAAAGGCCAAAGCTCAGCTTTTGGGTAATAACCAAATCCAGAGCATGATCCCGGGTGATATTATAATTCTCCAGCCAGTTGCTGAAGCTTTCCTCATCCCCAAAGGATTGGGGAATAACTACTGTCGCCAAATCCTCCTCGGCCTCTTCGCGGCCGAATTCCACTCCCTTTTCCAGAGCCAGCTGGCGGGTAACTTCATTAGAAATCACGGTATTCCAGGCATCTTCCTCTATGCTTATAAGAATATCCCTGGCCTCTTCAGCTTCAGGGTCAATCCCGAATTGCTTAAGATATTCAATACCCTGCTGATAGTAAAAATCAAATTCCCATTTGGCAACGGCATTGCCGTTAATAGTTGCCGCAGAGTCGCCGATAGACGCTTTACCGGCCCCGCCATTGGTATTACAACCTGTCAGCAAAAGGCCGCATAAAACCAGCGCCAATAGCGGCAAGAAAAGCTTCTTCAATTATATCATCCTCTTTCGCGAAAAATATGCCCCTAAGCAAAGCCCCCAGGGGGCTGATTTAAGCATAAACTTAAAGGTAATTATACCACTGAAAAGCAAGTTTTGCAAAATTAATTCTTAACAATCTCCCCAGCTTGAGTTAGGAATTTAAGCAATTCCTCAATTCTTGCCTTTTTAGACACACAATTAACATATACTTTTATCATAAACTCTTTTTTATTATAAAAATTTATTTTCCCCGGCCATGCCTGAAGGAGTTTAATTAAATGCTCCCCCTCTAAACGGTGATTAAGAGCCAATTTAATTTCAAAATGCCCCGGCTTAAAAATAATTGAGGCTATGCCCAAATAGCGGGAATGAACCTTAATTTTACCTAAAAGCAAAAGATTTTCCGCCACAGGAGGGGCCTTGCCGTAACGGTCTTTAAGCTCCCTTTCCAGCTCATCAATTTGCTCCGTATCCCCGGCTGAGGCTATACGGCGGTAAATTTCTACTTTAAGGTAAGAATCATCAATATAGCTGTCGGGCAAATAGGCATCTATATCCAATTCCAAAAGGGTGTTTACATCCTCAGGAGGCGCCGCCTTGCCGGCTTGGGAATCAATTTCCTCCTGAAGCAGGCGGCAATATAAATCAAAGCCCACCGCCGCAATATGGCCATGCTGCTGGGGGCCTAAAATATTCCCCGCCCCCCTTATTTCCATATCCCGCATGGCAATTTTAAAG
Source organism: Clostridiales bacterium (assembly GCA_040767605.1). GTDB lineage: Bacteria > Bacillota > Dehalobacteriia > UBA4068 > UBA4068 > JAXGOI01. Next base: position 418,206 of record JAXGOI010000001.1, read on the forward strand.
CCGGCCCCCAGCTCGGTAAAATCCCTGATGGCAATTAAACGCTTTTTAGCGGTTTCTGAAATTATTCTGTCTTTACGGTAGGTAAAATAGGCAAAGGCCTGCCTTTGGCTTCTGCCTACCCTGCCCCGTAACTGGTAAAGCTGAGAAAGACCGAAGCAATCGGCATCATAGGCAATTAAAGTGTTTACATTGGGGATATCTAAGCCAGATTCTATTATTGTAGTGCAAACCAGCACATTGGCTTTATTCTCAACAAAATCCATCATGGCCTTTTCCAGCTCTTTTTCATTCATTTGCCCGTGAGCAACAGAAATTTTAGCCTTTGGCAATAAAACCGCCAGTTTATCCGCCACCTGGTAAATATTTTGCACCCTGTTATGCACAAAATATACCTGCCCGCCCCGGTCTATCTCCCTGCTTATAACATCCCTAACCAATCTTTCATGGTATTCCACCACATAGGTTTGTACTGGCTGGCGGTCTTCCGGGGGGGTGGCAATAACGCTCATATCCCTCATTCCCACCAAGGCCATATGAAGGGTACGGGGAATAGGCGTCGCGGAAAGGGTAAGAACATCCACATTACTTTTAAGCTCTTTTATTTTCTCTTTATGGGCCACGCCGAAGCGCTGCTCTTCATCAATTATTAAAAGCCCCAAATCATGATAATTAATATCCTTGGAGAGCAATCTATGGGTGCCGATAACAATATCCACTCTGCCGTCTTTTATTTTGCTTATGGTTTTTTTCTGCTGAGGCTGGCTGAAAAACCGGCTTAGCCCGGCAACTGTAACCGGATAATTTGCAAATCTCTCCTTAAAGGTATGCAAATGCTGCTGGGCCAAAACCGTTGTGGGAACCAGCATAGCCACTTGTTTGCCGGAGGAAACAGCCTTAAAGGCGGCTCTTAAGGCAATTTCTGTTTTGCCGTAGCCAACATCCCCGCAAAGGAGCCTATCCATAGGCCGGCTGCTTTCCATATCTTTTTTAATCTCCCGGGCGGCCTGAAGCTGGTCCGGGGTTTCCTGATAGGGGAAGACATCTTCAAAATCCTTTTGCCAGGGGGTATCCTCACTGAAGGCATAGCCCTGGGCGGCCTCCCGAGCGGCATAAAGGGCTAAAAGCTCCTTGGCCATATCCTCCACACCCTTGCGGACTTTTGCCTTCATCCGCTGCCATTCCCCGCCGCCCATTTTATTAAGCTTAGGCTTTTGGGCGTCATCCCCTATATATTTTTGAATTAAATCCAACTGGTCCACAGGGAGATAAAGCCTGTCGTTACCGGCATATTGAATATGCAGATAATCCCTTTGAATATCCCCTATTTTAAGGCGTTCTACCCCCAAATAAAGGCCTATGCCCTGATTAATATGGACTATATAATCCCCGGCCTGAAGCTGTAAAAAGCTCTCTATTTTTTTGCCCTCGCCTTTTGGGCGGCGGATTTGCCTTTTTCTCTCCTGAGAAATTAATTCTTCCTCGCTTATCAGGGCAATTTTAAGGGGGCTGCTTTCAAAGCCCTGAGTAAAGCCTGCCTCTAAAAGATGCACCCCGGGGAAGCCTAAATCTTTAACTATTTCCTCCACTCTTTTCAGGCGGTTGGAGGAACTGGCGCTAAAAAAGACCTGATAGCTTTGGCTGCGGAAATAATTATAATCTTCCTCAAGAATTTTATAATTATTATTGTATTTAGGCAAAACTCTGGCAAAAAGCTGCCTTTTGGCGGATATATTTAAGGGTATTCTGGGCTGAAGCTGGCCAAAAAGAACTAAAGGGTTTTCCTCCAGCTTAGCGGCAAAATCTTTTGCATCAATAAAATTTTCATAAAAGCTGGGTAAAAGCTGCCCGGCCTCCAAAAGATCAATAAAGCGGCTCCGGCGGCCTTCCTCAATATCCGCCAGATTTATAAAAACCGCCTCCGGCTCATTGAGGATAATTAAACCACGGCTGAAATAATTAAGCAAAGTATTTTTTTGAGGGTAAAAATAACAAACCAGCTGCTCCAGGCTGGAATCCCATATGCCCTGCTCCAGCTTTTCCCCAAGGGCTTTAAAATAATTTTGCAGATTCTTTTTAGGCTGGCCTTTTAAGGCCTCCTCTGTTTTTTTAACTTCTTTTTCCAGCATCAGGAGGGCGGATTCTCTGGCCTTTGGGGAAAGGGGCAGCTCATTGCCGGGGGGAATAATTAATTCCCCCCTGTGCTCACGGGAGATTTGATCCTCCGCATTAAAATAGCGCAGGCTTTCCACTTCATCATCAAAAAATTCTATTCTGGTGGGGCATTTATCGTTTAAGGGGTAAATATCTATTAAACTGCCCCTTATACTATAAGTGCCGGGTATATCCACCAGCTTAACCCTTTCATAGCCCATATCTCCAAAAATTGCCGAAAGATTGGTTAAATTAAAGGTATCCCCTATTTTTATATTTAAGTGAAAGTTTAAAAAAACCTCCGGGGCGGGCAAAAGCCGCAAAACCGCCCCGGCCCAGGCAATTACAAGAAGTTTTTCTCCCTTTGCCAATGCGCTTAATACCCCAACCCTGGCGGAAATAACTTCTAAATTATGGGCATAAACCTCAAAGGGCAAAAGCTCTAAAGCCGGGAAGAGCATGGCCCTGTTGCCTAAAAAGGGGTAAATATTATCATAAAGCTTTTGGGCCTCTTCCTCGGTAGCCGTAATAAGCAATAAAGGCCCGGGGGTATCTTCATAAAGAGCGGCGGCCCAAGTAGCCCTGGGCAATAAAGGCAGGCCGTTTATAAGCTGAGCCGTACCGGGCTTTAAAGATGAGGCAGTTTCTCTGTATTCTTCTGTATTTTTCCAGGCTTCAATTAAACGGCGCATACTATTCCCTTTCCCACAATATAATGATTTTGCCTTTCGGAAATACTTTTGGGCAGCAAGTTTCATAAAATGCAAAATAAGCCCGCCAAAGCCATGCCGGGGTATACTCACATTTTATTTATTTTAGGGCTTTTTTTATCACTTTAGTGTTTTTTCTCCCAATAAGTTTATTCTAAAATGCTCTAAAAATTATTCTAAAATACCGTTTTTAGTATTATATTTATTCATGGCCTCTTCTATGCCCTTTTCGGCCCAAAAGAGGGCGGCCTCCGCCGCTTTTTTAAAGGCCTCTGCCATTAAGGGCATTTCTTCCTCAGTAAAGGGGGCAAGAACATAATCCGCGGAATCGGGATAAACAGAAGGGCCAATACCGATTTTAAGGCGGTTAATTTTATTTGTGCCTGCCTGCTCAATAATGGAATTAATCCCGTTATGGCCTCCGCTGCCGCCGTCTGCGCGCAAGCGCAGGCTGCCGCAGGGTAAAGACATATCGTCAAAAATAATTAAAATATTTTCCAGAGGGATTTTATAATAATTAGCCGCCCGAATTAAGGGGAAGCCGCTTAAATTCATAAAAGATTGCGGCTTGAGAAGAAAAAGCTTTTGCCCCTTATAATTTGCCTGGGCTGTAAGGGAATCCTGCTCTTTTTTTTCAATTTTAACCTCTAAAAGCCCGGCAAGAATATCCAGGGTTAAAAAACCGCAATTATGCCTGGTTAAAGAATAGCGCGGGCCCGGATTGCCTAAGCCGGCGATGATTTTCAAGACAATCACCTCCTGATTATCTCTTATATAATAGCATAATAAACCCGGCATAAAAAGTGATTAGTGAAAATATACTTGAATAAAGCCAGATATAAGGAGCGGTATACCTATGGATAATTACAGTAAAAAAACTATTTCCATGCCGGTTTACAGCATTCAGGAGGGTTTGCTTTTAGGGACGGTTAAAAGCCTCCTCATAGACAGCAAAAATAAGGCTGTTTCCGGCCTGATTGTAGAAAGGCGGCGTTTTAACCGGGAGGAGCGGTATATTCCCCTTACCAGCATACAAAGTATAGGAGAGGATGTTGTTACCATAGATAAAGCCCAGTTGGCAGACAGGCGCAGAATGCAGCCGCATATTTTACGCCAAATGCGCAACCCCTTTATTTTAATCGGCTCCAGAGTTTTTACCGTAGGGGGCAAAACCCTGGGCAAAGTGGAGGAATACTCTTTTGAGCCCCTAAGCGGCAGCATAACCGCTTTAGAAATAGGCGGCGGAGGTTTATTTAAAGATAAAATTACGATAAAGGCCCAATATATAACCACTATGGCCAGCGGTACAATTATGGTGGAAGATATGGCCTTAGATGAAATGGAAACTGAGAATAACCCCATTTTTTCAACATTGGAAAGCGCTGTGGGAAATGCCATGGAAAAAGCCGGGAGTGTTTTTAACGGCACAATAAACGCATCAAAAAAGCTTACAAAAAACCTCAGTCAAACATTCCAAAAAAATAAAAATCAGGAGGATAAGGGCATTGAGAATAATGAGGCCTTTACAGAGCTTAAGGAGGATGATACCCCTGTTATTCCTCAGGATACGCAGGCTGAGAGTGCCCTTGCCCCGCCGGAACCGGAAGAAGAGGTGGTAAAAGAAAATTTGCCGCCCCCGCCTTTTAATCAATACCCCCCCGGCATTAGTAAAGAAGAGCTGAGGGAATTGGATAATGTAATAATAATAGAAAGAAATGAGCAAACAGAAACCGCCGCAGAGGCAGAGGAAAACCCGCTTCTTAATTCCTCAGAAGAAAGCCCCATGGAAAGCCCTGTAGAAAATCCCGTAGAAAATCCCGTAGAAAACCCCGTAAATTTAGGCCCGCCTGAAAAAGAAATAACGGCGGATTTAAAGCCGGCTTTAAAGGCGCAAACAGAAGAAAGGGAGGAAAATTCCCCCCCTGCCTAACCCTAATAGGCCGTTAATTATTTAAGCCCCCCGATTTATATATCGGGGGGCTTTTTTATTTACAGGCAATTTGTTTTAATCAAAAAGCCGGCTTACCGAGAGATTTTCATGAATCCGGATTATTGCTTCGCCGATTAAGGCCGCAACGGAAATAACTTTAATAATTGAGCATTGGCCCTGACGCTTAAAATCTATAGGTATGGTATTGGTGGTTAAAACCTCGCAAATAACGGATTCCTCCAGCCTTTCCAGAGCCGGGGGTGAAAATACAGGATGGGTGCAGCAGGCATATACGCTTTTAGCCCCCATGCTGCTTAAAGCTGCGGCACCCTTGGTAATAGTGCCCGCGGTATCAATAATATCATCAACCATAATTGCGTTTTTGCCTTTAATATCGCCGATTACATGCATTATTTCCGCCTGATTGGCTTCCGGCCGGCGCTTATCGATAATGGCAATATCCGCCCCCAGCCTGTTGGCCAGCCTTCTTGCTCTGGTTACCCCCCCTAAATCCGGAGAAACAACAACTAAATCACTAAGGGCCAGCCCTTTATAATACTCGGCCAATAAAGGCACTCCCAGCAAATGGTCAACAGGGATATCAAAAAAACCCTGAATTGCGCCGGCATGTAAATCCATGGTAATTACACGGTCGGCGCCGGCTGCGGTTAAGAGGTTTGCCATAAGCTTTGCGGAAATCGGATCTCTGGCTTTTATTTTTCTTTCCTGGCGGGCATAGCCGTAATAAGGCATTACCGCCGTAATTCTGTCTGCGGAGGCTCTGCGCATGGCGTCTATCATAATCAGTAATTGCATAACATTATCGTTTGCGGGGTAACAGGTGGGCTGAACAATAAAAACATCACAGCCTCTAACGCTTTCATTAATCTCCAAGGCGATTTCCCCATCGCAAAAGGTCTTTACTTTAGCGGAACCAACAGGAACTCCCAAATACTCGGCAATTTCTTCCGCCAAAGGCAAATTGGCATTAGCGGAAAAAAGCTTAAGCTTGCTGCTACTCATTAATTAACCTCCTGTAATAATAGTGCACAGCTCTGTTATCTTCTCTATATTGCGGGAAAACCCCTTTTCTTTTTAGAAGATTGTCTTATTATATTTTATTTCCTCGTTTTTTGCTCTTTCCCGCCTTTAATCTTTAGTCTCTTTTTTGGGGCAATCCCTGCGCTTATGCCATTCCTCAACCCAACCTTCTATATTCCTTTGTTTGCCCCTGGCTATACCCAGAGCATTTTCCGGAACATTTTGGGTAATGGTGGAGCCTGCCGCCACATGAGCATTTTTACCTACCCTTACAGGGGCGATAAAATTACTGTTACTGCCGATAAAGGCCTCATCCTCTATAATTGTCTGGTATTTATTATAGCCGTCATAATTACAGGTTATTGTACCGCAGCCTATATTCACTTTTTTGCCGATTAAGGCATCCCCCACATAGCTTAAATGGGGAACCTTGCTGCCGGTATCAATATGGGCCTTTTTCATTTCCACAAAACCCCCGACTTTGACAAAATCCGCCAATACGGTTCCCGGGCGAATATAGCTAAAGGGGCCGATATCACAATTATTCCCCGCCCGGCATTGAATTACAAGGGCATTAACAACTTTGCCGCCGTCGCCGATTTGAGAATCCCGAATATCGCTATTGGGGCCGATTATGCAATTCTCTCCGATTACGGTATCCCCCCTTAAAAAGCAATTAGGCTCTATAATGGTATCTATACCGACTTTGCAATCACTTTCTATATAGGTTGTTTCAGGGTCAATAATAGTTACCCCAGCCTCCATAAGCTGCCGGTTTTTAATTTGGCGCATAATTGCCGAGGCCTGAGCCAGCTGAATTCTGTCATTTATACCCAAAACCTGGGTAATATCCCCCATAGGCAGGGCGTTTACAGTTTTACCTTCCTTTACAAGGGCTCCGATTAAATCTGTAATATAATATTCCCCCTGGGCATTTCTGTTTTCCAGATTATTAATTAAGGGGAGAATATCCTCCAGGCAAAAACAATATGTCCCGGTATTTATTTCTTTAATACCCAGCTCCTGAGGATTGGCATCTTTTTGCTCAACAATAGCCTTTAAATTGCCGTCTTCACCCCTTATAAGGCGGCCATAGCCTGAAGGCTCGGGCAAAAAGGCCGAAAGTACGGTACAGGAGGCCTTGGTCTTTAAAAAGAAATTATAAAGCTCTTTTAGGGTTTCCCCCCGAAGTAAAGGCGTATCTCCGCATAAAACCATAATATCCCGACAGCCCTTTTTTAATGAGGGTATAGCCAGCTGCAGAGCATGGCCGGTACCTAATTGAGGGCTTTGTACGGCATACTCTAGGCCGCCTCCCAGAGCTTTTTTTACTTCATCGGCCTCATGCCCCACCACCAGGACGATTTGACCCGCGCCGCTGCCTCTGGCGGCCTCTATGGCATAGGCTGCCATAGCTTTGCCGTTTACCTTATGCAAAACCTTAGGTAATTGGGAGCGCATTCTGGTGCCTTTGCCGGCGGCCAGGATAATTGCTGTCAATAGGGACATCTAACTCCCCCTTTATTTTCTTTATGATTATATTATACTACAAAAAGGGGCCGGAGCGCTATGGATTAACACCATTAAGAATAAAATAAAAACTTATTAAAGCAAAAGCTTTAGCAGTTAAAAAAGGCAATTATTTAAGCTAATAATTGCCTTTTTAATGATTGCTTTTTTATAGAATAGATCCGGCCTGGTTTTCTCTTATGTTTTATGCCTCCGGGGGAATATCCGGGTTTAATTCCCCGTTTCTATCTGCTTCTTCTAAAGCCTGATAATAAGCCTTTAAAACTTCATTTTGAATAATCTCCCTTAAGCCCTGATTAATGGGGTGAGCAATGCTTCTGAATTCGCCCTCTGCGGTTTTACGGCTGGGCATGGCAACAAAAAGCCCCTTATGGCCTTCTATAACTTTAATATCATGTACAACAAAAGAATTATCGAAAGTAACGGAGACTATAGTTTTAAGCTTCCCCTCCGGAAAGAGCCTTCTTACCCTAATACCGGTAATATCCATAAACTCACCCTCCCTGCATTTAATTATTGCAATATCCTGAAAGATACTTGCACATTTAGATTCTGTAATATATAGGACAAATCCTTTATTGCTTATAAAATTTTACCAATTAAAATATGCATTTTATTCCTCTCTTTAAGGCAAAATATTATTTAAAAAGGCTGATTATATACATGCTTTTAATAAATTATATATATTTTAAACAAAAACCAATAAAAAATTCCTCAAATCCTTTTCAAAGACAAAATTAAGGTATATAATAAATATATATTCCATTCGTTAGGTGAGGTTACCGTACAAAAATACGCTACTGCCCTGAAATATCGAGAGATAGCCAAGGGTCAGCAGGGGGTATCGGCTTAAGGTATTCCCTAATGTAGCTAGGGCAGCGCCCTTACGTTGTATAGAGCCAAAGCTTTCACGAGGGGCCGGATTATATTTTTTATTAGTCCTTGCCCATAATGGGCAAGGAATATTAATTTTGGAGGTGAATTATGGACAGCGGCCCTATACGAAGTACCGGGAATTTATTTATCGGGGGGTTTGCTGCACTAATCGCCTTTGCCAAAACCTCCCTCAAGGAGGCTATTTTTATTTAGCAATTAAAAATTGAAATAAATTGGCTTTAATGCTATGGAAATTAGCCTCCTTTCATACCTGATAAGGAGGGATTACTGTGGATATTAACAGAGTAAAAGAATTATTGCAGGAAAAGAACTACGCTCTTATTAAAAAGGAATTACTTGACGAGCAATTTGCAGATATTGCCGAGCTTTTTGATTATTTGGATGCCAAAACAGCTATTTTAATTTTTCGCCTTTTACCTAAAGAGGTTGCCGCCGATGTTTTCGCTTATTTATCCCCGGAGGGGCAATCCAAGCTCTCCATGCACATTAATGAGGAGGAGCTTCACTATATTTTAGAAGAGCTTTCCTTTGACGATAAAATAGATTTTATTGAGGAAATGCCGGCAAATGTTGTTAAAAGAATTTTAAAAAACGCCCCTGAAGGCGAAAGAAAGCTCATTAATATCTTTTTAAATTACCCGGATGATTCCGCCGGCAGCATTATGACAATTGAGCTGGTTTCCTTAAAAAAGGAAATGACCGTTCAGGAGGCCCTGGATAAAATCCGCCGGGAATACCTTAATAAAGAAACCATATATACCTGCTATGTTACAGATTCCCAGCGCCATTTGGAGGGTATTGTTTCCCTAAGGGATTTAGTAATAGCCCAGCCGGATCTTAAAATTTCCGCCATAATGAAGAAGGATATTATTTCCGTAACCACTTTAGACGATAAAGAATATGTGGCGGATTTAATTAAAAAATACGACCTTCTGGCTATTCCCGTTACCGATAATGAGCAGCGTTTAGTAGGGATTATTACCGTTGACGATATTGTTGATGTAATTGAAGAGGAAAACACCGAAGACTTCCATAAAATGGCTACGGTAGGTAAAATTGATATTAATCTTCTGGATGCAAGCCCCCTTTTACTGATAAAAAAACGCCTGCCCTGGCTTTTGGTTCTGGTATTTATGAATGTTTTTTCCGGAATAGGGATTGCCTATTTTGAAGAGACAATAAGCACTATTATTACTCTGGTTTTCTTCCTGCCCCTGCTTATAGACAGTGCTGGTAATGCCGGGGCTCAGGCCTCTACCCTGATGATCAGGGCCATGGCCCTTGGGGATGTTGAAATTGGAGACTGGTTTAAGCTTTTCCGTAAAGAGGTGCTGGTTTCCGCATTTTTAGGCCTTACCATGGGCTTTGCGGTTTCATTTATCGGGGCCTACCGAGGCGGCATGGATATTGCCTTTGTAGTAGCACTATCTATGATTTTAGTTGTGCTGGTGGGCAGCACCATCGGCATGAGCCTGCCCTTCCTTTTAAGCAAGCTTAAAATTGACCCTGCCACGGCCAGCGGCCCTTTGGTAACCTCTATTGCGGATATAGCCGGCATTATGATATATTTTTCTATTGCAACCTGGTATTTGGGTATTTAGTATTTATTATTTAGAGCTTTAATATGCTCTTTGCCGCCAAGCAAAAAATAAAAAGGCGCCTGTTTTCTTACAGGCGCTTTTGTTTTTAAAGGGTTTGGGCTGTTCTTATAAAGGGCCAATCATTTTTTAAGGCCTCCGCTGCTTTTTTAGCCAAGGGCAGATTTTGAGCCAGGCCGAAAACTGTTGCCCCGCTGCCGCTCATTAAAGGGTAAAGCCCCAAAGAGGCCATATTTTCTTTAAGTTTTTTAATTACAGGGTATTTTTTTAGGGCGGCGGCCTCTAAATGATTTTCCATAAGGCTGCTTATTTTTATAATATCCCCTGTTTTTAAGGCCTTAATTAAATCCCCGGTCTTAATTTGGCTCTTGATATTTAATTTATCATACTCTTTAAAAATCTCCGGGGTAGAAACCCCCACCCCCGGGTTTGCCACCACTAAATAATAAACCGGCAGGCCCTTAAGGGGTGTTAAAATTTCCCCTATGCCCCGGGCAAGGGCAGCTTCCCCCAGCAAACAAAAGGGAATATCCGCCCCTAAGGAAAGGCCCAGCCCCGCCAAATATTCATTATTAAGGCCCAGCTTAAAATAACGGTTGGCGGCCTTTAAAACTGCGGCGGCATCGGCAGAACCCCCGGCAAGCCCTGCCGATACAGGGATTTCTTTTTTTATTTTAATTTCCAGGCATTGATTAAGGCCCAAATCTTTTTTTAAAAGCAGCCAGGCTTTTAAGGCAATATTTTTTTCATCCTGAGGCAAATTGCCATTAGAGATCAGGCTGTCTCTTTTGGCCTGAGTTATTGTAATGGTATCATAAAGGGAAACCCTTTGCATTACTGTTTCTATAAAATGATAGCCGTCTTCCCTTAAGCCGGTTATTCCTAAAGACCAATTTATTTTTGCCGCCGCTAATTCCGTAAGGGTGTGCAAAATAATACCTCCACTATTTAATCCCGTTTTAATTTTTTATTTAAAATCTCTTAAAATCTCTGCCTTAAGCTTAAGATATTCCCGGGAAAAATAAGGGGGGCTTTGCCCCAAACCCTTTGTATCTAAAAGGCTGTTTTTTGTTAAGACTAAAATTGGGGGCGCCTGGAGCCTTTTGGCTACCCCTATGCCCTTATACATACGCCACCAGTATTCCAAATCCTCAATAAAGCTTTGGGGATTATTAAAAAGCTCTTGGGGCAAACCCTTGGCACAGCCAATCTTCTCCGCCAGGCAGCCCTCTAAATACCAGGTAAAAATCTCTAAGGGATTTATTCCCCCCTCTACCCAGGAAGCTAAAAGATAATCATGATAGGGGTAAATTAAAGGGTCCCCCTTGCCTTCATCCACTGCCTGCTTATGGGATAATTCCGCCGAGGGTCGCAGGGCGGCAATTTCCCTTAAAGGGCCGGCAGCGGTGGGGAAATATTTCCCCGCATAAGCCGTTGCATCATAAACCTGATGCTTCCATAAATCCGCCAGGCAGGAAATTGCCCCGGCTAAATCTCCGTAAAATGTGGCATAACCCACGCTGGCCTCGGCCTTATTGCCATTGGATGTAAAAACGGCCCCCCAGGATGAGGCTATTGTGGCAAGAAGCCTTGCGGAACGGTCTCTGGCCTGCAAATTCTCCAGAGCTAAGGGGCCGGGGTTTAAATACCAAACCTCCCCTGCGGGGCTTTTTACGGGAGTATTTTTTAATTGCTTTAAGGTTAAGGCAACGGATTCTTCAATAGGCATAATTGTATAATGGGTATTAAGGGCCTCCGCCAATTGGCCGGCCAGGCCCTTTGTGGTTTCGGAATTATAGCGGGAGGGCATATTAACCAGTAAAACATTCTCTTTACCTAAAGCCGCCGTATAAACACAGGCCACCAGGGCGGAATCTACCCCACCGGAAAGGCCGATAACGGCCCTTTTCCCCCCGATTTGAGCCATAAAATATTTTACCCCAAAAACTAAAGCTTTAAATATAAGCTGCCCGGAATCCGCCTCCGGGGCGGTTTTACCCATATTGTCGCCGATAATCAGTAAATCCTCTTCAAGGAAGGCCCCTTTTGCCATAAGCCCTTTATTTTTATTATAGGCCTTGCTGCCCCCGGCCATAATATATACGGCCTTGCCGCTGCTTTGCAGGCCGGCCCCATTAATATACAGGCCGCCCCCTTCCAAATAAGCGCCGGGCTCCAGTAATGCCAAATTAAAAGGAGCATTTGCCATATTTATTAATAAATCCGCCTTTACGGCTTTTTCAGGCAAAGGCTTTCCCTGCCAATCCCCCAGCAAAAGGCCGAGGGAATAAGATTTCCCTTTTAGGCTAAGGGTATTTACTAAAGAAGGCCCCTGGGGCGTAAAGGGCTCCCAGGCTCCATGTATATCCTCATCACCCATAAAAGGATTCAGCAAATTAAGGCTGCCGTTTTGAGCCAAATAACAGGTATTTATTAAATGCCCCTGAGGGTTTAAAGCGATATTCCCGAAAATAAAGGCTGTATTCGGCCATTCTTTGGCTAAAGCCTCTCCGTAAAAAAGGCAATCCTCTATAAAATCCCGCTGGTAAAAATACTCCCCCGCCAATAAGCCGGAAAGAGCCAGTTGAGGGAAAATAATAAGTTCGGCGCCGGCTTTTTCGGCCTTGGCAATAAATTCCCCCATATTACGGTAGTTTTTTTCCGGCTCCGCCGGAAATATTTGCATTTGTGCTAAAGCAATATTCATATTCCCACCCTTTCGGCAGTTCAGGCCTTTAAATCCCCGGTTTTTTCTTCAATTAGTTTTAATAATTGGGGCATGGCTTTTCTGGCGGCTATTTCCCCCATTTCCATACAGGCCTTAAGCATTTTCATATCTAAAAAGCCCACCGGCTTATTAATGGGGTTTAAAATAATATCCGCATCTATGGTTTGATTGGCATAGGAGATAATTTCCATAGAGCGCATAATAATTTCCACCATATTTTTGGGCTCGGTATAATTGGGGGTATTCAGGCAGACCCCAATTACTATATCCGCCCCTAAAGACCGCAAAACTCCCCCCGGCACATCATCCAGTAAAAAACCGTCCACTAAAAGCATATCCCCCAGCCTAACCGGGGTAAGAGCCCCCGGCACGGCGGAAGAAGCCCTTACCGCAAGGGCCATATCCCCTTCCTCAAAGATATATTTACGCCAGTTTATAATATCTACGGCAATTATCCTTAAGGGGATTTTCGCATCCTGAATTTTAGCCCCTTTTGTGCAAACGCTTACTAATTCCTGATAGCCCATAGCAGGTATCATTCCATATCTGCCGGGGCGGACTTTAAAAAGGGCTTCCATATCAAATTCATTAAATAAAAGCTCCATATTGCGCCAATTATGGCCGCAAGCATATAAAGCCGCCACAAAGGAGCCTATGGAGGTGCCTGAAACCAGATGTGGCTTTATGCCGTATTCATCCAGAACTTTTAATACCCCGACATGGGCCGCTCCCTTTGATGCCCCGCCCCCCAGGGCAAGGCCTATTTTAAGCTCCTTTTTATTTTCTTTTTCTTTATTATTAGGCATCTTTATTTGTAAATCAGGCATAAAATAACCTCCCCAAAAAAGAGGGTAATATTTAGCGCAAAAGACATCTGCAGTGCAGATGCCTTTTAAGTTTATATTTTAAGCAAGCCTTACTTAAAAGCTTACTTTGCCCAAAGTCTTTTTAAGCCTCTCTATGGCTTCCCGCATCCGGCTTTCTTCCACTGTTAATGTGGCTCTGAAATAGCCCTCGCCGCATTCCCCGTAGCCGTTGCCGGGGGTAATAATAACTCCCGCCTCTTCTAAAACCTTTTCGGCAAAGCCGGCGGAGGTATAACCTTTAGGAACCGGAGCCCAAAGATAAAATGTTGCCTTAGGCATAGGCAAATTCCAGCCAATTTCGTTTAAACCCCCTACCAGAATATTTCTTCTGGCGGCATAAATGCTTTTTAGCTCATTTATAGTATCATCCGGGTTTTTTAAGCCCGCAATACCCGCATATTGAATAGATTGAAAGGCGCCTGAATCCACATTGGATTTATACCTTGCCAAAGTAGCCACAACCTGCGAATTGCCTACCATATAGCCTATGCGCCAGCCTGTCATATTAAAAAACTTGGAGCAGGAGCTGAATTCCACAGCCACCTCTTTAGCCCCGGGGATTTCTAAAATACTGGGGGCTATATAGCCGTCATAAGTCATTTCCGAATAGGCATTATCATGGCAGAGGATTAAATCATGCTCTTTGGCAAAATCCACCGCCTCTTTAAAAAAGTCTAAATCCGCAACGGCCCCGGTGGGGTTATTGGGATAGTTTAACCATATAAGTTTGGCTTTAGCCAAAATATCCTTAGGGATGGCCTTTAAATCCGGGAGGAAATTATTTTCGGCCAAAAGGGGCATATAATAAGGCTCGGCCCCGGCCAGCATGGCGGCGGTACTGTATACAGGGTAGCCGGGATCCGGCACCAGCACAATATCCCCGGGCTCGGCATAGCAATAATGAATATTGGCAATCCCTTCCTTGGAGCCTATAAGGGTGCAAACCTCATTTTTAGGGTTAATTTCCACCCCAAACCGCGCGGCATAAAAATCCGCAACGGCCTGCCGGAAGGAAAGCATACCCACGGAAGAAGGGTATTGATGGTTTTCAGTATTATTCAGGCTTTCTACCATAGCTTTAATGATAAAATCAGGGGTGGGGCGGTCCGGGTCACCTATACCCAGGCTGATTATATCCACCCCTTTTTCCTTTGCCTGGGCAATTTTTTCCTCTATGCGGGCGAAAAGATAAGGGGGTATTGTTGTCATTCTTTTTGCTTGGGGTTTCACTAATAAATCCTCCTTTAAAAGATATATAAAAACAGGCTTAAATAAACTTTAAAAACCTGCCTTATCAGACAGCATAATCGCCTTTAAATACACGAACGGCGGGGCCTGTCATTTCCAGAGAATTATCTTCAAGCCATTTTATTTTAAGCAGGCCGCCTTTTAATTCAATCTCCAGCTCTCTATTACAATGGCCGTTTAAAACTGCCGCCACAGCAGCGGCGCAGGCCCCTGTGCCGCAGGCCAGGGTTTCGCCGCAGCCCCTTTCCCACACCCTCATGCGAATTTGCCCCTTATTAATTACCTCTACAAACTCTACATTGGTTTTAGCGGGGAAATGAGAATCTTCTTCTATTTGGGGGCCGATTTTTCCCACAGGGAAATTTAAAACAGAATCCACAAAAATTATACAATGAGGGTTCCCCATGGAAACCAGGGTAATTTTAAAAATTTCCTCCCCGATTTTAAGGGGATGAGAAACCACCCTTTCCCCGGGGAAACAGGCGGGGATTTCCTCCGGCAAAAACCGGGGTTTACCCATATTAACTTTTACAAGATTTTTATTTTCGCCTTTTTTATTTTCAGCGTTTTTATTTTCACAGTTTTTATTGTCATCGTTTTTATTTTTATCACTTTTATTTTCATCAATTAGCCGGGTTATAACCTCCCCGGCCGGGGTTTCAAAGCGGATTTCTTTATTTTGGCAAATCCCTTCATCCCGGGCAAAAACAGCCGCACAGCGTATGCCGTTACCGCACATCTCGGCCTCGGAGCCGTCGGAATTATAAATTCTAAAGTTGATATCCGCATTTTTTGAAGGGGAAAGGATTATGAGGCCGTCTGCCCCGATGCCGAATTTACGGTTACAAGCGGCAATGGCAAGGGTTGGGGCAGCAGCGGGTATTTCATATTTAAAGCCGTTAAGCAAAATAAAATCATTGCCAAGGCCGTGCATTTTGCTAAAAAGCATATAGGCCCCTCCCTAAATATATTTTTTATTTTAAAAGCAGCAGGTAAAATAAAGGGCCGAAAGTTATTTAAATAATAGCATACTTAAAGCCTGCCCTTCAAGGGCAATATAGTCCCCGGCCCATAAAAAGAGCTTAAAACTTGGTAAGATAGGCTTCAATTTCCCAGGGTGTTACCTGGGTTCTGTAATTTTCCCATTCCATTTTTTTGGCGCTCATAAAGCGGCTGAAAATATGGCTGCCCAAGGTTTCTTTAATTAAAGTCCCCTTCTCCAGCTCGCATAGGGCCTCCGCCAGATTTTGAGGCAGAATTTCCACATTATATTTTTTAAGCTCCTCCGGGCTTAAATTATAAATATTCATCTCCAGAGGCTCGGGGGGATTGATTTTATTTTTAATTCCGTCCAGGCCTGCCTTTAACATAACCGCAAAAGCTAAATAAGGGTTACAGGAGGGGTCCGGAGAGCGCAATTCCACTCTGGTGGAAGGGCCCCTTTTAGCCGGCACCCTAACTAAAGGAGAACGGTTTTTACTGGCCCAGGCAATATAAACAGGGGCCTCGTAGCCGTTTATTAAGCGTTTATAGGAATTTACAGTAGGGTTTGTAATGGCGGTATAGCTTTTGGCATGCTTAATTAAACCCCCCATATAATAATAGGCCTCCTGAGAAAGCCCCCCCACACCCTGAGGGTCAAAAAAGATATTTTTGCCGTTTTTAAATAAGGACTGATTAACATGCATCCCCGAGCCGGACATTCCGTTCATGGGTTTAGGCATAAATGTAGCGTGGAGCCCGTGGCGCTGGGCAATATACCGAATAACATATTTAAAGGTCTGAACATTATCCGCCGTTGTCAGGGCATTATTATATTTAAAATCTATTTCATGCTGGCCGGGAGCGCATTCATGATGAGAGGCCTCAACCTCAAAGCCGATATCCTCAAGGCAGATAATCATATCCCTGCGGGCGGCCTCGCCTAAATCCACCGGGGTAAGGTCAAAATACCCGGCCTGATCATGGGTTTTTAAAGTAGGTTTGCCGTCATTATCCGTATGGAAGAGGAAAAACTCCGCCTCAGGCCCTACATTCATGCTATAACCCATTTCCTCAACTTCTTTCATTACCTTGCGTAAAATATAGCGGGGATCCCCTTCAAAGGGGGTGCCGTCGGGTTTATAAACATCGCAAATAATTCTGGCGGTTGTGTTTTCCTTAGAGCCCCAGGGTAAAATAACCCAGCTATTTAAATCCGGATGCAAATACATATCGCTTTCTTCAATTCTCACAAAGCCGTCAATAGATGAGCCGTCAAACATCATCTCATTATTTAAGACCTTCTCCAATTGCTTTGTGGTAATAGCCGTATTTTTTAATACCCCGAAGATATCGGTAAATTGCAGGCGCACAAAGCGCACATTATGCTCCTTAACCATATTGAGAATATCTTCTTTTGTATACATTTAGCCGCCCCCTATTATAATTATTCTTAATTTATGCCTGTTATGCTGTTTTTGCTTTCCCTGTATGTATAGAGTTTATTCCGGATATACCGGCCGATATGACGCCTGTTCCCTATATGGCAGGGGTATTTATACTAGGGTATAAATATTCAAAACAAGCCCTGCCAACACCCTATAAGAAAAAACGCCCCAGGTGTTTACCTGCGGACGCCATTGCCCAAGTGAATATCAATATATATGCATTATATACAATATATAAAAACTTGTCAATATTCCCCGGCTTAATAAGTCTTCCCGGCTTAATAAGTCTTCCCGGTTTAATAAGTCTTTTCGGTATAAAGGCGGATAAGCCTCAGAGCTGTTTTCCCCAGGGCTTCGCCATTTTCCATGCTCTCTTTTAAAATGGCCTTATGGGCCTCATCCTCGCTTAAACCCTCTTTATACATAAGAATACCTTTAGCCAAATTAAGGTTTTTTTGTTTTAATTGATTTTCTTTATTCTCGGCCCTGATTTTACCGGCCCGGTAAATATAATTACAGATATTTATTAAATTTCCGGTTACGGCAATTAAGGTATCCTCCGGGCTATTTTTGGGTAAAACTGTAAAATAGCAGGTTTTTTTAGCCTTATTTAGCATAGCCGGGGTAATGGTGTTTGCCAAAAGCAAGACCGGAATTACCCCCTCTTCAGAGAAGATACCTGCCAAATCAAAACCCCTTAAGCCGGGGATATCCTCATCTATAATTAATAAATCCGGCATAATCCGGCGGATTAAGCGAATGCCCTCGGCATTATTGGGGGCTTCAAGAGCAGGGGGGTATTTTAAAGCCGCTAAAACCCGGGCTATTCTTTTAGAAAAATTCTCATCATGGCTGATGACAATGGCTTTGCCCTCCCCCCGCATATAATAGGCCTCCTTCTTATTTATACTGCTATATTAATTAAACCAATTCCCCTTTTTCCCTTTTTTAACTTTTTCTCTTTTTTGCTTTTTTACTTTTTAATTTTTAGTTTTTTACTAAGCTTTATAATACGGCGCAAAAAACAAAATTAAGGCCTTTATGAGGTTTTATTTGACTAAAAGCCTAAAAGAGGATAAAATATTTTAATAGGCTATACCTTAAAAGAATGGATTTGGGAGGTAAATTATGGCGGAAAATAATCAAAGTTTGCCTAATAATCATTTTATTAACACAATTATTAATGAGGATTTAGCCCTGGGTAAAAATAACGGCAGGGTTCACACCCGCTTCCCTCCGGAGCCCAATGGCTATTTGCATATAGGGCATGCTAAATCCATATGCCTGAATTTTGGCACGGCCAAAGAATACGGCGGCCTGTGCAATTTACGCTTTGATGATACAAACCCCTCCAAAGAGGAGGAGGAATTTATAAACTCCATTATGGAAGATGTGCGCTGGCTGGGCTTTGATTGGGAGGACAGGCTGTATTTCGCCTCCGATTATTTTGAAGAGCTTTATAATTATGCCCTTCAGCTTATTAAGGCCAAAAAAGCCTATGTTTGCGATTTAAACCAGGACGAGGTGAGGGAATATAGGGGCACGCCTACGGTTCCGGGAATATTAAGCCCCTATGCCTCCCGGAGCGTGGAAGAAAATTTAGAACTTTTCGCCCAGATGAAGGCAGGAGCCTTTCCCGACGGCTCAAGAGTTTTAAGAGCCAGAATAGATATGGCCTCCCCCAATTTTAATCTGCGGGACCCGGTTCTTTATAGAATTCAGCGCTCTTATCATCAGCGGACAGAAGATGAATGGTGCATATACCCAATGTATGATTATGCCCATCCCATTTCAGACGCCCTGGAGGGGATAACCCATTCCATATGCACTTTGGAATTTGAGAACCACCGCCCCCTTTATGAATGGGTTTTAGATAATATAGATATACCCTGCAAAAGCCGGCAAATAGAATTTGCCCGTTTAAATATTACCTATACGGTTATGTCTAAGCGCAAGCTGCGCCGCCTGGTGGAGGAAGGCTATGTAAAAAGCTGGGATGACCCCCGTATGCCTACTCTGGCTGGGATGAGGCGCCGAGGCTACCCTCCCGAGGCCATTCGGAATTTCTGCCAGATGATAGGCGTTGCCAAAGCTAACAGCACTGTGGAAATAGAGCAGCTTCAGCATTGTATAAGGGATTATTTAAACCTGCATGCCAACCGGATTATGGCCATATTAAACCCTCTAAAAATAGTTTTACTAAACTATCCTGAGGATAAAAGTCAAATCCTCAGCGCCGAAAATAACCCCGAAAAACCGGAAAACGGCAAAAGGGAAATCAGCTTTGGCAGGGAGCTTTATATTGAGGCGGATGATTTTATGGAAAACCCCGTACCCGGCTTTAAGCGCCTTATTCCCGGGGGGGAAGTGCGTTTAAAATCCGCCTATATTATAAAATGCCAGGAAGTTATTAAGGATAAAGACGGGAATATCCTGGAGCTTCGCTGCACCTATGACCCGGAAACCCAAAGCGGCTCCGACACTTCGGGGAAAAAGGTTAAAGGCACCATCCATTGGGTTGAGGCAAAAAGCGCTTTACCGGCAAAAGTTCGCCTTTATGAGCATTTATTTACTAAAGAATTCCCCGACGATACCCCGGAGGGTGAAGATTTTACAGATTATATTAACCCCGCCTCCCTTAAGGAAATACCCAATGCCTTAGTTGAGGCAGGCCTTAGTAAGGCGAAAGCCGGGGATACCTTCCAGTTTATGCGTAACGGTTATTTTATGCTGGATCAGGATTCCCTCCCCGATAATTTAATTTTTAACCGCATAGTTTCTTTAAAAGACAGCTGGGGCAAAAGAAAAAATAAATAATTATAAATGAGTTTTTAACTTTTAAGAGTTAACAAAGTAAACGCGGTATAAGCCAGGCTTATACCGCGTTTTAATTTACAGGCATTCTATTTTAAAATATACAGCCAATTTAAAATAAACTACCAGGCTTAGCCCTTTAATATATTTATCGGCCTGCCCAGGCCTAAGAAGGCGGCTTCCATCAGGGTTTCTCCTATACTCGGATGAGGGTGAACCGTATTGGCAATAGATTCAAGGCCCAGCTTATTAGAAAGAATAACTGCGGCCTCGCCGATTATTTCTGTTGCCTGCGGGGCCAGAATATGCACGCCTAAAAGAAGCTTTTTATCATCAAAAATTAATTTAACCAGGCCCTCTTCTTCCCCCATAGCCAAAGCTTTGCCGCAGGCGCTTAGAGGGAAAATTGCTTCCTTATATTTAAGGCCCCGGGCTGCGGCCTCTTTGGATGTTAAACCCACTCCGGCCCCCTGAGGCCGGGTATAAATGCATTGGGGAATAATATTTAAATCCCCCTTTGGGGTAAGCCCGGCCACATGCTCCGCCGCCCAAACCCCCTGGGCGGCTGCTAAATGGGCTAATTGCCCCCGGCCTATTACATCCCCGATAGCCATTATATGCTCCTGATTAGTACGGAAATTTTCATTTGCAATAATTACTTTGCCGTTTGTTTTAATTCCCGCTTTTTCAAGGGCCAAGCCCTCAAAATAAGCCCGGCGGCCGACGGAATTTAAAACCAAATCCGCCTCCAGAGTAAATTCTCCCCCCTGATTATCCCGGCAAAAAGCCATGGCCTTAATATTTCCGTCAATTTCTTTATCTGTAATTTCTTTAACCTCTATGCCTGTTAAAAGCTTTAGCCCCTGGTTTTTAAGGCTTTCAATTAGTTTTTTGGCAATATCCTCTTCCATTTGATTAAGAACGCTCTCCAGCTTTTCCACTATGGTAATTTGGCTGCCTAAAGTTAAAAAAGCCGAGGCAAACTCCAGCCCTATAATGCCGCCCCCCACAATAAGGAGGCTTTGGGGCAGCTCGTTTAAATCTAAAAGGCCGGAGCTATCCAAAACTTTTGTGCTTTGGCATGGGCAGGGCAAGGGGTTGGGCTCGGAGCCTGTGGCAATAATAAAGCTCCCTGCGGTTATGGTTTTACCTTTAATCTCCACAGTATGCTCATTAATAAAAGCTGCCTCGCCCCTTAAAACTTTAACCCCGTTTTTACGCAGAAGAAAGTTTATTCCGTTTCTTAAACGGCCGACTATTTCATTTTTATATTTTGTGGTTTTTGCCAAATCGAAGGAAAGTTTTTCGGCCGAAACCCCGTAAAGGGAGCCTTTTTCTAAAGCTCCGTAATAATCCGCCGCCGCAATAAGGGTTTTTGCAGGTATACAGCCCCTGTTTAGGCAGGTTCCCCCTAATTTATCCTTTTCAGCCAAAGCCGTATTTAACCCTAATTGGGCTCCCCTAATTGCGGCACTATAGCCCCCCGGGCCTCCGCCGATTACCAATAAATCATAATCAAAATTCATGCTTTGCTCCCCTTTATTTTCTATTGACATATCTATACTATACGGCGTATAATATAGCCAAGAATATAATACATTTTAAACAAGCAGTATAAAAATTGCTTAATTTATTTTTTAATTCCCTGATTTTATTTAATTATTAATTTAAGTGGGAGGAATAAAAATGTCGGCACAAAAAAAGCTTTACCGGAGTACAAAAAATAAAATGCTGGCCGGGGTCTGCGGCGGCATAGGAGAAACCTTTAATGTGGATTCTACAATTATCCGCCTGATTTGGGTTTTGGGTTCCCTGCTTCTCGGCTTTGGCCTTGGGGGGCTTATTGTATATATTATTGCCGCCATAATTATCCCCATAGACCCGGGCTATACCGATATTTAAGGCTTTTATTTAAGACTTTTTAAGCCGGGGTAAAATACTTAAGCTTTTTTATAAGGCTTTATTAAGGCGGGGCTTGCCCCGCCTTTCTTATATTTCCTCTTCCAGCTTATACTGAGCCAAATAAAGCCTTTTATAAATGCCGTCTAAGGCCATAAGCTGGGCATGGCTGCCGTTTTCCACAACGCCATCCTCTGTAAGAACCAATATTCTGTCGGCATCCCTGATTGTTGAAAGGCGGTGGGCAATTACCAAAGTTGTGCGGCTTTGAGAAAGCTTAAATAAGGCATCCTGAACAATACTTTCCGTTTCGGTATCCAAAGCGCTGGTGGCTTCATCTAAAATAAGCACAGGCGGGTTTTTTAAAAAAGCCCGGGCTATAGATATTCTCTGTTTTTGGCCCCCGGAAAGCCTGACGCCCCTTTCGCCTACATCACTTTCATACCCTTGGGAAAGCTCCATAATAAATTCATGGGCATTAGCTTTTTTAGCCGCCTCAATAATTTCCTCAAAGCTGGCATCCCCCCTGCCATAGGCAATATTATCTTTAATGCTGCCGGTGAACAGGAAAACATCCTGCTCTACCATGCCGATATTCTTCCTTAGGGAATACTGGGTAATTTTTCGTATATCCAGGCCGTCTAAATAAATTGCCCCCTCTTTAACCTCATAAAAACGGGGAATAAGATTACAAAGGGTTGTTTTGCCGGAACCTGAGGGGCCCACTAAGGCCACAGTTTCCCCGGGCTCAATAGTTAAATTAACATTATCTAAAACGGTTTGGTCATCATCATAGCTGAAGGAGACTTTATCAAAAACAATTCTGCCCTTGGGGTTAATTAAATCCACGGCATCGGGGGAATCTTCTATATCCGGCCTTAATTCCATAACCTCGGCAAAACGCCTGAGGCCCGCCATGCCCTTTTGAAAATGCTCCATAAGCATTACCAAACGGCGCACCGGCTGGAAAAATATTTTAACATACAGTAAAAATGCTAAAAAGAAGCCTAAGGAAAGGCTGCCGATATAAATATAATAGCTGCCGAAAACTATAACGGCCAGATTAATTAAATTGGAGAAAAGCTCTACCCCGGAATTAAAATAGCCTAATAAAGCCGCGGATCTTTCTCTGATATTTGTATAAGAGCGGCTTGAGGTATTAAATTTATCCTCCTCAAAATCTTCCCGGGCAAAGGATTTTACAACACGCACCCCCATAATGCTATCCTCTACCTGGGCATTAACATCCGCCACTTTTAACCTGGCCTTATCAAAAGCCGCCCTCATTTTAGCCCGTACCGTAAAGCTGAAAATAATCATAATCGGCACTAAAGCAAAGGAAATTAAGGCCAGCTGCCAATGCATTTTAAGCATTACAATTAATGAGCCGATAAAAATAAAAATAGAGGCAAAGGAATCTTCCGGGCCATGATGAACCAATTCCGAGATTTCGCCTAAATCGTTTACAGCCTTAGACATTATATGCCCTGTTCGGTTATGGTCAAAATAATGCACCGGCAGCCTTTGAATATGGGCAAAAAAATCCCGCCGCATAGAATATTCTATTCTGGCGCCTAATACATGGCCCTTATAATCCACAATAAACTGGCTTATGGCCCGTAAAAAATATAATACCAGCATAATTACGCCAAGCTCTACAAGTAAGGGTAAATCCCTTTCGGGCACCGCCTCGTTTAAAAGGCGGGCGGATAAAATCGGAAAGGCAAGATCTAATAAGGAAACTAAAAGAGCGCAAATTAAATCCAAAGAAAAAAGCCCCTTATATTCCTTATAATAGGGTAAAACCCATTTCAGCATACTAGTCATCTCCCGGATTCAAACGGCCCTTATTACCGTTTTTTATTTTTATTCTGCTTTTTTTTCGGCGTGCTGCGGCGCTTTTGGCCTTTTTGGGCCGCGGCTTTATTCCCTTTAGAGCTTAAAAAAACCCCCGGCGCCTTACGCAAATAAAATAATAGCCCCAGGCCTAAAATTACACCTAAAACCGATACCAGCTGGGCCACCCGAAAACTCCCCAGCATAAGGCTATCGGTACGCAAGGCCTCAATAAAAAAGCGCCCCAGAGAATATAAAATCAAATACCAGGCCAAACCCGAGCCCCCTTTATAGGGGCGGGTTTTTGAGGGTTTATTTATAAGTTTATATAAAAATATGAATAAGCCAAAATCCCAAAGGGATTCATATAAAAATGTGGGGTGGCGGTAAACGCCGTTAATTAATATACCCCAGGGGAGGTCGGTTTCATAGCCATAGGCCTCTTTATTAAAATAATTGCCCCAGCGCCCCAGGGATTGCCCCAAGGCCACAAAGGGGATAAAAATATCCGCCCAGGGTAAAAATTTAAGCTTTTTACGGCGCATATAAAGAAAGGCTGCAATTACGGCCAAAATAAAACCACCGTGAAAAGCCAGGCCGCCTTCCCAAATCTTAATTATTTCTCCGGGGTTTTGGCCATAATAAGACCATTCCATTAAAATATAATAAAGGCGGGCGCCTATAATGGCGGCAGGTAAAATTAACAAAGAAAGATTAAAAACTTCCTCCGGATTATAGCCCCTTTTTTTTGCCTGAAGAGAAGCAAGATATATACCCAAAGCCAGGGAAAGGCTGATTAAAATACCATACCAGCGCAGGGTTAAACCGCCAATTTGAAACGCTATGCTTGTATCCGGCATAAATTCTCCTTAAAAACAATTTATCGGCAAACAGCCCAAAAAACGGCAGGAATATTTAAACGCCGTCCCCCCATATTATAGCATTATATATGTTCAACTTAAAGCTTTAAACTAAAAATAGGCTGCCCTACTCCCCCTCAGCAAGCTTATGCTATGGAAATTTTTTAAAATTGTGTTATAATTAAGCCTGAACTTAAAGCCTTATAAACTAGACAAATTGGAGATTTTATGGAATTTAGACGAATAGAAATTGAAGATAAAGAGCTTTTTAAAGAACGCCTGGCTAATAGGGAGCATGAAAATATAAACTTTAATTTTACCGTTTTATTTTTATGGCAGGATTGGGGCCCCTATGTTTGGGCGGATTATCAGGGGGCAATTTGCCTTAAGCGTAAAGATTCGGCCTGTATGTCGGTATCCCCCCCCTTATCTCCGGATGACGATAAAATTATTAATGCCACAAAATGGCTGATGGAACTTTGCCGGGAAAAGAACAAACCCTTTGTTATGCTGGAGGTAACGGAAAGCTATTTAAATCTTTTTAATAAAGCCTTCCCGGGAAAATTTATAATTACGGAGGACAGGAACAGCGCCAATTATATTTATAAAACCAGTGATTTGGCTTTTTTAAAAGGGCGCAAATATGCCTCTAAACGGAACCATATAAACCGCTTTTTCAGGGAAAACCCCGATTATAAACTTGTTCCGCTCACAAGGGAGCTTATCCCCGCCTGCCTTGAAGTTATGGATACCTGGTCTTCCTATAAAAATAAAAGCACCGCCAGCCTTGAGCAGGAAAAAAGGGGTATAATTACGGCTTTTGATTATTTTGGCCGCCTGGATTATACCGGGGCCTGCTTAATGGTGGGGAATAGAATTGTTGCCTTTACCCTTGGGGAGCCCATAAGCAAAAGCACGGTGGGGATTATTATTGAAAAGGCCGATTACAATTATCATGGGGCTTTTGCCGCTATAAACAGCCTGTTTTTAAAAGAATACTGGCTTAAATACCCTTATGTAAACAGGGATGAGGATTTAGGCGATGAAGGAATGCGCATGGCTAAAACCAGCTATCACCCCTGTAAACTGAATATGAAATATACTTTACGCCTTAAGGAGGGTTAAGAGTGAAATTCAGATTAGCCGCTAAAGAGGATACCCCTGCAATAAAAGAGCTTTGGGAATATACCTTTGATGAGGGGGCTCCCTATTTTAATTGGTATTTTGAGAATGTTTACCGGGATAAATCTACCCTGTGCTGCCTGGAAGGGGAGGAAATTGTAGCGTGCCTGCAATTTGCCCCCTATGATATTATGCTCCGCAACTCCCCCATTCGGGCTAATTTTATTGTCGG
This sequence comes from Clostridiales bacterium, assembly GCA_040767605.1. Classification (GTDB taxonomy): domain Bacteria; phylum Bacillota; class Dehalobacteriia; order UBA4068; family UBA4068; genus JAXGOI01. Next base: position 444,097 of record JAXGOI010000001.1, read on the forward strand.
CCTGATTACGAAGGCCGGCGCCCGAGGGAAGGGCTATGGCAAAGCTCTTATGAAAGAAGCTTTAGACACTTTGGCCACAATCCACTCCCCTATTTGCCTTTTAAAGCCCCTGGCCCCCGAATTTTACCGTAAAGGCGGCTTTGAATACTGCTATAATGAATTAAAATGGCATATGCCCATGGAAAATCTCACCCCTTTGGCAAACCCTTCCGGGCTTTGGCGGCCGGTTAAACCTGAAGTGGATATCCCCCTTTTAAATGATATTTATCTCCAAATGATGTGCGGCCAAAATGCCTATACCCTGAGGAATGAAAATAATTGGCAATATATTTTAAACGAGCTTAAAAGCGAAAACGGCCTGGCCTGGATTATGGAAGAAAACGGCCGCCCTGAGGCCTATGCCCTTTATTATTTAGATAAAGAAAAAAAGGTTTTTGAAACCAGAGAAATTGCCTATACAAGCCCCAAGGCCCAAAAAGACGCTTTTTCTTTTGTGGCGGGGCATAAAAATCAGCTTTCTGTTTTTAGCTGGAAATCCACCCCGGCGGATATTTCTTTTTTAGAGCTTTCTCAAAATAATGCGGCCGCCTTTTCCCCCTCGGTAATGGGGAGGCTGGTTTCCCTAACGGAGGCCTTGGCGGCTATTAGCTACCCCTTGGGGGAAAACTCGCTTATTATGGAAATTAAAGATGCCTATGCCCCCTGGAACAGCAAAAAATGGAAGCTTGAGGTTGAGGATTTAAAAGGCAGTGTCTCCCCGGCTAAAGAGGAAGAAAACCCGGAAATATCTATGGATATTTCTGCCCTTACGGCTATTGTTTTCGGCTATTTAACTCCTTGGCAGCTGGCAAAAGGCGGGCGCTTAGAAGGCTCCCCCTTGGCTATAAGCCGCTTGGAAAGATTATTCCCCCCCTGCTTAAACTATATGGGGCAATATACTTAAATAATACCGTTAAAAAACGCCCTATTAAGGGCGTTTTTATTTTAAGTTTTTATTTTAAGTTTTTATTTTAAGCTTGTAACCTAAATTTAAATTTTTGCTTTTATTTTAAGCCTTTAAATTTAAAATTACGGGGCAATGGTCGGAGCCTAAAATTTCCGAGAGGATTTCCGCTTTTTTTAGCCGCTCTCTTAAAGCCTTAGAGGTTAAAAAATAATCTATGCGCCAGCCGATATTTCTATTTCTGGCTCTGGTTTTCATATCCCACCAGGTATAATTTTCCGGCTCGGGATTATAAAGCCTGAAGGAATCCTCAAAGCCTGAGGCCAAAAATCTATCTATCCACTCCCTTTCCATAGGCAAAAAGCCGGAGCGGGTGGAATTCTCTTTTGGCCGGGCTAAATCTATTTCTTTATGGGCGGTATTAACATCCCCGCAAATTATAAGGGGGCGGTGAGGATTATTCTTTTCATATTCCCGGCTGTATTCTAAAAGATATTCGCAAAAATCCATTTTATAATCCAAACGCGCCTGCCCTCCCCCCCCGTTGGGGAAATAGGCATTTAAAAGCCGGAAATTTTTAAAATCTAAAATAAGAACCCTGCCCTCTTCATCGAAACGGGGCTCACCAATGCCGTGTTCTACATTCTCCGGCTCTATTTTAGTGTAAACCGCAACGCCGCTATAACCCGGGCGCTGGGCGGAAAAGAAATAGCTTAAATAGCCTGGGATTATTCTAATCTCCGGCGGCAGCTGCTCCTGCTTGGCCTTAATTTCCTGAAGGCAGATTATATCCGGGTTAATTTGCCACATTTCTTCTACAAAGCCTTTTTTAGCCGCGGCCCGCAGTCCGTTGACATTCCAGGACAGTAATTTTATTTCCGTCAAGAAAAACCCTCCTGTAAATACTTATTTTAAAAATTATTTAATAAATTTATTACTATTTATTCTAAAATCATTCTCTTTTATTTTAATTTTATTCCTCATCAAAAGCTTCTTTATCCCGGCTGTTTTCATCGGATTCTTCGTCATCCCAATTAAGCAGGGGAAGAGCCTCCTCCGCCGGCAGCTCGCTGATATTTTTAAGCTTCCTGTGTATGCCTCTGGTTTTTTGAGCCGCTTTATCTATACTATTGCTGGCCTCCTGAAGCTTCTTTTGGGTTTTGCTTAAAAGCTCGCCAAATTCCCCGAAGCCGGTTTTAACTGCCGAAAGCAATTGCCAAACCTCTGCGCTGCGCTCCTTAACCGCCAAAGTGCGAAAGCCCATTTGAAGGCTGTTTAATAAGGCGGCTAAAGTTGTGGGGCCGGCTAAAACAATACGGTACTCCCTTTGGAGCTGCTCTTGCAGGCCGGGGCGGCGTATAAGCTCGGCATAAAGACCCTCCAGGGGCACAAAAATAATTGCAAAATCCGTTGTAAAGGGGGGCTGCAAATACTTTTCCCGCACATCCTTGGCAAAGGTTTTTATACGCTTTTCCAGCTCTTTGGAGGCTGTTTGTATGCCGGCAATATCTGCATTATTTTGGGCCTGAATTAAAAGCTCATAATCCTCCAGAGGAAATTTTGCATCAATGGGCAAATAAAGGGGATGCCCCTCCTCCGAACCGGGAAGGCGGATGGCATAATCCACCCTTCTTGTGGGGGCATTGGGGTTAACCGCAATATTGCAGCCGTATTGAGAGGGGGCTAAAATTTCCTCTAAAAGGCTGCCCAGCTGAACCTCCCCCCAATTACCTCTGGTTTTAACATTTTTAAGAACCATTTTTAAATCCCCGACATTACTGGCTAAGGCTTGCATTTCTCCTAAGCCGGCATGGACCTTTTCCAGCCTCTGGCTGACCTGGCTGAAGGATTCCCCCAAACGCTTTTCTAAAGTATCATGGAGCTTTTCATCCACTGTTTTACGCATTAATTCAAGTTTATCATCATTATTTTTTTGAATTTGCTGCAGCCTTTCATCCACCGTGCGCCTTAGCTGCTCAAAACGGTTATCATTAGCCTCCCCAAGCTGTAAAAGCCTTTCATCAACGGTTTTACGCACGGCGTCAAGGCGCTCCTCATTATTTTTGCCAAAGCTCATTATCTGCTGCATAAGGGTATTACGCAATTCATTGCTTTGAATGCCGATATCTTGCCTTAGCTGTGCCATTTCCCCCTTTAGACGGGCCTCTGCCTGGCCCAGGGCATTAATATCCTCCCGGGCGGCTATTTTACGGGCTAATTTATTAATACCCCAAAGAATTACCCCAATTATTATAAGGGCTGTAAGTATAAGGCCGATATATAAACCTGTATCCCCCATTATGGCACCCCTTCTCCCCCGATTCAGATCTTAGCTACCTGCTTTATTTCGCTGCCCCCGGCCTTTTACCCTGCAAAAGGCTAAAGCTTAAAAGCAAAAAACGGCTGAGCCGTTTTGATTAAAGAAATTTTGCCGGTCTTTGGTTTTTTGTTTTTTGCTATTTGCTTTTTGATCTTTGCTTTTTGGTTTTTGCACTTTGAGTTTTTGCCTAAAAAAGTTTATTTTAGTTTATTTGAGGCGGCATTAGCCAGGGCGGCGAATTCTTCCATACTCAGGCTTTCTCCCCTGCGGCTTTCCTCCAGGCCGCTTAAGGCAAAAAGGGCCCTCCATTCCTCTTTGGGTAGGCAAAAATCGCTGTTTGCAAGGGAATTTAACAATGTTTTGCGCCTTTTTGCCATAGCCGCGCTGATAATCTTAAAAAAGAGCTCCCTGTTTTCCAGAAAAACCGGATTTCCCTCCCGGCGGATAAGCCGCATTATAACAGATTGCACCTCCGGCGGAGGGAAAAAGCTTTGAGGGCTGATTTCCATAACTATTTCCGCCTTGGCAAAATATTTAAGGCGCAAATTTAAGGGGCTGTAATCTTTAGTGCCGGGGCCTGCCATAAGCCTTTGGGCGGCCTCCTTTTGCAGCATAAGCACCATTTCCGCCCATTTATTTTCCCCGGAGAGGAAATGCTTAATTAAAGGGGTTGTTATATAATAGGGCAAATTGCCCATAATTTTATACTCTTTATAACCATGGCTTTCGGCATAGGCGGCAAAATCAAAATTAAGGGCATCCCCTTCAATTACCTCCACATTGGCCCTGGCGCAAAATAACTCTTTAAGCCAGGCGGCAAGGGCGGAATCTATTTCCACTAAGACTAAATGCCCGGCAGCCTCGGCTAAAGGGATGCTTAAAGCCCCCAGCCCGGGGCCGATTTCAAAAACTAAATCCGTGTTTTTTACCGCCCCAAAACTTAGGGTTTGCTCTGGGATTGCCTTATTGATTAAAAAATTCTGCCCCAGGCTTTTTTTAGCCGCCAGCCCTCTTTTTTTTAAAAGGGCCCGGGTTTGGCTTATATCCCATAAACCCGCTATATTCTGTTTTTGATTTTCTTCGCCGGTTTTACTCAAATTGCCCCCATAAAAGAGCCGAAGCGATTGCCCCGGCTTTTTTTGTCTATTCTAAAATATAAATTTTAACAGTTTTTACGCCCCATTTGCGGCAGGCCTCAGAGCTGTCAAGGTAAACATCGATTTTATCTCCTTTAATGGCCCCGCCTGTATCCTCAGCCTTTGCAAAACCATAGCCTTCAACATAAACCTCACTATGAAGGGGAATTACTCTTGGGTCTACCGCAATAACACCCACCCTGGGTATTGTGCCCCCTGCGGTACGGGAATTACCCGTTTGGGTATAGGCGGTAGCTTTTACTGTTTTGGCCTCTTTAAATTTAAAGCTGCGCCCTTCCCGGCTGGCTAAAGAAATTGTGCCGTAGGCAATAATTTTTTGCTGGGGTTTTTTAACAATTACACTTTCTACAAGCTCCCGGGAGAATTCAACTCCGTCTTCATAGCTTACCATATAGGTATCTTCCCTCAGGCCGGCTTTGCCTTTACTGAGGGTTTTTGTAATACCCTGCTCCAGGCTATTATCCGCCCGGCGCTCTAAAGACGGCTCAATAGCTAATTCCTCGGATATATACTTTGTCTCTATCCTGCTTACTTTAACGGCCTCGCCCTTTTCAATTAAATGCCCTAAGGGTAGGGAAACAATATCCTCTTCCCCCAATTTAATTCCGGAGCGGCTTATGGCCTCCTCTACCGTAAGGGGAACGCTGATAATTTGGCGGGTTATGCCGTCTGCCGTTACCTGAACCTGAAAAGCCCTGGTAATATTAATAATTTGATTACGCCCCAAAGTGCTTTCCGCCTCGGCATCTATGGCATCGCAGGGGTATAATTCAATTTTATTCTCTTCCAAAACCTGCCCCACCGTACCGGCAAAGGTGCTTACGGTTTGAGAATTGCCGTCTATAATAATTTCCACTTGTTTTTCTAAAACAAAATAAATTATTATTCCCAGGCAAAACAAGAGGATAATACCGCAGGCAATTAAGGAAGAGGCCAGACGATATTTTCGGTCAGCATAGGCTGACTTGCTTTCCATTTTTTTACTTACCTCCTAAAAGCGGCATGAGCTTTATACATCAATATATGCGCTGCCATACCGGAATATAGCCTATATTTTACAGCTTCTTTAAAGATTAGTCAAGCTTATGCGGTTTATAGTGGCCTTAAACTAACAATAACACTTTTTATTAAGCTAAAAAACAGGCCAAAAATAAAACGCGCGCATAATGTTGAAAGAGAGTGCATAAAAATACATTTTGTCGAGATTCCGTGGTTAATTAAAAAACGTTTATAATATTGCTTTTTTAAAGCAGCCTTTTCTCTTATAAAACAAAAAACAGTGTTTTATAATATAGGCTGCTATACTATAAACACTGTTTAATATTTAAACCAGATTATAAATGCTTAGGGCATTTTTTGTAGTTTCCCCAGCTACTTCCTCAAAGGGAATACCCTTAAGCTGAGCAATTTTTTCGGCCACCAAAACAACCCTGGCCGGCTCATTTGTTTTACCCCTATGGGGGTGAGGAGAAAGATAAGGGGAATCTGTTTCCACCAAGAGGCTATCCAGAGGGATATTTTTGGCAACTTCCCAAAGGTTTCTGGCATTGGTATAGGTAACAGGGCCCGCAAGAGATATCATAAACCCCAGGCGCAGGCATTCTTTTGCCATTTCCCAGCTGCCGGAAAAGCAATGGAATATGCCCCGGTTTTCTCCCGCCTTTTCTTCTTTAACTATTTTAAGGCAATCACCATGGGCATCTCTATCATGGATAACAATGGGCTTGCCTGCTTCTTTTGCCAATGCAATCTGGCGGCGGAAGGCCTTTTTCTGGCATTCCTGAGGGGATAAATTCCGGTAATAATCCAGGCCGATTTCCCCTAAGGCCACCACCCTTTTTTCTTTTAAAAGCTCAAAAAGGCTTTCTTCCAATTTATTATCTAATATTTTGGCATCATGGGGGTGCACCCCTACCGTGGCATAAATCTGCGGGTATTTCTCCGCCAGGCGCAGGCTCATAAGGGAAGATTTCCAATCGCAGCCGATATTAACTATTTTTTCTACCCCGGCCTGGGCTGCTCTTTTAAGTATTTCTTCTAAATCCCCATAAATTGCTTTATCATCTAAATGGGCATGGGTATCAATCAGCATATTTCACCTCTGTTTTTTGCTAAAAACTAATTTATTTAACTTTTACCCCCGGGGCCATAGAGGGCACCTCCACAACCTCCAGGCCGTTTTTACCCACGGCGGAAAGGAGCATACCTCTGCTTTCTATACCCCGGATAGTAACCGGCTTTAAATTGGCGATTAAAACCAAATGCTTGCCGATTAAATCCTCCGCTTTATAATATTGGGCTATGCCGGAGAGCACTGTTCTTTCTTCATCCCCTAAAAGAAGTTTAAATTTTAAAAGCTTATCGGTTTTAGGCACCTTTTCGCAATCTAAAACCTTAACCACCCGTAAATCCAGCTTGGCAAAATCATCAAGGGTAATTTCCGGGCCGACAGGCTCAATAGGCTCATTTTCCGTACTTTTAAGGGTATCTGCTTCCTCTGCCTTAGCCTCCGCGCCTTCCTCTAAAACAGAAATATCCAGACGGGGGAATAAAGGCTCGCCTCTTTTAATTAGGGTATTGGGAGCAAAGGAATTATTCCTTAAGCTATCCCAGGTATGCAATTTTGTATCCTCCGCCAGGCCCATTTGCAGCCAAACCTTTTGAGGCAAAGAGGGCATAAAGGGGCTTACCATAATTGTAGCCTGACGAATAACCTCGCAAAGATTAAATAATACCCCGGCCAGCTTTTCTTTTTCTCCGGCTTTATTTAAAGCCCAGGGGGCGGCATCATCAATATATTTATTGGCTTTATTAACCAGGCGCCAAATTTCCCCTAAGGCATTGGCAAATTCCAGATTATCGAGATATTTTTCTACATTAGAAGGGGTTTCCGCCATCAGGGCCAAAAGCTCCTCATCAAAAATCGTACCTTGGGGCCCCGGGGGAAGAACCATATCGCTTTGGAATTTATTAATCATAGCGGTTGTGCGGGAGATTAAATTCCCGTAATCATTGGCTAAATCAATATTTATCCGGTTTATCAGGGCTTCTTCTGAATAATTGGCGTCTAAACCATAGGGCATTTCCTTCATAAGAAAATAGCGTATGGCATCCACACCGTATTTTTCCGCTAAAATAACGGGATCCACCACATTGCCTTTAGATTTACTCATTTTGCCCTCACCCAGCATAAGCCAGCCATGAGCCAAAACTTTTTTAGGCAGGGGGATATCCGCCGCCATAAGCATAATCGGCCAGATAATGGCATGAAAGCGGATAATATCCTTGGCCATTAAATGAACCTCCGCCGGCCAGTATTTTTTATACAGGCTTTCATCCTCAGTACTGTAGCCAAGGGCGGAAATATAATTTGTAAGGGCGTCAAACCATACATAAATAATATGCTTTTCATCAAAGGGGACTTTTATCCCCCAATCGAAGGTGGTGCGGGAAACACAAAGATCATCCAGCCCCTGTTTTACAAAGTTAATCATTTCATTGCGGCGGCTAAGAGGCTGGATAAAATCAGGGTTTTCTTCAATAAAGGCTAGCCAGCGCTGGGCATATTTGCCCATTTTAAAAAAATAGCTTTCTTCTTTTGTCATTTCCACCGGGCGGCCGCAATCCGGGCAGGTATTATTTTCCCCCAACTGCCTTTCGGTAAAAAAGCTTTCACAAGGGGTGCAATACCAGCCGGAATATTCCGCTTTATAAATATCCCCCTGATCATAAATTTTTTGAAAAAGCTTTTGGGCAACTTTTTTATGCCTTTCATCTGTGGTGCGGATAAAATCATCATAATTAATCTCTAATAAATCCCAGAGTTTTTTTATGCCGCAAACAATATTATCCACAAAGGCCTGGGGGGAAAGGCCGGCCTCCGCCGCCCTTCTTTGAATTTTCTGCCCATGCTCATCTGTGCCGGTGAGAAAATAGGTATCATAGCCCCTCATTTTTTTATATCTGGCCATGGTATCCGCGGCAACCGTGGTATAAGCATGGCCGATATGCAATTTATCGCTGGGATAATAAATTGGGGTGGTAATATAAAAAGTTTTCTTATCGCTCACAAAAAGACCTCCGAAAGTATATTGCGGCCTTGCCGCCTTTATTTAAAAACTTTGCCTGCTCTATAATTAATAATCATAACAAATTTGGGCTAGGCTGTCAAGAAACTGCAGGTAAAGCCTATTTTAAATTCTCTTTTTCTGTTTTACTCCGCTCTTTATTAAGGCTTAAATTATAAAGATTTTTAGCGGGAATGCCCAATAAATGGCCTAATTCTTTTGAGGCTTCTTTGCGGCTTAGGCCTTTTGCCATAAGTTCGCCCATTTTTTCGCCTAAATCCTCCCGGCTGTGGTTAAAAGGCGCTTTTTCAGGGGCCCCTTCAACTACCAGGGTAAATTCCCCTTTGGGAGGGTTATTCTCAAAATGCTCCAGGCAAAAAGAAATATCTCCCCGTATATATTCCTCATAAATTTTAGTAAGCTCCCGGCAAACCGCCATTTTGCGGCTGCCGAAAACCTCTGCCATATCCTTTAAGGCGGCTATAAGGCGATGGGGGGATTCATAAAAAACCATAGCGCGCTCTTGGTTTTCCAAAGCCTTTAAAGCCTTGCGGCGGAGGGATTTTTCTCTGGGTAAAAAGCCCTCAAAAGTAAAACGGCCGCCGGAAAGGCCGCTGGCGCTTAATGCGGTTAAAAGAGCGCTGGCCCCGGGTATGGCAATTATTTCATAATTTTCAGAAATTGCTCTGGCGGTTATATCCGCCCCGGGGTCGCTGATTCCCGGGGTTCCCGCATCGCAAATTAAGGCAATATCTTTACCCTCCGCCAAAAGCTTAATCAGCTCATCTTCCATTTTTCTTTTATTATGCTCATGATAGCTTATAATTTTTTTGCTGATTTCAAAATGGCTTAAAAGCTTGCGGCTTTGGCGGGTATCCTCGGCGGCAATAATATCCGCTTCCCTTAGAGCCCTCAGGGCCCTAAGGCTGATATCCTCTAAATTACCGATAGGGGTTGCTACTAAAAAGAGCCTGCCCGGCATATTATCACCTTTTATCTTTAGCTTAATATATTTAGCCTAATATTTTAATTTATCTTAATTTGCTTTGTTTTTTATGTTTTATTGGCCTTGCCCCTCTTTTAAAGGGGCAAGGAGAATCCTTTCTCCCTCCGGGGTGTATTTGCCCCGGCTCTCATAGACAATTAAAGGGGGTAAAATGTTAAGCTGGCATTTTACGCCGAGAATTCCCTGTAAAAGGAAATGTTTGGCGTTTAAATGGCTGTAAGGGTAAATAAAGCGCAATTCTTTAGGGCTTAGGGAGTATTTTTTAAATAATTCCAGAGCCTCGCCGAGCCTTTTGGGGCGCTGAGAAATAAAAAAGCTCCCCTTGGGTTTTAAAAGGCCGGCGGCGGCGGAGATAATATCCTCCAAATTACAATGGATTTCTCCTTTGGCGGCGGCCATTAAGGGGCAGGGGCTTATGCGGCCCTGAGATGTTTTTTCATAAGGGGGGTTTGAGATTATCCCGTCAAAAGATTTTGCCTCTAAAAACTCATTTGCCCTTTTAATATCCCCTAAAACAAATTTTACCCGCTCCTCCAAAGAATTTAAGGCCGAACTGCGCCGGGCCATATCGGCCATTTCCGCCATTATTTCCAGGCCGAAAACCTCGCTATGGGGCAGATTATAGGCGGTTAAAAGGGAAATAACTCCGGTGCCGCTCCCTAAATCTCCTATTTTTAAGGCTTTATTTTTATTTAAAGAAAGGGCGCGCCCTGCAAAATCCGCTAAAAGCAGGGCATCAAGGGAAAAGCAAGGGGCTTTGGCGCTTTGAATTATCATAAGCCCCAAGCTGTTAAGCTTATCTATTCTCTCCCCCTTAAAAAGAAAAGGGGTATTATCCTCAATATTTAAAGACATCCCCCGCACTCCGCGATATAAAATTTTTAAAACTTATGCTTATCTATACCTTCATCCTGAAGGAAGGAAACGCAAAAAAGGCATTCCTCTTCCCGGATTTGCCCAAAACGGGCATGGCAAATATGAAAGCCGTCGTCATAAAGCTTTCTTAAAGCCTCAAGGCCGCCGCTTCCCGCCTGGGCGGTTGTAAAACTTTCCTGAAGAACACAGCTTTGCCTTTCTCTTTCTTCAATTTTTTTTAAAAGCTCCTGCCCTTCGGCTAAAAGGCTGTTAAAACGCTCTTTCCACTCTTTTAAATCCCGGCTTAGGCTCAATTTATTCATCCTCCAGCAGCTCTATGATGGTTCCATCATCTTCTGCCATTTCCTCCAGCTCTTTAATAATGCTGCTTTTGGGCCTGGTATCGTCATCATAATTTTCATATTTAAGGCAGCACATAAGGCGGCCGCACATACCCGATATTTTAGACGGGTTTAAGGATAAATTTTGTTTTTTAGCCATTTTAATAGAAACCGGCTGAAAATCTCCTAAAACGGAATGGCAGCACAAAACTCGGCCGCAGGTGCCAAGGCCGCCGATAACTTTTGCCTCATCCCTGACGCCGATTTGGCGGAGCTCTATTCTGGTTCTGAAAACCGCGGCTAAATCTTTAACCAGCTCCCTAAAATCCACCCGGCCGTCGGCCGTAAAATAAAAGATTATTTTACTTACATCAAAGGTGTAGGAAACCTCTATAAGCTTAATAGGCAATTTGTGATGCTCAATCTTTTTTTGGCAAATAGCGAAGGCCTCTTTCTCGGCGGCGCTATTCTCCTGATGTTTTGCTATATCCTCACCGGTAGCCTTTCTTAAAACCTCTTTTAAAGGGGAAATAACCTCCCCCTCATCCACTGTTTTGGCGCTTATTACAACCTCCCCGAATTCCAAACCTCTGGAGGTTTCCACAATAACCTTTTCCGCAATATTTAAATCCAGGCCGGCCGGGTCAAAATAATATATTTTACCGGCCTTTTTAAAGCGCACACCAACAACATTTACCATATATTCCTCCTATACTAAGCCCCGCCGGATAAAAAACGAGGGCATAGGCTAAAGCCCATAAAGAAATAGGCCTTTGCCTTAAACTTTAGCTTGTTTACTTATTTATTTTACTCCAATTTGCTCTTTAACTCAAGTCTTCCCCTTCAGGCCCCTTAAAAGTGCTGGCCGCTGCGGCAATTTCTTCCGCCAAGGCTAAAATTCTCTCTTCCCTGTTTTTCCTCCCCCAGGGGATTAGCCCCTCGCCGATTATTTTACCTCCCTTGGAGGCTGTTAAGGCTTTTATTTTTTTTAAGGCATTCCCCCCCATAAAGGCAAAGGGCAGGGCTTGGGTTATATAAGAAAATACGGCTTTATTGTTTAAGCCATCAATTCGCATCATATAAGCAATAAATGCCATGGCAGGGTTAAAGGCATGAACCGGGGAGCCGAAAACCAGCATATCATAATCCGCCGCATTTGGCATATTTTCTAAAACAACTTGGGCAGGGTCTTTTAAAGGCTTGGCGGATGTGTTTTTAACCGCCTTAAGCAAAAGAATTTCCGTATTTTTACCCCGGGAAAGCAAATGCTCTTTAATTTTTTCCGCAACATACTGGGTATTCCCTGTTTCGCTGTAAATAATTATGCCTATTTTCATCCCTGCCTCCTTATTTTTTCATCAGATTGTACAAATAAATTATTTGCTTTTAATTTATAAATTTAAGGCTGAGGGCTTTTGCGCCCCATTTTCCAGAGGGTTAGTAATACAATATCCGAAAGGAGGCGCTGATTAATATTTTTTCTTAAAAGCTCTATGGCCCTCTCCACAAAAAGCCCGGCTTTTAAAGCGGTTTTTTGGGGGAATATGCCTTGAATTTCACCCTTTGCCATATCCGCCAAGGAATACCAGAGGGCTAAAAAAAAGTATAAAAGAGCCTCTTTATCTTTTTCATAGGCCTTTGCCGTATTTAAAACAGAGACGCAGCTTAAATCCGGCAGGGTTTTTAAAAAATCCCCCGCCTTAATCAAAAAATCCGCCAAACAGGGCTCATCTAAAAAAAAGCCCGTTTCGTTCCCGGTATTAAAAATCTGGCAGCGGGAAAGTATAGTGGGCAAAAGCTTATCCCCATTATTGGCAGTTAAAATAAAAACCGTCCGGCTGGGGGGCTCTTCTAAAATTTTTAAAAGGCTGTTGGCGGCCTCCTCCCGGAGGAAATCCGCATCATTAATTATGATTACTTTATTATTGCCCTCTAAAGCCTTAAGGCCTGCTTTGGCCCTAATTTTACGGATTTGCTCTATTCTGAGGCAGCCTTTTTCCGGCCAAATTTGCTCTAAATCGGCATAGGTGCCGGCTAAAATTCTTTTGCAGGAGAGGCAAACCCCGCAGGGCTGGCCCATAGTTAAATTCCGGCAATTTAAGGCCATTGCCAGTAAAAGCCCCTGCCCGGCGGCGTTTTCTCCTTTTAATAAATAGGCATGCCCGGGGCGGCCCATATTCAGGCTTTTGCTTATTTGGCTGTTTAGTTTTTCGGAGCCTGATTTCTCCATAAATTCCTCTCTTTTAAAACCCGGGCTTAATTAAACTCTTTGCTTTAAATCATATTCCGGCAAAAGCCCTTTGAGATTATCCTCAATTTCGGCCAGAACCTTATTGGGAGAAGGGGCGGCATTTATTACTTTAATCCGCCCGGGCTCCTTTTGGGCCAGGCTTTCATAAAAGCCCATTACCCGGCCAAAAAACATAATATCCTCCTGCTCCATTCTGTCCGCCTCCTCCTGCCTGCGGCCTAAGGCCTGCTTTAGAGAAAGGCGCAAATAAAATGTGCAATCCGGCGCCAGCCCCTGGGAGGCAAATTCATTAAGCCTGAGTAAAAAATCTATATCTATACCCCGTCCTCCCCCCTGATAAGCCAGGGTGGAATCTGTAAATCTATCGCAAACCACAATTTTGCCCTCATCTAAGGCAGGCAAAATAATTTCCCGGCAATGCTGGGCCCTATCCGCCGCAAAAAGCAGGGTTTCCGCTTCTTTTATCAGGCTTTTTTCCGAGCCGTGTAAAAGGATTTGCCGCAGGCTTCTCCCCAAGGGGCTGCCCCCGGGCTCTCTGGTTAAAAGCACATCATAATTTTTGCTTAAAAGGCGGCGGGCTAAAAGCTCTGCCATTAAGGATTTGCCGCAGCCGTCTACCCCTTCCATGGTTATAAACAGCCCTTTTTTCTTCTTCACCAGCCACACCCCTTTATGCGGGAATATTCTTACCGTTATTATATCAAAAAACGGCTTAAATAAATAGCCGCGCCCCTTAATTCGGCGGCTCTTATTTTTAAGCCTAGAGGATATAAAAAAGACAGGGCTTGCCCTGTCTTTTTTTAGAGCCTGGAAAAATCTAAGGTGGCAAAATAATCATCAAGAGTTTCGGCCCTGCGGATTTCCTCAACACTGCCGTCCTCTTTTAAAAGCAATTCCTTAGAGCGCAGCTTGCCATTATAATTAAAGCCCATTGCATAACCGTGAGCCCCGGTATCATGCAAAACCAGAATATCTCCTATGCTTATTTCCGGCAGGGGGCGGTCTATGGCGAATTTATCATTATTCTCACACAGGGAGCCTGTAATATCATAAATGCGGCTCTTGGGGAGATTTTCCTTCCCTACTACGGTAATATGATGATAAGAACCGTATAAAGCCGGGCGCATTAAATCCGCCATGCAGGAATCCAGGCCTATATAATTTTTATAGGTATCTTTTTTATGAATAGCCATGGAAACAAGGTAGCCGTAAGGGCCTGTCATCATCCGGCCGCTTTCCAGGCAGATTTGAACATCTCCCAGCCCTTTGGGGAGCATAATTTCTTTAAAGAGCTTTTCTACCCCCCGGCCATAGGCCTCTAAATCAACGGCATCATCCTTGGGGTGGTAGGGAATACCTATACCCCCCCCTAAATTTATAAATTCTACCCTGATTTGAGATTTTTCTTCAACCTCAACTGCCAAATTAAACATCATTTCCGCCGTGCCGAGCAAATAGCGGAGATTAAGCTCATTGGAAACAACCATGGTATGAAGGCCGAAACGGGACACACCCTTTTCTTTAGCCATTTCAATCGCCTCAAAAATCTGGGCATGGGTAAGGCCGTATTTTGCCTCATGGGGCAGGCCGATAATTTCATTGCCGCCGTTTCTGCTTTCTCCGGGGTTATATCTGAAGGAAATAAGCTCCGGCAGGCCGGCATGTTTTTCTAAAAAAGGCAAATGGGTAATATCATCTAAATTAATTGTGGCCGAAAGCTCTCTGGCCTTAATAAACTCTTCGGGAGGGGTATCGTTTGAGGTAAAGCAAATATCATCCCCAAAAAGGCCGACCTTTTCCGCTAAAATCAGCTCCGCCAGGGAGCTGCAATCCGCCCCGAAGCCTTCTTCATGCATAATTTTTAATATATAGGGGTTTGGCAAAGCCTTAACGGCGAAATATTCCTTAAAGGAGGGGGCCCAGGCAAAGGCTTTATTAAGCCTTCTGGCATTATGGCGCATAGCCTTTTCATCGTAAAGATGAAATGGGGTGCCATACTCCTCAACTATTTTTTTAAGCTTTTCATTACTTAGGGGCAGGTTTTTCTGACTCATGCAATAATCCTCCGTTGAAATAGTTTTTAGCTGAACTCTAGCTATTTATTTAAAAGTTAAATTCTTTTATAGGCAAAAGTATATTTTTTCTATTCAGGCTGTTTATTAAAAAGAGGGTTGGCCGATTATATCCTTTAAATTTTCTATGGGTATGGCAAGGCCGCTGTTTTCCTCACCTTTTAAGGTTGCAAAAATTACCGCCACAACCTCCCCTTTGCTGTTAAAAACAGGGCTGCCGCTGCTGCCGGAAAAAACCGGGCCCTCTAAAAGAATAAGGGGCGTTGCGTAGCCTTCCAGAGAAATATAGCTTTTTACCCGGCCCTGGGAAACCGTCCAGTCAAAACCCAGAGGATTGCCGATAAAAACTATTTCTTCCCCTATTTGGGGTAATTGGCTGCCAAAGGGCAGATGGGGCAAATCCTTCCCCGCTATTTCCACAACCGCCAAATCAAAGCCTTCTATGCCCTGCCAGCTTTTGCCTTTATAGCGCCGGCCGGAGGGAAAAACCACCCCGATGCTCCCTTTATTTTCCACAACATGCCTATTGGTAATTATTGTACCCTCCGGGGAAATATTAAAACCGCTGCCCCGGCTGGCAGGGAGTTCTATACTGACTACGGCAGGCTTTAAGGCCGCTAAAGCCGGCTCTTTAGCCAATTGGCTGGAACGGCTTAAAAAGCCTAAATCCGGCAGGGGGTTAGCAAGAGATACAAAAATATCTCCCCAGATTAAAAAAGAAAATGTAAGGACAAGCAAAGCGGCTATAAGGCCGTAAAACCATTTAGGCGCCGGAGGGGGCTGCTTTTCATCCCCTTCCGGGGCAAGCCTGTTTAAAAAATGGATTTCCTCCATATTTAAATCTTCTTCCTGCTCTTTTGTGGGGGCTTGCCGCCACGGCTCCAAAACAGGAATTGCTTCCTGAATACCGGGGCTATTTTCTCCCCCGTTTTGGTCCTTATTATCCCCGGGCTTATTTATTATCCTGTAAACCACCATATTTACACCTATCCCTTAAAGGCGGCCTAAAATAAGCAAACTAATGGGCCCGGCTCTCACCGTTTAAAAACAGGCTTTCTATAATTTGACAGGCCTTATCATCCCAGCTTTTTAAATAGTTAAGAGGTTTTTTATCAAATACGCTCCAATCCTCTTTACGGCTGTTATTATAGGCGATAAAGGGTATTCCCGCCGTATTTGCGGCAATTAAATCTATGGAGGCATCCCCGATTGCCAAAAAATCCTCCCGGCTAAATTCGGGGAGAAGAGACATTAAATATAAATAACCGTGGGGCAAAGGCTTTAATTCCTTAACCAGCCCCCTGCCGGCTATTGCCATAAAGTATTTTTCTAGGCCCCATTCCTTTAAAACCTTTTTTATATTTGTATGAAGATTATTGCTTAAAAGCATAAGCCCGGCTTTTTTATTAAGGCGCTCAAGAGCATATACTATTCCCGGCTCCAGCACCGCCTTGCCCATGCCCTTGGCCTCTACCTCATTAACTTTTTGCCAAAGGGCCTCCTCTAATTGGGGGGTATAATTTTTTGCTTTACGGCTGCTTTGGATTATATGGGCAACCGTTTGATTATCCTCCGGTTTTATCCCCGCGGCTTTAAGAACGGAGCAAACCTCAAAGCGCATTTCATTAAAATCTATTGAGGATTTTAAAAGGGTATTATCCATATCGAATATAATCACTTTTTTATGCTTTGGCTTATGCAAAAGAACCATATTATTACTCACTTTAATCAGGTATTTTAATCCATTTCATCCAGAGTAAGAGAGAAGCTTGCGGCAAATTCTTCCATAAAATAGGCCGCCTCGGGTAAATCCGTAAAGCTGTTTATTTCCCGCTTTATGCTTTCTCTAGCTTTTTTAAATTCGCCGTTGCCGGCATTTGTTTCTTCCAGGCATTTAAGGTAGGCCGCTATTTTATCCGCCGCCTTAATAAGGCGGAGCTCTTCATTTTTTTGGGGGAAGAAAATCTTATAGTAATCCTCTTTAAAATCCCCGGGCAAAAGGGAAATAAGCTTTTCTTTAGCTACCTGCTCCACCTGGGTATAAGATGATTTTATCAGGGGGTTAAAATATTTAACCGGGGTAGGCATATCCCCCACTATAACCTCCCCCGCATCATGATATAGGGCCAATAATGCCAAATGGGAAGGATTATAATTGCGTTTAAAATATTTATTGCCGATAAGGGCAAGGGCATGGGTAATAATTGCTACCATATGGCTATGCTCTTGAATATTTTCAGGAATAATATTTCGCATCAGGCTCCAGCGCCTAATAAGCTTCATTCTTCCCATATAAGCAAAAAAATGGCTGGCCATATTTACCCCCAGATTTAAATATATTATAAGCCCTAAACAGATAATATACCCCAATATACCCTGACATCTGCCCATATTATACACTATGGGCTGGTGTTGGGCAAGAAAAAGAAAAGCCCCAATAAAAACTGCCGGGGCAATAAACTCCGGTTTTAAAAGGCCTAATAGCGTAAAGGTTAAGAGTATTTTTTTCTATAAGGTTTTTTACATAAAATATGCGGCTGTAAAACAGCCGCATATTAACTAAAAGTTTAGTTTAATAAAATATAAAGCCTAACGCAGGGAAAACACCCTGCCCCTATTCCCGGAAAGAATACTGTTTTTACCCATTATACGGATAAAAGCCTCTACAACCTCAGGGTCTAAGGCTGAGCCGGAATAATAGCGCAATTCCAGCAGGGCCTCATCACAAACCAGAGGATTTTGACGCCCCGGGGGGTATATCATACAATCATACATCCAAACTGTTTGAAAAATACGGCAGGCCAAGGGAATTTTGCGGCCGTGAAGGCCGAAGATGCCTCCGCCGTTAAAATATTCCTCATGGTATAAAATATACTGGGCGCCGGGGGCTAAATCTGTAATTGCCGCTATAATTTCCGCCCCGCGCCTGGTATGAGAATCCCAAATCTCCTGCTCCTTTTGGGTTAGCTCCCCTTCTTTATTTAAAACGGCATTAGGGATGCTAACCAGGCCTATATCATAACAATAGCACAGGGTGCGCAGGCCCTCCTTCTCTTTTTGAGAAAGTTTAAAATACTTGGCCAGGCGCAAACTATGGAATAAAAGGCGCTGAGGGCGCAAATGGCTTTCGGCGCAGCCGCAAAACAGGCTTTCCTTCTCATCCCCAAGCCAAATATTAAAAATATCTTTACTGGCAAGCTGCCTGCGAATTTTTAAATACCCCGCAAAAAGCAAAAGTGCCGATAAAAGCCCTCTTACAATTAAACGGGCTAATGGCACTTTTGTAAAAATAAAATCCTGAAATATTTCGCCCCCGGAATAAAAGGCGAGAATTGCCCCATCTAAACCCCAGACCAGAAAAGCAGCGATTAAATAAAATAAACCGGTTAGCACTGGCCGCATCTCTTCGCCCTCCCACGACAATATGTAGAGTATTTCTACATAAAACCCCTTAATTCCTCTAAATATTGGGGTTTTAAAAAAAATTATTTATGGTATTCTCCGCCGCGGTTTATTTTAAAGCTTCTGTAAATCTGCTCCATTAAAATCAGCCGCATCAGCTGGTGGGGGAATGTCATTTTACCAAAGGAGAGGAGAAAATCCGCCTTTTTAAGCAATTCATTATCCAAACCCCAGGAGCCGCCGATGCTAAAAACCAAATGGCTGTTCCCCCCCAGGGCGGCCTCCTCTATTTTGGCGGCTAAACCCAGGGAGGAAAGATTCTCCCCATCCAGAGCAAGGGCAATATGATAAGAACGGGGGGGTATAATCCCTAAAAGCCTTTTACCCTCGGCTTTTTTTATGGCCTCAATTTGAGAAGGAGAAGGGCAGGACGGGCCCTTCTCCTCATTTACCTCCATAATTTTAACTTTAGCAAAGGGGGCAAGCCGCTTAATATATTCCGCCATACCCTCTTTTAAATAGCTCTCTTTTAATTTGCCTACGGCAATTATGCTTATTTGCAAAGGAAAGCCCTCCTGTATACCCCGGGAGCAAAAACCCCTGAAATACAGACTAAAGAATATTTTTTTGTTTTAAGCAGCTTTTGCGGCGGCTTTTATTGGAGCTCTATTAGGGTAACTTCCAAATCCCGGGTTTTGCCGTCGCTATAAACGGTTACTTTAACCGTATCCCCGATTTGGCGGCTGAAAATTTCTTCCTGCAGGGCAAAGCTGTTCTTTATCTTTTTGCCGTCCACAGCAATTATAATATCGTACCTTTCCATGCCGGCTTGGGCGGCCGCCCCCCCTTGCTGAGGAATTACCACAACCCCATAATCAATATCCAGCTTATTCATTTCCGCAAAGGCAGGGGTAACATCATAAATTAAGCTTACCCCCAAAGCCGGGCGCCGGACCTTTTTATGCTCAATTAAATCACTAACTATGCTTTTAACCAAATTACTGGGAATGGAAAACCCCATGCCCTCAAAGGCGTCGGCGGCTATTTTTATGCTGTTTATCCCGATTATCTCGCCTTTTCTATTTACCAGAGGGCCGCCGGAATTCCCCGGATTAATGGCGGCATCTGTTTGAATAAGCCTAAACTGCATTCCTTCCCCGTTTTGAATCAGGCGGTTTAAACCGCTGACAAAGCCCACCGTAACAGAGTTGGCAAAATCGCTCCCTCCGGGGTTGCCTATGGCAATAGCCAGCTCCCCTACCTGAACTTTATCGGAATCCCCAAAGCTTGCGGCAATCAGCCCTTCGCCTTCAACCTTTAAAACGGCCAAATCCGAGCGGACATCGCTTGCTACCAAGGCGGCATCCAGCTTTGTGCCGTCATATAAAGTAATTTCCAGACGGTTTGCATTTGCCACAACATGATTATTCGTAACTATATAGCCGGCTTTATCTATAATAACCCCGGAGCCGCTCCCTGTTTGAACTTCCTGCCCCTTTTGCCAAAAATTAAATGTGCCGAAATTGCTTATTTGAACAACAGAGGGGCTGACAGCCTCGGCCACCAGGCTGACAACGGAAATTTCATCTTCCAGATTTAGAATTTTTGAGGGTAAATTATCCCCCGGCTCTATAATGGAATTATTCCCCGGCGGATTTAAATAGCCTAAATAATGGGCCCCCACTAAGGCAACGGCGCCGCCAAGCAAGGACGCAATTAAAAGAATTAATAAGGTGCTAAACCAGCCTAAGGAGCGCAGGCCCCTTTCTTCCCGAAAATAACTCATAATTACCCTCCTTTTTAAACCGACAGGCAGCTTTTCAGTATTTATTATCCCGAATTTTTATGTAATTATTGTGAAGAAATTATGTAGTCCTTTTGCCTATTTTTAGGGTTTTTAAAGCTGATCAAGGGCAATTAACGGATGAGGGCTGCGATTAGGCGCCGTAAAAAGCAGCGGAGGCCCGGCCTTGCCCTTTAAATAGGAACCAATTTCTAAAAGGGCTTGGGCGGGGGTATTGTTAACCTCGCTTAAATGGGCTAAAAGCACGGCCTTTGTTTTGGAATTAATGCTATTCTCCAAACAATGGGCGCATTGAATATTAGATAAATGGCCTTTAATTCCGGCAATTCTTTTTTTCAGAAATTGAGGATACGGCCCTTCCTCCAAAAGGCGGCAGCTGTAATTGGCCTCTATAATCAGGCCGTCGGCGCCTTTAAGGCTTTTAAGCAAGCCGGGAGTAAGGGTTCCCGTATCCGTCGCCAGCCCCAGCTTATATTTAGCATCCTCAAAAACCAAGCCCACCGGCTGGCAGGCATCATGGGAGAGCTTAAAAAAGCTTATACCCAGGCACCCTAATTCCAGCCCCTGCTTAAAAACCCGCCTTTTAAAATGGGGCAATTCCGCGGCAAAGGGCAAATGCTCCCAAGTAAGGGGGGAAGCAAAAACAGGGATATCATAATGCTTCAAAAGTATTGATATTCCCTTAATATGGTCAATATGCTCATGAGTTATAAATAAAGCGTCAATATCCTGAGGGTTTAAGGAAAGCCCCGCTAAGGCCTTGCGTAAATAAGCCAGGCTGCAGCCCATATCCACCAATATTTTTGTTTTGCCGCTGCTTATAAATGTACAATTGCCTTTTGAACCGCTCATTAAGGTAGTAAATTTCATATTTTCTCCCGCTGATTTATTCTAATGCCTATTTTAACATAATAAGCCTAAGCCGCCAAGGTTAAAGCTCTTAATCTTAAACAGGCCTATATTTACTCCCCGGAGGATAATAAAAACCGCCCATTTAAGGGCGGAATATTAGCCTAAAGAAATAATTAGCACGGCTGAGAAAAACGCGGCCTAGTCTTTTTATCTGTTTTTACTCGCTTTTTATTGTATATAATTTAAGGCCTGAAAAAAGCAGGGGCAGAATAATCATTATAATTAAGGGGAATATATTAGAAAACTCAAGCTTTGTTTGGCACATCAACCGGTACCCCCATTTAGCGGGGAAAATTATCCCGGCATATTGCAGGGCCTTTGGCAATAACTCCTCCGGGAACATAATCCCCGAGAGCATTACAGAGGGGAGAAAAACTAATTGAGATACCATAGTAAGCTTTGAAATACTTTTTACAAGTAGGCCGAGAAGAGTTCCCACAGAAAGACTTGCCCCCAGCATAAGAAAAAGCCCTGTAAAATAAACCCCTAAATTAAAGGGCACTTCGGCCTTAAAAGCTATAGGGGCTATAATTAAAATTATAATACTCATACAAAGTAAATGAATAAATGCGGAAATAAAATTACTTGCGGCAACTGTCCAAAGGGGTATGCCCCCTACATAATAGGCCTTTTTAATATCGCTGCCGTATATTTGAATCAGGGTTGCGGGGGAACCTAAAACAGCCCCCATTGTTATTCCAAATACCGTCATTGCCTGAATCAGGGTTTTATATGCCAAAGGCATTATGGAAGTGAAAATACCCCCCATAAACAAGAAAAATATTAGGGGAACAATATAATAAGTAATTAAAACATTTTTATTGCGCATATCCAGCTTCCACTGAAGAAGGGTGCTATAAATAAAGGCCGCCACTATAATTCCTCCTTTGAAATTGCCATAAAACGCTGCTCTAAACTGGCTCTCTCTACTTTAATATCCGCAATATTAATTGCTTGAGCCAGAGCCAGAGTTGTAATTTCCAATAAGCTTTCGGCTAAATTAGCGGTTTCAAAAAGGGCATAATTTTCTTTACCCTCTAAATATATACTGTTTTTTATTTGCCCTTTATTAAAAGGGGCGGTAAAATATAGGCCGATTCTGCAGGTATCCGTATATTTTTCTGTTAAATCCCGAGCCGAACCTATAAAGGCAATATTGCCGCTTTTTAAAATCGCTATTCTATCACAAAGGGCTTCAACCTCCGCCATATCATGGCTGGCCATAATAATAGTTTTGCCCCGGCTTTTAATTTTTCTGATTTCCTCATGGAGGGAGATTCTTCCTTCAACATCCAGCCCGGCGGTGGGCTCATCTAAAAAGATAATTTCCGGAGCCCCCAGCATGGCAATGGCCAAATGCAGCCTGCGTTTTTGCCCGGCGGAAAGCGCCCTGTATTGCTTATCTTTAAACTCCGCCACGCCAAGGCATTTAAGGTATTCCATATCAATTTTGGCCTTTTTCCATTTGGCAAATAAATTAATTGCCTCCAGGGCTTTTAAGTTTGGGGGCAAGGATGAGGATTGAAGCTGCACACCGATGCTGCCATAAAGAGAAATGCTCCCGCCGGTATATTTACGGATACCCTCCAGACATTCTAAAGTAGTTGTTTTACCCGCCCCATTTGCACCAAGGAGGGCAAAAATCTCCCCTTTGGCTACCGAAAAAGAAATGCCTTTTAATACCTCGTGGCTGCCATAGCTTTTTTTAAGGTCTTTTACAATAATGGCCATACCCATTATACCGCCCCCATTTCGGGAATGCTTATATTATTTTTAATAAAATATTGCCCCAGCGCCTCTCCAATATAAGCATCCACTTCTTTTTGCTTTTCCGCCATTTCCTTATTCCAGCCGTTTTTATTATTATTAAAATCTAATAGCTTGGGGATTAAGCTCATATCTCCCCCGGTGAATTTCATAACCATATCCCACCATTTTTTTGCCAGCCTCATGCTGTTTTCACTTTTTGGGGATTCATTTCCCCTTTTAAATTCCAGGGCCTGATTTAAAACCTCCTGATATTCGCTTAAAATATCCCAGGCCTCCTGGGGTTTACTTTCAAATTCTTCACCTATATGGTCTAAAATTTGATTATCCAGAAGTTTAATAACCCAATAAAAAGAGCTGTCGGTTTTTAAAAGCTCAACAATTTTGGCATACTTGGCAAAATCTACCGTATCCATTTGAATAACCTCATGGCGGAGATTATTAATCAGGATTAAGGCCGTTTGTAATTCTTTAATTTGCGCCTCTACAAGAATACCCTGATTTTCGAGAATTTCCGCCACCTCTTTGGGGCTGTCTAAATTATAAAGCATATTTTTTATTTCATCCAAAGAAAAACCTAGGGCCTTCATAGAAATAATTTGATGAAGCCTAACCATATCCTTGGAGGAATAAAGGCGCCGCCCACCTTCGCTAATGGACGATGGGCTTAATAAACCTTTTTTATCATAATATTGCAGGGTGCGCACACTTACCTTCATTCTTTTAGCCGCCTGCCCAATGGAGAATAAATCTTCTTTTAGCATAGGCACACCTCCTAAACTGATTATAATACATGACCCTAGGTAATAAACAAGAGTTTTTTTAAAAAAATTTTAGGTGTCCTTACTCCCCCCTTTAACAACCTGCCCGGCAAAAAATATTTTAATTTTTAAAATGAGGCAAACCCGGGAATTAGAAAAGGCGGGGTATGCCCCCGCCTGAGTTTCTCTTTTAGTTTTAGGCTTAAAACCGATATAAATTAACGCAAATATTTTAAAGGATTATAGGCCGTACCATTTATTCTGACTTCAAAATGCAGATGAGAGCCTGTGCTCCTTCCGGTATTGCCCACATTACCGATATACTGGCCTCTTTCCACGCTATCTCCGACCTTTATGCCGTATTTGCTTAAATGGGCATACCAGGTTTGAAGGCCGTCGCCGTGATCAATTTTAATTAAATTGCCGTAGCCGCCGCTATACCCGGTAAAAATAATTTTACCGCCTTCTGCCGCCACAACTCTATCCCCGGTATTTCCGTTTATATCCAAACCCGTATGATAACCGCTGCCCCTGGGGCCGAAATACGAGGTTAACTGCCCAATAAGAGGCCAGCCGACAGTTCCCGCCGCGCCGCTGCCGCGGGAGGCCACAACCATTTTAGTTCCCCGCTCCACAACCTTATTTACAGGGGCCGTTAAAACCACGGCGGAGGCTCTTTCCCGGCTTACTTCAAGACCATTATTTTCAACAACCCGCAGAGTTACTTCCTCAATGCCTTTTTTACCCTCAGAGACAGTTTTTTGAGTGCCCCTTAGCATACTGCTATTATTCTTTGTATCCACCTTAAAGGGGATTTCCGCCGTTTTAATAACCTCTTTAACCACAATAACATTAATTTCCGGCTGCGGGGTGGAGATTTTAACCGTCTGGCCTAAAACAATATCTTCGGATTTAAGACCGGTATTAGCCTCCTGGATTTGCTCAATAGGAACATCATACTGCCTGGCGATAGTCCAGAGGGTTTCATCCTCACTTTCCACCACATGGGTAATAAGCTGGGGAACGCCGAATAATAATTGGCTGGCGGCAATTTCCGGCAAAACCAAAGTTTCCGGATCCCGCCACTGATGAATAAAGGTTATATCCTCTTTAATATCGGAATCTATAATCCGCTCCCCGTCTTTAAGGTAGTAGGCCTTGGCGCATTCCATTGCCTCCTGAGCGGCCTCCTCCGAGGATAAAGCGGCAATTTCCCGCCCGTCCACATTTATTATGGTGGCATTAACAATTTCCGTCAGGCTTTCGTTTAAAATATCAATGGCCTCTTGTGTGGTTACGCAGGCATGGCCCCGGGCGGAAATGGCATCAACGGTAACATCCTCGGCACAGAGAACCGGGCAGCCCCTAAGCTCGCTCTTTTGCTGGAGATAAGTATCCAAAGCGGCCTGGGCATCCTGCTGGCTGGTTAAAACAGCAACAGTATTACCGTTAACGGTAATGCCATAAGCATTAGCTCCCTGATAAAATAAGCTTAAGCCGCCCCAAAAAATAAAAGCACAACAGAGAATAATTGCCGCTACGGAAATTACTCTTTGATAGTACTTTGCATTATGCTTAAACAGTAATTTGCTCTTTTTTTCCGTTTTTTTGTTTTTGTATGTAGCACTAACAACCTCTTCAGGCAGATTCTCTTTACCAAATGTATGCATAATACACCACACTTTTCCAGATTACGCCACAGCAAGGCTGCGCATAGAATATAATTGAAAGTATTATACCATATTGAGGGCACCCAAACAATGGCAAAAGGCAAAGAAAGCCCCTTATAGGCCTGAGGCAAGGCTTTTTAAAGCTCTTACAGGGGGTATTTATTTAATCTTGCATAAGATTAAATATTCAGAAAACTCCGAATACGCTTTATTCCGCGTTAAAAACTCAATCTTAATAAGGGGTTTAGCCTTTAATATATTCTATTATACATTTTTTTAAGCTATTTTTTAAATTTTTTTAAGGCTAATAAAAAAAGACATACCCGCCGTAGGCGGAAAGTATGTCTTTTGGAGCGGGTGAAGGGAATCGAACCCTCATAACTGGCTTGGGAAGCCAGCGCTCTGCCATTGAGCTACACCCGCAAGGGTTATTACCCGACCAAGGGCAACCCTGGTGACGCGTAGGGGATTCGAACCCCTGGATGCCAGCGTGAAAGGCTGGTGAGTTAAGCCGCTTCTCCAACGCGCCATATTATTGGTAAAAGAAGCAAGCCCGCAAGCTTTGGGGCTTGCTTCTTTTGGTGAGCCATCGGCGACTCGAACGCCGGACACCCTGATTAAAAGTCAGGTGCTCTACCTGCTGAGCTAATGGCTCATGGCTGGGGTGGCTGGATTCGAACCAACGAATAGCGGCTTCAGAGACCGCGGCCTTACCGCTTGGCGACACCCCAAAGATTAAAATAAATCCAAAAAACTAATAAAAAGCGGCCGTAGCCAGGGTTTTGGCGTTTTTTACCCTGCGGGTAATTCATTTTAGGCCTGAAACCCTAAACAGGCCTAAGGGAATGGGTTTTTGGCTGGGGTGGCTGGATTCGAACCAACGAATGGCGATTCCAAAGACCGCTGCCTTACCTCTTGGCTACACCCCAGCATGGGGTGGATGAAGGGGATTGAACCCTCGAGTGCCGGAGCCACAATCCGGTGCGTTAACCGCTTCGCCACATCCACCAAAACCAGCAGAAATAATTCTAGCAAAAGTCCAGACAAAAGTCAATATCAAATATAAATACTTTGGCTTTTAAAAAGCTCTTTACCAGTTTTTTAGGCTATTTTTTAGAATATTTTTTTCTTTATAGGCTTTTAATTCTAAACTTTCGTTTACCCGGCTCTTTGATTTAATTCCGGCGGTTTTTAAATCCTGTTCCTGATTATTTTTATTTTCCGCCAATAGAAAAGGCCGGGGCTTATTAAACCCCGGCCTCTATTTTTGGGGAAATAAAAAGCTTTATTTAGGAACAACTGTAATGGATTGATCCTCCTTATGCCAGTTAACAACGGAATTCAGCTGCTCCCCTACATAGCGCAAGGGTACAAAGGTGCGGCCGTTAATAAGAATGGGGGGAACCTCCATACCGGCGGCAATATCCGCCTTGCCATTGGCATACATGGTTATTTTTTTACCGTTAAGAATAATGGTTATCATACGGGTTACATTGCCATGATAATTAACCTCGGCCCCCAGGGATTGAGCAATAAAACGCAGGGGAACCATGGTATAGCTGTTAGCGCCGTATTTATAGAGGAAAGGTACGGCATCTATGGTAATTTGCTGCGTGCCTACTGTGGCGGTTTTTTGGCCTATTTTAAGGTATACATTTTTAGCCGCTTTGGCCCTGTTTACAATAATATTGTAAATTCTCTTTGCTCCGCTTACAGAGGTAACGGTTACGGTTATATTATTATCCCCCTCATTAAGATTTATATAGGGGGACCAGCTATTACTGGTAACGGCTGTATTATTAACCTTAATGCTAGCGGAGACATCCTCCGGCATAAATAAAAGAGAAATTTTATTTACACTATTGCCTACATTGGCGGAATAACTGGTTATTGTCCGGGAGAAGCCGGGGGTATAGCTTACATTGCCATTGGGCTCCCTTAAGGAGAATGTGCTTAAATAATTATTTGTTGAATTGCCCCGGTTAACCTTAACTACATAAGTATTCTTTTTGCTGTAATCCGCGGCATACACCACAACATTTATTTTTGTGGTGCTGCTGTTTAAAGTAATACTCCCTGAGGTTGCCGAAGTTTGGGAGGGGGAAACCACAAGCTCGCCGTCAACTAAAACCACAGCCCCTTTAGTGCTTACCTCAGGCATAATTCTTACATACTTAACAGTAGTATCCACATAGGCGTCATAATTGTAGGTATCATAGGCAAAGCTGGGGGAATAGCCTATGGTGGCGGAGCCTGAGGATCCGCTTCTAATGGTAATTCCGTCCAGGGTGGCATCGGAGCTGGCGGAGCTTGTTGCCCTTCTTACCACAATATTATAGGTTTTTTTGCTTATGCCGTCCTGAGCTATTACCTCAACCTTTATACTATTGCCCGAGGCAGAGGTTGAGCTGACGCTTATTGAGGTATTGGAGCCGCTGCTTATTTTAGTGCCGTTTACATATATAGAGGCCGCGCTGTCGCTGGCGGAGGCATAAACCTGAACGCTGCTGATGCTGTTTTTAACAAAGGCATAATAAGTGGAGGAACTGCTCCCGGAAAATTCGGGGAACATATCCAGAGTAGAGCCGCTGTAACGGATGTATAAATTAGAAAGCTCGCAATTATCCGAGAGATTCCCCCGGCTAATATTTAAAGTATATGTTTTTGCGGCATTATTTTGAGCCCTAACTTCAATCGTAACAATATTAACCGAGCCTGAGCTAATGGGAATATTTTGCCCCGCATTATAGGTGCTGCTCCCCATTTTTATGGTATATGAAGCCAGAGGGTCATTTAAGCTGGGGTTAATTTGAACCGAAGTGGCATTTGTTGCAACGGTAATATTATAGGATGTGGTAGACTGGCTGAAGCTTCTGTTCCAATTACCCCCTACAGGGTAGCTGCTGCTTACAGTACCGTTATGGCTAAGGGTTAAGGCCTTAAGATTATTATCCGAAGGCAGGGTTATGGGGCGGTAAACCAGTAAATCATAGCTTTGGGTATCCCCCGTGGTGCTGGTTATTTCAATTGCAATTTCCCTTGCCTCGCCGGCCTCAAGGGTAAAAGATTGATTGGCGGAGGCAATATTTACAGTACCGCCACTTTCCGCCTGGGCGGAGACGGTTATTGTGCCGCCGCTTGCCGGAGTATTTACTCTATAGCGGTTAATATCCCAGGTAACGGTTTGGCTTGATCCGTTAAATTTAACATCAATGGTTTTTAGCTGGGCCTTAATCCCCACATCAATGGTATATGTGCTTACCAGCGCCGCAGGGCTGCCATCCGGGGCATAATAAGTCTCCACAATTACGCTGCGGTTTCCGTTTATATTGGGAATATTTAAGGATATACTCCCTGAGCCGGAGGAGGCCGTATCCAGCCCGCAGCTGATTTTAATAT
Source organism: Clostridiales bacterium (assembly GCA_040767605.1). Taxonomy (GTDB): domain Bacteria; phylum Bacillota; class Dehalobacteriia; order UBA4068; family UBA4068; genus JAXGOI01. The sequence continues at coordinate 472,824 of JAXGOI010000001.1, forward strand.
AGCTGCTTTCATCCGCATTGGTAAAATTCGCACCGGCTTCTACCGTAAGGGTATCTCCGGAATTGACCAATGCATTATAGGAATATGTACCGGAAGAAAAGCCGATTTTTTCCGAGCCCCCTACCTTTGCGGAAATTGAAGTTACATCCCCGGCCGCTGCTAAAGCGGTAGCCGGCAAAAGCAGGCAAAGAGCCAGTACCCCCATGACTATTAAAGCTTTTATTTTTCTCATTTAATTAACCTCCCATTTTATTCCGATACAAATATTATTAGATTTTGCAAGCTTTTTTCTTTTAAACTAATGACGCAATTGCAAGTGTATTTGTTCCCGCCATACAGTATATAACAGGCCGGATAAAAAATATTTTTTAAGGCTCTGAAAAAATCCCGTTTAAGAGGCAAATACCCGAGTTTTTTTATAAAATCAACTTATAAAGCTGCCCCTTAAAAGTCAAAAGAAACCTGCCTTAAAGTATTTGCCTTTATTTGGCATTTTCCTGCCTTATTTTGTGATTAAAACCAGTTTTTCGGCAGGCTGCCACTGGACGGAAGCCTTTAATTCCTGAGCAATATAGCGCAAAGGTACAAAAACCCGCCCATTTTTAATTTCCGGGGGAACATCCATACCGGGAACACTTTGATTAAGATAAAGATTTAAAGCCCGGCCCTGATTAATTATCTCCACCAGCTTTTTTTCGCCATGCCAATTAATTTCCGCCCCCAGGGCCTGGCTTATAAAGCGCAGGGGCACCATAACCCGGCCCTTTATTTCATATGCTTCGGCATCCATAGTTTTTACGGCTTCGTTAATAACAATTTCTCTGCTGCCGACTAATACCTTAATAAAGGTTTTTTGAGGATAAAAAAGCAGGGAATAGGTTTTAATACCGCCTTTATCCGGAGATATAATTGTAAGGTAAAGCGGATTATCCCCGGAAAGCTCCGCCGGGAGGGAATAATTCCAAAAACCGGCGCCGGTAAAACTTTTTCCCCCTAAAAGCATAACCGCCCCCTGGGGAGCCACGGCTGAAATACCTATATTTTTAGCAAGGTTTGCTAAGGGAATACGGAAGCTGTTTTCCCCATAGGGGTATTTTAGGGCGTCTATTTCTTTATCCCCGGCGATAATTTTAAGGCTTAAAAGCCCGGTACCCTCCGGGGGCAAATTATTTGCAAAGCCGGGCAAAAGAAGGCGGAGAAAATAATAATTAACCAGCCCCCCCTTATGTACCCCAATTAAAAAATTAGCCTTTGCTTCGTCTAATTCATTTAGATTATCTAAAATTAAAAAATCCCGGGGGCTATTATTAATAGTGGTATAGCTGCCCTCTTCTCCCTTAAGGTTAAGGGTAATCCTTTCGGTATTTAGGGGTATTTCAGCTAAATAGGAGTTTGTTTCAGAAGAAAAAACCGGCGAGAGGGGAATTCCTCCATTATTCAGCCTTAAATAAACAAGGCCGGGAAGATTTTGGGGAATTGCCTCTAAAGAATTTTCAAAAAGCAGAGTATAAGTAAGGCTATCCCCTTTTTGACCTATCAGGCTTATTTCAACTTTATCTTTATTGGAGGTGGTTAGCTGCAGGGGGCCATCGGTATAATAAATCTTGCCGCCCACAATTATTGCCTTAACCCCCTTCCCCGGGCTCATCTTAATTATAAGCCAATCCCCTTTTAGGGCATTTAGGGTGTAGCGGGTATTAAACCTTGTGAAGCCGGGGTTAAATACGGCAATACCATTAGCTGAGGTAATTTCTAAACTGTTTAAATATAAGCCCTCCGTATTTATTGTATCATTTATGTCATTTATATCATTTATATCAGTTATGCCATTATTTATTTCCTCGTTTATTTCTTCCGGGGGGCTGCCGGAATCACCTCCCCCATTGCCGGGGCCGGAATTATTCCCCTCCAGAATAAACTGAATATAATAGGCAGGGCCAAGGCCCATATCATTACCAAAGCGCACCGGGATAATTTTATTCTTGTTTATTTCAATAGTATGGCTGTACTCCCCGGCATAATATCTGAAGCCCTCCGCCACAAAAAAGCAGCCCTCCGGCAGATTAGGCCTAAAATATATTTCGCAAGGCCCATTAAGGCTAAGGGTATATTGGGTTATTGAAGAATTAAAAGCGGGGTTAAGGTTTAAATTATGCCCCCCAGAAGCATTAAAAACCTCAAAAGAGGCCTGCCCCGTCTCAAAAGCCCCGGAGTTTTGGGTTTTAGAGAAAAAAGCCGGCATAAAAACAAATAAAATTAAAATAAAAATTCCGGTTTTAATCCTTAATTTTGCCATAGAAACCTCCTTAAGCTAAAAACCGCCTATTAGGTTCATCAGCATTAAAACAAATTGCGGGGAATTTACTGAAGATTCAACAAAATACCCTATTAAAAGTATAGCAAATAAAAAGCATTCTGAGAATACTTCTAAAAAATAGTTTTAAAAATACAGGCCCCGCTTAATTATAAACATAATTTTAAGCTATATAAATTTTGGCCTAAATAATAAAAAGCCCCCCCCAGGCGGCCAAAAAGCTGTTTATAATTGCTGTTATAATATAGTAAATATATTTTCTGAATAAGCCTTATTTACAGATTTAAGATTTTTTTTAAGGGGGCTTGCAAATATTTTACACTTAAACCGATAATAAACCCCATGGGTATTGCGCTTATAAGTAAAACCGGCAAATAATAGATTATTTCCCCCCGCCCCATAATAAAGCCTGCTACGGCCAGTTGGGCAAGATTATGCATTAAGGCCCCTGCCAGGCTCACCCCGATTATGCTTAAACCCTTAATATAGCGGTAGCAGAGTATCATAATAAGGCTGGCGCTAAGCCCGCCCCCAAGGCTCAGAAAAAAGGGAAGGCTTAAAAAACTCCCGAAAATCAGCGAGCTTAAAAGCACCCTTACAACCGCGACCTTTAGAGCCATACGCCCCCCCAGTAAAACCAGGGCAAGAAGGGTAACGGCATTAGCCAGCCCCAGCTTTACCCCGGGCACAGGCAAAGGCATAGGCAGCATGGCCTCTAAGCTGTGAATTGCTATTGCAATAGCGGTTAATATGCCTAATAAAGCCAGGCGCCGGGTATTATTCATTCTCTCTCCTTTTGCTTAAAATTTTTAAGCGCTATTATTGCTTAATAAATTTTGTAAATTTTACCAGGCCACAGTGTCAACCTCTGGGGAGGCCGCCTTAATTATTATGCTTACCTTATTGGGAACGCATATTATACTTGAATTAACCCTTTTAATGGGGCCGGTTTTTACACATGTTTGATTAGGGCAGGGGGTTTCCCCCATTTTAATTGCTCCGTTTTCGCAAACAAGGCGGAATTTAAAGGCCGCCCCCATAAGCTCATATACCCCGTCTTTATTTAAGTCTATCTCCAGGGCTTTTTCTCCATCAATATAAACCAGCGCCGCAGGGGTTTGGGGCTGGGGGGCAATAAAATATTTTAAAGAAAAAATAAGGGCCAAGAATAAAATTGCACCTAAGAGAAAAAAATCCAATTTTTTCATTTTTTTATCCTTCCACAAGCTTCTTTTACAGTTTATACTAAAAAAAAGGGGAAAACAAGGCGCTGATTATTATAAAATATATTCTTGATATTATTATCTTCCCTGCTATAATCAGAAAGTTTTTACTCCGGCTTTTAATAAGTTCACTTTAGGCGAATATGCAAAAAATACCGCCGATAAGTTGCATTATAGCCTTAAGGGGATTATAATCTAAAGAGGTGAAAATCATTTTTTATATATTTATGTTGAAACTAGGGAGGTTAGTGACTTGTTTAAGGCAGCTTTGTCAAACAAATGCAAAAATCCTAATGTAGGGGGCGGCATTCACCCTCCGCAGATGAAAAACACCGCCGAGATGGAGACGGCAATTATGCCTACCCCCCCTAAGGTAAATATTGCTATGTCTCAGCATTTGGGCAGATTTTGCGAACCCACCGTAAAAGTTGGGGATGAAGTTTTTATCGGCACCCTGGTTGGGGACAGCCAGGAATTTTTAAGCGCGCCGATATATTCCAGCGTTTCCGGTAAGGTTACGGCCCTTAAAACGATGCTTTTACCCAGAAAATCTCTGGTGGAGGTTTTGGAAATTACCTCCGACGGCCGGGATATGCTGGACCCGGATATTAAACCCCCGGTTGTGGAAAACCGGGAGGATTTTATCGCGGCAGTAAAAAAATCCGGCTTAGTCGGCCTGGGAGGAGCGGGCTTCCCCACCTGGATTAAGCTTTCGCCCCCTAAAGGGAAAGAAATTGATACCCTTATTATAAATGCCGTGGAGTGCGAGCCCTATATAACCTCGGATTACCGCCAGGTTTTAGAAAGCCCGGATGATGTTATTGAGGGTACTGCCCAGGTAATAAAATATTTAAATATACCCCAAACCTATATAGCCATTAAGGATGATAAAGTAAAAGCTCTGGCCAAGTTGGAAGAAGCCTTAGCCAAACAGCCGGAAGAAATAAAAAGCCGCATAGAAATTATGCCCTTTCGTTCCGTTTACCCTTTAGGGGCGGAGAAAGTTCTGATTAACCTTATTACCGGCAAAGAGATTAATATAAGGCAAATCCCGGCGGATGTGGGCTGCTTGGTCTTAAATGTTACCTCAGCCTCTTTTATTGCCCAATACCTTAAAACCGGTATTCCTCTGGTAAAAAGAAGGGTAACCGTAGAGGGGACAGCCATTGCCAACCCGCAAAATGTTTTGGCCCCTATTGGCGCCTCCATTAAGGATATTATTGATTTTACCGGCGGCTTTAAAGTACCCGCGGGGAAAATTATCTCCGGGGGGCTTATGACGGGAGCCACCATAGACAGGCAGCAGGTGCCCTTATTAAAATCCGATAATGCGATTTTAGCCCTTTGTGTAAATAATTCCAATCATCCCGCCGAAATGAATTGCATACGCTGCGGACGCTGTATAGAGGCCTGCCCCCTTAGGCTTATGCCCACTTATTTGGAGGATATGCTTAAGGCGGATAATATTGCCGGCCTTAACAGGGGCGGCGTGATTAACTGCATGGAATGCGGCTCCTGTTCTTATGTTTGCCCCTCCCACCGCCAGCTGCTCCAAACCATGAAGCTGGCAAAAGACAGAGTCCGTTATTACCAGCAAAAGGAGGGTTCAAAATAGCGCTAACCCTCATATTTTGCCCTGGTATTAAAGAATTAATAATCCGGAGGAATTCCAATGAATCATAAATTAGTTATCGGGCCTCCGCCCCATTTTTACAGCGGAGCAAGCACCAGAAGAATTATGTTGGATGTAATTATAGCCCTTTTGCCCGCAATTATTGCCTCAATTATTATCTTTGGGCAAAGAGCCTTAATTGTAACTTTGGTTACGGTAATTTCCTGCGTACTGGGGGAATATATAAGCCGCCGCCTTATGGGGCTTGAGAACACCCTGGATGATTTAAGCGCAGTTGTAACAGGAATTTTACTCTCTCTTTGCCTGCCTGTAAGCATACCCTTTTATATTGCGGCCTTCGGCGGCTTAATTGCCACCGTAATTATAAAGCAAATGTTCGGCGGCCTGGGGCAGAATTTTGTAAACCCGGCTCTTGGCGCAAGAATTGCCCTTATGGTTTCCTTCCCGGCGGAAATGACAAACTGGCAATCCGCCGCCTTTACGGCAAGCTCCGCCACGCCTTTAGCCGCTATGAAGGAGTTAATAATTAACCCCGGGGCCACAGTGGCTCTGCCTACAATAAAAGATCTCTTTTTAGGTCTTCATACCGGCTGCCTGGGGGAAGTAAGTGTTTTAGCCCTTTTGCTGGGAGCCGTTTATTTAATACTAAGAAAAATTATTACCCCAACCATACCCTTAAGCTTTATAGCCACGGTTTTTCTTTTATCCTGGGTTTTAGGAGTTAACCCCATATACCAAATATTCAGCGGCGGCTTGGCTTTAGGGGCCTTCTTTATGGCAACGGATTATGTAACCTCCCCCTATCTTTTAAAGGGTCAGCTGGTTTTCGGGGTACTTTGCGGTATCCTTACGGTACTTATGCGCTTTTACGGGGGAATGCCTGAGGGAGTCTCTTTTGCCATTGTAATTATGAATTTATTTGTGCCCTATATTAATCGCTTCTTCCTTAAGAAACCGTTTGGAGGTGCTGCCTAATGAAACCCTCTAAAGTTATGGCCCCGGTTATCTCTTTGTTTTTTATCTGCCTGATTGTTACGGCCGCCCTGGCCTTTACCTATAATTCCACAAAAGATATAATCGCCGAAACAAAGCTTAAGATTGAAACTGAAATCCGCCAGGAAATCTTCCCCCAGGGGGAAAGTTTTGAGGCTATGGATATCCCTGAGTTAAGCGTTAATATTTCCTCGGCTTATAAGGCCTTAGGGGCCTCGGGGGAAACAATGGGCTATATTATCTCCGCCCTTGCCAATGGCTACGGCGGAGCCATGGAAGTTTTAGTAGCGGTAAATGCCGACGGCTCAATTAAAAATGTCCGCATTTTATCTGATAATGAAACCCCGGGGCTGGGTAAAAACGCGGCCAAAGAAAGCTTTGTAAGCCAATACTATTTATTACCACAAAAGGCCTTTACCGTTGTTAAAAATACAAAAACCGCCGAAGATGAAATTTTGGCTCTTTCCGGCGCGACTATATCCAGTAAGGCGGTTACCGAAGCCGTAAACGCCGCTTATCAATGCTATACAGCTTTAGGAGGTGTATCCTGATGCTTTTAAATTCTTTTACAAACGGCATAATTAAAGAAAACCCAGTTTTTCGTCTGACTTTGGGGATGTGCCCCACTTTGGCCGTTACCACCATGGCCAGTAACGGTTTGGGTATGGGTTTGGCCGCAACAGCCGTTTTAATTTGCTCCAATGTGGTTATATCCCTTGTGAATAATCTTATACCCTCAAAGGTGAGAATCCCGGCCTATATAACAATTATTGCCGGCTTTGTTTCCGTTGTGCAGCTATTGGTTCAGGCTTATGCCCCTGCCTTAAATGATAGGCTGGGTATATTCCTGCCCCTTATTGTTGTTAACTGCATAATTTTAGCCCGGGCGGAAATGTTTGCCAGCAAAAATAAAGTTTTTGCCTCTTTCTTAGACGGAGCCGGCATGGGGCTGGGTTTTACCCTGGCTTTGGTTTTTATCGGTTCTATCAGGGAATTAATCGGCAACGGAACTATTTTTGGCTATGCTATAACCGCCGGGGTATTGCCTCCGGTTTTAATCGCGATTTTACCGCCGGGGGGGTTCTTTATTTTAGGGGTTTTAATTGCTCTTGTTAACCATTTAACCTCCGCCCCTGCCAAAACCGCCGCAGCCGACTGCGAACATTGCGGGGCTCACGGCATATGCGGGGCCAGTAAAGTAACATGGAGGGCTGAAAAATAATGAAAATTTTACTTGCGATTTTACTCAGCTCTATTTTAGTGGATAATATGGTACTTTCTAAATTTTTGGGCATTTGCCCGTTTTTAGGTGTATCTAAAAAAATAGGCACCGCCATTGGCATGGGGATTGCCGTAACCTTTGTTATGGTTATTGCCACTGCGGCTACCTTCCCTATTTCTCTGTATATTTTAGAGCCGAATAATCTGGGCTATTTAACCACCCTTACTTTTATTTTGGTAATTGCCTCGATAGTTCAATTTTTAGAAACTGTTTTAAAGCGCTATATACCCTCCCTTTATAATGCCCTGGGTATATACTTGCCCCTTATAACCACCAACTGCGCCGTTTTAGGTATAACCCTGCTGGTTATAGATAATAAGCTCAACTATCTTCAGGCTTTGGTAAACAGCCTTGGAGCAGGCTTAGGCTTTTTGCTGGCTATGATTATTTTCTCCGGCATAAGGGAAAAGCTGGAATCCAGCGATATTCCCAAGGCTTTGCAGGGGCTGCCCATAAGCCTGATTTCAGCGGCAATCATCTCTATGGCCTTTTTAGGCTTCCAGGGATTGGTAGAGGGTTTGTTCAGATAGTTTGCAGATAAAGGAGCGGGAATTACTATGTCGATTATCCTCCCAGTAGCCCTGGTAGCGGGCTTAGGTTTAGTTGCCGGAATTATTTTAACCGCGGCATCAATTATAATGGCTACCCAAACAAATGAGAAAAAAGAAGCAATCCTGGCGGCTCTGCCCGGGGCTAATTGCGGCAGCTGCGGCTATACCGGCTGCGAAAACTATGCCGCAGCCCTGGTTGAGGGCAAAGCGGAATTAACCTCCTGCCCCCCCGGGGGAGAAACGACAGCCAAAAAGCTGGCTGAAATTTTAGGGGTTGAAGCCGGGGAAATGATAAAAAAAGGGGCCTTTGTAAAATGCCGGGGCTCTCTTGACCATACCTATATTAAAGCGGATTATCAGGGGATATCCTCCTGTGCGGCGGCAAATATGTATTTAGACGGCCCTAATCGCTGCTCCTATGGCTGCCTGGGCTTTGGGGATTGCGCCGCAGATTGCCCCTATGGGGCTATTGAAATAATCCGGGGCCTTGCAACCATAGATTTATGCAAATGTATTGGCTGCGGCATCTGCGTTAAAAGCTGCCCTAAAAAGATTATCAGCTTATTACCCGTTAATGAAGGCAAAGCCCTGGTAAGATGCAGCAGCAAAGATAAGGCTGCCTATACCAGAAATGTTTGCTCCGCCGGCTGTATTGCCTGCGGGCGCTGTGTAAAGGTTTGCCCCAGCGAGGCCATAAGCATAATTAATAATCTGGCTGTTATAGATTCTGAAAAATGTATCGGCTGCGGCAAATGTGTAGAGGTATGCCCGGTGGAGGCCATTGGAATTTAAAATGCGGCGCTTAAATATCCGGCAATTAAGCTTTAAATTAGGCATAAAAATATTAAATAAAAGCAGGGCCATAAATAAATGCCTTATTGCCCTGCTTTTTGTTTTGCTCATTTTTTCTGGGGGCTGCGGCTTAAACCTTAAGCCCTATTCAAGGGAGTTTTTTGCAATGGATACTTTGATTACCATTGAGCTTTATGCAAAAAATGATGCCCTTGGCTCTTTGGCGCTAAATAAGGCGGAAGAGGAGTTTTACCGTATAGCCCGGCTGACAACCCGCTTTTCCTCCCCCGATACGGCCAATACAAAAGAGGAAACCGGCAATCTCCAATTTATAAATGCCAATACCGGCCGGGAAGTGGAAATAGACCCGGAGCTTTGGTATTTACTTTCCCGCTGCAGAATTTGGGGGGAAAGAACCAACGGGGCCTTTGATATTAGCTTGGGGGCTGTTTCCGATTTATGGGATTTTCAACACGGCGGGCAAATTCCGGATAAAGAAGAATTGGCTGAAGTTCTTGAAAAAACCGGCTTTGAAAAAGTTTTTTTAGTAAGGGATGTTAACCGTGTTTTAATAGAGCCCGGCGTAAGCCTGGATTTAGGGGCCATGGCCAAAGGCTATGCCACGGATAAGGCCGCCCAAATTTTACGGGAGCTGGGGATAAAACATGCCTTAATTAATGCCGGGGGGAATGTTTATACCTTGGGGTGCCAGCCCACAGGAGAGCCCTGGAGAGTTGGAATTAAACACCCCCGCAAGGCGGATGAGTATTTAGAAATTCTGGAGGCGGCAGATACCGCCATAGTTACCTCCGGGGATTATCAGCGCAATTTTATAAGTGATGAGGGTATACTTTATCATCATATTTTAAACCCCGAAACCGGCTTCCCCGCTACGGAAAGCATCTCTGTTACGGTAATAGGCCCCAGCTCATTTGAGGCGGATATACTCTCTACCGCCCTTTTTGTAATGGGAAATAAAAAAGGCCCCGAGTTTGCCAAAAACTTCCCCCAATTTAAAACAATTTTTTATGAGGAATAAATAAGCCGCGGCTAAAGAACAGCTTTGAGAGGGCCCGGGGCAAAAAATTTTTTAGCCTTTTTATGGCAATTATAAGAGGATTAAGCTTAATTATAAGTACGGGCTATGGTATAATGTTTATTAAAATCAAGTAAAACCAGATAAGGAGTGCCGATATGGAAAAAGCAGCGCTTGCAAAAAAAATTTACGATACGGCCCATATTACAGGGAAATTTAAATTACGCTCCGGGCAGATTTCCAATGAATATTTTGATAAATACCTTTTTGAAGCGGAGCCCCGGCTGCTGGAAGAAATTGCGGAAATGATGAAAAGGCTTATCCCCGAAGGTACCGAAGTACTGGCGGGCTTAGAAATGGGGGGCATACCCATAGTTACGGCTCTTTCAATGAAATGCGGCCTGCCGGCCTCTTTTGTGAGAAAAAAAGCCAAGGAATACGGTACCTGCAAGCTGGCTGAAGGCGCGGATGTTAAAGATAAAAAAACCTGCGTTATTGAGGATGTTGTAACCACCGGCGGCCAAATTATAGAAAGCGTAAGAGAGCTTAGAAAAAGAGGAGCTCTTATTGATACCGTACTTTGTGTAATTCAAAGAAACCCCCAGGCAACGGATATTCTGGCAGCGGAGGACCTAAGGCTTATCCCCGCCTTTACCATGGAATACCTAAAAAGCCGGGCTTAAAAAAATAATAGTTTACGCCAAGCTTAAACACCGCCAAAAAGGCGGTGTTTTCTATTGCTGTTAAGAGCCTATTTAAGCCCCGTAAGGCGTTTTAGAGCTTACAAGGCATTAAGCCCTTTTAAGCATATTTACTATTGCAAGGAGGATAACAGCCCCTAAAACCGCAACTATTAAACTCCCTAAATTAAAACCGGTAATCCCTGGGCCGCCAAAAAAGCCCATAATAAAGCCGCCGATAACTCCCCCGGCAATACCCGCCAAAATATTCTTGCCCGCCCCCATTTTACGATTATTTTTTGTTATTATACTGGCAAGCCAGCCTGCCAGAGCTCCTAAAATAACCCAGCTTATTATGCCCATATAAAATCCCCTTTCTGTCCTCTTTACGCGTTTTATCATCTCTGCCCTTTTCCATTCCGATTATTCTTATTATCCCGGATTTACTCATAAATATTATTTATTTGGCAAAAATAATCAATAAAGGCATATGGGCATAAATAGTTTAGATATAATTTTTAAGGGGGAGAAAATAATGACGCATAAGGAATATACTTTAGGGGCTATTGGGGAATATTTAAATACGTTGCCTAAAAATATCAGGCAAATTATTGAAGCAAGTGATATTGAATTTGAAACCCTGGGAGAGCTCCAGTATTATGTGGGTAATCTTACGGAATAAAAAAAACTAAAGAATAAATAAATTAAATGAGCCTGCAAAACGCAGGATATTGTAAATGCTTAAAGCCCCGAGAACAATTAGAAGGACAAAGAAAAAGGATTCTACCTCTCCATCGTTAAGCCTGGCAGAAATACAACTTCCGATTAAGGCCCCCAGAACCCCTCCAAAGCACATAGCTATAAGTAAGGATGGAGCAAAACTCGGAATACTTCGGGTAAAAATACTCATAATAATATTGGCCATTTGAGAAAAAAATATTATAAACAGAGAGTTTATTGCCGCCTCTTTTGCCCTCATTGAAAAAAAATAACACAAAACTCCGATATTGATAGGCCCCCCTCCAATACCCAGAAAAGACGCAAGAAGGCCTAATGCAAAACCAATTCCTAAACAACCCTTAGGGTTTGAAATTTTTTTAGTTAACAGGTGCTGTTTGTTTTTTATATAAAGGATACAAACAATATTAATGCCTAATAAAATCAGATGCTGAATAAGGCCAAGGGTATTTTCTCCCCCCCAAAGGGAAATAACCGTATTTAAAAGCACTTTACCGGCAACCCCACCAATGCAGGAGCCTAGGGCCAGATAACCGCTGACAATTACACTAATCTTAATTTCCTTTCTGATGTTTCTTATTATTGCAACTAGGGACATGCTTAATACGGTGCAGCTTGATAAAAAACTAATAGCTGTTACGCTTAATATGTTTAAACCATCTAATACCGGCTTGAGGATTATCCCCCCGCCGATACCGCTTATAGCCCCGATTATTGATGTTAGAGTAGCTATCACTAAAAAGAGTATCCACATTTTTCTATCCTTAATAAAAAGTTTTTGTTATAAACCCTGGGGTAAGCCTTAGTAAAAAGTTTTTATTATAAACCCCGGGGTAAGCCTAGATATAAATAAAAATTCTGCCTTTTAAAATACAGAGGCTGCCGTGCTTCGGATAATGCAGCGGCAGCCTCTTAAATCTGTAAAAAAACTAAACAAAGTACTCCGGCAATTCTAAAATAGACTTAATCACCTCAGGCCGCATTGACCCCTTTAAACTGCTTTTTTGATTAATAAAGAAATCCCTGATTTTTGTCCCACTGAAATCAATATGCCTTTCACTGTTATGGGGACAAATCTTATCATGTGCGATAGCTTCACATTTTGTACAGTAGAAAACAGAATTGAATATTACTGGCTCAATTTCCAAATCAGGGAAACTTTTGAAAATCTCCTGAGCCCCATAAGGAGTATAAAAATTCCCCACTCCCGCATGATCTCTTCCGATAATCATATGGGTACAACCAAAATTTTTACGCATAATAGCGTGGTGAATTGCCTCTTTGGGCCCGGCATATTCCATTTCGTATTCCAATACCGCCAGCATGCTATGCTTCTCAGGAAAATAGTTTTTAAGCAAGGCCTGATAGGATTGAATAATAGCCGCATCGGTAAAATCCCCTTTTTTCTTTTTGCCTAGCACAGGGTTAATAAAAAGGCCGTCACAAATAGCTAAAGCGCTTTTTTGTATGTATTCATGACCCATATGGGGAGCATTTCTGGTTTGAAAGGCAACTACCTTTTCCCAGCCTTTTTTTAGAAAAATATCCCTGGTTTGCCTTGGAGTAAATTTATATTGGGGAAATTCGGTAGCGGGGAAATTAATCAGGCTAATCTCCCCTGCTATAAAATACGGGGGATAAGCCATAACTTTACAAACCCCCGGATGGCTTTGGCTGCTTGTACCGTAAACGGCTTCCGCTAATTCCCGCCGCTTGTACCGGTAAACCTCCTTTACAAACATTTGGGCGATAATATCCCCGTTATAGGTAAGGGCTATGCCGGAAGATTCAAGACCCTCTGCCTTATCTTCCGGCACGGGCAAAAGCACCGGGAGTGTCCAAACTTCACCGCTTGTGAGACGGCAGCGGGACAAAACAGAATCCAGCTCTTCTTTACCCATAAACCCTTTTAAAGGGCTATAAACCCCCGTTGCGATATTTTCTACCGTCTTTGCCTGCTCTTTGGAGAGTTCAAGCTTAGGCCAATTTATGCTGGCCCTTAAAGCCTCTTCCCTTTTCCCCTCCGCCATTAATTGATTAATCAGAACCCCGCCATGAGCTTTTATCATTCCTGTTTCCTCCCGCTATGAATTAATAAACACCTTGCTCCTTATAGTATCTTTCAGCCCCGGGATGTAAAGGTACAGGAAGGCTGCGGCAGGCTTCGTCAAGAGTCATTTCTTCTTTAAGGGAAGAATGAACAAGGCTGATTTTGTCTATATTTTCCCAAATGGCCTTGGTAATGTTATATACTAATTCCTCCTCCAAATCGGAGCTGCAAAGTATCATATGCACTACAGATACGCTTTCCGAATCCTGGCTTTGCCCCTTATAGGTACCGGCCGGGATAATATACTGCATATATTCCGGATTTTCTTCCCTGAAAGCCTTCATAACATCTGCATCCATCTGTATTGCATGCATGGGCATAGAAGTCTCTACCTCTACAATCTGGGCAGAAGGTACAGATTGCATATAGGTAGCTACATCCAGCAGACGGTCCTGAAGCAACATAGTTTGCTCATCATACCCTACATGGCTTACGGTTCCCCCGGCTTTTACAATATCATCATAAGTAATACCATGCGCATTAAGGATTTTTTCAACTGTTACCTGAAGGGTACCGCCTGCAATAAAGCCATTAAAGTCTTTACCTACAACATCATAAATGGAATTGACCCCTGATTCTACCGGGGCGGCAATTTGTATTGGGGATTCATAGGCCGCAGTAATAATACGGATTTTCTCCAACGGGGTTTTAAAAGGCTCCCGGCTGGCCTTTGCAGCGGCAACGACTCCATCATTTGTACAAAAACCTAAACCAATGGTGCCGTTTTCAATATTAAGTAAATTCGTATCGGCAGCACCCAGGGTTGCTGTAACTACAACATTATCCATATTACTATTAACGACCTCGCCTATGGCTGCCGCCATTGAGAACCACTGGGCTCCCATGGTTGAGGCGGCAAATTTCAGGAATTGTGTTTCCGCTTTTTCCGGAGGCTGAGCCCCGGTCTCATCGCCCCCGGGTGTTGTACCATTTGCGGCGCAGCTACACACAATCACTACCAACAACGATAGGCAAACTAATAGGGCAATAATTTTTTTAGACATTCTTATCCCTCCATTTTATTTTCTCTTATCCGCATTTCAACCAAGACCCTAACCGGTACCCTACAGAGCAACAAATACAATTCCTTTTTATTTATATTAGCAACCATTTTTTTACTCCAGGGCAAGAAGAGTTTTTTTGCTCCTTCTCTGTTGTAAAAGAAATACTATAAAAAAGCACAAACCGATAATATCCGACCAGGCGCCGGGTATAACTAAAAGAATACCCCCAAGGAAAGACAGTATCCGCCACAGGGTATTTACCCGGACTAAAAAATACCCCACAAAAGAAACGGCAAGGAAAAACAAACCCAGCAGAGACGAGGAGAAAACCAAAGCTGCCTCAGCTGCCGACCCTTCAAGAATTAAAGCGGGGGCGAAGACAATCACAAAAGGAATTAAGAAGCCTGCCAAATCCAGACGGAAGGCAGTTATACCGGTTTTCCACGGCGAAGCCCCGGATACACCGGCAGCGGCATAGGCCCCGATAGCCACGGGAGGTGTAACCGCAGAAATAATAGCCATATAGAAAACAAACATATGCGCAGCAAGGGGAGGAATTCCAAAAGCTACTAAAGCAGGAACCCCCAAGGTTACGACAACAATATAAGCCCCTGCCGTAGGCATACCCATACCCATAATCAAACAGGCAATACCTATTAATATCAGGGTAATAATAAGGGAACCCCCGGAAACTTTAAGTATCAGGGATGTCAGACGCAGCCCCAAGCCGGATTGTGAGACGGTTCCTATAATGATGCCGGCGGCCGCCGTTGCCGATGTAACGGCAATGCATCCCCGTGCTCCGGATTTTATCCCCTCAATTAATGATTTAATCGCAAATAAGCTGCCCTTAACAAAACCATTTTTAACAATATTCATTGCAAAAACAACGAGAAACAGACTGAAAACTCCTGCCAGGCCGGCCCGCATTGGAGTATATCCCGCCACCAGCACAGCAATAAGAACAAATAAGGGTATAAGCAAAGCTCCTCCCTCTTTAAGCACCTCCCCTATTTTTGGGCAATCCTTTCTAGCCAGGGTAGGAAGCTTATGCTTAAGGGCCTCAAGGTGAACAGAGAAGCCTATGGAAACGAAATAGAGTATGGCGGGAAGCAAGGCCGCAAAAGCAACCTTTATATACGGAATACCTAGAAAATCTGCCATCATAAAAGCTGCAGCCCCCATAATCGGCGGCATGATTTGACCGCCTGTTGAGGCGGCTGCCTCAACGGCGCCGGCAAAGGCGTCATCATAGCCCAATTCCTTCATCATCGGGATAGTAAAGCTGCCCGTAGTTACCACATTAGCAACTACGCTGCCGGAAACAGTACCCATAAACGCACTGGCAAAAACCGCAACCTTAGCCGGGCCTCCGGTAAAATGGCCAACTAAAGCCTTAGCAAGACGGTTAAAGAAAACACTCGCCCCGGAAATACTTAAGACAGCCCCAAAAATCACAAAGATAACAACATATGTAGACATTACTCCGATTGGGGTTGTATAAATCCCCTGTGTCCCCATAAACTGCACATTAATAATCTCTTTAAGGCTGAACCCCGGATGCGATAAGGCACTGGGCATATGCCGCCCGTAAAATGTGTACAAAAGAAACACCAGGCATACAATAGTTAAAGGTAAACCAATAGTGCGCCTCGCCCCTTCCAAGACAAGAATAATAAGCGCGAAGCCCATAAACATATCCACCGGGTTAGGAAAGCCGCTGCGAAAAATTAATTCGGTTCCCTGCTGCAACTGATACACTGCTATTATAATTGCAGCCGCCAATAGCAAAACATCAATACCCTGCATAACCCAGTTATACTTGTCCTTATTTTTTACCATCGGAACAGTAAGGTAAATAATTGCCAGCATCAAGGCCAAATGTACGCTGCGCTGCGTATAAGCATCAAAAACACCAAAAACAGCGGTATACATATGGAATAATCCCGTAGCTAAAGCTACAAAGCCGCCAATTTTTTTTAAGTTGCCGTTAAAAGCATTGAGCATTTCTATAACCACCTTTTTATTCTACCCCAACTCTTAGCTTACAAAGCAAAGCTTAAAAGGAAGGCCAGAAAATTATTCAATGTATCCCAAGCTACGCAACCTAGCCTCAATAATATCCTGATCATCAGTTGTTAAACTGTACCCCTCTCCCGATGAACCCTTAGGGATCAGCGGAAGCAGTTTTTGATTTAAATAGGAGCGGCATGATTTTACAAAGGTCGGATCGGTTTTCAGCCTTTCTTCTATAAGGTTTACCTTCTCTCCCGGGTCCTTAATAAGGTCGTAAAGTTCCTCTGTCCATGCGGAAAGGTTCCTCCAGAATTTAAATTGATCCGTACGCATACCCTGCAAAGCCCCAGGCCCCCTTGCCTCATAAAGATCCTCAAAATAGTTTACCAGTCCTTCGGCCTTACCGGCTTCAATAAAGGGTAACAAGCTAATACCATCGAAATCCCCGCCGGCCTCACCTGCCTCTATTCCCAAAAGGTCTAATACAGTGGGAAGAACATCAACCTGGCGCACCATGCCGGGGATAGTTTTACCCGCAGGCAGCTTGGGAGATTTTATAATTAAGGGAATATGGATATCCTCATCATAAAGGCATACATGCTGCGGATAATAAAAATCACCCATCGGAGATTTAGCCACGGGGTGCTCCCCTAAGTTGGCGCCATGATCCGACATAAGAATAATTGTACAATCATCGTATAAGCCCCAATCTTTAAGCCTTTTAAATAGGGGGCCTAAAAGGACCTTGTCCATAATATCTATTTTAGGGTTAAGATAAAAGAAATCTTTTTCAGCATTAGGGTCAAGTATTCCCTGCTCCAGTAAAAAATCCTCAGTTCCCTGATGGACAAAGAAGTAATGACCCCAAAGGAAGAATGGTTTTTCATGATGCTCGTCCAACCAAGAGAAAAAATCATCCAGCCACCAATTGCCCAAGGTAAAGCCACCCTTTTCTCCTCCCAGGCATTCAAAATTCTCGGCACCCCGCTTACCCTCAAGGGCCTCCTCATAGTAGTCAAAACCTCTTTCAAAGCCATGTTTTGAGCCCAAAAAGCTTACACCTACAAAACCCCCGTTATAATAGCCTTCGTCTTTAAAAATTTCCGCCATGGTTTTGCCCCGCAAATAGCTAAACGGGGACCGTATGCAGTTTTTATTCGGAAAGGTGCCGGTTAAAAGGCTGCCATGGCATACAGGTGTTAAATCCGCAGTAGCTATAGCCTCGGTAAAAAGAACACCGTCTTTAGCAAGACTATCCGCATTAGGGGTATGAACCTTAGTATTGCCATAACAACCCAAACCGTCACTGCGCAACTCATCAATAGTTAAAAGAATTACATTTTTAGTCATTACCCTGCTCCTTTCATATTGCATATATAATATCTACATATAGCCAAGCATTCTTAAACGCTCCATGGCTTCTTCTTTATCTTGGCGGCGGCCGGCCCTTTCCACAGTATTTTCTAAATCCTGCTCCCATGCGGGGATATCACTTTGTTTTGATGTTGTGGTCTTAACACCTAAAGAGCGATAACCCTGCTGGTAAAGGGAAACAAAAGGTATATTATAATGATGATGTATATCCCAAAGGGCACTTTCATAAATATGTAATATCGGCCTGATTCTGATTTGCTCCATCTGCATAGGCTGGGCGGGAATATTTTCAAAATACGGGTCATCGGCGCGCACTGGCTGTTCATCCCAGCGCAAGCCTTGAACGATAATTTTTACATCTTCCTCTTCAAGATAAGTATTAAGCGCCACAGACTTCATAAGGTGATTACCCACAAAAGACTCCGCTTCAAAGGGAAAGGCGGTTAGTTCCCCAAAACCAATTCTTTCAATTTCCGCGCGATTACGCTCATTTAAATCAGCAACTTTAACATCGGCGCCCAGCTTATAGCCGCAGGCTTTTAGAACATCCTTATTACAGGCAATATCCAAAACAACGTTCCACTCCTTACTGATACGCATAAGGAATTCTTCTACCTCCGGGAAAGGATCCCCCTCCTCCAGAGTTACAGCCTTGGGCATTTCAAAACCGTATTCCCGGCAAACCTCGCGCCACAGCCACAATACCAGAGTGCTATCCTTATGCCCCGACCAAACCAGGCGCATGTCCTTCGCCTTATATTGTCGGTAGGCTTCACGTATTACACTTTTCGCTATATGAACATAGTTTTCCAACTCTCTAATTCTCTCAACACCCAGCACTTTTTTCTGCATGTTTAAAACACCTCCATTATTTTTGATATCTCCCAACTCGGGGGATAATTTTTTTCATCATATATTCCGTGGTAGTTGTATTATCAAATAAAGAGTTGTTTTCTTCCGGATCTTCAGCCAAATTATACAATTGCCATTCATCTTCTTTTTCCTGATAAATAATTTTATAATCACCCTCAAGATAATAATGAACCTCTTTTTCATCTCCTATTTCTCTGGGGCCGTGCTTATCTATAGCCTCACCATAAACCCCTCGCCCGGAATCATAGCTCTCCCGGGGCAATAATTTTTGACCCTGCCAAACATTGGGGGCTTCGATACCCGCAACCCAGGTAATTGTGGGAGGAATATCCAATGTTGAAACAGGGGTATCCACCACCTGTTCACTATACTGGGGAGAGTAAATACACATAGGAACTTTTACCAATTCATCAAACATCTTGCCGTCATGGGAAAGACCGCCATGCTCCGCAAATTCCTCACCATGATCTGCGGTAATAAAAATGGTGCTATCTCCAATGATTTCCTGCTTATTAAGAAAACCAAAAAATTCTTTCAAAGCCTCATCTGTCTCAATAATATGGGCATCATATAGCTTTTTTGCCAAGGCAACCTGGGAGACATCGCTGACATTCCGTTTTAGTACTACCTCTTTAAATATTCTAAACATCTCATCTTCAGATATTTCAAGTTCAGGGTCAATTTGCCGCAAGTATTTTGAATCCGGCATATAAGGCTCATGGGGATCCATATAGTGAATCCAAAGAAAGAAGGGCTTACCCTCCTGGCTCTTATGCTTTAAAAGCCATTCCTGGGCCTTTTTATTAATTTCCCCGGCCCGTATATAAGGCAGCCTTTCATTTACTTTGGCATCCATAGAATCATAAAAAACATCCCAGCCACGATTCCAGCCAAAAAATGCACTTAAATAGGCATTAGAATGGAAGGCCGCAGTGGCATAGCCAGCTTTTTGCATGATTTCGGAAATTAAAACCCTTTGCGGGGGGCATTTGCCCCTGGTTTTACCATAATCTAAATAATGTGAGGAAGAGAGAATACCCGGGAAAGCGGCCTGGGTATAAGGCCCCCCTGAATATGCTTTATTAAAGCGCCAGCAATTTTTTTGAATACTGTCTAAAAAGGGGGTTTTTGTCCTTTCCGCCTTGTTATAACATCCCCAGGAATCCTGTCGCATAGTATCAATTGTTATTAGAATAATATTCCTCATTTTACACCTCCAAAAAAATTTACATCTAAAAAACAACAAAAGAACCCCTTTAGCCAAAAACGGCAATTGGATTCTCTAATCACTAATTCACTATAAATAGCTATATTCAGCTACAATATATATTTTTAAGCTGCATCAAGCAGCAATCAGCTAATCGCTATAAATTCATAATCCCTAAGCCAATGCGTTCATGGTTATTGATAATATGAAAAGAGCTCCAGCCATAAGCAGCTACCGCCACCCATTGATTACTGGAAACAACAGCGATTTTAATTTTTAAACTAGGGTTTGGGGCCTGGTTTATGGGGACGACACCGCCAATGGCCTCAAGCAAAGCATGGGATACTGCATGAACATGGGTGGGAGTATGCTTAACTACCCCGGCACTTAATGCTGCAGAAAGAGTATTTTTCATAATATTCTTCTGAACAATATCTAGTGGGCCGCTTACCTCTGTGGCAACACAGATAAAACCTTGATTTGAGATCTTTTCCTTTATCCCCTCCTCAAAATCCCTATTTGGGGACATTGCCAACCATATGGCGGCCTTGCCTATTGACGGCTTAGCCCCGCTGCGAAACTCTTCTTGAATTTGATATGAAACATCCATAAGCCCTGCCTCCAAAGTTTGCATAAATTTTATGTCCTTAGCGGCATTGCATTTGCAATATTTAGCTAAATAGTATAAATTGTTACAATGTTATCGACTTAATACTACAACATTCGGTATTTTAAGTCAAGGGGATTAAATAAATCCCTATAATCAACCGCCTTTTTAAAATCACTATAAAGCACTTAATATTCACTTAAAATAATATTTATGACAAAGACTTTTGCCGCTTTAAAGCATTTCATAAAGCCTAAAAAACACTATAGGGAGATGGCAGAATTACGGCTTTACAATTAAATTAAATTAAATTAATTTACCATTATCGGCTATCAGCTATTATTTTTTTGCATTTTTTGCATCTTTTTGCATTCTATTATTTAGGCCCTTGCCAGAAAATCAATTTATATATTGACGTTTTGTGCAGTTCGCAATACATTTTCGGGCACAGCAAAATCAAGTGCTTAAAATAAGCAGCTTAAATTTTATAATAATCCCTACCCCGGTATACCTATACCAAAATATGTCTGCCGCCTTCCCGGTATTGCGCCATCACTTAGGCCTTAAATTACGGTATATATTATGTTGTGGCATTCAGACTTGCGGCTTGTACCAGGCTTTGGGTATAGGGGTGCTGGGGGTTTTGAATAATTTGCCCCGTTAGCCCGCTTTCCACTACTTGACCTCCATAAAGAACAATAGTCTTATCCGAAATAGTGCGTGCCAGGCCAAAATCGTGGGTAATAAAGAGCAGAGTAAGGCTACGCTCCCGCTGCAGGCGATGAAGCAGATTAATGATTTCACTTTGCACTATTACATCCAGGGAAGAAGTCACTTCGTCGCAGATCAGAAGGGCAGGCTCGGCTGCTAAAGCACGTGCCAGGCATACGCGTTGCTTTTGGCCGCCTGAGAGCTGATGCGGCAGAGCATTAAGGTGATCCGGCAGTAAACCCACGTCACGGATAAGGGATTCGGCGCGTTCCCATGCTTGCTTACGGCCTAATTTATGGTATGAGCGCAGCGCAGCGGTTATAGACCCGCCAACAGACTTGCGCGGGTTGAGAGCGGCCGTTGAGTTTTGAAATACATATTGGACGGCCTTGCGTTGCGCGAGTGATCGCTTTGCAAGACTTGCGGGGAACTCTTCGCCCTCCACTACAACGCTGCCCTCGTACTCACTATGTATCCCTGCAATACAGCGGGCAGTTGTCGTCTTGCCGCTTCCCGATTCGCCAACGAAGGCTAAACATGCCCCGCACTCTATGTTAAAGTCAAGCGTATGAATTACTTTTTTGCGGCCAAACGAGGCTGTAAGCTCCTTAACCTGTAGCACAGTGCTGCTTTCAGCCTTAGGTATCTGCGGTTTAGGGGTAGATTTCCCTGACTGGGGTTGCTCATCAACCTTGGGAAGCGCATTAATGAGCTTACGGGTGTAGGCATGGGATGCCTGGTCAACAAAGTTTGGCGCCAGCAGGGTCTCCACTATTTGGCCGTAGTAGAGCACCGCTATACGGTCGGCTAATGAAAATAGCAGCCGCAGGTTATGGCTTACAAATATTATACTCACATTAAACTGCTGGCTCATATGCTTCACAAGGTCAATCACCTTGCGTGTTGTCATGGCATCAAGCCCGGTCGTCGGCTCGTCCATAACCACCAGCTTTGGCGAGTGTGCAAACGCAATAGCAATGGCCACGCGTTGCTGTTGCCCGCCGGAAAGCTGATGTGGATAGCGGGCAAGAAATGCGTCGTCACATGAAAGACCCACAGTTGCAAATAACTCCTTCATGCGGCTTTCATGAGCAGCCTTCTCCTTAGTGCCGTGCGCCTTCATAACAGACGCAAAGCTTTCCCTTATAGTCATATTTTGAGGTAAAGCCCCGCCGGGGTCTTGGGGAACATAGCTGACCTCGTTGCCCCGTAGCTCGCGCAGGGTACCACCGCTTGGGTAAACGGCACCTTCGGTATTAAGAATTTCGGAGCCCGCAAGAATAACCGAGCCCTTCTCCATCTCAAGCCCCGGCGCGGCATAGCATAGGAAAGTAAGCGCTAGTGTGGTTTTACCGCTTCCGGTTTCCCCGGCAAGGCCGAGTATTTCGCCCGGTCTAACCTCACAGGTAACTCCCCTTAGTACGGCATCGCCCCCGTGGGCGACTTTGATTAGCATATTGTTTACGGAAGATATATTTTCTTTTGTAACAGCCATGGTAGTTTACCTCCCTCCAATCGCATTTGAGGCACGGTCCCGGATTAGGTTCATCCCAATTAAGAATACGGAAATGCTCACAATGGGCGAGAGAACCGCCCAGGGTTGGATTGATATACCCCCCTGGTTTTCGTGAATCATCTGACCCCAGTCGCCCCCGCCGGAGCTGAACCCAAGATAGCTAAGGGATGCCAATACCACGAAGGAAACGCATAGCCGCACCCCAAATTGAACAAGCAGGGGCCCCGCAATATTTGGAAGGATTTCGTGAAGCATTAATGAAAGCCGCGACTGCCCGGCCATACGCCCTGCAGTGTAGTAGTCTTCCTGCACTACCCTCCTTGTGGCGGCCTGCACAACCCGGGCAGCATAGGGAATCTGGGCTATAGCCACAGCTACCGTAAGGGTAATGGCATTTGCGGAAAAGGCAGCTATCAAAATAAGCACAATAAGTATCTGGGGAACTACCATAACAGTATCGTTTAAAAACAGCAAGGCTGTACGAGGCTTCCCACCTAAAAGGCCCATCACCATGCCTAGAACACCCCCAATACCAACACCTATGAACGCCGCCATGAAACCCTCCACCATAAAGCTGCGGCCGCCCAGCATAAGGATGCTTAGGGCATCACGGCCCAGCACATCGGTTCCTAGGGGATGCCCCAATGTAGGGCGAAGATAGGGAAGGCCGACAATCTCGGTGGCGGTGTATGGAGCAAAGGCGGGCGCCACGAATGCAAAAAGTAATACTATGCCCGCGGCAACAAGGCCGATAATCGCACGGGGATCAGCAAAGAATTTTCTTACCCATGATGATTGCCGTTTCGAATGGGTGGGCATTTGGTCGCTTATCTGTTCTAAGTACGGGGTGGTTTCGCTCATTATTGACTCCTCCTAGCTGTAATGCATACAGTACGGCCCGCTACTTATGGTATATTGCCGCTCGTTACCCTCAAGCTCTCTCCTTAGTACGTATCTTAGCCATACTCATATCGCCAATGATATCTGCTAACATCAGGACCACCACCATAACGACGGCTATGAACATGGCTATTGCCTGCACAGTCACAATATCCCGTGAAGAAACCGCACTTACCAGTGCCGACCCAATGCCCGGGAATGCGAATACCGCCTCCACAGCCACCATGCCGCCAAGCAGGAAGTTTATTGATGCTGCAACTACCTGCAAACTAGGGGCTAAAATATTGGGGAAGGCGTAACAAAACAGAATCCGCGCTTCGCCTACACCGGAGAGCCGGGCCCAGGTAACCGCCGGGCTTTGGAGTTCCTCACGCATAAATGTTCGGATGGACTCCAAAAGGTGTGGTGTGGCAACCAGAATCAGACACAGCACCGGCAGAACCAGGAGCTCAGGCTGTTGATGGGCAGGGTAACGAGAATCTATAATAGAGGCCGGGGGAAACAGCTTAAACACATTGCCTGCCAGAATAACTATTACAATGATACCAACCACGAATTCGGGCAGCGATAGTATGAAGTGATCTATAGCCGAAATGGCGCTGTCTAATGCACCACCCGGCTTACGGGCGGCAAGAATTCCTAAGCCATAGCCCAATATAATCACAAACACAAAGGCTATACCTACAATGGTAAGTGAATTTGCCAGGCGGGATGAAATCAGCTCGGCCACGGGGGTACGTGAGGCAAGTGAATTACCGGGATTAAGCCGCAACATACCCCAAAGCCATTGGCCGTACTGCACCACCACTGGCTGATCTAACCCCAGCCGGGTACGCAAAGCCTCAATCTGCTCCACCGTGGCGTTTTGTCCTAACACCTGCCGGGCGATGTCACCAGGAAGCGCCTGCGTACAAAAGAACACCACCGCTGATACAACGAGCAGCATAAGAAGGCTAATCCCCAGCCTCTTTACTAGTTTCGTTATAATATATCGCGTATTTTTATTCATCGACCCTGACGCTCCCTGTTGAAACATCTTTGTCATCCTCCAATCTACTCAATAAGCCATTTCAATAATCTATTTCAATAATCTATGCCAATAACCTGCTCCAACAACCTGCTACAACAATCCACTCTGACAATTTGATTAGATATTTAATCCGAAATAACAAGGGTGTTAAAGTTGTATCCGATGGCTCCGTCGGTGTTGGGGTAGGGCTCAAACCCACTTACTTTCGATGAGTGTGCCACCAAAGTATTTATAAATATTGGTACAATGTAGGATCCGCGCTCGTACTCGATTCCCTGCATCTGAGCAACCAGCTGCTTGCGCTCAACTTCATCAGTTGTTTTAACGGCCTGATTGTAGAGCACATCATATTCCGCATCCACCCAATGCGTCGTATTGTAGGGTGCCGTTTTTGTAATAGTCATGGAAGCTTGGTCAAAGATGCTTAAATAGCCCCAATATGAAAGCGAAAGCGGATAGGTGCCATAGGCATCACCGTAGAAGGTGGCCATATCAACTTTATTGAAGCTAATTTCAAATCCGGCGGCAGACGCTTGCTCCACAAGTATCTGGTTTTGCCGATCGGAGGTCGGCTGATTGGGAGCACCCCATAGTTCCACCTTCACCGGTAAGCTGTAGCCGGCATCGGTAAGCAGTTTCTTGGCCGCATCGGGGTCGTATTCACGCTGCGGGAGTTCCTTGGTGTAGTTCGGATCGTAAGGCGACCAGTAATCATTACCAAGCGTTGCATATCCGCCGTACACATTATCAATGATTTCCTGGCGGTTTACAGCAAGACGCAGAGCCTGGCGTACAATCGGGTCGGTGAAGGGCTCTTTTTCGCAGTTCATACCCCATGAAAGAGCGCCGCTTGTGGGATAGTCAAATATCTCGTAGCCGTTGGAACCTGCAATCAGGCCCACCAATGTTGAATCAAAGTTCGCCGCCATATCTATTTGACCAGCAGTGAGTGCATTTACCTCGGCATTTGTATCGGCGAAACTGACAATTCTGAGTTCCTCAGTCTTAGGCACAATGCCCCAGTAAGCGGTATTGGCCTTGAAGATCATCTGTACGCCGGCATCTACCATATCATAAAGGTAAGGACCGGAACCTATAGGAGCCGTTGGGTCAAAACCCTTAGGCACTATACCGCATAGCGGCGAGGTCAGCGCCTCGGGGAACTTGGCAACTTCACTAGTTAATTTAAACTGCACTGTCTTTTTATCTGTAGCAATGGTAGCATTCGGGTCAATATAAGGAAGCATATCTGCCGGGGGAAGTTTTTCGGTGAACCAGCGCTGCACGGTATACACCACATCCTCGGCCGTTACCGGGGTACCGTCATGCCAAGTGGCGTCCCTGAGGGTAATAGTCCAGATGTCGGCAGTTTCGCCCTGCTCAATGGACAAAGCAAGGCGGGGCGACCACACACCCCTAGTGTTAAACTCGGTAAGGGTATCAAAGACCTGCTTTGCAAATATATAACCGCCTGTCGTAGTAGCATTTGCCGGGTCAAGCGCATCGGCATCGGAAAGAGCCACCACACCCACCCTCAGCGTCGAGACCACACCGCTTTCAGAATCCGTACTTACAACACCGTTTCCGCAACCTACAAGTGAAAAAACGCCCAAAACGATAAGGGCGACAATTACACCTAGGCTGGTAAAGGCCCTGCGGCTTAAAAACCTACTCCTAGTAGTTTCTGCCATATCCCTTTCCCTCCTTATATAAAATATTACATTACACCTTGCATTGCATATTTCATCCTCTAAGCAGACATCCTGAACCCATATGCAGAATCACTTTAATATGATTCTTCGCGCCGCTCAGGATGTCATACCCTCAGATGATGTGACACATGTCTGCATTAGTCCTCTAAAAGCGTTAACCATACTTTCATTCCAGGCTCAATCCAGGTGCGCAGACCGATCATTTCCAATTTTTCGGCACCTTCAATCACACGGCCAATACCGGATACCGGCAGAGGCTCGGGAGGGATATCGTTGCCATACATAATGGAAATCTGCTGGCGCGGCCCGTAATATGAAACAGTACCGCTAACCTCCATTGTGCCTTCTTCAGCTTCGGCGGCCAAATCTTCCGGGTAGAACATATTTTCCCAATCGGCCAGGATTTTTGTCTGCATAAGCAATAGGTCGCCGGTTAGCTTACCGTGCTGCAGATAGGTAGAAAATGGAAGCGCCTCGCGGATCTTCTTGGCCAGCTGTGGCACCTTTTCATCCCATATCTCGATAACGGCCATATCTTTTCCGTCTAAGTTGAATCCAAGTTTCATATCTGTCTCCATTCCGCCGCCCCGCGGCTTCACAAATTTTCGATGAATAAGCACCGGTTGCCTGATTTTTCTCCGCGCTTTTGCCTTAATATACCCTTTGGGTTCTTCCGGGTTTTTTATATTTTGGCTGCGTTTTCAGGCTCTTTTCGGCTCGGGGCTTTACGCCCTATTTTTATCGGCAATCTTTTCGATGGGGTTCACGCGCTTAAATCCGTCCACAAGACCCCAAGGAAACGCGATATCAACCCATCCGTGCAGTCGGTTGAAGTAGGTCATTGCCGCCTCTGTAAGGTCAGCGAACTCTTGCGTAGTCTGGGCCATACGGATACCGCCCACATACACCTTTAATATCTCGCAGCCATCAGGCAGGCCTACATAGTCGTTCATATTTGCCTTATATTGGCATATCTCATCCATATAAAGAACCAAGGTTGCCAAATTAAGGTCGGGGCGGCGCGTGGCGGTTTGCCAGGCGAACCAGAGAACTTCGTCGGTTAAGGTACGCAGCTCGTTTTCTGCAAAGATGAATGTGGAAAGGTAATTGTTCTTCGCCCCCGTTCCCATAGGTACAATCCCCTTGCTCAAATTTAAGACATCCTGGGGGGGATTGTCCCAAATTTCATCACGCGCCGCATTAATTACGGCAATAGCGCCTTTAACCGACTCAACCTGAGTCCTTTGCTCTGCTCTCGAAACCATCGTCCGGTCCCCTTTCGTTTGTGTTTGATTATCCCTATCATGTGTATCAATTTTTTTCATGTTGACCTCCTTTCTCAACCTTACTCATAATTATATAAAGGTTAAGGCTAAGACAGAAGTCTCAATTAGTTCGTCAGTGTGAACCCTAGGGTTCACACTGACGAAAAAACCATGGGCAAATTACCCCATGGTTTTCAGGTGCAAATTATTAAGTTGGGGAATAGATACCCTTATTATTAGAATTATTTACCCTTAACTTGTTTGTTTCAAGTTGTACACTTTGGCAACAGCCTGAATAAACATTTTTACATCATCAGATGGTTCGGGCGAAAAAACGAGCCCGAAGGGTATGGCATAATCCCATTCTACAGGGATAATTTTCAGCAGAGGGTGAATATTTTCCCAACTGCGAACAACAACAAGGATATTATTGCTTTGCTCACATTGGTTAAATGCCTCAACATCATAAAAGGACAAATCCGCAATTGTTATTTGGGGATATTTTTCGCTTATGCCGTCTCGAAGCAAATCCACAAAGCTATTCCAGCCCCGCTTAATAATCATAAGATTTTCTCCAAATAAATCCTCGATTTTAAGTACCTCTTTATCAGCAAGCCTATGACGTATTGGAACAGCACAACATATGGGCTCCCTTGAGAGCTCCAACCCGGCACTCCTTCGCTGGCGAAGAAGTGTCTCATCATAAATACCGGCAACCAAATCAATATTTTGCCCAAAATTACGCATAATTTTTACGGCATTTTCAGGAGTGTTTTCAAAAAAAACAATCTGAAATTTAAGGTTGGGGCAATGCGTTTGAATTTGCGGCCAAATCTCTACAAGAACATGCGGCGGTGTGGTTAGAGATGACCCAATACGAATTATATGTTGATTGTTTTGTGTTTTATTTTTTGCCCTGGCAACAGACTCCTTTGAATATTTAATAAGATATTTTGCATCATTATAAAGGGAGTTTCCGGCAGGCGTTAAGGCTATTCCCCTATGTGTACGCACAAATAAACATAAACCTAATTTTGCTTCTAATAAATTGACTTGTTTAATTACAGCGTTAGGGGATATATATAAAAGCTCAGCTGCCCTTGAAAAACTACCTGCTTCAGCAACCCGTATAAAAGTTTCTATCGGAGGGTTATACACAAGCTCGCCATCCTTTCATAGAAAATAGATTAGCCTTTGTGT
This sequence comes from Clostridiales bacterium, assembly GCA_040767605.1. Classification (GTDB taxonomy): domain Bacteria; phylum Bacillota; class Dehalobacteriia; order UBA4068; family UBA4068; genus JAXGOI01. The sequence continues at coordinate 501,591 of JAXGOI010000001.1, forward strand.
TTATCTTTCTCTAATCATCGGACCTACCGGCATCCCACAGTAACATTTAAAAGCAAATAAATGTTAGTTCATTCCCAATTCCTATGTATTAACATGGTTTTTGAATTCATCGCCCCAAAACCTCCCACAACTAGAATACCTCCTTAACGGCGAAAAACTCCATGATACAGCCGCAGACTTAGTATACTGGGCTGTACATTTAATTATATCCAATATTAGATATAAATTCAAGACAATAAAGTTTATGTTTTTGAATTGAACAGCTTCAATTTGCATTTAGCTAAATTATCAGTTTTCTGATATGCACTTTTAACCATAATGAATGCTGCTTAAAGTATATAAGGGGTATCCTGCATCTTACGGGGGTTGGTATATCTTGGAGAAAGTAATTTTGCTTTGATGTAAATATTTCGCAAAAGAACCGCACCCCTTAATAAGGATATAGCCCATAGATAGGGCGGCCGGAGCTAAAACGAAACAAAATAAAATAGCCATACATTCTAATATAGGCTGGGATATATTAACCCCTTATTATCTGCGCCATACCTACGCCACCGAATTGGCACAAGCCGGAATAGATATTAAGACAGCCCAATATCTTCTAGGCCATAGCGATATTGCTACAACGGCGAATATTTATACTCATGTAAACAGCAAAATGTTAGACGCCGCAAGGGAGAAAATTAACTCAATACGCTAAAATTTTTGTCCCACTTTTGTCCCATCTAATGGGGACAAATACCGCATAATATCGCCTTTCTAAATCAAAAAAGACACAAAAAAAGCCTGCTTTTCGGTAAAAATACTACCGTTTAGCAGGCATTCTATTATGGCGCGCCTGAAGGGATTCGAACCCCTGGCCTACGGATTAGAAGTCCGTTGCTCTATCCAGCTGAGCTACAGGCGCAAATGGAGCGGGTGATGGGAATCGAACCCACGTGACCAGCTTGGAAGGCTGGAGCTCTACCATTGAGCTACACCCGCAAAAAGTAAACTTAATTTTAGCCAAAAAAAACCCTGCGTGCAAGGCAGAACACAGTAAAAACCCAAAGGCAAATTATACGGCTACCGTTTAGTATAAACCAAAAATAAAAATCCTGCAACTATTTTTATTAAAAACAGTATTTGTTTTTATAAATATCTTTTTAAATATTTTTTTGAATATCCGTTAAAACCCGGGCAATCCGCCTCATGGCACGGCCCCTGTGGCTTAGGGCATTTTTTTCTTTTCCGCTTAATTGGGCCATGGTTTTTTTAAGCTTCGGCAAATAAAAAAGAGGATCATAACCAAAGCCCCCTTCCCCACTGGGGGACTCCGCAATTTCCCCATGGCATTGGCCATGTGCTGTAAAAAAGCTGCCGTCGGGGTAGGCCAGAGCAATAACACAGCAAAAATAAGCCTGGCGGTTTTCCTTAGGGGTATATTTCATTAAGCTTAAAAGTTTGGCATTATTGGCGGCATCATCCCCTGCTTTGCCGGCAAAACGGGCGGAATGAACCCCCGGGGCTCCGTTTAAGGCCTCAACAACCAGTCCGCTGTCATCCGCCATGGTTAGGAGGCCGCTTTGCTCAGCGGCGGCCAGAGCCTTTATAAGAGCATTTTGCTGAAAGGTTTCCCCATTCTCCGGGGGGATTTCAATATGGGGGAAATCTCTTAAAGAAAATATCCGCCAGCCGCTGCCAGCCAGAATTTCTTTTAATTCCTTAACCTTATTTTGATTCCCCGTTGCCAAAAGCAAATCCGCCACTTAAATAAACCGCCTCCCTATATAATACCCTATTAAGAGCCATATAGTCTTTTATGGGCCTTATAATGCTATAATTATTAAATACCCGCCGTTTATATATAGTCCGGTTTTTCTTAATCTACTTTATCAGCCCGGCCTCTTTTAAGGCATAAAAACAGCAGCCGATAGCCCCGTTAAAATGCGGGTTTGGCAAAACGGAAACTTTTTGGCCTAATTCCCTTTCCAATAAAAGAGCAATGGCCCTGTTATTGGCAACCCCGCCGGAAAAGAAAACTTCCGGGGCGGGCAAATGGCGCTGCAGAAGGGGTAAAAGCCTTCTTACAACAGAGTAATTAACTCCGGCTGCCAAAGCCGGCAGCTTAAGGCCCTCAATTATTTTGCCGATAAGCTCGGATTCCCCAAAGACGGCGCAGGTTGCCGCCAGGGGCGCCGGGTTTTCGGAATATTCCCCTAAATCCTCCTGCGAAACCCCTAAAATAGCCGCCATATTTTCCAAATAGCGCCCCGAACCGGCGGCGCATTTATCATTTGCGGAAAAATCAACCACATTCCCGTTTTTTACCCGGATTATCTTACTGTCCTGGCCGCCTAAATCTATGAGCAAAAAATCATCCTGTTTTGTTTGGGCACAGGCCCCCAGGGCATGAGCCTGAATTTCAGATATGGGCTTACCCATGGCTAAAACGGCGGCTTGGCGCCCATAGCCGCAGGCGCAAAGGCCCTTTAGATTATTTAAACCCAATGCGGGCAAATCCAAAGCTATTTTATCCTCCTGCCTTAGGGTATAGCGGCGGTAAAAATCTATGGTATTATAAATGTTAAAATTAAGGTTTTCTAATTTAAAGGGCGGGGCCGCTGTGGCCATTTTTACACTGCGGCTGCCTAAATCCAAACCACAAAACATTATTTTCCTCCCAATATACTTATAAAGGTTTCCAGGCGAAGCCTGGTTCTGGCATCTAACGGGCCGGGCTGATCCCCCTCCAGGCTTAAAAAGGGCAGGGGCAAATATTTGCGGAAGAGTATATCCTCAATTTGTCTAAAGCAAAAGCTTTGGGTATAATGCAAAACGGCATCGATATTTCTGAGTTTTATTTGCTCTTTAATATCCGCTATTCTATGATTTACAGGGTAAGGGTAGGTATAAAGCAAATATTGCTCCGTAAGGTCATCTGTGGCAAAAGGCATGGAGAATTGCCGGGCAACCTCATTAAAAACTACCCTGGCCCCTAATTCTTCCAAATAATCATGGAGGCCGTCTATAATGGGGGGCACCCCAATTAAGGCCAGGCGGAGCTTATCTTTATAGGGCTTTCTTTCTTTGGCCTCTTGAATAAATTCCGCCGCCCGGGCGGCAAAAGCCTCCGGGTCTCCTTCAAAATCACTGCAGGAAACCTGCCATAAATGGTTTTCAAAGCCCTTAACCTTATTTTCCTTCCAGGTAAGGTCATCTATTTCCCAAATTAAGCGCCTTGATTTATCAAGGCGTTTTTTCTCATTTAAGGCCTGCTGCCAGCTGCAGCCCATTTCTCCGGCAAAATGCTCCATTTCCATTTGCAGGCTGGCTTTGCGCCTTGCCCCTGATGAAGAAAAGGGATAGGAAAAAGGAATTACCCTTATACCCTCATCCTCCAGGGTTTCCATTAAGGCATGGGTTTGAGAGCAATCCCCCTGGGTAACGGCAATTACTTCCTTTACCGCCTCCATTTTTACCACCAGGCCGTAAATACCCTTAAGCCATCCGCAAACCGTTCTGGGGTAGCCTGCCATTTCCGCAGCGGCAATAGCCTCTTCCCTATGGCTGCCGGTTATAAAAATATTATTTAAATCCACAGGAGTATGCCCGGCGGCATAGATAAACTCCGCCGGGACAGTTGTGGTAATTCCGATTTTCGTCATTTTTTCACTCCGCTTTTATTATCTGGTTTTTTGCTTATTAAAATTACTTTGCGCAGGAGGCAAAATAATTCCCCGCCCCGGCGGCTATTCCCTCAGCCAGCGCCTGGCGGAAGCTATCCGTGGCTAAAAGGCCTTCCTCCTCCTGATTGGATATAAAGGCTGTTTCCAGCAAAACCGAAGGCATAGTAGTTTCTCTTAAAACCACAAAGCGGTCTTCCCTCACCCCATAATTGGGCCTGCCGGAGTGTTTAACCATAGCCTCCTGCATAATTCGGGCAAATTCCAGCCTTATGCTGCGGTCAAAAGCCCCGCCGTTTGGGGCGTAAAACCAGGTGGATGTTCCCTGAGCCTGCCGGTTGGTAGCGGAATTACAATGAATACTGATAAAAATATCCGCCTGAGCCGCATTGGCCATCCAGGCTCTTTCCTCCAAGGTAAGGAAGGTGGTATCCCCTCTGGTCAGGCGAACATCCGCCCCTTGAGAAAGTAAAATTGCCTCGGCCTTGCGGGCTATATCAATATTTACATCCTTTTCCTTAAGGCCGCCGGCTCCGGCAGCGCCGCAATCTAAATTATTTGAGGCATTATAATTGCCGTGGCCGGGGTCTAAATATATCAGTTTGCCCACTACGGGGCTATACCCGGTTTCCAGCCGGAGAACTTTGCCGTCGGCAGAGAGATCTTCATGATAATAAAGGTATTTATCCCCTTTTATATTTAAGGAGCTTTTAGTACTGCCCTCATAATTAAGGGCTAGGCAGCTGCCGGTTTGGGTATCCAGGCTTATTGCCATATCCCCTGAGAAAATCAGGCCTTCCCCCCGGCGGCTTATATTATAAACCAGGCGGCTGGAGCCTGTAAATATAAGGCGGCAGCCATAGGGGGTATTTTCCCATTTGAGGGAAATATTGCCCCGGCTTACGCTTTTGCCGTCCCATTGGGGGAGGGGATTCTCTTTAGTTACGGCAGAAGAGGTAAATACATCAAACAATGTAATATATAGGCCGGAAACCCAGCCGCTTTGCCCCGTTTCTGCCAAAACTTTGAACCAGCCGTCCCGGCTTTCATAAATAGCCACTTTGGCGCCTTTATTTAAAGTACCTAAAAGCTCACCGGAAACTCCCGGGGTTTTACGGATATTTAAAGTATCTTCGTTAACCGTGCCCTGCTTATAGCCCTCAGGGAGGCCGCCGGAGGAAACGGGGGGGGATTGTATACCCCCGCTGTTAATAGTTGCCTGAACAAGCCAGGAGGCCACATAGCCGGTTTTGCCGTCTTCGGTAATTATTTCATACCAGTCTCCGCTTTCTCCGGTAACAGAAAGAGGGAGCCCCGGCTGCATTTCAGCGATTTTTTCATAGTTTGTCCCGGGGCCGAGCCTAATATTTACAATTCCGCTGTTTATCTGAACATATAAAGGCAGCTTGCTGCTTTCTAAATTAATTTTACTATATGTATTAATAACCCAGCCTGTGGTATTTGCGGTAAATTTTATATTATACCAGCCGCTTTCCTCTTTAATTAAAGGGAAGGTATCCCCCTTGACTGCGCTGCCGATAATTTTATAGGCTGTGGAGGGGCCGCTTCTGATATTTATGCTTTTGGCGGTTATTTCTACCATATCCGCAGCTTTGGCCTGCATTGGGCCAATAAAAAAAACCGCGGCAAAAAGGATTAAAAAAAATAAACCCCTTAAGCCTTTAGTTTTTTGTAAATCTATTTTAAAAACTCCCCTTTTATTTACCGGGGAATTAGCGCTATTTATCATCCTTAGCTTAAACCAGCCTTTCTTACACCCTCTTATATTAAAATATAAGGGATATTTAAATATATAATCAAGATTAAAAAAGCAATCGGCCGCTTATTTATTGCGGCGGAATTTGCCATATTTCTTCTAAATTGCTTATTAATTTGCTTTTAATTTGCTTTTAATTTGCTTTTAATTTGCTTTTAATTACTTCTCCTAAACCGGGGGGATTTCCTGCATTTGCCAGCAGCCTAAATTATTCTTTGTTTTTTAGCAAAAAAAACCGGGGAGAATAAACTCCCCGGCCCGGCCTGTATATTTAAGTTTAACTATTTTTTGGGTTTATATTTCAATTAGATTTTTTGAGTTTTTCAGGGTTTTTTAGCTTTTCAGGCTTTAAAATTTTTACCTGATAATCTCATTATTTCTGGCCATTGTTTCAGATACATCCACATGCCCCGCCAGGGTGCTGATTATTTTGCCGTCTACGAGTATTCTAACCTCTTCCACCCCTTTAAACTGGGTTAGGGTATTTACAATGGCATAAACCGTAAGCTCCTCATTGGCGGCCCCTCCCGGGTGATTATCCTTAAGCTCCGCGCTGAAATCCACAATACAAATACCGTCTTTAATATTAATATCCTCTAAAATTGTAGCCGAAGGAATAACCGGCAAGAGCCCCGGAGCTTTAGGCCCGTTTATAAGCTCCCCAATAGTGGCTCTGGCAATACCCTCGGTTTTAGGGATTTGCCTTTTTTCCGGCTTAAGAAAGCTATTGCTTTCATCCGCAAAATATAAAACTATTTCCTGTTTTTCAAGGGAATCCTGAGAGGAATTCTCCTGCTCTTCCGGGGGCAGGTTTTGAACAATCTCTTCCTGGGCAGGTTCGGGCTCCGGTATTTCCTCACCGCTTTTCCAGGCTTGCAGGCGCTCTACCAGGCCGCAGCCGCTAAATGCCAGGGTAAATATAATAATTAAACACAGTAAATATAACTTTTTCACTTTGGGGCCTCCTTTTTCCTCACTTTATCAAAAAATATGCTTTTAATTTAAAGAATATTACCCCAAAGAATAAAAATAGGCTTTAAAAAGGGGGCGGAAATTCCGCCCCCTAAAGCTATGCTTTATTTAATAGCTGTGTTTTATTTAATAACTGTTTTTTATTTGATATTTTTATTTTAAAACTGTGTTTTATTTGATAACTGTATTTTATTTAAAATCTCTCTAATTATAAACCTCTTCATCTTCCAGAACCCTTACTCCGCCCTCATTTAAGGCAGCGGCGGCGGCTTCCTGATTATCCACCCTAAAAACAATTAAGGCATTGGCGCCCCTCCCCCGATGAAAGGCGTAGGAATACTCTACATTTACCCCTGCCTTATCCATATTTCTTAAAATGCTGCTGAAGCCGCCGGGAATATCCGGCACCTCCACCGCTATAACCTGATTAACGCTTACGGTAAAGCCGCATTCCTTTAAGGCGGCCTCGGCGGCCTCCGGATTATTCACAATTAAGCGCAAAATGCCATAATCCGAGGTATCCGCAACGGATAAAGCCCGGATATTTATATTTTTATTCCCCAAGCAATCTGTTACCGCCAAAAGCCTGCCTTTTTTATTTTCCACAAAAATAGAGATTTGTTTAACGGCCATAATTACCCTCCTTTTATCAGGCCCCACCGCCCCTCAAGCTTTTGGCGGCCGGCCTTTTGTTTTCGGCCCGGATATTCAGTGTTTCAGAGTATTATTTATATGCCTATTTAAGAATATTTAATTATATAATCTATTTTTCTATATAATTATTTCTCTATAATTATATTTCCACAAGCGGGGGTCTTTTCCTCCCGGCCTTTTTTAAAGCTGTTTTCTTAAATAAACATATAAAAGGCTTTTATTTCTTTTTCCGTAAATCGGTAACCCGAATAGCCTTGCCCTCGCTTCTGGCAAGGGTTTTGGCCTCTACCAGGGTTACTTTGCAGGATACACCCAATATCTGCTCCAGCTCTTTTCTAATCCGATTACCTAAGGATTCCAAAGAGCGAACCTGGTCTGAAAAGAGACTGTCGGAAACCTCTACCTGAACCTCCATGGTATCTAAATTCCCCAGCCTGTCAACTACAATATGATAATGGGGAGAGGTTTCTCCTAAAGCCAGAAGAACACTTTCCACCTGAGATGGGAATACATTAACCCCCCGAATAATCAGCATATCATCGCTTCTGCCCATAATTCTGTCAATTCTTACATGGGTACGCCCGCAGGAGCAGGGCTCATAATAAAGGCGGGTTAAATCCCGGGTGCGGTAGCGCACCATGGGTATACCCTCTTTGGTAAGGCCGGTAAAAACTAATTCCCCCATTTGCCCTTTGGGTAAAACCTCCCCGGTATCAGGGTCGATTATTTCAGGCAAATAGTGGTCTTCCCAAATATGCATACCGTTTTTGGCCTCGCATTCTATGGAAACCCCCGGCCCCATTATTTCAGATAAGCCATAAATATTATAGGCCGAAAGCCCCAAACGGGCTTCGATTTCATCCCGCATTTCATCGCTCCAGGGCTCGGCCCCGAAAATTCCGGCCTTAAGCTTTAAATCCCCCGGCTTAACTCCGCTCTCCGCCATTAATTCTGAAAGGAATAAAGCATAAGAAGGGGTGCAGCATAAAATTGTAGAGCCGAAATCCTGCATCATAATAACCTGCCTTTTACTGTTCCCCCCGGAGGTAGGTATTACAGACGCCCCAAGAAGCTCGGCCCCATAATGGAGCCCCAAACCCCCGGTAAAAAGGCCGTAACCATAGGAAACCTGAATAATATCCTCTTTTGTGGCGCCGCAGGCCGTAAGGCCCCGGGCTACAAGATCAGACCAGGTATTTAAATCGTTCCTGGTATAGCCCACAACCGTTTGCTTGCCTGTGGTACCGCTTGAGGCATGAATTCTCACAATATCCCTTAAGGGCACGGCAAAGCGGCCGTAGGGGTAGCTGTCCCGTAAATCCTGCTTTGTGGTAAAGGGCAATTTAGCTAAATCCTCCAGGCTTTTTATATCCCCGGGCAAAATCCCCTTTTCTTCCATGGCCAGGCGATAGCCCTCCACATTATTATAAGTATGTTTAACAATGTTTTTCAGCCTTCCAAGCTGGAGTTGGCTTAATTCATCCCGGCTTATGCATTCCAGCCTTTTGTCCCAATACATTAATTATCCCCCCGCTAAATTATTTTTTATGCTGATTTGCCTGTTTTTTATGTTTAAATAAAAAAATGCCTTCATCCTAAAGGGACGAATGCATTCGTGGTACCACCCAATTTGGCTAAAAAGCCCGCTTTATCCATACAGGGAATTCCCGATATGTATTCCCGCTAACGGAGGAAATCCGTCCGGAACTACTTGCTTTTGGCTTTCATCCGGAGGCTCGGGAGGGAATTTCAGTAACCGCACTTTTTGCCGGCTTCCAGTCTTTGGCCGGCATTCCCTGTTAAAGGCGCCTTGTTACTTACTTATCTCCGTCACAGCCGCATATATAATTAAAAATAATTCTAGCATAATTTATTTTATAATACAAGCCTGTTTTATTTTTTTATATTTTTTTATATTTTTTTACTTATAAACACTGGTTTTTAGGTATAATTTGGCTTTTAGGGGAGAAAATAAGCCTAAAACCTTTCTAAAAAAGCTCGTTTAATTAAATTCCAGAGATTTAAAGTTTTTTTAATAGCTTTTTATATTTTTGAGAGTTTTTAATAAATGCGCTTATAATTTTTATTTTTAAGGGGAAACTAAATTTGCAGGCCGATTTGAAAAAGGAGGAAAATATGACTACTAATTACAAAAACAAGAATACTTCCAATCAGAAAAACACAGCCCAAAACACTCAGGAAAACTGCGGCACAAACAAAACCGGTAATAATACCGGTAACAACACCTATGAAAGCGCCAATCCTAATCACCCTAATAAAAGTAAAAATGCCAATACTTCAAACAAAACCAGTAATTTTAAAAATGCCGATAATTGCACAAATGCTAAAAATGTAAACAACAGCCAAAACTCCAATAACTTTTAAATGCTTAATTTTTACTAAAATAAAGGGGCCTCTTAAGAGGCCCCTTTATTTATGCCAAAAACAGTGTTTCCGGCTCTTTTAATTTAAGCTTTTATTTAAGCCTTAATTTTATCAGGCTTTCCCTTCATTAAGGGCGGCCTCGGCAGCGCATTTTTTACGATAGACCTTAATTTCCGCCCCGTATTTATTCTCGGGGTTATTTTGGAAATTAAACATCGGCACATTATACTCTATCATAGCCCTATGAAGCTCTTCGCTTTTGGCGGAGGCAAATTCATAGCAGGCGATGCGGAAATTCTCTTTCATCCATTGGGTAAGCTTATCTTCGCTTTCTTCATCCAGGGAATAATTATTGTAGCGGTCATTATCCTTGGGGTCTTTACTTCTGGGAATAGGCACCAAATTAAGTTTTGCCTGAAGCAGGGCGGCCAAAGAACGCCTCATGGTAGAAGTGCCTGTATACCCGCTTTTAAAATGCCGGGCGCTGTTTGCCTTGGATAGCCCGACAAAAACAACCCTGGGGGCCTTGCCCGACCAAAGGCCAAAACCCAGCTCATTGCCTTCATAGGCAACAATATAAATCCCTTTTTGTTCAGATAAAGCCTTGAGGTTCTCCTCTTCCAGCGGTAATAGGCGGGCGAGCATTTCATCTGTTACCGCTTTACAAAAACCCCATGTGATATTTTCCTCCGTTTTCATTAGCATACCTCCATTCTTATTTGGATGTATCTTCCAGATAAACCCGTGGGTTAAGAGCAGCAATAAAAGGCAATTCCCGATAATAATTAGCATAATCCAAACCATAGCCGATTAAAAACTCATCCGGCACCTCAAAACCTAAAAAATCAATATCAACCTCCACCTGGCGGCGGGAGGGCTTGCTTAAAAGAGAGCAAACCTTAAGGGTTTTGGGGCCCTTGGCCCAAAGGTTCTCTTTTAGGGAAGTTAAAGTCAGGCCGCTGTCTACAATATCCTCTACAATTAAAACATGCTTCCCCTCTAGGGGAAGGGATATATCCTGAATTATTTCCACAGAACCGCTGGAGGTTGTGGAATTGCCATAGCTGCGAATACTCATAAAATCAATCATCAGGGGAATATCTATTTTACGGATAAGATCACTCATAAAAATAACCGAGCCTCTTAAAATACCGATGGCGACAACCTCCCCGGCCGCCATTTTTTTATAATAAGCGCTTATTTCTTCCGCTAACTGCTTTACCCTGGCCTTTATTTCCTCCTCGGTAAAAAACACCTTTGTAAAATCGCTACTCAAATTATACACCTCCGTATGGGTGATTATTCTTTGCCGGGCCTCTAAAATCCTTTCTGCCCCCGGGCTTTTTGGCATAAAAGCCTTAAAATTGCATATAGATAAAAAAACCCTTTTGGGAGGCTAAATAATGCGGAAGAAAAAAACAAGCCCGAAACCGGAGGAGGGCAAAAAAAGGCTGCCGGGCAATTCCCTAAGGGGTTTAATAATCAGCGGGGGAATAGTTTTAATTTTACTGTTTTCCCTTGGCTATGCCGTGAATAAGCAGGGTATATTTAAGGAAAACCGCGACCCCCTGGAGCTTGCCACAGAGGCCATTGCCAATACCTTTGCCGCGGATACATATCGTTTTAAGGCCCGCTCCACTTTATTTATAGAGGATGAAAAACGGGTATTTTCTGTTTTGGAAGGAGAAAAATCTCTTGATAAGCGCCATATTGAGGGGAGTATTTTAGGAACTGCCATAAATATTTACCATATTGGGGATTGCTTTTATCAGCAAGACCCTTTAAACGGCAAATGGAATAAGGTGGAAGGCATAAGCCTTAAGGGGGCGTCTATCCTTATTAATGAATTAAACCCGGAAAAAAATTTTTTGTTTTCCTCCCCCGGCAGGGCAGTTGATTTAGGCAAAACCGAAGTTGAAGGAATTAAAACCCGGCGCATAAAACTATTCCCGGTTTTAGAGGATAAATGGATTGAAGAGTATTTTAAGGATATTACTTTTGACCTTTATATTTCCCGCCGGGGGGAGGCAAAAATAATTCAGGCTATAATCAGCGGGGTTTCTAAAGAAAATACCCAGGCTACTTTAGTAATTGAAAATTACTTTCATGATTTTGGCAAAAAAATCTCTATAAACCCGCCTATGCTGCCTTAATACTTTAAAATATCCTTAATACTTAAAAAGAGCGCCAAAGCGCTCTTTTATTATCGGTTTATTTTAGCGCCAAAAATTTTATTACCAATCCTTTTTATAAAAACCCGTAATAAATATATACCCTAAAATCATGGGAATTAGCGGGGCATAATACTCCCTGCCGTCAGCCACGAATCGGCAAAGGCTGAGAAAAAACTCCGGCAGGGGCAATGTATTTATTTTGGCGGTAAAGGCGGAAAGATAAATAAGGATTAAGGGGAGGCCTATTATTAAAAACCGCCGCAAATCATAAGTGAGGCGGCCTAAAGCCGAAATACGGCTGATAAAATAATCCCAGCCTAAGATAATTCCCAGTAAAAACAGGCAGGCAATTGCCCAAAAACTATAAGCGCCTGAAAGAATAAGCCATTTATAGCCCAAAATAGCCAGGATTAAAAAAACAGCCGAGATAATATCCCAAATCACAGTCCTTTTACCCACGCCCCCACCCCTTCTTAATATTATGCTTGTATATTATTATACCTTAAATTTAGCTGAGATAAAAGGATAAAAAAGAAGGGCCTTTTTTAGGCCCTTCTTTATTTTAAACTTTTTTTTAAGCTTTAGTTTAAGCTTTAGTTAAAGCTTTATTTAAATCTGAGATAAATTCTAAATAAGGTTTTACATCATCCCGGGCATACCGCCGCCCATGCCGCCCATATTGGGCATATTCTCATTCTCGCTGGGGATATCCGCAACTACCGTTTCGGTTGTGAGGAGCATAGCCGCAATACTTGCCGCATTTTGTAAAGCGGTGCGGGTTACTTTGGCGGGGTCTACTATGCCGGATTCAATCATATTCTCATATTTTTCATTAGCCGCATTAAAGCCTACGCCTTTGGGGGAAGCCTTAACTTTTTCCACTACCACGGCCCCCTCCATGCCGGCATTATTGGCAATTTGTTTAAGGGGTTCTTCCAAAGCTTTTTTAATAATATTAATGCCTGTTTTAATATCTCCCTCGGGGTTTAAAGCCTCAACGGCAGGTAAAACCTCCAGAAGAGCCAGACCGCCGCCGGCAACAATACCCTCTTCAACTGCGGCCCGGGTGGCGGAAAGGGCATCTTCTATTCTAAGCTTTTTATCTTTTAATTCGGTTTCGGTAGCGGCGCCTACTTTAATAACCGCCACGCCGCCGGCTAATTTAGCAAGACGCTCCTGAAGTTTTTCCCGGTCAAATTCAGAAGTGGTTTCTTCCGCCTGAATGCGGATTTGCTTAACTCTGTCGGCAATTTCCTGAGCATCGCCGAAGCCGTCAATAATAGTGGTATTTTCTTTATTAACTTTAACCTGACGAGCCTGACCAAGCATTTCTAAAGAGGTGTTTTCAAGCTTCAGGCCAACTTCTTCAGAAATTACGGTGCCGCCGGTTAAAATGGCGATATCCTGCAGCATAGCCTTGCGTCTTTCTCCAAAGCCGGGAGCTTTTACCGCAACACAGGTAAAGGTACCCCGCAATTTATTTAAAACTAAAGTAGCCAAAGCCTCGCCTTCCAAATCTTCGGCAATTATCAGCATATGGCGGCCGGCCTGAACAACTTTTTCTAAAATAGGTACAATATCGGAAATGGCTGAGATCTTTTTATCGGTAATTAAAATATAAGGCTCGCTTAAAACAGCCTCCATTTTATCGGTATCCGTTACCATATAAAGAGAGAGATAGCCCCTGTCAAAAAGCATACCCTCAACAACTTCCTGAGTGGTTTCAAAGCCCTGGCTTTCCTCAACGGTAATAACGCCGTCATTGCCTACTTTTTCCATAGCATCGGCAATCAGCTCGCCGATGGCGGGCTCATTTGCGGAAATAGAAGCAACCTGAGCAATGGCGCTTCTGTTTTCAACTTTTTTAGAATTCTTTTTAAGCTCATCTACGGCTACGGTAACCGCCATTTCTATCCCTTTTTTAAGTATCATGGGATTAGCGCCGGCTGCGACATTCTTCATGCCTTCCCTGATAATGGCCTGAGCCAAAAGGGCGGCTGTGGTGGTGCCGTCTCCGGCAACATCATTGGTTTTTGTGGCTACTTCCTTAATTAAAGCAGCCCCCATATTCTCTATATTATCTTCAAGCTCGATTTCTCTGGCAATGGTAACGCCGTCATTTGTAATAAGAGGGGAACCGAATTTTTTATCCAAAACCACATTCCGGCCTTTGGGGCCCAGGGTTACCTTTACTGCATCAGATAAAGCATTTACGCCCCGCTCCAGAGCATGACGGGCCTCTTCTGAAAAAACTATTTGTTTTGCCATTCCTATTTCCTCCTTGTTTATGCGGAATTAATTATCAGCCAATAATAAACAATTAAATATTTCGGTACTAATCAATAATAGCCAGTATATCTCTATCCCCGTTTAAAATAAGGTATTCATCACCCATTTGTTTAATCTCATTGCCGGAATACTTGGAGAAAATAATTTTATCCCCAACTTTAACTTCCAGAGGGCAACGGGAGCCGTTTTCTAAAAGGCGGCCGCTGCCTACGGCAATAACCTCACCCTGCTGGGGCTTTTCTTTAGCGGTATCCGGCAGCACTATGCCGCCTTTGGTAACTTCCTCGGAAGCAGTGATTTTAACAACTACTCTTTCTCCCAAAGGTCTGATATTCATTATTATACCTCCTCGATTGCTTTTCTATTAGCACTCGCTGAAAGCGAGTGCTAACCGTACATTAAATATAATATATAACCTTACAAATTCAGGCAAACCTATTATAAGGCCCGGTTTTGGCATTTATTGGCTAAAATAGGCTATTTACTCAATTTTTCTTTAATTCCCTTAATTTTCCTCCGTTTTTTAATAGCGAGTAAATTAAAGCGTTATAGCGGCTTGAAATTATCGGTTTCAGATGTTATCATAAAAGGGCTAAACAGGCGGCTTTATTTTTAGCTCTAAGCCGGCCCAAATACTAAAAACCTTTAGGGGAGTAAAAAATGACTTTAACATCCTACGGACGCAATATAAGCTATTTGCGCCTCTCAATAACCGATAAATGCAATATGCGCTGCCGCTATTGTATGCCGGAAAAAGGCATTTCGGGAATACCTCATGATAATATACTCCGGGCGGAGGAAATATACCGTATTCTCGCCCTTTTTGAAAAAATAGGCATAAATAAATTAAGAATAACCGGCGGAGAACCCCTGATAAGCAAAATACTCTTCCCCCTTTTAGAAAATATCCGCCCCCTGGGCTTTAAGGATATCAGCATTACCACTAATGGTCAGCTATTGCCCAAACTGGCAGCAAAATTAAAGGCTGCCGGGGTAAGCAGGGTAAATATCAGCCTGGATACCCTTAACCCTAAGCGCTTCCATTATATTACCCGGGGGGGCTCTTTGGAAAATACCCTTGAGGGCATTGAGGCGGCTCTTAAAGCGGGGCTTGACCCTGTAAAAATTAATATTGTGGCGGTTAAAGGCTTTAATGATGATGAATTTTTGGATTTAGCCCTTTTAGCAAAGGATAAACCCCTGCATATTCGCTTTATTGAGCTAATGCCTATTGGCAGTAACGGCTTTTGTGTTGCCGAAAACTTTATCCCCAGCCATGAAATACGGGAGCTTTTAGCCCCCCTGGGGAATTTAGAGCCTGCCAAAATATACGGCAACGGCCCGGCCGCTATTTTCAGGCCTTCCGGTTTTAAGGGGAGCATTGGTTTTATCAGCGCAATCAGCAATCACTTTTGCGCCGATTGCAACCGCCTGCGGCTTACCTCAGACGGCAAGCTTTACCCCTGCCTTCACCATAGGGAATATTATGATTTCTTCCCCCTTTTAAGAGGGAATGCCCCCGATGAGGAAATTATAGCTTTAATTGAAAAGGCCGTGGCGGAAAAACCTCTAAAACACGCCTTTGGCAGCCAAACAAGGGAAATGGGTACTATTGGCGGCTAAAAGCCCTGGGCTTATTTTAACAAAATGAGCCTAAAAATATACACCGGCTACACTTTAAAGCTTTAGGCCGCAATAAATTTGCGGCCTTTTTTATTAACCGTTAACATTAAGAGGGGGGCTAAATTAGCCCTCTTATTCTTTTAAACCAGAAATTTACTTAAACCAGAATTTATTTAAACCGGAATTTATTTAAACCGGAATTTATTTAAAACGGAATTTATTTAAATAAGGAGGCGGGCTTAGCCCGCCTCCTTATACTTATAATTCAGCGCAAATTATTCCTCCCGCCGCTTCGGCGAGGTATCATTTTAAAATTCCGCCTTAAATTCCGCTTGAGAATCTGACCCTGATTGGGCCTCAATTTTAGCCTCAAATTGGGATTCCAACTGAACCTCTAATTGGGCCTCTAATTGGCGTATCCGTCTTTCCATCATATTCAGGGTATCATAAAAACTGCAAAATTCCTGCATAACCGGGTCCGGCAGGTTTATTTGGTCTAAATCTACCGAGGGCACCCTCACCGAGGCGGATTTTACCGGCCGCCCCGGAATACCGGTTACCGTAGTATCGGAATCTATTTGTTTAAGGACTACCGAATTAGCCCCTACCATGGAATTATCCCCCACTCTAAAGGGGCCGAGAACCTTGGCGCCGGTGCCGATAAGCACATTGCTGCCAATAGTGGGATGCCTTTTGCCCCTGTCCTTCCCTGTTCCCCCCAGAGTTACTCCATGGTATATTGTGCAATTATTGCCGATTTCCGCGGTTTCTCCGATTACTATTCCCATGCCATGGTCAATAAAGAGGCCTTCCCCGATTACGGCCCCGGGGTGAATTTCGATTCCGGTAAAAAAGCGCCCCCATTGGGAAATAAGCCTAGCTAAAAAAAACAATTTACCGCGGTACAGGGCATGGGCAATACGGTGGAAAATCAAAGCATGAAAGCCGGGATATAATAAAACCACCTCTAATGTACTTTTGGCGGCAGGGTCCTTTTCGGCGATTAAACGGGCATCTGAGAGAAGAGACATATACATACCTCCCAAAGGATATAAAGCATAGAATAACACTATACTTTGGTATTATATACCTTTCCCGCCCATTTAGCAATAAGATGCATGAAGACAAATGCCCTAGGCAGAAATAATTTAACCCTTTTTTATGCTATACCCGGATTTGGCCTGGGGAAGACAATTGTAAAAACCGTGCCCCGGCCGCCCTTACTATAAACCTTAAGGTAGCCCCCATGGCTGTGGATTATTTTACAGCATAGGCATAGGCCCAGCCCTGTTCCCTTAGGCTTTGTTGTGTAAAAGGGGTCAAAAATATGTTTTAGCCTAGGGCCTTCAATTCCGCAGCCATTATCCTCCACTCCAAGCAAAACCTCCTTGGGTTTTAACTTTACCTTAATTTTTACTCTTCCCCCCCCAATACAGGCATCAAAGGCGTTTAAAATAAGGTTAAGTAAAACCTGCCTTATGCGCTGGGCATCCACCATTAAAAAAACATCCTGCTTGGGGTAGCTTTCTTCAAGGCTGATCCCCTTAAGAGCGGCGCCGCTTCTAACCAGCATAATTGTTTCCCTGCAAAGGGTAATAAGGCTTGCGGATTCAATTAAAGGGGGTTCCTGCCGGGTAAATCTTAAATAATCCTTTAAAAGTAAATCGGCCCTTTCCAGCTCATCCAAGATAAGAGGAAAATACTCCGCAAAATCGCTGTTTTTAGGGAAGGATCTTTCCATATTTTGAATAAAGGCTCTTGTAGTTTGTAAAGGATTCCGCACCTCATGGAGGATAGCTGCCGCAGTTTCCCCTAAATGGCGAAGGAAATCCCCCCGGGCATCTTCAAGGGAGAACCCCTTATCCGAGGACAAGCTATTTTCCAGCGACAAAGAATTTACTGTTTCATAATCATTCCGGCAATCTTCACTTTTTTGATTATACACCTGCGAATTATCCTTTATACCGATCATACACAGTTCCCCGCTAATCAATATTTAAGTAAGAAAACCTAAACAACTTTATAAACTAATAAATATTTCCATAAAACCCCAGATTAACCTGCCTTTTTTAAAGAATAGTTTTCCCCAGCAAAACCTATTACCTGACAAATTCCGTTGCCCTGCAAAATATGTTTTAAAAAAAGGCGAAAAGAGCCTGGGCTTTAAAAAAGCAAGCGGTTTTCCCCTATAATTATTCATACTTATGAAATAGGCCTTACTCTTGACCTTAATTAAAAAGAAATTATCCGGCTTTTATTCTAAATACTTATACACAAAGGCATTTACGCTTTAAACAGTTATTAACAGACTTATTCACAGTATCCACAGGCCTAATTTGGCGCATTAAAAAGAAAATAAGCTGAATATATGCATAAAGTGTCTTAATCTGTTTAAATAAGCTATTTAAAAAGTTTTTGCCGGGGATCCGCATTAAGGCTTAAAGATGAAATTTTATTCTCCGAATAAAGCTCATAGGCAGCCGCGCCTATCATGGCCGCATTATCGGTGCAATAAACGGCACTTGGCCAGAGAATTTCAAGGCCGGCGCCTTTTTCCGTTAAAAGGGCCCGCAGCCTTTTATTGGCCGCCACCCCCCCTACTAAAGCTATTTGCTTATAGTTTAGTAAACGGGCGGCCTTAACCGCTTTTACGGCCAAAACCTCGGTAATTGCCTCCTGGGCGGAAGCCGCCAAATGAGGTATTTCAGCTTCTGAAACCGGTTCGCCTTTCATCTGCCTTTGGTTTAAATAATTTAAAACGGCGGATTTTAAACCGCTGAAGCTGAAATCCCAGCCCTCTTCCAGCCAGGCCCGAGGGAAAGAAATATAATTATAGTCACCCCCTTTAGCTGCTTCTTCAATAGCCGGGCCGCCGGGATAGCCCAAACCTAGGGCGCGGGCAATTTTATCAAAGGCTTCCCCTGCAGCATCATCCCTGCTTTCCCCCAACAGATGATAATCCCCCCGGCCTTTAACCTCCACCAGGCCGCTGTGGCTGCCTGAAACAACCAGGGCTAAAAAGGGGTAATCCGGCTGATGCTCTAAAAAAACCGCCTTAATATGCCCATGCCAATGATGCACTCCGATTATGGGCTTATTTAAGGCCATTGCCAAGGCCTTGGCATATGAAACCCCTACTAATAAGGCCCCCACAAGCCCGGGGCCTGAGGAAACGGCGATAGCGTCTAAATCCTCAAAGCTTTTAGCGGCATCTTTTAAGGCCTTTTCCACCACGGGAACAATTGCCTCCAAATGGCAGCGGGAAGCAATTTCCGGCACCACGCCGCCATATTTGCGATGTACGGGTATTTGAGAATAAATAATATTAGATAATACCCGCCTGCCGTTTTCAACAACTGCGGCAGCTGTTTCATCACAGCTAGTTTCGATGGCTAAAATTAAGGCTTTATTTTCTTTTGCCTCTGTTTTTGATTTTTGATTGCTTATATTCAAAATACACCCGCCCCATAATTTGCTTAAAATAGCTTTACTGAGTTTATTCCGGCAAATCCTTAATATTTGCCCACATAATTACGGCATCTTCCCCATTACTGTAATAGCCGGGCCTTACTCCGCAATTTTTAAAATTCATCTTTTCATATAAACTGCGGGCGGCTGTATTGCTTTTGCGTACTTCAAGGGTCATTTTATTTGCCGATTCCCCCCTGCAATGGGCCATGGCATAGCCTAAAAGAGCCTCTCCAATCCCCCGGCCTCTAAACAAAGGGTGAACGGCAATATTTGCAATATGCCCCTCATCCATAATAAGCCAATAACCGATATAGGCTATAAGCCTGCCTTGAAAAAACACCCCGAAATAGCGGGCTGTAAAATTAGCCTCCAGCTCCCTGCGGAAGGATTCCCTGCTCCAGGCTTCAGAAAAAGATGCTTCCTCCAGCTGGGCCAAATCATCCAAATCTTCTATGGAGAGGGAGCGTATTTCTAAATCGGCCATAAATTTCCCCCATACAAGGGCTGCTCAAATCCCCTTTTAATTACTATTTTAAACCGCCGTTATTTGTATTTTAAGGTTTTTCCTGCTTTAACAGGCGGGCTTCCGCCTCTGAGAGCCTTAAATATTTAGGCTCCAATTCTTCCGGAGTAAGAGTATCGGTAGCCTGATAATAGCCCCTTGCCAGGATTCCGGCTCCGGCAGCCGCTGTTACATTGGCAATTTCCGTGGCTTCCATAAAAATATCGCCTAATTCTTCAGCCAGCATTTCACAATGGGCGGCTAAACCATCCCCCACTATTATAACGGGCCGGCCCATTTCTTTAAGCCGGGCGGCTAATTCCAAAGGTGTAATTGCCGTATCCTCCCAAAGCCTTTTGCCGTCCTCAAAAAGGGCGCAATAAACTTCTCCCTTACGGGCATCTAAAATCGGGCAAATTAAGCCCTGGCTGCCGGCGGCGGCATCTAAAGCCTCTAAAGTATCAATAGCGATTAAAGGCATACTCATACTCTGACCCCAGGCCTTGGCCGTGGCAATTCCGATTCTGAGGCCGGTAAATGAGCCCGGCCCGGCGGTTACGGCAATGGCGGACATTTCTGCCAGAGGCAGCTGGGCATGGGTTAAAAGGGCCTCCACCATAGGTAAAAAGGACTGAGAATGGGTTTTGCCCACATTAAGGGAAAATTGGGCCAAAACGCCGCATTCATCCACCACCGCGGCGCCGCAGCAACTGGTGGCGGTATCTATCGCTAAAATAATCAAAGGTCTAACCTCCTAAAAACACTTATTGGCAAAAGTAAAAACCGGTTAAAAATTAGCTTAAGCATGAGGAGGCGGCCTTGAATTAAGAGCGGCAAGAGCCCGGCTAAGCCAGGGGCATTGAGCCTTAGGGCAATTAAAAATAATTTCCCTCCACTGGGCATCGGGGCTGTAAAACTTTTCAAAAACAACTTTTAAAGCCTCCGGCGGCAAATTTAAGCCTAAATTGCCGGCCCATTCTATAAGCACTATATTTTCGCCGTCTATGGCCTCTAAAAGGCCGGTTTCCCATATTTCGTCTTCTGTAAGGCGGTAGGCATCTATATGGATAAAGGGCAAACGCCCCTTATATTCTTCCATCAGGGTAAAAGTGGGGCTTTTTACCCTTTCTAAAACCCCAAGTCCTTTTGCAAGACCTTGGGCGAATAAGGTTTTGCCTGCGCCCAAATCCCCATAGAGGGCTAAAACAGTACCGGGGGGGATTCTTTTGCCTATTTCCTCCCCTAAGGCCCATGTTTTTTCCGGGCAAAGGCTGGTATATTTTTGCATTAATATCTCCTTAAAGGGCGGCCGCTTTAATCTGCGCCTTGCGCCTATTGGCTCTTAATTTTTAAATAAGCCTCCCTAACCTGCTGCATATCCTCCCAAACAGACCTTTTTCTGCTGCCGTCTCTTAAAAGGGCGGCGGGGTGAAAGGTTGGCATAATTTTAAAGGCGCCTTTTTCTACCCAAATTCCCCGAACTTTAGTAATTTTTGCCTTGGGGTCAATAACTAATTGAGTAGCCAGAGCCCCTAAGCAAACAATTATTTTAGGTTTTATTATCCGCAATTGTTCCCTTAAATAAACCTTGCAGGCCGCAATTTCCTCCGGCTGGGGCAGGCGGTTTTTAGGGGGGCGGCATTTTACCACATTGGCAATATAAATATCCTCCCAGGGTAATTGGGCAGCCTCTAAAATCTGATCCAATAATTGCCCTGCTCTGCCCACAAAGGGCTGGCCCAGCTTGTCCTCATCAGCCCCGGGGCCTTCCCCGATAAACATAATTAAAGCATTAGGGCTCCCTTTGCCGAAAACCAGGTTTTGCCTTGTTTCCCCCAGGGGGCAAGCCCTGCAATTTTCCAGGCTTTTATATAATTGTTGAAGGGCTAAGGCCTTACTCATGCCGCCTCCCGGATAGATTAATTAATAAAAACTGTATGCTTACAATAAGTTTGCCGTTTAGAATAAGTTCTCCGCTAACTGCTATTATCCTGCCGATTGACAATAAAAGCCAAATTAAAAGGGTTTTAATACTTAAGCCTTAATGGGCTGCCAAAACCAAAGCTTTGAACAGCCCATCTCCCCAGGGGGCATCCCCCAACCATTCGGGATGCCACTGTACCCCTATAAAAAAACCCTTATCCCGAGCGGAAATTGCCTCAATTACGCCGTCTGCGGCTTTTGCCTCTATTTTTAAATTATCCGCAACTTTGCGTATGCCCTGATGATGAAGGCTGTTTACGGGCCAAAGCCTAGGCCCGCCTAATTTAGACAGGGCTTTGGTAATTTCCACCCTATGGCTGCCATGCCAGGGAGGGGCCTTTTGATTATGCTGGAGCAGGGCGCCCCCCCTCATTTCTAAATCCTGCCATATATCACCCCCTAAGGCAATATTTATTAATTGCATACCCCGGCAAATACCAAGGGCAGGCAAATTCCTTTCCCAGGCTAAGGCGGCTAAGGCAATTTCAAATCTATCCCTCTCGGGCTCTACATTGCCTAAGGCAATATGGGGCTCTTCTTTAAAATAAATGGGGGCAATATCCCCTCCCCCGGCAAAAATCAGGGCATCTAAGGTTTCTATTAGCTTTTCTGCACTTTTTTTTTCTTTTAAGGGGGGAATTATCAGCGGCAAACCCCCGGCTCTTTCCACAGCCTGAACATAGCTGCGGCGGGAGAAAATATTGTTTTCTCCATAATCAATACCGGCGCAAATACCGATTAGGGCAGCCATGGCCATAACCCCCTTATTTTTTATATACTCTATGCATTAGTTTTTTGTTTTTGCCTGTATAATAAAAAAAGAGCCGAAACGGCTCTTTATATCTCTAAAAAGTGTATTCAGCTTATGTTAATACGGCAAACCTATACTCACCGCCATTGCCCTGTTGATTTTTTCTATAGTCCGGCCCTCCAAGGTTGTAACTCTTTGTTTAAGCCGGCCTTTATCAATAGTGCGCATTTGCTCCGCCAGTACCACCGAATAAAGCTCCAGGCCGCTTTCTGCCGGGGTAAGCTCTACATGGGTTGGCAGTTTGGCCTTTTCTATTTGAGAGGTAATTGCCAGAACAATGGTAGTGGGGCTATAAGTATTGCCGATATCGTTTTGAACAATTAAAACTGGGCGGCAGCCGCCCTGTTCAGAGCCTTGCACCGGGTTTAACTGGGCAAAGAATATATCTCCCCGTTTTACTTCGGTTTTTTTATTCACAAAACTCACTCCGCAGTATTTATTTTATTACTGCAAAGTCTTCCCCAAAAGGGTGGGTTTTTATTCCTTTACAGGCAAATTATTCTGCTTCTTTATTTATCTTCTCCCCTGTTTCAAACTCCAAGGGGGCAAAATCTTCAGCCAGAGCCAGGTTCAGTTCAGCCATTTCCAAATAACCTTTAATTATCTCTTCCATTGTCCATACCCTCTCCTTCATTGCCTTTCCCCCCAAACCCCTGCCGCCTTTTACTTATATTTAAGTTTAAGGCACTTAAATAGTATAATCAAGGGGAAAACTTTTCCTAAAATAAAAGCCTAAAAATAAGCCGGTTATAGCTGGTCTTTTATCTATGCTGCTTAATCTTCCAATATTTTCTTTGTTATTCTCAAAGCAAAAAATAATATTTGACATTCCTAAAAGTATTGCATATAATTAAGTGTAAATTAAATATTAACTTTAAAACCGATGATTAAGAAGAGTAGGTATACATGGCATTTGCAAAGAGAGCCGCAGACGGTGAAATTGCGGCCAAATGCGGTATATTGAATGGACTTATGAGGGCAAAACGAAAGGCAACAAGTAGTAATTGCCGGGATCTTCACCCGTTATCATGGAAGCGCATATATTTGTATGCGGAATAAGTGGGCGAATTCGCCAATCCGGGTGGTACCGCAGGAGCAATGCTCTTGTCCCTGAATTGCAGGGGCAGGGGCTTTTTTATTTTGATTGGGGGTGTTTTTATGGCGGAATACTGGTGGCGGCTAAAACAATTATTTAAAAACAATAAAAATATTTTTAAAATTTAAAAGCTTAAAATAGGAGGATTTATTATGAAAAACTTATTTAAAAAAACCGCGGCTATTTTGGCCGCTTTAGCAATGGCGGCGCTTTTGGGGGCCTGCGCTCAAAAACCGGATAATCAGGTATTAGGATCCACGGGAGAGAAAAATACTTATAAGGTGGGTATTATTCAGTATGCCCCTCATCCCTCTTTGGATAATTGCTATAACGGCTTTATAGCCGGCCTTGAAGATGCCGGCCTTAAAGAAGGAATTAACCTCACCGTGGATTTTCAAAATGCTCAGGGAGATCCTTCCACCAGCGATTTAATTGCTAAAAACATGGTCTCAAAAAAATATGACCTTATTATGGGTATTGCCACCCCTGCGGCTATGTCCGCCTTCAGCGCCGCAAAAGATACGGATATTCCCATTATCTTTACGGCGGTATCAGACCCTGTGGCGGCGGGGATTGTAAAATCTATTGAAAACCCCGGCACAAATTGCACAGGCTCTTCCGATGTTCTCCCTTTAGAACAGCAGGTTAAAATGATTCGGGCCTTTTTGCCTCAGGCTAAAACTATCGGTATAATTTATACCACCAGCGAGCCGAATTCCGTCTCCCAGCTTAAGGAGATTAAGGAGCTGGCCCCCGCCTACGGTTTTGAAATTATCGATAGGGGTGTAACAAATGCCTCCGAAGTTTCCGGAGGGGCGCAGGCTCTTACGGCAAAAGGTGTTGACTGTATTAATAATTTCACCGATAATAATGTTGTTAATAATCTTTCCCTGCTTTTGCAGGCTGCCAATAATAAGAATATCCCCGTCTTCGGCTCTGAGGAGGAGCAGGTTAAAAACGGCTGCCTGGCCTCTCAAAGCATTGATTATCTGGCCCTTGGGCATCAGACCGGGCAAATGGCGGCCAAAATTCTTAAAGGCGAGGCGGCGGCATCCGCTACCCCGGTTTATCAGGTTTCTGACTGCGTGCCAATTTATAATAAAGATGTTTTGGCAAAACTCGGCCTTAGCCTGCCTGCCGAATATGCCTCTGCCGAAGCAGTAGGCCTTAATGAGTAAATATTAGAAAGCTGGGCCAATATGGATATTATCCTCGGTTTAATTCAAAATGTGCTGGAAGAGGGGTTTATCTACGGCATTATGGCGGTGGGGGTATATATTACCTACCGGGTGCTGGGCTTTCCCGATCTCTCCGTAGACGGCACCTTCCCCTTGGGGGCCTGTGTGGCCGCCATGGTTATCGGGGCCGGGATAAACCCCTGGCTGGCTTGTCTTATTGCCTTTATTTGCGGGGCGGCAGCCGGCTGCATAACGGGGATACTCCATGTTAAGCTGCGTATTACGGATTTACTCTCCGGAATTCTTATTATGATTTCCATGTGGAGCGTTAACCTTGTTATAACGGGGGGCAGCGCCGTGGTTCAATTTTATAATAAGCCGACTATTTTTACCTCCGGCCCGGCGGCGCTTCTTGCCTCAAATATTCAACCCTACCGGGTATTAATTTTAGTTGCCCTGGTTTGCCTTGGGGTTAAGCTTATTGTAGATATTTACCTTAAGACAAAATCAGGCCTTCTTTTACGGGCCTCCGGGAATAACCCTCAATTTGTAATTTCCCTGGGGAAAGACCCCGGCGCCATGAAGATTATCGGCCTTGCCATAGGCAACGGATGCACGGCTTTGGCCGGCTGCGTTTTAGCCCAGCAGGCGGAATCCGCCAATATTCAAAGCGGTACCGGCATGGTGGTTATGGCCCTGGCCGCCGTTATTATCGGCACAAGCCTTTTTAGAAAAATCAGCTTTATTAAGGCAACCTCCATGGTAATTATGGGGGCCATTCTCTATAAATCATGCCTAACCGTTGCCATGCTTCTTGGGCTGCCTACAAATTACCTTAAGCTGCTTATGGCGGTTATTTTCACCATTGCCCTGGTTTCTAATAATATGCTTGGCATTAGGAGGAAAAAGCAAAATGTTAACCCCACCCAACTCTGAGGCCGGCTTTGTCAGCCTGAGGCATATTTATAAAACCTTTAATTCCGGCTCTGTAAATGAAGTGGTTTTATTTGAGGATTTTAATTTGGAAATCAAAAAAAACCAGTTTGTTTCCGTCGTGGGGAGTAACGGCTCGGGGAAAACTACAATTTTAAATTTGCTTTGCGGCAGCATACCCCCGGATAGCGGAGAAATATCCCTGGGGGGAAAGAGTATAGAGGGGCTTAAAGAATATGAAAGATCCCATTATATCGGCCGTGTTTTTCAGGACCCTTCCAAGGGAACCTGCCCGGAGCTGACAATTTTAGAAAATATGGCTTTGGCGGATAATAAGGGGGCCTCTTTTGGCCTTATGGCCGCCGTAAATAAAAACCGGATAGATTTTTACCGCAGCCAGCTGGAGCTTCTTCACCTCGGCCTTGAGGATAAGCTGCATTTATCTGTGGGGAGTTTATCCGGAGGCCAGCGCCAGGCCCTGGCTCTCTTAATCTCTACCATGACCCCTCTTGACCTTTTAATTTTAGACGAACACACGGCGGCCCTTGACCCGCGCTCCAGCGAAACTGTTATGCAGCTGACTGAGGCCTTAATCCGGGAGAAGAATTTAACTACCCTTATGGTTACCCATAATTTAAAATATGCCGTAGGCTATGGGGACCGCCTGCTTATGATGCATAGAGGCGGTATTGCTCTTGATGCCTCGGACGAGGCGAAATCTCTGCTGCATATAAAAGACCTTACCGATAAATTCAATGAAATCAGCATTGAGGACGGGAATTAAAATAAGCTTTCTAAACAAAAAAGGGCCTGCCTTGCGGCAAGCCCTTTTAATATTTTAGCCGGGAATAGCTTAAGTTTATTTATTTTTATAAAGCTAAACCTGTTTTTTAAAAATTTTCGGCAGGCGCAGCCCTAAAAAACAGGCCAGCTCATAATTAATGGTTTTAGCGGTTTTTGCCAGCTCATCAAGATGTATTTCCTCCCCGCCCTGCCTGCCGATGAAAACGGCGCAGCTGCCGATTTTTGCCTGGGGAACACAGCTAATATCCAGCATAAGCTGATCCATACAAATATTGCCGATAACCGGAACCCTTATTCCCTCCACAAGGCCATAGGCCCCGGGGGAAAGAGCCCGCAAAAAACCGTCGCCATAGCCTAATTGCACCGTGGCAATTAAGCTCTCTTTAGAGGAAACCCATTTGCGGGAATAACCGATAGAGGTATTTTTTGGCACTGTTTTAATATTGGTTATCAGACCTTTTAAAGACATAACCGGTTTTAAATCCAGTTTTTTTCTGTCTGTATTTTCCGCCGGATAGCAGCCGTAGAGGATAATCCCCGGCCTTACCATATTAAAATAGCTTTGGGGCAATTCAACTACCGCCCCGCTGTTTGCCATATGCTTTAAGGGGAAATTAAGCCCCCGGGCCTCCAGCTCTTTTATAAAATCCTCAAAAAGCTTAATTTGCCTTAAGGCAAATGTTTTATCTTTATCGTCGGAATTGGCAAAATGGCTGAATATGCCCTGAATTTCTAAAGCCGGCATTTGGGAGATTTTTATAATTTCATCAATGGCCCCAGCCCCGGGGTAAAAGCCGATTCTCCCCATGCCGGTATCGATTTTCAAATGGATTTTAGCCACTTTATCCAGCCTTTGCCCTGCTGCGGAAAGGGCCTCGGCCCTTTTTAAGCTGAATATCGTCAGGATTATATCTTCTTTTACGGCCTCTTCCATATGGCAGGGTAGGGGCTCGCTTAAAATAATAATCGGGGCTTTTATGCCCCCCAGGCGCAATTCCCTTGCCTCATAAATATTGGAAACCGCCAGATAATCCACGCCATTATTCAGCATAGTCTCGGCGCAGGGCAAAGCGCCGTGGCCATAGGCATTGGCCTTAACGGCGCCGATAATTTGAATATCCTCCCCCACCAGGCGGCGGATTTCTCTTGTATTATAGGCCAGAGCCGCCAAATCTATTTCAACCCAGGTTGTATAGGCTTTTTGTATGTTTTCCGGGTAAATATCCTCTCTAGGGGGCTCATTCTCATAGCTTTTATTTATAGGCTTTTTATTTGAATAAATATCATCCATTTAATTTCCTCCTAAAGTTCATGGCTTAAGCGGGCTTGGGCCCGGGGCAAATATTCGCAAATATCCCGGGGTAAAAGCGCCATACGGCTTTTGGCTTGGGCGGCTAAATCCCCGGCTGCGCCATGAAGCCAAACACCGCAGGCCGCCGCAATTGCCGGCGGCAGGCCCTGAGCTAAAAGGGCGGCAATCATACCGGCTAAAATATCCCCCGAACCCCCTGTTGCCATACCGGCATTGCCATTATTATTTAAAAATATTCTTCCATCGGGGTCTGCAATTACGGTGCCGGCGCCTTTTAAAACTACAACGGTTTTAGTTTTTTTGGCAAAATCCAAAGCGGTTTGAATTCGGTCTTTTTGCACGCTTTCTATACTGAGGCCGGTAAGCCTGGCCATTTCCCCCGGGTGGGGAGTAATTATATGGGTATGCCTTTCGTTTGCCAATAAGCCCTCATGGCCTGAAAGGGCATAGAGGGCATCGGCATCTAAAACCGCGCCCTTATTTAAAGCCGGTACTAATTTACGGATAAGCTCCCCCGTTTCCTCCCTGCGCCCCAGGCCGGGGCCGATTAAAAAGGCGGAGGCCGGAAATTTACTTAAGCCCTCTAAAAGGGGAAAATCTATTTTGCCCTCCCCGTTTTCGGGGAAGGGAGCCAGCATGGCCTCAGGCAAATTTACGCAAAAAGCCTCCTTAGCCCCTTTTGGCAGGGCCGCGCTTAAAAGCCCCAGCCCCATACGTAAAGCCCCCCAGGCCGCCATAATTGCCGCCCCGGGCATTTGGGCGGACCCCGCCACAATAAGCAAATGGCCGAAATCCCCCTTATGGCTTTGCCTTTCTCTGGGCAGCAGCCAGCGGCGGCAAAAGTCTTCATCTAAAAGCTCCCTGCGCCCGGAGATTTTTTCATCCAGCTCTTTGGGGAGGGAAATATCACTCACTTTAACCTGCCCTGTATATTTTAAAGCAGAGGGTAAATACAGGCCTATTTTGCCATAGCCGAAGGTTAGGGTTTTTTGAGCCTCAATGGCGGCCCCTAAGGGCAGGCCTTTATCTGCACAGAGGCCGGAGGGGATATCGCAGGCTAAAACCGGGCATTTGCTTTCATTTATTAATTTTATAAGGGGTAAAGCCAAGCCCCGGATATTTTCATTTAAGCCGGTGCCGAAAATACAATCTATAATTAAATCTGTCTGCATTAAAACAACTTTTAAAATATTTAAATGCCTTTCTTCGCTGATTTGCTGGCTTTCTAAACTCAGGTTTTGAATTATCTCCCAGTTTTTAAGGGCATCCCCCTTAAGGCCGGCTGCCGGGGCAAGCATAAAAATTCTTACCTGATACCCCATATTATGAAGATGGCGGGCGGCCACAAAACCATCGCCCCCATTATTGCCTCCCCCGGTAATTACAGCCGCTTTACGGCCTTTGTTTTGTTTAAGCATTTCCCCGGCCTCAGAGGCCAGGGCTTTGCCGGCGTTTTCCATTAAGATAAGGCCGGGAATTGCGTATTCATGAATTGCCAGATAATCTGCCCGGCGGCTTTCCTCTTTATTTAACAGACGCATGGCTATCCTCCTTGGCATATATTTCAGGTTTTTCTTTTGGGCTTTTGCTTTCAGATTTTTTCTTGCAAACCTTTTTCCAATTTCCAGGTTTTTTGGGGCTTAATTATTAATATCCGCCTCATTATCGGTAGCCAGGGCAAAGGCCAGGGCATAATCCCCGCTATGGCTTAAGGATATTTCAATTTGCCTGATTCCTTTACTCCCGGCATAATTTGCCAAAGAATTATAAAGCTTAACAAAGGGTTTGCCGTCTTTTTTATGGGCAATTTCCAGCTGATTTAAGGGGAATTTACCCATGCCGCAGCCTATGGCCTTTAAAACGGCCTCCTTCCCTGCAAAACAGGCGGCAAAGGATTCCTCCGGCCGGGCCTTACTTTGGCAATATTCTGCCTCCGCCAGGGTAAAAACCCTTTTTTTAAAGGCCGGGGTTCTTTTTAAAGCCTTAAATATTCTGCATATTTCCGTTAAATCCGTGCCGATACCTAAAATCAAAGGCTCTGCCCCCTAACTTCGCCTTTTATCCGCTTTTTATCCGCTTTTTATTAGTATTCTAGCTTTTTTTATAACTTCCTTGAGGCCCGGCCTTTAAAATAAGGCCGCTTATTTTACCCTGCCTTTGCTCTTTTTGCCCCCGGCCTTAATCCTTTGAGGTTTAGAGGCCGGGCTTTTAATTTTAGGCTTATTCTTTTTAGGCTTATCTTTAGCCTTTAATAAATCCCTCTCTTTTACCGCCAGGGTAAAGGCTTTTTTAGCCAAATCCTTATATTCATCTTTATTAAACTGAAGCAAGGCTCTTTGCATGGCCTTTTCTTCCTGACTTTTGGGAACATAAATAGGTTCCATATTCCGGGGGTCAATTCCGGTATAGTACATACAGGTACTGGCTGTACCCGGTGTGGGAATAAAATCTTGAACCTGCTGTGGCTGGCAGCCGCTTTTTTGCATATACTCCGCCAGAATAAGGGCATCGCTAAGGCGGCAGCCGGGGTGGGAGGACATAAAATAAGGCACTAAATACTGTTTTTTACCCTGAATTTTATTGATTTTTTCGTATTCCTTAACAAAATCCAAATAAATTTTAGGGTTCATTTTACCCATGGCATTTAAAACCCCGGGGGCCATATGCTCGGGGGCTATTTTTAGCTGCCCACTAATATGGTAGCGGCAAAGGGTATGCAAAAAAGAGCGGGATTTCTCCGCCATGGCATAATCAAAACGCAGGCCGGAGCGGACAAAAACTTTTTTAACCCCCGGCAGGCGCCTTAAATCGGTTAAAAGCTTTTCATATTCGCTGCTGTCTAAGGGCAGGCTGGCGCAAATTTTAGGGTAAAGGCATTGTTTATCCCGGCAGGGGCCTTTTAAAGCCGCCTTTTTGCAAAGCTGCCCCCTGAAGTTGGCACTGGGCCCCCCTACATCATTAATATAGCCTTTAAAATCCGGCAATTTTGTCAGGAGCTCCCCCTCCCTTAAAACTGATTTGGCGCTCCGGCTTTGAATTATCCTCCCCTGATGAAAATTTAAAGCGCAAAAAGAGCAGCCGCCAAAACAGCCCCTATGGGATAAAAGAGAAAAACGCAGCTCATCAAAGGCCGGTACACCCCCCTGGGCATCATAGGAGGGGTGCCAGCGCCTTTCATAGGGCAATTCATATATGGCATCCAGCTCTTTAGTGGTTAAGGGCCGCATAGGGCGGTTTACCACCACATATTCACCGGGCATTTGCTCCTGAGCCAGGTTTTTACCGTCATGAAAATTCTGCTCTCTTTCGCTGATGGCAAAAGCCCGGGCAAAATCCTGTTTATTTTCTTTAACCTGAGAAAATGAGGGCAAAAGCAGAGTCTCCCCCATAATCTCCTCTTCCCCGCCGGCTATATAAGCTATGCCGGGTATATGGCGGCAATCCTTTACACCTTTACCCCCGGCAAGAGCAGCGGCTATTTCCCCTATGGCAAGCTCCCCCATGCCGTAAACTAAAATATCCCCCTTGGAGGCGGTTAAAACCGAAGGCAAAACTCTGTCCTGCCAATAATCATAATGGGCAAAACGGCGCAGGCTGGCCTCAATACCCCCGATTATAATAGGCATATCCTCGCCGAAGGCTTCTCTGGCTTTAGAGCCATAGACGCTTACGGCATAATCCGGCCTTACGCGCTTGCCGCCGGGGGAATAATCATCTTTTTTACGGGGCTTTTTAGCCGCCGTATAATGGTTTAAAAGGGAATCCATATTCCCCCCGCTGATTAAAACCCCTAAGCGGGGCCGGCCCATGGCCAAAAAAGCCTGAGGGTTTTCCCAATCCGGCTGGGGAAGTATCCCTATTCGATAGCCTAAAGACTCTAAATAGCGGCTGATAATAGCAGGCCCGAAAGATGAATGGTCTACATAGGCATCCCCGCTGATTAATAAAAAATCTAAATAATGCCAATGGCGCAAATCCATTTCCCGGCGGTTAATAGGCAGTAACATGGCTTCTCCCTCTTAATAAAGAATTTTATTATTTTTAAATATCTTTTTAAATATCTTTTTAATTTATTTATAACAAAAAACTATAACACTGATACTTTTAAGCTTCCCATAAAAGCCGGGGTGTAAAGTTAAGGCAATCCCCGCTTACATTAATAAGCTCCAAACCAAAAAATCTGCCTTGAACCGCCCTTTGGCAATCCTCACCGTGAAGATGGCCGTAAATGCAGATTTCTACCTTATATTTTTCCAGCAATTGCGTAAAACCGCTGGGGGCCCCTGTTTTTGAGCAGGGCATATAATGAACCATAGCCACCAGGGGCAGAGCTCTTTTTTCTCCGTCCTTTAAGGCCATTTCCAGGCGTAAAAGCTCCCGGTTATAGATTTTTTCATCCTCGGCCTTCCACTCATTGCTTCCCGGCAATATCCAGCCCCGGGTAGCGCAAACGGCTTTGCCCCCCACTTCCGCGCTATCATGATTTAGGGGAATTATATTCCCCGGCAGGCTTTTGCGTACCTTACTTATGCCCTGCCACCAATAATCATGATTACCCCGGCAAATATATATTTGCCCCGGCAATTGAGAAAGAAAATCCCAATCATACCGGCAATCCTCAAAATTCATCCCCCAGGAAATATCCCCCGGCACTAAAACCGCATCCCCCGGGGAAACCAGAGCCTGCCAGTTAGCATATATTTTTTGCTCATAATCTTCCCAGCCTCTGCCGAATATATCCATGGGCTTATAGGTATCCCCGGCTTTTAATCGGCCAGGAATAAAAGGCCTTTTAAAGGATAAATGCAAATCTCCGATGGCAAATACTTTCATGATTAAACACCTTTTACCTAAAATACATTTTTAATTTAAGCGCGCCTTACTTATACACCCTGCCTTAGGCTAAAAAAGCCCTTGAATATAAAAATAATTTAAAAATAAGTGCAAAAGCAGGCTCCCTAAAAATATCCCTTTAAAGAGAGGTTTTTTACTTTTATGCCTAAAATGCCTCATCCCTAAAAGCCCCCCCAAGCCGCCCCCTAAGACGGCCCATAAAAAAAGCTGCTTTTCCGGAATGCGGCTTTTGCCAAGCCTGGCCTGGTTTTTATCCCAGGCCATTAAAAAAAATAAAAGCAAATTAATTATTAAATAATAAACTAAAATATATTTATTCATATCCCTCTTTATTACCTTTAATTATTTATTTAAAATTTAATTATATTTAATAAATAATACTTAATTTAAATATTTATTTATAAAATTACCGCTTAACCAAAATATTTTGCATAAAATTAAAATTACCCGGAATAATAGTAAAAAGGAGGTGTAAAATGAAAAGATACAGCGCTATGGATGTCATTGCTTTAATTCTGGTTATTATCGGCGCCATTAACTGGGGGTTGATTGGGTTTTTCCGCTTTGATTTAGTGGCGGCCCTCTTTGGCGGGCAATTGGCAACCTTCAGCCGGGTAATTTATGCCATAGTGGGCCTGGCCGGAATCTGGGGGATATTTCTTTTATTTAAAGGCGAGGGGCGCCATGATCGTAAAACTACAGCCTAGCACAAATGTTTAAGCAGATATTATTTTTATTATTATCCTTTTTAAATAAAAAGCGCCTTTGCGGCGCTTTTTATTTTTTAGGCTGCTGAGTAAAACAGCCGCTTTTAATTATCTTCTTTTATCACACTCTATTAATTACCCTCTTTTAATCAGCAAAACTCTTTGCCCGGGGACAACCTGAAAAGCATTGGCCTCATCAGTATCAAGGTGAAAATCCATTTCTCCGGTATCCCCCACCCGGGCAATAATATTAAAAATCGCTCCTTCTTTAGCGCCTTTAAAGTAAAGGTCTACTCTATCTTTATCCTTAACCCCTAAGGCCTCACCCTGTTTTGTATGAAGATGCAAATGGGGCTTGGCTACAATTACCCCCTCCTCAAGCAAAACATAGCCGGCAGGGCCCACTAAAACACAGGCGGCGGAGCCTTTTAAATCTCCGGAAACTCTAAGGGGCGCTTTTATGCCGATTTTGCGGGCATCTGTTTGGGCCAGCTCTACCTGGGTTTGGGGGCGCACAGGCCCTAAAACCCGAACATTTTTAATGCTCCCCTTGGGGCCGACAACGGTAACGGTTTCCGCCGTGGCAAATTGCCCCGGCTGGGAAAGAGCTTTTGTTTCGGTAAGGGCGGCGTTTTTGCCGAATAAAACTTCAAGATGCTCCCGGCTGAGATGCAAATGACGATTGGATATGCCTACGGGAAGCAAATTGGGATTATCGGCATCATTAAAATCGATTTTTTCTAAATCAATATAAGACATAACAAATCTCCTTTTTGCGGCATTTTTACAGCATTTTGCGGCTTTTATAAATAATTTTTATATTTTTGCCCCGAGGGGCAATTTATTTATCCCTTAAAATTATAGTACAAAGCTTACTGTTAATGCAAGGGGTAAATAAATAAGCTTTCGTTTATACATTTTTATTTATTTTTATATTTTTTATATTTTTTAATTCAGGGCTTTTATATATGGGCTTTTTATGCTTTTTTTATTCCGATTCTCTAAAAAACTCCCTGCCTCCGGAGGCGGCGGGCACTTTGTTTTTGCCAAAGCGGAGCTTAACAGGGAGATTTCCCCATTTAAAGAGGCCACCCCCGGCCAAAATTGGGTAGTGATCTATCCTTATACTCTCCCCTTGAATATTCTTTTGCATTTCCTGGGGTAAAGGCGCCTTAAGATTATAATAAAGGCAATCAAAAAGCAAAACATCCCTTAAAAAGTCTTTTTCCTTTAAGAATTCGCAAAAACCCCAGAGCATTTTTATTTTTTCTCTCAAAGCCAGGCTGCCCCGGGTTTTTTTAGCTTTAGCCAGGCTTAAGTAAAAATCAAGAGCCCCCCCGGGCCATAGCCTACCAAAGGCAAAAAGGCTTTGCCTAAAGCCGCCGGAATTATAAAAGGCATCTGCCATTTCCTCCGCCTTGCCTAATTTAATTAATTCTCCGGCGCTTAAATCCGGGGTGGAGATTATTTGATAAGGCGGAAAGGGGCTGTATATCAGCCCCAGCTCATTTGCTTTTTTTGCCAGAGGGGAACCGGGAAGAATCTTTAAAAAACCTAATTGCAAATAATGGGGGGCAAGATTATGGAGCCGGTTAAAGGCCTGGGCAAAACTGGCCGGGCTTTCATGGGGGAGCCCTGCGATTAAATCTAAATGCAAATGAAGATTATCCTTTTTAATTAAGGCTTTAATATTCTCTTCAGCCTTTGCCCAGTTGCCCCCCCGGGAAATTGCCTTTAAGGTTTGGGGGTTAAGGGATTGAATACCCGCCTCCAGCCGGAAATACCCCGCCGGCGCCTCGGCAAAAATATCTCTTAAATCCGGGGGTAAAATATAAGGGGAAATTTCAAAATGCCAGCTTAAACCGGGGCGGTATAAATCAAGTAAAAAATTTATGATTTCCCGGCCCCGTTTAGGGTCGGCATTAAAGGTGCGGTCCACAAATTTTATTTGCCCCGCACCGGAATCGGCAAGAATTTTAAGCTCTTTTTTTACCGTATTTATAGGGCGCAGCCTTAAAGGCTCCCCGGCTGAGGCGCAAAACGCACAGTTATGGGGGCAGCCCCGGCTGCTTTCATAATAAAGAATATGCCCGGAAAGCTCTTTTAAATCTTCCCCGGTATATAAAAAAGGCAGGGAAGCAAAATCCTCTTTTGGGGGTATTTCTCCCTTTTCTTCCCCTTGCCAGAGAAAGCCGGGGATTTCCGGCTTTTCTGCCCCTTTGGCCCAGGCCTTAAGAAGCCGGGGCAAAAGCCCCTCCCCCTCCCCCAGGCAAAGGCAATCCGCGGCGGGGCAGCTTTTTAAAAGGGCCTCTCTTTCCCCAATGGCCTGAGGGCCGCCGAAAACTATTTTTATATCCGGCAGCATTTGCTTTAGCTCTATGGCCAGCTTAATTATATATTCAACATTCCAAATATATACGCTGAAGGAAATTATATCGGCCTGAGCCTTAAAAAGAGCTGCCAAAACCTGACGCCTGGGGGTGTTTATTGTCCACTCCCCCCAGGAAACATCAAAACCAGCCTTATTTACACTGTTTTTTAAGGCAAAAACAGCCGGGCAGCTATGGCTGTAACTGCTGTTTAGGGCGGCAAAAAAAATTCTCATCAGGGCTCCTTTTACTTTCTTCAAATAGCCGGGTTTATAAAAAATAGCCCGGCTGAGCCGGGCTGCTCTTTATTTGTCTAAATTTTTTATTTATATTTCTTTATTTAAATTCTATATTCTTTATTTATCCAATTTTCCTGTTTTTTATTTATCTAAATTCTCTGTTCTTTCTTTACCCCAGAAGAAGAAAGCCAAAACCGAAGGCCCCACATGCATACCTATTACAGGGCCGACATGCCCAATAATTACCTCTTTAATATTATAATTCTTAAAAAGCATGGCTTTAAGAGCCTCGGCATCCTCCAAACAATTGCCATGGCCAATGGCTATTACCTGGTTTTCAATATCTATGGCCCTTTCTTCCATTTCCGCCAGCATGGCCTTTAATACCTTTTTGCGGCCTCTTTCTTTACGGTAAGCCATAAGCCTGCCTTTTATATCAACAAGCATTAAGGGCTGGATATTCAGCATATCCCCCAGGAAGGCCGCCGCCCCGGAAAGGCGCCCGCCTCTATGCAAATAGCCTAATTCCTCCACTGTAAAAAGGTGATGGCAGCGCAGCAGATTCTCTTCCAGCCAGGAGAGAATTTCTTCCTTGCTTTTGCCGGCCTTTTGCATTTGAACAGTCTCATAGAGAACTAAACCTTCCCCTAAGGAGGCCGCTTTTGTATCAACAATAGTAATATCGGCCTCGGGATTATCGGCCATAATTTCCTCTTTTGCGCTGCAGGCGGATTGATATGTAGCGCTTAAGGCTGAAGAAAAGCAAATATAGATAATCGGCCTTTTTTGAGGCAAAAGCTTATTGAATAAATCTATAAAGGTTTGCACATTTACCTGGGAGGTTTGCCCTGTTTCGCCGTTTTCCAGGCGATTATAAAACTCCAGGGTTTCATTATCCCGCCCGTTATCTGCATAAACTTCATCATTTAAAATATAGCTGAAGGCCACTCTTTCAATGCCGTTTTCTGTAAAAAAATCTTCCCTTAAATCCGCACAAGAATCTCCGATAATTATAGGTATAGCCATTGGCAGCATTCCCTTCTTTTTTATTGCCCTATAAAGTTAATGTGCCGGAATTATTAGGCCAGAATTAATAGGGCTTATAAATTATTATTACCCTATTATTTTCTAAATAAAAGGGCAAAACCCTTTATTCCTCTGTTTCGGCAGCCTTAAGAAAACCTGCGGCCGAATTTTTATCTTCCCCGGCGGGGCCTTTAATTAAAAATTCCAGCGCCAGGCTTAGCTCATTTAAAAGAAACTTGGCTTTGGGTATACTTAAATAAGCCCGGCTTATTAAAATAATATCCGCCAAGGCCCGAATCCGGCTTGGGTAAATATTTTGCGGTTTCTGCCCTTTTTGAGATAAATATTCCCAAAAGGAGGAAAGGGCCAGATCAAAGCGTAAAATTGCTAAATCCTCTTTTTTTATGCCGCCAGCTTTAGTCAGGGCATCCGTCAGGGTGTCAAATGAATAAACCGTGTATCCGTTTGGCTCTTTAAACAGCTGGTTACTTTCCGGTTCTTGGATTAACTCTTTTACTACATTTTCTAAATAATCATAAAAACCGTCATTAGGGTTTTTAGCCCTGCTTGTAAAATATTCCTGCATTACTTCCAGCAAATTAGTCATTTTAGGTTAAAACTATTCTCCTTATCCGTTTAGCGGCAAGCCATAATATAATAATAATTTAAAGTGCTTATATTCGACTATGTAACTATCTTTCCTTCAAAAAAAAGGAGTAAAACAGTTTTTACTAATATTAATTATCAATAAATATAAGCCGTTATCAGCCCCGATCTTTATAAGCCCGGTTTTTTAAGCGGAATACCTTTTTTAACGGTATGTAAAAACCATTGCCAGGCCGCTTTTTAATTTTATTAAGCCCCGGCTTTCTTTTAATTTATTACTGATTGTAAGGGTAGAGCCGAAATAAACGGAGGCGTTATTTAAGGGGTATTCAAAGCCCTTAAGGGTTAAGCCGTCCAGCCCGCAATTTAAAGGCACAATACTTATAATAGACCCCGGCTCCCCGCAAATTTCCAGGCTTCGGGGGCCGGATATAAACTGGGCCTCAAAATCATCCCCTTTAAGGATTAAGCTCCCAAAGCTTTCAGTATATCTTGAGGCGAGAAAAATATTGGCAAATTCATGGTCTACCCTTTTGCCGAAGGCCCCGTAAATTACAATATCCGTGGCCCCTAAATTAAGGGCGGCTTCCAGGGCGGCTTCTCCATCGCTAAAATTCTTCTCCCGGGGGAAGTTAATAAACTCTACCCCCTCTTTTTGATAATAATCCATAACCTGGGGTAAAATTGAATCTTTATCCCCGACTATAATATCGGGAATAAGCCCCAATGAAAAGGTATGGTTTGCGCCGCTATCCGCGCAAACCATACCTTTAATAAGGCTTTGGTCTTCAGTCCGAAGCGCAGCAGCGGAAAAACTCCCTCCCAGAAAAATCCAAAAGAGCCGGGTTTCCTTCACTACTTATCGCTCCTCCCTATTATTTTACTCTTCTGGGGACATATTTGCCATAGCCCCTGTTTTCTTCATGGACAACACCGTTTTCCATAATTACATTGCCTCTAACTATGGTGTATACGGCTTTACCCTTAACTTTAATGCCGTCGAAAAGTAAATTAATATCTTTGGCTTTAGATTTCATATCCTCTACTTTAATAGTATATTCATGGTTTAAATCTAAAATGGCAAAGTCGGCATCACTTCCCACGGCAATACAGCCTTTTTGAGGGAAAAGGCCAAAGTTTTTAGCGGTGTTTTCAGAAATAAGCTTAATCATTTCCACTAAAGTAAGGCGTCCTTCATTAACCTGCTTAAGCATAAGGGGCAAAAGAAGCTCAATGGCGGGCATGCCGGAATAGGCCTTCCAAATACCTTCCCTTACGCCGATTTCCTTTTCCTCTTTAGTAAAAGGGGCATGGTCGGAGCCTACCATGGTAA
Source organism: Clostridiales bacterium (assembly GCA_040767605.1). Classification (GTDB taxonomy): domain Bacteria; phylum Bacillota; class Dehalobacteriia; order UBA4068; family UBA4068; genus JAXGOI01. The sequence continues at coordinate 540,354 of JAXGOI010000001.1, forward strand.
TAGTGCCGTCTTTTACATATGTCCAAAGCTTTTCCACATCTTCCCTGGTTCTGAGGGGGGGATTGCATTTGGCATAAGGCCCGTATTTATCAATATGGCTTGTATCAAAAGCCAGATAATGAAAACAGGTTTCGGCTAAAATATCTAACCCTTTGGCCTGAGCCTCTTTAACCATTTGGCAGGCCTCCGGAGCGGAAATATGCACAATTTCCACCTTGGCGCCGGTATCTTCCGCCATTTTAATAATTGTGGCTACGGATTCTATCTCGGCAATATTGGGGCGGGATTTATAGTGGAAGGAATAATCGTTTACGCAGTTTTCGTGGAGGTAATTCTCCAGGCTTTTAATTATGGTATGGTTTTCGCAATGGAAGGAATAACGGCCGTCGGTTTCTCCGGCTGCTTTAAGCATCATATAAAGCTGGCCGTCATCGTTTACCGTAAGGCCGATAAACTCCCCTTCCCGGCCTTCCGGGGCAGGGTGAAGAAAGGTTTTAAAAGCAATAACCCCGGCATCTATCAGCTTTTGAAAATCCCCCCGGTTTTCATAACCGGCGGAGCCGTAAAAGGCCATATCGATTACGGACTTTTCCTCCGCCAGCTTAATTCTGTTTTCTAAAACCTCTACCGAATAAGGGGGGGGATAGGCAATCGGCATTTCGCAGTAGGTGGTTACCCCTCCCGCGGCGGCGGCCACTGAGCCTGTAAAAAAATCCTCTCTATCGGTACGCCCCGGCTCTCTGAAATGAACATGAGAATCTACTATTCCGGGAAGAACACATAAACCCGCGGCATCAATAGTTTTATCGCTTTGGCCCTTATATGAACCGGGGGCCATAATAGACGCAATTTTACCGCCCTCTACCAAAATATCCCCCTCAAAAAAGGTATTATTGGCATAGTATTTAGCGTTTTTAATTAAAAGTTCCATAGTAATATTCTACCTCCATTTGCATTCCCTCAAAGGGAGCTGATTATATTTATTTCTCCATATGTAAGTTTAACCCTTTGAGAAAGAAATATCAATCCTTTTTTCTTACTTATATAATAGCCTAAATATTCTTTATTTAGGCTATTATATTTTAAATTTGCCTTGTGCATATAAAATTCTTTAAACTCTTCTAAATTCCTATCGGATAAGTTATAATTAAAACCAAGGCCAAAAAATAATTATTAACTTTGGATATAAATAACCCCGGCCCAAAATAAGTATACTAGGAGTATAATTATGATTAGACCTTTTGAGGAGAAAGACCGCCGGATTTATCTGGAAATGGCGGAAGAATTTTATGAAACCAATGCCGTACTTCATAAAGCCCCTAAAGAAAACTTTATAAAAACCTTTAATGCCATAATGGAAAACAGCCCCTATATTAAGGGCTATATTTTAGAGCATAATAAGGAAATTGCCGGCTTTGCCCTGGTTTGCCCGGCCTATTCCAATGAAGCAGGAGGCTTAACCCTGTGGCTGGAGGAGCTTTTTGTAAAAAGTAAATTTCAGGGTAAGGGGCTGGGGAGGGCTTTTTTCTCTTTTATAGAAGAGGAGGCCGCCGGCTTTGCCAAGCGCCTGCGCCTGGAGGTTCATCCTCAAAATACCCGGGCCATAGCCCTTTACCGTAAACTAGCCTATGAGGAATTACCCTATACCCAAATGGTTAAGGATAATTTCGGCAAATAAAATATATGCGCCCGTAAAGGGGGTCTCCGCTTTGCCCGTTTGGTGGATTATTATTTTTCTTGTTCTGGGGCTTTATATAATTATTAAGGGAGGGGATCTTTTTATAAACGCAGCCGTTGGCCTGGCTAATGCCACCGGAATACCTAAAATGCTTATTGGGGCAACAATAGTAAGCTTTGCCACTGTTTTGCCGGAAATGCTTATTTCCCTTTTAGCGGTTGCCAAGGGCTCTCCGGATTTAAGCCTTGGGAATAATATCGGCTCGGTTATTTTTAATACCGGCTTTATTTTAGCCCTTTCTTTAATTGCCTGCCCCCAAAAAATAACAAAGGGCTTTAAAAGCAAGGGCCTGCTTATGCTGGCCTCGGCTCTTTATCTTTTTTTAGCCGCGGCAGATAAATCCATAGGCTACTTAGATGCCGCCGGCTTATTTTTACTTCTTGGTTTTTATATTTTTACCAGCCTTAAGGAGGCCAAAAAAGGTCAAAGGCCGGAAGAGTTTTTAATAAATAATGGCAGGCCTTTAAAAACCTATTTAATTCATTTTATTATCGGCGCCGCTCTAATAGGCATTGGAGCCCAGGTTATGGTGGCAAACAGTATTAATCTGGCAAAAATTCTGGGTGTATCCGAAAGGGTTATCGGCCTTACCATAGTTGCCATTGGCAGCTCTTTACCGGAGCTTGTTACTACACTTACCGCTATTAGAAAAAAAGAATTTACTATGGGGGTGGGGAATATTATCGGGGCCAATACCTTAAATTTAATTTTAATTCCCCCTCTTTGCACTTTAATAGCCGGGGGGAATTTACCCATAAGCCTGCAAAAGCTCCCTCCTTTTAAAAACCCTGTTCCCTCTACCCTTTATATTGATATACCCTTTGCTATTTTACTTTTATTTCTTGTTGTTTTCCATCCCCTTTATAGGGGCAGGCTTTGCCGCCGCCAGGGAATTATTATTCTGCTTTTATTTACGGCCTATTTCGGCTATATTTTAATCAGCGCCTAGGCTTTTGGCCGCCTTTTTTTATAGGCCTTAAAAAACAAAGGCGTATTGTTTTTGCTTTTTCCCTATGTTATAATTTTTTAATAGTATCTACTCTTAAAAGGAGGCTTACTAAATGGTAAAAATCTGTATAATAGGCGGGGGCGGCGGGGGTATAGCTGCTGCGCAGGCCGCTTGGGAAACAGATAAGGAAGCTCAAATTACCCTTATTTGCGGGGAAGGAGTTTTACCTTATTCCAGAATCAGAATTTGCGAAATCCTTTCCGGCCTGGATGCCGCAAAGCTTACCCTCCGCACACCCCAGTGGTTTGCGGAAAGAAATATTCAAACTCTCTTTACGATTGTTGAGGAAATTAACCCTGCGGCCAAAACTTTAAAAACCGGAGACGGGCAAAACCTCTCATACGATAAGCTGATTATAGCCACAGGCTCCAATGGGCGGATTTTGCCTGTGGAGGGCAGGGACAACCCCGGTGTTATGGCCTTTCGCCGAATAAGAGATATTGAGGCCGCCATGGCTATTGAAGGGCCGGCGGTTATTATAGGGGGCGGGCTTTTAGGGCTGGAGGCCGCCTGGCATCTGGCAAAGGGAGGGCGGCAGGTAACTATTGTTGAGCATAATGCCGCTTTACTGCGGCGCCAATTAGATGCCGAAGCCAGCGGGTTTTTCCATAATATTGTGGCAAATGCCGGGATAAACACCCTTTACAGCGCGGATTTAGCCGCAATTGAAGGCCAAAGCCCCGATTTTACCCTAAAAATGGAAGACGGCCGAACTCTGCCTGCGGCTTTAATTGTTTTTGCCGCCGGGGTAACGCCGGAAATTACTTTGGCAAAAGCTGCGGATTTAAATATTGAAAAAGCCATAGTTATAAACGATTTTATGGAAACAAATTTACCCGGCATATATGCCTGCGGGGATTGCGCCCAGCATAATGGCAGGCCGGGTGGGCTTTGGACTGTGGCCCAGGCTCAGGGGCAAATTGCGGGTAAAAATGCCGCGGGAGCCCATGAAAGCTATATTCCGGTTAAGCCCTCCTACCTTATGCAGGCCATGGGCACAAAAATCTGGTCCGGTGGGGATATTAGCCCCACGGATAATTATAGTTTGGTAAACTCGGCTTCGGGAGATTTTCAAAAGCTCTTCTTCAGCGAGGGAATTTTAAGCGGGGCAATTTTAATCGGCAATACGGCAAAGCAAACTGCCTTAAAAAAAGCTATCGACGCTAAAACCCCCAAAGACGAGGCAATATCCCTTTTAAGTTAGGCTTAATTATTTAATTTTTGCTGTTTAAAACCAAGTTAAAATAAAGCAGAGAATTAAGGAGGTATTTTTATGAAAAATTATGTATGCACTGTTTGCGGCTATGTTTATGAGCCTGCCCAGGGAGACCCGGATAATGGCGTAGCCCCCGGTACCCCTTGGGAACAAGTACCCGAGGATTGGACCTGCCCCCCCTGCGGCGCGGGAAAAGATGCCTTTGAGGTTGAAGAGTAATGTTAAAACCCCTGGCTGAGGGTATTTATTGGGTTGGAGCCGTGGATTGGGATTTACGCCGCATCCACGGCTATAATACCCAAAGAGGCTCCAGCTATAATTCTTACCTTATTATTGACGAAAAAATAGCCTTAATCGATACGGTTAAGGCTTCTTTTGCTCCCCGGCTTATGGAGAGGGTTTCTGCTTTTATTGACCCAGCCGGAATTGATTATATTATTTCCCTCCATGGGGGAATGGACCATAGCAGCGGATTGCCCTATATAATGGAAAAGGCCCCAAACGCCAAACTTATTACCGGCACCCCGGAGGGGATAAAGATTTTAGAGGCCCATTTGGGGCCTTTGGCAATAATGCCGGTTAAAACAGGGGATATTTTAAGCCTGGGCAGCCGCAGCCTGCATTTTCTTCAAACTCCTATGCTGCACTGGCCGGATAATACCATGGCCTATCTGCCGGAAGAGGGTATTCTTTTTTCCGGCGATGCCTTCGGGCAGCATTATGCCGCCTGCGCCCGCCGGGATAACGAAGTCCCCGGGGATACTCTTTTTTACGAGGCCTTAAAATACTACGGAAATATTCTTTTACCCTTCGGCTCCCAGACAAAAACGGTTTTGGATGCCACCGGGGATTTAGATATTAAAACTATTGCCCCTGCCCATGGCATAATTTGGCGCACATCTGAGGGGATAAAAAAAATCCGCGCCCAATATGCTAAATGGGCCGTTCAAAGCACGGTTAATAAGGCCGCGGTGGTTTATGATACCATGTGGAATTCTACCAAAGCCATGGCGGAGGCTATTACAGACGGCTTTTGCGAGGCCGGCATACCCGTAAAGCTTTTATCTCTGGGGCAAAACCAGGTATCCGATATTATTGCGGAATTACTGGAGGCCAAATACATAGCTATCGGCTCCCCCACCCTTAATAATAATCTCCTCCCCTCTATGGCGGGGTTTCTCTCTTATCTGCGGGGGCTGGGAATTAAAAACCGGACAGGGCTGGCTTTCGGCTCTTATGGCTGGAGCGGCCAGGGGGCCGGGCAAATTCAGGATACTCTGCGGGAGCTTAATTGGAACCTCCCCTATAAGCCTATAAGCCAGGTTTATATACCGAAGGCCGAGGAATTAGCCCAGCTGAAAGCTAGAATAAAAAATATGGTTACGGAAGCCGGAGAATCTTAAAACCTGATAATAATAAAACAGACCCTTTAAAGGGTCTGTTTTTTAGATTTTTAATATTTTTTTAGCTGTTTTATCTGCTAAAGCGCTTAATCTTATTTGGCATAATAATATATTTTACCCGCTTCGGCCTCTATGCCCTTATACTCAAAAAGCTCGCTTACGGTAACAAATTGAATGCCCTTTTCCTTAAGGGCCTCAATACCCAAAATTACCCCTTCCAGAGAGCTTTCATAAAGGTCATGCATGAGGATTATATCCCCGTTTTTGGCTTTTATAAGCTGTTCTTTAATTTTTTCAGGGTTACGGCTCTTCCAATCGCTGGAATCAATATTCCACATAATAATAGGGGTATCAATTAAGGCGGCGCTTTTTTTATCTATGGCACCGTAAGGGGGCCGCAAAAGGGTGGGCTCTTTCCCGGTAGCCTTTAAAACCGCCTCTTTTGTTTTATTCAGCTGCTCTTTAATTTTTTCGGAATTAAGGGTGGTAAAGGCATGAATATGGTCATAGCCGTGGCTGCCTATTTCATGGCCCTGGGTATCCATTTTGGTAATCAGGGCGGGGTATTTTTGGGCCCGATTACCTAAAATAAAGAAAGTTGCCAGAACATCCCTTTCCTTCAAGGCCTCTAAAAGACGGGGGGTAACGGTATCTGAGGGGCCGTCGTCAAAGGTTAAGGCCACCATAGGCTTTTTGGGGTCTATTTCTGTTTTTCTAAGCCTTTCCGGAGGCTGGTAAAAATTGCCCCCAGAATTTATGCGGCAAAAAGGCAAAAGCTCCTCATAGGGAATAAAAACCTCCCAAAGACGATTATCTTCCCTCTCTACCCGGCTGGAATCATAATAAAGGCAAAGACCCTGAGGGGCAAAGCCAAAGGTGAAAAAATCCTCCCCAAAGCCTTCTTCGCCAACAAAAAACTCCAAACCCTCATCGCCGTCTTTCCCTTTAAAGCCCTCTGCGGCAGAAAGTTTTTCTTTGCTGATTTCCGCCAAAAGAATGCCATACTGGCTGTTGGGTACAAAAAACCAGCCTAAATTAAGGGGTTCTGAATTTTCTAAATCATAACAGAGGGAAAAGACTCTTTTTACTCTCCCCGCAGCCTTGGTAAGGGTGTTTTCCTCAAAAATAAAGCTGATTATCTGCTTATTAAGGCTGATTGTTTCATAATCTAAATGGTATTCATTTATCAGGCCTTTTTCTCCTTGGGGCAATAATTCTTTAAAGGCTTTTACCCTGCCTATTACCATGGAGGCTATTTCATTATCTATATCCCAGCCGCCGGTTTGGGGGTAATGGGCGCCTATGACGGCGCTTTCCCCCACTTCTATAATAGACTGGCTTTTAATTTCTGTATTTAGCCCTTCCCTTGGGATAATAATCTGCCCGTAATCTTTAGCCCAGGTATTTTGGCGGTACTCCGCCACACCCCTTAAAGCAAAGCTGATAAGAATAAAAAAAACCGCCGTAAGCAGGGTAATGGCAATAATGCGGCCCAGAATTTTTATTAAGCTTTTAGCCATACCAAAACCCCCTTATGCGGCAATATTCTTTATTTAAACCCTTATTAACCTCTATTCTTTAATTATATTATAGCATATCGGGTTTATTTTTGTTGCCCAAATAATGGTTATTTTTTATTCTCTTTATTTAATTTATGCTATAATATATATAATTGTAAAGGGGGGCTTATTATTAAATACACTATCTTAAAAAAACAGAATAACTCTAAAAACTGCCTTGTTTGCGGCAAGGAAAATGATTTAGGGCTTAAAACCGCCTTTTATGAATTGGATAACGGGGAAATTTGCGCCGTTTTTACTCCAAAAGAGCAGCATCAAAGCTACCCTAACAGGCTGCACGGGGGAATTGCCGCGGCTGTTTTGGATGAAACAATAGGCCGGGCGATTATGATAGCCTCCCCGGATACCTGGGCGGTTACGGTAGAGCTTACTTTGCGCTACCTTAAGCCCCTACCCCTGGATATTGAGCTTAAAGCCCTGGCAAGGGTGGATAAAGAAAACCGCCTTCTTTATGAAGGCAGCGGCGAAATTTATTTGCCAGACGGCACGCTTGCCGCAAAGGCCCATGGGATTTTTATGAAAATGACGGCTGAGAAAATTCAAATAGGCCCTGATTTTTTTAGTGAGGAATGGTTTTTAGATGAAAGCACCCCCTGCCCCAAGGAGCTTAAAATATAAACATAAATACTGAATACGGGGGGCTGAATATGGAAGGTCTGTGCCAAAATTATGCCGGTAACCTGCTTTATTTAAGCTTTAAAACCCTAAACAGGCTGCCGGGTATTATACATGGCTGCTCCACCCGTTTGGGGGGAGTTAGCAGCGGCTGTTTTAAAAGCCTTAATTTGGGCTTCAATACCGGGGATAAAAAAGAATTAATTTATGAGAATTATTCCCGCCTGGCCCAAGGAGCGGGGATACCCTTTAAAAGCCTTACCCTGAGCCGGCAAACTCATAGCGCAAATATACTTAAGGTTGATGAAAACCAGAAAGGCATGGGTCTAAGCAAGCCTTATGCTTATACGGATATTGACGGCCTTATAACAAATAAGCCGGGAATCTGCCTTATTATTAATCATGGGGATTGTATTCCTCTGCTTTTTGCAGATAGCAAGCAAAAAGCTATCGGGGCGGCTCATGCCGGCTGGCGGGGAACAGCCGCCGGAATAGGGCCGAAAACCGTAAAAAAAATAGTGGAATGCTATAATCTTAAGGCGGAAAATATTTTTGCGGCTATCGGCCCCGGCATCGGCCCCTGCTGCTATAAAGTGGGGGATGAAGTAGCCCATATTTTCCGCCAATTACCTGGAAGCGGGGCTTTTTTAGAGCCTTTAAAAGAAGGCGGGGCAAGGCTTAATTTGGCCCTGGCAAATTATTATCTTCTGCTTAATGCGGGCCTTAAAGAAGAAAATATCCAAATAGCCGGCCTTTGCACCTCCTGTAATAAAGATCTTTTCTTTTCTCATCGCAGGCAAGGAGGGAAAAGAGGGCTGATGGCCTCCTTTATTTATCTTAAATAATTCTCTTTAATAATTCTCTTTAATAATTCTCTTTAATAATTCTCTTTAATAATTCTCTTATATATTTCTCTTAAATATTTTTATTGGCCTTACTTAAAACCTGAGCATAAAAAAAACCGGGCATAAGCCCGGTTTTTTTATAATCTTTTATTCTGTTTATAAGCGGATTATCCTGGCATCTATGGCTATGCAGCCCTCCACCCCCGCGAAAACCGGGTTTAAATCGGCTTCGTCAATATCCGGATAAAGGAAGGGCAATTGAGAAAAGGCAGATATTGCCTTGGCAATGGATTGTAAATCCGAGCCTTTTTGGCCCCGGATACCCTTTAAAATAGGATAAGCGCGTACGCTTTGAATCATATCCATAGCCTGCTCCTCACTAACCGGGGCAACCCTTAAAACGATGTCTTTTAAAACTTCGCTGTAAATTCCCCCCATACCGAAGACAACCACCGGCCCGAATTGAACATCTCTGGTAAGGCCTATAATAACCTCGGTGGCCTGATCTACCATGGGGTAAACAATTACACCTCTAAAATCCAGCCCCTGGGCAATTTTTGCCATTTTATCAAAGGCTGCCAAGGCGGATTCATCATCCTTAATATTAACTTTAACGCCGCCAACATCAGATTTATGAATAATATCCGGCGATACAACTTTAATACAAACGGGGTAACCCAGCTCATTACAGGTGGCTACTATTTTATCCCGCTCGCTGACTAAACGGAAATTAGGTACGGGAATGCCGTTATCCCTTAAAATAGCCATGCCGTCTGTTTCTAAAACGGCTTTGGCATTCCCCGGGAGCTTGCCTATGGGGGCTGCCTCTGCCGGGGCTACCAGCCTTTTTTCTAAGTATTGCTTATACTCCAGCATTCTGGAAAGAACCCAGGCGGCCCTTTCTCCGGTTAAAAAGGCGGGTAAACCGGCGGCTTTCATTTTGGCTATGCTTTCATCAATATCCGTACCAACCTGTAAAATACTTAATACCGGCTTCCCTGTGGCTTTGGCGGCTGCAATAACCCCGTCTGCCACCTCCATGGATTTTAAATAGGTTGTACCGATATACAAGGCAATGGCGGCATCGTATTCCTTCAGCGCCGTAATTATGGCCTTGCCGTATTCTTCCCCGGTGCCTTCAACGGTTAAATCGATGGGGTTTTTTATCCCCGCATGAGGGGGTAAAAAGCTTTGCAGGGCCCCTTTAACTTCTTCGCCGGGTTCGGCAATATTTAAGCCGACTTCCTCGGCTTTATCTGTTGTCATAACCCCGGGGCCGCCGGAATTTGTAACAATCAGCAGGCGTTTGCCCTGAATAAGAGGGAGATCCGCCAGACCCTTGCAAAGGTCGAACATTTCTTCAATACTTTCAACCCTTAAGGCGCCGCATTCCTTAAAGGCGGCGTCATAAACGGAATCCGCCCCGGCCATAGAACCGGTATGAGAGAGCGTTGCTCTCTGCCCGGTGCTTGTGCGGCCGGATTTAATTATAACAACGGGCTTTTTAACGGTAACTTCTTTTAAAACCTCCATAAACTTGCGGCCGTCTTTAATATTTTCCACATACATGGCAATAACGGAGGTTTCGTCATCCTGACTTAAATATCTGAGAAATTCCAGCTCATTTAAATCGCTGCCATTACCGTAGCTTACAAACTTGGAAAAACCTAAACCCTGTTCCTCGGCCCAAGACATAATAGAGCCGCCAACAGCCCCGGATTGGGAAATAAGGGCGGTTTTGCCCTTGGGGGGCGCTGCCTCCAGGGTGGCAAAAAGCTTGGCATGGGTATTAACTAAACCGGCGCAATTAGGCCCCGTATAGCGGATGCCGTATTTAAGGGCAACCTCTTTAACTTCTTCTTCCAATTCGGGGTGGCCGGCCTCAGAAAAACCGGAGGAAATAATAATGGCGGCTTTTATACCGGCCTTACCGCAATCCTCCAAAACATCCTTAACTGTAAATGCCGGGCTTACCACAACAACCAAATCCACCGGCTCTTTAATATCCTGCGCGGAAGTAAAGCCGGGGATATCCCCCAAACCTTGGCCTTTAGGGTTAACGGCATATAAATTCTCCATACCGCCGGCAATTAAACGGCCTATAATAATATTCCCCAATTTGCCGGGAGCAACCGAACCTGCAACCACAACACCCCGGGGCGAAAACAGCGCTTTAAAGCTCATAGTTTTGCCTCCTTCTCACACTTATCTCAATTCTTAATTAACTGCCCGCGTTTTCCACAGCTTTAAGGCCGGCTTCATAGGCAATAATATTCGCCTCGGCGCCTTTGGGCCATTTGCTGGAAATGGAAGCGGAAATATCTTCTTTAGAGAAAATTTCGCCGATTTTTGTATTCATAACGGCGCCTAAAACAAAAATATTATCCCTTACGCTAAGGCCGTTATATACGGGAAGACCGGCCGGATCCAAATAAACTAATTTGGCGCCGGCAGCCTTAATGGCTTCTTTAACCTGCTCCAGCTTGGGGTAATCCGCCTTGCCCAGCATTACGGCAGTAGGGGCCCAAACATGGCCGTATAAAACAAATTCGCCGCCGGGCTTAACATAGCGCACGGCTTTAAGAGCCTCGGAAAGCTCCATGGCAACTACTAAATCCGCGCTGGCGGGGGGAAGGCTGGGGCCCATATCTGCACAGCCGATACGGATTTGCTCCTTAACATGGCCGCCCCTTTGAGCCATACCCTTAGTGGGGAATACATTTACCGGCACATCTTCTCTTACCGCGGCTTCGGCAATTAAATCCCCAATAGTTAAAACCCCCTGGCCGCCGACGCCGACAATATACATATCAAAATTTTTGCAGGCCATTTTACTTCGCCTCCACTTCTATGGCATCTTTTGGACATACCTGACTGCAAATGCTGCAGCCGTTGCACTGATTGTAATCAATTATTATGGCATCCTCGCCCAGGCTAATGGCGGGGCAGCCGGTGGTATTAATGCAGATTTTACATTTTATGCACTTATCGGCATTAACTTTAACATCATTATAAACAACTTTACGGCGGTTAGCCTGAATTGCACATTCCCGGCGGGCCAGAATTACTTTAACTCCCGGCAGGGCAATAGCCTTTTCAACGGCTTCTGTTGTGCTCTTTAAATCATAGGGGTCTACAACAAAGAGATTTTCCACACCCAGGCCTTTTACTACATTGTAAAGGTCCAGGCGGTTATAATTGGGTTTTTGGAATTCCAAAGCGGTGCCGGGGTTAACCTGCATACCTGTCATGGCAGTCCAGCCATTATCCAGAATAATAACGGTTAAATCAATATTCTGCTGCAGGGAGTTAATCAGCCCGGGAATACCCCCATGGAAGAAGGTGGAATCCCCAATAGTGGCGATTACCGGTTTATCCAAACCGCCTACTTTATAACCGTGGGCAACGGGAATACTGGAGCCCATGGCTATTTCAGTCCACAAAGTATGGAAAGGAGGGTTCATGCCTAAAATTGTGCAGCCGACATCCCCGGTAACCAAAAATTCATCCTTTTTAAACCCGGCCTTTCTGATAGCCTTATTAATGGAAAGGAAGGTTCCGCGATGGGGGCAGCCGGCACAGACGGTAATGGGGCGGGCGGCGCAAAGGGCTTCCGCCGAGGTATCGCCGGTGAGGAGATTTTCAGGCTTTGCTTTGCCTTCATAAGCGAAGAAACCCTGAGAGGCAATGGCCGCATTATATTCACCTAAACGGCTGTAGGTTCCGTCTACTTTACCGATAATTCTAACATCGGCTTTGGCTTTATGGGCCTGAACATAGAGCTCTCTTTCCAAATGGGGCTCCATTTCTTCCCAGACAATAATGGTGGAACAATGCTTAAGCATGGCTTTAAGCTCATTTACTGGGTAAGGAAGAGTGCAAATAAGCTTTAAGGCAGAGATTTTATCCCCCTTAATATTGCAGCCATTGCTATTGGCAATTTCAACGGCTTCTTCCAGATAATTTTTTGTTACCCCAACCGCAATTACGCCTAAGCCGCCCTTTTCTTTAAGGGTAAGCTCATTTAGGCCTTTTTCTTCAATAATTTCGGCTGCTTTTGCCAAAGAGTTAATTAAGCGAATATGCTGATTTGTGGCAATTACAGAACCGGCCTTGGTGTATTTATTAATATCTTTTTCTAAAAAGGTTTTAGTGGTGGGGATAGTTCTTTCCCCCATTTCCACTACGGCATGGGATTGGGAAACATTGGTTACGGAGCGGACAAAAACCGGGCTGCCGATAGCCTCGGAAAGTTCAAAGGCAAAGGGCATAATCTCATAGCTTTCTTTAACCGAGGCAGGCTCAAGCATTACCATATCGCTCATAATGGCAAAGCCTCTTGTATCCTGCTCGCACATACCCGTTGTTACGCCTGGGTCATCTGTAACATAAACAACCAGGCCGGCATTGGTGCCTGAATAAGCAAAACCGATTAAGGCATCATAGGCCACATTTAAGCCGGACATTTTCATTGTGCAAAGAGCGCGGTGGCCGGACCATGCGGCGGCGGCGGCAACCTCGATTGCAACCTTTTCATTTGTACTCCACTCAACATGTGTGCCCTCTAAATCTTTCCTCTTCCCTAGGCTTACAATTACTTCGGAAGAGGGGGTTCCGGGATACCCTGCAATAACTTTTACCCCCGCATGCAAGGCCCCCTGGGCAATGGCTTCATTGCCGCTAACCATTTTCTTCACTTTAAACACCTCCGTTTGAAATAAACCAGAATAATCTTGCAATTCTTGCTGATTAAAACAGTTTTTTAATTTGTCCCTTAAATAAAAGATAGGCCGAATGCCCGCTACCGCAGACAACAGCCTTTCTTATAGAACGCAATTATATCCGCATTAAGCATTAGAATAATGCCGACGGGCTTTTTTACCGCAAAATAAAAATACTTTATAGCTTCCCAAGGAAAATCAGCCTCTAAATAACCCTGCCTGGAAAATACCCTACCTAGGGTGCTTAAAACCGATTCTACATTTTCCTCCTAAAACCCTTCTTTTTTTAAAAATTATTTTTTAAGGTTTTTCAAGCCCCAGCAGGTAATTTGCGGTTTCCACAGCCCCGGCGGCATTGGCGCTCCAGCCGTCGGCGCCAATATCCTCAGCCCATTTTTGGGTGGTGGGGGCCCCGCCTATCATTACTTTAATATTTTCTCTAAAATTCATGGTAGTTAAATAATCTATAACAGCTTTAGCCCCCGGCATAGTGGTAGTCATTAAGGCGGAAATACCTATTATACCGGCATTTTCATCTTTGGCTTTATTATAAAACTCCTCCGGGGAAACATTTTTGCCTAAATCCACAACATTAAAGCCATCGGCCTTTAAAACAGTGGCGACAATATTTTTGCCTATTTCATGCATATCCCCGGGGGCGGAGCCTATTACAATGGTTCCTTTGCCGCCGCCCTCCCCGTCCTGATAAAGCAGGGGCTCAAAAATTTCCATAGCGGCTATCATGGCATTGGCAGAAACCATCATCTCAGGCAAATAAATTTCAAACTCCTCAAACTGCTTGCCTAAATACCTCATGGTTTCAGTCATTTTTTCGATTATAGGGGGTATATCCGCCCCTTTTTCAATAATCTCTTTAGCCGCCCGGACGGCTATTTCATCATCGCCCTCTAAAATTGCCTCTAAAAGTTCCCTGGCTTCATCCATTGCGGCCGCCTCCTTTAAAGCTCCAAGAGTAGTTTAACTTATTATAAGCATATCTTCAAGACTTTTAGGGTATTTTGTTAAAACCTGGCAGCCTTTTGGCTTAACTAAAATATCATCCTCCACCCGGCAGCCGCCTATTTTGGGTATATATATTCCCGGCTCAACAGTAAAAACCAGCCCTTCTTTAATAATTTCCTCATTTTTTTGGTGAATGCTGGGGGCCTCATGGGCCTCAATACCAAGGCCGTGGCCGGTGCGGTGAGTAAAATATTCCCCATAGCCGGCCTTTTCTATAACTTTGCGGGCGGCTAAATCCACCTCTTTTATTTTTATACCGGGACGGATTATATCTATTGCGGCTAAATTAGCCTCTAAAACAATCTTATAAATATCCGCCAGTTTTGGGGCGGGCTTTTCCGCAAAAAATGTGCGGGTTATATCCCCTTTATAATGATTATAGGCTACTCCGAAATCCACTAAAAAGGGCTGGCCTTTCTGAAAGGTATTATCCCCTGCCAGGCCATGGGCTTTAGAGGTTCTGATTCCCGAAACAGCCATGGGCTCAAAGGCCGCACCGCTTATTTCATCGTTTAATTCAATTTCGTTTAATAAATAAAGAGTTATCTCTCTATCTCTTACCCCGGGCTTTATCCGCTTATGCACAAGCCCCATAAAGCTATCCGTATAATGGGCCGCCTTTTGCAAATATTCAATTTCAAGGCTGTCTTTATAGCGCCTAAGCTCTTTAATCTGGGGGCTTATATCAAAATAATTCTCCCATTTAAGGCCGGAAAACGCCGAAAGCTCCTCAATGCTTCCAAGAGTTACAAAGCCCTTTTCCACTCCTACTTTATTCCTGATATTCAGGCTCCCCTCCAGCATAAGCAAATGGTTTTCTCCGTCTAAATAACCATACTGCATTATTTCTCGGTTTTCTTTATCAATATCCATTTGGGGGAGGATTAAAAAAGCCTTATCCTGAGGGAAATTTATAATAAGCCCTACATAGCGCTCTAAGGGCATTAGCATTCTGCCGCTGAAATAAAAAATATTTATGGGGTTATTGATTATTACGGTTTCCACACCCTGGGGGTATAAAAGCTCTTTTAGCTTATCTCTTCTGATTTTATAGGGGTTTTCCATTCTATCCCTCCATCTGCGGCAGAGAACTTTTTGCTTTAATTGATTGCCCTGTTTTTAGCGCCGCTGTTTTTGCCGCTAATTTAATTTCTCTCTTATTTTTACTTATCCCCTGCTTGTTTTAGTAATCTTATTTATTTTCTTCACTGTTTTCTTCACTGTTTTCTTCTTTTGGTTTTATTCCCCTCTTTTTGCGGAAGAACTCTTTTAAAAGCCGGGAAGTCTCCTCCGCCAATATTCCTTCGGTAAACTCAATTTTATGATTAAAGGCGTCGCAATCCAAAAGGTTTATTACACTTTTAACGGCCCCGCTTTTAGAGTCTTGGGCGCCGTAAACAAGCCGGCCTATTCTGGCCTGGAGCATAGCCCCGGCACACATGGGGCAAGGCTCAAGATTAACATAAAGTGTAGTACCCGGCAGGCGCCAGCCCCCCAAAGCCCGGCAGGCCTCACGGATGGCTATAATCTCTCCGTGAAGGGTGGCGTCTTTACCCCCCTCCTTTAAATTATGGCCCCGGGCAATTATATTGCCGTTTTTAACAATAACCGCTCCAATGGGGACTTCATCTAAAGCCATGGCTTTTTTAGCCTCTTTAATGGCTTCCCGCATAAAAAAAATATCCTCCGGCTTATTCAATGGGCAGCCCCCTTTTTTATTTTAGGCCTTTAAAAAGATTATACTACTATTGCAAGGGCGGCACAATTGCTTTTAAGAGCTTTTACAGAGCGCAGGCTAAAATAAAAAGCCGGGCTTTAGGGAAAGATACATAAATTAAGGCCGCCTTTAATAGCTTAAACTATAAATATTACCTTAAAGCTAAGGAGTATTAATATGCAAAATTCTCTTTTTATCAGCCCCGGGGAGGAAACTTACCCCTTCCGTTTAAGGCCTCTGCCTTATCCGGCAAATTCTTTAAGCCCTTTTATAAACCAGGAAACCCTGCTTTTGCACCACGGCAAACATTTAGCCAAATATGTTGAGGAGCTGAATAAGGCTTTAAAGCCCTACCCTAAATACCATAATTGGCCTTTAACCCGGCTTTTAGAGAATATTATCCTCCTGCCGAGGGAAATTCAAACCCCTGTTTTAAATAATGGCGGCGGGGTTTATAATCATAATCTCTATTTTAATGCCATGGCGCCGCCGGGGAGCAAAGCCCAAAAAGGCCATTTAATAGACAGAATAAAAATTGATTTTTCTTCCCCGGAGGATTTTTATATTCTGTTTAAAGAAAAGGCCTTAGAGGTTTTCGGTTCCGGCTATACCTGGCTTGCGGCAAAGGGCAGCGCTTTAAAAATCCTAAATACCCCGAATCAGAATACTGTTTTACCCCTTGGCCTTTACCCGCTATTTTTAATTGATGTTTGGGAACATGCCTATTATCTTCAATATCAAAACCGGCGGGGGGAATATATTGATAATTTCTTTAAGCTTATTAATTGGCAATATGCCAATGCAAATTATCTTAATTCTTTAAAAACCTCACTTTAAATCTTTAAATAATAAAACTAAATAAAAAAGTTTTAATAAATCCGCCTTTATAAAAACAGTATCCTAAAAAAGCACTCGCCGGAGTGCTTTTTTATAAGGCCCCGTTTAAGCTAGGGCTTAAAAATTTTTCTTATTTCAGGTATGGCCTCTATTGCCGCCTCATAGCCCTTTTCTATACAGGCGGGTATTTCCTTAAAGCTTAAAAGCCCCGCCCCCTCCGGCAGCTTGGGCCTTAGGGTAAGCTTTTCTCCCGTGGCAAAGCATTCCGTAAGGTTTATGCGCATAATTGCAAAGGAATTAAAAACCACCTCAATAATATTCCCTTTGGCCATGCCCCTATAAGCCCCGGTTAAATCTACCGCTAAAATATTTTTTTCGCCCTTAGCCATTAAAATATCCACCGGGAGATTATCCGTTACTCCCCCGTCTACAAAGATCATATCCCCGATTTTTTTAGGCCTGAAAATACTGGGAAAAGAACAGCTTGCCCTTATGGCCTGGGATAAAAGCAAATTATTTTTCCATTTAAGATTGCGATTGGAGCTTAAATTCTTTATGGTGTCTGAAAAGACAATAGTCTCTCCGCTGTTTAAATCCACCGCCGGAATGGCAATCCCCTTTTTAACATCGCGAATATGTATGCCGCCGCTTTCCCTGAAAAGCAGCTTCTCCAGGGCATTCCCTTTTAAAAAGCCGGAGAGGGCAATTTCTCTATGGCCGATAAACTGAAAAATTGTTTTAATTATCCCCATAAAATCAGGATCCAAAAGGCTGTGCTCGTTTTTAGAAATATCCATGGCTAAAGCTTCCAGGCTTTTAATTGAAACCCCCGCGGCATAAAGCCCGGCTACAATAGAACCGGCGCTGGTTCCCGAAAGGGATGAGGGGTAAAGGCCATTTTCCTCTAAGGCCTTTAAAACCCCGATATGAGCCGCCCCCCGAACGCCCCCGCCGGAAAGAGCTATTCCAAATGGCATAAAAACCCCGCCTTAATATAATTGCTGGTATATTTTATGCGGATTTTGCCGAAGATGCCAATAGAACCGATTTAAAAAAATCGGCCAAAATTTTTAAACGGCTTAAAATTTGCAGTACATAAGAGGCCTGCCCCGTGATATAATAAGCTTAATAATTGCCTTTGGAGGTGAAAATATGCAGGATATGCCCGGTAAAACCAGCGAAGAATCCTTAACCTGCCATATGCAAATAGTTATGACAGGGCATATAAACGGCCATAACAGGCTTTTTGGAGGGCAGCTGCTGGAATGGATAGATATTGTGGCCGGTTTGGTGGCAAGGCGCCATACAAATTGCAATGTTACCACAGTTTGTATTGATAACCTCCAGTTTAAGGCGGCGGCCTATGTAAACGACGCAATTATTTTAGAAGGCCGCTTAACTTATACCGGGAATACCTCCATGGAAATTCGGGTGGATACCTATGTGGAATCCCTTAGCGGGAAGAGAAGCCTTGTTAACAGAGCCTATTTGGTTTTGGTGGCTTTGGATTATAATGACAGACCCACCCCTGTTCCCCCTTTAATCCTCCAAACTCAGGAAGAAAAAGAAGAATGGGAGGCGGCTAAAAAACGCTATGCCCTGAGAAAAAAGCGCCAAATTGAGCAGTTTTAAACCAAGGCAAAAAAACAGAAAACCTGACGGCCTTTATATTAGCCGCCGTTTATAGAGGAGAGAATAAAAATATGGATTTTAGCCATTCCCTAAATGAAATCTGCCTTAAAAACCCGGAGGGGGATATTTTAGCCAGTATAAGCTTTAGCCCGGCTGGGGGAAATACCGTAACCATTGATTCCACCTTTGTAGATGAATCTCTGCGGGGGCAAAAAATTGCCGAAAAGCTGGTTTTAGCTCTGGCTAAAAGGCTGCGGGAGGAAGGGAAAAAAGCCATCCCCATTTGCTCCTATGCTATAAAATGGTTTAATGAGAATACTGAGTATAAAGATATTTTAAAAGAAAATACTTAAAAACTTTAAACCCATTAAAAAAAGGCGGGCATTATTGCCCGCCTTTGCTTTTAAATTTAAGCTGAAACCCTATTTATTTAAGAGTTTCTCTGCCGATTAAGGCCGCCCCGATAGCCCCTGCGTATTTACCCCTTTCATGCTGGTAAACCGGGAGGCCGATTTTTTCTTTAAGGCGGCTGGCAAAATAATGATTTGAACCTAAGCCCCCTGTAATAAGGCATTTACCCTGTATGCCATGGCTTAGAGCCAGAGCCGCAACTCTTGCCGCCACAGAATCCACCACTCCGGCGGCAATATCTTTATTGGAATAACCTTCTCCGATATAGCCTGCGATATCCGATTCGGCAAAAACAGCGCATTTGGAATTGCTTTCTATAGGGCTACCCTCTATGGCTAAATCAAAAAGCTCTAAAATATCCAAATCCAGGCGGTTAGCCATAATTTCTAAAAACTTGCCTGTTGCGGAGGCGCATTTATCGCTGGATAAATGCGCTTTTACCTCGGCGTTTTCCACCGTGATTATATTAGTCTCCCGGCCGCCTATATCTATAATGGTACAATCCTCATTTATTAAAAAATAACCGCCTTTGCCATGGCAAAGAATTTCCGGCAGTCTTTTATCGGCATAGGGCACATGAGCCTGGCCAAAGCCTGTGGCTATAACCTTTACATTGTCAATTTCAATATCCAGGCCATGCTTAAGCAGGCGGCTTTTAATTCCCGCGGCGGTTTCCCTTGTGCTCCAGCCTGTCGGAATCTCAAAAAAATAGATTTCCTTGCCATCTTCAAAAACTACGGTTTTTGCCGCCGCCGAGCCGATATCTATCCCAATATGATGCATTTTATCCTCCTGCTTTCATAACTCGGCAGGGGTGAAAAAAACCCGAAGGCAGGGCTAAACCCCTCCTTAAACTGCCGAAGGCCGATACTTAAAAACACCAAAGCCTGACGGAATAGATTATAACATATCCCCTGCGGCAATAGCAAATAGATAAGACCGAAAGCATATCATAAAATTAAATCCTGCCATAGCGGGGTTTAGATAAATAAGTTTGCCCTGCTAATAAGGGGTATTACTGTTTTTTCGGCAGGACTAACCCTGCCGGATTATTTTGCCTGTTTTAATCGGGCTAAAAATTGATCCGCCTCCCGGGCCGCCTTTGTGATAGAGTTATTCTTCCACCAGGCCCAGCCCGAGGCAATTACTGTAAAAATTAAAGAAATCAGTTCCGTAACGGTTTCATCCTCAAAGGGCAGAGGGTTATAACCCAATACCACTAAAATCTGGTTTGCCAATGCGATAATTAATATAATAGTCCTTGCAATTGTTCCGTTTGTCATTTTTTGGCCTCCTTTTTTCTTTCAAAAATATAAACTCTTTAGCCATTAATTTACGCCGCATAAACAGCCTAAAAGGGCTGGTTTTAAGGGCCCGAATAGATTTTTAGCCGAATACCCCTGTGCGGTCTAAAATAATTAAAACCCGCATCATATCCTGGGATAAACCCAATTTACCCTGGGCATCGCCTTTTAAATAGCCTTTTTCCATCAGTTTTAATATAGCCGGCCTTGCCCAATCCGGCAGGTCCTGAACTGTGTCAAATTTCTTTTGATTATCAGAATTATTCTCAGGGCTACTATTAGCATTATTCACTTTTAAAACCACCTCCCCAATTTTCTTTTCAATGCCTAATATTTGGCAGGGGTCAATTGCGGTCTTTGGGTCATCATGGTTTTGCCGGAATTCCAAATGCAAATGGCTGCCGCTGCTTTGGCCTGTTTTACCCTCGGTACCGATTATATCCCCTGCTTTCAGCATATCCCCTGCTTTTGCACTCCTCACCGCTAAATGGCAGTAAATAGCGGTAAGTCCGCTTTCCCCCTTAACTTTAACCCAGTTGCCCCAGCCTTTTGCATCGTAACCATGCCCTGTGACCTTACCGGCCTCGCAGGATACAATTTGTTTTGAGGCGGTTCCCACTAAATCCAGGCCGGTATGATAGCCTAAGCTGTATATAACCCCTTTAGGGGGAGGGCTGCCGAATAAATTAGTTATTCTGCAGCCTTTAATATATGGCAGTTTCATTTTTTTACCTCGTCAATTCTATGATGTACGGCTTTAAATTTACCGCAATACTCTTTATCCATATCTCTTATATTTGCCTCGGCGGCAGCAAGGCGCTCCACTATGCAATTATGTTTATCCATTTTCTTTTCCAGCGTTTTAATTCGGGATACCATGCTCCCCCACATTGAGGCAAGCCCCAGCAAATAGATGACAATATCTAAAGAAAATTCCATTTCGCCACCGCCTTATATTTATTCTATGCCGCAGCCTAAAGACAGGCCCATTTTGCCCATTAAAAAAGAGCCTTTTAAAGCTCCTGTTCTTTTGGCTTGGGTATTTTTTTACAAATAACTTTAGAGTTTAATAATTTCAGAAACTATACTTTTTTGAGCCGCGGCATTATTTATACTCTTTGTTTATTGAGATATTTACACAACGGTGAATATTTATACATATATTACAAATAAAATGTTGGCGGATTCAAGAGGGAAGATTAACTCCATAGGCAAGTTTTTTATCCTATTTTTTGTCCTATTTTTAGCCTGTTTAAATAAGAGAAATACAGCAAAACACCGCTTTTCAGGGGCAAAAAAAGCATAAAAAAGCCTGCTTTTCTGTAGATATACTACAGCCTAGCAGGCATTATTTTCTGGTGCGCCCGAAGGGATTCGAACCCCCGACCCACGGTTTAGGAAACCGTTGCTCTATCCTGCTGAGCTACGGGCACGCCAGAAATATTGTACTGCATTTATTTCTCTAAGTCAATATTCCCTTTATTTAGGCCCGGTTCCAATTATCGCCGCTAAAGGCCAATATGGTGCCATCGCTGTTTTCATCTTCCTCTACGGCCTTATGCAGGCAATCATTAAAGAGCACCATAAAATTAGTACAATCCTCAAGCAAAATTGAGCTTTCCCCCGGGGCATATTGGCCGCCGGATGGGTTTCTGCGGATAAAATTGCCTTGCAAAAGGCAGCTGTTGCCATAGCCCGCTTTTATTCCCTCTTTACTGCCGATTATCATATTCCCCAGGCAAATGCCGTTTGAGGAGCTTTCCATTTTAATTCCGTTTTGAATATTCTCAAAAAAATAATTGCAGCGTAAATTAAAACCGTTGCAGGCAGAAAGATATATACCCCCGGCCGCATTATTTAAAAATGAGCAATCTGAAATATTTACGCCGTAACCAAAATTATATACCCCGTTTTGACAGCCCTCAAAAACACACTGGCTGAGGCTTAAATTAACGGAACCGTTATTTAAGCCATGGCCGCTGAAATTTTTAATCCGGCAATTATTAAGGCGGTTAAAAGCCCCCCCGGAGGGGAAAAACACAGCCTCTGAAAACCCCAAGGGATTATTCCCGTTTTTATTGCCCTCAAATAAAATATTCTTAAACTGCTTATTATCCCCTCCGCATTTAAATAAGGCAATTGTTTTGCCCTCTTCCAGGCAGTTATCCCCCAGGCGGAAGATTGTGGCAACGCCTGTGCCCTCAAAAATAATCGAGCCTTGCTCCGCCTCTGCCAAATAGAGCTTTTGAGATGAAGGATACGCCCTTTCGCTGCAATCAAAATTATATGTGCCCTCCTTAAACAGCAGCTTGCCGCCGCCTGCCGGTAAAGCGTTTATGGCCTCTTGAATAATTAAATGGTCCCCCTCGCCGCTGCAAATAAAATCCGCCCCCTCCTTTTTAAGGCTGTCTGCCGCAGCGATAATATAGGTGGCGCCTCTTTTAGATCTCTCTTCAATAGCCAGACCGGTGGTAAAAAGGGTCATGGCAGCGGTATCATCTTGGGCCGCTTTGGCCTCCTCTTTTGTGGCAAGGCCAAGAGAGAGCCTTTTAACCGTCCAAATGCTGGTTTGGCCGTCGCTTGCATAAATAACCTCAAATAGCCCGGGGGAGGCTGCCCCGGCCTCTCTGGGTTGAATTTCCCCTTCCAGATCTGAATTACCGGAATTAATTTCAATATCCTCAGGGTATTTGCCCATGAAACGGAAATATTCCCCATTCTTAGGGTTATTAAAACAAGTGATGCAGATTTTTTCCGCCCCCTGGGGCCTTTTAACCCTGTAAAATAAACCGGGGGCCGCTATAAAGCTTGCGCTTTGGCCAAAGTAAAACGAATTTTCTTTATCCCTTAATTCCATTAAATAAAGTTCCTGGGCCTCGCTAAGCCTAGAAGAGCCAATACCCATGCAGAGCAGACCTTCCGGATGCCAGGCAAAATTGCAATTATCGGCATTAAGGTTTTTGCCTGCCTTATAATAAAGCCCGCCGTCCAGATAGCGGTAAAAGCAAATATTTGCCGCCGTTTGAAAATAATTATAAATATAGGCCAGATAAGCCCCATCCCCCCGCCAGACACAGCCTGAGGGGTTATGCCCGCCCCCGGAGCTGTTAAGCTGAAAAACAGCCTCCAAACTTGCCGGGGCAGAGCTAAAGGCAAGAATTTCCCCCTGAACATCCTGGGAGGCGCTGGCATAAGCCAAGGCTAATTCCCTGCCGTATCTGCGCCAGGCCATACCGCTTACAGTGCCCAGGCTGATATAAGAGGCAATAAGGGTAGAAACAGGGGAGCTATCGCTGGTCATTTCCACCACAATTTTATCCCGGCCATTATCTTCTCCGGCCAGAGTAATAAAATGCCTGGTTTTTGTATTAAAGCAGACCTTTTTCCAAGGCAATTGGGTTTGAGTTGTATAGGCGGCAAGGCCTAAATAGGCCCCCCTTCTTATCATGGCAATATATACTTTGCCGCTTATTCCCGGGTTTACCACCGCAAGTACGGATGCGCCCCCGGAGCCTAAAAAAGGGTTCCAGGCCAAATCCGCCGCTCCGTTTGGCATATTTAAAACAGAAAGGCCTTCTAAAACATTCCCGTTTACTTTAATTACCGCAACTTTAGAGGCGCCGTCGGTTTTATCTAAATACCTAATGGCTAAAGACATACCCAAAGGGCAAAAGCCTATTTGTAAAACCTTACCCCCTACCGCAATGCGGGAATACTCATAAAACTGATTATTATTTATGCCCCAAATAGCTACATAATGCTGGGAGGGGCTGCCGATTTCCAGCCCTACGCCTAAAAAGCTGCCCCAAATATCCCAAGCAAAGGCCGTTACAGGCTGGTATTCCTGAAGCAAAACCTCCGGCTCTAAAAAGGCCTTTTCCCTATCCTTTTCTATGGCCTCCTTAACTCTGAGGGGTGTCATAATTTTAGTGTTATCCAGGCCTTCTATAGCCTCATCATAAGTGGCGGCCCGGCCGCCCTCCCCGCCGCCTACCACAGCCAGCTGGCCCTTTTCATTTAAGCTTAAAGTCTGATTATCTATTTTAATATGGCCGGGGGTATCACTTGTGGCCTCATAATATAAATGCTCGCTGTAAGCCTTTATATTATTGCCTAAGGGTTCAATTTCCGCCTTTTTGGCAAAGCTCTCTTCAATTTCATCGATTAAACTATTATGCTTTTGGCGCAAAAGCTCGGGGAAATAATCAAATTTTTCTTTTAATTCCTGGGCGGATAAATTATTCTCCGCGGGTCTGTCGGCTAAATCCTGTATGGTTCGGTTTTGTTTATTAATTTTATAATCTTTAATTGCCATCTTAGGCCTCCTTTAGCTTATTTTTTTAAAAACCCGGCTTTTAGGGGCTTATATATTTGCCTAAAAATATTCAGCCGCCAATTACCGGGTTTAAGATAAGCGACATTTTTGCCCTTACAAGCCAAATTTTAATTTTTATTTATTTTTTTATAGCCGGTCTCCAAAAATTTAAGGTTGGATTCGGCCTCTAAAATATCTCTTTTTAAGGCGGCAAGCTTAGCGCCGATTTCTTGAGCCTCCCTGCTATAATCCTCTTTAAGGCCTTTTTGAGTTTTTTGCAGCTCCGCCTCATTTTGCCTTTTAATTTCAGAGGCTATGCCGCTTGTATTAAGCCCCAGCCTTGCCAGGTTTTCCCCCCCTGCCTGCAAACGGTTAAAATACTTATAGCCCTCCCCTTCTATTTTTTGCCTGTTCTCGTTTTTTAAGGCCTCAAGCTTTTGCCTGTATTCCTTCTCCCCGGCCTTTTTTTTAAAAATTCCCAGCTGCAGGCCGGCAATTTTTTTTAAATCTCCGGAGCTTATGGCCCAATTATCTTTAAAATCCTGCCATAAATCCTCTGGGCTTTTAATTTTTGCCATATTAACCCCCCTTAATTTATTAAATTTAATTGCGCTTTGGTTTTTCAAGTTGATAAACAAAAGCCAGCTTGCTAATTTCCATGCCCTCCCCCGGATTATCATTTTCCGCCCTTACGCTGCAATACATAACCCTTTTAGCCTGCAAGCGGCGGATAAAAACCTGAGGCAGCCAATTAATAATAAAGCTCAGGCTGTTAAAATCCCAGAGGTTAAAAGAAGGCAGGCCCCAAAAGCAGCCTTTTAAAGCCTGCCAGGGGCTTCTGTCTGAAATAAAACTTAAGCTTGCCCCGTTTTTTTCTCCCTGGCCGTTTAAGGTAATAATAAGCCCCTTAATAAGCTTGTATAGGCCGGAGCTGCCTAAATCCCAGCTTTTACTTTGCCAGCAGGCCTTGTAACCCCGTCCGTTATCCGTTAAAAAATCTTCCTCTCCCTTTTGTTTAAAGACGCAAATTTGCCCCTCCAATGAGGAACCGAAATATAAGCGCCCCTCATGAACACAAAAACAGGCGGCGGGTATACCCTCCCAAAAAAGCCATTCCTTATGGCGGTAATCATAAATATAAACCCTATCCTCCAGCCCCAGGCCATACCAGCCATTATAATCAAAAGAAATTGCCTTTTTTAAATCCTCTTTTAAAAGGCGGGAATCCACCAAGGAGGAAATATGCTCCATATTCCGCTCATCCCGCACCAGGCCGCCGCTAAGGCGGTAAACCCCGGTATCCGTCAATACCGCCGGGGAATTTTCAATTAACTGCCGGCTATTGGGGCTGATAATTCCGATTCCGTCATTAACGGGGCGGACGGGGAAAACAGCTTTATTCTCCATAATTTCAAAGCGCCTGCTCCAGGTAGTTTTCTTTTTATGGATTATCATGCTGTCGTATTGAATGGAATAGGCTAAAATAGGGTCATCCCCCCAGCCCACGGCTGTATATTGATTAAAGGGAAAATACCCTGGGTCAGACAATGCGCAGTACCAATCATAATTCGGATAATCGGGGTTGCCGGTAAGAAAAACCCTTGTATCGTTCTCTCCGCCAAAAACCCCGCAATAGGAGGCCTTTTCTATATAGCTTTTCCAAAGCTCATGGCTTTTTGAGGAGATTTCCAAAGTTACTTCTAAATTATCCTCCCCGGTGCCTAAGGGGGCGCTAAAACTTAAAATCATGGGGGAGGAATTAAAGCTGTACTGGGAGGGAGACAAAGCCTCACCCCCCAGCTTTACTCCGGCGCAGACTGCGGCATTGCCTATATTAGGGATAATATAATTTAAATCCGTATCCGTTGTGGAAAAGCGCACCCTGTAATACTTACTTAATAAATTTACCTCCTCATATTTTGGGGAGTTTTGAGGAAGAGGGGGCAAATACCTGTAAACCAGGGGTATATAAGCCTCCTCCCTGACTAATTTTAAATTCTCCCCATTATAGCTCCAATAATTACTGCCATCTAAAAGCCATATTTTATGCCCCATAATAAAGGCGCTTTTTACAGGCCCCGCAGTTTTGCCTATAAGCTCTCCGCAAGGCATAGGAGGGCGCCAGCGGTAAAGATTATCCCCGGCTGAATAAATCCACTGCCCTGTGGAGGCCATGGGCTTTATAAAGCTAACAGGGCCCCCGGGGCTGGCTTTGGGTATCAGGTTTTTAAAGCCGCAGCGTTTAGCCAGGGCTCCGCTATTATCCAAAACAAGATTAACCATATTGGGGCTGCGGTTTTCCGCAATCTGGCTGGAATCTGATTTATAATCCACACCCCCAAAGGCTTTTAACTCCCATTCCAGCATATTCTCCTGTAAAAGAGCCTTGCTTTTATATGTATTTTTCATGGCCTTCTCCTTTACATTTTAAAAACGCTTTCTATCGCTTTAAAATCCTGCCCATGCTCATTTTTTATCCCTAAAAGCTCCTGCTCATAAAGGTAAAACAGGCGGCGGGCAAGCTCCGGCTTTTCGGCGGAAATAATTAAGGCCGCCACCTTGAGGGGGATAAGCCTGGCTAATTCCGGCGCCAGAGGGTAAATATAATCATCCGGGGTATTTTCATCAATTTTTGGCGGGTAAGCCCAATAATAAACCGAGATTTGGGCCGTTAAATCATGAGGTAAAACTAAAGTACGCTCATTTTCCCAATAAAAAAGGGCCTCCGCCCCGTAATCCTGCTTATTTTCAATTACAATTTTATCTAATCTGAGAAAATCCTCCGGCATTTTATATCTAAGCCAGGGGCGGTATTGGGGGATATCCTCAGGCTCCGAGAAGGAGCAGCCGTAAAGAACCGCATTTTTAATTTGAAAGGGAAAGGCGCTGTAAAAAACCAGCCGAACGGGATTATTATATATTTTAAGCTTAATATTCCCCCGGCAGGCTTTAAAGCCCCGGCCTTCATGGTTTATTTCCTCTAAGATTTGCCATTGAAAGCCCTGTTTTTCCTCAATTCTAATTGAGGCCTTGCCGCTAATTTCAAAAAAATAGGCCCCGGCCCCCTCCCCGTTTAGAATAAAATCCTCCCCCGGCAAGCAGGAATTAAGGCCAAAGCCCCCTGCGCTAATTAAAGTGTTTAAAGAATGCTGATTAATAGCATAAACCCTGCTTAAGGGGAAAAGCTGCCCTAAAGACATTTGAACGCTATCCGCAAAGGCATTATGGCGGCTGAGATAATCAAAATTATCCTCTTTGCTTAAAATTTCCCCTCCGGCGCTGTATTCATCCAAATATTTTAAGGTTAAGCTTTTGCTCTCTCCAATAGTTAAGCCGTACATCTCTACACCTGCCTCCCTCTATTCCTTAAAATACCTTGCCTTTTACTTAATTTAAGCGGATATTTCTTCCACATTTCTCATCATGGCCTGAGCCTTCTGGGTTTGATTATGAGAATTATGCCATAGCTCTGCCACGCTTTTAGGCACTAAAAGCTCTTTGCCTACGGCTAAAATTATTTCCTGCCCGTTAATGGCAAGCCATTTATTTTTTTCTTCCTCATTTTGCCCCGGGGGAATATAAAGGGTAATTAAATCTTCCCCTAAAAACATTTCCCCCCATTTGCTGCCTTTTTCTACTTTGTTTTTATTAGCCATAATTGCCTCCTAAAATATTTTTTATAGAATAAAGCAAGGCCCTCTGTTTTGCCTTTAATAATCTAACCGATGCGGTTTGCAAAAGGGGCCCTGCCTTATTTTTGCCCCCTTTGGGGCCGGGTTTTAACTGTTTAAGCTCTCCAGGCGTAAAATTGCCTTTTCCTGGAGCCTTACCGCGGCAAAGCAGGCTTTCCAGGCAACGGTTTTATAGAGGGCCATGGGGTTTTCTGTATTGCCGCTGCCGTAAACTAAAATTTCCGGCTTGGCGGAGCCTGCAATATCCGGTACTCCAAAGGCATCTGCCCCAATAATTACCGTGGGCTTACCTGCCAGATTACCGCCGCTGCCCCCATCGCTAAAAGAGGGCAAAGAGGTGGTTTCTATAAAATAAACCCCGTACATCTGGCCAACCTCGCCCTGCTGAAAATGTTTTAACCCCTCGGGGGAACCACCGGCATTAAAGGTGCTCCAAGGGCCCTGGGCCTCATTCATCAGCTTTAAAACATTATCCGGATGGATAAAAGCTATATAGCCCATACGCCCGTTGGGCAGGCGGATTTGAGGCACATTGTTTTTTACCATTTCATTTCTGGCCCGGATTATTTCACTGCTTGTAAGAACATCCCCGGCGGCAAGGCCGCTGCGGGCAAGCTTATTCTTGGCAAAAATAGCATTGGTGCCCCCAATTAAAATTGCGGAAACAATTTTATCAATGGAAATTGCCGCATGGTCCCCAAACATTTCAGATATTTCAGTAAGCAAAGGGTCAAGCCCCGCCATATCTAAAAAATCCGATACCTTTGTCCAGGCTCCGTATTGGCTGACAGTAGCGCTGATTTTACTGATTGTCATATCAATAGAATCCGGCGTGGTCCCCTCTGTAATGGCTGCGGTAACGGCTGTTGGTATATTAAGCACCCGCCAGCTTGTAGTGGCCCCGGAATTCCTGGGTATACTGGCCTTTTTGCCGTAATTAAAAATTACCGCCCGCTCTTTTAAGGCTTTAAGCATGGCTCTTTGATAAAATTCTCCGTTTTCGGCGCTTAGGCGGTTTTCATCTGTAACTTCAGTATAGGTTTGCATAGACATAAAAACACTCCTTTAAATTTCTGCAATTTCCCCCATTTTTACTTTTTCCAAAAGGAGCGCAAATTCCTTATCGTTTAAGGCGGAAAGTCTGAAATTCTCTTCCCCGCCGGATAAAGAGCCGGGAGTTTTTTGGCTTTCGATAATTTTTGCCAAAATATCCTGCTCGGCTTTTTCCCTTTCTTTGGCAAGAATATCCGGCAATCTTTTGCCTAAAAGAAATAAAAAGGCGGCTTCATCTTCAATTTCCAGCTTTTGGCTAAATTCGTTTATTTCCTTTTCCCAATTTTTAAAAATTTCTCCCGTTACGGGGTCCGAGGCCAAAGCCATTTTAGTATAGGCTTCCTCAAGGCTGCGGTAATTTTCTAAAGCCTCCCTTTGCATTTGCTCCTCCCGGGCGGCCTTTTCTCTTTTGGCCTCTTTATAGAGGTTAAACTCTTCCTCAGAGCCAAATACATCGGCCATAAATTCCTCTTTAGCCTTCTGCCTTTCTTCTTTTATTCTCCTTGCCACATTTTGCGTTAACCCTTCGGCTTTTTCCCGGGGGAGGCTTGGGGTTTCCCCCCGGGGAGGCCGGGCGGTTTCCTCAATATTATCTGCCCCCTGAGGGTTGGCGAAGCCCTCTTCTTTAGCAGCCAAAATATCTTCCATAAATATTTAAAATACCTCCTCTTTAAGGTTTTTGCCCATAAAGCCATTCATCCAGTAATTCATCCTGGCTGCAGGCATTTAGCGCAAATTCACACTTATTCTCTTTAAAATCTTCTTTGGGAGGGTCTTTTTTCTTCTCCTCTTTATTTTTCAGGCAAAACCCTTCTAAAATCCCTAAAGCCAAAAGGGCCCCAAAAGTGACGGAAATAAGCATTAAAATTCCTATCCCTATAATTTCTGCCATATTTACCTCCTTTTTATTTAAGCCTTTAATTTTAAGCCTTTATTTTAAAGCTTAAAAATAAACGCTTTTTTATGTTTAAAGTATAACAGGGCGGCTTAGCCCCGCTGCCCCCCATATATTCCCGAATTGCGCCGCAAATAAACCAAAAGTTTTTAGCCCCAAAAAAAAGCTTTACCAGCTTATAATACCCTCCTCCCCGCTATTTTCACTTCCAAACATCCAAAGGTTTTTATTTTTTCTTTCTTTAAGGGCAAAGGGGCGGGGGCGGGACATCAGCCCGTAACGCAAACTTTCCGGGGCATGGTCTTCTCCGGGGGCGGCATCTTCCGGGTTTTTATTGCTAAAAATAAGGGCCGGCAGGGTACGGGCTAAATTAGGGCAGGCCTGGGGGAAAAACTGCCAATAAGGGAGGCCGTCCGGGGCATCCCTAAGGTACTCCCTCACCCTTTGCCAGCCGATAACTCTGGCATTGTCGGCCCGGATAAGATTAATCCCCAAGGCCGAAAAAGAATCGGCTATATTCTCCCCGTAAAAGCTATCGGCCCCCCTTTTTTGCCACATATCCGGGGAGGCCACATAATATTCTATTTTCTCCCCAAGGCCAAGGCGGCGAATTTCTTCCGCCGCCTTTGTGCCTGTCATTCTTTGCAAATAAAGCTCCCGGTATGTATATATATGGCTGTCGTAAACGGCATGCCATAATACGGCGCAGGGGTCATTATAGCCCCAATCTATGGAAACAAAACGCTTCCAATAGGCAGGTATTTCAAAGGCCTCCCGGCCATGATGCTCCAAACGGTATTCCGGGAAGAATTGCCCGGCAAAAATATCCCAATCCCCCTCTAAAAAGGCCCGCCTTTCTAAAGATGGCAATTCCTTAAGGCGGCTTATATACCCCGGGTCTTTCTCCATTAAAAACTTATTCTCATACACCCTGGAGGGAATAAAAATTCTTTTTCTGCCCTTAATATTATAGGGGCGCATCCAGGGTTTAAGGTTTACAAAACGCTCCTTAACCCAGTTATGCCCAATCCCCCCGGGGTTGGTGGCGGCCTTAATTTCTTTGGGGAAGCTGTTTGCCCCCCGCAAGCGTGAGCCCAGGCAGGCATATTGATAATAGCTGAAATGGGTCAGCTCATCTATGGCAATACAATCATATTCGGCAGATTGATACCTGGCCACATCCCCTTCTCTATCACAATAGCCAAATTCCAAACAGGAGCCGTTTTTAAAGCGCCAAAGATAATCGCCGCTGCGGTACTGGGCCATATCCGGAGGGAAAAGCAGATGAGAAAGCTGTATTAATGTCCTTTTTAATTCAGGGAAGCTCCTGCGCAGCATAAGCTGGCGGCTGCCCGGATACTTCAGGGCATATATAAGGGCATTAATTAATAAGGCATAGCTTTTGCCGCCCCCCGCCGCCCCGCCAAAAAGGCTTTCATCGCAATTGCTGTTAATAAAGCGCCATTGTTTTCCGGTTAAGGCCATTTTCATTAAGCTACCTCCTCCAAAAAACAATTATTATTCGGAATAAATATCTAAATTCCGATTTTTAATTCTCCGTAAAAGCTCCTGCTTAAAGGGGACGCTGCTATCGGGCATAAATTCCAGAGCGTCTTCAAAGCTTATATAGCCCTTATCTAAAAAATTCTCTAAATTAGACATCATTAAAGCATCTGAATAGCTGGCCCCGGGGCCTACATCCACCTTAAGAGCCAGAGAAACATCTTTAAATTCGCTGGGGTTAAAAGAAATTACCTCCCCTTCATTAAAATAATCCTTAATAAGCCTTGTCATAGTATATTTATTTTTAAAAAAATCTTCCCAAATACGGCCGATATTTACTAAAGAGCGGATATAGCGCTTTTTAATCTGCTCAACGGGCATAGCCGCCGCCTTTTGCAGGGCCATAATAGCGGCTCCGCTCATATTTTTGCTATACGGCTCCCCGGTATATACCTGATGAGTACCGGAAATACTGCGGGTTAATTCATAAATACGGTCTGAAAGAGTAAGAGCCAGGCCGGATAAAGGGGCCGGGGCCAAATATTTTATACCTTCCCCGGCGGGGTAATTATCTATTACAACCTCCCCGGGAATATTAGTCAGCTGCTGGTTCAGAGCCCCGGGCTTAGAGAGTATTTTAGGCCAGGCGCAATCCTGTACGGAAAGCATCATCATGGCCATAATAAAATTTAGCCCTTTTTGATTAGGAATTAAGCCCTCTACCTCGCTTAGGCCGTAAAGGCTGTTTTTGCGGATTTTCCAGCATAAAACCTCAATGGGATAAAGGCCGAGGCCGGTATCCGTGGGGGGAGTAATTAATTGATTGTTAACAGCCTGAGAAAAATAAATATTGCCGGTTTTTTCCCGCCAATAATAAGTTAAAAGGGTAATTTTTCCCCCGGAATCCGGCTCTCTTTGATATTCCTCCCCCATATTTTCAAGGCCCAGATTATCCCCTCCGATATTCTCAACGGGCAGGCCCCTTTGAGCCGCCTTTTCTTTAACTTTTTTAATATCCTCCCTTTTGGCAATAATAATCCAGGGCTGTTTTTGAATATCCTTAAGCTGGGGGTTGCCAAAACAGCAATTAGCCGGGTCAATAGATTCCGCCCCCATGGCCCCGATATATTTAAAAGAGCCTTTGCCGGTTTTAGCCCCATCCCAGTAAAAGTGCCAAATTCCGCTGCCATAGGTGGCGGCGTTATCCACAACCTGCTCAATAATTTCCCCGAAGGAAAGCTCATCCCAAACCATTTGGGCAAAATTTGTATAAAGCCCCGGGGCCGGGTTTTTATCCTCATCCCCCCTTATATTTTCCGGCAAAAAAATAATCCGCATATTTTCATTCAGCACCTGAGCTGTTTTATAATTTATTATCAGCTCTACCAGATTAAAAACCGGCCGGGGCAAATGGCGGGTTCTGGAGGTTGCCGCCGGCCATTGCCGCCCCACCTTCATATCCTCAAATTCCCGCCAGCTGCTTAAAAAACCCCCCCGGCGCAAATAATCCATACCCCGGCGCCAGGAATCATTTATTAATGCCGTTTGAAGCTCTCCGGAAAATATTTTTTTTGCCGCCTTTTCTTTATCCTTTCCTTTATCTTTTCCTTTATCCTTTACCCCTTCTTTTGCCCTTTCTTCCGCTAAATCCTTAATTTTTGCCATATTTTCCTCCTTGTCTTACGGGGATTAAAAGCCAAAAAAGCTACGGCAGATAACCCTTAATTTATTTTAAATACTTCTCTTCAAGAACTTCTATTCAAGAATTTTTAATTCCAGGGTTAAATCTTCGGGGTTTAATTCTTCCCCCTCAAAAGCCCCGCAGCCCTTGCCTAAAAGCTCCGCCGCCTTTAACCTCTCTTTTAACCCCGGCTCAACCTCGCTAAGGCTGCCGTCTTTATTAAGATTGCTTTGTTTAATCTCCCCCCTTAAAAGGCGGGTTAAAAACTCCAGCACCTCCTCGCGGCCGGCAATTTTTTCGGCCTTTTTTGCTCTTTTTTTATTGGAGATTTTTTTTTGCACCAAAACTTCCCCCTCCCCGGCTATGTTTTTACCTCCTTTCTCAAAAGGTTTTTAATTAAAGGCATAAAAAAACCGCTTAAAACCCGGGATATCCGAGTAAAAAACGGTTTTACCTGTTTATAATTATACCATTACCTTCCGGGGCCGAAGCCCCGCAAAGGTTTTGCTTTTGTGCCGCCCTTAAAGTATAAAGCCAAAACCTCTGGCAAATTTTTTTAAAAGAGCCTTTCTTCTCCGATAATATTCGCTGCGGCTGATAAAAATATCCCCGGCAATTTGCCAAACAGCCTTGGGTCTGGCCGAAAAATAGCGTTTTCCTATAATATATTTTTCTTCTTCAGTTAAAAGAGGTAAAATATCTTCAATAGCCTTAATATACCAGCCTATTTCTCCAATTTTTTCCCCCAGCTCCAAGAATTTTAAGGCCTGAGCCTCTGTGGGGTCGGTTTTGCCGCCCCCTCTTTTAGGGCAAAGAGAAAGCCCTGAGCTTTTTAGAGAAATCTCTTTATACCTTTCCTGATACCTTTCGCTTAAATTTTTATGGACTTTATAATTATATAAATGCCATTCCGTTTCTTTCAGCCAATCGGAATTAAATTCCCGGGCTTTTTTCTTTTTGGTCATTATTTTCCTTCCCCCCTCTAAAATAAAGATTATTTTCTGTTTCTATTTCTGTTTCTATTTCTGTTTCTATTTCTTTTTCTATTTCTTTTTCTTTTTCTATTTCTATTTCTATTTCTTTTTCTTTTGCCTTGGCCAAACATAAGAGGCTGCAATATTCAACCCCCTTCCCCCAATAGGCAATTTGCCAAATTCCGCCGCCGCAAATTGGGCAAATGCCTATTTCCCTCCATTTAATATTCATAAGCGCCTCTTAAGAAAGCAAATCATAAATTTTTACCCCCAGGGCCTCCGCCAGCCTCCCCAGAGTATAAATTGTAGGGGATTTTTCTCCCTTTTCAATATAGTGGATAGCCGATTGGGATATTTGGGCCAGAGCCGCCAATTGCTTTTGGGTCAGCCTTCTTTCCCTCCTTAATTTTTCCAAACAGCTCATAATATCACCCTTTCGATATTAACATTTACAAATCGCCCTTTTTCTACTTTATATTATCTATTTATACACATAATATCACCGTTTAGATAGCATGTCAAGATAAAACCCTGGACAATATATCTCTATTGTGATAATATAAAAAGAGTGATATTCCCTATTAAGGAGTAAAAAAATGGATATTGGCTCAAAAATTAAAACCCTCCGCAAAGAAAGGGGCTTAACCCAGTCCGAGCTTGCCAGGCGCTCGGGCTTGGCCCAATCGGCAATAAGCTATATTGAAACCGAGGGGAAAAAACCCAATATAACCACAATTTCCCTTATAGCGGAGGCTTTGGGGGTCTCCCCCGCAAGCTTTTTTAATCCGGATATTCAAGAGCCCCCAAAAAGGGGTAATCAGGATAATCAAGGCAATCAGGGTAATCAGATAAAAACCCATAACCGCCTTAAGGAAGAAACCTTGCCTCTGGCCTTAAATAATATGGCTAAGCAGGATTTAGAATTTCTTTTAGAGCAGGATAATATCTGGTTTAACGGAATCCGCCTGAGTGATGAAGATAAAAACGATATTTTAAATGTGCTGCGCCTGATTTGGAAAGGCAAAAATGCCCCGGAATAACCCAAAAACACGGAGGAAGCCTTATAAAATGCATAGAATAGAAGAAATAGTTCTCGGCCTTTGTAAAAAGCATAATCTTCGCTGCCCCTATCAGCTGGCCGAGGCTTTGGGTATAGAAGTCCTGCACTACCCCTTTGAAGGCATTAACGGTATGACAATACGCAAAGGGGAAAAATTTATTATCACCCTAAAAGAGGGGCTTTCCCCCACTCAGGAAAGATATGTTCTTGCCCATGAATTGGGGCATATTATTCTCCATGCAGGCTCTTATTTTGATATTTACGGCAAAGCTAATTTTCTGCCCCAAAAATATGAAAAACAGGCGGATCTTTTCGCCGCCTATTTAATTATCGATGAGGCCCCTGAAGAAGGGGAAAGCCTGAAGGCCTTCGGGCAAAGGAAGGCCATACCCTGCTTTCTTCTGGAGCTCTTATATGCCTGGCCCCATTAAACCCCTATACCTAGGGGGAAAGATAAGTAATTGTTTTAAAAACCTATAAATGCAAAAAACACCGCCGGCGGCGGTGTTTTTTAACTAAATATTTAATTCCTAAAAAAGTTTAAGAAAATTCTCCGTGAATAAATCTGTCTACAGTATCTATAGCTACTAAATTACCGACAAAAATCAGCATATCCAAAGCATTTATAGCGGCATAAGGTCCGGGGGAAAGAAGAATTTTATCTCTGCGCCGAATCGCAATAATGGTAGCGCCGGTTTTTTGCCAAAACCTTAATTCCCCCAGGGTTTTACCGATAGTCGGAGAATCCGGCGGAATAATTATTTCATAATTCCGAAAAGGATTTGTTTTAGAGAATTTCTCGCTATTGCGATTAATTTCCCTTACGGCATCTAATATTTGGCGGTTAATTTCCTCCTGCTTAACTAAAAGCTCTTTTAATTTTGTTTTGCCGGAGCGAATTTCCTCACTGGCATTGGCCCGGGCCACATACTCTTTGGCCTTATCGCTGGAAAGTATAACAGTACCGCTGTTATGACGAATATCCACAACACCCATATCCGCCAGAAGTTTTAATGCCCGGCGAATAGTCTCGGGAGAAACCCCGTATTCTGAAGACATTACAGAGCGCCCGTATATTTTTGTTTTTTCCTTCAGCTCCCCCCGGGAGATTCTCATGGCTATATCTAAAGCAATTTGTGAATAAACAGGAAGAGACAGGTCTTCTTTCAATTTCCACACCCCCTCCCAATATTTTGATTTTTTTAATTATATCATTTATTAATATTTATTACAACTTAGCCAAAGGCGGTTTAAAAATAAAAAAGCGGGGTTTTACCCCGCTTTTAATGGCTTTTTAGCTCTTATACTTTAAGGGTCCACTTAAATTCATCGGGTAAATCCCCCCATTGAATTCCGGTTAAAGTATCATAAAGCTTTTGAGAAACCTCGCCGATTCCCCCTCCGCCGATAATAATCTTTTCCCCCTCAATAAAAAGCTCGCCAATGGGGGAAATTACCGCCGCCGTACCTGTGCCAAAGGCTTCTTCTAATTTTCCGCTATGGGCGGCCTCAAGAATTTCAGCAACTGTAACAGGCCGTTCCTCAACAATAAGCCCCATGGCCTTTAAAACCTGAATAACGGAATCTCTGGTTATACCCGGCAATATGCTGCCGTTTAAAGCCGGGGTAATAATTTTACCCTC
This sequence comes from Clostridiales bacterium, assembly GCA_040767605.1. Lineage (GTDB taxonomy): Bacteria > Bacillota > Dehalobacteriia > UBA4068 > UBA4068 > JAXGOI01. The sequence continues at coordinate 577,221 of JAXGOI010000001.1, forward strand.
AATTTTAAACATAACATTCATGGTGCCTACTTCTTCAATATATTTCCTTTCAACACCATCCAGCCATAAAACCTGGGTATAGCCTAAATCTACCGCTTTATACTGGGCAATAATAGAGGCCGCATAATTACCGCCGCATTTTGTATAGCCGGTACCCCCTTTAACCGCCCGCACATATTCATCCTCAACATATATTTTAACCGGGTTTAAACCCTCGGGGTAATAGGCCCCCACAGGAGAAAGAATAATCATAAATTTAAAATGGTTTGGCTTGCGTACGCCTAAATGAGGTTCATCGGCAATTATAAAGGGGCGGATATATAAAGAAGTGCCGGGTAATTTCGGCACCCAATCCTTTTCAATTTCTACCAAAGCCCGGGCAGCCTCAACAAATTGCTCTTCGGGGATTTCCGGCATACATAAGCGCCGGGCGGAAGTATTCATGCGCCGGGCATTAGCCTCGGGCCGAAAAAGTAAAACACGGCCGTCTTTGGCATAATAGGCCTTCATGCCTTCAAATATTTCCAGCCCATAATGTAATACCATGGCGGCTGGGTCCATAGATAAAGGCCCGTAAGGAACAATCCGGGGATCATGCCAGCCCCGGCCCTCGGTATAATCCATAATAAACATATGGTCTGTGTAATAAATCCCAAAACCCAGATTATTCCAATCCGGCTTAGTTTTTAAATTTTTACTTTTTTCCAGCGCTATTTTCATAAATATCCTCCTCATGGTAAAAACAGCCCTTATAAAAAACACTTCCTAACCTAGAACTGTTCTACAAATTTTTGTTTTTCCCTACCAAACAGTATAAAGTTTTTTAACTGATTTCCGCCCCGGGGCAAATTTTCCGCTTTTTCAGGCAAACCAGGCCTTTTTTAAAAGAGCGGCGGCATTCTCTAAGGCCTCACTATTAAAGCCTGCATAGCCCAAAACAACTATATTCTCAGGGCAATCCTCTAAGGCATCAAAATAATATTCGGAAAGGCCTGTAAGCTTAACCCCTAAATTTTTTGCCCTTTTAAGCAATTCCCTTTCCCCTAAATTATTATTAACTTTTAAAAGCAGATGAAGGCCGGCGTTTTCCCCGATTATTTCAATTTTACCCGGGGCAATTTTTTTTATTTCCCCCACTAATTTATCTTTTCTGGCCTTATAAATATTTCTCATTTTATTCAAATGCCTTTCAAAATAGCCGCCTTCAATAAATTTATATAAAGAAAACTGCTCAAAGCGGGAAACCGTTGAGGAATAAAAACTGAAATGCCTCTTAAACCTCTCCAATAATTTTGGGGGTAAAACCATATAGCTTATTCTTATGGAAGGCGCAATACTGCGGGAAAATGTGCTTATATAAATAACCCTGCCCTGATTATCCAAGCCCTGCAAAGCCGGTATGGGCCTGCCCACAAAGCGGAATTCGCTGTCATAATCATCCTCGATAATATAGCGGTTTTCCTTTAAATTTGCCCAGGCAAGCATTTGCATACCCCTGCTTATGGGCATAATTATCCCCCTGGGGAATTGATGCGAAGGGGTAATATAAGCAGCCTCGGCTCCGGAGGCCTCAATTAGCTCAACCCTTATACCTTCTTCATCTAAAGCTATGGGCATAACCTTAACATCATTACTTTTAAGTATTTTATAGGTTTTGGGGTAGCCGGGGTTTTCCAGGGCAAAAACAGTTTTTCTCCCTAAAATTTGAATAATTAAACCAATTAAATATTCCGTCCCAGCCCCTATAATAATTTGTTCCGGCTTGCAGCTTACGCCCCTAAATTGATGTAAATACCCGGCAATGCTTTTTCTTAAAATATATTCCCCCTGGGGGTGGGCTAAATCTAAAAGCTGTTTATTTTTATCCTGTAAAACCTGATTATTTACCTTTTTCCAAACAGAAAAAGGGAAAAAAGCCGTATCTATTTGATTTGTTTTAAAATCGTATTTGTATTTTTCAGCTTCAAATTGATTTTCATCTTTAATACTTAATAAAATATCCGCCTTTTTATTTTTATCTTCTTCCTTTAAGTAATTAGGGAGCTTACCCTCAAAGGCGCAAATAAAATAACCCTTTTTGGGCAAAGATTTAATATAACCCTCCGCCATAAGCTGCCCATAGGCTGTTTCCACCGTATTTTGGCTTACCAGTAAATGAGCCGCCAAACGCCTTTTGGAGGGCAGCTTATCCCCGGGGGCCAGGGCGCCGCTTTTAAGCTCTTTAATAATAAATTCATATATTTGAATATACAGGGGTTTTTTATTTTTCGGCTCTAAAATAAGGGTAAAATTACTCATTTATTCCTCCAAAATCTGGCATGGTTAAAAATATTAAAACTGGCTATTTAAATAGTATCAGTTTATGCATATAATTGTACTTGCTTATAGGTGATGTTGTCAAATAGTAATTATTAATAAAAATCCGCTATAAAAAGGAGAGAAAAAAATGTCTGATAATCTTAATCCCGCCGCTAAAAACCTTGCTCAAAAGCTTAAGGGCGGAGTGATAATGGATGTTACAAACCCCCAGGAGGCCGAAATTGCCCAAGCCGCCGGGGCAGTTGCGGTAATGGCTTTAGAGAGGGTCCCCTCAGATATCCGCAGAGACGGCGGCGTTGCCAGAATGAGCGACCCAAAAATGATTAAAGAAATTCAAAAGGCCGTAAATATCCCCGTAATGGCCAAAGTTCGCATAGGCCATATTGTTGAGGCCCAAATACTGGAGGCCTTAGGGGTAGATTATATTGATGAAAGCGAGGTTTTAACCCCCGCCGATGATTTATACCATATAAATAAATGGGATTTTAAAATTCCCTTTGTTTGCGGCGCCCGCAATTTAGGAGAAGCCTTAAGGAGAATCGGCGAAGGGGCCCAAATGATGAGAACAAAGGGCGAGGCAGGCACCGGCAATGTTGTGGAGGCCGTCCGCCATATGCGCTCCATAATGGGGGAAATCCGCCATTTGGCAAATTTGCCTAAAGAAGAGCTGATGAGCTATGCCAAAGAAATTCAGGCCCCCTATGATTTAGTTTTAAAAACCGCCAAAGATAAGCGCCTTCCCGTTCTTAATTTTGCCGCAGGGGGTATAGCAACACCTGCAGATGCCGCCTTAATGATGCAATTAGGCAGCGAGGGGGTATTTGTAGGCTCGGGTATTTTTAAATCCTCAAACCCGGTAAAGAGGGCAGAGGCTATTGTAAAAGCAGTGGCCCATTATAATGACCCCCAAGTTTTATCCCAGGTAAGCGAAGATTTAGGCGAGGCCATGATAGGCCTGGAATTAAAAGATATTGCGCCGGATAATCTCTTTGCCGCCAGAGGCTGGTAAAGAAAACAATAAGCGGCCGGGAAGCTAAAAAAGCTTCCCGGCCGCTTTTAATCTTTTCTTCTTTTATCTTCTTATGCAAAAAATATTTTACCCAAAGTTTATAAACTTATGCCTAAATAAACCGGCAGCTTTTACCTTTAAATTATCCCAAACTTGTTTATTGTTCTTAAATAGGCTACACTTATTTATATAAGCAAAAATATTTTTTAAAGACCTGAAGGCTTTTTTGTCTTTTACTATTCTAAAGCTAAGGCCCTGCAATAACAGTATTGACAATTCTTTCTTTTTAATATATTGTTAATTTGATATTTTAGCAAAAAGCCCTGTAAAAGGGATAAAAATTAAAACCCTTTGCCCCGCCGCCTAAAGGTTTGGAGCTTATTTTTTAGTTAGGAGCAATAATGAATAAATTATCCCAAGAGAGAGCCCCGGTTCATCAGGCTCTATTAGAATATAAAGCCAAAAGAGTTGTACCTTTTGATGTCCCCGGCCATAAACAAGGCCGGGGCAATCCGGATTTAAGCGAATTTTTAGGCAAACAATGCCTGAGCGTTGATGTTAATTCCATGAAGCCTCTGGATAATCTCTGCCACCCGGTAGGGGTAATTAAAGAAGCCGAAGAGCTGGCAGCCGCGGCCTTTCAGGCCAATAGCGCCTTTTTTATGTTAAACGGCACCTCCTGCGGCGTGCAGGCTATGATAATGAGCTGCCTGAAGCAGGGGGATAAAATCATTATGCCCCGCAATGTGCATAAAAGCGCCATTAATTCTCTGATTTTAAGCGGCGCAATTCCGGTTTATATTAACCCCGGGCTGGAAAAATCCTTAGGTATACCCTTGGGGATGTCTGTAAAAGATATTAAAGAGGCCATTCTTAATAACCCCGAGGCCAAGGCCATTCTTATAAATAACCCCACTTATTATGGCATTTGCTCACATTTAAAAGAAATTACCCGCCTGGCCCATAAAGCCGGGATGAAGGTTTTAGTGGATGAGGCTCATGGCACCCATTTTTATTTTGGGGAGAATATGCCCCTAAACGCCATGGCGGCAGGGGCGGATATGTCTGCCGTGAGTATGCATAAAACCGGCGGCTCCCTTACCCAAAGCTCCCTGCTTTTACTGGGGCCAGAGATTAATCAGGATTATGTGCGCCAAATTATTAACCTTACTCAAACCACCAGCGGCTCTTATCTGCTTATGTCTTCCCTGGATATTTCCCGCCGTAATCTGGCCTTAAGGGGTAAAAGTATTTTTGCCAAGGTAGCCTCTCTGGCTCAATATGCCCGGCAGGAAATTAATAAAATCGGCGGTTATTATGCCTTTTCTAAAGAGCTGATAAATAATGATACTATTTTTGATTTTGATATAACAAAGCTTTCCGTTAATACTCAGGGCATAGGCCTTGCCGGTATTGAGGTTTATGATATTCTTCGGGATGATTACGGAATTCAAATTGAATTTGGGGATATTTTAAATATTTTAGCCATTATATCCGTGGGAGACAGAAGCCTGGATATAGAAAGGCTTATTTCCTCCCTTTCGGAAATTCGCCGCCTTCATGCCAAAGACCCCGCCGGTATGCTGGACCATGAATATATTTCCCCTCTTATTGCCCTTTCTCCTCAGGAGGCCTTTTATGCCCCTAAAAAAACCCTTCCCATATTAAAGACCGAAAATGCCGTCTGCGGAGAATTTATAATGTGCTACCCGCCGGGAATACCGGTTTTGGCCCCAGGGGAGAGAGTAACAAAAGACGCTTTGGATTATATTGTTTATGCCAAGGAGAAGGGCTGCTTTTTAACGGGAACCGAGGATTTAAAAATTGAAAACTTAAAAGTTTTGGAGGGAAAATAAATGGAACTTTGGTATACGGAAGAGCATACGGAAAATGTCCGTTTTTCAATTAAAATAGATAAACCCGTCTATTCGGGAAAAAGCGAATTCCAGAGAATAGATTTTTTTGATACAAAAGAATTCGGGCGGATTTTAACTTTAGACGGCCTTATTATGCTTACTCAAAAAGATGAATTTATCTACCATGATATGATAGTCCATGTGCCTATGGCTACCAACCCTAAAATAAAAGATGTTTTAGTTATCGGCGGCGGGGACGGCGGAACCATCAGGGAGCTTACCCGCTACCCGGATATCTGCCATATTGATTTAGTGGATATTGATGAAATGGTTGTGGAAAAATCCCGCAAATACCTGCCCCAAACCAGCTGTAAGCTGGATGACCCCAGAGTAAGCCTTTATTTTGAAGACGGGCTTAAATATGTACGCAATAAAAATAATGCCTACGACCTTATAATTGTGGATTCCACCGACCCCTTCGGCCCCGGCGAAGGGCTCTTTACAAAAGAATTTTACGGTAATTGCTTTAAGGCCCTGAAAGAAGACGGTATTTTAGTTAACCAGCATGAAAGCCCCTATTATAATAATTATGCCCTGGCTATGAAAGAGGCCCATGGCAAAATAAAAAAATTCTTCCCGGTTTGCCGGGTTTATCAGGCCTTTATCCCCACATACCCTTCCGGCCACTGGCTTTTCGGCTTCGCCTCCAAAAAATACGACCCTTTAAAGATAGATGAAGAGGCCTGGAACAGCCTGGGGATTGAAACAAAATACTATAATACCCAATTGCATAAAGGCTGCTTTGCCCTGCCCAGCTATGTAAATAAATTATTGGAGAGTATAAATGAATAAAAATACCTCTGCCTTTATAGGCTGTGAAAGCCAATATGCCCGGGCAAAAACAGTTATTTTCGGAGCCCCCTTTGATTCCACAACCTCCTTTCGGCCGGGGGCCCGCTTTGCCTCTAATACGATGCGGAATGAATCCTACGGGCTGGAAACTTACAGCCCCTATCAGGATAAAGACCTGAATGAAATTGATGTTTTTGACGGGGGAGATTTAGAGCTGCCCTTTGGCAATAGCCGCAGGGCTCTTAATCAGGTGCGGGATTTTACGGCTAAAATTCTTGCCGATAATAAAACCCCCTGTATGATAGGGGGAGAACATTTACTTACTTTAGGCGCCGTGGAAGCTGCCCATAAAAAGTATCCGGATTTGCTTATAATTCAAATGGATGCCCATATGGATGCCCGCCGGGATTATTTAGGGGAGACCCTTTCCCATGCTACGGTAATCAGAAGAATACATGATTTAACCGGAGACGGCAAAATCTTCCAGTTTGGGATACGCTCCGGGGAAAAAGAAGAATTCCTCTGGGCCAAAAACCATACCTTTTTGCATAAATTTAATTTAAACGGCCTGGATGAGGCCATCAAGGCCCTTGAAGGCAAGAATGTCTATTTTACTTTAGATTTAGATATTTTAGACCCCTCGGCCTTTCCCGGCACGGGAACCCCGGAGGCCGGCGGAATAAGCTTTACGGAGCTGTTAAATGCCATAATTAAGCTTTCGGCCTTAAATATTGTAGCCTTTGATATTAATGAGCTTGCCCCAATTTATGATTTAAGCGGGGCCTCCACAGCTACGGCCTGCAAGCTTTTAAGAGAAATGCTTTTAGCCTTTACTAAATAATAAAACCGCCTTAAGATTAATCTTAAGGCGGTTTATTTTAAAACGCCATTTTTTTAACTTGAACATCATTAATTTCGCTTAATTCTTTTTCTAAGTCGGCAGCTGCGTTTTCGGCGCCGTTAACAAACTCCAAAAGAATTAACCCCACGGGGCTGCAGGTATTGGGAGGCGAGCTATGTAGCCCTAGCCTTGTAGAAATATGGCAGCCATATTGGGATAAAAGCTCCTGCACTTTAACGGCATCCTCTATTCTTTCCTGAAGCTGTATACCCATAATAACTTTTGTCATATTCTTTCCTCCTTATTGTTTTTGGCCTTTTAATTATAGCCTATTTAAAAACCCCTTACAAGCTTATTCTTAATAGCCTCCGCCCCTTAAAACAGGAAAGCCCCCTGGGGGGCTTTATTTACTGGGTGCTGTACATACCATGGCTTTCCATATAATTAAAGAGGGCCTCACCATGCTGCTGCTCTTCTTTTTGAATATGGTTTAAAATATTCCGCACCTGGCTGTTTTTAAATTCAAACACGGCTGTATCATATGTGCCGGAAATATATTTTTCCGTAGCCAGCAAATCCGAGCACATATCTTTATCGTTAAGGCAAGGGCAATTGCTTTGGTTTTGAGAGCTGCCGGCGGATTGAGAGCCCTGGCTGGGGGGATTCATTTTATTCTGTTGGGAATTACCCTGAGAGCTTTGGCCGGACATCTGCGGTATTGTACCCGCCAGCAATTGATTAATAGTATCCAAATGGGTTTTTTCCGCCTGTTCAATGCCTTTCAGCATCTGCTTTAAATTATCATCTTTAGCCTGCTGAGAATAAAGACCATATTTTTCAATGCAAATTTCTTCATGGCTTTTTTGATCCTGTAAAAGCATAGTTTCTTTTTGGGTTAAGGTAATATTCATTATTACACCTCCAGAATTAATTAAAATTAGTATGCGGATTTTTAATTATTTTATACAAAAAATAAAGCTCCGGCTTAAAATATTTTAAACCGGAGCCTTAAAAACAATCAGCTTTATTATAAAGATAAAAGTTTTCTTAAAAAAACTAAATTTTTAGCTTTTTATTTTAGCAATCATTTCCACCTCACAGCAGGCATTAAGAGGCAGGGCGGCAGCCCCTAAGGCGCTGCGGGCATGTATTCCCTTTTCCCCAAAAACCTCTCCGATTAAATCCGAGGCGCCGTTTATTATTTGAGGCTGGGCGGTAAAATCCGGCATACTGTTTACAAAACCGGTAATTTTTACAATTCTTTCTATTTTATCCAAATCCCCCGCCAGGCTTTTTAAAACGCTTAGGCAGTTTACGGCGCAAATTTCAGCGGCCTTTACCCCGTCTTCCAGAGGGCAATCATCCCCCAGCTTCCCGGTATAGGCAAGCTTACCCTCAACAATAGGTAATTGGCCGGAAACATAAATATACTCATCCGCAATAAGCCCTGGGGTATAATTTGCCAAGGGCTTTACCACCTGAGGCAGCTCATAGCCTAATTCTTTTAATTTATTTTCTCTTTCCATTTGTTTCCCTCCTAAAATTAGATTATATTGATAAATTTCTTAAAATAAACACTCTAAAAACCGGGAGGTAAATAAATTATTTTAAGTTTTAAAGCGGCAATTATATAAAAATCGGCGCTATATTTACTATTTTAAGGCTAATTGCCCATAAGCACTCTTATTTATTACTTTTTCACCTCTTAATTTCTTCCTGTTTTATTTATTTCCTTTAAAATTTTTTATTAAAATATAGGCTCTTTTACGGAGAAATCAAACCTAGGCCTTAAGGGTTCTAAAATCCGAATACAGCCCGGTTTAAAACCGGAAAATAAAATACTTAAATAAAATATGCCTATTAAAAATTGAAAAAATAAAATATCCGTGATAAACTGTTATTGCTGCTTTTTAGGCTGATTTTTTATTTTAAGGAGCAAAAAATGAAAAGTGTTTTAATTACCGGGGCAAGCGGGGCAATCGGCAGGGCTATTGCCCTGGCCTATGGCCAAAAGGGCTATAATATTGCCCTTAATTATAATCAGAGCCGCCAAAAAGCTCTGGAGCTAAAAAATACCCTCCGGGAGGAATACGGAATTGAAGCCCTTGCCATACAGGCGGATATTTCCTGCCCCAGGCAGGCAAACCGCCTGGCGGAGCAGGCTTTAGAGAATTTCGGCTTTATTGATATTCTGATAAATAATGCCGGCATCGCCCAGCAAAAGCTCTTTACCCAAATAACCGATGAGGAATGGCAGAAAATGCTTTCCGTTAATTTAGGGGGGGTTTTTAATTGCTGCCGGGCGGTTTTACCCTCTATGCTTACAAGGCATCAGGGGAGTATTTTAAATATCAGCTCCATGTGGGGGCAAATTGGGGCCTCCTGCGAGGTTCATTACAGCACAACTAAGGCGGGGATTATCGGCCTTACAAAGGCGCTGGCCAAGGAGGTTGCCCCTTCAAATATTACCGTAAACTGCATTGCCCCCGGAGTTATAGAAACCCCTATGCTAAATCAGCTTACAAAAAGTGATTTAAAAGCCCTGGAAGAAGAAACCCCCTTAAGAAGGCTGGGCACCCCCAAGGATATTGCCGATACCGCCGTTTTTTTAACAGGGAGTGAATCCCTTTTTATTACCGGCCAGGTTCTAGGGGTAAACGGGGGCTTTGTTATATAATAATTATCAATTTATACACTAAGATAAGGGCGGGCGCAAAAAGCGCCCGCCCTTATCTTTTTAAACTATAACAATTTCACCTTAAATATTTATTTTAAAATACTTATTTAAAAATACTTAATTAAACTGCCCATTATAAACCCTCATTAAAATAGAGGCGGCCATTTCCCGGCTTAATGAGGCCCGGGGGTTAAAACCGCTTTCATCCCCCGTCATTAAACCGGCGGCATAAACAGCCTTTACCCCCTCTTTGGCATAGGAGGAAACAGCGTTAAAATCCTTGGGCAGAGCGTATTCTTCAGATACTTCAAGCTTTAAAGCCCGGGCTAAAATCAGGGCAAAATCCTCCCTGCTTATTACAGCTTTCGGGGCAAAACTGCTTGCGGAAAGGCCTGTGATTATTTTATTCTCATAGGCGGAATTTATATACGGGGCATACCAGGCATCATCTTTTACATCATAAAAGCCCCCGCCTAAACCGGCTTTTGGCAGCATAAAAAGGTTTGCCATAATTTTTGCCCCCTCCCCCCTGGTAAGGAGGGCTTTGCCGTTAAAATTGCCTTTATCATCCCCTGCCATTAGGCCATAATTTCGGCAATCCTTTACGGAGCTTAAAGCCCAGGCGCTAATAGTTTCTTTATCCTTATATTCTTCAACGGCATTAAACTCCGTTTTAAACAGGCCGCTATCCCCTTTAACAAAGCGGTTATAGGCAATTAAGGCCAATGCTCCCTGCTCCGTTGCCATATAATCCCCCTCACCGCCGGGCAAATGAGCAAAGCTGCCGTCTTTTAGCTGGTATTTATACAGGGCATCAATAATACCCTTGCCGTCTTTTAAAAATTCCTCCCCCTGAGGGTCAATCCCCAAGGCGCATAGGGCCAGAATAACCTGAGCCGAACTTTCGGCGTTTTCCGCCCCTAAGGAGGCAAAGCCTCCCGAGGCCTGCTGAACCTTTTTTAAATACTCCAGGGCCTTTTCAATTACCGGCTTAAGCCCGGCCTCTTTTTGATAAGGTGCTAGAGCCAAAAGAGCCGCCGCCGTAATATCCACATCGCTTATGCCCCCTTTATTAAGGGCAAACCCGCCATCGCTGTTTTGGTATTCCTTAAGCTGTTTTTTTAATTCCGGCCTGGAATTTAAAATATCCGCCGGTAAACGCAGGCCCGTAAAATCATAGGCAATAAGAGTGTAAATTAAACCGTTAGAGCCTTGTTTGGCGGGGTTTTTAAAATTAACCAAAGCATTAAGCAGGTTAATGCCTTCAATATCATAAGGTTTTAGCCCCAAAGCTCTGGCCGCCAAAACCGCCGAGGCTATATCCGTAGCCTTGGTATAATTCCCCTGGGTATTTTTAATTTCATTTATAATCGAGCCCTTTAAATTCGCACTTATTTCACTACCCTCAACTCCAAGGTTTTCTCCCCTGGCAAGGGCAAAGGCCTGCCAAAAACCGGCCTCTTTGCCTTTATATTGTTTTAGGATATTTAAAACCCTTTCTAAAGAAACCGCCAGCTCCTTTTGGGCCTCTCCGCTTAAGGCGGTAAGGGGGGGAATTCCCCCGTCAAGCATATAGGCCCCAATATCCCGGCCAAAATCTCTGGTATAAAGCCATTCCACATAATCCCCGGGGGCTAAAACAGCAGCTTGAGCAGCAGAGCCTAAAAATTCTCCGTTTACCCGGAAAATCCAGCCGCTTTCCGGGCCATGGGCAAGTTCCGCCAACCCCTCTATGGATGAAACATAAGAATTATTCGCAATAACCGCTAAACCGCTTTGGAGCAGCAGGCTTAAAGCCGTTTGGCCATTTTTATACAAAAAAGCCTTTTTATTTAAATAAGTCTGCCCTTTGGGGTCAGCAACTCTTAAATAAACATTTTCGCTGTTACCGGGGCCGCCAGGGGTATTTTCAACTCTTTCATTATAGGCTATAAAAGAGGTAAAATGATTTGTCCAAATAACCCAGCTATTGCCGGTTTTAATTTTTGCCTCATTTACCCCCCAGCCCAAAGCGGCGCTGGCCGCCTCAAGAGTATCCTCGCCTAAAACAGCGGTAATTTCTGTAAATGTGTTTTCATGGTTAATAAAACCGATTTTCTCCGCATCTCCTGAATTTTCCAGCACTATCCGCACCGGCTGAGAAAACTCCAGCAAAGCGCCTTCCTTGCCAATGGAAAAACCGGAAATAATTATTTTACCTTCTGTGGTTTGGCTATAGGCTATGGGTAAATTTAAAGCTAAATCCCATCCCCCCTCCGCACTTATTTGCGTATTGGGGGCAAATTCCACTAAAATATTTTTACCCCCGGCCTGCTCCTTAATAATGGTAAGCCGGGGTAAACCGGCCCCGGGGCTGATTAATTCCCCCGGGTTAAGGCCTAAGGGAATAAAAATCACCCCATGGCTTTCGCTGCCGCCAAGGTGAATATCCTCATTATTATTTGCTAAAATTTGCTGAAAGCCTAAAGTAATTTTATAATCCGGGGCAAACCTTAAAGCCAGGGGGAGGTATTTGCCTTCCCTTTCTATGCCGTTTTTAAATATTTGCAGGGAATAGTCCTTCCCTTGGGTAAAATCAATTTTTGCGGGGGGGATTATTATCTCCCCTTGGCTATTGGTGGGGGCTTCTAAAGCATCACCCTCCCAAATAATATTCAAACCCTCGGCAGGCAGATTATCTTCATCGGCAAAGCGCAATAAAACTCCCTGATTCCCCAAATATTCAATATCCCTAACCCGGGGTAAAAGGGTGCTTTCATCGCCATAATAGAGTGTTATTTCCTCCCCGCCGCAAATTATATAATCCCCACTGGGGATTTTTTTACCGTCAACAACATAATTCCAGCCGTCATCTAAATTAAAATAGCCGGCCTCTTCATTCTTTAGGCTTAAAAAGTCATTAGCGCTTACGGAGAATTCCAGCCCTCCTCCATTGGCCTGGATATACTCTAAAACCCCATCATAAGCCCGGCTAAGGCTGGGGGAATCAGGGCTAAGAATAATCTCCCCTTTAGGCAAAATATTGCCTTCTATACCCTCTATCCTTACGGATATGCTTTGAGAGGGAGGTATAGGAGAATTGAGAGTGCCGAAGCGGTAAATATAATAGGCCCCCGGCTCTCCGTAATTTGCCGTTTTATATTTATTATAGGCGGCAAGGGCTAAAAAGCCCTGTTTAGTAGCATAATCATCGGAGATATCCCCGCCGCTTGCAGAAAAGAGATTATCCGGGGTTTTAAATGAAAGAAGGGCCTCCATAAGGCTGTGGCCTTCTTTGGTAAAATCCGCATCGTTTTGGGCATCCCTGCCTAAAGAGGCCAAAGCAATAATAACCATGGCTGTACTGTTAGAGCTTGGCTCTCCCCAGGAATAATAGGCTCCGTCACTTCCCTGCTCCCTGGATAAAAAACCCAAAGCCTTTTGAATTGCCTCTTCAACATCCGCCTCTCCCCGGTAGGGGGCAAGGGCGGCGACGGCGGTTGCGGTGGTATCAATATCCGGATTATAGCCATTCCATTCATATCCCCAGCTGCCGTCGTTTGGGTTTCCGTTTTCAATAAATTGGACATTTAAAATAGATTCAATAACAGCCTCACGGCTCCATAAAGCATTTGCCGGGGGCTCATAATTTCCGGAATCATAGGCTAAAAGAGCATAAATTTTAGGGCTGCTGTCAAAAAAAGCCTCCGCCGGGGAATTGGCAATAGTTTCAATTAAATTTATTTCCTCACCCTTACCGCAGGGCAGAGAAATATTTGCATTTACCCCTAAAGAGCTTAAGGTAATTGCCGCCCTTTCATAATCCGTAAGGGAAATATAAGCCTTATTCATAGCGCCCTTTAAGGAAATGGCCGGGAGCTTCTCTTCATTATTCAGAGCAGCTCCATGGGCCTTCATGGCAATAATTTCCCAATCCTCTGTTGTATTTGCGTATTTTAGGGAAGCCGCATTTAAAATACTGTTTATACTCTCGCTATTATTGTCGAGTGCCAAAGCCTGGGCTCCGAAAAGAAGCCCTAAAATACAAACTATACCTAAAAGCCATCCTAAAAGCTTAATTTTATTCTGCCGCATATAAACCTCCAAAAATTTTTAGCTTTTAAATAAAAAAGCTTCTCACCAAAAGGGAGAAGATATAATACGGCCCGCGTATTAAATATTCACCCCTACCCGGGAATATTTACCCAAAGGTATACGGCAGGTCTCCTGACTTATGAATCATCCGCAAAAGCGCCTTCCCGGGCCTAAAGCCCAGTGGCAAATGCTTTTTTGTCCTCAATTACAGTAAAGGTGGCTGCGGGGGATTTTCACCCCTCTTCCCTTTTAATGAAGCCCTGCCAAATTAGGCCCGGGCCCCAACCGTAACCCCTATTAAATTTTAAGAAAGTATCCCGTATTTCGTCTTAATTCTTTCCAGCTTCTCAAGTAAAGGCTGGGAAATAATAAATAAAAAGAAGACTGTGGCAAAGGCATGAATTAAATCCGGCCCCAGCCCCGCAATATAGGCCGCTATTAAGGCCTCTTTATTAAAGCCCGGCATAAACATTAGCACGGAGGCCCCGTTAATTATGCCCCCGTAAATAAAAAGGGTGGCAAGGGCCCCAAAAACACATAAAGACAGGCGGTTTGTCTTTAAAAGCCCCTTATTATGGAGAACGCCGGCAATAAAACCGATTATCCCAAAGCAGAACATTTGCCAGGGTGTCCAGGGCCCCTGACCGGCAAAAAAATTTGAAACAAAGCCGCTGACAGCCCCGGTAAGAAAACCGGCCTCACCCCCAAAACAAATTCCGCTTATAATAACCAAAGCTATAATCGGCTTAAACTGGGGGAGCATAAAAAAGGCCGCCCGACCCGCCACCGCAATAGCGGAAAGAGCCGCAATAATAATTAATTCCCTGGCCTGGGGCTTTCGCCCTTCAAAAATCATAAAAAAGGGAATTATAGTGTAAAAGATTATCATAAGGCTGATAAAATAATACTTTCTATCCCCTAAAAGGGTCATACCTGCCCATAATGTTCCCGGGATAATCAGCAAAATAAAAATAGCCGCCGCCAGGGTTCTTTTTTTAAGGCCTTTTTTACCCTCTGTATTTAGCTTTTTAAGGCCCGGCAACTATCAATCACCTCCTCTACGGTAATAGCATAGGGCAATTTATGCCTGCAAATCCGGTTGGCCGAAGTTGTATAAAAACTATTGCCTGCAAAAAATCGATGGGGCTCCCCGGAGGAGACAATATTCCCGCCGAAAAACAAATAGCAAATATCCCCATGCTGAGCGCAAAATTCAATATCATGAGAAACCATAATAATGGTAATACCTTTATTGGCTAATTGATGTAAAATTCCTGCCAGCTTATATTTAAAATGAGCATCCAGGCCCTTGGTGGGCTCATCTAAAAGAATAATTTTAGGGCTTTTCAGCAAAATTTTTGCAAAAGCCGCCCTTTGCTGCTCCCCCCCGCTTAAATCATAGGGGTGCACATAAAGCAAATGGCCTATTTCCATTAAATCGGCAACTTCGGCTATTTTATGGCCCTTTTCCTTTTCATTTATATGCTCATTATCCAGGATTTCCGCCAAATCCATGCCCAGGGTTTTTTTAACAAAAAGAGGCTGCGGGTCCTGAGGCAAAAGGCCGAAATATTTTCCGTAAAGCTCTTTGGCGGAATATTTTTTTAAATCCTTCCCCTCTAAAATAACCTTACCCCTATAAGGGCTCTTTAAGCCGGAAAGCAGCAATAAAGTTGTGGTTTTGCCGCTGCCGTTACCCCCGACAATACAGGAAAGCCTGCCCTTTGGTATATCCAGAGAAAGGCCGTTTACTATATTAGGGGTGTTTTTTTCATACTTAAACCAAATATCCTTAAGGCTTAAAATTACCGGCCGGCCTTCATCCTCCGGGGGCAGGGTTAATTCCTTAATTTCTACCCTGTCTTCTTTTTGGTTCAGCCATTTTCGCCCTTCTTTTACGGTAAGGGGGTATTCCCCGGAATTATCCAAGGCGGCGTAAATACGCATAACCGCAGGCATAGCCCTAAATAAATCATTTTTTTCTTCATAGAGCTTTTTGGCCATTAAAGCCGGGGGGCCCTGGGCAATAATTTTGCCCTCATCCAGCATAACAGCCTTATCCGCAAGGGGTAAGACCTCCTCCAGGCGCTGCTCCGTCATAATAACGGTAATGCCCAATTCCCGATTGATTTTTTTAACCGTCGCTAAAAAATCCCCGGCAGCAATAGGGTCCAGCTGGGAGGTGGGCTCGTCTAAAACCAAAAGACGGGGATGCATAGCCATAACGGCAGCCAGATTAAGTAATTGCTTTTGCCCGCCGGAAAGCTCCGCCACATTATTTTCCAGCCAGGATTCTATACCGAAAAAACTGGCCATTTCCGCTACCCTAAGCCGAATCAGCCTGCTTTCAAAACCTAGGCTCTCCAGGCCGAAGGCCAGCTCATGCCAAACCTTATCCGTAACTATTTGGTTTTCCGGGCTTTGCATTACATAGCCGATTTCCTCTGTTTGCCTTCTTAAGCTGATATCTTTTAAAGGCTTGCCAAAATAGAGCACTTCCCCCTCGGTTTCCCCATAGGGGGTTATAGCGGGCTTAAAATGGCGCAAAAGTGTTGTCTTGCCGCAGCCGGAGCGGCCGCAAATAACCGTAAAATCACCTTCGGCAATAGAGATGTTCAATTTATTTATAGCGGGGCTTACCCGATGAGGATATTTAAAGCTTAAATTTTTGATTTCCAATATCGCCATCTTATTTCCTCCCCGCAATTAATTATTAAAGGCAAAAAGCTGAGAATAAAATACCCCCCCCATACCCAAAAACCAAGGCCCCCGCCTTGGGAAAATTTAAGCATAGGGTAATAAACAGCCTTATTTAAACCGGCAAAAGCGCCGAAAATATTTAAACCCGCCAAAATAAATATCAGGGCTAAAACCCGGCCGTCTCTGGGGGTAAAAAAGTAATTATTAAAGCTGCTGCGCCCCGGGAGGCCGTAACCCCTGGCCTTCATGGAATCCGCCGTATCCAGAGAATTTTCTAAAGACCAGGTTATCATAATAGAAACTATTTGAACGGCGTTTTTTATCCTGAAAAAGATATTCCCCTGGGATACATCCCTCCCTAAAGCCTTTTGGGCCCGGGCAATTATCATAATCCTTTCTTTAAAAAGGGGCACAAAACGAAAAGCCATGGAAATAATAAGGGCCGAGGCCGGGAGAATTTTCCCGAATATATAAACCAGCTTAGCCCCGCTTACAACCCTGTTATAACAAAAAAACCATAAAAAAACCGCCCCAAACATAATGGCAAGCCCAAAACCGTAATAAATAGATTCCAAAGTAATGGGGTTACCTCTGAAATAGCCTAAAATAGTCAGCCCCTCATGGCTGAAAAGAGGGTTAATTAAAATCACAAATATAAGCATGGGGATTAAAAAGAGAAAAATAAAACTAAAAGCCCCCCGGCCTCTAAGGTATAGGGCATAGGTTAAGGCCCCCAAAAGGGAGATTATAAGCAAAACCGGGTGCATAAAAAACATTGTAAAAATAATTATAATGGCAAAATAAAGAAAGCTGACTAAAGGATGAAAGTAAGAAAAGTGATCCTGCATTAATTCTCCCCTCCCCCACCCTCCGGCTTAAAGCCAATATCCTTGCCAAGGTCGCAGCTATAAACCCATTGAATATTATCTCCCTCTTTAAGCTGATAATTACTGCTGCCGGTATTAAAAATTTCATCGTTAACCCGGAATATCCAGCCGCTTAATTCGCCGCAATCAAATTCATAAATATTGCCTATACCCTTTACATATTTGCTTTTATAAAGAGGCACGGTATTATGATCCATATGAATTCCCCGGCTTTGGCATTGGCTAAGCAAAATATCAAAGCCTGTTTCCCCACGGGAGAATTCCACTTTAACCGGGGCTAAAATATAGCCGTCTTCAGGGAGTAAATCCTTTTTATTTTCGTCAAATTTCTCCAGATTATCCCAAATAGTGGCGCAACTTATAGAGAGGGTGCAGTAAATTTTATCTTTACCATGGGCAGGGGGCTGATTTTCCTTTTCAGGGGCCTCTAAAAGCAAATCAGAGTTTAAGGGGCTTTTCTCCGGGCTTTTAGAGCCTTTTTCTTCCCCCCCGGTTTTAATTACAGGGGCGCTTTCTTCCCCTTTAGGGTTTTTATTAGCGGCAGCTTCATTTAAATCCCCCTCCGCCGCAATAGGAGTAGAGGCAAAAAACTCCCCGCTATTATTTACACTTGTTTCGGTATTTTTTGAATCTAAGGCTTTATTGCCTGCAAAATTAAGACAGCCTGTAAAAATAAAACAGGCCAAAACTATTATTAAGCTTAAGGCTGCCCTTTTCTTCATTTTTCTCCTGCTTTACTTATCGGCTTTTATTATCGGCTTTTATTATCTGCTTTTATTATCTGATTTTATTGTCTTATTTTCTTATCCGCTTTACTTATCCGCTTTTTCCCGTTTTTTTACTCCCGCCGCTAAATAAATGTTTTATCCGGCTTAGGCTTATACTTTAAAAAACAAGAATACAGCTATTTTATCATAAGGAGCCGGGGCTAGCAAATCTCCCTGCCTTTTTAAGGCTTACTTTTAAAGCGAGGCCAAAATCTTCTCGGCGCAGCGTATGCCATCCACCCCGGAGGATGTTATTCCCCCGGCATACCCTGCCCCTTCCCCCGCGGGGTAAAGCCCTGCCACGCCAATAGCCTGCCCATCCTCCCCCCGGGCAATCCGCACCGGGGAAGAGCTTCGGCTTTCCACCCCGGTTAAAACAGCCTCAAAACCGGCAAAGCCCGGTAAAAGCCTATCCATTTCCAATAAACCCCGGCGCAAACTTTCACTTATCGTCACCGGCAGGCATTGAGAAAGCTCCCCTAAAACAAAACCCGGCAGATAGCTGGGGTAAACCTCTCCCAAAGCGATGGAAGGCCGCCCTTTCAGAAAATCCCCCACTAGCTGAACAGGCGCTTTATAATTCCCTCCCCCGATTCTAAAGGCCTCCGTTTCCAACCCCCGCTGAAATTCTATCCCGGCCAAAGGGTGATCGCTTTTTAAATCCTTGGAATTTACCCCCACTAAAACAGCGCTGTTGGCATTTACTCCTTTACGGGCAAAATAGCTCATACCGTTTACGGCTAAGCCCCCCTCCTCTGATGCGGCGGCCACCACCTGCCCACCCGGGCACATACAAAAGGTATAAACACCCGTGGCATCCGGCAAGCGGACAGAGAGCCTGTAATCCGCCGCCCCTAAAGCCGGGTGGCAGGCATTGGCCCCGTATTGGGCCTTATTAATAAAGCTTTGCAAATGCTCTATTCTCAGGCCCACCGCAAAGGGTTTTTGCTTAAGAATTATCCCTTTATTATAAAGCATTTTAAAAGTATCCCTGGCGCTATGGCCGATGGCAAGAACCAGTTTTTCAGCCTCAAGCTCATTTTCGGTTCCGCCTTGTATATATTTAAGCCCCTTAACAGCTTTATTTTCCAGTAAAATATCACTTAATTTTGCCCCGAAGCGGAATTCTCCCCCTAAAGAAATTATTTTACGGCGCAAGTTTTTAACCATGGTATGAAGATTATCCGTACCTATATGAGGCTTATTAATAAAGAGAATTTCTTCCGGGGCCCCGCAGGCCGCCATTTCCTCAAAAAGCTTGCCAATACGAATATCTCTTATTCCGCTTTGAAGCTTGCCGTCGGAAAAGGTTCCGGCCCCGCCCTCCCCAAACTGAACATTGGATTCCGGGTTTAAAATCCCTTCCTTCCAAAACCTTTTTACCTGCTTAAGGCGGCTGTCGGCATCTTCCCCCCGCTCTAAAATAAGGGGGCATAATCCGGCCTCGGCCAAAATTAAAGCCGCAAATAGGCCGCAAGGGCCGCTCCCGATAATAACCGGGGCCATAGCAGGTTTTTTTGCTTTAATTACAGGGTAAAAATAAGGCGCAATTCTGCTTACGCCCTCCCGTGCGAATCTTTCCAGTATAGGCTCCTCCCGGCAGGAGAGTTCAATATCCACCGTGCAAACAAAGTGAAGATTATCCTTTTTGCGGGCATCCAAAGATTTTTTAAATAAAGTCAGCTTAAGAATATTCTCCGACTTTAGCTTAAGTTTTTTGGCCGCAAGGCCCTTTAATTGGGATATATCCCCCTCCAAGGGCAGCTTTAGCCCTCTTACTCTCAGCATTGGCTCTCTCCTTTTAAAGAAGCGGCGGCCTTAAGGCCGGCTAAATATCCGCTGCTCCAGGCCCATTGAAGATTATACCCACCGCAAGGGCCGTCAATATCTAAAATTTCCCCGGCAAAATAAACTCCCCCGGCCTTTTGGGATTCTAAAGTATCTTTATTTATTTCCCGGCAGCTAATGCCCCCCACACTTATTTGGGCATTGGCCCAATCCATTAAGCCCTGGGGTTTAAACTCCCAGCTCTTTATAGATTTTGCCAGGCTCGCTAAATGACCGGGAGTCAGAAGGGAAATTTTATCCGAAAGGGGGCCGGGATAAACCTCTTTTAATAAAAATTCCCCGATTCTTTTAGGGAAAAACCCCGTAAATAGGCTTGCCGCAGGCAAGGCCCCCCGATTTTTTTTAAGCTCCTTTAAAATATTAAGCAAATCCTCAAAGGAGTATTCCGGGAGCAAATCCGCCTTTAAAAGAAGTTCCCGGCAAGGCCTGCCTTTTACGGTGGCGGAATTTAAAAACTCCCCAATATGGCGGGAAAGATTAAAAACACAAATCCCCGAAAGACCGTATTCGGTAAATTGTATTTCCCCTTCCTCCCTTTGAATTTTTAAATTATCGGCCCAAAGCTCAATTGCCCCCCTGGCTCTAAGCCCCCGCAGGCTTTTGGTGGAGGGCTTTAAAATTTTTACCGGAGTTAAACCGGGGTATACGCCGTTTAGGGTATGGCCCAGTTTTTGCCCTAAGCTAAAGCCCCCCATATTCCCCCCCAGCTGGGGGCCGGCCCCGCCCCCGGCGGCAATTATTATGCGCCGGGCTAAAACTTCCCGTTCTTTTCCGCAAATTTTCCAAAGGCCGCCTCTTTTTTCAAGGCTTAAAACCTCAAAATCGCAAAGGCATTCAATACCTCCGGCCTCTAATTCCAGGCGGAGAATATCTAAAACGCTATTGGCCTGATTACTCCGGGGGTAAACCCTGCCGTCATCTTCAATACGGCATAACAACCCCAGGCTTTTAAAAAGAGCCAGGGTTTTTTCAGGGTTAAGGGCATTTAAAACCCCTTTAATAAAGGCTGTACCGCCCCCGTTATAGGCCTCTGCCCGGGCATTAAGATTACTTAAATTGCAGCGGCCGTTGCCGGTTGCCAAAAGCTTTTTGCCCACCCGGGGCTGGCGCTCTAAAATAATTATGCCCCCCGGTTTATTAAGGGCTTTAGCCCCGCTGATTGCCGCCATTAAACCGGCGGCCCCCCCGCCTATAATGGCAATATCATATTCCGGCTTTAAATTCATGGCAGCCTCCTAAACCCTTTTCAGCCTTTTCATGGCCCTTATTTCGGCTTTTACGGCGGCCTCTACCCTTTGGGATTCGCAAATTTTCTGCAAGGCCTTATTATAGGTTAAATCATCTAAATCAGAGGAATTTAAATATCTTTTAGTCTCCCCCGGGTATTTAATAAAGCAAATAGAAAGCCCCCAGGCCGCGGCCATTTGCGTATAATAGGCCTTTAGGCTCAAAGCATCATATATTTTAAAAATAAGGGGCAAATATTCTTCGCAAATATAGTACTCCAATATTATAACCAGGGCAAAACGGCAAAAAAATTCATTTTGAGATTTTAAATAAGGCTGAATAAAATCCCAAACAAGGCTTTTATTTTTTTTCACAATTTTTAAATTGGAGCAAAGGCAATCACAAACGGCCCAATTATCTATTTTAGGCAAAAAATCCCTGATTAAAGCCAGAACCTGTTCTATATCTTCCCCGCAGCCGGCAATTACCAAAGCCTGCATAAGTATTTCCTCATGGCTTTCATCTAAAGCAAGGGCCAGGAATTGGCGCCAATTCCCTTTTGTAATTTCTTTTGCTAAAGCCTTTAGTACAGGCAGGCGCACCCCTAAAATAGGGTAAGCGCTAAAAATAAGCCTTTGATTAAAGGCTTTGCAATCCTCTTGAGGAAGGGCTGTAAGCCGGTTTTTAAAAGCGGTATAATCCTCCCGCCTCCAAGAGGTTTTTTGCCAGATATTATCAATACTTTCCGCCATATTTTACTCCTTTTCCCAGATTTTCCAGATTTCGGCGGCATAACCCACCGTTGCCCGGCGGCCGTTTCTTACAATAGGGGTTTTAAAAAGGCCGGGGTTATTTAAAAGCTTTTCTTCAATAGCGGCCTCGCCGGATAAATAGGGGATAAAACATCCTTCGTATTCTTTGGCGCTTTTATCTATTAAGGCATTTATGCCGCCAAGGGCGGCCTTAATGCTTTTATATTCCCCCGGGCTTATGCCGTATTTATCCAAATTTATAAATTGGTATTTTATCCGCCGCTCTTTAAAATATCTTTCGGCTTTTTTTGTTTCAAAGCATTTATTTTTGCCAAAAATCTGTATATTCATAATGGTCATTCCGCCCTTAATTTTAAAAAGCTATTTGCCAAGGCTTTTAAAATAGATTTCCCCGTAAACAAGCTTCCCGGCTATACGCTGGGATTGCATTAGGCTAAAACCATTAAAATAAGCCTCGAGCTTTTTATTGTTTCCTAAAGTGCCCGCTAAGCTTTCCGTAAGCTTTTCTAAATTAAAAGCCGGAGGGAATATTACTTCCCTCCCTAATGTAAGATGAGGCTTAAAATCCCCCTTTTCCAAAGGGAAGCCGGCCTTAAGCAATTTTATTTTTAATTCTCTTTGCAAATTTAATAAACCGGGGGAGGCAGCTATTCCCAGCCAATAAATATCCCCGCCCGGCCTTTTAAAGCTGCCTAAGCCCTTCATTTGCAGGGCAAAGCCGGGGGAGGATATATTCTCCATAGCCTCAACAGCCAAAGGCAGCCTCTCTTTGGCTGTTTCCCCTAAAAAGGCCAAAGTAAGATGGAGGTTTTCCCTGCGGGTAAAATTACCCTTAAGGGCCTGCCCCTCCAGGCTTTGGATAATTCCATAAATTTCATCTTTAAGGGTTTGATTAAAATTTAAAGCATAAAATAAGCGCATAAATCACCTTGGGGTCAGTTTAACCCTTTATTTAATCTGCTTTAATAAATTTAAGCTTATTTAGAGTGGGCAATTTTAGCCTCTGCGGCATGTTTAAGCAAATCCACTAAACCTTGAGGGGGGAGAAAATCCCCGTCTAAGCATAAATGATAATTATTTACCCTGCCCCATTTAAGGCCCACATAATAATCATAATAGGCGGCTCTTTGCTTATCTTCCCGTAAAATTATCTTCTCGGCCTTTTCCGGGAGTAATTTATAATATTTTATTCCCCTGTTTATTCTGTTTTTTAACTCCCCGGAGAAAAACACCTTTAATAAATGGGGGTCATCCTTTAAAACATAATCGGCGCAGCGCCCCACAATAACGCAAGAGCCTTTGGCGGCCACTTCCTTAATTATCTGGCTTTGAATATCAAAAAGTTTATCGTTTATAGGCGTATTATAATGACGATCAACCCCCAGGCCGTAAACGCCTATGGGAATTGAATAAAAGAGGGAGGGCACGGAATGTTCATCAACAGAGGAGAGAACATCCTTATCCAGGCCGCTTTTTTGAGCAGCCATGGTTATTAATTCCTTATCATAAAAGGGTATATTAAGCTCTTTTGCCAGCAAGCTGCCAATATACCTCCCGCCGCTGCCGTATTGCCTGCTAATGGTAATAATTATTTTTTCCGTCATTATTCCACTTCCTTTCAGATTTCGCTTCTTTTAAGCCCTGCCTAAACCTATTATATTAAAGCTTTCTCCTCCTGTAAACAGCAAAAGTTATACCCCGGCGCAAAGCTCAACTTTATAGGCCCTAATTATTTTTGCTTTCTTAAATAAAGGGTGATTTAATCACAGAAGAATTTTATTAAAAAGAGTATTATTTAATTGTATTTTTAAAGCAAAAAAACGCAAAATAAGGCTTTAGGGGGTAAAAAAATGAAGGTATTAATAGTGGGCGGTGTTGCCGGAGGGGCAACTGCTGCTACCAGGCTAAGAAGATTAAACGAGGATGCCCAAATTATCCTTTTTGAGCGGGGGGAGTATATTTCCTATGCTAATTGCGGCCTGCCCTATTATATAGGCGGCGGCATTACGGATAAGGAAAAGCTTGTGGTAACTAAAACAGAGGTTTTAAAAAACCGCTATAACCTGGATATTAGAACAGAAAACGAGGTTATAAAAGTAAACCCCCAAGCTAAAACCGTTACCGTTAAAGATTTAAAAACCGGCCGGCTTTATGATGAAAGCTATGATAAGCTGCTTTTATCCCCGGGGGCCATGCCTAAGCGCCCCAATTTGCCGGGCATAGACAGCGAGGGTATTTTTACTCTCAGAAATATTCCCGACACTCATAAAATCGATAACTATATCAGAGAAAAAAATGCTAAAAAAGCTGTTGTGGTAGGGGCCGGCTTTATCGGCGTAGAAATGGCGGAAAACCTTATAGAAAGAGGCCTTGAGGTTACCATAGTTGAGTTTTTGGATCAGGCTATTGCCTCCTTAGACCCGGAAATGGCCGCTTTAATTCATAATAATTTAGAAGAAAACGGGGTTAAGCTTATATTCAAAACCGGGGTATCTGGCTTTGATAATAATAATGGGCTTAAAGTTATACTCTCAAACGAAGATGTTCTGGAGGCGGATTTAGCCATTTTAAGTATCGGTGTAGCGCCGGACAGCCATTTGGCAAAAGAAGCCGGGCTGGAGCTTTCCCTGGGGGGCAGTATTTTAGTTAATGATAATTATGCCACCAGCGACCCGGATATTTATGCCGTGGGGGATGCCATCAGCGTTAAGCATTTTATAAACGGGCAAATTACTTTAATCCCTCTGGCAGGCCCCGCCAATAAACAGGGCAGAATAGCTGCGGAAAATATTTCGGGCCGCAAAGCCCTCCCCGCCCATGAGGTGCAGGGTACAGCCGCCTTAAAGGTTTTTGATTTAACAGCCGCTTCTACCGGTATGACGGAAAAGCAGCTTAAACAATTGGAAATACCTTATTTAAAAACCTATATTCACCCGACGGACCATGCCACTTATTACCCCGGGGCTACCCCCCTTGCCATGAAAATGCTTTTCAGCCCCGAGGGTAAAATTTTAGGGGCGCAAGGCGTAGGCTATAATGGGGTAGATAAAAGAATAGATGTTATCGCCACCGCCATGCGCCTTAAGGCCAGCGTGTATGATTTAGAGGATTTAGAGCTTTGCTACGCTCCCCCCTATTCCTCAGCTAAAGACCCGGTAAATTATCTTGGCTATACCGCCGCAAATATTCTTAAAGGGGATGTTAAACCCTTTGATTATCAGGATATAGAAACTCTGGATTTAAATAAGGTCTCCCTTTTAGATGTAAGCACCCCCGATGAATTTTTAATGGGCAGCATTGAGGGAACAAAGCATATTCCCTTAGATGAATTGCGCCAAAGATTAGATGAGCTGCCCCAAGATAAGCCGGTATATGTTTTTTGCCGCGTAGGCCTCCGGGGTTATATTGCCTCCCGGGTTTTAAGGCAAAAAGGCTATGAGGTTTATAATCTTAACGGCGGGTACAGAACCTATAATACGGCTAAAGGCAAAAAGACCCCTCTTGCTCCCATCCCTGCTTTAAATAAAGATAATAACCAGGCTATACCCGGGCAGGATTGGGAGAAAACCATTGAGGTTGATGCCTGCGGCCTTCAATGCCCCGGGCCCATTATGAAAGTTGCCGAGGGGATAAAAGACCTTAACCCGGGAGAATTTATAAATGTAAAAGCAACCGACCCGGCCTTTGCCTCAGATATTGCCGTCTGGTGTGAAAAAACCGGCAATAAGCTTATAGGCGTTCAAAGAGATAAAGGCGTTTACCATGTGCGAATTCAAAAAGGCCAGGGCGCTCCTGCGGCCCAAATCGGTAATGATAAAAGCATGATAATTTTTAGCGGAGATTTAGATAAAGCCCTGGCAGCCTTAATTATTGCCAACGGCGCCGCCTCTATGGGGAGGAAAGTTACTTTGTTTTTCACCTTTTGGGGTCTTAATATTTTGCGCAAGGATACAAAAATTAAAATTAAAAAACCCTTTATGGAAAAAATGTTTTCTGCCATGATGCCCAGAGGCAGCAAAAAACTGGGGCTTTCCAGAATGAATATGTTGGGAATGGGCTCTAAAATGATAAGGGGGGTCATGAAGAGTAAAAATGTCCATTCCCTGGAGGAGCTTTTGCAGTCGGCGCATGAAAACGGCGTAAGGCTGGTTGCCTGCCAAATGTCCATGGATATTATGGGCATACGCCGGGAGGAGTTAATAGATTCTGTGGAACTGGCTGGAGTAGCTACCTTTTTAGGGTCTGCCGAAAGCTCCGATACCAATCTATTTATTTAAAACCTTACCCTGTAAAAAGCCTTAACCCTATTTTACCCCCCTTTGTAAAGAAAGAGCCGGCAAACGGCTCTTTCTAATTTCTTAAACTAAAGCTGCCATAATTGACATAGGCTTAAAAGCAGGATAAAATTACCTTCAGCAGGTTTTAATTAAGTAAATAAAATAAGTTTTATAATTTAAACTTAAAGGAGAATATATGCAAAAGGGAAAAGTTTTGGCTGTAAATGCCAGCCCCCAAAGGGGAACGGAAAAACAAAATATTAAAGAAGGCTATATTCTTAAAGGCTGGGGGCTGGAAAATGATGCCCACGGCGGAGATTGGGACAGGCAAATAAGCATTTTCCCCATAGAAGCCCTGGAAAAGGTGCCCGAAGCCAAAAAAGCCGAGGTTCTGCAAGGAGGTTATACCGAGAATATAACAATTTCCGGCATAAATACTGATCTTTTAGCAATTGGTAAAACAATTCAAATTGGCCAGGCCCAGGTAGAAATTCTTTATATCGGCAAGGAAATCCCCAAAGAGCATGACAGGCCTTATATAGTCAGCCGGGAAGGCCGCTTTGGCAAGGTTGTAAAAAGCGGCAAAGTAAAAACAGGGGATGATGTTTTTCTCCTCCCCTGATACTCTGTTTTTTATTCTCTTAAAGTGGCAATCAGCCTTTGGGGTTTAAGTAATAAATCCAGGGCATCTTCTATTTTTTCTATAAATAAATCGGCATTTAAAAAAGAGGCAGTGCTGCATCCCTCAGCTCCGGAAATTAAAATTGCCAAATCCGCATTTTTTAAAAGCAGGCTGTCATTGGCTCCGTTACCTATTGCCGCAACACCTCCGGCCAAATCCTTAATATATTTGCCCTTTTCTTCCGTATGATTGGAGCTTTTTAAAACCTTGACTAAAGCCGGCAAACCCCTGCATTCCTCTATTACTGAGCCAAAGGTATCGGCGGTAAGAATATGAATTTCCAATAAATGGGCCAGCCGGTTTATTTTTGTGGCGGCCTCCGGCAAAACCTTACCATCTAAAGCTATGGTGCCGTTAAAATCTAAAACCAGCTTTTCCAGGCTTAAATCCCCTTTGCCGGGTATAGTAATTTTAAGCATAAGCCACCCCCGATAATTTGATTAAAACTAAATAATATAATACCCTACCCTATTATAACACCCTTAAAGGGTTTTTGGCTAAATAGGCCTAAATATACGAAGAAATTTAAATAATTTAATAAAACAAACCCGTTAAATAACGGGTTTGTTTTATCTGCAAAAAGTAAAATGGTGCCGAAGGTGGGACTTGAACCCACACCCTGTCGCCAGGACCGGATTTTGAGTCCGGCACGTCTGCCAATTCCATCACTTCGGCATATTTTTTAAGCTGGTTTTAATTCTTTTTTATTCCGGCCACGAAGTATATTTTACACAAAAAAGCCCAAAAAAGCAAGGGCAAATAAAAAATACCACCCTATTTTGAAGGGTTTATTTTAAAAGGTTTATTTTATTAAGTAGTTTTTTTAAGAGGCTTTATTATTGGCTTTTATCAGATGCCTTTTCCCGCTCTTCTTCCAAGGGTATAGGGGGGCCGTTTTCCTCTAAGCTATCATTATGCTCAATTTCATAATTCCAATTAGGGTTTGCGCCTAAAGGTGTCTTTTCTCCGCCGGTTTTTGCCTTTTTAAACCCAATTTTCCAGGTGGAAAGCTCCAGGGTAATAAAGGCAATTATCGTGGCAAGGGCCACTAAAAGATAATACCCCAAACCAATAGCCAAACCCAGGCAGGCTGTTAAAAAAACATTGGCAGCCGTGGTTATACCCTGAATACCCCCGCCGGTATCTTTCCAAATTATACCCGCGCCAATAAAGCCCATGCCGGTAATAATCCCCACCATTAAGCGGGCAGGGTCTGAAGAACCCGGGGGCTGAAAACCCTCAAAACCGTAGGCCGAAATTATAGAGGTTACCGTTGCCGCAAGGCAAATTATAATATGAGTACGGCTGCCTACCGGCTTTTGGCGGATTTTTCTTTCCTTGCCTAAAACCCAGCCGACAATAAAGCTGAAGAGCAGGCGTAAAACCATATCTTCCGTATTTAAGGCCATGACGATTACCCCCCTTATCTGCCAAATTCATTTTATAATGAGTATGGGGCCAAAGTCAAGAATATGCCGGCCCTAAAAGCGCCGGGCCAATAAAAATAGAAAATAATTCTAATTTATTCCGCTAAAATTAATAAGTTTTGATAAAATACTTATGGTATAATGGTTTCAAATGTATTTGGGGGTGGCGGGAATGTCGGTATCGGAGCAATTACTTATTCAGCACAGCCAAAAGGGCAGTATTGCGGCCTTTGAGGAGCTTATTACCCCATACCAGCAAAAAATCTTTAATTTGGCTTATCGCATGGCGGGCAATTACCATGATGCCTCTGATATTGCTCAAGAGGTTATAATAAAAATATATAAATCCCTGGAGGGGTTCAGGGGGGAGGCTGCTTTTTCTACCTGGGTTTACCGGATAACCGTAAATTCCTGCCGGGATTTACAGGCTAAAAACAGCCGCCGCAGGGAGAGCTCTTTAAATGAATATATTATTACCGAAAACGGCGAAATAAATAAACAAATTGCCGATTATTCCGCCCTGCCTGAAGAGGGCTATATAGAAAAGGAAAAAGAAAAATATTTGCAGGCCCTGATTATGTCTTTGCCTGAAGATTATCGTATGGTTATAATTTTGCGCGAGCTTAACGGCCTAAGCTACAGCGAAATAGAAGGCTTTTTAAATATTTCTCAAGGAACGGTAAAATCCAGAATCAGCCGGGCAAGGCAGGCTCTGCGGGAGAAAATTCTTTCCGATGGGGAACAATACCCAGAAATTTTGCGTCTACTAGGGGAAAGGAGGGCAAAATAATGAATACCCAAGAACTACAAGAATTATTTTCCGCCCACTTAGACGGCTTTCTTTCCCCCCAAGAGGAGGAAGCTCTTGCTCAATATTTAAAAGATAACCCGGCCTCCCTTAAAGAGCTGGAAGAATTAAAATTCCTTTCCCAATCTTTCCAGGGTTTGCCTGAAGAGGATTTACCCCAGGGCTTTAAAGCCGAGCTGCATAAAAAACTGGCGGAGCTTGCCCTGGCAAAGGCAAATAAAAAACGCCTCCGGCAAAGGCCCTGGCTTAAAGGGGTTGCGGTTTTTGCCGCCTTAATTTTAGTAATCGGCTTTGCGGGGAGCAATTTAGCCGGCCGTTTTTTGGCTGCTGCCGGCCTTATGTCTTATAATGCCTCATATGATGCCAGCCCGGCGGAATACTTTAATGAGATGGCAGTTAATGATTATGCCTCAACCGAGGGCTATTCTGCCGGCGGGGGCAGGATAGATTTTGCCGAAAGCCCAATAAATGAAGATGCTTATTTACAGGAAAAGGGCATGGGCGAGGCTCCTAAATCGGCCCCTCCGGCTAATATAGAAAGAAGAATAATCCGCAATGCCTATTTAAGCGTTGAAACCGGAGATTATAAAAGCTCTCATAGCGCCATAATTACCCTGGCGGCTAAATACGGCGGCTATGTGGTATCAAGCTACACTAATAATAATGCCGACGGCAGCCCTAATCAGGGGAATATAAGTATCCGGGTTGATTCCGCTAAATTAGAAGAGGCTCTGGATGAAATAAGGGAATTGGGTAAAATACTCAATGAGAATATTTCCAGCAATGATATCACCGCCCAGTACTACGATATTATAACCAGGCTTAATCAATACCAGGCTCAAAAAGACAGGCTTACGGAGCTTTATGCCAAGGCTGAAAATATTAGCGAGCTTATTCAAATAGAGGGTGAACTTTCCCGGATTAATACGGAAATTGATTTGCTGGAAGGGCAATTGCGCTATTATACGGAGCTGACGGATTTATCCGGCATAGATGTTAATTTAACGGTACCCAGAGAATTTAGGGAAAAATTTAATTTTCAAGGCTGGCATGGCCTGGGCCGCAAAATTTCTGTTGCCCTAATGCGGGGGGTTAACTTTGTTTTAAATATTACCTCCAGAGCGCTTTTATTTATTACGGCAGTTTTACCTGCCTTGCTTATTTTGTTTTTAATTTTCCTCCTGCTCAGATTTATCATTAAAAGAAGGGCTAAAAATAAATAAAATTAGTCTTGAACTTATAAAAACAAAAGAGCCTTTTAAAGGCTCTTTTGTT
The DNA here is from genome assembly GCA_040767605.1 of Clostridiales bacterium. Classification (GTDB taxonomy): domain Bacteria; phylum Bacillota; class Dehalobacteriia; order UBA4068; family UBA4068; genus JAXGOI01. The sequence goes on from JAXGOI010000001.1 coordinate 607,520, forward strand.
TTTATTCTTCAATAATTTCCCAATTATCAAAGGGGTTGGTATCATAATTATAATCAGGCCTTTTTATACTCCAATTGAGGATAGAATAATATTCCCCCTTCTTTTCAGGTATATAAAGGGGTAAAAGGCCAATTTGGAGGGTATTATTCTCCCCCCGGAGGGCAAAACCGAAGATTCCCTCTTCTTTTTCTTCGGCGCCTTTATTTAATTGAGGTTGAGGCTGCCAAGAGTTATAAATGAGCCGGTTTTTTCCCTCCAGCCAAGTATTTAAGGCTTCCCCGGCCAAAAGGCTAAAATCCTCCCCATTACCGGCTGAACTCTTACACTCAAAAAGAATTTGATTAATTTCCCCCAAGGCTTCCTCCCCTAAAGTATCCAGAGCATAGTATTCCTCATTCCAGGCCAGGGTTTTTTGAGAAAGGCGGTAATTGCTATAGGCATAAATCATGGCTAAAAGCCCCAAAACGCTGAAGACCACCATAATTAAAATTACCAAAACGGAGGCGGCCCCGTTTTCATCCTTAAGCTTTAAATGAATAAAGCCCATTATGCCACCCCCCTGTTTATACTTAAAAAAGAGCTTTGGGAAGAAAAAATCTCCGGCGGGGGCAGGTATTTGCCGCCCTTTAGGGTTAAAAGGGCTTCCCTCCCTTGAGGGGTTTTTTGAAAAACAGTAATTGTTAAAGAGTAAAAAGAACCGCTTTTTTCCGCTTTTGTTTCTAAAAAAAAGCCGGCGGTGTTTTCATCATTTATTTCCCGCCAGTTTTTATCATAAAAGCGGCAGGCTTTTGTTTTATTTTCTTCTCTAAAATAAATTTCAGGGTAGGCCTTAAACTCCTCTATTTTTGAGGCTGCCAAGGCGGCGGCAATATCCAGTTGGGCGGATTTTTGATTAAGCCTTGCCGAAACAAAAAAAGCCTGAATTGCCGGGCCGGAAAGGAGGGCTAAAATAGCTACGGCGATTATAATTTCCACCAGAGAAAAGCCCTTTTCATTCTTATAGAGGTTTTTAAAAATACAAGGCATTTATTTCCCTCCAAAAGGGTTTAATGAAAAGCCCGGGGGGTATAGCTTGCGGCAAGTGTTTGCCTGTTTTTGGAAAAGGGATAAGAAATTTCCCAAAGCAGGCGTTTATTCTCCCCTAAAAAAGAGACTTCTAAATCAGGGTTTCTTAATAATTCCTGGGCTAAATCCGGGGTAATTTCCTCATCGTTTAAAGTCAGTGCCTCCCAAAGGCAATTATCTTCCCAAAAAAGCCAGGTTTTTAAAATATCTTCCTCAACACTTTCCACAAAAACAAAGGCCTTTACCGGCTTGCCCCTCCAGGATACAGTAGCTAAAGAAATAGCCCCGGAATTATCATATTGCCTTAAGCGGGTATTAAGGACGGAAGATATAATCCGGGCATCGCTGCTATTCCCCTTATTGGCAATTAATTTGGTATAGGTATTGCTGCCGGTAAAAATAAGGGAAAAAGCGGTAAGGCCGAAAATTAGCAAAAGCAAAAGCACCAGGAGCATTTCCACCAGGCTGTGGCCTTTTTTATTTGCCCAAAGGCTTTTAAAATTTTTAAAAAGCAAATTAAAGACCCCCTTAAATCTCTTTAAAAGCCTGATTAAAATCTGTTAAAAAGTAATGGAAGAGAGTTGGCTCGAAAAACTTTGCTATAAAAAATAAGCAAAAAACAAAGTTTATTTTTTTATTACCTTTACCAAAGGGAAAATATTTGCCCCGTATGTTTCATAATGAAAATAGTATTGCTCGGTATTTAAAATAAGGCCGTAATTTTGGCTTAAATAATCTAAACTTTCGGGGTAGCCCCCCTCCAGGGCATAGCATTGTAAAAGCCCTTCTTTAATTACCTGGGTTAAGGCATTAATTTCCCTTTCTCCGCTTTTTTGGCTTATCCCCATTATGGCCAGAGCGCAGAATAATAAAAGCCCTAAGACGGCAATAAAAAATATAAGCATAGCGGTTTTTTGCCCTCTGAGGTTTTTCATAAAGCACACCTTCCGCCGGTTTTTTTAGGCCAAAGCCGAAATAATACTAATCATAGGCAGCATTACGGAAAGAAGAATAATTGCCACAATTGCCGAGAGAATAATAATCAAGGCTGGCTCAAGAGTGGCGGAGAATTTTTCTAAGGCGTCGTCGGTTTCCTCACTATAATTTTGGGCGGCCTTTTCCAGCATAATATCTAAATTGCCGGTTTTTTCCCCAATGGCTATCATACGGATAAAAAGCGGAGGGAAAACACCGGCTTTTTCCAGAGCCTGGGCAAGGTTTAGCCCCTTTAAATCAATATCCTTATAGATTTCATTAAGCATTGTTTCGGCGTATCTATTGCCGGTGAGAGGGGCCGCAATTTTAAGGGAGGTTAAAAGGGCCTCCCCGCTTTTAATCAGCATGGCCATACTCAAAGCAAAGCGGTTTGTAATTATAGCTTGATTTAAAGGCCCCAAGGCGGGGAGCTTAAGGATATTTTTATCCAGGCGGATTTTGCCGGAATCGGTTTTTAAATAACGGGATAGGCTAAAAATTATAAGGGCTAAAATTATTATAATAGGGATAAAGCCTTTAATTAAAAAAACGCCGAAGCCTAAAAGCCCCCTGGTAAGAAGAGGAAGCTCCCCCCCAATAGAGAGCAGCAGGGCCTGAAAAGCAGGAAGAACCTTAATAATAAGCAAAAGAATCACAAAAAGCATAAGTATAAGCAGAATAAGGGGGTAAAATGCGGCGGAGCGCAGCCGGGCTAAAAAACGCTGCTCTTTATGGTAATAATCCGCCATTTGAAAAAAGACGGAATCTAAATTCCCGCTTTTTTCTCCCAATTGCACCATATTAATAAGATAAGGGGGAAACACCCCTTTATTTTCGGCAAAGGCTTTAGCAAAGCTAAGCCCCTTTTCCATTTGAATATGTATATTTTCCAGGGCGCCCTTAATTTTAGGGCAAAGGGTTTGCTGCCTTAAAATTAAAACGCCTTCAATAATTGTAATATCCGAACGGAATATCAGGGCCATTTGGCGGCTAAAAATAGCCAGGTCTTTAGGGTTTGCCGGCTTAGCTTTTTTCAGGCTCATTTTTTCAGCTCCTGTCCAAAAAATATTGGAATAAAGATGGGTCCTGACTATGTTTTTGGGCTTCCTCCAGGCTGATTATACCCTCTTTATAGAGGCGCGCCAATTCGCTGTCCATTAAATTCATTCCCAGCTCCTGGCCGGTTTGCATAATATTGTTTATTTGGTATTGCTTCCCCTCGCGAATCATATTCCTAATGGCGGTATTTACCACCATTACCTCGGCGGCAACAACCGGCCTGCCGCTCTTTTGTGATGTAAGCAATTGCTGAGAAATAACCCCCTCCAGCACGGCGGCTAATTGATTGCGGATTTGATTTTGCTGTCCGCCGGGGAAGGCGTCTATAATTCGGTCTATGGCTTTAGCCGAACCTATGGTATGCAGGGTGGATAAAACCAGATGCCCGGTTTCCGCCGCGGTTAAGGCAATGGCTATAGTTTCCGGGTCCCGCATTTCGCCCACTAAAATAATATCCGGGTCCTCCCTGAGGGCGGAGCGTAAAGCGCCGGCAAAAGAGAAGGTATCATAGCCGATTTCCCTTTGGGTAACCAAGGATTTCCCATGAGGGTGAAGATATTCTATGGGGTCTTCAATAGTTATAATATGATAATTATACTCTTCATTAATTATTTTAATCAGCCCTGCCAAAGTTGTAGATTTACCGCTCCCCGCCGCACCTGTGGCCAAAATAAGGCCCCGGTTTTTATGGGCGAAGCTTTTGACAATTTCCGGCAGCCCTAAAGATTCCAGAGGAGGAACATCAAAGGGCAGGGCCCTTAAGGCAAGGGCAAAAGTACCCCGCTGGCTGTAAATATTTACCCTGAAACGCCCTAAGCCGGGAACGGAAAAGGAAAGATCCAGCACCTTCTTTTTCTTTAATTGCTTTAATTTTTCCTCATCAAGTAAATTCCCCAGCAGAGAATCAATATGGCGGGGGTTTAAAACTGGCATTTCTTCAATGGGGCAAAGCTTTGAGCTTAAACGCAAAAGCGGCTTTATCCCTGCGCAAAGATGAACATCCGTGGCCCCCTTTGCGCAGGACTGAGCCAGAATGGCATTAAGGTCTAAAATATAATTATCTTCCCGCATATAATCCTCCTTTAAGGGGGTTAATCTTTATGGTTTTAAAAACAAAGAGCATACTCTATTTATTATATTTTGTTTTATTATAGCTGCAATTAAGGGATTTAATCTTTAAGGTTTTAAAGAACAAAGAGCATACTCTATTTATTATATTTCGTTTTATTATAACTTAAATTAAGGGATTTAATATTTGAGGCTTTAAAACAAAGAGCGCAGTATATTTATTATAAGTCATTTTAGTATAAAACTACAATAGCTTAAGAATATTGTCGGTTATATTTGCTAATAAAAGGGTAATCCCTTATAATTAAAGAATATTATATGTTTATTAAATGCCGTTTTTTTAGTAAAAGGCAAAGGATTTTAGCTTACTTTTATGGGAAGGCTGGTCTTTTTGTGAAAAAATATATTTTACCTGCTTTTTTAGGTTTTCTAATTTCAATTATAATTCCTTTGGCGGGCCTCGGGGCTTTAGCCCCTTTTAAAAGCCTTGAAACAGCCCCTGCTTCCGCCGGGGATAAGGAAAATAACTCCCCTGTTATTACCCTTAATGCCGTGGGGGATATTATGCTTTCCCGCAAGGTGGAAAAATATATTAATAATCAGGGGCTGGAATACCCCATTGCCAAAACCGAGAGCTTTTTAAAGGATGCGGATATTACCTTCGCTAATTTAGAATGCCCCCTTTCTGATAAGGGCGTACCCTTGCCGGGTAAGGGTATTTGGTTCAGAGGCAGCCCCAGAAATGTAGAAACCCTGCTTATGGCGGGTTTTGATATTGTCTCTTTAGCCAATAACCATGCCATGGATTATGACGAGCCCGCCCTTTTACAAACTTTGGATATATTAAAAGCCAATAATATAGCCCAAATAGGCGCGGGAGAAAATGAAAAAGCCGCCCGTAAAGCCCATATAGAGGAGGTAAAAAATCTTAAAATCGGCTGGCTTGCCTATAGCGAAATGGCGGATCTTTTTTTCAGCTTTAATTATCCCCGAAGAATGGCTGCTCAGGAGAATCAGGCGGGGATTTCCTCTTTTTCTGAAAAGAAGATAATTGAAGATATTAAGGCCTTAAAAGATGAGGCTGAGCTTATAATTTTATCCCTCCATTGGGGGCTTGAATATAAGGATATTCCGGAAGAATACCAAAAACTGGCTGCAAGGAGCTTTATAGATGCCGGGGCGGATATTATTATAGGCCATCATCCCCATTGTATTCAAGGGGCGGAAACCTATAAAAACGGCCTTATAGTATATTCATTGGGGAATTTTATTTTTGATCAGGATTGGTCCCAAAAAACTAAGGAGGGGCTTATACTCAGGCTGGAGCTTTCCCCCTTAGGCTGGAAAAGCGCGGAGTTTTACCCGGTATTAATTGAAGAATGCCAGCCAAAAATACTTACCGGCGGGGATGGGGATGAACTTTTACAGCGCTTTCAGGATATTTCTCAACCCTTTAATACTCAGTTTATTAAAGACAAAAACTCTGTTTTTGTTTTAGCCCCCTAGAGGATAATTTACAAAGTAAAAAAGTAAAATAGCGGAATAGGCGTAGTAAGTGGGATAAAGAAAGAAAAGGCAGGCTATTTATGAAAAAGTTTGTTTTAATTGATGGAAGCAGCCTTATTCACAGGGCTTTTTATGCCCTGCCCCTATTAACAAATTCCATGGGGGAATATACCAATGGGGTTTTTGGCTTTATTAATATGCTGAATAAGGTAATTGCCCAGCAAAAGCCGGAATACCTTCTTGTTTGCTTTGATAAGGGGCGTATAACCTTTAGAAATTCCATAAAAGACGACTATAAAGGTACCAGAAAGGAAACCCCCCTAGAATTAAGGGGGCAAATGGAATTAATTAAAGAGGTTTTAACAGCCTCGGATATTCCCTGGCTGGAGCTGGATAATTATGAGGCCGACGATTTACTGGGAACTTTTGCCGCCCGGGGGGAAAAAGCCGGGCTTAAAGTAGATATTTATTCCGGAGATAAAGATATTTTGCAGCTTATTGATGATAATACTACGGTTTATTTAACTAAAAGGGGCATAACCTCTCTGGAAAAGTGGGATACCAAAAAGACCATGGAACATTACGGGCTTATCCCCTCCCAATTAATTGATTTAAAAGGCCTGATGGGGGATGTTTCGGATAATATTTCCGGCATACCCGGGGTGGGAGAAAAAACAGCCCTTAAGCTTTTGCTGGAATTCGGCAGCATAGATAATCTTTATGCAAACTTAGAAAATGTAAAAAACGCTAAATTAAGGGAAAGGCTGGAGCAAAATAAAGAGGCTGCTCAAACCTCAAAAAAATTGGCTACAATTTGCCTGGAAGCCCCGGTAGATGAAAGCCCGGAAAATTTTGCCTATAAAGAGCCGGAGAGGGAAAAGCTTTACCCCCTGTATAAGCGCCTGGAATTTAAGAGCCTTCTGGCTTCTTTGCCCCCTCCTAAAACGGCGGGAGAAGACCTCCCCTGGCCGGAGGAGGAACAGCCCTTCGTATATGAAAAAATTGATATTAAGGCCTTTAACGGCCTGAAAAAAGAAATATATGCCAAAGGCGGCCTTTCCTTCGGCTTTGCCTGGGAGGGCCCGTCTGTAAACGGCAATATTACCAATTTTGCTTTTGCCCTCCCCCAAGGCGACGCTTATTTGCCTCAGGGAGATTTAAAAGAGTTTATTTTGGCTATGGCCCCCCTTTTGGAGGATAAAAACCTGCCTAAAACCACTGCCCACAGTAAGGAGGCGGAGGTTTTACTTTCTAAATCAGGAATAAAAATAAAAAATATTAAAGACGATATTATTTTACAGGCCTATTTATTAAACCCCGGCGCCCCGGGGTATAACTCCGAAGAATTGGCCTTTGATGAGGGTATAAATCTCCCCCCTGCCGATAATAAGGCTATCCTTGCCCGGGAGGCCGCCTTATACCTGCTTTTAGCCCCCAAACTCAATGCTAAGCTTGGCGAAAGGCAAATGAATGAGCTATACCGCAAAACAGAGCTGCCTTTAGCCGGAGTTTTGGCGGAGATGGAAATAAGCGGCATTAAAGCAGACGGAGAAGAGCTTAAACGCCTGAGCAATGAGATGGAAGAGGCTATTTTGCGCCTAACGGAGGAAATACACACCCTTGCCGGAGTGGAATTTAATGTAAATTCCCCCAAACAATTAGGTGAGGTGCTTTTTGAAAAGCTTAATATACCCCCGATTAAAAAAACCAAAACCGGCTATTCGACGGATTCCGAGGTTTTGGAGCAATTAGCCGGGGAATATGAAATAGCCGGCAAGGTTTTGGAATACCGTACCTATGCCAAGCTTAAATCCACCTATGCCGATGGTTTGGGGGCCCTGATTAACCCCGAAACAGGTAAAATTCATACCTCTTATATGCAAACAGTAACCGCAACCGGCAGGCTTTCTTCCGTAGATCCCAATTTACAGAATATCCCGGTGCGCCTTGAGCTGGGCAGGCAAATTCGCCGGGCCTTTAAACCCTCTAAAGAAGGGAATTTGCTTTTCGCCGGGGATTATAATCAAATAGAACTCAGGGTTTTAGCCCATATTTCCGGGGATGAAAAAATGATAGAAGCCTTTAAAAGCGGGGAGGATATTCATGCCAAAACAGCCTCTCAGGTTTTTGGCGTGGCAATAGACCAAATTACCCCTGATTTGCGCCGACAGGCCAAGGCGGTAAACTTCGGCATTGTTTACGGAATAAGCGATTATGGCCTGGGGCGGGATTTAGGCATAAGCCGCCGGGAAGCCAAAGAATATATAGAAAAATATTTTTTCCGCTACCCCAAAGTGGCTCAATACCAAAGGGAAGTAATAGAAAAGGGCAAAAAGGACGGTTATGTTACAACCCTTTTAGGGCGCCGCCGCTATTTGCCGGAATTAAACAGCAGCAATTTTAATTTAAGAAGCTTTGCTCAGAGAATGGCAATAAATACCCCTATACAGGGCAGCGCGGCGGATATTATTAAAATTGCCATGGTGGCCATAGATAAAGAAATGAAGGCCCTGGCCCTTGAATCTAAAATGATTTTACAAGTTCATGACGAATTAATTTTTGATTTAGTGCCGAAAGAAAAGCCCCAGCTTATGGAATTGGTGCAAAGGCTTATGTCCGAAGCCTTGCCTTTATCCGTACCCCTTACGGTGGATATGAAAATAGGCCCCAACTGGTTCTCCATGGAAAAAATTAAAATTTAAGCGTAAATAAAAATAATCTGACTCAAAATAATCTTGCCCTGAATAATCTAACCCTAAATGAAAGCTGGGATAAAAATGCCGGAATTGCCGGAAGTAGAAACCGTAAAAAGAAGCTTAGAGCCCTTATTATGCCAAAAAAAAATCAATAAAGTAATTATAAGTAAAGAAATTGTTATAGCCCACCCCGATGCGGATGAATTTTGCCGCTGCCTTAAGGGTAAAAGCTTTGAAGCCCTTTTGCGCAGGGGCAAATATTTGCAGTTTGTTTTAAACAGCAAGGATACCCTTATTGCCCATTTAAGAATGACGGGGCGTTTTGTATTAGCCCCGGCTTATGAAATAATCCCCAAGCATACCCATGCCATTTTTACTTTAGAAGATGGCAATGAGCTGCGCTTTACGGATGTGCGGCGTTTTGGCAGGCTTTGGCTTATAAAAGAAGGAGAAAAAGATAGTTTTAGCGGCTTAAATAATTTAGGGCCGGAGCCCTTCAGCCCTTCCTTTAACAGCCAATACCTTTACCATAAATTAAATAAAAGAAAAGTCTCAATAAAGCAGGCCCTGCTGGACCAGGCCGTTGTGGCCGGTTTGGGCAATATTTATGTTGATGAAAGCCTTTTTGCGGCGGGTATTGCCCCCTGGAGAAAAACCGGGGAAATAACCAAAGAGGAATGGGAAAGGCTTGCCAAAATTATTCCGGAAATATTGGCGGATTCCATAAAAAACCGGGGTACAAGCTTTAGAGATTATCGCGACGGCCTGGGGCAAAAAGGAGATAATTTAGTACGCCTTAAGGTTTATCAGCGTAAGGGCAAGCCCTGCCCCCGCTGTGGGGAGGAAATTCAAAAAACTGTTATTGCCCAGCGCAGCACATTTTATTGCCCTCTTTGCCAAAAATAAACCCGCATTATTTTTGGTAAAGTTTAAGGAGGTTTTATGCTTATAATTGGCCTTACCGGCAATATTGGCAGCGGCAAAAGCCTGGCGGCGGCTTATCTTAAAGAATTAGGGGCAGGGATTATAGATGCGGATTTAATTGCCCGCCGGGTTGTGGAGCCTGAAAGCCCCGCTTTAAATGAGATTATTAAGGCCTTCGGCAAAGAGTATTTAAATGAAGACGGCACTTTAAACCGCAAAAAATTAGGCAAACTGGTTTTTTCCTCTCCGGAAAGCCTAAGTATTTTAAACGGCATTACTCATCCTAAAATTAAGGCCGCTATTGAAAAAGAAATTTCTGAATTTAAAAAACAGGGCAAAGCCGCCGCGGTTATTGAGGCCGCGATTTTGCTTGAGGCGGGCTTTGAATCCTCTGCGGATTTAATTTGGCTTGTGGTGGCGGAAAAAGAGGATATTTTAAAACGCCTGGCAATTAGGGACGGTCTAAGCTCTAAAGAGGCTTTGGCCCGCCTGGCGGCTCAGGCCCCGCCGGAAAGCCTTATGGCTAAGGCGGATATTCTAATTTATAATAATGGCAGCAAAGATTATTTATTCCGCCAAATTCAGACGGCTTATTCCCGGGCTCTAAACTACTCTACCCAAAATAAAGATAAAACTTAAGCCGGCCTCTTAATAAGGGGCTAAATTTTAATCCGGGCTGAATTTTAAGGCAAATATAATTAAGCAAACATAATTAAGGCAGGCAATTAAGGGGAAATATAATTAATGAGAAAATTATTTATCTTTATTATGGCGGGGCTGTTTTTTTTTACAGGCTGCGGGGGGAATCAGGCGGGGAATAATTCCAGCTTTACTCCGCCGGAGGATAATGTGCTGCAGCTTTCCTCCAACAGGCTTTTGCAATCTTTAGACCCTATTTATGTTCATTCACAAATGGAAATATTTTTAACTTCCCTAGTTTTTGAGGGCCTGGTTAAAGAAAAAGACGGGGAAATAATCCCGGCTTTAGCTAAGGATTGGCAAATAAGTGAAAACGGCGCCAGTTATACCTTTTTTTTAAACAGAGGAATATCTTTTCATAACGGGCGGTTTTTAACCGCGGATGATATAAAATTCTCCTGGGAAAGGGCGCTGCGCTTTAAGGCGGCTTCTTCCTATATTTTTGCAAATATTAAGGGCTATGAGGAAGTTATTAGCGAGGAAACCAAGGAGTTGGCAGGGGTAAGCGTTTTAAATGATTATACCCTCAGGGTTGATTTAAAAACTCCTCAGGCTAATTTTTTAGCGGGGCTTGCAATGCCCGCTGCCAGCGCTTTAAACCGCTTGGAAATTGTTGAGCAAGGGGCAGATTTTGCCCGCCCCGGCAGCCTGTTTAAGCCTTACCCTCTCCCCTCGGGAACAGGGCCTTTCCGTTTTGCGGAATGGCTGGAGAATAAGGCCGTAGTTTTAGGCTCTTTTGATGACTATTATGGAGAAAAAAGCAAGCTTAGCCGAATAGAGCTGGCTCTTAATTTATCCTCCCCGGATGCCTTAATTAAGCTGCAGGGGGGCAATTTGGATATTGTTTTAGATTTAACCCCGGGGGAAATTGATTTTAATTTGGCCCATTCCGGCTTAGAGACTATTATGAAGCCGGTGCGTACGATTAATTATTTAGTTTGCTCTCCCCTTATAGAGCCCTTTAATAATGAGCAAATCCGCAAAGGGATTTTTGCCGCGGTTTCCAGCAATAGTATTATTGAAAAGGGCCTAGGCAATAGCGGCATTTCTCCGGCGGAGGGTTTTGTTAATTATTGGTATAATATGGAGCAAGGCCCTATTTCTTCTTCTTATCAGGGTAAAGGGGCAAAAGAAATTTTAGAGGCGGCCGGTTACGGCGAGGGAGGGCTGCCCCTCCCCGGCCTGGTTTTAGATTGCGGTCCCAATGAATATGAAAAAAAGATTGCCTTAGCGATTGCCCAGGCCTTAAATAATGCCGGTTTTAGGGTGGAAATTAAATCCCATTCATACAGCGGCCTCCGCCAGCTGATATTATCCGGCAATACCGGCTTTTATCTTGGGGAATTCAGCGATAAAGGCGGGGGTATGGATTCTTTCTTTTCAGAGGTTATTGACCCCCGCTGGCAGGGGGTTATTCCCCCCGGCAGTTGGAGCAGCCTTTTAGAGGCAGGCTATACTTCTTTTGATGATGCAAAAAAAGAGGCCTTTGCCGAAGCTGAAGAAAGACTCTTTAATGAAAGCGTTTTATATTTTTTAGCCTATCAGCAGCAGTATTTGGCAGCGGGAGGCCATTGGGTGAATATTTCAATCCCCAAAAAAGGGGGCCTTGATTGGGAGAAAATCTTTCCCTGGTTTTTTTGAAATTTTAGTATAAAGCCTTGCTAAATAAAAGAGTATATGATAAAATGATTATCGCTGTAAAGAACAGCCAAGCCTGCTTTTAAAGGCAAATTGGGCCTATATTTATGGCGATAGATTTTGCGGTAGTGCTGGAACTGGCAGACAGGCACGTTTGAGGGGCGTGTGGGCGACCGTGTGGGTTCAAGTCCCACCTACCGCACCAAAAACACATTTAAGCAGTTTTGCTTAAATGTGTTTTTTATTGGAGGCTATCCCTTATTACGGAGGTTTGCATCCGGTTTTAAAAACTCATTACCTGAAAAAGAAAAGCATCCGGCGGCTTATGCGCGGCCAAGGCATATGCTATTTTAATTTTTAATAATAACAAGCAAATACATCGGCTATATTAGGCACCCTGGAGCAGAGGGATTGGACAATTGCGGCGGTGTAGTTGGACAGTGCTGCCGCAAGTGCTTATCACAGGAGCTTAGTTTTTTCTGAAATACCCTTTTCCCTCTGCATAGAATCCTCGCCGCTCTAGGGTGTAAAATCTCACCGACATATTCATGATAAGGCCAATATGTAAAAACAGGGGTAAAAAGGGGAAAAATCTTTACACTTTTGCGCCGTATTTAATAAATACTTCTATTTAATAAAGATACCAAAAACAAAGGCCTGCAATCTATAAAGATTGCAGGTCTTATTGGTGGGGCTAACTGGGCTCGAACCAGTGACCTCTTGCATGTCAAGCAAGCACTCTAACCAACTGAGCTATAGCCCCGGGCAAAGAATATTCTATAATAACTCCCATGCTCTTGTCAAGTCTTTAACTTAATTAAGCCCATTAATATATAGGTATTATCCCTCGTCCTCCGGTATAATCTCCCCTCCCAGAGGGATATTTTCTTCCCGGCGCAGCTCATCTAAAATTAATTTAAGCCGGGCTTTATCCTCCCCCAGGCCCCAAAGCTCCCCCCAGCCATGGGCTAACTGAAAAAGGTTGCCATAAGCATTATCCTCCAAACTGCGGATTAAATGAGGTATGCCCTCCTCATTTAAAATTGCCTCAAGCAGGCTTGCTTCAACAGGGTCGTTTAAAATCGCAATTTTTTCCATAAAAGGGCCTCCTTTCAACAGCTAAAAGAGCGCAAGGCTTGCGCTCTTTTTTAAATTCCTCCTTGCTATAAATATATTTTCGCTTTAAAGCAAAGTTTTCCTTCCATATAACGTTAAAACAGCTTTAGATTTTAAGCTTCATTCTCTATTTAAATTATTTTTAGCGGGTAAAAAAACCATCCTCGCTACTAAAGCAGGAGAGGATTTTTTCCTCCAGCCCCCCTTGGGAATTCATATAAACCAAATACTCATCCCGGCCTATATTACCCTTAAATTCATAGCATAAAATCTCTTTGCCGGCCTCATCCGCAATTAAAGCCATACGGTTGCCGCTTACTTTCATTCCCTTATTTAAGCTATTCATAACACCGTTAAGCTCCATAGTATCTGCGGGGAGCTCTCTTTTATCATTAAAGTTCTGCCAGTATTCCTTGGCCTGAAAAACAAGTATATCCCCATTATCTAAAGCAACGCATACTTGCAGGCAATCGGGATAATAAAGTATATCCTTCTCCAGCCGGGCAAAGCCTAAAATCAAACGGTCGTCTTCCTTTTTCTGGCAAATTAATTCCATACTTTTATAACCTGCGGCATTTAAAAAAGCTTCGGCCTTTTTAATTCCCTCCTCATTACTTAAAACCGCTTTATCGGTTTTTCTGGAATTATAGGCATCTAAAACCTTGCCGCCGGATTTACTTACCGTAATTCTAAGGCTGTTTTCTCCTATTTTAAACTCAAAACCATAGGCCGGCATCTTTGTTTTTGCCCCAATATCCTGGCTGGAGCTTAGCTCCGGCTTTTTATCCGTCATAATCTTTGCAAATTCCAGGGCAATTTTTTTGGCCTCGGCGGCCCCAATATCTTCCCCGGCCTTAAGGGATTTCGGCTCAATTTCCCTTAAATGGCTGGAATAAGCCCCGTCATAATTCATGGCCTCAAGGAGGGAGAGCTTATCATTTACCTCATCAAAATAAGTCATGGCGTTTTTAGGGTTCTTTTCCTCCCCTTCTTTGCCGAAAACAGCCGCCACCCCTCCCTTTAGGGGAGAATTACCGGCATTAAAAAGCAGGCTTCCGGTACCCGTCTTTTCCTCCAGCCTGGCAATAATCTCCCCCAGCTCTTTAACTTCGCCGTTAATTTTTTTAATAGTGGCATAATCCTCATCAGGCAGGCTATTGCCGTCGCCTATATATTTTAAAAGGCTGCCGGCATAGTCTGCCACCTGATTAAAATATTGAGATGTTCTGGTTATGGAGTTCTCTTCCAAAGGCAAATTATTAAGGCTTGCGACAATATTTTCCGCCTGGGCCTTCATATCTCGGAACATCTGATTATTCTGCCTCCCTCCGGAGGCTAAAATTTTCCCGGTTACAAGAGATAATTCATTACTGCTGTTTACCAGAGAATAAAACGAGCGCTGATACTCACTTTCCAATAAATTTCCTAATCTTTGGTTTTGATTATTCTGCCAAAGGGCCCAGCCTAAAACTATAATAAAGGCAATTGTCATAATAATAGCTATGGTTCTGGCTATTCTTTCGGATTTGCCTGTTTTCTCTTTTGGTTTATAATAATAATCCTTCATCCTAACCTCCTTTTTATACCTCTTTCCCCTCTAATTCCACCTATGCTTAAAAGCGCTTTATTTTTAGCTTTTTGCGCCTCTTAAATGCCAAAAACATGCTCCCCGTATTTAACAACTATTTTCCGGGTCCAAATCCAGGGGCTGGTGGCGGTTTTTGGGTTCCAAAAATAAAGGCAGCCATAGGTTGGGTCCCAGCCGTTAATGGCATCTTTAGCGGCTTTTACACTTTCATTACTAGTTTTAGCCGTAAGCCTTCCATTAGCTACGGATTCTATTGCCAAGCTCTGATAAATTACCCCGCTTAGAGTATTGGGGAAATCCCCATGGCCAACCCGGTTAAGCAAAACGGCCCCCACCGCTACTTTGCCAATATATGGTTCTGCCTCGGCCTCCGCCCAAATGGCCCTTGCCAATAAATTTACTTTATCCGATTGGGCCGCAGACCCGCCTCCCCCCCCTGAGCCTACATATTTATTTAAGCCTAGAGCCTTTAGGGTATTATCCCCCACAACGCCGTCTGCGCTTAAACCGTTTTTCTGCTGGAAGTAAATAACGGCCTTTTTAGTTGCGGCGCCGAATATACCGTCTACACTGCCGTTATAATAACCCCATTGTTTCAGCTTTTGCTGAACATCCTTAACTGCCTGCCCCTGGCTGCCCTGCTTTAAAACCAAAGCCTCGGCAATATCCCCCTCGCTTAAATCCAGCGCAAACCAGGCAATAGTTATAAGCATAAGCAAAAATAAAACTATGGCTTTGGTACGGCTTTTTACTGCCTTACTCCTTAATATTGCCATATAGCAAACCCCTTTCATTTTCTGGTTTTATTTGCTAAAATAATACCTGAGCTTTAATTTATTCTGCTCTTTAAACGGCTTTTTATGCAAAAAAAATTTTTTTAAAATTAAAGGATATTCTTATTTTTACCTTGCTAAAACCCTTGCATTATGTTAGAATGTTAACGTTCGGCGCCATAGCCAAGTGGTAAGGCAGAGGACTGCAAATCCTTTACCCCCAGTTCAAATCTGGGTGGCGCCTCCAAATGCCGGAGTGGCGGAATTGGCAGACGCACAGGACTTAAAATCCTGCGATAGCAATATCGTACCGGTTCGACCCCGGTCTCCGGCACCATAAGGAGATAATCCGGTCTTTTACTAAAAAAGGCCCGGATTCTTTTTTTATAAGCCAAAATATTGTTTTAAGCATAAAAGAACCGGCCTTTTTTGGGCCGGTTCTTTCTATTTATTATAAATTAACTTTTAATTATAAATTGACTTTTAAGTCTATTCTTATTCTATCCGCTTTTCTCCGGGGCTTGCCTCTAACCGCTTATTTTTGGCAAAAGCTGTTTTAAGGCTGTTTTAAAGCTATTTTATGGCAAGGTTAACCCAAGGCTGGCTTTTTTGCCGTCCCAGCTTAAGCCGGCATTAAAGGCTTCCCGGTAAAAGGAGGCCGGCAAAAAGATAATTCCGTTTTTGTTTTCCGCCTTAACTTCATAATTAAGGCCGTTTTTAAGATAGGCGGAATTTTTAATATCTAAAACAATTTTCTGGTTTGCACGGGTTAAATATAAAATCCCGTCATAAATATGTACCTGGCAGCCTAAGGCCTCAAGGGTTTGGCGGGCCGGCAAATAGCAAGAGCCGTCTTTTATATAAGGAGCCTGATTTAAAAGTATCAGCTTGCCATGGGCCCACATCTGCTTGCTGTTCATGGTAAGTAAAAGCCTGCTGGCGGCTGTATTTTGAAGCTTAAGCCATTGAACGGCCCTTTCTACCTGGGCCGAGGCATCCTGAATATAAATATCCGGGGTAACTCCATTATTTTCTTTAATATTCTGATACCCCCGGGAGAAAAACTGCCCCGTGGTAAAAACAACTCCCGCCCCGCTGGGGAGGGTAAATACCGTTTGCATTACCCCTTTGCCAAAAGTCTGATTCCCGATTAAAACCCCTCCGTGAGCATCCTGAATATTAGCCGCCACCAGCTCCGCGGCGCTGGCGGTGTTTTCATTAATTAAAACCGCCAAAGGCAGGCCAAGTTCGGGCCAATTACCGGTGCCTAAAAAATATTCCTTACCCCCGCTTTGGCGCACAAAAACCGCCGGGCCTTCCCCGGTAAAAGCGCCTGATAAATCTACGGCGCTGTTTAAAGTACCCCCCGGGCATTGGCGTAAATCTAAAATCAGCCCTTTGGCTTTTTGGGCTTTTAAAGCTCCCAGAGCAAGATTAAACTGATTGGCGGTTTTATTATTAAACTCCGCAATTTGGATATAGCCCATGCCGGAATCTAAAAGCTCATAATTAACGCTGATAATATCAATCTTTGTCCTAATCATAATATAGGTTTTTGTCTGGCCGTTACTTAAGGCCTCCAGGGTTATAAGGGTTTTTTCCTCCCCCCGGAATTTAAGCTGAATTTGCTCTTTTGTCATGCCCTCAAGGGGAATATCGTCTATTTTAGTAATAATATCCCCGGCCTTTAAATCCGAGCGGGCGGCGGGGCTGTTGGGGATAAGATCCATAACATAAACCTTGCCGTCTCTCACATCATAGCGTATGCCTATACCCACCATACTGCCTTCATGAATTAAATTATATTCGGCAAATTCTTCCGGATTATAATATTTTGCCCAGCGGTCTGTTTTAGCATAGGCCAAAAGCAAATCCTGAGCGTTTAGGGCCTTATCCGCCTCTTTACCGGGGGGCTCCAAGCCATAATAATAGAGTAAAAGCTTGGCCTGCTGAAAATCCTTTTCCGCCAGCTCCTCCTGGGTAAGAATGGGAATATCCGCGGCTTTGGCATAAAGCTCCCCGCCGGGGGATGCAAATAAAAGCATAAATACCATTAAAAAAATAAATATGGGCTTAAACCAGGTTTTTTTCATAAAGGGCCTCTTTTCTATGGATTACTCAACTTCTATTAATTCCCCCTGCAGGGAGGGGCAAAGCTCTTTTAAAGGGCAAAGGGAGCATTTTGGTTTTTGGGCCTGGCAAATTTTGCGTCCATGCCAAATCAGCCAGTGGTGGGCTTTCGCCCATTTATTTTCAGGAATTAAGGCGCAAAGCTCCTCTTCAACTTTATCCGGTGTAGCGGAAAGGGCAAGGCCCAAGCGGCGGGAAACCCGAAAAACATGGGTATCCACAGCCAAAGCCGGTTTATTATACCCTACGCTTAAAACCACATTGGCCGTTTTGCGCCCCACACCGGGCAAAGTCATAAGCTCCTCCCTGGTTTGGGGCACCTCACCGTTAAATTCCTCAATTATTGCCTTTGTGGCGGCAAGTATATTTTTGGCCTTGTTTTTATATAGACCGCAGGTTCTTATGTATTGTTCCAATTCTTCCGGGGTTAAAGCCGCAATATCCTTTGGCTCCGGGTAAAGGGGGAAGAGCTCCCTTGTAATTTTATTTACCTGATTATCATTGGTTTGGGCAGAGAGAATAACAGCTACTAAAAGCTGAAAAACCGAGCCGAATTCCAAAGCCCCCTCTAAGCCCTTATAGCTGTCCTCTAAAATAGAAATTATCTGCTTTTTTTTATTTGCGCCAATAGTTTTAACGCTGCTTAAATTTTTGTTTTTAGCCAAAAAATAACCCCCAAATATTTAACTGCCTATATAAATATAATATAAAAACCCCTAATAAGCAAGGGAAGCAAAAATTTACCCCTTAAAGCGTTTTAAGTTTTTTTGCATAGAAAAAGACCCTTAAGGGTCTTTTTCTATGCAAAAACAACGGCATTTAATAGGGGCTTTGGCGGCTTACAAAAGTATCGCAGGCTGTTTTATCGGCGGAATCCACTCTTTTTGTGCCGGAGGAACGAACCTGAATTTTGTTCGCCGCACAATAAAGGCCGGCATTAAACTGGCATTCTTCAATCATACATCTTACGGAAACCAATTTTTTTCACCTCCCGTATTAATTGCCCTGCCTTTTTATTATCCCCTTCTATAAAAAAAATAACGGCATTGCCGTTATTTTTATTTTGTTAATTTTTGGCTGCTTAATTATTTTACCGCCCAGCTTTCACCGGGTTTAAAAATTTTACAGCGGCTTTCGGTACGGCTGTTTACAGATAAAGCAAAAGCCTCAACATCCTGTTTAATTACAGGGAAGGTATTATAATGCATGGGTATAACGGTTTTCGCTTTAAGCCAATGGGTTGCGGTTAAGGCATCGGCGGGGCCCATGGTAAAATAATCCCCAATGGGCAAAAAGGCAATATCTAAAATCTGCCTGGCAATAACCTTTTCCATATCCCCAAAAAGCCCGGTATCTCCCGCATGGTAAAGGTTAAGGCCATCCATTTGAATAATATAGCCCGCCGCAAGGCCCGCATAGCAATTACCCTCCGAGGTATTTATGCTGGAGCTATGAAAGGCCGGGGTCATTTTAATTTTAATTTTGTCAATTTCCATCAGGCCGCCCTGATTAAAACCAATAGTTCTTACCCCGGGGCCGGCTAAATAACGGGCCAATTCCACTGGAGCAATAATAGGCGCTCCGCTTCTTGAAGAAATCTCTACGGCATCCCCCACATGGTCGTCATGGCCATGGGTAATTAAAATATAATCCGGGTTAATCTCCTCCGGCTTTCTTTGGGCAAGGGGGTTGCCGGTTAGGAATGGGTCGATTATCAGCTTTTTGCTGCCTTTTAAATAAAAGCAGGAATGTCCTTCATATATAATTTTCATACCGCGCCACCTTCCTTGAGTTTTTGTTTATCAGTATATCATAATTAGAATATAATTGCCCATAAAAAAAGTAAAAAAAGCGCCAGGGCAATTAAAAAAGAGGGGTAAATCATCAGGCTTACAATTAAAATCATCCCCACAGCCGCAATAAAAAAATTCTCAAAAATATCTAAATCAAAAAGAGATCTGCAGCCGGTAAAAAAACATTTAAGGTGGCAAAAGAAATTATACATAGGCTACCCCTCACAAAGCTTAATAATTAAAGTATATGTAAGGGCGACCCTATAGTGCCTGTATTTAAAAAATTTAGTGTTTTTGGCCTTTAATTAATGCCGAGGGGAACGGGAATAATTCTTCCGTCTTCCAGCATATAAAGGTAGGCCTCCTTAACAGGCTTAGGCCAAATATCCGTTAAAGCCGCGGCATAAAGAGAAATTTGCCTGCCATAGAGCTTTAAAAGTTCGGCATTATCTAAATACAAGCCGCCGCTTTTATAATCCACCAGCACCCAGCCGTCTGATTCTCCAAAAGCTAAATCTACCATACCCTGAAGGATTATCTCCTCCCGGGGGAAGCCCTCCTTTAAACAGCTTGCCGGAATAAGATATGTAAAATGCCTTTCCCTTTCCACAAAATCGGCCTTTAAAAGCCTTTGGCCTAAAGGGGAGGAATAAAAAGCTTCTAAAATATCTATCAGCTTTCCTTCCTTTATTTCTGCCGATTCCGCCAATTCCGGGGGAATATACCCCTCTTTAAGAAGCCTTTCAATTTGCTCCCCTATGGTTTCCCCCAGGGCAATTTTTTTAATATCCAGCTTTTCCATTAATAAATGCAGGGCGCTGCCTCTTTGGGCGGCATTTATTTTGGCTTTAGCCTTTTTAGGCGGCTCTTCTTTTTTTAATAAAATCCCTGTTTTCTCCCCGCCTAAGGCCCCTTCAGCAAAATTCTCCCCATTTAAAGCGGCGCTTTCTAAAGAAGCTCTTTCCTCCCTTTCCTGAGGGCTTAAAGCCTTTAAAACCTGAGTTATAGTCCATTTAGAGGCAAAATTGCAGCTCTCTTGCCCCGGGTATTTATAATCTAAAACCCTATTTACTTCCTCTTTGTGGGGGCTTTCCGGCAATTCCAGCCCTTGGGCAATTAAATTTAAGCCCTCACTAATAAAGGGGCTGCTCTCCTTAGCCTTGGTTTCCCTTGGGCAAATAGAAATATTAAAGCGGCTCTTTTCCGGAATTTTCCCCCCAATATACTCTGCGCCTAAAAGAGAACGCAGCTTTTCTCCGTCGGGGTGGCAAATTAAAGCCCTGCCAAGCCAATCTAAAGGGCTTTTATCTTTTAAAAGCTGGGATGCAGGCAAAGCTAAGGGGTAATTTGCACTTTCAAGCCAGCGCTCCGCCGCTTTTTCCAAATCATTTACGGCGGCGGTAATTATCAGCCTTTCTCTGGCTCTTGTCATGGCAACATATAAAATACGCATTTCTTCGGCTATGGTTTCTTTATGCAGGCAGCGGCCGATAGCCTCATAAGCAAGGCTGGGGAATTTAAGCCTTTTACCCCGGTGGGCAATTTTCGGCCCCCAGCCCAGGTTTTTATGAATTAATAAATCCCGGTTTAAATCTCTGAATTCAAAGCGGCTGTTTAAACCGGCTAAAAAAACCACCGGGTATTCCAAACCCTTGCTTTTATGTATACTCATTATAGTCAGGGCATCCTCCCCTTCCCCGGGCAAACGCCCGGAGGGGGGGCTGTAATCCCCTTCCTCAAGCTCCTCTAAATAGCGGATAAAGCGGAATAAACCCCCGGAGGAATTTGCTTCATATTCCAAAGCCAGATTATACAAAGACTTTAAATTACTTTGGCGCCTGCAGCCGTCGGGCAGGGCCCCGCCTAAATAATATAAGGCGGTTTCCTGATAAATTTGCCAAATTAATTGAGATACCCTTAAATTCCGGGCGGCCTTTTGCCAGGAATTTAAAAGATTAAGAAAACCCTTAAACTTACCCCCCTTTGCGGCCTCGGCAATTAAAGCGTCATAAAGGCAGCCGGGATTATTAAGGCGCAAAGTTAACAATTCATCTGGGCTAAAATTACTAATGGGAGAAAGTAATACAGCCGCCAAAGGGATATCCTGGCGGGGGTTATCAATTATTTTTAAAACAGCTAAGGGCAGGGCAAATTCCGGGCTTTTTAAAGAATTGCCGCTGCCTGCGGCAATAGCCTCAATACCGTTTTGGCGCAACTCCTCTAAAAGCAGGCCTTCTTTATTTTTAGGGGAACGAATTAAT
The DNA here is from genome assembly GCA_040767605.1 of Clostridiales bacterium. Taxonomy (GTDB): domain Bacteria; phylum Bacillota; class Dehalobacteriia; order UBA4068; family UBA4068; genus JAXGOI01. Next base: position 628,811 of record JAXGOI010000001.1, read on the forward strand.
ACGGCCATATCCTTTAAGGCATAGCCCTCTTCCCTCAGCCGGATAATTTTTTTGCAAAGGAGGATGCACTCCTCCTGCCAGGCGCTAAGTTTTAATTTTTCCTCCCCGGGGAGGGGCTTTCTGTTTAAAAATAAAATTTCCGTCGGCAAACCCTCAAATTCGAGCCCGGGTTTTAAGGCCGCCTCATCATCATAATTTATTTCTCCGCTTTGGGGGCTTAGAATTTTTTTAAAAACAAAATTAATCCCGGCAATTATTTGGCGGCTGCTGCGAAAATTACTGTTTAAATCCACCCTTTGGCCGCCGCTTTTTTGCCCATAGGCTTCATATTTGCCTAAAAACAGCTCCGGCTCCGCCAGGCGAAAGCGGTAAATACTTTGCTTTATATCTCCCACGGCAAAAAAATTATCCCCCGAGGAGAGCAAATTTAAAATCCTCTCCTGCACGCCGTTAATATCCTGATACTCGTCCACTAAAATTTCCCGGTATTGTTTTTTAAGCTCTTTATTTAAGGCAAGGGTTTCATCCTCCAATAAGGCCAGGCAAAAATGCTCCATATCACCAAAATCTATTAAATTGCGGCGGCGCTTTTCCCGGCTCAGGGCCTCGCTATAGCCCTCCACCAAATCACACAGGCCATGCATTAAAGGGCTTAAGGCTTTTAAATCTTCAAGAAGAACTTCCGGGGGGCGTATGCAAAAATAGTTTTTTAAGGCCAAATAGGCCTTTTTCCCATCATCCCTCAGCTTTTGAAAGGCTTTTTTATTCTCTTTATGCCCTTCCTCCCCCGAGGGCAATTTACGAAAATCAATTTCCCCCATGGCTGTTAAAAGCCGGCTTAAATCTCTTTTTTTACCGCTGAGGCCAGCTAAGGCCCGGCTTTCATTTGCTGTTATAGTTAGCCAGCTTTCAGGTATAGCCGCTATTTCCAGGGCTTTAATAAAATTAAGGCGCAGTTCTTCAATATCCGCCCTTATTTGCCCGGCTAAAAAATCGCACCAGGAATAATCCTCCAGGCATTCATTATCAAAATCCCCGGCGGCTCCTCTCAGCCAGCCTTTTGGATCGGGCTGGCTGCGGCTGTATTTATATAAATCCTTTATTAAAGTTAAAAGCCCGGCATCGTCTTTATTGCCTCCATAGGCATCCCCTAATTGGGGTAAAATTAAATTGCCCCTCTCATATTCATCCTCCAGATATTTTTTAAGCACTTCATCCTCAAGGATTAAAAGCTCCGTTTCCCCCCCAACCCTTGCCTTGCCGTCTAAGCCCAGATGATAAAAATAACGGCGGATTAAATCCAGGCAAAAAGAATGGAGAGTTGTTATGGCTGCCTGGGGCAAAAGTGCCAGCTGCCGCAATAAAGCCTTATCTTCTTTGTTTTCCCGTGCCAAAGTGTTTAAGGCCCTGCCCAGGCGCTCCCGCATTTCCTCCGCGGCGGCATTTGTAAAGGTTACAATTAAAAGCTGGTCTATATTTAAAGGGTTTTTTTCATCCCTAAGGCGGCGGATTATCCTTTCAATTAGCACCGCTGTTTTGCCGGAGCCGGCCCCGGCGGAAACTAAAATATTTCTCCCCCGGGCCTCTATGGCCTCAAGCTGGGGAGGGGTCCATTCTTTAGCTTTCATTTGCATCCTCCTCCCGGCTTTCCCCATTCTCCCGGCCATTTTCATTACGGCCGGCCTCGCCGCTAAAACCGCAAACAGATTGATAATCACAATATTTACATATATCATTATTCCCGCTTTGCCTGGGGCTGGCATTTATAAAACCTTCCATAATCTGGGCCGCGGTTTTTTTAAGCAAATCATATAAATATTCCTGCAAGCTTTCTAATTCCTCCGGCTCAAGGCCGGGGGAATTGGCATAAAAATCGCCGTCGGTTTTTAAGGCCACGGGAATAAGCTTGGAATATCCGCTATTTAGGGCTTTATCCGCCAATTTAACCGCAGCGGCATCTTTAACAGTCAGCCCCTCCAGGCGCAGGCCGATTTTTGCCCCCTCCTCCTTACCGGGGGGCGGCATATCTATTGGGGTTAAATCATCCCGAACCCAGCTATAATAAACCCCCGCCGGGGCCGGGTTATTTAGCCCCAGCTTTTGGGAATTATTCATTACAACCTGTAAATAAACCAGCAATTGCAGCTGAAGGCCTTTTAAAACATCTTCCATTTTAAGTTTAATTTTACCGGTTTTATAATCCACAATTCTAACCCAGCTGGTATCGGCATCCACCGCCGCGTCGATTCTGTCTATTATCCCGGATATTTCCAAGTAATTATCCTCATCTAAGGGGATTTTTAAGGCCGGAATCTGCCCATTCCTGCCAAAAGTAAGCTCCCACCCTATGGGTATAAATTCCCCTTTTTGCATATGCTCCGCCCATAAAAGCAAAGTATTTATAAGGGTATTTTTAAGCCTTTGGGCTAAATATTCATAGCGGGGGGAGGAGGCTAAAATATTTTCCAGCAAATTGGGGAGGAATTTTGCCAGGCTTTTATTTACTAAAACCTCCGCCCTGTTTTCATCTAAATTAGCCCAGGCCTCGGCATCTCCTTTTAAGGTTCGGCCGATATCCGCCAAAACCTCATGAAAAAGCTGGCCCCTATCCATTGGGCTTAGCTGGTAAATTTCGCGGTTTTTCAGGCGCAGGCCATAGGTGGCAAAATAAGCAAAGGGGCAGGCCCTGTATTTTTCTAAACGGGAAACGCTGGAGCGTATTCCCCCCTGATAAAGCCTTTTTAAGCTTTCTTTATTTAAAGGCGCGCTTATAGGGTTAAAAAAGAGGCCCCTTATAATTTGGCTTAAAATAGAGCTAAACTCCGGCTCTTTTAAATACCAATTATAAACATCATTCCAAAAATCCGCCAAGGGCAGGCCTTTTTTAGCCTCCTGCAATCCAAGGGCTAATTGGCCAAGGGTTTCGGTTTTACCCCCTAAAAGGGCGGGCTCCAATTTTTTGGCGGGCAATTCCTCCTCCAAAGAGGGGAAAAGCTCATGAATACGGCTGATAACGGGGGAAGGCAATCGGCTCTTTCCCCCCGAATCGCTTATGCTATAGCTTAAATAAAGCTCTTTACTTGCTCTGGTAAAGGCTATATAAATTAAAAAATCCTCAGCCAGCTGCCTAAAATTATTATCCGGCGCTAAATCAAAACCGGCCTCCTTTAAAACTTCTCTTTCTCCCTGGGTTAAAAGGCCTTCCCCGCCTATTTTCTGAGGCATTTCTCCGGCATTAACCCCTAAAACAAAGGCCGCTTTAATTTCAGGGTTACGGCTTCTGTCAATGGAGGCTATAAAAACCTGATCTAAACCGGGGGGGATTATGGCTAAATCCAAACCTTGCAGCCCGGCCTTTAAAATATTCCCAAAATCCTCCGGGGTTAAAATCAATTCCCCCATAAAGCTTTGGGCCTCATCTAAAAGCCGGTTTAATTCTCCCCAGGCCTGGCGGTGTATGGCAGCCTCCTGGCTTTTTCCCTCTAAAATATCTTCATTGGCCCATTCTCCAAGCTTATTTTCAATTTCAAGCTCCGCTAAAAGCTCTCTAAGGGCTATACAAAGCTCATTTACCGTGGCCTCGGCCCGGGTCTTATTATAAAATTCCCCTAAGCCCCGGCCGGCCTTTTGGCGCAGAATATTTATTTTATTTAAAGCCTCTTCATTTAAGGCCTCTTTTCCTAAAACTCCCTCTTTATTTTCTTTTGAGGAGCTTTCCCCCAGGGGGCGGGGCCAAAAATTCCAGGGTTTAGGGCTTTCCCAATGGTAATGGCGAATACCGGCAGCCAGGCAATAATTTTCCAATTCATCACATTCATCAGCCTCTAAAGGAGAAAGGCTGTTTTTAAAATAGCTGAAAAGAGGCTGATAATGCCAGCCCAGAGCCGCAATATCCCATATGGAGAAAATCAGCTGCGCCAAGGGATGATAAATTAAAGGTTTTTTGCTGTCTATAAAATAGGGTATTTTAAATTCCTCGAATATACGCTGCAATTCGTCTTCATAAGGAATGGTGCTCCGGGCAATCAGGCTTATATCTTTAAAGCGATAGCCTTTTTCTCTAACTAAACGAAGAATTTCTCTGGCTATGCCCTTTATTTCCTCCTCAGGGTTGGAGGCAGCCCTGATTTTTATGTACTCCGGCTTTTTACCCCAAAGGGCCTCTTTATTTAGGGGGTAAAGGTTTTTCTCTAAAAAATCCAATTCTCCCCCTTTATTAAAGCGGCCGGGTTCCCCAAAAAAGCATAAAGGCTCTTTAACCCGGCAAATACCCCCGGCCAAATTATACAGCCTGCGATAAGTACGCCAAAGGGGGTAAAAATAATTCCCCTCCGTAATTTCCTCCTTAATTAAGGCTGGGTCTAAAGCCAGGGCAATTTCCACTTTGGCGGCCTTTTTAAAAAGAGCCGCTATAACCCCCTCTTCCTGGGGAGTAAAGCCGGAAAACCCGTCAATATAAATCTCTCTCCCGGCAAGAAAGCCCCGGCTTTCTATGGCCTCAGCCAAATAATTAAGGCCCTCTATAGGGTCGGTATATTTACCTTTGCAAAAATCGTTAAAATCCTGATAAAGCAGGGCTAAATCCGCCAGTTTTTCCTTTAGGGCCCCGCCGCCCCGGGCATTTTCTTGCTTTTCTATTGCCAGGGCCAAATGGCCGGGCTCTATATTATAGCTTTTAAATTCATTTACCATGGCCATAAGCCTTTGAATAAAGCCGCTTTTAGCGGCCTGGGAATCAAATATTTGCAAATTCCCCCTATGGGCGGATAATATACGCACCATAGCCATAAGCTTACCGCTTTCAGAAAGGCTGGGGAGGGGGGCCTTAGGCAAATATTTTTCGGCCCCAAAAATAAGCCTTTCAAAGCTTGTTACTTGAACATGGCTTAAACCCGGGAGGGAAAACTCTTTTAAAAGCCTAAGCTCATGAACAAAAGTTGCCTGCTCCGGCACAATTAAAATTGCCTCGCGTTTAAAATCATTTTCTTTTTGCCTTTGGGCTAAACGGCTGAGGCAATAATAGGTTTTACCACTCCCGGCCCGGCCGAAAATAAAACGGCATTCCATTTTCTTACCCTCCCGGCTTTTGCCTTATAAGTACTTTAAAGCTCCGCCTGCTTAAGCTTTCTCCCCTTAAAGAGGCTTACATATTTAAAACCGGCCTGCCTTAAAATCTCATAGCCATCCTCCAACCGGTAGCCAATAGAGGCAAGGGTGTGGCAATCCGAACCGCAGGTAATTATCTCTCCCCCCATTTGGCGGTAGCGCTTAAGGACAGAAATATGGGGCTGGGCGGCATCTAAATTATAGCGCCACCCGGCTGTATTCAACTCAATACCTATGCCTAAGGGAATAATTAAAGAAAAAAGCTCGTCAATTTCTTCCCTAAAATCTTCATAAATTAAACCCCTGTCCGAATAGGCGGCATCCCGGCGGGGCAAATCCAAATGGCCTACTACATCAAAAACAGGGTTTTCTTTAATCAGGCGGCAAATATCTCTTAAATAGCCCCCGTAGCATTGTTTTTTATTTTTATTTTGGCAATAATCGCCGCCGCTTACATTAATGCCGTCTATATTATGGCAGGAGCCGATAATAAAATCCCAGTCTTTTTCCGCAATCTCTGCCGCCTCCTCCCGGGCGGCGGAGGAAAGCCCAAGCTCTATACCTCTGCCAATTTCAAAATTTGGGAACTCTTCCCTAGCCTTTTCTATTTGCCTTTTATATTCCTCTATATTAAAGATAAAGCGGCTGTTTTTATACCCCAACTCCCAATGCTCCGTAAAGATCAGGCCGGAAAGGCCGCGGTTTAAAGCCTCTCTGCACATTTCCCTAATGGAAATTCTGCCGTCAAAAGAAATATTGCTGTGAATATGATAATCCTGCGCTCCCCCGATTTTCAAATTAAACCCTCCTGTTTTAAGCGTCCCAATAATTTTTTATCTATTTTTGCCTTAATCTGAATCCCCTCCGGGGTATATTCCTCACTTAAAACCTGCCCCCCGCTGTGAATTTCATCTAAAAGGGCGCCTTGAGCAAAGGGTAAATTAAGCTCCACCCTATACCGGCTTTGAGGCAAAAGCCCTTCTATTTTTTTTAATAATCCCTCCAGCCCCTGGCCTGTTTTGGCGGAAACTAAAACCCTTTCCCCTTCGGGTACAATAAACTCTTCCCCTTGGGGGATTTTATCCCCTTTATTTATAACGGTTATAATAGGCTTATCCAGAGCTTTTAAATCTTCCAAAACCCCTAAAGCGGCGGCGGCCTGGGAGGATGCGTCCTCCGCCGAGCCGTCTACAACATGGAGGAGTAAATCCGCCTCTTTAACCTCCTCTAAGGTAGAGCGGAAGGCCGTAACCAAATGATGGGGCAGGCGGCGGATAAAGCCTACGGTATCCGTAATCAGAATATTTTGCCCCCCGGGCAGCTCCACCCTGCGGATTAAGGCATCCAAAGTAGCAAAAAGCATATCATCAGCATGGGCCTCTGCGCCGGAAAGGGCATTTAAAAGAGTAGATTTCCCCGCATTTGTATAGCCCACCAAAGCCACCATGGGCAATTCTTCCTTTTGGCGTTTTTGGCGGTGAAGGTTACGGGTTTTTAAAACCTGATCCTGCCTGGCCTCTAATTCCTGAATTCTAATCCGAATTTTACGCCTGTCTGTTTCCAGTTGGGTTTCTCCGGGGCCTCTGGTGCCTATACCCCCCCCTAAGCGGGAAAGAACCAGCCCCTGCCCCATTAAGCGGGGCAAGGCATAGCGAAGCTGGGCCAGCTCCACCTGGAGCTTTCCCTCATTGCTTCTGGCCCGCTGGGCAAAAATATCTAAAATCAATAAAGTGCGGTCTATTATTTTTCTGCCGATTATTTTTGTTAAATTAAGCTGCGCCGAGGGGGAAATTTCATCGTCAAAAATTATTATATCGACATCCAGAGCCTGGGCTAAAAGGCCGATTTCCTCAGCCTTACCTTTACCGATATAAGTTGAGGCCGAAGGCGCCGCCCTATTTTGGAGGATTTTTTTTACAACCTTAATCCCCGCGGTTTCCGCCAGGCGGGCCAATTCCTCTAAAGAGGCCAAGGCCCCCTCCTCATTACCCCGCCTAAGCCCTACTAAAATAGCCTCTTCCTTGTCTTTTTCCGTCAGAAGGCTTTCTCCTTCAAATTTTAATTCTTTAAGCATAGCGGTAAAATCTATTTTTAAAAGCTCTTTAAGACCGGCATAAACTACACCCTGCTCCTGAATTTTAGCGCCGCCCCAGGCCAGGCCAATATTGGTAATTTCCCCCTCCTCGTTTATACCCAATGCCAATATGCAATCCAGCCCCAGCTTTTTTAAGGCGGCCAAATCTGCCTGGCTGAGGGTGCCGCTGCCTTTAGGGTGAGTATGGATACAACGCAGGCCATAAAGGCCCCGCCCTCTTCTATTGGTAATTTCCGCCAAAGGTACGGTGGAATCCTTGCCTGCCGCAATATAAACTACCCGCCCCTGGCGGCTTATATATACCGCCAATTCCCGGTTAAGGGAGGCGCTTAATTTAGCCATGGCTAAGGCCAGGGTGCTGTCTATCAGATATTCCCGGGGGAATTGATAATTCTCCCAGCTTTCCATTTCCGCTAAAATATTTTTGGGTATGCCCCTTATATTACCTTGTACAGCCACGCTTTTATTTCACCGCCTTATTCACCGTATCTTTTTAAAAGTTCCCCCATAATAGAAATTCCGGAGGAAGTCCCGATGCGCCGGGCTCCGGCCTCAAGCATTGCCTCCATTTGCGCCAAAGTTTTTATGCCCCCGGCAGCCTTAATTCCTATGGCTCCTCCGGAGGCTTTATAAAGCAGCTTTACATCCTCCAAAAGAGCCCCGGCTTTACCCAGGCCGGTAGAGGTTTTTACATAGGCCGCCCCGGCTTTTTTAGCCAAAAGGCAGGCGGAGGTTTTTTCTTCATCCTTAAGATAACAGGCCTCTATAATAACTTTTACCGCGCAATTCTCCCCGGCGGCTGTTACCACAGCCTTAATTTCTTCTTCAATAAAATTATTTTCTCCGGCCTTTAAGGCGGCAATATTTATTACCATATCTATTTCCTTTGCCCCCTGGCGGGAGGATAAGGCGGCTTCCTGGGCTTTAATCTCCGGCAAATTACCCCCCAGAGGAAAGCCGGCAACAGTACAGACTTTAACCGCGCTATTTTTAAGCTCCTCATAGGCCAAAGGAACCCAAAAGGGCAGGAGGCAAACCGAGGCAAAGCCGTATTCCCTGGCCTCATGGCAAAGGGCAAGAATATCCTCTTTTTTGGCTATGGGGGAAAGATTGGTATGGTCAATAAAAAGCGCTTTGCTTTTTACTTTTTCTATAAGTTTTTCTTTTTCCATATTTTTTATTTCTCCGTATTGTTTTGGCAATACTTTAAACTTTTTTATCCGCACTATTTTTGCCTTATATTTTCGGCTTATATCTTTTATCTCATATTTTTCATTTTATATTTTGCCCCTCTTTAATTCGGAGGGGTTAAATTTATTCTTCTTCTTTAAATTTTTGCATAATGGGCCGTAAATCCGCCCCGAATATGGAAATATCTCCGCTTTCCCATGTGCCTAAGGCATATTGGGAGGCCAGGGCTAAATAAGGCATCTCTTTTAAATCCAGCCCCATTAAAGCTCCGGCTACGGTATCCACGGCTACGGTATCAATACCTGCCAGAATAATTTTAGCCTCAACCGGCTTATTATTTTTATAAGCCAGTATGCCGTCTACCAGGTTTAAATCCGGCTTTAAGAGGCTTAAAACATCCACAAGACCCCGGGAGAAATCTTGCGCCAGAATATTTTTTTGCTCATGGCTTAAAAGGCTTGCCAAATTTGTAAAACCGCAATCTAAAACACCGTTTTTATCCGCCTTAAGCTTTGGCAAATTAATAAAAACATCCGCCAGTAAGGGCTGATTATAAAATTCAACTTCCTCCATAAAAAGGGCCTGGGGCAAATGGCGTTTAACGGGGCTTTTTTCATTTAAATCCAATAAAACCGCCCCCGTACGCTGGGCCACTTCAATTAAACCGGAGGCCTCAAGAGCCTTTAAGCCCTCTATGGGGGCCTCGCCAATAATTACCTGAGCAGCGCCTGCCTCAAAACAAAGGGCGGCCACCGCCTCAATAAAACCGGGGTCGGTATTTTCCCCCGTATAGGGAAGGGCGGCCCGGTTTGCGCTGGGCTTTAAAAAAACCTTATCCCCGGGGTAAATAAATTCCCCTATTCCCCCAAAGGGGATAAGCATATCCCTTATGCCCTGCTTAATTATATCCGGCCTAAGCCTTTCCCCTGTTTGCCAAATAGAAATACTGGAAATAAAAAGCCCTCCCTAAAGGCTTAAAAAAAGCCCGCTTTCTTTGCCATTATTATAACATAAGCCGGGGCCCACTAAAAGTTAATAGGCAAGATATTAACTAGAGCATATTCCTTAAGGCGTATTCCTGATATATATTTCCGTATATATTTCTCTATATACTTCGTTGCCCCGGGCTTAAAATAAAAAAGAGGCTTAAAAAAAAGCCTCTTTATTTTATATTATGTTTTTTAGTATTAGGCGCAGGGAATAACTCTATCCGAATGGCTTAAGCTTTTTTTTAGCGCTTTTTTCCGCATACATCAGCTTATCGGCCTCATGGAGTAAATCCTCCCAATTACTTTCTTTATCCCCTGCCACAGCATAACCTATGGATACACTAATTTTTAAATCCGTTTTAGCATTATAATTAATAACAGCCTCTTGCAGGCGGTCTTTTATAGTTTCGGCCGAAGACAAATCGTTTTCAAGCAATAAAGCCACAAATTCATCGCCGCCGATTCTTGCCACAATATCTCCCTCTCTAAAAGAGCTTTTTAAAATATCCGCCAGGCCGCAAATTATTTCATCCCCTTTATTGTGGCCAAAATTATCATTGGTATATTTTAAATTATCCATATCCAGCATAAAGACGGTTTTATATTCAAGCCCCGAGGTATTTTGGGCAATTTCTTTAATATAGTTATAATTATAAAGGCCTGTAAGAGAATCATGAAAGCTTAAGTATTTAAGCTGATGCTCAGATTTAATCAGCTTCTCATAATGGAAAATATTTGTAAGCACCAGGCCGCAAACCTTTGCTATTTCAAGGGAAAAATTTAAATATCTTTCTATATAATTGGGGAATAGAAAATCGCCAACCTCTATTACCCCATGAACCCTGCCATTATGCTGAATACTGATATAAAAGAGATTCTTAGCCTCCTCCAAAATATACTGCTTCTGAAAATCTGCAAATAATTGCCTTACCCCCTTTGGCAAATACTGCCGGCCCTGGTTATTATCCCAGTATTTAAATTTACGGCCGCCTAAAATCATCCTAAAAATTTCTTCAATTTTTACAATTGTATCTCTTTTATTTATCTCGGTAGATATTTTACCGATTAAATCTAAAATTGCGGAGTATTCCGCGCATTGGGATTGAACCTCATTAATTGATTGTTTAAAACCCGCCTCGCATTTATTTGCCCTCCACTGATAAACAAGGCTGCGGATTAAAATTGTTAATTGCTTTATCTCAAAGGGAATAATTAAATAAGAGATTTTTAAATAATCGGAGAGTTCCTTTAATTTATCTTCAGCTTTTTTATCTGTTCCGGCATCAAAAAAAACCAATTCCCGGGCAAAGCCGCCGTAAAAATCCCTAGCTGTCTCCCTAGTAAAGCCGGCGTCTTCTATATGCTGCCTCCAATTATTAAGCCAGCCCGAGGCAATAATATAGCCGCCTTTATTTATAATATAATTAATAAAGGCCTCATTGGCTAAATGGTTAAAGCAATAATCCGCATCAATAATCCGGCAGGCCTTATTATCCCCCGCCAGCTTTTCTATATCACATTGCCTGCTGCAGAAAATAAAAACATTATTAGCCTCTTGATTATGCTCTTTTTTATCTTCAGAGTTGTCTTTGCCTGTACATTCTTTTATAAGCTTAAGGGCCTTATCCTTATCTCTCTTATTTTGGCAAAGGCTGGGGAAGGCCTTAATATCAATATCATCAAAACCCAGGCTTTCTACAGCTTTGGCAAATTCCGGCAAAAAATTAGCGCAAACAAGAAAAGTAAGCTTTTCCATTTCCCTCAAATACCTCAATTCTCTTAATTCCCTTAATTACTTTAATCCTCTTAATTACTTTAATTGCTTTAATTCCCTTAATTAGCCCGGCTCCTTAAATTTCTTCTGTTTCCTCAAGCCATTTTAAAGGGTATTGCCCAAAAGTCTCCACAGCTTGAGAAATCTCCTGTAAAATACTCTCCGGCACCTGCAAAGGTATTTCCCCATGGTTATCCGCAATAATCAAGCCGCCCCCGGGGCCGGCATTGCTTATAAGGGCTTTAATTTCAGCCTCGGCTTTTTGGGGGCTCCAATTAACCATATCTATACCGTTTAAATTCCCCAGCAGGCAAATCCTGTTTTTTGCCGCCTTCTTTAAGGCAGGCAAATTATCATTGCTGCTAAAGCCTAAAACAGAGGAGCCGGTACTAATAATCTCCTCAATAATTGGTAAAGTAATCTCTGAGGCAAGATGCGTCGCCACCGGGCCTTTAATTTTGGCAATTGTTTCTTTATCAATTGCATAACCAAGGGAAAGATATGTTTCCTTTTCGATAATACCCGGAGAAGCCAAAGGGTTAAAATAACAAATGGCATCAGCCCCGGCCTCAATTTGAGCATTAGCCCAGGAAAGGCAAAATTCCTGATTAATCCTAATTAATTTAGTAAAATAATCCCTTTTAAAATAAATTAAATCCAGATATTTTTCAAAACCTATTTGAATAACCGGGAGGGAAAAGGGAGAGATAACCACCCCGATAATAGGGGTATTGCCGGCGGATTTCTCTTTAAGCATTCTCGTTGCCTTAAGCACCCTTAAAAGCCCTTTACTTTGGTGAATTTTAGGGGCCTTAAGCCTTAAAATATCTTTATAGGAGGCAAGAACAGGCTCCCCGGAATTAGGGGGGCCGTCCTCCACAAAAATAACCTCCCCGCCAAAGGCCTCAATTTCAATTGCCGCATAAAAAAATGTGTAAAGGCAATCGTTTTTATATTTCTCTTTCATTCTTAGCTGCGCCTCAACAATATTTTCAGCCTTACTGAAATATTCTTTTATAGGAATTTGCAGTTCTTTGGCTCCGTATAATGAAAGAAGCAAAAACAGAGGGATTTTATCCGCCTCTTTATGGCCGATTGCCGCCATAGTACGCTCAAGGGAGGTCATTTTATGCATTTTCTTCCCGCGCCACCCTTCCTAAAATAGATATTATTTCCGATGTGCCTTTACCGTCGGCATCGGCGCCTACCTTTTGCCAGAGGTTAGGGTCTAATCTAAAGGGGGCGCCCCCCACAATTATTTTTGTTTTAGCCCCATTAGCCTTTAGTTTCTCTTTAACTAAGGCAACCTTAAGGGCGGAAGGAAGCATAAGGGTAGAAATAAGCAGTATTTCTATTTTATTTCCCAAGGTTTTTTCTACTAAATCGTTAACGGTCAGGCCCTGGCCAAAATCCATTACTTCAAAGCCCGCCGCATTTAAAACGGAGTATATAATTCTTTTACCTAAGGAATGATGATCTAAAAGTACCCCGATGGCCATTTTAGGGAAATCCTCCCGCCTGGCGCCGGTTTTATAGGGCAATTTATTAATTAATTCCTCACAAATAATACCGCTTATATAAACCTGAGAAAGTGAGGCCGAACCGTTTTCCCAATCCAGGCCGATTTTTTCCAAAGTTTTTATTATCAGGCTTTCTAAAACCTCAAAGCTATTAGTAAGGGCATAGGCCTTTTCAACTATTTCCGCCGCTTTTATTCTGTTAACCTGAAGCAGGGCGGATTCAAATTGAAGGGCTAAGGCATTTATATTCTCCATAAGGTTCTCCTTTTGAGGGTTCTATCTCAAAGTTAATTATATTATACCTGGCTTAAAAATTTTTGCAGCAATTTTATATAAAAAACAAATGCCAGGCCCCATAAGGGCTTTATTTACCCGGGCTTTATATTAGGCGTAATTTATATTAAGTATTTTAAAATATAGCCAAGGCTAGGCTTTATCCTTAATAATATAAGCGGGGCAGAGTCTTTTATAAACCAAGCAACCATTAATAGCCGCCATAATAAAATAAATTAGGCTAATAATTAATGGGGATATGCCAAGGCCCAAAATGATGCCGTTTATATCTCCCCCTATAAAAATCGAAAAAATCGAAATATAAATTGGGTCTAATAAAAGAAAAATAAATGCAACATAGTAAAAATAGTTTTTTAGGGGCCGGCCTTTTAATTTTAAAATTTGGGGGCCTAAAATTAAGATTAAATACCCAATTAAAACCGTAGTTAAACTGCTTAAGCCGGAAAATGCCGCAAGCTTAAAACCTTTGATTGTAAGGGGCTGAATAATTTCAATTTCTACCCCCAAGGGGAGAATTTTTACCCCTTTATATATTCCGTATATAAGAGCCTGAATTAAATGGACTCCTTCATGAATCAGTAAATAAGATAAACCGGCTAAAAGAAAATACCCATACCTTCGCCTATATCTCATGGTTTTTTACCGCCCCCAGCCTAATTCCCCTATACTTATATGGGTTTTATTATACCATTTTTTTACAGCTATCGCTAAACAATTAAAAAATATTGCCCTTTTATAAAAGGCAATATTTTTTTACCGTCAACAAATATTTAAATTTTTATAGTTTTAATGGCCTTATTTTAAGTGCATTTAGCGTGAGAATTTATTAACCCGCTTTTTGGCCATATTTTTTTATATATGTAATGCCTTGGCAGGGCATTTATCCACACATTTCATACATAAAATACAATCCGTGCCGTTTTTTCTGCCTCTAAAATTATCCTTCATATTTACATCCATAGGGCAAATATCCAGGCATATATCGCAGTTTATGCATTTAGCGGCATCATATTTAACTCTAAGCAGGGAATAATACCCGGCGGGCCTTAAAAAAACCGCAACGGGGCATATATATTTGCAAAAGGCCCTGTTATCCTTTAATTTATAGGCCAGAATAATCCCCGCCCCATAATAAAGAATATTGCCGATAATAAAACTTATAAATATAATTCTAGCAAGATCAGGAACTTTAAAAATATAAAGGACCGCCACAAAAAATAAGGATGCGCCAAATACTATATAGCTTATAAAACTTAAATTTCTCCGGGGGGATTTTGGCGCTCTATAAGGGAGTAAATCTAATATCATCGCTGTCCAGCAGGCATAGCCGCACCAGCCCCGGCCAAATAATAAGGGGCCGAATATTTTGGCAACACCATAATGAAGAACCGCCGCCGTAAATGTTCCCCCCAACAGATAATACCAAAAACCCTCAATCTGCATATTCTCCCTCTTAATTATGCCGAGGTAAACAAGCATATAAAGGCCAATGGCAAGTAATATAAAGTTACGGGCATATTTAAACCCTTTTATATAAAGAAAGGAGCCTAAAACCAGGCATATGCCGATATAAGAAAAATTAAAAATATAAAAAGCCCGCCCCGTAGCCAGCCATAAACCTAAAGCTACGGCCTCAAACAAAAACCATAAAAATAAAGGCAACCTATATTTTTTCATTTTGCCCCCTGCTTAAAACCTTTAATAATTAAAGCTATAAAACAAGTAGGGGCTTTTTAGCGGCCCCTACCTGTTTTATTTAATCCGGTTTTTAATTTAGGCTTTTAATCTCTTTTCTAAAGCTTCAAGCTGATCTTTTAACTCTTTGGGAAGTTTATCGCCATAGGTTTTATAATTTTCTTTTACAGATTCAATTTCCTTAAGCCAGCCGTCTATATCCACCTCAAGGAGCTTTTTCATATCTTCCTTGCTTATATCAAGGCCGCTAATATCAATGCCGTCTTCAGTAGGCATATAGCCGATAGGGGTTTTAACCGCTTTGCCTTCCCCTGCTACCCTTTCCACAATCCATTTAAGAACGCGGCTGTTATCCCCAAAGCCCGGCCAGAGGAATTTGCCGTCCTCATCTTTTCTGAACCAGTTTACATAAAATATTTTAGGCAGTTTATCCGCAGCGGTTTTTTCGCCTATTTCAAACCAGTGCTTCATATAATCCCCTACATGGTAGCCGATAAAAGGCAGCATGGCAAAGGGGTCTCTTCTTACCTGGCCGATTTTATCCGAAATAGCGGCGGCAGTTATCTCCGAGCCCATAATAGAGCCGAGGAATATACCATGCTTCCAGTCAAAGCTTTCATGCACCAGCGGCACTACGCTTTTACGCCTGCCCCCAATAAGA
The DNA here is from genome assembly GCA_040767605.1 of Clostridiales bacterium. Taxonomy (GTDB): domain Bacteria; phylum Bacillota; class Dehalobacteriia; order UBA4068; family UBA4068; genus JAXGOI01. Next base: position 644,136 of record JAXGOI010000001.1, read on the forward strand.
ATGGCGGAAATGGGCACACCCTTGGGGTCTTCCCATTCATCAGCTATACTGGGGCATTGTTTGGCCGGGCCGGTAAACCTGGCATTGGGATGAGCGGCTTTGTCTTTTGAGCCGGGGGCCCAGTCTTTACCTCTCCAATCAATAAGATGCTCGGGGGCATCCACTCCGATTCCCTCCCACCATACATCCTTATCATCGGTAAGGGCGCAATTTGTAAATATGGTATTTTTCTGAATTGTAAGCATGGCATTGGGATTAGATTCCATGGATGTTCCCGGGGCTACGCCAAAAAATCCGGCCTCGGGGTTTATGGCATAAAGCCTGCCGTCTTCTCCGTATTTCATCCAGGCAATATCATCGCCTATGGTTTCCACCTTCCACCCGGGGATAGTGGGAACAAGCATGGCTAAATTGGTTTTACCGCATGCGCTGGGGAAAGCACCCGCCACATAGGTAGATTTGCCTTGGGGGTTTGTAAGTTTTAAAATAAGCATATGCTCGGCAAGCCAGCCTTCATCTCTGGCCTGTACAGAGGCAATACGCAAAGCAAAGCATTTTTTGCCGAGAAGGGCATTCCCGCCATAGCCTGAACCGTAGGACCAAATAGTTCTGTCTTCGGGGAAATGGCTGATATATTTCTGCTCCATAGGGGCGCAAGGCCAAGGCACATCCTTCTGCCCTTTTTCAAGGGGAGCGCCTACTGAATGGAGACAAGGCACAAATTCACCGTCATCGCCTAATGTTTCCAATACCTTATTGCCCACTCTGGTCATAATTCTCATATTTACAACTACATAGGGGCTGTCTGTAAGTTCAACACCGATTTTTGAAATGGGGGAGCCGATAGGCCCCATGGAAAAGGGAATAACATACATGGTTCTCCCCTTCATACAGCCGTCATATAAGCCCCTCATGGTTTCTTTTAATTCAAAGGGGTCTATCCAGTTATTGGTGGGGCCTGCGTCTTCCTGTTTTAAAGAAGCTATATAGGTTCTCTCCTCAACCCTGGCAACATCTGAAGGGTCGCTGCAGAAAGCATAACAGCCGGGCCTTTTATCAGGATTTAAAAGCTCTGCGCTTCCTGAAGCAACTGTTTCATCAAGGAGCCTTTGGTTTTCCTCCTCAGAACCGTCACACCAATGTACCTTATCCGGTTTGCACAACTTTTCCATTTCCTCAACCCAAGCAACCAATTTCTTATTCATTAAACTTCTCCTTTCAACCCATGGTGTTTATATTATTTAACAAATACCAAAAGCCAAAAAAAATATGCATAAAAATTTAAATTAAGCCTGTTTGTTTAGAAAAGGGCAAGGCCAAAAGCCATATACAATTGCCAAATTCCTGGAATTACAGCTTGCATACAGTTAATCTTAGGCAATATATTCTTTAAAAGCAATTATAGGCGATTTTACCCCTGCTACCTAAATAATTGCTCCTAATACATATTATAACACATATTTTTATTAAGTCAGCCTTTAATTATTAATATTCTTTAATAAAAGAGATTTCCCCCTTAAAATACTCAGGCCTTTAATTTTTGGGGTTTTTATCCCGGATATTAAAGGCTTTTTTTACATAAATATTTTGTTTTTATAGCATGGGTTTAAATTTTACTTATGGCATTCCTTAAAAAAAGTTATATATTTTCGCTATTTTTATAAGGAGGAGGCCCGCAAATACGGCAAGAATACTAAGGCTTATATTTAAGAGTATGTTTAAAACCGCTTTAATATATTCACCGGCCTCAAGCATAATTACAGTTTCAAGGCTAAAGGTAGAAAAGGTGCTTAAGCCCCCAAGTATGCCTGCTATCATAAAATATCTTAAGTTTTCGGGAATACCTGTAATCTGACGCTCCACGCCGATTATAATCCCGACTAAAATGGCGGCAATCACATTAGAAAGTAAGGTGCCAAAGGGAAATGATGGGTAATGCATCGTTAGCCTCATTAAACCAAAACGCAAAGTTGCACCGATAAACCCGCCGATACCGACGGCAAATAATAAAAACATAAAATCCCCCCTATATAAGAAGCTTATGCAGAATTAAAAAGATAATAGAAGCCATCAGCTTTAAAAAGCGGTTCGGCATAAGCTCAGGGAGGACCTCATTCCCCTAATTATAAAGATGCCTGCCCTTAACTGATAGCCCCTTAAAGGGCTATCAGTTAAGGCAAACACTTATTTTATCTGGTTTTTATTTAATCTCTTTATCCCTTTATACCGGAAATTATTTTTGGCCTGCTCGCTTAAGGTATATAGCTTTTAATATTTTTCTATAACAAGATGTCCTATAAATAAACTCCAGTGGTAATCTTTGCTCTTAAACAGATTTAACATTGTATTAGAATCATTTTTAGCTGTTTTAACATGGTAATCAATTAGATCTTTCGTTTTCAAAACCATCCCCCTAGTATCGCGTTTGTAGATATTATACAATGAATTTGGTTTGCAGGCAACATAGCCATCCTGCCCACCATTATCTCTCCCATAGCCTTAAGACATCTTCTATAAATAAAATGCCACGACATGGTAAGGGAAGTAGGTAACTAAAGCTCATTTCCGAAAATTTATAGTGAAATTGTTTTTAGTTCCATAAAGTTTGTCAAATTTAAATCCAAACCCATATACCAGTTTTTTAATTTCCTCTATGGATATTTTATCCGGATCACCGGCTTGTTCCGATATAGACAGAACCCCGCAGGGCCTTAGCATTCTAAAAAATTCCCTTATATATTGTTCTTTATTTTCAACCTCACCTATAACAGTTATCATATAAATTAAATCAAATTTATTATCTTCAAAGGGAAAATCCATGCCATTACACAGATGATATTCTATATTTGTTATCTTTTTTCTAGATAATCTTTTCCGTGCAAGCTCAAGCATTTCTTCCTGGATATCTGTTAGAATCAATTTGCCATCGGGTATAATCCTTGCAATTTCAGCACTAAAATATCCTGGCCCTGAACCTACTTCCATAACATTATAGTCTTTCTTTAAATCAAGACGCCGAATAAGTTTCTTGGGGGAAAGAATTATATTTCTTATTGGAATTAGTAAAGTAAATGCAAATTGATATGGAAATATCCCTTTATTGGCCACTCGCATAAAAATGCCCCTACTTTTTTTCTCCATTTTAACCTACCTCCCCTATATTCAGAATCCATAGTTATGCTGTTTTGCTTCAAATAAATCTACTGATTTTCATTATAGCATACCACTACCATGGTTATAAGCAACAAAAAAGGGTATTGCACCATAATTTAAGTGCAACACCCTTTTTGTTTTAGCCGATGGTCCCATTAAAAGGAACTATTATTTCCCGATACGTGTCTAGACTCTTATATATGCATCTTATTCAAATTGCAAGACGCCGCCAATTACCGTTCAAACTTTATAGCTGCCTGGGCGGCGGCTAAACGGGCAATAGGCACCCGGAAGGGGGAGCAGCTTACATATTCCAAGCCGGCCTTATAGCAGAACTCGATAGAGGAGGGATCTCCGCCATGCTCGCCGCAAATACCCAGTTTAATCCCGGGGCGGGAGCTTTTGCCTTTTTCAACAGCCATTTTTACCAGCTGCCCCACGCCAATTTGATCCAGACGGGCAAAGGGGTCGGATTCATAAATCTGCTTTTTATAATAATCCTCAAGGAAATTCCCCGCATCATCTCTGGAAAAACCAAAAGCCATCTGGGTAAGGTCATTGGTGCCGAAGGAGAAAAATTCGGCGGTTTTGGCAATTTCATCCGCGGTCAGGCAGGCTCTGGGAATTTCTATCATAGTGCCTACCAGATATTTTAATCCCATACCGCTTTTTTCTATAATTTCATCGGCTACTTTTACCACAATATCCCGAACAAAATTAAATTCTCTGGCTTCGCCGGTTAGGGGAATCATAATCTCAGGGATAACATTATAGCCTTTATTTTTCTTTACCTCCAAAGCCGCCTCTATAATAGCCCGGGTTTGCATTTCGGCAATTTCCGGATAGGTTACGGCTAAGCGGCAGCCCCTATGGCCCATCATGGGGTTAAATTCATGAAGCTCGGCTGTACGGGCTTTAACATCGTCTAAAGAAATGCCCATTTCCTTGGCTAAGGCCGCCATGGCTTCTTCTTCCTGGGGCAGGAATTCATGCAAAGGGGGGTCCAGCAGGCGAACGGTTACGGGTCTTTCTCCCATTACCTCATAAATACCTATAAAATCCGCCTTCTGCATGGGTAAAATATATTCAAGGGCTTTTCTTCTGTCCTCTTCGGTTTTGGCTAAAATCATTTGGCGAACCCGGAAGATTCTGTCCTCCTGGAAGAACATATGCTCCGTACGGGTCAGGCCTATGCCTTCTGCGCCAAAATCAATGGCGTTTTGGGCATCCTTAGGGGTATCTGCATTGGTGCGAACTTTTAAAGTGCGGAATTTATCCGCCCAGGCCATAAAGTTGGCGAAATCGCCGGATATTTCCGCCTCAACAGTGGGGATATCCCCGGCATAAATATGCCCGGTGGAGCCGTCTAAAGAAATAAAGTCTCCTTCGTGGAAGGTTTCCCCCCCAAGGGTAAGGGTCTTTTTGGCTTCAACTATTTTGGCATCGCCGCAGCCGGCAACGCAGCAGGTGCCCATACCTCTTGCAACAACCGCGGCATGGGATGTCATACCGCCCCGGGCGGTGAGTATACCTTTTGAGGCTGCCATGCCTTCAATATCCTCAGGAGAGGTTTCTACTCTGGCTAAAATTACCCGTTCCCCTTTTTCAAAAGCGGCCTTGGCGGCCTCGGCGGTAAAATAGACTTTACCGGCGGCAGAACCGGGGGAGGCCGGGAGCCCGGAGGCGATTATTTTAGCTTTTTTTAAGGCGGCGCCGTCAAAAGCCGGGTGAAGCAGCTGGTCAAGCTGTTTTGGGTCTACCTTTAAAACGGCTTCCTTCTCGCTTATCATGCCTTCGGCAACTAAATCCACAGCTATTTTTAAAGCCGCGGCAGCGGTGCGCTTTCCATTACGGGTTTGCAAAAAGTAAAGCTTTTTATCTTCAATGGTAAATTCCATATCCTGCATATCGCAATAATGCTTTTCCAATTTTGTGGCAATATCCATAAACTCCCGATAGGCCTCGGGCATATCCTGTTCTAAAGTACTAATTGGCTTAGGTGTGCGAATACCTGCCACAACATCCTCACCCTGGGCATTAATAAGATATTCGCCGAAAATTTTCTTCTCTCCGGTTGCCGGGTTTCTGGTAAAGGCAACACCTGTGCCGGAGGTTTCTCCCATATTCCCAAAAACCATCATCTGAATATTAACCGCAGTACCCCAGCTGGCGGGGATATCATGCATACGGCGGTAAACTATAGCCCGGTGATTATTCCAGGAGCGGAAAACTGCCTCAACAGATTCCAGCAATTGTTTTTGGGGGTCTTCAGGGAAGCTTTCACCGATTTCTTCTTTATACAGGGCTTTATATTTGCTAACAACCTCTTTAAGGTCTTCAACAGTTAATTCATTATCATAATGAACATTCCTGGCATTCTTTATACCCTCAAAAATATGCTCAAACTTTTCTTTGGAAATATCCATAACAACATCAGAAAACATTTGAATAAAACGGCGATAAGAATCATAAGCAAAACGAGGATTATTAGTCCGTTTGGCAATGGCCTCCACAGCGTCGTCGGTTAAGCCTAAATTTAAAATCGTATCCATCATCCCGGGCATAGAGGCTCTGGCCCCGGAGCGTACGGAAACTAAAAGGGGGTTTTCCTTATCTCCAAATTTTTTGCCGGATATTTTTTCCAGCTCGGCCATGGCGGCTTCTATCTGGTTTATAATCCCGGCATCAATTTTTTTATCCTTGGCATAATAATCATTACAGGCCTCCGTAGTAATGGTGAAGCCCTGAGGAATAGGCATACCCAGCCTTGTCATTTCAGCAAGGTTGGCGCCTTTGCCCCCTAAAAGATTCTTCATGGAGGCATCCCCTTCTTTAAACAAATAAACAAACTTTTGAGCCATAAAATAACCCCTCCTACTGTAATATAATACAATTATCTGCAAAAAATTATATATAAAAAGCTCTTATATGCAAAATTTCTCTTATAGTTTATTTAATCACAATTTGAGAAAGATCGCCTATATCCCTTGTAAGGGCCACAATTTCACTTAAAAGAGCCAAGCGGTTATTCTTAAGCTCTTCTTCCTCCGCCATAACCATTACTTCCGTAAAGAAATTATCAATATCCCCCCTCAGCCCGGCTATTTCCTCCAATGCCTTTTGATAATTCCTATTTTTCAGGGCCTTGTCCACTTCGGCGCCGGCTTTTTTTAATGAGAGGAATAAAGCCTTTTCGGCATCATCAAGTAAAAGGGATTCTTTAACCGCCCCGCCCCGGAAGGGGCTTTTCTTTACAATATTGGCGGCCCTGGTAAAGCCGGCTAAAGCCTGGGCAAAACCGTCCTCAGCGCTGTAATCGGCTAAAGCCTTTGCTCTTTCATAGGCCAGATAAAGATTATCATACCCCGCTGCGGCAACGGCATTTAAAATATCATAATCAATGCCTTTTTCCTGAAGGATATTCTCAAGCCTTTGGCCTAAAAAAGCGGTAACAGAAGAAATAGTTTCTTCTAAGCCCTCTTTAAGCTCAAGGCCGTCCCCTTTATAAAGCTCATAGCCTTTGGCAATAAGGGCAGATAAAGATATATCCAGCCCATTCTCTAAAATAATCTGCACAATACCGGTAGCCGCCCTGCGCAGGGCATAAGGGTCCTGAGAGCCGGTAGGCTGTATGCCAAGGGCAAAAAAACCAATTATACTGTCGGCCTTTTCAACAATGGAGGCAACTTTCCCCCCTTTGGTTTGGGGCAGGCTATCCCCGGCAAAACGGGGTAAATAATGCTCCCGAATGGCCCGGGCAATTTCTGTATCTTCGCCGTCTTTTTTGGCATAATATTCCCCCATAATTCCCTGAAGCTCGGGGAATTCATAAACAACCCGGGAGAGAAGATCCGCCTTCATTAAAAATATTGCCCTGTCCGTCTTATTCAGCTGAATAGTATCATAGCCTAAGGCCTCGGCGAGATAAGCCCCTAATTTACGGGTTCTTGCGGCTTTATGCCCTAAAGTGCCCAGCTTTTCATGGAAGACAATGGTAAAAAGCTTTTCCGTCCAAAGGGAGAGGGGCTCTTTAATATCCTCCAGCCAAAAAAATTCCGCATCCGCCAGGCGGGCCCTTAAAACCTTTTCATTCCCTGAGGCCACAATATCCAAAAAGCGGTTATCGCCGTTACGCACCGTTATAAATTTATTCAGCAGCTCCCCGTCCTCATTATAAACGGGGAAATAGCGCTGATGCTCCTTCATGGGGGTAATAATAAGCTCCTGAGGAATAGCCAAATATTTTTCCTCAAAGCTGCCGGCTAAAGCGGTGGGGTATTCAATAAGGTAAACAACTTCCTCTAAAAGCTCTTTATCCTCTTCTATTTTGCCCCCTAAGGCCCCGGCTAATTCCACAGCCTGCCTCCAAACCTCCCTGCGGCGCTTATTTTGATCCGCCATTACCCAATTTTTTAAAAGTAATTCCTCATACTGCCTTGGGGAGGGTATTTTAATTTCCTGGCTGCCTAAAACCCTATGGCCCCGGCTGAGATTACCGGCCTTAATTCCGGCTATTGTAAGGGGTAAAATTTCCTCACCCCAAAGAGCCGCCATCCAGCGGATGGGGCGGGCAAAACGCATTTCCTCATAGGCCCAGCGCATGGGCTTGGGGAAATAGAGCTTATTAATTATTTTAAACAGAATATCGGGTAATATTTCCCTTGCCTCTTTGCCTTTTTGCTGCTTATTGGCATAAAGATAAATATTCCCGTTTACTTCTTTTTGAAGTAAATCTTCCTCCTGCACTCCCTGGCCTTTACAAAATCCCTCCAAAGCTTTTGTGGCTTTACCGTCTTTAGCATAAGCGGCTTTTAAAGCAGGCCCTTTTTGCAGGCTTGCAGTATCCGGCTGCATGGTATCTAAAGCAAAAACCAGTAAAGCAAGGCGCCTGGGGGTAGCCAAAACACGCAAACCCTCAAAATTTAAAGAGTTTTCTTTTAAAGCGGCTTTAGCCAAATCCTCCATTTGCTTTATAGCGCCGGGCAAAAAGCGGGCCGGAATTTCCTCCGTGCCTATTTCAAATAATAAATCTCTTTTTTTTGTCGTTAACATTTCTGTCGTTAATTTTTCAGTCGTTAATTTTTCAGTCATTAATATTTCAGCCACTATTGCCCCTCCTTGCCGGGTAAAGCTTTAAGCCCTAAGGCTTCCCTCAGGTTTTTATCTTTAATTAAGGGGTAATTCATGGCCTCCCTTTCCTTTATATACCCTTCGGCGCAGGCCCGGGCCAAATGGCGCACTCTGGCAATAAAGCTTTGCCTTTCGGTAACGCTTATAGCTCCTCTGGCATCCAACAAATTAAAGGTATGAGAGCATTTTAAGGCATAATCATAGGCCGGCTGTACCAGGCCTTCCTCCGCCACTCTTTGGGTTTCCTTTTCGTACATATCAAAAAGCTTAAAAAGCATATCCGTATCTGCAATTTCAAAATTATAGCGGGAATAATCCACCTCGTTTTGATGATAAACATCCCCGTAGGAGATATCCCCTACCCAATTAATATCATAAACGCTGTCCACCTTTTGAATAAACATGGCCAGCCTCTCTATGCCATAGGTTATTTCGGCGCAAACCGGCCTGCAATCTATGCCGCCGCATTGCTGAAAATAAGTAAACTGAGTTACTTCCATACCATCCAGCCAAACCTCCCAGCCCAGCCCCCATGCGCCCAGAGTAGGGCTTTCCCAATTATCCTCAACAAAGCGAATATCATGCTCGGCGGGGTTTATACCAATTGCCGCCAGAGATGCCAAATATAATTCCTGAACATTCTCCGGGGAGGGCTTTAAAATTACCTGATATTGAAAATAATGCTGAAGACGGTTGGGGTTATCCCCGTAACGGCCGTCTGTCGGGCGCCGGGAAGGCTCAACATAAGCCACATTCCAGGGCTCCGGGCCTAAGGCGCGCAAAAAAGTGGCCGGGTTCATTGTGCCGGCGCCTTTTTCCATATCATAGGGTTGTAAAATTATGCAGCCCTGCTCCCCCCAGAACCTGTTTAAAACCAGAATCAGCTCCTGAAAATTCACAATAAATCCTCCTAAAGCTATGTTTAATCTCTATTTAATATCAGCTGCTAAAAAAAGCCAAGCCGCACCGTATAATTGTAGCAAAACAAACTTCCAATGTCAATTAACAGACTTTTTGCTAATTTTTTAATATTTTAAACTGTTTTTACCTCGGCTGCCTTATAAGAGTATATACTGCATATAATTAGGTATAATTATTCTCCTCCTCTTCTAAAACCTGGTCTAAAAACCGGCGGGCCCGGGGATTATACTCCAAATGATAATCAAAGTAATTATCCAAGGCCCGGCGCATCTCTTTATAGGCCTCCGGGCTGATTTTTATATTGGAGATTTTTCTTAATTCTATATTCATAAGAAGAAGCATGGTTTTTATGGCCCCGGCGGAAAGGGCATCCTCCTTAAAACCGCCGCAGGAAAGGCAAATAAGCCCCCCTTTTTGAGGCGAAAGCAAAAACTGGCCGCCGTCTAAGCGCCGGCTGCAAATACTGCAATTATCCAAACGGGGGCTAAGGCCTAAAAGCCCCAGATAGCGCAATTGAAAGAAAATTAAAGCCAGCTGGGGGTCTTCCCCCAGCTCTAAAAGGGTAAAGGCGGCTAAAGCAAGGGGGAATAATTCCGGCTGGGGTTTTTTCTCCGGCATACCGGCAATAATCAGCTCCGCAATATAATTACCGTAAGCAATATTTAATAAATCATTATGAATGGCTAAAAAAGGCTCCAGCATTTCTCCCTGGGTAATAATATCCAGGCTGCCCCGGCTTTTAGCCAAAGCCAGCCGGCAATAACGGGGGGGCTGGCATAATGCCCTTAAGCTGTTTTTTGGCTTGCAGGCCCCTTTGGCCAGGGCGCTTTGGCGCCCCCTTTCCCTGCTGAACAGGGTAACTATTCTATCTCCCTCTTTATAAGGGAAGGATGCTAAAACCAAAGCCTCCGCCAGGTATTTCCTTTCATCCAATACGGAATCCCTCCTGCTGCCTTAGGCAAAACCCTTTAAGACATCTTATCCGGGTCCCAATCCTGAAGCAGTTTTTCATTATTGCGCCAATCCTTTTTAGCTTTAACCCTTACCTCCAAATAAATTTTACAGCCTAAAAGCCTTTCCATTTCCCGTCTGGCATTTGTGCCGATTTTTTTCAGCATGGCGCCGTTTTTGCCGATAATTATGCCCTTTTGGGAATCCCTTTCCACATAAATATTAGCCTCTACATAAAGAAGGTTTTCGCTGCGCTCGGCAATTTCGCTGATTGTTACCGCCGTGGAATGGGGTATTTCATCCTCTGTGGCGCTAAGAACCTGCTCCCTTATGAGCTCCGCCAAAAGCAGCTGCTCCGGCTGATCCGAAAAGATTTCTCTGGGGTAATAGCGGGGCCCCTCCGGCAAATATTCGGGCAGAATTTCTAAAAGGCGCTTAATATTATCCCCTCGGGAGGCTGAGATAGGCACAATCTCCACAAAAGGGAATTTATGGCTGTAAAAATCCAAAAGGGGTAAAAGCTGGGCCGGGGTTAATAAATCCACTTTGTTTATAAGGAGAAAAACCGGCAGCTTGCTTTTGGCAAGCTCTTTTAAAATATATTCCTCCCCGGCGCCGAAAATGGTATTGGCATCTACAAGGTAAAAAACAATATCCCCCCCGGCCAAGGAAGAGCGGGCGGCCTCCATCATTTTATGGTCAAGCTTATGCTTAGGTTTGTGTATGCCCGGGGTATCCATAAAAATAGCCTGCATTTTAGGGGTATTATAAATACCCCTTATAATATTCCGGGTGGTTTGGGGCTTTTCGGAAACAATAGCCACCTTGCGGCCAAGAATTTGATTAAGCAGGGTAGATTTTCCGGCATTGGGCCGCCCAATCAGGGTTACAAAGCCGGATTTCAGCTTTCCCCCGGCTTCCTTATTTCCCCTGGCTTCTTTGGCTTCTTTGGCTTCTTTAATTCCCTTAACAGTTTTTTCCGCCTTTTCCACCCTATTTCCCCCTTAAAAGACAATTATTATGCTGCTCTCCGGGTTTAAAAGAAAATTGGCGGGGCAGCAATTGGTTTAAATTAAAAGTTTCCTCATCTTCTCTGCCTTTGGAAATATAAATTATAAGCTCAGGGGAGAATTCCGCCAAAACCTGCAAGCAGGCCCCGCAGGGCATAATACCCTCCTCCCCGGCTAAAGCCAGGGCCGTAAACTCCCGCACCCCTTGAGAAACTGCATTGTAAAGGGCTATTCTCTCCCCACAGCAGCTTAGCCCGTAGGAGGCATTTTCTACATTACAGCCGCAGAAAACCTCGCCCTCGGCGCTTAAAATAGCCGCCCCAACCTTATAATTGGAATAGGGAGCATAGGCGTTTTCCCTTGCCTTCCAGGCCTCGGCCAAAAGGCTTTTTTTATCCATTTGCCGCCCCCTTTGCTTTAATTTGTTTTATCCTGCTGTTTGTTTTTCTTTCCGCCCCGGCATTTGCATCAATTATTAAATTTGCTCTTTAAAATGCGGCCTTTTAATTGGCCTTTTCTTCATAGCTTATTTTTACTGTTTTATCCGCTACCTGTATCCAGGTTTGGCCTGGGGAGAGCTCCCATTCCCGGCCGCTTTCATCTTTAAAAACTGTTCTATGCCCCAGGCTGGCCCTTTCCCAGCTGCCTTTTTTTACCTGCCCCCGAGAAAATAGCATGGCCTCCCCTCTACCGATCATATTAATTTCCAAGCGGCCCTCTTTATCCAAAACCTTGGAATCCACCATCTGAACAATAATATTAGCCGCCGTAAGCTGCTCATCTGTTACGGCATCTACATGGGGGTTTTCATTAATCTGCCGCCAGTAAAAATTCTTTTCTTCATCATAGGTATAGGTATTGCGGGCGGCAATATAATTTATACGCACAATTGCAGCCCTCTCCCCCCCGTCTTTAATTATATTATCCTCTACTGGATTATCCTCTCCCTTATCTTCTTCTAGATTATCTCCTTCGGGGCCGGCCGGATTATCCTCAGGGGTTTCTATAAACTTAAAAGCCTCGGGGATTATAATCTCATCCCAGCCCTTGGCGGCTATGGCCTCGCTTAAATTTTCAATGCTGGTATAAAGATTATGGGGCGCCTTTCTCTTTTTATCCCGCCAAAAGTATTTGCCGAAGGCAAATTCATTTATATAGGGCCAACCCCCCTTAGCCAAATAATTTAAGGCATCCGGGCTGCCCCCCACATGGATATAAACCCCGCCGTATTCCTTGGCCACATCCACCAAATAGGGCCGGGCGCTGCGTACCGGGCCGATAATATCGCTGCTGCCGCAATAAAAAACAGCTAAAAAACGGCTTATGCCCCCCTCGGCAGGGAGCTCATAAATTAAATCCGCCTTATTCAGGCCGGATTGGGGACGGGCCTTGGCAAAATTATCTATAGTTACAACAATGGGCCGGGGCAAAACATTATTTTGGGCCTCCTCATCTAAAAGCTGATGATTTAAGGGGCCGTAAACAGCCTCGGGCTCCGGCTCTGATAAAGATATATCCTCATCCTGCAAATCAACGGGGGCCTCCCCCCCGCAGCCGGATAAAAACAAAAATAGAGCCGCGCAAAAAATAAGCCCGGCTTTTTTTATCGGCTTATTTACAAGGGCAATCTTTTTCTTAACAAAATTAATTTTCATTAGCAGCCCCCCTTAACTCTTTAAATAGGGTAAAAATATAATCAGGCCGATAATTACGGCAATTAAGGAGCAAAAAAGCACCGCTCCTGCCGCCACATTCTTTGCAATAGCCGCAAAACGGCGGTATTCTTCCGTAACTAAATCTACCAGAGCCTCAATTGAGGTATTGATTAATTCCATACCCACAACTAAGGCAATAGTTAAAAGCAAAACCATCCATTCCAAAGGCTTTATCCCTAAATAGGCGGCAAAGGTTACCGTTAAAAGGGTAAAAACCCCATGTATTTTCATATTTCTTTCTTTGGCAAAGGCATGGTAAAGCCCGGCTGCCGCATATTTAAAGGAAGAAATTAATCTGCCCATTTTATTGCCACCTTTTTATGCCGATTTCTTCTAATACAGCCCTTTGCTCATTTCGCATATCCTCTTCATCCTCCGGGCTTTCATGGTCATAACCCAAAAGATGCAATAGGCCATGGAGGAATAAAAAGACAATTTCCCGCTCCGGGGCATGTCCGTATTCTTCTGCCTGAGAAAGGGCCTTCTCAAGGGAAATTACAATATCCCCCAAGAGCAGCTTGTCCTCAAAATCCTTTTCATACCAGGGGCTTAAATCCTCCTCTAAAGGAAAAGAAAGAACATCGGTTGCCCTATCCTCATTACGGAAATCCCGGTTAAGCTCTTTTATTTGCCGGTTATCTGAAAGAATCAGGCTAATTTCATACTCCGCCCTCTTGCTCAGGGGGGAGCGCTGAAGCGCCGTTCTCAGAGCTTGGCGCATCAGGGCCATGGTTGCTTTGGCCGGTTTTATTTTCTCTTGCCGGTTTTGAATTATCATGCGAATAATCATTGGCTCCGCTCCCTATTTGTTCTTCAACTTCATCCGGATAAACTATTCTATTATGATGCATACCCCATAAAACCTTGGCAAAAGACTGAGCGATAATTTCTAAATCCTTAAAGGTTAAATGGCATTCCTGAAGCTGCCCGTCATCAATTTTACCTTTAATAATCTCTCTTATTTTCTGCTCAACATGGCCCTTGGCCGGATTAGTCATGGATTGAACCGCGGCCTGAACGCTGTCTGCCAGCATAACAATGGCCGCCTCTTTTGTTTGAGGCTTGGGGCCGGGGTAACGGAAATCGTCTTTGCGGATTTTACTCTGGTCTTCCTCCTGCTCCAAAGCTTTATGATAAAAATAGGGCAATACCCCCGTGCCATGATGCTGCTCGGCGATTTCAATAATTTCATCGGGGAATTTATATTCCCTAAGCATTTCTATGCCCTCTTTAACATGAGAAATAATAATAAGCGTGCTTAAAGTGGGCTGCAGCTTATCATGGGGGTTTTCTCCGCTCATTTGATTCTCAATAAAAAAATAGGGGCGGCGGATTTTGCCTATATCATGGTAATAGGAGGCAACCCGCACCACCAGAGTATCCGCCCCAATTTCGCTGGCGGCGGCCTCGGCCAAATTGCCTACTAAAATACTGTGATGATATGTGCCGGGGGCGTCCATCATCAGTTTTTTAAGCAAAGGATGGTTGGCATTGGAGAGCTCTAAAAGCTTAACCATGGTGGTTATTTTAAAAACACTTTCTATAAAGGGTAATAGGCCTATGCTTAATACCGAGGCAAAGGCCCCGTTAATCAGGCCTAAAATCATACCCACCCCAATAATTATAAGGCTGTAACCGTTAATAAAGCCCCAGGAGCCTATAACAAGGATATTTGCCAGGGCAATATAAAGGCTGGCCCCTACAAACTGGCTTCTTTGATTTAAATATGTGGTATGAAAAATCCCCACAATACCCCCGATAATTGCCACAATGGCAAAGGATATTTGCCCCCCCATAAGTATGCCGGTGCAAATACCCAGTAAAACCGTAATAAAAATTGAAAGCCCCCTGCCTAAGAGAACACAAAGAAGCATGGACGCCGCAGAAACTGGCAAAAGGTAGCCTATTTGGGCGGCAATTTCCGCCTGCCCGGAAATATTAATTAAAGAAACCAGCTTGCATAAAATTAAAATAAAGTTAAAAAGCACCCCGATAAAAACAATATTGGATTCCCGCCCATTGGTTATGGGATGAAAAAGCCTAATATAAGCAATTAAAAGGGTGTAAATAATGCAGACAAAAACAAATATCCCTAAATAGGGAAGAATGCGGGAGTTTTGAGAAAGCATATTTAAAGCCTGCAAGGCCTCAATTTGCTCCCCGCTTATATAGGCCCCCCGGCTAACCAGCTTTTCCCCCGGCTGAATTGTAACTAAAACCGGCTCGATAGATTGGATTACCCGCTCTACCTCGCTGGCTGTGGCAATTGCATCATATTCCATATTGGCGCGAATTTGCCCGTTGGCTAAAATTACTTTTAAAAGGCCTGTAATCCCCTGGGAATAACCCAAAGAATCTATTGCGGCCTCCATAGCCTCAAGGGCCTCAGGAAGATGCTCCGGCCTTATTCCCGGCTGCATAGCCCGGGTAATAACAGCGTTTAGGGAATCCCGCATATAAACGATATCACTATCGGAAACTCCCATTAAATAATTGAAAACGCTGGGATTATACTCCCCGGGTATTTTTTCTTCCAGGCTTTTTATTTTATCCTCGGTTTCAATATCCTCGCGGTTTTTAGTCTCGATAATCAGCTTAAAAGCCTGAGAAACAGATTCCGTAGCTTCCCCCGCAGCCTGATAATCAATACGGTAAATCTGGGCTACCTGGCTTGCGGCATTTGTACGGGCCTCCTGAGTGCGGATTTGGCTGGTATAGGTAATTACAGCCCCCTGATAATAAACATCATCAGCGGCAATTTCCCCCTCATATAAATTCAGGCTGGGGTTTTTAATACCCGAGGCCAAGATTAAAGTGGTGAGGGCAATAAATAAGCCCCACCATAATGTGTTTTTTAGCTTAATATTTGCAATAAAGGGCTCTTTTAGAGAAATATCCCTGTTATTTTTTTGCATGCTTTATCTCCGTAATAGTTTATTTTGCCGGGCCGCCGCCTATTTAAGCTTATTCAGCAAGCTTACCCACGGAAGGGCTTTTAAATACGGCAATATCCTCCAAGGCCTCCACAATAATTTTAACCCTTTTTACCCGGCCTTCATCAGGGAATTTATTTACAATAATATTTAAAATTTCCGCCTTTTCAGGCATTTCTCTTAAGGCAGCCTGCCTGGCGCCCTGAAGGGCAAAATCCCAGGCGGCGGCAGCGCCGATATTTTCAATATATTCCTTTTGCTCCCTGTATTCGATTATTAGTACTTCGACAGGCAGTTTTATTTTCCTCCAAACCGTAAGCTCCGCCCGGCTCTGGCTTTTTATATATTTCTCAAAGGGGATTTTCTTCCCCCCTTCCAGATAAAGCCTGGGTTTACCGGCCCAAAAGAGAATTATCTGCCGGTATTTTCTGCCGCTTTCCTTAAGATATTTACTCTCCGAGGCCGCCTCGCCGTAGCCCTCATACCAAACCTTGGCCCGGATAATACCTGATGCCGCCAAAGGCCCCTTTAAATCCTCTCCTATTATTAATACCTGGCCTTTAATTACGGTATCCCCCGCCGCCGCCATGGGGGTACCTTTTTTTACCAGCATATCCTGGATTATCCCGTCTTTTTTAGCCACAATATCCCCGGGGGGCTTTGGGCTGTCCTCCTCTCCAATATCCGTTCTTTCCACCACATTTATATAAACAACCGTACCCTTAAAGTCTATATTAAGCCAAATTAAAGAGGGAAAGAGCCTTTGATATTCCCTTTCGGCCCGGTCAAAATCAATAAACCACCGGAGGCGGCCCGTTTTTATCCCCGCATCTTCCTTTGCGGCCAGCAATTGCTCCTTAAATTCCCGTTTTAGGGGGTAGGGGCTTTCCACATCCACCCTTAAAACTAAATTCCCCGCCGCAAAAAAGCAAAGGGCAAATAAAATTGCCCCCAGAGCAAATATTTTTCTTTTTTTAAGCTTAATATAAAAAAAGGGCAGGCCCAGGCGGCGGCGAATCCGCACTCTGCAATTACTCTGCCTTACAATAGGCCGCAATTGATGAAAGGATTTTGCGGGGATTTTAGCCAAAACCAGTTTTGAATTAAGCCATTTAATATCCCTAAGCACAATACCCCTTTGCAGGCAAAGATTAAAAAAACGCTCAAGGCCCGGGCCGGTTATTTCTATTTCTACCCGGCCTTTAAATTTGTTTTGCAGCTGCCCAAGCATTAGCCGGCCCCCTTTTACTCTCTAAGCATTTTCATCATTAATAAAAGAAAAGGCTATGCCTCTTATTTCTCCCTGTATAAAAAGCTCATCCGTACCCAAACTTTCTAAAAGCAATTCTCCGCCGCGAATTTCCAAAAGGCCTTCTTCCGTCTGGCAAAGAATTTTTTGCGGGCTGTAGGTAATAATTCCCCTATGGTTTTCTAAAAAAACCGCCTCTTTACCCTTAAGGGTTAGCTTAAGCTGGCCTGTGGCTATATCCGCCGGGATTTCCAGCGCATTTGCAAAAGCTTTTTTAAAGCTTTTTTTCTTCCCCATGCCCCACACCTCCCCTAATAATTTATGGATAGAATTTTTGATATATGCTATTAAAAGAGAAATTAAAAAGCCCCGTCTTTTGACGGGGCTTAAACCGGTCTTATTTTTCAGGGTTTTTGTTTTTCTGCCGGGGTAAAAGGACTGGGCTTTTTTAGCCCCTGTTTACCCTGCGTAAAGCCTTGGGCGGGCCGAGAATTTCCAGCATTATAATCCCGTTAAGAATATCTCTTTTATTAAAATTCTCTTTAAAAATATCAATACCCGCTTCCTTTGGCTCCACGGCAAGGGCCGTTGGGGGTGAATCTGCTCCGGGTTTATTCCCGGCCGCGTTTTGCACCGCGGCGCCTCGGCCTTCAGGCCCCGCCGCTACCCCTTGCCGCTCCCCACCTGTGTATAGGGGGGCTTTTTCCGCTTCATATAATCCGCCGTAAGCAGGGGTATTTCCTCCTGCCGCGGCATCCTCCGGGAAGCCCGCCTCCCTTTTTACCTCTTCCTTAAGCTGACGGAAAATCTCCTCCAAAGGGCTGGGGGAAGACTTTTTATTTACCCTGTACCTGCCCTTGGTGCTTTCATAAGGCTTTAGAGTATCATAAGGCCTGGCATTATCATAGGGTCTGGGATCCTCAAAGGGAGCTTCCCTCTTCCATCTGCTTTCCAAAGCGGCCTCTTTAGCCGCCTCCTGGGCCCTGGCTTCTTGAATTTTTCTTTCTATCTTCTGGTCTTTAGTGGGCTTTTCATCTTTTGCATAAAAAACCGGCTGCCCTCCTGTTTCGGTTGGGCGCTGGGGGTAAGCCCCTTTTTGCATTTGTTTTTCCCTCATTATTTGCTGAGGAGTTTTACCCCTGTTTTGGTTTTGAGAAGCTTTTTTGCTTTTGCTGCTCTTACCTAAAACACGGAAGATTATGCCGATTATAATTATAATCCATATGGAATCCATAAAACCACCCCCTTAATAGGGTATTTACCGCTTATGCAATACGCTTAAGCTTTTATTTGCTTTATTTGCTTTTATCCGTATTTCCGTTTTTGCTTAAACCGGAAATGCCTTCCCGCATTTTAGTATCGGAAATTACATTCATCATATTATAATAATCCATAACCCCAAGATGCCCCTGGCGGAAAGCATCAGCCAAAGCAATGGGAACCTGAGCCTCGGCCTCAACAACCTTGGCCTTCATTTCCTGTACGGCGGCTTTCATTTCCTGCTCTTTGGCAACCGCCATTGCCCGGCGCTCTTCCGCTTTTGCCTGGGCAATCCTTTTATCGGCCTCTGCCTGGTCTGTTTGAAGCTCGGCGTCGATATTCCGCCCTACATCAACATCGGCAATATCAATGGAAAGAATTTCAAAGGCAGTTCCGGCATCCAGCCCTTTAGCTAAAACCGTATGGGAAATCTTATCCGGGTTCTCCAGCACCGCCTTATGGCTTTCACTGGAGCCGACGGTAGTAACAATACCCTCGCCAACCCTGGCAATAACGGTTTCCTCACCGGCCCCCCCTACCAGGCGGTCTATATTGGCTCTTACGGTAACTCTGGCCCGCACCCTTACTTCAATCCCGTTTATGGCCATAGCGGAAATTACCGGGGTTTCAATAACCTTGGGGTTAACGCTCATCTGCACAGCCTCTAAAACATTGCGGCCGGCTAAATCTATGGCGGCGGCTCTTTCAAAGGGCAGGCCGATATTAGCTCTTTCCGCCGCGATTAGAGAGTTTACAACTCTATCCACATTGCCCCCGGCCAGATAATGAGCCTCCAGCTTGCGAACATTAACATCTATACCGGCCTTCTCCGCTTTAATTTGCGGGTTAACAATTTTTGCCGGGGCCACCCGGCGCAAACGCATACCGATAAGGTCAAAAATACCTATTTTTACCCCCGCCGCCAAAGCGGATATCCATAAACCGATGGGAATAAAACGAAGAATAATCATTAAGGCAATTAAAACTAGAATAATCAATAATAAAGCTGGCAATAACTCATACGGCATAAAAAACCCTCCTTGATTTTAATTATTTACTCTATTTAAAAATATACATAAGCAATAAAAATAACTTTGTTTAAACTTTTAGCTATTGTTTTCTTCCCCGGCGGGGGGAGTATTCTCCGGGGCGCCCTCCTTTACAACAACCCGCCCCCCTGAAACAGAAACCACCTGTATACTAGCGCCTTCCACAACAAACTGCCCCTCCGTAACAACATCAACCCTATTGCCGTTAATTAAAGCCGTACCGGCGGGGCGTAAAGGCGTTATCGCCTTGCCATAGGCATTTAAAAGCCTGTTTTGCTCTAAATCCTGAGAGGAATAGCCCTCGCTGTTTTCCTGCTTTTGAGAGAGGATAATCTTCCGCCATATTTTACGGGTTTTACGGTTTTTTACACTGATAACAATAAGAATAATTGAGGCAATAATTGCAATCAGTAAAGATATTATGGCATATTGGGCGCTGGGAGAGGCCAGAAAAATCCCGGCAATCATGGCGGCTATGCCTAAAATACCCGTTACCCCAAAACCGGGAATAACAAAAACCTCCACCGCTATAAAAATCATCCCTACTAAAAAGAGAATAATTGAACCCCAACCGGCGCTGCCGGCCCAAAAATTACCTAAAAAGAAGGCAATAAAAGAAAGCACTCCGATAACTCCAAAAACCCCGAAGCCGGGGATAAAAAGCTCTATAATAACACCGGCAATCCCTAAAGTCAGTAAAATTGCCGCAATATAAGGGCTGGAAAGCCATTTAACCGCATTCTCTCTTAGAGTAGGCTCAATTTCAACTTCCTCCCCGGGGAGGGAATATTCCTCCATAACCTCGGCGCGGCTGTCTAAAACAGCATCTATAAAGCCCAAAGATAGCGCCTGCTGGGAACCTAAAGTCAAAAGCTTATCTTTTTCCACCAGGCCTTCAATTGCAATATCGCTGTCTGCCATGGCGGCGGCAATTTTACCGTCTTTACCTCTGGCCTCGGCTACGGCGGCAAGCTGCCCGGACCACATGGAAACGGTTTTTTCATCGGCCTTTTCCGACCCCAGGCGGGGCTCGGCGGCGCCGATGGTTGTTCCCGGCCGCATAACCAGCTTTTCTCCCGCCAGAGCAATTAAAACCCCGGCGGAAATTGCCTTATTATCCACAAAGCAGACTGTAGGCACCTGGGAAGACATAATTAAATCTTTAAATTTAAGGGCTGTATCTATTGAGCCCCCATAGGTATCTATTTCAAAAATTATAGCCCCGGCGCCGGAGGTAATTGCATCTACATAGGCCCTTTGTACATAAAAAAGGTTGCCGTTGCCTATATCCCCCTTAATTGGGATAATATAGGTATCTCCCATTGAGGCAAAAGCAAAAGGGGCCGAAAATAAAAAAATAAGCGTAATAAAAAGCCCTAAGCTGACCCTAAGGGTATTTTTTTTGAGTTTTAAAAATTGCAACATACCTGAGCCTCCAATTCTTTATCCGGTTTTATTCTGCTTTTTGGCAAAAGCTTTAAAACCGGCGCTGTAAATTATATTTAAACCTGCACTTTGTATTTAAACGGCTTTGCTTTAAAGAGTTATCTAATAATATTCCCTCTTTAATAAAAATCATCCTTTAACTCCAGCCAGGGAGGGTCTGTATATAACATATACCTAAGTATACCATAAATTGCCATTATAAATAGTAAAATTTTCGGCATTTTTCTTTTAAGCCTTTTTAAAAAGCCGTTTACACTATAATTACTTAAATGCCTGCCTTTTATTTTAATTTTTAAATATAAAAAAGGGCGGAAAACCCGCCCTTTTAAAGAAAGCTTATTATTTTATTTTTAAAATAAAGCGGGGCATAACCCCTTTAAAATGAAATAACCCCCATAATCCTATGGATTAATTCCATTTGCGCTTTCTGGCTGCCTCAGCTTTTTTCTTCCTTTTTACGCTGGGTTTTTCATAATGCTCATGCTTACGAATTTCAGCCATTACACCCGCCTTTTGGCAAGTGCGTTTAAAACGGCGTAACGCGCTATCCAGAGTTTCGTTTTTGCCGACACGAACTTCACTCAAATCTCTTCCCTCCCTCCGTACATTGAAGAGTACTATAGAAAAGGCCGTAAGACCTGTTTTATCATCGTTTATAGATTATACAGTATAATGCGGCTTTCGTCAACTACCGTTGTGTAAACGGGCCGAGAAAATCCCCCCCGATAAGATGAAAATGCAAATGGTAAACCTCCTGCCCTCCATGGCTTTTACAGTTTGTAACAAGGCGGAAGCCGCTTTCGCCTATCCCTTCTTTATAGGCCAAATCCACCGCTTTTTTATGGATTTTACCTATCAGGGGTATATCTTCCTCCCCCATGGCGGAGATTTCCGGCAAATGCTTTTTAGGTATAAGTAAAATATGCACCGGGGCCAGGGGGTGAATATCCCTAAAGGCTAAAATTTCATCATCCTCATAAACAATATCCGGCTCTATTTCATGGTTTGCCATTTTGCAAAACAAACAATTCTCCATTTATTTTACCCCCTGTATTTAAACTTGCCTTTAAAATATCTCTTTAAAAATATTCCTCGCCTGCTAGGCTTTTTCCTCCATTTTTACAAGTAATTTACCGTTTTGCCACTCCCCGCCCTTTACAGAGATAAAGCCTTTGGGTAAATCTTTAGTATAGGGGAGCCATAAATTAAGGTAATTTTCGCTATGGCCCTGTAAATATTTTTTACTTTTATCTTTAACAATTCTTTCCGGCAAAAGCCGCAAAGCCTTACCGATAAAGCTCTTGCCATAGGCTTTAGCCATTTCATCCCCCAGGTTTATCAGCCTTTTACTGCGATTTTCCTTTTCCTGCGGGGGGGTTTGCCCCGGCAAATCCGCAGCTACGGTATTCCTCCTTGGGGAATAGGGGAAAACATGAAGCCTGGAAAAACCTATATTCTTACAAAAATCAGAGCATTCACAAAAGTCATTTTCTGTTTCTCCGGGGTAGCCCACCATAATATCGCTGGTTATGGCAATATTTTCAGAAAAACTCCTCAGCTCATTTATAAGCCTTAAATATTCAGCGCAAGTATAATTTCTCCCCATGGCTTTAAGGGTTTTATCGCAGCCCGATTGCAGCGGTATATGAAGATGAGGGCAAATTTTAGGCTCTTTTGCCGCCGCATCTTCCCGGAGGAAGTTTAAAAGCTCCTCCGTAAACTGCAAGGGCTCAATGGAGCCCAGGCGCAGCCTGCCTAAGCCGGGTAATTTAACCGCTTCTTTTAAAAGGGAGGCTAAATTAATATTCTCTTCTAAATCCTGGCCATAGGCCCCCACATGAATACCCGTTAAAACAATTTCTAAATAGCCTTCTTTAATTAATTGCTCTAAAGCCTCCAGAACCTTATTTTTAGCCAGGCTGCGCACAGGCCCCCTGGCATAGGGGATAATGCAATAATGGCAAAATTCATCGCAGCCATCCTCTATTTTTAAATAGGCTCTTGTCCGGTTTTTATCACCGGCAACAGGCAGGGCCACAAAAGAATGGGGTGAGGAAATATCTTCCACAGCCAGGCTTACTCCCGGAGTGTTTTCATTGAGCTTTTTTTCTATAAGCTCGGGTAAATCCGCCCTTTGGTCTACCCCCGCTATAAGGCCGACCCCTTCCAGATTTGCCAAGTCTTTGCCGGAAATTTGGGCATAACAGCCGGTAACCACAATTAGCCCCCGGGGGTTATTCCGAACCGCCCTGCGGATTATGGCGCGGGATTTTCTATCCGCCAAATGAGTAACCGTACAGGTATTTATAATATAAACGGCGGCCTTATCATTAAAATTTACCCTTTGCCAGCCTCTTTCCTCCAGCATACGGCAAATGGAGGCCCCCTCCTCCTGATTAACTTTGCAGCCTAAAGTATAAACGGCAAAGGCGGGCGAAGCCCCCTTTTGATTCATTTTTTATGCCCCTTTCCCCTTCTTTACGGCGGTATAGGCCGCCCAGTCATCCCGAAGAGCTTTTTCTCTTATACAATAACCCCCTTGGCTTAAGGCCTTTTCAACCTCAGGCACCCTTTGAGAAATTATCCCTGAGGCGATAAATATTCCCCCCTCTTTTAAAAGGGGATATATTTGGGGAGCCAAGGCCATTATGGCATCCGCCACAATATTGGCTAAAATTATATCATATTCACCTTTAAGGCATTGGCTTAAATCCCCTAAAAATACCTTTATTTTATCTTCCGCCTTATTTAAGGCCGCATTGGCCCGGCAGATTTCCACCGCCTTAGGGTCATTATCTACCGCGTCTATCTTTTCGGCCCCTAAAAGAGCTGCCGCCAGGCTTAATATCCCGCTGCCGCAGCCGATATCCGCCGCCTTAGCCCCGGGTTTTATCACTTTTTCCAGAGCCTCCAGGCAAAGGGCGGTTGTGGCATGCTGGCCGGAGCCAAAAGCCTGCCCCGGGTCTATTTCCACCACTATTTGGTCCGCCTGGGGGCTGTACTGCTCCCAGCTGGCCTTAATTACCAGCCTTTCCCCGATTAAAAAAGGCTTAAAAAACTTCTTCCAGGTATTTTGCCAGTCCTCATCATCAATAATTTCATCGGAAACTTCAATAGGGGTAAATTCTCCATTACTTTCTTTAAGTTTTTGAAGGGCTTTACTAAATTCAGCCAGAAAATCCGTATTATTTTTATATCCCGGCAAATAAAATTCAATTTTGGCCTCATTCTTATTCTTTTCTAAAAGCCCGGGGTCAATATAATCCCAGGCGCCGGTTTTTTGATTTATTAAATCATTTATAAGGGCCCCATCCTCAATATAAAGCTCCTCCTGCCCCAAATTAAGCAAAAGCCCGGTAAGGCCTTCCAAATCTCCGCTTTGGCATTTAATTTTTATTTTTTGCCATTTCATAATTACCTCTTATTTATCCTGCATTTTTTCTTTATTATATACGGCGGCCTTAAGCTATGCAAATTAAAACTATATAAACGCAAATAAAAGGGGTTATAAAACCCCTTTTATTTAGGCTTAATAAAGCAAAAGCTTTTATTTAAAGATTTTACCGAAGAAGCCTTTTTTATCTTCTTCTTCCCTGCCTCCCAGGCTTTCGCTGAGCTTATGGAATAATTCTTTTTGCTCCTCCGTAAGCCTTGTGGGGGTGGCAACTTTAATTTTTACTAATTGATCTCCCCTGCCATAGCCCCTTAATTTTGGGAAGCCTTTACTCCTCATTCTGAAAGTTGTGCCGCTTTGAGTGCCTTCCGGGATATTCAGCTTGGCTTTCCCCTCTATGGTGGGGATTTCTACCTCGGCCCCCAGGGCGGCCTGGGCAAAGTTAATTGTATAATCGCAGAGTATATCATCCTCTTGGCGCTTAAAATACTTATGGGGCTTAACCTGAATATAAATGTATAAATCCCCCGGGGGGCCGCCTAAAAAGCCGCCTTCCCCCTCCCCTGCCATGCGCAGCCGGGAGCCGTTATCCACCCCGGCGGGGATTTTAACCGTAAGCTTTCTATCCTTACGAACCCTCCCCGTACCGCGGCAATCCTCACAGGGGCTTTCTACCACGGTACCGCTGCCCTGGCAAGTGGTGCAGGTTTTAACAGTTTGAAACTCCCCAAAAGGGGTGCTTTGGGCTGTTCTTACCTTGCCGCTTCCATGACAAGTGGGGCAGGTCTTTCTCTTTGTGCCGGGCTTGGCCCCGCTGCCGGAGCAGGTGGGGCAATTTTCCATTCTGTTTATTTTAAGCTCTTTTTCCGCTCCGGAGGCTGCCTCTTCAAAGGTTATTGTCATATCCACCCTAAGGTCATTACCCTGCCGGGGCCCGGCGGAGGCGGCGGAGCCGCCGCCAGAACCAAAACCGCCGCCGAAAAAGGCTTCAAAAATATCGTTTACACTGCCGCCAAAACCCCCCTGACCAAAACCGCCTTGGCCAAAGCCTCCCTGACCATAGCCGCCAAAGCCCGCCCCTGGGTCATTATGGCCGAATTGATCATATCTGGCCCGGGAATTCTCATCATTTAAAGTTTCAAATGCCTCGTTGACCTCTTTAAACTTCTCTTCGGCGGTTTTGCTGTCCGGGTTTAAATCAGGGTGGTACTTTTTGGCCAGCTTTTTATAGGCTTTTTTTATTTCATCGGAAGTGGCTGTTTTCGGCACTCCCAAAACCTCATAATAATCCCTTTTTGCCATTGGGTACCCCTTTAAAAATTATATTTTGGCTTATTTATCTTTATCATCCACGGTATAATCGGCATCTACCACAGTATCATCCCCTCCGGCAGAGGCATCGGGGCCGCTTTGGGGGTTTTCGGCATTTTGGGCCGCGGCGCCGGCTTCCTGGTAAATCCGCTGGGTTATGGCATAAACAGCCTCAGAAAGTGCTTTTGTTTTAGCTTCAATCTCATCATAATCATCTCCGGCCAGCACCGTGCTTAAATCCGATTTGGCCTTTTCCACAGCCTCTTTTTCATCATTGCTTACTTTATCGCCAAAATCCGCTACGGCTTTCTCGCTTTGATACAAAAGGGCATCCCCCTGATTGCGGATTTCTACTTCCTTACGGCGTTTTTCATCCTCTTCCTTATATTTTTCGGCATCCTCCATCATTCTTTCAATATCGGAATCGCTTAAGCCGCTGGAAGCGGTAATGGTAATGCTTTGATGCTTGCCTGTGCCTAAATCTTTAGCGCTTACATGGACTATCCCATTGGCGTCAATATCAAAACGAACTTCAATTTGGGGTATGCCTCTGGGAGCCGGGGCAATTCCCGTAAGGTTAAAGCGACCGAGAGTTTTATTATCCCCCGCCATTTGGCGCTCTCCCTGCAAAACATGGATTTCAACCGAGGGCTGATTATCCGACGCCGTAGAGAAAACCTGAGCTTTGCCTGTGGGAATAGTGGTATTTCTGTCAATTATCCGGGTAAAGACACCCCCCAGAGTTTCAATCCCCAAAGAAAGGGGAGCGACATCCAATAAAAGGACATCCTTAACCTCTTTATTGAGAATACCCCCCTGAATAGCGGCGCCTAAGGCAACACATTCGTCAGGGTTTATACCTTTATGAGGCTCTTTGCCTAAAAGCTTTCCGATAGCCTCCTGAACGGCGGGAATACGGGTGGAGCCCCCCACCAAAAGAACTTTATCAATTTTATCCGCGGTTAAACCGGCATCGCTTATGGCCTGACGGGCGGGGACAAGGGTTTTTTCAACTAAATCCGCCGTAAGCTCATTAAATTTTGCCCGGGTAATTGTAATATCCAAATGC
The DNA here is from genome assembly GCA_040767605.1 of Clostridiales bacterium. Classification (GTDB taxonomy): domain Bacteria; phylum Bacillota; class Dehalobacteriia; order UBA4068; family UBA4068; genus JAXGOI01. The sequence continues at coordinate 670,727 of JAXGOI010000001.1, forward strand.
TTGGGCCCATCCTGGGTAGCGGTAATAAAGGGCAGGTTAACATTGGTTGTCAGCATGCCGGAAAGCTCTATTTTAGCCTTTTCGGCGGCTTCTCTCAGTCTTTGAAGGGCTGTTTTATCTTTGCCCAAATCAATGCCGTCGCTTTTTTTGAATTCCGCCAGCATATAATCTACCAGACGCTGATCAAAATCATCTCCGCCTAAAAGATTATTCCCCGAGGTTGCCTTAACCTGAAATACCCCGTCATCCAGCTCTAATAAAGAAACATCGAATGTGCCGCCGCCTAAATCGTAAATAATAATGGTTTGGGCCTGGTCTTTATCTAAACCATAGGCCAGGGCCGCCGCTGTCGGCTCATTGATTATTCTTAAAACCTCCAGCCCGGCAATTTTACCGGCATCTTTTGTGGCCTGGCGTTGGCTGTCGGAAAAATAGGCCGGTACGGTAATAACCGCCTGAGTGACGGTTTCTCCTAAATAGGCTTCGGCATCCTGCTTAAGCTTTTGCAGAATAAATGCGGAAATTTCCTGCGGGGTATAGGTTTTATCCCCGATTTTAACATTATGCTTTTTGCCCATATGCCTTTTTATAGAGCTTACGGTGCGGTCGGGATTACTTACGGCCTGCCTTTTGGCAATTTGGCCCACCATTCTCTCTCCGCTGGCGGAAAAGCCGACTACGGAAGGGGTAGTACGGGCCCCCTCAGGGTTTGGGATAACTATTGCCTCGCCCCCCTCCATTACCGCTACGCAAGAATTTGTAGTGCCAAGGTCAATTCCTATAACTTTGCCCATTTATCTTTTCCTCCTTTAATAAACTATTTTAAGTTTTTTATTTTTAGCTGATTTAAAATATTGCTTTTTTTATTTTATTGCTCTTTGCCGTTTAAAGCGGAATCTAAATACCCCTATACCCCTACTTTAACCCGGGTGGGGCGCAAAAGCTTACCTTTAAATAAATAGCCGCTTTGAATTTCCTCTAATATTTTGCCCTTTTCCTCCCCCGCCACCTCATCCTGTAATATAGCCTCATGGAGGTTAGGGTCAAAGGGCAGGCCTATGCTTTGGATTTTTTCCAGTCCTTCCTGATTTAAAACCATTATAAGCTGGCGGTAAATCATTTTAACCCCTTCGGCATAGGGGGAAGAATCCTCAAGAGAAACCGCCCGTTCAAAATTATCCACAATAGGCAAAAGGGCCAGCATCATTTGGTGATTGGCATTTCTTACAATATCTTCCCTTTCCTGACGGGTTCGCTTGCGGAAATTATCAAAATCTGCCGCCATTCTTAAAAGCTGCTGCTCCGCTTCTTCCTTGCCCTTAATAAGGGTATTTACCGAGTCAATAATCTGCTCCAATTCCTCTTTGGAAATTTCCGCCGGAATTTGATTTTGGCCTTCCGCCTTAATCTCTTCCCCTGTGTTTAAAGGCTTTTCCTCCGGGTTATTAACTTTATCCCCCGGGTTTTTCTTAGGATTATTAACTTTAATCAATAATTTCACCTCATTTATATTCTAAAAAGCTAAAGCTTATAATACTTAACTGCCTCTGCCTGTCATAAGCTGGGATAATTCCCTGGCAATATATTCCACAAAAGAAACCGTCTTGGGGTAGCTCATTCTGATTGGGCCCAAAACCCCTATGGTACCGCCTTTTTCCCCTTCCAACTCATAGGGGGAAACTATCATGCTGCAGTTTTTCATTTCTTCTTTGAGAATTTCCGAACCTATAACAATTTTTACCCCCTTGCCCTCCGCTGCGGCAAGCAAGTTTTTAACCTGAAAATCCTCTTCAAATACCGAAAGCACATCCCGAAGCTTATCCGGGTCTTTAAATTCCGGGTGGGATAAAATATTTAAAGCTCCGGAAAAAAAGACCTTCTCGCCATCCTGCTGCAAAAAATTCTTATCCATAAATTCCAGCAAATGGGAGAAACCCTCCTGCCGGCGATTAGCTGCCGCAAAGGCCTCGATGAGCAAATTTTTATCTAGCTTTTCCATTTCAATATCCTTAAGCCTGGCTTGCAGCATAGACTCCAGACGGGAAATTGCAGTGGGAGAAAGCCGCTCCGGCAAACGAATAAGGCGGTGGCGCAATACCCCGGTATGGGAAATTACCACAACCAAAAGCTGATTATTATCCACCGGGATTAACTGCAATTTTTCCAGCCTGCCGCTTTCTTCCCGGGGTATAAATACCAAGGCGGCATAATTCGTTATTTTTGAGAGCATTTGGCAACATTTGCGCATAAAGGAATCCATTTCATTAATTTGCTCCATCAGGCCGTAATGAATGTACTCCTCCTCTTTAGAGGTAAGCTTCTCTTTTTCCATTAAATTATCTACATAGTATCTGTAGCCTTTTTCCGAGGGCATTCTCCCGGCGGAGGTATGGGGCTGCTCAATATAGCCCAGCTCCTCAAGGTCAGACATTTCATTTCGGATAGTTGCCGGAGAAACGCCCAAGTCATACTTTTTTGCCACAACTCTGGAGCCCACCGGCTCCCCTGTGGAAATGTAATCCTTGATAATCGCGTGTAAAACGCTTTTTTTCCGTTCATCCATTGGATATCACCTCTTTTAATAGCACTCTCCCTCAGTGAGTGCTAAAAATAAAATACACCTTTTGGGAAGATTTGTCAAGTAAAAAAGAGGGCTTTTGCCCCCTCTTTTTAGCTATTCTAAAAATTACTCTATTTAGCTCGGGTTTTAATAAAAGAACAAAGGCTCTTTAACAAAGCAACTGTTTTTTAAAGAAAGCTCATAAAAACCTCATTGGCTAAAAACAGGCCTTTATGGGTTAGCCTCAGGGTATCTCCGGAGATTTCCAATAAGCCTTTTTTAAGGCCGTCCTCAATTTCCGTTTTAAAATGCACATCGGGACGGATAAAATAACGCTTTTTAAAAGCTGTCATATCTATACCCTTTAAAAGCCGCAGGCCTAAAAACATAGCCTCGGAAAGTACCTGCCTCTGGCTTAAAATTTCCTCCTCGTCAATGGGGAGATTATTTTTATCCAAATGCGCCGTATATTCCTCTAAGGTGCGGAAATTGCTAAAACGATGATTCCCCACAGCGCTGGCTGCCGCAACCCCCAGACCTAAATAATCCTTGCGCTGCCAATAGCCTAAATTATGGCGGCACTGAAAGCCGGGCTTGGCAAAATTAGAAACCTCATAATGCTCAAAACCGTGCTTTGTAATAATATTTATACTGCCCTCCAGCATATCGGCGGATAAATCCTGATCCGCCACATTAAGCCGGCCTTGGGCTGCGGCCTTGCCCCAGGGGGTTTTATCCGAGAGGGTTAAACCATATATGGAAATATGATCAATATCCTGATCCAAAGCTATGTAAAGATCCTCCCGCCATTCCTCCAGAGTTTGATCCGGCAGGCCGTAAATTAAATCTATGCTTATATTATCAAAGCCCTGATTTCTGGCATCTCTAAGGGTTGCAATAGTATCCTTGGCCCGATAGGTGCGGCCCATGGCCTCCAGGCTTTTATTATTAAAGCTTTCCGCGCCGACAGATAAACGGTTTACCCCGGCCTGACGCAAACGCTGCAGGTTTTTGGCATCTATGGTGCCCGGGTTTGCCTCCACCGTAACCTCATTATCCTGGCTTATCCGGCAATAGCTTAATACATTGGAAACAATATGGAGCAAATCCCCGGTGGCTAATACGGTGGGGGTTCCGCCCCCAACATAAACAGTTTCCACCTGAGATAAATCCTCCTGGCGGGCCCAAAGTTCAATTTCGCGGTCAATATAATTTGCGTACTGGCGTATTAGAGGGGGGTATTTATTCACCGGGAAGGAAACAAAATCACAATAATTACATTTTCTGATACAAAAAGGGATATGAATATAAATTGAAGCGTATTGCATTCTTTCTCCTCCTAAGCTCTGATCAACCTCTAATAAAGCGCTGGTAAAAATCTAATAAAGTTCTAATCAACCTCTAAAACCGCAATAAAGGCCTCTTGGGGTATTTCTACGCTGCCTACCTGTTTCATTTTCTTTTTACCCTCTTTTTGCTTTTCTAAAAGCTTCCTCTTGCGGGAAATATCCCCGCCATAGCATTTTTCAAGCACATTTTTACGCAAGGCCTTTACGGATTCTCTGGCTATTACCTTATTGCCTAAAGCCGCCTGAATCGGAATTTCAAACATTTGCCGGGGAATAATCCTCCGCAGCTTTTCTACCAAATTGCGCCCCCTGAAATAAGCTTTATCCTTATGCACAATACAGGAGAGGGCATCCACTATTTGCTCATTAACTAAAATATCCAGCTTAACCAAATCGGATTCCTTATAGCCTGTCAGCTCATAATCCAAAGAGGCATAGCCTTTGGTGCGGGATTTTAGCTGGTCAAAAAAATCATAAATTATTTCAGATAGAGGCAAATCATAAATCATCATTACCCTGGTGGGGTTAATATACTCCATATTTATAAATATGCCTCTTTTTTCCTTGGTTATTTCCATAACGGAGCCTATAAACTCGCTTGGCACCATAACAGTAGCCTTTACATAAGGCTCCTCCAATATGGCTATATTATTGGGCTCCGGAAGTTTAACCGGATTATCCACATAAATAACCGAGCCGTTATTACAGGTTACCCTATAATTTACGCTGGGGGCCGTTACTAAAAGGTTAAGGCCGTATTCCCTTTCCAGCCTCTCTTTAATAATCTCCATATGCAGAAGGCCTAAAAAACCGCAGCGAAAACCAAAGCCTAAAGCGGTAGAGGTTTCCCCCTCATATATTAAGGAGGAATCATTTAATTGCAGCTTTTCCAAGGCGTCTTTTAAACTCTCATAATCATTATTTTCCATAGGGTAAAGGCCGCAAAAAACCATAGGGGTAGCCTTGCGGTAGCCGGGCAGGGAATTAGCCGCGGGCTTATCCGCCTGGGTAACGGTATCCCCCACATGAATATCTTTAACTGTTTTAATACTGGCGCTGAAAAACCCTACCTCGCCGGCCTGAAGGGAATCCACAGCCTTGGGCTCGGGAACAAATACCCCCAATTCTATAACCTCGGCAACGGCTCCGGTATTCATCATTTTAACTTTCATGCCCTTATTTATTTTTCCCTCAACCACTCTTATATAAGGGATGACCCCCCGGTAGCTGTCAAAATGGGAATCAAAAATCATGGCGGCCAGGCTTCCCTCTTCATCCCCCCTGGGGGGAGGAATTTTCTCCACAATGGCCTCTAATACTTCTTCGGTGCCCATGCCTGTTTTGGCGGAGGCTAAAATTGCCTCGGAGGCATCCAGACCGATTATGTCTTCTATTTGGCGCTTAACCCCCTCCGGGTCTGCCCCGGGTAAATCTATTTTATTTATTATGGGTATAATCTCCAAATCGTGCTCAAGGGCTAAATAAACATTGGCCAGAGTTTGAGCCTCTATGCCCTGGGCGGCATCAACAATTAAAAGGGCGCCTTCGCAGGCGGCCAGGCTTCTGGAAACCTCATAGGTAAAATCAACATGGCCGGGAGTATCTATTAAATTAAGGGTGTATTCCTCTCCGTCGGCCGCCGTATATTTAAGCCTGACAGCCTTAAGCTTAATGGTTATGCCCCGTTCTTTTTCTAAATCCATATTATCTAAAAGCTGTTTGGACATATCCCTTTGAGCCACAGCCCCGGTTTTTTCAAGTAATCTGTCTGCCATAGTGGATTTCCCATGGTCAATATGGGCTATAATACAAAAGTTGCGGATTCTTTCCTTAAAACTCATTCAGAGACCTCCTAATTTACTTGCGGCAAAAGCGTCTTTTTAATACGGCTGTTACCTGCCTGCACTCCTCCATCTGGCAGCGGCTGGTAATAAATAAATAAACCCCGGCCCCCAGGCCCCCGGCAATTATAAGCTGCAATATTTGCCGGAGCTTACCGGCAATTCCCCAAATTCCCTCCAGAGCAAAAGAGGCAAGCCCCATAGTTATAGCGGCAGCGGCGGCGGCCAAAATTATTTTTATAAAGGACTGTTTAAGTACGCCAATATCCATACCTCCGGTTTTTTTATGCAAAAGAATTAAAAGTAAAAGCATATTAATAATTCCGGCTAAAGAATAAGCCAGAGCCAGCCCTCCCTGGGCCATGGGTTTTAAAAGCAAAAGGCTAAAACAAATATTAACAATTAAAGAACAAATACCTGCCAAAACAGGGGTTTTGGTATCCTGCAGGGCATAAAAAACCCGGCTTAAAACATGAATGGCCCCATAGGCAAAAAGCCCCAGGCAGTAAAATAATAGGGCATCCGAGGTTGCCTGGGTAGATTCCGGGGTAAACTTACCCCCCTGGAATTCAAACATAAAACGGATTATAGGCACCCTTAAAACCGCCAAAGCCGCTGAAAAGGGAAGGGTAATATAAATTACCGAGCGTATGCCTAAAGAAGCGGTATAATTAAAGCTTTCTTTTTCCTCCCGGGCCGCCTGGGAAGTAAGAGTGGGGAAAACCGCAACCGCAATAGCTATGGCAAAAACCCCAATGGGCATTTGCATCATTCTTTGGCCGGTACGCAGGGCGGCCACCATACCCTCGGGAAGGGTTGAGGCCAAATTTTGATTTACAAAGAGATTAATCTGGCTTACGGAAAGCCCGATTAAAACCGGCAGCATCAGCATAAGCAGGCGCCGCACGCCGGGGTGAAGTAAATTAAAGCTGAAATGATATTTTACCCCCACCCTAATTAAAGCCGGTATTTGAATAAAAAAGTTTAAGGCGGAGCCTATAACCACCCCGAGGGAGAAACCGGCAATACCATAGCCCGGCCAGCGGGCTTCAATAGGGGCGGCTAAAAGCAGGCCCCCCAATATAATCCCCAGATTATATAAAACCGAGCCTATGGCAGGGGCGGCAAAATGCTTATAGGAATTAAGTATACCCATGGAAATACCGGATAAAGACATAAAAAACACCTGAAAAAACATAATCCGGGTAAGTTTAACCGTCATTTCCATAGCCTCGGGGTTAAAACCGGGAACTAATAAATAAATAAGCTCATGGGTAAAAATGCAGCCTATGGCAACCCCTATTCCCAAAAGAAGCATAACCCAATTTAAAACAATGCTGGAAACCCTCCAGGCCTCCGCCTCATTATCTTTGGCCACATAAGATGAAAATACCGGTATAAAAGCCGCGCTTAAGGCCCCCCCCACTAAAATCATATACAAAAAATCCGGTATGGAAAAGGCCGCATTATAAGCATCCGTTAAGCGGTTTTGGCCAAATTGATTGTATATGAAAACATCCCGGAGATAGCCTAAAATCCGGGAGAGTATCATGGTAAACATTAAAAGCCCGGCAGCTTTAATAATTGGGCTTTGGCTTTTAGCTTCCATAGGGCAACCTCTAAACCTTTAATTTTATTTAGGCATATTATCTGAATAATTATATCATAATCCCCGGCGGAATACAGCAAAATTTATGCTTAATCCCAAATTAGAGGGGGAACCCTCCTTAAAAAGATGCCTTTTAAAAATTAACGGCTTATAAATAGCATTAATTATGCCTTACCCCCTTAAGTATCTTATTTAAATATTTCTTTTAAATATTTGCAGTTTATAAGGTATGGCGGGGCTTTCAAAATCCATTAAATGTAATTTAAGGCCTCCCCCCGCCCTTTCCAGGCTGAAAACATAAGGAGGGCTTTGGGGCATAAGCCGGTGCAAACCGGCTGCGGATAAATTTAAGCCCCCGATAAGCAGGCTTAATAAAAAAACCAGCAAAATTAATCTTTTCATTTTCGGCCCTCCCCTTTTATTATAACCGGGGGCGGGGCTTTTAATTTATTTTTTAAGCCATATTTTAATCCTCTGCTTTATTTAAAGCTTTATTTAAATTCTTATCTTCATAAATGGCCTCGGCTAAAACCTCGGCAACAATTTCGGCGCTAAACCTGGCCTCTTCAAGGCTGTTTTCTGTGGAGCCCATTTCAAGGAGAATTCCATAGGGAGAAAAATGCTGATTATACCTGCCGTCTTGCACCCTTACCCCCCTTAAAATCCCCGGCGCCATCCCTTCCAGCTTTTCGCCTATTTTTTGGGCAAAAGCCAAATTCTGCCGCCAGTTGGGGTGTTCCAGCCTTTTATCACTCCCCACCACCAGCATAATTTTAGCGGCCCGGCCCTTTTCGGTTTTAAGCACCGTAGTACCCCCGGCAGGCTTAACATCTCTATGGACATCTACAAAAACCTGTAAGCTGGGGTAAGCCTCTTTTAATTCCTTAAGGCTTGCCAAAGAATTGGCATAAGACATTGCCCAGGAAGGGTAATCATGAATTGTTTCGCAAAGGATTGTGCCAATCCCCAGGCTTTCTAATTTTAATTTAATGGAATAAGCGGCCTGAAAAACCCCGGCGTTTTTCCCCTCCAGCTTATCCAGGCCCTCGGTAGGGGTATAGGCCTCGGAATTATGAGTGCAGTAAACAGCCACCAAAGGGCGGCTTAATTCCCCGTTTTTTACGGGCGGCTTTTCTTCTTTATTATCCCCATCCAGAGGGGGGGTATAGCTTTCCCCAGGGGCCTCCTGAAATTGGGCTGGGAATTCCGGCTCTGCCGTAACAGGCATAACAGGGCTTAATACGGCGCTGCTTTGGGCCAGAATTAATTTATAACCCTGAGCATTATTCCCGGGGAAAAGCTCCCCCGTATTTATACCGCCCCCGGGTATATGCATGGCTAAAACCCGAATAGCCCCTTGGGCCCCCAGTAAATTAGCCAGTACATGGCGGGGAATAAGCCGCAGCCCCAGATAAAAACCGCTTAAAAGACAAATGCAGCAGGTAATAAATAAAACTCCCCCAAAGGAGAGACCCCTTTTTGAATATCTTTTTCTTTTTAGCATAACCTTGCCCTCCCCTATAATTTATGAGTATGGGTTGAGCAAAATTACCTAAAAAACAGCCATAAAAAAAGACCCTTGCAAAAGCAAAAGCCTTTTTATAGCCTAAAAACAAATTACATCTCATTAAACAGCCGCTGAAGCCTGGATTTTTTTCTGGCGGCCAGATTTTTATGGATAACGCCCTTAGAAGCCGTTTTATCTAAAACCCTAAGAGAGGCGGCAAGCTGATTTTGCGCAGCTTCTTTATCCCCGCCGGCTACAGCCTCAGAGAACTTCTTTAAATGATTTCTCATTATGGTTTTGCTGATGGCATTTTTTTGGCGGCGGCTTTCGGCGATTAGCACCCGTTTTTTTGAAGATTTAATATTGGGCATAGTTTCACCTCCTCTTATTTGCCGTATATATAAAAATATTTTTTACTTGGTAAACAATGCAAAAGTTATTGTACCATGGCAGACCCAAAAATGCAAGGGGCTTTTGCCAAATCAAAAAAGCTGAATAATCAGGAAGAAAAAGGCCTGATTCTGCCCTTATTCCTTTGCTTAACGCTCTTCTGTTTTAACTTTAAGAGCCGCAAATTCTTAAAATAGCCAGCTCTAAAAGATTATGCAAATCCCCTTCCCCGGTTTTATTGGCAATATCAGCATTAAGCAAAAGCTCCATAAAATAAATCAGCTCTGAGGCCTTAAAGGCCCGGGAGCTTTTTGTATATTTTTCCGCCACAAAAGGGTGAATTTCCAGCCGGGAGGCAATTTCTCTGGGTTTTAAGCCCTGGGCGGAAAGCTCTAAAACCCCCAGCATATCCCTGAATTGCTTAGCAAGCATGGAAAGAATTTTTTGCTCCGGCTCCCCCTCTTTTGTCATGGTTCTAAAGAGGCTTATGCTTTTGGCGGCATCTTTGGCCGCAACTTTATCCATCAGCTCAAAAATATTTATAAAACCGGCCCGGCTGATAACAGCCTCAACATCCTCTAAAGAGACTTCTCTTTTATCTCCGCAATAAGAGCAGGCCTTATCTATTTCCCGCCTTAAATAAGACATATTATTTCCGCAGGCTAAAGTTAAAAGCTCCAAGGCCCGGCGGGAAAAGCTATAACCTCTTTTTTTGCCCTCGTTTGACATCCAATGGAGCAATTCCTCCCCCTTATAGCTATGGCAGGCTGCTAAACGTCCTGTTTTTTCAATGGCTTTTACCAGCTTGCGCCGCCTTTCCGCCCCGCCGTTTAAGGTAAGAGCCAAAATTGTACTTTGGTTGGGGGCATTTATATAATCTAAAAGGGGGCCAAGCTCCTGCTTTTCTTCAGAGGCTTCCTCCCCTTCTATTTTTCCTTCTATTTTCCCCTCAATTTTCCCCTCATCTTTTTCCGCATTTTTATTGGCGCCTTTAGCCAGCCAGGGAATATTTTTAACCACAATTAACCTGCGCTGGCCAAAAAAAGGCATGGTAGAGGCAGCGGCAACTATTTGGGGGGGAGTGCAATCCGCGCCAAAAAAAACCTCATAATTCCAGTCATCAGAGCCGATTGCCTTTTCTTTTAAAAGGGCAATTACCTCTTCAATTAAAAGGGGTTCATCCCCATATATAAGGTATACCGGGGAAAATAAGCCGTTTTGCAGGCTGTTTATTAATTGCTTCATTTTACCCTCATTAATACATAGTTTGAATTTGCAGCTTTTTGCCCCCATTAATACATAGCTTGAACTTGCAGCAGTTTACCCTCACTAATACATAGTATGGATTTACGGCTTTTTCCCCCCATTAATACATAGTTTTAACTTGCAGCATTTTGCCCCCATTAATACATAGTTTTAACTTGCAGCAGCTTGCCGTCGCTAAAAACAGTAATGGCGCCGTTTTTAGAGGTTTTATAAAAGGGTACCCCCATATCCTGCCAATAATCGCTGATTACAGGGGAAGGATGGCCGAAGGGATTATTCTTCCCTACGGAAACCACAACCGCCTCGGGGGCTACCCTGCGGTAAAAATCCGTATTCATACTGGATATACTGCCATGATGAGGCAGCTTTAAAATATCCGCCTTAATTTGAGCCAGAGGCACTAAAGCCTCAAGGTTTCTCCCTTCAATATCTCCGGTAAAAAGAAAGCTTATATCCTTATACTTTAGCTTCATCACCAAAGAGCCTTCATTGGCGTTACTCGCCGTATAGCTTTGGGAAGTATCCGGAGAAAATATATCTAAATACAAATCTTCCTCTAAAAGATAGCTTTCTCCTGCCTGAGCCTGAAAGATTTCGCATCCCTTTTCAGAGGCTTTAAAAATAAACTCTTCTTGAAGGTCAATCTCCCCGCAGGGGGCGGAAACCATTACCCCCCTAACCTTAAACATTTGCAAGAGAGAAAACAGGCCGCCGATATGATCCTCATGGGGGTGGCTGTTTATTAAAAGCTCTACCTGCTTTATCTTCCGGCCATGCAAAAAGGGGGCTAAAATATTATCCCCGGCCCAATTAAGATCCCCGGTTTTGCCTCCCCCGTCTATTACAACGGTGTTCCCCCTTGGGGTAAAAACTATTGCGCAATCCCCCTGCCCTACATCTAAAAAAACTACCTCCAGCAAATCCTCCGAGCCTTTAAAAGCCTCCGGGGCCGGGCCTTGATTATTCCCAAAAGGCAAAATTAAAAGTAAAATCAAAAATAAGGCTGTAATATATACGCCTTTTTTACCCCAAAGCCTGCCGATTTTAGGCAAAGCCGGCATAATACTAAAATAAACTATTAAAACCAAAAAACCGGGGCGGCCAAGGGCCAGCCATGAAAACCCCAGTTGAGAAACAAAATCCGCCGTTTTATAAACAATTTCCATAAAAAAGCCGGCGCTGATTAAAAATAAGGAGGCAAGGCCGATGGAAAAGAGGGAAAATAAAGCCCCTACCAAAGCTAAAATTACCACCAGACCAATAATAAGCAAAAAAAGCTGGGATAAAACCCAGCCCCCCCAGGAGGCTAAATTAAAATACCAGGCCACCACAGGCATAGAGGCAAAGGAGGCGGCAAATGTAACGGCAAAGGAGTTTTTAAGCCATTTGGGCCCCGGTAAAATACTGTAAAAAACCGGCTGCAAAAGCCCTATTCCTGCTACGGTTATAAAAGAAAGCTGAAAGCCCGCGTCTAAAATCTGCAAAGGCTTCCATAATAAAACCAATATAAGGGCCAGGCCCCAGGAATTTAATAAATCCGCCTTTTCATTAAATACCGGGGCAATTAAAAATAAAGCGGCCATAATTGAGGCTCTGAGAACCGAGGCCTTAAACCCCACAATAAAAAGATAAAAGAGCAAAAAAACTGCCCCTATAATCAGGCGGGGCCAGCGTCTTTTATAGCTGCCTCCAAAAACCAGCCCCGCTAAAGCCACAATATAGCCTACATGAAGGCCGGAAACGGCAAAGGCATGCAAAATACCGGCTTGGGCCAGAGTTCTTTTTTCATAGGCGCTTAAATCACTCTTTTCGCCCAGAAAAACCCCTTTTATATATTGCCCCTGCTTATGGGGGATTTGCTCAATGGCTTTATCCAGCCTTAGCCTTATTTTAGAGGCCAAACGGCCGATAAAATTACCCTCCCCCCGGTTTATAAGGGTAATTTCTCCGCCGTAAGCTGCGGAAATTCTTCCGCTATAGCCCTGCTTTAATAAATAGCTTTCATAATCAAAGGCATTTTCATTCCCGTATAAAGAATAAGGCATAACCCGCCCCCGGGCTGTAAGCCTGTCTCCGTATAAATAACTGCCGGGGCCCTCCCCATATAAAAGCACATCCCCGCCAAAATAGGGCAGGCTGTTTACGCTTTCTGGCCGCAGGCTGAGGGAAAACCCCCCTGCCTCATTAGAAAGGCTGTTTTTTAATACCAGGCCTTCAATTATAATTTCCTCCCCTTCCGCTACCGGAAAAGGCTTTGGCTTATGCCAATCGCTGACGCTTAAAAAAATCCCCAGGGCTAAAAATAAGCCTAAGGGGGCGGCATAACCGTATTTTTTTGCCGCAATAACACTTAATACGCCCAAAGCCAGAATAATCAGGCTCGGGGTAAAACCAAAAAGCCCCGTCATCCCTAAGGCAACCCCTGCCGCAAGGGCCAAGCCATAGTAAAAAAGGGGCCGGGTAATTATACTGTTTTTACCGGGCCCTTTAATCAACGCTTATCATCCCTTTAATTTTACCGTATGTAACATCGCCAATACCGGAAACTTTTTTAATATCCTCAATTTTTGTAAATTTGCCGTTATCCCGACGGTAATTAATAATTGCTCCGGCCTTACTGGGGCCGATACCGGGCAGGCTTTCCAATTCCCCGGAAGATGCGGTATTAATATTTATTTTACCGCTTATATTTGCGGCACTGTTCCCCGCCGCCGGTTTTGGGGAAGATAAATCTCTGCTTTCGGCTATATACTCCCCGGCGGCATCTTCCTCTTTTGGCGCATAATAGATAATCAATTCCTGGCCGTCTTTAAGGAATTCCGCCTGATTTATGGCAGTTAAATAGGCCTCTTTAAGGGGTTTGGCCTCCTCCAGGGCATGGCAGACCCTGCTGCCCTGGGGAAATTGATAAACCCCCGGGGCCTCTACGGCGCCTTTAATATCAATATAAATTTCCTCCTGAAGGGCGGTGCCGGAAGAAATCGAATTTAAAATACCCCCGTTGGAATTGTTTTTAGGCGAATATAAATGCTGCCCGTATTTTACCCCGCCCCCAAAAACCGCGGCTAAAAGAAGGAATAAGGCCAAAATATATAATTTATGTATATTTTTCAATTCGCCACCCCGCTTCGGTTAAATTTCAGCCCCCGGGGGTTTATTTTTATACCCCTCTATATAGTTAAGCATTACCTTAAAAGCCGGAATATATCGGCGCCTATATTATAAAATTTGCCTTAAAGCCTTGACATTAATTTTTACGGTAATATGATTATAGAGGATATTTAAAATCCGCCCCAAGTTAGCGGGGTTTTAATATTACGGAAAGAGCTGCTTAAATGAAAAAAGGTTACTTATATGTAGCAATAGCTACCTTTTTATTCAGTACCATGGAAATAGTCTTAAAAATTACCTCTCAGGGTTTTAACCCGGTGCAGGTAAACTTTTCCCGCTTTTTTATCGGGGGTTTATTTTTAATTCCCTTTGCCCGCCAGGCAATGAAAAAGCAAAACCGGGTTTTTAAAACCGGGGATTATAAAACTTTTGCACTTTTAGGCTTTATTTGCGTGGTTATAAGCATGATGTGCTTCCAGCTAGCAGTGGAATACACCAAGGCTTCCGTGGTGGCGGTGCTTTTCAGCGGCAACCCGATTTTTTCAATTATTTTAGCCTATTTAATTTTAAAAGAGCCAATAAACTCTCCAAAAATTCTTGCCCTTATTTGCGCAATAAGCGGTATTTTAACAATTATTAACCCCTTTGCCGCAAAGCTGAACCCGGCAGGGGTATTCTTTGCCCTTTTATCTACTTTGGCCTTTGCCCTTTACAGCGTGCTTGCCAAAAAGCCCTGCGCTAAACTGGGAGGCATTGTCGTTACCTCTATGAGCTTTATTTTTGGCAGTTTAGAGCTGCTTATTTTAATTATGCTTGCTAAAATTCCCTTAATCTCCGCCTTTCTCAGCGCTAGGGACCTGGAAACTTTTGCATCTGTCCCCTTATTCAGCGGGTATAATCTAAATAATATTTTATATATGGTATATATATTTGTTTTTGTAACAGGCATTGGCTATGCCATGTATTTTAAGGCTTTAGAGCATACCTCTATTTCCACCGTTGCCTTAATATTTTTCTTTAAGCCTATTTTAGCCCCTATTTTCGCCTTTTTAACAATTAAAGAAAATATTCCCTTAAATATGATTATCGGGATTGGGATTGTGCTTATCGGCTCCCTTTTTGCTATTTACGGGAATAAAAAGGCGGCTTCGGCCCTTATAAGCAATAAAAACCTGCCTCAAAATAACTCAGAAGCATAATTTCTCCGCCGCAAACAAAAAACCTTTAAAAAACGCCCTAAAAAGGGCGTTTTCTTTATTTAACAACAGCAGACAGCAATATACAACAATATACGGCAATATTAACCGGTTTTTACCACAATATTAACCAGCTTTTTGGGGATGGCAATAATTTTTACAATTTGCCTGCCCTCCGTCCATTTTAATAAATCCGGGGAGTTTTTTATAGCCTCTGCTAAACCCTGATTATCTAATGCGCTGGGTACAAACATCCTTTCACGGATTTTACCGTTAACCTGCACCACAATTTCAACCTCATCTCTAATAAGGGCTTTATCATCGTATTCCGGCCAGCTCTGCAAATGGATGCTCTCTTTAAAGCCGGCATCCTGCCAAAGCTCTTCCGTAATATGAGGGGCAAAAGGCGCTAAAATTAAAAGGAGCTTTTCCAGCCCTTCTTTAATTATTGAGGCTTTTGGGGCGGGGCTTTCCAAATAATCATACAGGCCGTTAACCATTTCCATAATTGCGCTTATAGCCGTATTAAAGTTAAAACGCAGAGAAATATCATCCCCGGCCTTCTTAACGGCCGTATTAATAATTAAAAGTGCCTCTTTATCCGCCGGGTTTAAGCCGACCCCTTCACCATTTTCTCCCGGCTCTGCCCCGGGGAGGGCTATAATTTGCCTGGCCAAGCGCCATACCCGGTTAAGAAAACGGAAGCAGCCCTCTACCGCACTGTCATTCCATTCCAAATCCCTTTCCGGGGGACTGGCAAAAAGAATAAATAAGCGGGCCGTATCGGCGCCGTATTTTTTTATAATTTCTTCCGGGCTTACAACATTACCTTTAGATTTACTCATTTTGCTGCCGTCTT
Organism: Clostridiales bacterium; assembly: GCA_040767605.1. Taxonomy (GTDB): domain Bacteria; phylum Bacillota; class Dehalobacteriia; order UBA4068; family UBA4068; genus JAXGOI01. The sequence goes on from JAXGOI010000001.1 coordinate 686,415, forward strand.
TTAAAACCATGCCCTGAGTAAGAAGGTTTGTAAAGGGCTCCTCCACACCTACCAAATCTAAATCATATAAAACCTTGCAGAAGAAGCGGGCATACATTAAATGCAAAATAGCATGCTCCACCCCGCCTATATACTGGTCTACCGCCATCCAATAATTTACTTTATCTCTGGCAAAGGCTTCTTTATCGTTATTGGCATCGCAAAAACGCAAAAAATACCAGGAGGAACACATAAAAGTATCCATAGTATCCATTTCCCGGCTTGCTTTGCCTCCGCATTTTGGGCAAACCGCCTGGGAAAAGCTGGGGCTGGTCTTTAAAGGGGATTCTCCGCTGGGCTTAAATTCCACATCCGCAGGTAAAAGCACCGGCAAATCCTCCTCGGGAACAGGCACCATACCGCATTTTTCACAATATAAAATAGGTATGGGGGCCCCCCAATAACGCTGACGGGAAATTAACCAATCCCTAAGCCTAAAATTTATGGTTTTCTCCCCTTTGCCCCGGGAGGCCAAAGCCTCGACCATTTTATCCATGGCGTTGGGGCGATTAGGCAAACCGTCAAATTCGCCGCAATTTATTATTATGCCGTCTTCCTCATAGGCTTCCGTAAGGGGTGAGCCGTCAAAGCCCTCAGGCATAATTACCTGTTTAATTTCCAAACCGTACTTTTTGGCAAAATCAAAATCCCGCTGGTCATGAGCAGGCACCCCCATAACAGCCCCTGTGCCATAATCCATTAAAACATAATTTGTTATCCAAATGGGTATTTCTTCCCCTGTCATGGGGTTTATGGCATAAGCCCCGATGGGCAAGCCTTCTTTTTCCAATTCTGTGGAAATTCTATCTATTTGAGAAAGCTTTTGAACCTTGCGAATAAACTCTTTAACCGGCTTTTCATATTCCGTACCTTGAGTAAGCTTGGCTACCATAGGGTGCTCCGGAGCTAAAACCATATAGGTAACCCCAAAAACAGTATCCGGGCGGGTGGTAAAAACCGGGAGTAAATCCCCCTCTTTAGTGGTAAAGGTAATTTTTGCCCCCTCGCTCCTGCCTATCCAGTTTTTTTGCATGGTTTTAACCTTTTCCGGCCAGCCGGGGAGCTTGGGCAAATCATCCAAAAGCCTTTGGGCATAATCTGTAATTTTAAAAAACCACTGTTCTAAATCCTTCTTTTCCACCTGGCTTTCGCAGCGTTCGCAGCGGTCCTCAATAACCTGCTCATTAGCTAAAACAGTAGCGCAGGAGGGGCACCAGTTAACGGCGGCCTTTTTTTTATAAGCCAGGCCTTTTTTAAAAAGCTGTAAAAAAAGCCATTGTGTCCAATGATAATATTCCGGGGTGCAGGTGGCAATTTCCCTGCTCCAATCATAGCTTATCCCCATGGTTTTTAATTGCCCTTTCATCGCCGCCATATTTGACCTGGTCCAGGGGTCCGGGTGAATGCCATGCTTTATAGCGGCATTTTCCGCCGGCAGGCCAAAGGCATCATAACCTATGGGGTGCAATACATTAAAGCCCTGCATGGTTTTATAGCGGGCAACAACATCCCCTATGGAATAATTTCTAACATGCCCCATATGCAAATTGCCGGAGGGGTAAGGAAACATTTCCAAAACATAGTATTTAGGCCGGGAAACATCCTCCGTAACTCTGTAAATATCCGTATCGTCCCAATTTTTCTGCCATTTCGCTTCTATTGCTTTAAAATCATACTTTTTTTCCATTCCAGACCCTCCAAAATAAGGCATTACACCGTTTGATTTTACTATATATTCTAGGAATATTCAAGCCTGGCTAAAACAACAGGTTAAGGGGGACAAGAGAAAGCAAAATCTGTAAATTCCCAAAAAAACATGGTATAATTAATTTTAAGAATATTTAACGAGGCGGCCCCATGAATACAGAACCTGCAAAAAGCTGCAGCTTAGGCAAATTATATTTGCTTTTTACAAAACTGGGTGCTTTAACCTTCGGCGGCGGCTTAAGTATGATACCCCTTTTAGAAAGGGAATTAGTAAAAAGCTGCGCCTTATTAAGCAGAGATGAATTTGCCGATATGCTTACCATAACAAATAGCGCCCCCGGTACCTTTGCCGCAAATTCTTCAACCTATATAGGCTATAAGCTGCGGGGAATACCCGGCGCCATAGTTTGCCTTTTAGGCAATATTACCGTGCCCTTTTTTTTAATTATTATTATCAGCGCTTTAATTCTTAATCAGGGGCAAAATATTTGGCTAGAGCGGTTTTTTATGGGAGTGCGCCCCGCGGTAATAGCCTTAATTTTTTTTGCAGGCCTAAATGTAGGCAAAAGAGCCGTTAAAGAAAAGGCCCATTGGGTTTTAGCTTTTATAGCTCTTATTCTGATTATATATACAAGCCTTAACCCTATTTTTTTAATTATTTTTGGCGCCGTATCCGGCATCCTTTTAGGGCTTTATAAAGATAAAAAGCCAAAGGCTAAAAAAACCCCAAATGAAAGGGGAAATTAAATATGCTGATTTTAGCCCAGCTTTTTTTAACATTTGCCTTTATCAGCTGCTTTGGCTTTGGGGGGGGCTATGGCTTTTTACCCCTTATTCAGCAGCAGATTATTGACGCCCACGGCTGGATGACAATTAATGAATTTACAGATATGATTGCGATAGCCGAAAGCACCCCGGGGCCTATTGCCATAAATACCGCCACCTATGTGGGGTTTAAAATGGCCGGAATCCCCGGCGCCTTTCTGGCCACCATGGGGCTGGTGCTGCCCACATTTTTTCTTATCCTGCTGCTTTCCGCCCTCTTTCTTAAGCATAAAGAAAAGCCCCTTATAAAAAATGCTTTTTTAGGCATGGCGCCGGTTATTGCCGCAATGATTACCGGCACAGCCCTAAAAATGGGCCTTAGCAATATTAACAGCCTTTTACAATTATCCGCCGCCCTTATTGTGCTTATTTTGGCCGCCAAAAGTAAAATCCACCCCGCTTTTTTATTATTGGGCATGGGTATAATTGGGCTTTTTATCCCCTTTTAAATATGTTTTTACTTCCCGGCTTTATTAACCTTTTAATTGATTATCTATTGACAGGGAACTGCTTCAATGCTATAATATTTTTTGTCTTGTCAGGCATTTATACTATTTGTGGTATACCTTGGCCGGAGCCTTCAATATGGTAAACCAACCTAAATAACAGGAGCAAGGGAATAGGCTTAAAAACTAATACTTTTTCTAAAATATGGGGGTATAGCTCAGCTGGGAGCGCGAGTTAAACAGTAAACCACCCCAAATAAAATGGGCAAGCGAATGGCATTGAAAATTGAATAAATCTTTCTAAAAATGGAAAAATCTGGGGGTATAGCTCAGCTGGGAGAGCGCTTGAATGGCATTCAAGAGGTCAGCGGTTCGATCCCGCTTATCTCCACCATCAAAGCCTTGAAAACACTACGTTTTCAAGGCTTTTTCCTTTCCTGTAAATTCAGAACGAAACAACCTTTTGCGTGCTTTCAGTCAGTAAAACCGGGCCATTTTCCTGCATTAACCCCAAGTGAGCTATACCCCCGACTTTTTCAAAATCAATGGTAAAATCAATCTCGATTTCATAGCCGCGCCTGACCCGGACAGACTTCATAATGCGCGCCAGAATCATTTTCTTGGTTTCCATGTCGCACTCGTCGTACATATCCGCCCATGTCCGCAGATTGTCGAACTGCTGTGAAAGGGCATCCTTCATTTTTTCGCCGTCCTGGATTTGATCCTCCAACTGCTTGACGCTCTGTTCGGCGTCGGCAGCTTTTGCTTTTGCATCCTCGTATCGACGACCCCAAATGGTTTCGCAACCGTGACTTCATTGGCAAGAAATGGAGCAAAAAGTACGTTCGCGCCGTCCAAGCAGTGCTGACTTCAACACATGGTAAAATTGGACGAGGTAAACAGTTTTTTGAGGCCGCTTTTGGTGCCGACGAAGCCGAATTTCACGAAATAATGATGATGCCGGAGGCTCTCATTATTCGCCGTTTTGAGCATGATCAGGCAAAACGTGAGCGGTTTGACAGGGTCGCTGATTATATTGATGCTTGCGACAATATTACTGACGAGTGGCGAGTAGCTTTTTACGCCCTAAATGATCATCAGAAGGAAATAGCGAATCCTATTATTCATAAGAATCGATTTGCTGATGAGGATATTGCGGTTGACGACCCTGCGGTTAGCAATGTGCTTCGATTTTATCAAATACGTCGTCCGGATTAATTAGCTTGAGACTTAGAGTTTTACCCTTTATACTGAGAGACGAATAGACCGATATACCATGCCATTCAGTCGGGGTTTTAATGCCATTGGAGCGCCCCGTCAATGCCATTCATTCGCCCGCAAAAATAGTAATATGATGTATGCAATCTAAGGGGCATGGGATAGGGATAAGTGATTTCTTTGTTGTTGGTGTCGAGGCCATTCAGTTGAGGGGTATTTTCAAAAAACCCTGAATTATCAAGGGTTTCCGGCTACGGTCAAAAAGAACCACCCATAGAAACACTTCGTTTTCGGGGGTGGTTTACCGTATGCGCCGGGAGAGCGCTTGAATGGCATTCAAGAGGTCAGCGGTTCGATCCCGCTTATCTCCACCATAAAAGCCTTGAAAACATTATGTTTTCAAGGCTTTTTCCTTGCCCGTAAATTTAAAAAGAGACAGCTTTGCATACCTCCGGCTCCTAAAAGCGGCCCATATTTCTGTGTTAACCCTATGGGAGCAAGGCGGTGTTTTTGGCAGCCGGCACCATACCCAATAGCGGGGTTGCAAAAGGCCTACGGCAGCGAGAAATACGGCACACAGCCATATAAAGATAACCCACTAAAAGCCTGGCGTAAATCGCCGCGCAAAACCCGCCAAAAAATCAGGAATAACGCTATTTATTTTTTTATTAATCGTCCGAACGGACGATGTGTATCAAGAAAACCCGTTTTATAATTATATATAATGGGTTTTTTATTTATATGGAAGGAGCCATATATATGAGCTATATCCGATGGGTTGCTCCTATGAAAGGGCATCGCCTTTTAATGGAAATGGAAAGCGGCAGCAGCGTAACTGTGGATCTTTCCGTTAAGCTGCGCACCATGAAGTACAAGGCCCTTGAGGACGAGGCTTTATTCCAGAGCGTGAAAACCGACGGCGATTATGTTATCTGGGGGGATGGGCTTGTAAGAGTGACGGCGAAGGAACTTATGGAGGTAGCTTTAACCGGGGAATATTTAAATTGACAATACGGAATTTAAACACACTTTCTGTACAGGAGGAATAAAACCATGATAAGAAATAAGGTAATAAGTATTATTTTGGCGCTAATTTTGCTGCTGGGGCTCGGCCCCGCTTTGGATGCGCCGGTTTGGGCCAACTCCTCGGCCCCCGCGCCGGCCAATTCGGATATGGATGCCCTGGGTGCCCTGGGTATAGACAGCGGCGCCGCGCCGGAGGGCTTTGATCCCCTCAGCACGGAGAACCCTTTCGGCAAAAGTATCGTTGAGCTTTCACCGGTATACGAGCTCTATACCGTAGGGCTTACAAATGGAACGGTATATGACGCGCAGTACAATATAGCCGGTACCACGCTGAAAAACGGCAATATAGGTACCCATTCAACATCAACTTCAAATATCTTGCGTACAACCCTGTACGGTAACGAAAAATGGAATAAAAGTGTCGCGGCTATTATGGGGGAAGGGGCCGGGCATAATGCGGCAAGCGGCACCACCACAGCCACGGGGGATTATACACAAATCAGCGATACCTCCGGTATGTCGCCGCCGCCGCAGGCCGGTGCAAATAATATTCCCGCAAAGGGCTATCTTACAAAGGCCACAGGCGCCTCCACCAATCTGGGGGGCGGCTTTAACTACGCCCTATCCACAGTAGCCGCCGGAAATTTCAACGGCAATAAAAACGGCCTATCCGCCCAAACCGTTATGGTATATACCTCGGCCCTTAGCAGTAATGGCGGGCTTTATCTGCGTCTTGGCGATGCCAAAAGCGGCGATTACGCCGCCGCCGCCAAAGAACTTTTATCAACATCTAAGCAAATCGGCAACCCGGATTTACAATCCGACGGCAAGCCGGCGGAGGATTTCGCCAGCGCCCCCTATCAGCTTCAGAATTATTTACAGGTGGCAACAGGGGATTGGAACGGGGACGGCCTGGATGAAATCGCAGTCTACATACCGGAGGTGGGGAATTCCCGCATCGTAGTCTATGCCCTGCAGCTAACCGACAGCGACGACAAGGCAACTGCCTATAAGGACCCGGATAAATGGAGAGTAGTATGGACATATGCCCTTCGCGAGGGGGCCGTTGTCTCCAATATGGTTTCTTTAGTCAGCGGCGATGTAAACAGAGACGGAATAGACGACCTTGCCGCCACCTGGGGTTATTATTACGGGCCCCAGCAAAATGTGGGCTCCACGGCGGTGGTTATGTTCGGCGCCAAGGGTACAAATATGCTGAAGTCTTCCCAGCAGTTTAATCTGGCCTTCGGAACCTCAAATATTGTCCGCGCAACCTTTGCCTTCGGCGATATGGCCGGCAGCTCCGCCTCGGGGGAGGCCTCCGATGTGCTCATCCTCTGCGGGCAGTCCGATGCCGATTTGAAAAAAGACAATACCAGCTCCCGCTATGTTGCGCTTTTTGATTGGAACGGCAGCGAGTTTACTTCAAATGTCTATCAAAACTTCGATTTATTTGCAAAGGAAGACGGTAAATATATTTGGACCATTATGGCCGACCGGGGGGATAAATTCTACTCCCTGCCCCTTTGCACAGCCAATGCGGCCGTTATCGCCCGGGGGATTGCCGACGGCGATGGTGACGGAGGGGAAGCTGGCCAACAGGAAGCTTCCGTCGGCGGCGGCGATTTACTTTATTTCGACAGCCTGGTTATTGAGTATACCGAGGAGGGCCTTAAAATTAAGGCAGCTTGGGATAATCAACGCGTGATGCAAAGTAATATCGGCAGCCCGGTGGATTATGTGGAATACGGCGCCGTAGCCGGCGACCTCACAGGGGAAAAGGGAGCCGGAACACTTTTTACCATGACCCAAACCCTCAGTTCCATGGCACTTAAAACCGCCTCTTATACCGTCAGCGGAGAGCGCACGGTGCCTAATTATGAATGGCGTTATTATTACCCTAATATCTTTTACAGATTATTTGATGTCAAAGTCTGGTACCTTGTGCAAAACGGCACCAGAATCGAGACAACCGCAGATGCGGTAAATGTTGATTACTACCAGCAAACCCTGGGCAAAACCTATATGGTAGCAGTGGATGATATGGATAGTTCCACCGGCTATAAAGACCGCACCCAAGCGGATTTTTCCACAGCCATCTGCCTTGCCAACACAGATAAAGACTCCAGCTATATGAGCTACGGGGGAACGCATTATTACACTTATACAGATCCGGAGGTTCTGGCGGTTCTGGCCTCGCCGCCCTATTTTTCAGATCTGGTAGGGCGCGACGACCTTTCGGGCAATTATGCCGAATCCACCACCAGCTATTCCAAGAGCAGCGGCTCCGGCGGCGGGTTTAATGTCTCTACTACATTATCGATTGGCGCATATGTATCCTATGAGCAGGATGTTGAGGTCTTCGGGGTTAAGGTGGCCTCCTTTGAGGCCGAGGCCGTTATTAAGAGCAATTTCACCTTTGAAATGGAAATGGCCTCCACCCTGGAGCAAACCATAACCTACAGCGCCGCCTCAGGCGAGGATATGGTCGCCTTCTATTCCATACCGATGGAAATTTATGAATACATATCCTATGTGCCGGACGGGCTGGGTAATTATAAAGAGGTTTTAACCACCGTCAATATCCCCCATGAGGCGGCAATTAAACTAATCTCTCTGCAAGAGTATGAATCTATTGCCAAAGATTATAGAGTGCTGCCCACCATTGCCGCTAATGCCCTGGTGCACACCCTTGGGGACCCTTCCAGCTACCCCTCCAGCACCAAGGGCTATGATATTGTAGCGGAGTATGATGGCACGCCTGCGGCCGTCGGCTTCAGCAGCGCACCGGGAGGCTCCGGCATAGCCCAGGAAATCGCCATGTCTAAAGAAACCAATACCGCCTTCTCCGTAAGCGCCGGGGTGGAGGCTAAAGCAGGGGCCGGCGCGGGGGGTTTCAAAGTCGGCTATATAGTCGGGGCGGAAGCAGGTGCCGGGCTGGTTCTCATTTCCACAGAGGGCAGTTCCTTCTCCGGCGAGCTGCAGAATATGCCCAGCGAGGCTCAGGCCTACGGCTACGGCATGAATTGGAAAATTTTCTGTTATAAATACAAAAGCGGAAAAACCGCCTTCCCGGTAGTCAGCTATATTGTCAGCGATGTAAGCAAACCCGCACCGCTGCCGGATGATTTCGTACAGGATATGTCGGAAACTACCGATAACTCCATCACCTTAAACTGGAGCTACGACAAAATAGTGGCCGGCTTCCAGCTCTACCGCTACTATGAATTCCCGGACGGCTCAGGCAGCTATGAGCTGGCCTTCGTGCCATTTAGCAAAGCTGTGGATTATGACCCGGCAAGCGGAATCTACACTTTCAGCTATACGGATGAAAATCTCTCCCCCTATACCGAATATCTCTACCAAATACAAACAGTTCGCGCTACTTTGCCGGGGAGAAGCATATACAGCGAGCCTATGAGCTGCCGCACCAAAACCAATACCGGCTATCCAACTATAAGCCTCTCCGGGCTTAACCAAGACGGATACCTGCCCCTCTACCCCGATGCCAATGCTAAAGTTACCGCCCAGGTTGCGGATGCCGCAAAATACAAGGGCAATTTAAGCTATCAGTGGCAGAAGCTGGTAAACGGCACCTGGAAAGATATCTCCGGACGAACGGAAGCCACCCTCACCCTCTCTAATGCGGGGACGGCGGATAATACATCCTACCGCTGCCGAATAAATGTCATTTATTATGATGAAAATACAGCCACAAACTATTATATCTCGGCCTATTCACCCGAGGCTGTTACCGCCTTTTCAAGGCGCAGCCCCGTCATTACCCTTACGGCGCAGGAAACTAATACAGGGCTTGTCAGAGGGCTTACCGCAAATATTGATCTTTATTCAGGCAATAAAGACCACTCTGCGGCGCCCACCGGCAATATTACCTATACCGTAACTGGGACCGATTATAAATACAGCGAAGCCGTTCCGCTGGCGGTATCCTCCACCACCAAGCTGCTGGGGGGCGAGCAAAAATACTATTCCACCGCTCCTCTCAATCTAAGCGGGCTGCCGGACGGTGTTTACACCGTAACCGCATATTACAGCGGCAGCCGGGTATTTAAAGATTTAGAAACAGCCAAAGGCGAGCCTGTAGTAGTCGGCAATGCCTCGGCATACAGCTTATCCCTCCTTACGGAAGAGGAGGGCAGCTCCGTTTCTAAATTTGAATACAGCGATGAAATTTGGCCGTCTCTCGTGCAAATCGGCAAGAATGAAAACAATGCGGTTATAATCACCCCTATTACCGGAGCGGCCTATCAGATTACCGCCGCTAATACCGCCGCCGATTTTGAGGCCGGAGACCCGGCGCCGAATATTGGCAGCTACACCATGCAGGCCTTAATCGGCGGGAATGTCGTGGCTACCAAAGATTTCACCGTCGTCAGAAAACCGATTACCGTCTATATTGAAGACGAGGATAATATTAATGCCGGCGCTGTTGTAATACCAAAAATCGCCTGCCCGGAACTCACAGCCCCTCAGCTTGCCGCGCTTTATCTGGAATATCAGGTTACAAACTCCGCGGGTAATGCTGTTATATTAGATAATGATACGGAACCGGGGAATTACAGCGTAACGGCCCACCCCGGAAACAATACCCCGGCGGGGCTTTACAATAATTTTGATATTGCTTATCTCTCCGGCAGCTATACCATAATCGGCGCCACTTTCGAGCTGAAAATCGAAGCCGCCGATTATACCGACCCATCGGGAACCAGAAGTGTCGGAAAAGCGGGTATCAGCACCGCCCCGGGGTCTTTGGCCTACTATGCCGCTGGAACCGATGTTGTCTTATACGCGGAGCCTGAGGCGGGGTACCAGGTAGATAAATGGACCGTGGAATTTAAAGACACAGCCCAAACAAAGCTTTACCAAAACGGCAAGGCTAGTTACAATTTACAAACCCAGGCCTGCAAAGTTGAAATCACGGTAACCTTTAAGCCTGCCGAAATCCGGCTTTCCACAGTTGTACAACCGGGGGTTGGCGGCAGCATAAGCTGTGATGATGCAAACTTCAGCTCCGGCGCATTTGTAAGCTATGGGGCGGAGTATGTCTTCACCGCAACCCCGGCGGAGGGCTATCATTTCAGCAATTGGCGGACGAATTCAGGCCCCACTACGGCTACCCCTGAGGGAACAGCCGAAAGCGACGGCTCAAACAGCCTGGGCATAACCATTGGGAAAGATTCCATGACTGTGTTTGCCGTATTCACCCGGGATTCCTATACCCTAACCCTGGGAGGCGATATCGAAGCCTATTATATGTATATAGATAATGACACAACTAAGCCGCCGGTTAAACGGATGGTAGCAAGCGGAGCTTCCGTAGAGGGGGATACCGAAATTACCGTTACCCCCAAAACAGGCTATCAGGCGGCGGAAGGGGCTTGCTTTATTGTAAACCAAACCCCTACAACGGATGACGAAAGCCATACCTTTATAATTACCGAAAACACAACGGTTTCCCTTGCAACCGTCCGCAACAGTTATGGAGTTGAGGTAACGGCTGAAAACGGCACCGTTGGGGTAACGGTAAACGGGAATGCAGCGGATGCCGCAGATTTAGAAAGTGTGGACGGCGGCTCGGCCCTGGTCTTCAAGGCCCATGCCCAAAGGGGCTATATCTTCGATAAATGGATGCTAAACGGCGTAGAAGTAGCAAACAGCACCCATACCCTAACCATAAGCGCCCTTGGCAGCCACACCCAAATTTCCGCCCTCTTTGAAGAAAATGAACCCTATACCCTATCAGCTGCCGTCAGCGACAACAAGCGCGGCGCCATGAGATATTCCCTGTACGATATCTACGGAGACCTTATCGGCACGGAAAACACAGCGATGCCGGAGGACGGCCTCACCGTATACCGCGGGGAATCCGTGATACTCTCTGTATTGGTGGAAAGCGGAAGTATGGTGGAACAATGGGTTGTAAACGGGGACAGCGCCTATGATACTAAAAAAACCTATTCCATAGAGGATATCGGAGAAGAAATCTCCGCAGTTGTCTACCTTAAGGCCTCCAGCAGATATTCCGTTTACTTTGATAAAATAAACGATAACGGCGCCTTAACGGCAAAAGCTGACGGCCTGAATATTGAAAGCTCCGGGCTGCAATTCGGCGGCAGTACTCTGGAATTCAGAGCCCAGCCGGAAACGACATACATGGTGGACTACTGGACTGTAACCCAGGGGGATTTAATTGCGACGGAAAGCGAAAATAAACTTCTGGATGAAGACGGCCATGCAATTGTCCATCCGATTCACATTATAGACCCGCTGAAGCAAAACCTTGCCGTCGGGGTGAAGTTTAAGGCTCTTGTCAATCACCGCATCACCCTCCCCGGCTCCACCGAAATGGGAGATTCCGCCATTATCTATGTTACCCCAATCCTCCCCACAGATGACGGAATTCGCAGCCTTGCCGCAGAAGATGTCAGAGACGGCGGCACAGTTAAAATGACTTTCGAGGCTAAAAATAACTTTGGAACCAGCGCCGCCCAGTTGGAGGCTCTCCTGGCAGATGCCGCCAACGAGGAAGCAACCATTACCGTAAACCAAAAAGACGGCATATACACCGCCACAGTTGCCGGCCTGCAGCAGGGGTTCACCCTCTTAGATGCAGATATTTTTAATGCGGCCTACACGGTTACCGTGCCAAGCCATGTTGAGGCCTCCCCCTCCCTTGCGGTACAGGGAGCAACGGTAAACCTCACGGTAACGCCGGCAGCAGGCTACAGGCTTTCCGGGCTGACAATTAATAATGATGATGACGATACAGATATCGCCTTTAGCCCGGCTTATTCTTATAACATCCTCAGCTACACCTTTGAAATGCCGGCCGCGAATGTTACCGTAAATGCCAGCTTTGAATCCGTCCCGGACAATAACAATGGGGGCGGCGGTGGCGGTGGCGGCGGTGCCCCCGCCGGGAATCAGCAAGGCGCGCCTGTATCCCTTGGGGGAACGCAGCTGGAAATTCCCGCCACCCTTAATAACGGCATTGTATACTTGGAAATGGACAAAAATACTTTAAATAGCCTGAAATCCGCCGCTGGGTTAATCGAAATTAATCTTTCCGCATTTGAGGGCGCCACCGGTGTCGTCATCCCCGCAGGGGCTTTCGGCGCCTTAACAGGGGCGAATACAACCGGGCTTGATATTACCTTCCCGGATGTCGGCTTGAGGTTTGACAATGGGGCTTTGCAGGCTGTCGGCGCCGCCGGCAGCGGCGCCATGACCCTAACGGCTAAACTGATACCCTCAGACGGGCTAAGCGATGAGCAAAAGGCCATAGTTGGCAATAGGCCGGTTCTTGACCTTAACTTGACCATAGGAGGGAAAAGAGTATCAGATTTCGGCTCCGGCAATGTGGATGTTAACCTGCCCTACACCCTCGGCCCCGGCGAGAACCCCGATTCCGTAGTTGTCTGGCATTTAAACAATAAAGGGATTCTCGAAGCCGTAGAGGGGCGTTACGATGAGTCCACCGGCTGCGTGGTCTTTATTACGGATCACTTCTCCCGCTATATTGTCGGGCTCCTGCCCTTTGAGGATGTAAGCCAAGACAGCTGGTATTTTGAATGCGTATCCTTTGCCTATGCAAACGGCCTTTTCTCCGGCATCGGAGATGCCCAGTTCGGGGCAGGGAGCGCCATGACCCGTTCCATGCTGGTAACCGTACTTTGGAGGCTTGAAGGCAAGCCCGCAGCTACGGCGGCAAATACCTTTAGCGATGTGATGCCCGGCCAATGGTATACCGAGGCAATAGCCTGGGCCGCCGAAAACGGCATTGTAAACGGTTACGGCAGCCTGTTTGGCACAAACGACAGTATTACCCGGGAGCAAATGGCAACAATACTCCTGAATTATGCCAAATATAAAGGCTATGATGCGAAGAAAGGCGCAGCCCTTAACAATTATACCGATGCAGCCTCCGTCAGCCCTTGGGCTGAGGCGAGTATGAAATGGGCCGTTGCTGAAGGCCTGATAACAGGCATTACAGAGAAAACTTTAGTACCCGGCGGTAATACATCCCGCGCTCAGGTAGCGATGATACTCATGCGTTTTATTGAAAGTATTGTAAAATAGCAGAAAATCCCTCTAGTAAGTACAGAATACAAAATAAATAATACAAAACAGCAAAGCGGCGGCATAGATAAAAATTTAGGCCGCCGCATTTTCTTAATTAAAAATCGTTTTTTGTTTTCTTTAAGCCGTTCTTAAATACTATTATAAATTAACCTCTGCATAAGTTTAAAAATATCGGGTTTAAAAATATAAGCCGCTTAAAATCAAAGCAGGGGCCTTGATTAATTATCTTCTAATTTCTTTTTTTCTTCTTTTGTCTTTTATTCATGGAAAATATTAAAAACCCTCTGGCTATTATTAAAACCACTTGCCCTTTACCAAGGCCGGTATCCCGCTCCATAGCATTAATATATGGAAAGGCAGGCAAATACCGCACCCCCACGGTAGATTTTCCGTCAGGTTTAATATAGACGGCGCTGCCAATATTTTTTGTAAACCCGTTAATTTCCCTTCCGTCCGGGAGGGTAAAGGTGTAGCCGATATTATAAGTATACCGACCAAAGACACTCTCCGGGCGCTCTCCCCCCTCCCGCCTTATTGAGGTGATAAACCCCGAGGCGCTTTTACCGGCAAAACCGAGGTATTCAGAATAAAAAAGCCCCTGCCCTTTTCGGCAGGGGCCTTAGGTAAGAGACTTTTCAGGGATATTCTGGAGTAGGCTGTTCCTCATACCCTTTTAATACAATATTTGCAAGCTCCGTACGGCTTAGAACATAAATTTTAGGTAAATGTTTTTTTACATAATACTTAACGGCATTTTCGTTGATTGTTATTTCCCCGGCAACTTTTATGGCCCTCCCTTATTTAATTTTCTCAAATGTACGGATTGCCATAAGTACCGCGGCTTCCCTGGCGGCCATGCCGTAGCCGGAGGCTGTATGAGCGGTATTTAAGGGTTTAGGCATAAAATAGCCCTTTGTATCCCCAAGGATTATCCCCAATTTAGACATATACTTTGTTCCCTCCGCCGCCCAGGAGGATATATGGGCCTGGTCTGGGAAATTGGGTATTCCCGTTATGCTGTAATCCGCCTTAGGGGCTATTGCCTTAATAGCCCGGTAAAGCATGGTGGCGCATTGTTCCCGGGTAATAAGGGTATTGGGGGAAAATGCCGTTTCGGATACTCCGTCTGTAATCCCTACCTGATAGGCCTTTAAAATCTGCTGATTTGCGGTATCTTTAAAGGGGTTGGCCCCCGTTACAAGTATGGTTTTGCCTGTTGCCGTCTCATAAAGCTGAACCGCAAGCTCCGCAAATTCTTCACGGCTGATAGATTTTTTCATATCCAGCCCTCTAAGTATCTCCGGAACAAGGCCGGCGGCATAGGCCTTTTCCAGCTCCGGGATAGCCCATTCACTGGCGCTTTCGTAAAAAGATGTGGGGCCCGCCATAGAAGTGTCCCATTTTGCATATATGGTTGTATTTTTATCCAGCTTAATATAGTAAATTTCATTTGTATACCCCGCATCCTCATACCAACCGTCAAACAGATAGCTGCTATGAGTGGGGCTATACTCAAAAAGGTCAATTAATGTCCCCTGGGGGCCGGATACGCTCTCTATTTTACTGCCCCCCATGGTATTGAAAGTAAGAATAATATCTTTAATGCCCAAGGCCGAATTTCTAAGTTTTAAATATGCCAAATAAGTATCATTAAGCAAAAGCCCGGAATCCCCCAAGAGCCCCCCGGGAATATCAATTAAAATGCTTTTACTGGGCATGGCCGGAATATTCCCTTCGGGAGTTTGGGGAATAGTAATGGGAATACTGCCGCCGGGTTTTTGGGGTATAATAATGTTTGTATTTCCCGGTATTGTTATTAGGTTTTTCTTTTGGGGGGTAAAATAATATTTGCTTAAAAGCGGTTTATCCCAAAGCAGGCTTCTTCCTAGAATATTTGAATAATCTTCCATATTATTGTATGAAACATTAATATATGTATAAGGGGCCTTTTCGTTTAAAATTACCTTTGTAATATTATTCCTGCTGCAATCCAGTTCAATGAGGCGATAATTCTCAGAAAGGTCCAATTCCGTAAGCCGGTTGCCGGAACAATCCAGCCATCTAAGGTGCGAGCTGTTTTCTACATTTAAAGCTTCCAGCCCGTTATCATTACATTCAAGCCTCCAGAGCCAGGGGAGCCCCCTTAAATCCAGATAATTAATTTTATTACCGCCGCAGGCTAAGGTTTGTAATTCCCATCTATTGGCAACATCCGGCAATTCCGTCAACTGATTATTAGAGCAATATAAATATTTCACAATATCAGGGGCTGGCAGCTTTAACTCTGTGAAATTATTGTCGCTTATACCTATCGATGACAGCTTCTTATACTTTGAAAGGTCTAAAGCGCCTGACAGATTATTTGACGTGCAGCTTAAAGTTTCCAGCTTCTCCATGCCAGATATATTTAAGCTGCTAATCTTATTATCCCAGCATCTCAGTATTTCTAAATCTTTCAGCCCCGAAATATTTAAGCTTATAAGCTGGTTTTCACTGCAATCTAAATTTTTCAGCTGTTTAGAAGCAGTGAGATTTAAAGTGGTAAGCTTATTATTCCTGCAGTCTAAATTCCTTAACTCCGGCAAATTGTAGTTGAGGTTTTGCAGTTTATTGCCATAGCATTCTAAGTGCTGAAGGCTATTGCACCCGGCGAGCTTTAGCTCTGTAAGTTCATTATTATGACAATCCAAATATCCGAGATTTTTAAGGCCTCTCAAATCAAGGGTTTTTAGTTTTTGTCCAGCACAAGAAATGCTGTTCAGATTTTCCGAACCCTGCACATTTAAATTGCTAAGGTTATTTTCTGAGTAAACTGTGGAAATAAGGTACAAGTTTTTAAGATTTTTCATATTGCTGGCATTAATGCTGTTTAAACTACTATCTGCTCTAAACGTCACCAGCTTTTCGAATTTAGTCAGGTCTAAATCTCCGGATAAGTCCCAACCAAAACCATGTAATTCCAAGAAGTAAAGCCTGTTAACTCCATTTTCGTCTTTATGCCATCTAACATAATTCTCATTATCCCAGCCATCCGGCATCGCTTGATATGGTTTCCAGGTTTCGAAGGTTTTATATTGAGGGTTTAAATTATGTTTTTCAATGATTTCGTTGAATGCTTCCACATCACCTACATGGTATATACCGTAGGGGCCATCTTGTATAGCGGCATTAGCATAATTTCCCAAGGGCAGTAAAAAGATAAAGAGCAATGCCAAAAGCAAAACCGGTATGGCTCTAAGTATACTTTTCATAATAATCCTCCTTTTTTAACAGGTATTTTAAGCAGGTATTTTAAACAATTATTCAAAATAATTATTTAAAACCCGGGTTTAAACCGGCATAATTCCTGCCGTTTTATAATAATTGCGGGGGAAAGATTCTCTTTGCATGCCTTATTTAATTTTCTCAAATGTGCGGATTGCCATAAGTACCGCGGCTTCCCTGGCGGCCATACCGTAGCCGGAGGCTGTATGAGCGGCATTTAAGGGCTTAGGCATAAAATAGCCCTTTGTATCCCCAAGGATTATCCCCAATTTAGACATATACTTTGTTCCCTCCGCCGCCCAGGAGGCTATATGGGCTTGGTCTGGGAAATTGGGTATTCCCGTTATGCTGTAATCCGCCTTAGGGGCGATTGCCTTAATAGCCCGGTAAAGCATGGTAGCGCATTGTTCCCGGGTAATAAGGGTATTGGGGGAAAATGCCGTAGCGGATACTCCGTCTGTAATACCTACCTGGTAGGCCTTTAAAATCTGCTGATTTGCGGTATCTTTAAAGGGGTTGGCGCCCATTACAAGTATGGTTTTGCCTGTTGCCGTCTCATAAAGCTGAACCGCAAGCTCCGCAAATTCCTCACGGCTGATGGATTTTTTCATATCCAGCCCTCTAAGTATCTCCGGAACAAGGCCGGCAGCAACGGCTTTCTCCAGCTCCGGGAGGGCCCATGCGCTGGCATCGGCAAACAGCGGCGCTTTATTCTCCTCCCATTTAGCATATATTGTTATGTCTTTCTCCAATATGAGTATATTCACCTTTTTGCTTAAAGCCTTATCCTCATACCAGCCTTCAAAAATATACCCTTCTTTAGTGGGGGAATACTTATTTAGCATAATGATGGCATTCCTGTCTTCTTTTATGCTGCTTATTTTGCTGCCGCCTGTTGTATCAAAGTTGAGGGTAAACTGCTCTAACTGCTCCTCGGCCCGGGCCTCTCTTTCCCGCAAATAGTCCATATAGGCCGTTGGTATTTGGAAGCTTTGCCCCGGTTTGCTGGGTATTGTGATAACCCCTCCCGTTCCCGGAAGCCGGGGGATTTCTATAAGCTGATTGCCGGACCCCGGCAGCTGAATCGGGAAATCCGCTGACTTTTGAGGGTCAAATAAATAAATCCCCAAGAACCCCTTATTAGTTCCCCACTCTATATCTTTCCCTTCCCTGTCTTTTCCTTTAAGACTATCGCTATCCTTAAGCCTGTTGTATCTGACATCTACCTCGTAATATTTAACATCAGGGCAGAGTTTTAAGTCAGTAATATTGTTGTCGTCACAGAGCACATCCATCATTTTATCTAATTTGCTGACATCCAGCCTTGTGAGCAGGTTTCCGCTGCAATTTATTATACGCAGGTTACTAAGGCTATTGACATCAAGTTCAGAAATTTTATTGCCAAAACATTCCAGATACTTAAGGGAGTTAAGACCTTTCAGATCCAGCTCTTTTAAATTGTTGTTGGAACAATCCAGCGTTGTAAGTTTTTTATTAGCGCTTAAATTCAAACCTGTAAGGTTGTTTTTCATGCAACGCAGCTTTTCAAGCTTAGAGTTGGCTAAAGTGTTAAGGCCGCTAAGGGAATTATCTTCACACCAGAGCTCTATAAGATTAGGGGTATTTGTAAGATCAAGGCTTGTTAATAAGTTATCGTAACAATACAGTTTCTGAAGATTAGGTGTGGCGCTAAGGTCAAGATTTGTTAGTAAATTCATACTACAGTTAAGCTCTTTAAGACCAGGCACACCCGTAAGATTAAGATTTTTGAAACCATTGCTTCTGCAAATCAATGTTTCGAGGTTGGGCAAGTTATTTATCTTTAACTCCTTTAGCTTACTCTCATTAATAACAAGTAGTTCGAGCTTAGGTAAACCGTCCAGATCTAATTGAGTGAGTTTGCATTCCGAAAAAAGTAATTCCTCAAGATTAGGCAATCCCTTAAGATTGATATTGGTTACCGGGTTGCGTGTCAAATCTAAAGCCCTCAGCCTTGTTGCTCCTGAAAGGTTTACGCTGCCTATCTGAGATTCATCAGCCCAAATTTCTGCAAGAGAACTAAGACCGCTTACATCCAAAGTTTTTAAACCGGTAGACCAGCACATAAGTATTTTAAGGGAAGTCAAGCCTTTTAAATTAAGCCCGGTAAGGTTTTCGTTAGATCCGCAATTCATTCTTTCCAGGGCAGACAGCCCGCTAACATCAAGGGTGCCGCTTAAATACGAAAAATTTATGTATAATTTTTCAATTCTTTTGGGCTTGGCATCATTCCAGGATACATAATAATCCCACTTGGCCGGCGGGGTCAGCCCTGAATTCCATTTTGGTAATTTAAGCCCGTTGTTTTCGATGATGTTATTGATAACTTTTACATCGACGCTGCTATAAATTCCGTATTCCGATATGGGGTTCGCTGCCTCAACAGGCATATATGCATGGGCTGCCGGGGCTGCTATGGATAAGACCAGCATAATTGCCGGCAAAGCCCAAAGGATTCTGCTTTTTTTGACCATTTTAGATTCACCTCCATAAATACTATAAAAAAATCTTATGGCTTTTGATATGGCTTTCATAATAATTCTCCTCCTAAAATTATTACTTTTTAAATAGCAATTTACAAAAACTTGGCTAATTTACCGCCGCGGCCAAATTTTTAGCCCCAAGCCTTCCCGCCTCTTCAAGTTTTTCCCATACACAGTCTTTTTCCTCCGTGCCATCCAGATGAAGGGATATTATACATCCCCTTTGGAGTATGTGTAAGCTCCAGCGATTATTTTCCGCCAAATCCATAAAATATGCCTCTTCGCCCAAATCTCCGGCCTCAAAAATATACTCCGGAGAGTCCTCCCTTTGAAATTTTACCAGCTCATTAAAAGTATTTTCCGCTCCGCCGTATTCAAGGTTAAGGCCGCTCATTAAAGCATCCTGAGTAATAAAAATTTGCAGCATAATTTCATCATTAGCGTATACGCATTGGAGTTTACCCCCGGGTATTTCTTTATCCATTTCCATAACTTCCAATTTTGTTTGCAGTATGCCCTCCGCCTCCTCAAGGGATATCAGGGAGGATGCCGTTATAACTCTCTCCGGCCTTTTTCCCTCCTGAGAATCCTGGGGAAGCGAGGGGGAATCAACTGCCGGGGTGCCGCAGGCGCACAGCATAGGCAGAAAAACCGCGGCAATTAATAAAGATAAAAGCTTCTTCATTTAAAAACCCTCCAGACTAAATAAATCACTATAATTTAACCTGCCTTAAACCGGATAAAACTATATTCAAATACCTTTAGTTTTATACCAAACCCCTTATTTTAGAAGTAAAAGGCTAAAAACTATTCCACCGAATGGCGCCGAAAATCAAAGTACTGCAGCACCAATTCTGTTTTACTGTTAACACTTAATTTACGGTAAATTTGTTTTATAAAGTAATTGGCACCCCAAATACTAATAGAGGCCTCCGAGGCAATTTCCTTAGCCTTCATCCCCTTAAGGAGCATATAAAAAATCTCCCTTTCTCGCAGGGTTAATGTCAGAACGGCATCAGCCTTCGGATTATCTAAAATTTTTCCTTTCATGGCAATCCCTCCCAATATATTTATTTTAGAGGAGAAAGCATCTTTTTAATAGCTACTAATTATAGTAGGTTTATACAAAAGCCGGGCTAGGGCGTTGATTTATTTTACCTGAGTATAAAAAATAATTTAATCGAATAAGCCTCTTAATAAGGGGAATTTAAGTTAAATCGAATTTAAGGCGGCGGAATTTGCGCCAAGCCTTTCCCGGCAAAAATACGGGCCAATCATCTTTGTGATTGGCCCGTATTTAATATTAATCTGTTTTTATATTTATCTTTTAAAGTTTTATTTAATTTGCAAATAAATTATACAATAGCTGGGCCATTTCTCCCCGGGTGGCTGAGCCTTGAGGGTTTAGGCTGCCATTACTGCCGCTAATAATCCCCTTGGCGATAAAGGCTGTTAAGGCTTCCTGAGCCCAGGGGCTAATGAGCCCGGCATCGGAAAAATCCCTAATTGAACCCTTGCCGCCCCCTTCGGGGGTTTTACCCAGTGCTTTAAGGGCATTATATAAAAGGGTAAACATCTCCTGGCGGGTAATTTTATTCTCCGGCCCGTACATATTATTGCCGATACCTGTGCTAATCCCCAGCCTTTTGGCGGCGGCCAGGTAATTGGTATAATAAGTATTGCCGGCATCTGTAAAATTATCTAAAGAAGCGGAATCTTCCTCAATGCCATAGGCCCTCATTAAAAAAACAATAAATTGCCCCCGGGTAAGCCGGGCTTGGGGGCTGAAATTTCCATCCCCCGTACCTGTTGTAATTCCCCTTGCCGCAATAAAGCTGATTGCCCTATTATACCAGGCCTCCGCTTTTACATCATTAAAGGATATTTTATTATAGGCCACCGCAAAATTGCTGAAATGAGTGGTGCTAAAAATTACTTTGCCGCTGGCCGAATCGTAGCGGCCATTGGGTATGGTAATAATATTCCCGGAGCCGTCTATATACCAAATAATTATATTTTCCGGGTTCTCAAGCTCTGCGGAGGTGGGAGTATAGGGTATACTTACCTCTACCGGCGCCTGGGGGTTATCCCAGGGCATTATCTTGCCGTCTATGGCAAGGCTTAGCCAAATCAGGGGCTTATCCCCTATTGCCTCTTGTAAATCCTCACTTAGGGCGGTTTTATCCCCCAAACCTATGGAAACTTTCGCCTCTTTTCCCTTTAAGCCCTCAATATCAGTCAGCATATTGGGTAAAACCGTAATACTGCCTGCCCCCGTAGTAAAAGTCAGAGAGCCGTTATCTGTGCCTGATAATGCGGAAACAGGGATATTTGCCGTATATGTACTTACACCGGGTATAGAAGGTAATTCTATCCCGATATTTTCTCCCCGGCCAAGGGCGCCGGCTATATTTGCCAAATTAACCGCCGCATTTTCGGCGCTTAAATCTAAAAGTACCGGGATTTTACCCCCGCCGTTAATATCTGCGGTATATACTCCTCCTCCCCCTCCGCCGGATGGGGATGAGGGGGCCGCAACAACGGTAAAGTCTGTTTCGGCAAAAAATTCCCCGCCAGTATAATTCGCCGCTTTTACCTTATATGTACCGGGTTCAAGTTTAATTTTAATTGTTGCGGTAAAAACGCCTTCCTTTACTCCGGTAGTTTCCAAACGCAGCAAATTATCATCTTTATAAACCAAAAGAGCGACGGCAAGTAGATTAATTTCGGCCTCCCCGTTTACCCTAAGGGAACCCGCCGAATAAGCGGCCTCTATTTGATAGGCGGAGGGGTCCAGCGCTATTGCGCCGGGGCTAAAAAAAGCAAAAAGTATAAGAGACGCCAAAAAGACATAAAAAGCTTTTTTAAAATTATATTTCATATTTTATTCCCCCTATTCCCTTTCCCAGTTTACACCGGCGCCCGAGCCGAAAAACACACCGCTAAAGCTATCGTCTAATTCGGGGTTGCCCTTTAAAACAGTAACATTAATTCTCACCGGGGCATTATTGGCATCACTTCCGGCATATAGCAGATAATCACAGGCATTGGCAGAATTCTCCCCATAGATAAACACACCGTTTATAAACTCTGCCGACATCGGAGCCGGGTCATTGCATGGCTCGGTAATAATTTCCGTAGTTTTGCTGCCATCCTGCCAGGTATATACTACATAAAGCCCGTAGGGGGCCTCATCGCCCTTATCCGGAATATAATATGTACCGTAAACCCGGTAATAATTACCGTCTGAAAAATATATTGCCGTGCCGGCCTGGGTACCATGGGCCACGGTAAAAGAGGGGGGCCCTTCTTCATAAATACACTCCTCAATATTTACCCCCACCCGGTGTATAATTAATTCCCTTTCTATACTGCCGTTTATTAATAAATCAAGGGTAATTAAATCATAGTAATCAGATAAAAAATGTACGGAATATGTTCCGTCTAAATTATCCTCAACGGTATAGCCGCCAAAATCTCCGGTTTCTACCTCAAAGCTGCCGGCAGCCCCAATATCTGTCGCCGGCAGAGAAAGAACAAATTCCTCATTGCCAAAATAAACCTCTGAAGTATCGCTCCCCAGGGTTAGGTCTGTATAGCGTCCCATATTCCAGGCTTCCGTTTTTTGTTCATTCTCATCGGTTTTGGCAGAAACCTCAACACATAAGGCATCTTCCTGTATTACATAAATACCGTAAAGATTCATCCCTGAGTAAAAACTAAAAATATGGAATTGAGCCCGGTAAAAAGGCAGGGGCACCTTGCCGTCTATAAGGGAATCCCGGGTTTTTTTATCAAGAGGCGCGGCTATAAGGTTGCCGCAACCAAAAATCTCCATTGTACCGCTATGCATTGCCGGAACCTCTATTTCCATCCCATAATCTGGGTGGCTTGTATTTATGGCAACGCATATTTGGCTATTGCCCTCCTCATCTGTAAGCTTAAATAAAATATCATCCTGGGCGGCTACTATATAACCTGTTTTCTGCTCTGATTCCCCAACCCCCAGGGTAACTGTAAAATCAAAGGTGCCGTAGCCGTCTTCGCCTATATTATCCGTTTGAATATTAAAAACGGATATATCTTCGGTATTTACCGCATAGCCGGAGGCTCCAAAATCATTAGCCAAAATCTCTTGAATTTTTGCCGGGGTATCCGCATCTTCCAGCAGCACAACAAAATTCTGGCTAAGCAGCCCGTCTAAATCTTCCTCAGCAAAGATTGCCTCAAGAGTCAAATCCCCTTGAATATCCTCCAGTAAAAAATCAAAGCTCCCGTCTCCCTTATAATTCAGATTCCATGACCAATCGTCGGTAAAATCTCCCTCTATAACAAGTACGGAGAAAACTCTATATCCCGCATCCGGTATAATTGTAAAAAGCCTGCTTTCCCCCTTAGGCACTTCTATTGAATAAGCAATCATCCCTTCTGCGGAAACAGAGCCGTTTTCAGGAGGGGTAACGGTTATAGTATAGTTTATACCGTCTCCTTCTTCCGCCAAGGCCGCCGAGGCCAGCCCCAAACATAAAACAAAGCAAATAATAAAAATAAAAATTTTTCTCATCCTGCTTCCTCCTTGCTTTTTAAGCTGTTTTATAATTTTTATTCTTCTGTTTTACAACTTTTATTCTTCTGTTTTACTAAAGCGAAGGCTGCGTTTTACCATGGCATCCATTTCATCTAAAATAATTTCGCCAAGGCCTTCGGCCTCACTCCCGGGCTCCGGGTAGATTTTAATCTCCGTCTCCCTGCCCTCCGGTAAAACTCCGCCGCAGGCAATCCGCACCCGCTTTGGCTTTTCCTCTTTAGAGGCCGCAATAATCGTTCCTCTTTCACTGTTGGATCTTTCTATTTTAAAGCCGAGATTATCCAGGGTGTCGTAGAGTACATTAAGCATAATCCGCTTATCATAAGGGTAGCGGCGGGAAGAACCATCCATAAGGCACACCTCCTGCCTGCAAAATAGACTACTTTATCCAAAATTACAAGTACAGCTTTGGCACAGGGGGGTATAGTTTTAGTACAGGCCCCTTTTACCTTGGCTTTTCTCCTAAAATAACCCTTTGGCCTCTTGATAATATTTCGACCTATAGTATAATTAATTAATATAGGTTAATAAATCAGCTTAATTAAAAGGGTGGTGCAATATGCTTAAAAGCGGGCCTATTCCGGTAAAAAACAAATGCCTTTATTTTATTGCCCTTATCGGCCTTACATTTATTGCAACCGGCTCGGCCTTTATAGTTCAGCTATACCGGCTTTTTAATTATTATAGTGCCGAAACCGTAAGCCTCTTAACCGGGGGGCTTTATTATCTCCTTCAGGCCGGAGGCATTGGTATTGCCGCCCTGCTTTTTAAAAAATCCCCGGCCTTTGCCGGGGGACGCAAACTGCCCTTTATAGCATCTTTAATTACTTTGGCCTGCGCTTTGGCCGCCGTATTTTCCTCCTCGGCAAATATAATAAATTTTTGCGGTTTATTAATGAATTTTGCAATCGGAATTCTTTCCGGCTGTTATCTTACCCGATTGGTTACCGATATACCCTGGCAGCGCCGGGGTATAGTTTTTGGCTGCGCTTATGCCATAGGCAGTATAGGAACATGGCTCTTATCTTTACCCGGCGGAGGCAAATTTCTTCATTCTTATACCAGTATTATTCCCATAAGCCTTTTAATGCTTGTATCTATTTTGCTTTTGGGGTTTTTAAATCCCCCCCAAAAGCCAAGCCGGGAAGAAAAATACCGCGCCGCCTGCCCCGCTAAAGGCCTTATTTACCTTGCTGCGGCAGTTCTTTTTTTACTATCCCTTTTAAATACCCTTGGCTTTTCTTTTCCCCTTCAAAGCGCTGCCGGCAGTGTATATATTGAATTTACCCGTGCTTTTTATGCCGGAGGGTTAATCATTGCCGGTATTATAAGCGATAAAAACCGCCGCTGGGGCGCAATTTGCTGTATGGCGGCTCTGGCCTTTCCCTTTGCCGCCCTGGCTTTGGGCTCAAGCTATGCCGGAGAAACCCTAACCTGGGTTTTGGCTTATTTCTTTTTAGGTTTTTTTGCAGTATACCGCATACTTGTTTTTGCGGATATTTCCGCCAAAACAGGTTTTCTCTCTTTAGCCGCCTTGGGTTTATTAGGGGGCAGGCTGGGGGATGCCGCCGGCGCTCTCGGCGCGGCCTTTCTTCCCTTTACCCCTTTAATTATCTTTTGCGGCCTAATTTTTATACTGGTTATTATCCTGTTTTTCTATCTTTATCAAAGGCTTTACATATCTGCCCCAAACCCCCTTGAGGCGGAGCGGCGGCGCCTTGAAATTTACGCAGCCCGCTTTAAACTCTCCCAAAGGGAGCGGGAAATACTTAATCTCATAGCCCGGGGCCTCTCCAATTCAGAAATTGCCGCCGCCCTCTATATAACAGAAAGTACGGTAAAATTTCATACCGGTAATATTTTTAAAAAAACCGGCCGGGGTAACCGCACGGAATTAAGCGCAGATTTTCAGCTGGGGGAATATTAACCCTAATTTAGCCAGAAAACATATGCCGAAAAGCAATATAGCCCCCGAGTAAAAATAAATGCCCAAAAAATCGGCCGGGCCGGGGCTAAATTAAAAGCCTTTTAAATTTATGCGCCTTATTTAAAAAAGAAAAACCTGCAAAATTTACGCTAAATATATTCAGGGTTATAATTAAGGCAATTTGCGCTCTAAAAACGGGGGAATAAATATGGCTACCACAAGGGATTTTATTGAATATGTCTGTGAGCAAATAGAAGGCGCCGGTATAATACGCCACAGAAAAATGTTCGGCGAATATATGATTTATATAAATGATAAGCCGATTTTAATGGTCTGCGATAATACGGTTTTTATTAAAATTCATCCCTGCCTTGATAATATAATGAAGGATGCCGCAAAGGGATTTCCCTATCAGGGGGCCAAGGAGCATTATATTTTAGATATTGATAATTCCCCCCTTTGCCG
Source organism: Clostridiales bacterium (assembly GCA_040767605.1). Classification (GTDB taxonomy): domain Bacteria; phylum Bacillota; class Dehalobacteriia; order UBA4068; family UBA4068; genus JAXGOI01. The sequence goes on from JAXGOI010000001.1 coordinate 712,545, forward strand.
GGAGGTTATTAATATTTTAGAAAAGCTGATTCCCCAGCCTTTGCCCAAGAAAAAGAAATAAACCCTAAAAATATACATATAATAAAACTTAAAAGAAAACCGGCGGGCTTTATAAAGCCCGCCGGTTTTTAATCTCTAATATACCTTTAAAACTTATTATATAGGCATAAAAAATAGTCTTTGTTTACTCTTTGCGCTATCTCATAATAATAAACCTCTAAAACCTCTTATATAAAAACTTAAAATAATCTCTTTTTATACTTTTGCCCTGAGCCATAAGGGAAAGCGTCTTTAAATACCCATGCTAACCCTACGCTCTATAAACCTATAATTTTTTAACATAGCCGATACCCACAGCGCCGGGGCCTGCATGGGTGCCCACAACACAGCCGATATTTTCAATAATTAAATTATCTTCATCTACATAGGGGGCAAAAAAGTCTCTGCATTCCTTTAAAATCTCCGGCGCATTGGAATGGCCGAAGCAAAAAGGGTAGGCCTTATCTACTCCGTCTTTTTCCATTTCTTTCAGCATTTGCTTAAAGACGGCTTTACGCCCCCTTGCCTTGGCAATGGCAATTACTTTGCCCTCAACTACCGAAATAATGGGGCGTATATTTAAAAATTCCCCTAAGGCGGCGGAAGCGGCGGAAAGCCTGCCCCCCATTTTTAAATATTTTAAGGTTTCTACACCGGCAATTAAAACCAGCCTCTTTTTTAAACCTTCAATTATTTTAACTATTTCTCCGGCGCTTAGGCCCTTTTCCCTAAGCTTAACAGCCTCCATAACTAAAAGCGCCATGGCATAGGAAACCGTTTCGGAATCAACAATATGTATCATTTGGCTGTCTATTGTCTCTTTTGCCATATAGGCGGATTGACAGGTGCCGCTTAATTTAGAGGAAATCCCGATAAAAATCACTTCCTCCCCCCGGTCTAAACAGCGCTTAAAGGCCTATTCAAACTCATTGGGGTTAACCTGGGATGTAAAAGGTAAGGTTTCCGCTTCTTCCAGCTTCCGGTAAAAATCCTCAATGCTTATATCAATGCCGTCCCGGTAGCTTTCCTCGCCGAAATTTACCTTTAGGGGGAGAATTTCTATGCCTAATTCTCCGGCTTTTAAAGATGTAATATCACTTGTGCTGTCTGTAATAATATGAACCATTATTTTCTCCTAACTCTTAGTGTTTTTTGCCCTAAAAAAGGAGCTTATGCAGCCTAAGGCCCGGATAAATACCGCGGCCTCATCCTCATTTAAAATACTTAGTATATCTTTAATCATTTCATCATGAAAACGGCCGTGGCAGGCATTTGCCCGCCTCCCTAAATCTGTGGGGCTTATTCTTACAATTCTTTTATCCTTTTCATCCCTATGGCGGATAAGATAACCCTTTTTTTCTAAAAGGGCTACGGCAATGGTTAATGTTCCCGGGGTTATTCTGAGACTTTCGGCAATGGCGGCAGAGCAATTATCCCTGCCCTGCTCTCCCCCTATGCAAACAGCTTCAATAACATGAAGCTCTTTTAAAGAAAGGTTTTTAAACCCCTCAAGGTCTATGGATAATTCCTCCGTTTTAAGAATTTGATTAAAAACCTCAACTAAAAAACTATTTAAGAGAGCCGCTTTATCCTCCGTAAACCCCACCCCCTTTTTAGTTTGAAGTTCAAGATATTTGTATTATACACCTATAAGCCTGTTTGTCAATATGTTTTGAAGTTCAAAGTATATTCTTTGGGTCACAGGCGGCCGCTTTTGTATAAGCTCGCCTAAAACGGGTAAAATATTACAAATCAGCTTAGGGGAGAGGCTATGCATAATACCATCACCAATCGGCAATTATCCTTTTTAATTCTGGTAACCCTTATTACCTATAATTTGCTAACCATACCCTATTCCGCGGCCCAGTTAAGCGGAAGGGGCGGCTGGATACCGATTTTAATTAATACTGTTTTTTTCGCCCTTTTTTCTCTCTTTATTACTAAGCTTAATTTAATGTATAAAGGCAGGATTTTTTTTGATTATACAAAAGACATTCTGGGCAAAGCCGTTTGTAAAATACTTATAATTTATTATATGCTTTATTTTTTTACGGTTTTTCTTTATTTGGCCTGCCACCTTTTTACAATTTTAGAAGAATACTTCCTGCCGGAATCTCCCGTTTGGGCAACCTCTCTTCTGGCCCTTACAGTTTTTGCCATGATAACAACCAAAGGCATTACAAATATTGCCCGCCTTTTTGAATTAATCGGCCCGACCTTAGTTATTTTTTCCCTCTTAATTTATGGCCTGGCCTTTACTCAGGGGATTAAATATAATCTTCTCCCCCTCTTTGATGCGGAAAGAATAGGCGACTATTTAAAGGGCACAAAAGATATTATTATTCCCTTTTTAGGGGTGGAGACATTGTTTATCATCCCCTTTACTAAAAAAAATCTTAAGGCGCCTAAAATTGCTTTTTTTTCCATTATTTTTGTAGGCATATATTATACCCTTACTTTTTTAAGCATTTTAAATGTAATGGGCTTAAGCAATTTGCTTTATTATAAAACCCCTGTTTTGGAGGGGCTGCGGCTGGTTAGAATACCCGTTTTAGAAAGGGTGGATATTCTTTATTTAATTTTTGGCTTTATCGGCTTATTTTTAGGTATTGTTATTGTATTTTCTGCCATCGCGGAGCCTCTTTGCCAGCTTATTCCTAAAGCCAACCGCTCTTTTTTAATTATGGCAATCGGCGCTTTAACTTATATTATCTGCCTTTTTATTCATAATATCAGCAATTTGGATGATATTATGAATAATATAGTCCTCTATTCCGGAATCCTTTCCGCTGTAATAATACCCGCTCTTGTTTTTTTTATTGCAAAGGTAAAAAAAGATGGCCAAAAAACTGTTTAATTTAATAATTATTTTAATTATGCTTTTACCCCTAAACGGCTGCTGGGATGCCCGAGAAATTAATAAAAGAGCTATTGTTACCGCTGTAGTTTTAGATAAAAAAGGCGATAAATACGATTTTTATCTTGAAATTGCCAATACCGACAGCAGCGGCTCCAACGGGAACTCAAATACCGGGGATGCCCCTAAATACAGAATAATTAAAGGGGAGGGAGCAACTCTGCCCAAAGCCAGGGAAGATTTAGAACGCCAGCTGGATAAGCCCATTTATTTAAGCTCCATTAGAACTTTAATTTTAACGGAAAATATTAACGGGGATGACCTTGTGGATTATTTTAACAGGCTGAGGGAAAATGTGGATTACCGAAAAAAAGTTATGACGGTAACAACTACTGAAGACCCGGAAGAGCTTTTTAAAACCCTGAATGATGAGGGGATATCCGTGGGCTTTTATGCCGAAGACCTTATTTTGGATATTGAAAGGGAGGGCCAAACTTTTTTAAGATCCACAATGCGCCTGATTGAGAATATTTCTAATGTTTACAGCTGCTTTATTGTTCCCCGCATCGGCTTAAACAATAAAAGCCTGGGGCTTGAAGGCTATGCCGTAGTAGGGGGTAAACATTTTATCGGGTTTATACCCAAGGTGGAATGCCATGGCCTTATTTATCTTAAAAACCCCCATGCCAAATGGACTTATGTTTTGGATTATGAGGGTACGGAATATACCGTACTTGCCGAATTAAAAAGCAAAAAAATAAAGCCCAAATATGCTAATGGTAAAATAAGCTATGATATGGAGTTTAAAATTAACGGTAACCTTATGTATTATAATAAACCCGTCCCAGATTTAGCCCCTCCCGAAACCTTAAGAAAGCTGGAAGAAATATTGGAGGATAAAATAAAAATGGATATAAATGATGCCATAAATACTGCAAAGAATATATTTAATTGGGATTATCTGAGCTTTGATGATGAATTTTATATTTCCTACCCGGCAATTTACCGCAAGCTGGATTGGCGCCGGGAATTCAGTAAAATAAATATCAACCTTAATGTCCATGCAACCATAAAAGCCAAATCCCTTAGGGATTACAATCATAAAGCCGGAGAATAAGATAATATGTTAAAATCTAATTCTAAATTTCAGCGGATAATCGCGGATATAAAATCTAAAAATATAAATGTGCGGCAAAAAAAAATCCCCTTTAAAGGGGGCAGCCTTGTTATTTTATTTGTTATGCAGCTTACGGATACCACCATGCTTTCAGAGGCTGTTATTAAGCCCCTTATCCGCCATTGCGCTCAAAGGGGAGAACCTGTGGATACCCAAACCGCCCTGGATAAAATTCTCTATATTCCCGATTGCGATATAGATAATGAATCCGCCGCTGTTTTAGAGTATGTACTTTCAGGCATGACGGTAATCCTTTTTTCTACCGATGCCAAATATCTTGTTCTCAATTTAAAAAGGGTTGAAAAAAGATCTATCCCCGCGCCGGAAATTCAATATGCCGCCAGAGGGCCTAAGGATTGCTTTATTGAAAACCTGGATGCCAATATATCTCTATTGCAAAACAGAATTAAAGACGATAATCTGCAAATAAAAAACTTTAAAGTAGGCCGAAGAACCCGCTCACAGGTAGCTGTTGTATACCTTAACGATGTGGCCAATGAAAATGTAGTTAAAGAAATCACCCGCAGAATAGAGGCCATTGATGTAGACGGCATTTATGAATCCGGGGAGCTTCAGGCCTTTTTATTAAATAAGCGCTATAATCTTTTCCCTCAAATGGGCCTTGCGGAGCGCTCCGATATGGCGGCAAGGCTGATTTTAGACGGCCGGGTAGTTATTCTTGTAGAGGGGAGCTGCCTTGCCATTACGGCCCCCATTACATTTAATGAATTCTTTTATTCCTGCGACGATTTTTACGATAATAAATATTTCGGCCTTTTATCCAGAGTTATCCGCTATATCGCAATTTTTCTGGCCTTTACCTTCTCCAGCCTGTATATTGCCGTAAATTCATTTCATCCCTATGTTTTACCGGCGGAATACAGCATATTACTGGCGGAATTAAGCGCCCAGGTGCCCTTTGCCCCAATTGTGGGGGTTTTATTGCTGGAATTTCTTATGGAGCTAATTCGGGAATCCCTTATCCGGGTGCCTAAAGAAATCGGCTCGGCCATAGGTATTGTCAGCGCCATTGTTATTGGCCAGGCCGCGGTTTCCGCGGGGCTCTTTAACCCCATCCTTTTAATGATGACCTCCGTCGCCCTTTTATCTTCCTTTGTTTTGCCGGATTATACTTTAATGAATGTCTTCCGGCTGCTAAAATTCGGCATAATTATTATTACGGGGCTTTTCGGTTTTTTCGGCTTCACATTATTTCTTACCCTTGTGCTGGTAAATATAGTTTCCGCCAGCAGCTTTAATATTCCTTATTTTGCCCCTTACGCCCCCTTTAACCTTTATGATTTTCTCAGAACCTTTATGGATAGCCGCTCCATATCCCCTTACAGAACTCTGCATAATCTCCCTCAGGATAAAACACGCCTGAAAGAAAGCCCCAATAATTAAAAAAAGCAGAAATTAAAAAAGCAGAAATTAAAAAAGCAGAAATTAAAAAAGTAGCAATTAAAAAAGTCAGCATTTAATCAGCAAAGAGTAAAACCGGCCAAAGGCCGGTTTTACTCTTATTTTCTAAACATATTTTATTTTTGATTATGATTTACCCAATCCCTGCCCTCTTTAATATCAAAATCGCTGGGTATGGGGATATTTGTTTTTGGCTCTTTTTTATAATCATCCGTTACGGCCAGGGTTTTAAAGGCCCCTACGGGGCCGCTTTTTGTTTTTGTTTTTTTAGCGCTCATAAATGCCTCCTTAAATTAATTATTATTTATAGTTATTTATAGTATTCGGCTTTTGCATTTCTTTATACATCTGCATAAAACACAAGGCCGCAAAATAAAAAAACCCCTAAGGGGTTCTGTAAAGCCAGGCTTGCTAAGGCCGGTTGAGTAAGGCCAGGCTGTGTAAGGGCGGCTTGCATAAGGCCGGGGCAGGAATAATTAGTTAATTTACTTTCGTTTGCTAAAAATATTTCCGCCAGCTGGGGGTCAAATTGAGTGCCGGCATTGGCGAGAATTTCGGCCCGGGCATATTCCCTGGGCAGAGCCTCCCGGTAGGGCCTGCAATTAGTCATGGAATCATAAGCGTCGCAAAGGGCGGTTATTCTGGCAATCAGGGGTATTTCCCTCCCCCTCAGCCCCATGGGGTAACCGCAGCCATCCCAGCGCTCATGATGATAAATAGCGGCATCAAAAACCAATTTAAATGTGCGGTCGGCCTGGCCGGGCAAAATATTTTCCCACACAATTGTAAATAAATGCATGGAATATATAGGGTGCTTGCGGATTAAATCCCATTCCCGCTTATTTAGTTTACCCGGCTTAAGTAAAGTATTGGGGGAAATTAAAGCCTTGCCGATATCATGATAAAAGGCGGCAATGCCAAAATAATTGCATTTATGCCTTGGCAGGCCTTTAATAGGCTCACCGCTTTTATAAAGTATATCAGTAAAAGCCCCTACATTAACCTCTACCCGCTTCATATGATTAAGCACATCCATAGGTAATTCCCTGAGGATTTTCTTCATTTCTGGCCGGCTATAAAGCAGAATACCCACAGATCCCCCCCGCTTTCAAAAAAAACCTCTGCCTCCTTAGGATAAAGTAAACAGCAAAAGCATTTTTTAGAGCATAATTTCTTTTTTTGCCTCGTTAATTAATTATTAACCATTTAGACAGCTAAATTATACACCTATTACAACAAATTGTCTAGATAAAAGACACTTTTAGCCCTTTTTGTCGGTTTAAAAATTGCCTTAAGCCTGCAATAGGTATTTAGCCCCGGCCTGCCTGCGCCTTTAATATTTATTAATTTTTGTACATATATTACTAAACCGTTATTTGTTAATACAATTGCTTTTAAAAAACGCATTTATAATGTTTTAGCTTTTGCTTAATTAAAGGTTAAGGCAAAATAAAAAAACCCTAAGGGGTTCTGTAGGCCGGGCGTGTGGACAATAATAGCTTAAAGCTTTACAAAAAAAGCCTTATATAGCCGTTAATTATGGCATTGCCGAAAAACAGGGCTATAAAAGCGCCTATAACTAAATAGGGGCCAAAGGGCACCTCTGTTTTTAAATCTTTATTTTTATTTTTTGCCAGGATTAAAAGAGAAATTACCGCACCTAAAAATGTGCCGCAAAAAAAGGCCAGTAAAACCAGCTTATAGCCAAGGCAGAGGCCAAGAGCCGCCATAAGCTTAATATCTCCCCCCCCCATGGCCCTCCCTTGAGAAAGCCAAGCTATTAAAAAAAGGGGCAGGCTTACGGCAAAAAGGCCGATTACCTTCTCCCACCAAAGCGGCTCGCTTTGGCTTAAAAGAATAAGCCCTGCCGCCAAAAGAGCAAAAATTGCCTCGTTGGGGATGAGCATAAAATCCAAATCCACAAAAAAAACTAAAACCAAAGCAGAGGCCATTACGGCAAAGGCTAAAGCGCTTAAGGTGGGGCCGTAGGCCTTAAAAATGCCCATATATAAAAGGGCGTTTATAAGCTCTACCAAAGGGTAGCGGAGGGAGATTTTCTCCCGGCAATAGCCGCAGCGGCCCTTTAAAAAAATATAGCTGAAAAACGGAAAAAGCTGGTACCATTTAAGCCTGTTTTGGCAGGCGGGGCAAAGGGAATTCCCCCGGGCTATGGGTATTTGCCGGGGCAGCCTGTAAATACAGGCATTTAAAAAGCTGCCGATAATCAGCCCCAGGGCGGCGGCTAAAGCATATAAAAAGTACATTTAAACCCCCAGGGCCGTGCTTTTGCCTTTAATAAGGCTTTTTAGCTGCGCCACATTATAGGCATGGGCAAGGGCATCCTCATAGCTTATTTTACCGGCCAGCAAAAGCTCGTAAATGCTGCTATCCATAGTTTTCATGCCAAACTTGGCCCCTGTTACAATGGCATTATCTATTTGGTGTATTCTCCGCTCTCTAATTAAATTCCGCACCGCGGGGGTGGCAATTAAAACCTCGGTGGCTAAAACCCGGCTGTCTTCATCCTCCCCGGGCAAAAGCTGCTGAGAAATTATCCCCTGCAATACCTGAGAAAGCTGCACCAGTATTTGCAGCTGCTGATGAGGAGGAAAAACATCCACAATTCTATCTATGGTATTGGCGGCCCCGCTGGTATGGAGGGTAGATAAAACCAAATGCCCGGTTTCCGCCGCGGTAAGGGCTATGGAAATACTCTCTAAATCCCTCATTTCGCCTATAAAGATAATATCCGGGTCTTGCCTTAGGGCATAGCGCAGGCCGCGGTTAAAGGCTGGGGTATCTTTGCCTATTTCCCTCTGGTTTATTATGCATTTATGTGGCTTATGAATATATTCTATGGGGTCTTCCAAAGTTATTATATGGGCGGCCCGGTTTTTATTCATCCAATTAAGCATGGCGGAAATTGTGGTGGTTTTACCCATGCCGGTAGAGCCCGTTACAAGCACCAGGCCTTTTTTTAGGCCGCAAATTTCTTCCATTACGGCGGGGAGGCCCAGCTCGTCAAAACCGGGGAGCTGTAAATTTAAAACCCTTAAGGCCAGGCTTATTTCATCCCTTTGGCGGTAGGCGTTTAAGCGGCAGCGGTAGCCCCCGGGGAGGGTTAGGGAGGTTTCTACATCTCCTTCTTCCTCCAGCTTTAAAAGCTCCTCATTATTTAAAACCTCCCGGGCCATACGGCGGCTGTCTTCCGGGTTTATAATTGAATAGGGCAAAGGGCTTAGCCTGCCGTTTACCCGCCCAAAGGGGGGCAGCCCTACGGAAATATGCAAATCTGAAAAGTTTTTTAAAATTAATTGAGAAAATAAATCTTTTAAATGAAGCATTTTGCCACCTGCTTTAGTATATTTTGCCCATTATTTTAAAAAAGCCTGAAGGGCAATAATGAGAGTGCGGCCCTGCCACACTCTCATTATATTTGGTTTATGTAGGGTTAGAAGAAAAATTTCTTAGTATCAGTTATGGGCACCATGGCTACAGGTAACTTTACCTGTAGACGCAGTATATGTATAAGCTGTCCCTTCGCCAGGGCATGTAGGCCATGATTGAACATATTTTGTTGTAGTGAATAATGCTGCTTCAAGAGCTCCATCATTACTATCTCCTAATGGAGTATCGTTAACTAAATTATACTGCGCAATGGCCGATTCAATAATTCTCTGATTAGCCTGGCATGTGCCCTTTTCTGCCTTTGCGGTTACGGAATTAAAAACCGGGATTGCAATAGCGACTAAAACTGCCATAATGGCAACAACAACCATTAATTCTACCAGGGTAAAGCCTTTTTTGTTTTTTAAACCTCTTTTAAACATATTCATCCTCCTTTTTTTTACTTCCCTAAAATTTTAGTTTTTTACTAAAACATTTAAACACTTTTTACTCTTTAACTCTTTACTCTTTAACACTTTTACTCTTTAACACTTTTTACTTCCCTTAACCAAACTATAATTTGCTTTTAATTTATCAATAATAAATACCAATACTTTATGCGGCAAATTATAGCACAGGGGCGGGGAAGTGTCCAGCTTAAACCGCCCTTTATTAAAAAATATTAATACGCTTAAAGCCCGGCTTTAAAAATACTAAGGCCTGAGCCTAAAGCCTGCCACCCCCTTAAATAAATATTTTTTAAAGCCGTAAAATATAAGGGCAAATATAAGCCCTAAAACTAAAGGCAAAACAGGGTAAATTAAGGCCGCCGCCAGGCCGATTAAGGGCAAAAGCAAAATGGCGGAAAGCCCCTTTAAAACAGGGTTTTGGCGGATTATATCCGCCAAAGGCGGGGAATATTTATAATAAAGGCGGGTAAACTTTGCCCCCCAGGCGGTTTTTAAAAGAAAATCATCCCTAAAGCGGCGCAAAAGCATTACATTTTGCTGGTCATAAGAGCCGTAGGCGGCGGTGGCTATAAAACACCCCACCACGCTGGCATCTAAGCCGGAGACTAAGCTTTCATCCGTTACAAAGCGCAAAACATTCCCGGCATCCACGCTGTTTTCCGTAGGGCTGCCCCCGGTGGCATTAACCCGGGCGGAAATAAGCATATTAGGGAAAAACACCGTGCTGCCTAATTTATACCCGTTAGGCCGCAGGGAGGCTATATTATAGGCCAAAGCCTTGGGAATATTTACGGAATCCTCCTGCACCCGGGCAAAAATAAGGGAAAGATTTTGAGAGGTTATGGCGGAGGGGGCTTCTTCATCTTTGGGTTTAAAATAAATTAAATCGTCCTCGCCTCTGTATATATAATTAAAGCCTTCCTCAAAGCTGGGGGTTTCTTCCTCAAAAATATCCGCCCGGTGGGAAAGGGTAATGCTGCTTTCGATAAAATCTCCCAATTTTTTAATTTCTCTTTGCTCCAGCCAGCGTTCCTCCCCCTGCTTAAAAAAGGTCATCCCGCTATACAATAAATTATAGGCCAAAGCCAAAACAATTAAAAGAATGGTGAGGGAAACCATAAGCTCTATTACGGTAAAGCCCCGGTTGCTAGAGGGCAAAAACCGGCTTTTAGAGGCTTTATAAGAGGCTTTAGGCAGATTTGCCCCGCCGTTATATTCAAGGCCTTTATTCAGGCCGCTATTATTTAAACCGCTTTTATTTTGGCTGCTTTTATTTTGGCCGCTTTTAATAAAATTAAGCATGGAATCACCTTCCCTGTATTCCGTAAAGGGCCAAGGTGGAGCCGGTGGCTTCCTGTACCCAGGTAGTGCCGTTTTCGGAGGAGAAAATAAGGCCGCCATCCCCGCAGGCATAAAATTTGCCCCCCACATAAGAAACCCGGTTGAAAACCGCCGAAGTTGAGCGGATTTTAACGCTTTGCCAGGAGGGGGTAGAAGCGGCGGTATTGTAAATTAAAGCCCAGTTACTATTGCCGACAGCCACCCATTTATCGGCCCCGAAGCAGATAGAATTAAAGACTATGGGCCTATCATTATTACTGGGCAGGGTATCGCTAACCCAATTCAAACCGTCTGTGGAGGAATATATTTTACTTTTATTACTGGTGCTGGTGCTGTTATTATTACCCACTGCTTTAAAAAGCTCCGCCCCGGGGGTATCCACCCATTGGATTTCTTTAATCCGGTGAAGCTCGGCATTGGAGCTGTCTTTAAGGACAGTGGTTTTAACGCCGGTATCTTTATTTTGATAATATATAAAGCCTTTGCTGCCGCTGGTGGTATATTTACCGCCGGTTAAAAGAATTTTATGGTTATTGCCTCTGGAAAGGCCGGAGCTTAGGGTATCCATAGCCGTAAAATTGACTAAAAGGCCGTCCGGATCCGGGTCTTCATCCAAATCTTCCGCTGTGGAGCCTGAGGTAATATAGCCGTAGGTATCCTTAACCCAGGAGAAAATCAGGCGGAATTCCCCCGTAAAGGTAGCTGCGGAATAGTATTCATCAAATACGGTGGAATGATGCACGGCGGTAATGTCAGGATCGCTTACCTGATTATAATAAACGCCGCCCCAGGTGCCGGCGCTTGTGGTTTGAGTGGCGCTTTCCCACCCGCCCTGGCTGAAATAGAGCTTGCCGCCATTGGCGGGAATTAAATACTGATAGCCGCTCCAGGCAACATCGTTTAGCCTTTGGGTAGTTATATTGCTATTGGAGGGGAAGTTTTGCTTGGACCAAAGCCCCTCCCCATTACCGGCAAAATAGGACCCGCTTGCCCCTACCGCCACCATGGCCGGGGGGTTAATTTTAAGGGGGGCGTAGGTATCTCCGTAATAAACCCCATAGGGGGAGCCCGCCATATTAAGGCCGGCAGGCAGTTTAAAAGTGGCAATGCCGGGGTTTGTTTCCGAAAGGGTAAAGCAGCCGCTGGTAGAAACTACATTGCCGTTAATATTTTCTCTGAGTTTAAAATGGCCGGCATCTGTAAAGTTTAAAAAGGTGCCTACAATTTCCACCGTGGTATTGGCGGGGTAGCCCTCATTAACGCTTAAGGGGATGAGAGTCATGGAAGGGTCTGTATTGGAATAAAATGCGGTAATATCCCCCTCCTGTATATTTACACCCACGGTATAAACAGGGGTATAGGAATTACCTTCGGCATCATAATAGGCTACTCTAAGCTCTTCGGGGGTTAACCCCTCCCCATGGAGGGCCAAAACCCTTTCCACCCGGGCTTTATCCTCAAAAATTTCGGCCCGCCTTTGGCCGGCAAAATAAATATCATCCAAGGTTTTAAGTAAAAAAGGCGAGAAGGCGAAAACAATCACCATTAATAAGCTTAAGGCGGTTAAAACCTCAATAAGGGTAAAGCCCTTGTTTTGTTTAGTTAATTTTAAGCCTCTTTTCATAAAAAACACCCTTTGCCTTTTAAAAGACAGAATTGCCGAAGCAGGTATTTAAACCCTTTATTTCCAGACTACGGTTGTAATGGTATCCGGATTGGGGGGGACCTTCTCTAAAAGATTATGAATTTCAAGCATATCATCAGCCACATATTTTTTATTGGTATAAGCGCCGGAAATATTATTTACAATATCCACCAAAGTGTTGCCGGTGCTTACCTGCCCTTTAACATCGCTGTAATATTTAAGTAAATCTATACCGTTTAGGCCGCTTGCGCTGGTTCTGCGGAAATAATAGGCAGAGCCTGCGGAAAATATTTTATAGCGCACCGGAGATAAAAACAGCCGGCCAACATTAATATAAACATCGCTTTGAAAAAATACTTTGCCGTACTCTTTGCCATCAATAATATAGGCAACATCCGGCGAGACATTTAAAATAACCGTACCCAGGCGCTGCATAAGAGCATAGGCCCCGGTATAGAGGGTAATTTCTCCTTTAAGATCCACATTGCGGCCGCAAAGAACCATAATTTTTTGCCTGGCGTTATTGGTAACGGTTAAATCTATGGGCATATCCACAGAGAGATTTTGAGAAATCCAGGCGACTTTATTTTTGCTATTATCTTCCGGCAGAGTAAGGCGCACCCCGGCAGAAGGCGCCGGCGCCTTAACGGAGCCCATAAAGTAATTGGCCTTAATAGTAGAGGAATTTGTGCCGGTAAAAATACCGTTAACCTGAAAATCCGCCGCGGAGGATTGATCCCCCGTGGGGGATGCAATAAGCCCCGAAGAATTATACCAGCCCATTTCATAGCCGTTAACGGAAGACATAGTAACAGCCTCGGCAGTTTGGGTAATATTCCCGATTTTTGCCGTGCCCTTAAAGGATACAACATCTATCATGCTTGGGTCTTCCCCGGCGTAGAGGGTTACCGCTTCCTGCCCATGGGTTATTTCAACATCAACATAGCCCTTTACTTCGGCAGAATCAAAATCCTCATCATCTTCCATAAGATGCCTGCCGTCTTTCATTAAATACAGGCGGGCCAGGCCTCCGCCGCCGCCATCTTTATCTTTAATAACAGTCGGAGCCATGGGGTAGGCTTTAATGGCGGCCTCCACCCCTGTTCTGGCTAAATAGCCGGCCTGCTCAATGGCAATATCGTTTTTAAGAAAGTTTAAATCATTGTAAGAGTAAGTAAATAAAGCCGTAGCAAAGGTGGCCACAACAAACATAATGGATAAAACAACCACCATTGCTATACCCTTTTCATCCCTAATAACCCTGCTAAAAGGGGCTGAATTTTGGGGATTAAATCTATTGAGCTTTATTTTTAAAAATCTTTTCATCGGCTTCACCCGTTTCAGGTTTAAACTACCACTCTTAATAATTCCTCTATGGAGGTTACGCTGTTTTTAACTTTAATCAGGCCGTCTCCTCTTAGGGTTTCCATACCCTCTTTTATGGCCAGCTCGCGGATATCATTGGTGGAGGCCCGGCTAAGAATAAGCTTTTGCATATCCTCCCCAACGGATAAAAATTCGTATATACCCATGCGGCCTTTATAGCCGGTGCCGTTACAGGCCAGGCAGCCCTTGCTTTTATAAAGGGTGATTTCCTCCTCCCCTTCTTCAAGGGGAAAATCAGGTATGCTTTTTAAGATTTCTTCCCGGCTTAAGGTATAGGGCTTTTTACAGCGGGGGCAAAGCACCCTTAAAAGCCTTTGGGCAACAACCCCTACCAGGGAAGAAGCGGTTAAAAACGGCTCTACCCCCATTTCCCCCAGGCGGGTTACAGCACCGGGGGCATCATTGGTATGAAGGGTGGAAAAAACCATATGCCCGGTTAAGGCGGATTCCACCGCGATTTTGGCGGTTTCTTTATCCCGGATTTCCCCTATCATAATAATATCCGGGTCGCTCCTTAAAATTGAGCGCAAGCCTGAGGCAAATGTCATTCCGGCTCTGGAATTCATCTGAATTTGATTGATTCCGTCCATACGCCTTTCAATGGGGTCTTCCAGAGTAATAATATTTTTATCCGGGGAATTTCTTTCCGCCAAGGTAGCGTATAAAGTGGTGCTTTTACCGGAGCCGGTGGGCCCGGTAACTAAAATAAAGCCATATGGCAAACGCATGGCGTCTAAATAACGGTTTTTATGTAAAGGCGGAAAGCCCAATTCATCAATGGTAATAATTCTGCCGCTGCGGCTTAATAGCCTAAGGGTAAGCTTTTCGCCGTAGGCGGAAGGCAGGGAGGCAATACGAATATCAAAAACCTTACCCTCCATTTTAATAGTTGCCCTGCCGTCTTGAGGTATGCGCCTTTCGGCAATATCCATACCCCCCATAACTTTAATGCGGGAAACCAAGGTGGCATGGAGCTTAAGGGGCTGCCGCATAATATCATGCATTACTCCGTCAATCCTGAAGCGCACCCGCAAATATTTTTCATGGGCCTCAATATGAACATCGCTGGCCCCGGCGCGGATTGCATTATTAAGAATTTGATTAGCCAATTGTACGGCGGGCTTATCATCATCATAATCGGTTTCTATCGGGGCAGAATCGGCCTCATCCTCCATTTCTTCCCCGATTCTGCTGCTGGAGTTAACAAAACGCTCAATAACCGCGTTTAATTCTACATCGGGCACAACCACAGGATGAACTTCATAGCCGGTAACCAGCACTAAATCGTCAATGGCAATAATATCATTGGGGTTATGCATGGCCATATAAAGCTTGCCGTTTTCAAGGCGCATGGGAATAGCCTGATAACGCTGGGCAATTTCCGGTGTAATTAAATTCATCACTTCCGAGCTGGGGGTAAGATTATTAAATGAGGCAAATTCAATGCCGGAAATCTGAGACATGGCATGAGCGATATCCTCATCCGTGCAATAGCCCAATTTTACTAAAATAGCCCCGATTTTTGTGAAATTGCCGTTTTCCCTGTTTTTTTCCTGTATTGTTAATGCCTCGGCCAGCTGTTCCTGAGTTAATTTTCCCATTTCTACCAGCTTGCGGCCAATATAAGAAACATTTAAATTTATAGTGCCCATTATTTATCCGCCTTTTAAACAAAGAATTACCTGTAGAAGGCTTTACCTAAAATTGTGCCGGTAATAAGCCCCCCTGCGGAATCCTCGCTTTTTACCGTCAGATCATCCACGAAGACCATCCTGCTCCAGGTAGACATATCATAAAGAATTGTAATAAAATCCCCATAGTTGCCTTTATAAACAGCTTTAAAGGGCAAATTATTATTGGCGCCCTCAGCGTTTTTTACATCCTCAAATACTAAATTAAGTATTTGCCCCGGGTATTTTGCCTCTAATTCATTAAAGCGGTAAATTATATCGTCCTGGCTGGGGCCAAGGGGTAAAAGCAGCTTGCTGTTTTCCAATTCTTTTTCCAGTCCGGCGGATTGCTTTTCTAAATCTCCCAAATAGGCTAAATTTTGCCGGTTTATTTCCAGCTGTCTTGCCTCTTCCTGCTTTTGCTGGGCAAGGGTGCGAATCCCCAAGACATTAAGAATGGTTAATGCCAAAAGGAGGACAATGGCAAAAGCCAAAATAATACTGGCTAATACGGAAGAGTTTACTTTCCCTTTAAGATCAATTTTCATTTTTACCACCATTTCCGGATATTTTTAGCGCCTTCTAGGGGGTTTTTGTATTTTTAATATTGCCTATAGTTATTTCAAATTGAATTCTGTCTTGTTCCTGCACTGTAACTATATTTGCAAAAGAGCAGTAAACATCGCTTATGCCATCCAAGGCCTCCAGGTTTGAAATTGTTACCGAGGCATCTTCATTATCCGCCCCGTTACAGAGGAGTTTACATGTTTTTTTATCATCTTTTAATTCATAGGAGGCATTCTCCAAATGAACACCGGGGGGTAAAGCCCCGCTGATTTTTGAGATTATAAGCTCCCAATGGGGGTTTTTTTCTTCCAATTCCGCAACCTTGCCCTTTATGGCGGCTACCTCTTTACTCATATCCTCATAGGCTTTAAGATTGAAGGAATCATCCTGTATTTGGGCGTTTTCCAGCTTAAGCCTGGTTAATTCGCTGCGGGAGGTTATAAGCCAAATATTGCTGATTATAAAAACCAGAAAAAACGCCGCCGCAATAACTATAAGGCATTTTGTAATTTTTGCCTGTTTAATAAGCGCCTGCTGCTTCTTTTTATACTCCTGTGGCAATAAGCTTATGCCCCGCATAGTTAATCCTCCAATTCTCTGAGAGCCAGGCTTATGCAGCCTGCGTATTCCATAAGATCTAAATGCTCCCGGCCCTTAAGGTTAGGATAAAAGTCGGGGATTATAGTCTCTATGCCGCTCTCTTTGGTTATTATTTCCTCAATACCGGGGAAACGGGAAATATCGCCGCTTAAATATACGGTGTTCAGCTTTTCACTATGCTGAGAATAATAATAGGCGGTGGAGGTGCGAATATCCTCAACAAGGGCCGCCGCAATATCCTCAATTTCCCTTTGATTTATAGCGACTCCCGGGCTTCTTGTAATAAGTGAATTAATAAAGGCTAAAGTTGCCTTGTAGCGGGCCATGGCAATATGCCCGCCTTTATAAATCAGCATTCCCGTTATTTCTTTACCCAGGGATATATTTATAAACCCCGCATTTTTATCTTCGGCAATATTCTGCACGGCCCGGCCTAAAGCCAGAATAGAGGCGTCAATTTCCCCAATTGTAAGCTTGGCCTCATCTATGCCTTGCATAACCCCTTCAATAAGCTGTTTTTTAGCTGCCACTAAAAGGGTGTTAACATATTGTATATTCTCTATTTGCTTTTCATCCAAAGTTAAATAATCTAAAATAAGCTCGCTGAGGGGAACAGGTATATGCTCCTGCGCCTGCAAAAGCACCATCTTTCGCAGCTTTTCCGGGGGTACCTTCTGAAAGGAGGCTATTCTTAAAATAATATCCAGGCTGTTTACTCCCGCAATTACCTGCCTGCTGGAAAAACCCTCTTTTTTATGAAAATCAGTTAGAGCCTGGCTGAAGCCGGGAATATCCATAATATACCCGTTTTCTACAATGCCGTGGGCCAAAGGGAATTTGCCATATGCTATGAGCATTGGTTCTTTAGGTGTTCCGCCTAATTCTACCCCGCGGATTTCCCCGGAATCAATTTCTATCCCAATAAAGGATGACCTATTATTCATGCTTTTCACAAGACACACCTCTGCTTTTAAATTCCGGCCCTAACCGGTTGTAACTGCTGTAAAAATTGGCAAATATAAAGCCAGAAGCATTCCTCCCACTACTAAACCAATTAGAATTATCATAAAAGGTTCTAAAATAGAGCTGAGGTTTTTTGTCATGGTGGCAACATCTTCCTCATAAAATTCCGCAACCTTATCCAGCATTTGAGGTAAAGTCCCGGCCTCCTCCCCAATGGAAATCATACTGGTTACCATGGGGGGGAAAATTCCGCTTTGTTTTAGGGGTGCCGCAATACTTTTACCTTCCTCAATCCATCTGACAGCATCTTCAACTGCTACGGAAACAACCCGGCTCCCGGAGGTGGGGCCTGCGCTTTCCAGAGCCTGAACTATATTTATACCCCCGTTTAATAATGTGGCCAAAGTGCGGGAAAAACGGGCAATAACAGATTTAAGAATTATAGGGCCAAAAAGGGGCAGCTTAAGCTTGGAATTCTCCCAAAGCTGATGGCCTGTTTTGCTTTTAAAAAATAAGTATATACCCGTGCCGATTAAAATTGCAATAATAAGCCAAACAAACCACAGGGTACGGATACTGGTAGAAAGGGCAAAAATAAATTTAGTAACAACGGGTAAAGGCGTACCGGCGGGAATAAAACCCTCAAAAATAGGCACCATTACGGTAACCATGGCTAAAAACATAATTAAGGCAAAGCCGCCGATCATTTTAGGATAAGATGTGGCAGATTTTATATTGGCGCTTAGCTGGCGGTCTTTTTGTAATTGCTCCGCCAGACGCAAAAGGGAGGTTTCCAGCATACCGCCTACCTCTCCGGAGCTTATCATAGAAATATACAGGGGATTAAATATTTTAGGGTATTGCTCAAAAGCGGCGGTAAGGCTCATACCTCCCTCAACATTAGCGGCAATACCCGTTATGGCCTCCTTCAAAATAGGATGGGAAGATTCATTCCCAAGGGTAGCCAAGGCCTGGGTTATATGAATGCCGGCCCCTACCATGGCAGCTAATTGCCGGCTGAAAAGAGCCAGCTCTCCGGCTTTAACTTTTTTGGATTTGAAAGAAAGGGATATACCGCCTTTAACCTTTTTTTCTCTAAGCTCAATTACGGCAAGGCCGGATTCCTTAAGCTTGGCAAGAGCTAAATCGACATCTTCCGCTGTAATGCTGCCGGTAGCCGTTTGCCCCTGGCTGTTAATTCCCTCATATTCAAATACGCCCATATTAATCTCCTTTATAAAACACTTCCCGGTTTAAGCCGGAGGGTATTTTAAAAGCCCCCTAGCTTCTTAAAAGCCTTTCCAATTCATTTCTGTCCACGCAATATTCCAAAGCATGGAGCCGGGATATTTTCCCCAGCCTTAAAAGTTTAACCAAAGCCTGATCCATAGTTTGCATACCAAAGGCCTGGCCGGTTTGAATAGCGCTGTAAAGCTGATGCTCCTTACTTTCTCTAATCAGGCTTTTTACCGCGGGGGTATCCGCCATATATTCAACCGCAACCTCCCGCCCCCCGCTTAGGGTAGGAATAAGCTGCTGAGAAATAACTCCTCTTAAAGAGGCCGCCAATTGCTGACGAACCTGAACCCGCCGTTCGTCGGGGAAGGCATCCACAATCCGGGAAATTGTCAGCGGGGCCGTTTGAGTATGAAGGGTTGAAAAAACCAAGTGGCCGGTTTCCGCCGCTGTTAAGGCTATGCCTATACTTTCGGCATCTCTCATTTCCCCAATCATAATAATATCCGGGTCATGCCTTAACACCTGGCAAAGGGCATTAGAGAATGATTTGGTATCCGTACCGATTTCCCTTTGGCGTATTGTGGCAAGCTTATGAGGATGCAGAAATTCTATGGGGTCTTCCACTGTAACAATATTTACCCTTCTGGTATTGTTTATAACATTCAGCATTGCCGCCAGCGTAGTGCTTTTGCCGCTGCCCGTGGGCCCTGTAACTAAAACCAGCCCCCGGGTAAGGGTGCAAAGCCTTTGCACATCCTGGGGCAGGCCAAGGCCGCCTATTTCAGGAATACCAAAGGGAATTACCCTGAAAACCGCGGCTAAAGTACCCCGCTGAACAATAATATTCCCCCTGAAGCGGGCACAGCCGAAAATGGAATAGGAAAAATCCAGCTCCCAATTGGTCTCCAGTTCCTCAACCTGATAATCATCTAAAATCGGTAAAAGCAGCCCGGGAATATCTCCCGAATGGAGCTCCGGGTGATTACAGGGGATTAATTCCCCGTTTATTCTTACGCAAGGGGGCACCCCTGCCACAATATGTAAATCCGAACCCTTTTTTTCAACTGTTTCTTTAAGCAAATCCTCCAGGCTCAAAGGATAATCGCTGCTTTTTCTGAGAAAACGCATATTCCCTCCATATTACCCGGCCGCATTATTATCTGCCTAATTAACCGGCCGGCCGATTATTCCCCCAGAGAACAGGATTTTACTGCCTGGGGTTATCAATTCTATCCAGCATTTCCTGAACCAGCTTAACAGTTTCGGGGGATTCCGTAATATATAAAATATATTGGGAATCTCCTCTATCTTTAGAAACATTGGCGGAAACATCAAAGCTTGAGGAATTAAGGCTGGGCAATAATTTGCAAAGAAGATCTCTTCTGGCCCTTAGGCTTTCTGTATTTGCAGAGACATCTATGGGCAGAATAATTGCCGGGGAGTAGCTGTCTAAAAGGTTAACCATATTTTGAACTTTGGCTATATAATCCCTATTGCAATAAACTAGAATTGTCCGGCTTAAGCTGGGGTAATTAAAAGTATAAACATCTACATTAGGCAGTTTCATCTTAAGCAGCTTGTCCCTGGCAATATCGGCTCTAATATTCCGCAGAGGAACATTAACAAAAGCTCCGTCCATATCATCATAATAAGGGTCGGCATCTATGGATTTTATAATATCTATCGCCTGGTCAACATCTTGTCTTGAGCCTCTGAGCCAAATAACCCGGGAAAGGGAATCTACCGTTATAGGCTGCGCCTTAAGATCCAGCTGGCCAATAACGGAGAGGGCATTTTCCTTGGATACGCCGGCTAAAACCAGCTTCTTCATGGTTATACCGGAGCCGAGAACCATATATTGATTATCTACCTTATTTTTAATATCCATTACGGTTGCCCGCTCATCGCTGGAGCCGTATACCCATAAAATCCCCGAGCTGTCGGAAATAACCAGGCCGGCATTAATCCCCAGGCTTTGCAAAAAGGAATTAAATTCCGAGGGGGTAAAATATTTAAGGCGCACAGCCGTCAGGCCGCTGCCGCTTTCGCCGGCGCTGGAATAGGATTCGTTTTCAGAAACATCCAAAAGATTTATTAATTGCCTTACCTTGGCAATTTCCTGCGGGAAGCCCTGAACCCAAATAGTGGAAAGATTAGATTCCATAATAAAGGGCTTGGCATTTATCTCCAGCTCCTGAATTTTGGCAGAGATAATATCGCTGGTAACATATTTAAGCTTAAAAGTGGTAACGGCAAGCCTGCTCATAAAATCTTCGCTTAAGGATTCCTTTGTGCCTACAAGCAAGATATCCCCATCCTGAAGATAAGTCATCTTTACCAGCTTAAGGAGGTAATCCATAGCGGTTTCAGGGGAAACATTTTCAATTTTAAGGCTTACATTAACAGGCGCGCCGGTATAAATTATGCTATAGCCCATATTTATCGCCAAAGCGGAAAGGGCATCCCGAATATCGGCATCCTTAATAAAGAGGCTGATATTCCCCGGGGCATACTCAGGCTTTTCTTCATTTTGCGTCGGCGGCGAAACACCCTCATTATCTTGGGAGGCATCTGTAAGGGGAACCTTTAAAACCTGCCCCACATAGATAATACCCTGCTCTTTTATGCCGTTATCTTTTGCAAGCTGGGAGGGGGTTGTATTATACTCCCTGGCAATAGCGGTAAGGCTGTCCCCTGCTTTAACCGTATAATATGTATAGTCCGCGGCAGCAGCTGAAGAAGAAAGCCCCGCAAAAAGAAATATTCCGGCCATAAATAATATGAGGCAGGCAAAACCAAATCTTTTTTTAAGCAGAATGTTTATTCTCACCACAAAAATATCCTCCTTATTTAATAACAACTGCCTTATTCAATAATAACGGCCTCGCTGCTATCTTCAATATTTATTAATTTCGTTTTACCGCCTGAAACAATCGTTACTCCCTGGCTTTCAATTCTTGAAACAATCCAGGCGCTGCCCCCTAAGGCTTTGCCTTCTTCAGCAATATAGGAAGCATAGGGAGTTTGCACAATAGCTGTGGATTTACCATGAGAATTTATAATAATTCCGGATACCCGGGCATAATCAAGAGCATCCCCCTGAAATGGATTGCCGCCTTCTATTAGCTTGGCATCATCATAAACCCGTTCCGTAGAGGGGAGAGTTTCTATCTGCTGCCCCTGAGGCATTTCTCCCTCATTTAAATTACCTGCATCTGAGCCGGAGCTGCCGCCCCCGGAAATTAAAAAAACCGCCGCCGTTATCAGAGCCGCAATTGCCACAATTGTTATGCCTAAAATGACTTTTGCCCTTTTACTCTGAAGTTTATTTTTTATTGAAGGCCAAAGCTCAGATACATCCATTTTTAAATTCATAGCCCCTTGGCTCCTTTCGCCTGAAAGACTTGGGTTTACATAAAAAACCCCGCCAAACAAAATATATAATATAATACCATATTTCCCCTTATATGTCTATGTTTTTCACCTAAAACAGCTTATCTTTACTTATATATCAGAATATAGTAATAATTCAATCAACCTTAAAAAGGCACAAACCATGACAGCCTTATAATTGCTTTTAAGGCTAAAGTCCGCTCTATCCCCTTATTTTATCCGCCCAGGGAGGCTGATAAAAAATAAGCTCACAGTGAATAAATACTCAGCCGCTAAATTATGCATATTTGCCTAAAAAAGCCCAAAATTATCCTGCATTTTTGATTTATTCTAAAATATCGGCATTATATTCTTGCATAACACTCTTATACAGCCTTTTTATTGGGCTTTTTAGGCTATTTTTATAAATCTTTCCAGTATTTAACTAATGTTTACGCACCATAGGAGTTTAAATTTCAGAAGGCTTTTGCTAGTGACATTTTATTAAATTTATGGTATGCTAATTTAGTAGGTATTATCAATATTTATACTCAGATTAAGCATTAAAAACGCTGGATAAAATATATTTTCAGGAGGAGATTTAATTATGAAAGAATTAAAAGGCACAAAAACAGAAGCTAATTTAATGGCCGCTTTTGCCGGCGAATCTCAGGCCAGGAATAAGTACACCTTTTACGCCTCCAAGGCAAAAAAAGAAGGCTATGAGCAAATTGCGGCTTTATTTACAGAAACCGCCAATAATGAAAAGGAACATGCCAAAATTTGGTTTAAGCTTTTATATGACGGTGTTCCCGATACCCTTGCCAATTTAAAAGATGCCGCCGCTGGAGAAAACTATGAATGGACAGATATGTACGCTAATTTTGCCAAAGATGCCGCAGCGGAAGGCTTTACAGAAATAGCCGCCCTTTTTGAAGGGGTTGCAAAAATAGAAAAAGAGCATGAAGACAGATTTTTAGCCCTTCTTGATAATATTGAAAAGGGCACCGTTTTTGCCAGAGCTCAAAAAGTTACCTGGCAGTGCGCTAATTGCGGCCATTTGCATATAGGTACTTCGGCCCCCGAGCTTTGCCCGGTTTGCGATCATCCCCAGGCTCATTTCCAAATTTTAGCTAAAAACTATTAAGTATAATTTTATGCGCCGCGCCGTAGTTTAGCGCGGCGCTTTTTGCATTTTTAAAAGCAGCTATTTGCAGCCTAAATTATTAATTTAGTTTTTTTGTTGTTTTTTAACCATATAGTCTTTGCTTTTACATGTATACATGATAGAATTTCATTATGTATTTATTTTTCTAAGAATAAGCGTTATTTTCCGTTTTCTTATTTTTATGTTAAAATATCCTCAAACACCGTTAAATTCAAATAAAGGCTGGTGAAAATAATGTCCCTCGCTGCAATTGAAAGTGTAACTTCCGCTGAAAAGCAAGCCGAAGAAATAAAGCAAAATGCCCGGGCCGAGGCCGGGCAAATAATTGAAGCCGCTCATAAGCAAGGCAAAGAATTTATAGATGCGGCAAAAAATAAGGCCCAGGCGGAAATTGCCCTGATGGAAAAGGATATTCTGGCTAAGGCACAGGCCAAATCAGAAAAAACAGCCGAAAATACTGCCGGCTTCTGCAGGGAGCTTAAAGAAAAGGGTGAAAGCCGTCTTCAGGAGGCAGTTTCAATTATTGTCGGAAGGGTAGTGAATGAATAATGGCAATCGTCAAAATGCGGCGCTTGCGGCTACTTGCCCCTTCCCGGGTTAAAGGCCCCTTACTTAAAGAATTAAGTAATTATGGCTGCGTTGAAATTGAAAGCGGAGATAAGTTTTTAGGGGATGAGAACCTTCAAAACCTGAAAGCTCTTTTGCAGCCCCCCCAGGACGATACCGCAAATACCTGGGCCAAGCTTAATGAAATAAACGCTTCTTTGACGGCGCTGAATAAATTCGCCCCGGAAAAGAAGCCGTTTTTTGAACCAAAGCCCTCGATTTCTCTTACAGACCTTTATAACCCGGAAAGAAGGGCAACGGCCTTAGCCGCGGCTGAAGAAATTAATGCCTGCAGCAGAGAAATTAATTCCCTTTTAAGCGAAGAAAGCAGGCTGGAGGCTAAAAAGCTTTCCCTTCTCCCCTGGGAAGAATTGGAGCTGCCCTTAAACTTTACAGGGGGCAGCAGCTACAGGCATACTCTTGGAGTTTGTCCTTCTGTAAATTCTTTTGAGGATTTGCTTTCCGCCTTAGAAGAAATTAAAGAATGCCAGCTAAACCATATAAGCTCCGACCGCAATCAGCATTATCTTTCTTTTATCTGCCATTGCGATAGCCTGGATAAGGCCATGGAAGCCCTGAAAAGCAAGGGGTTTTCAGGTATTTCCTTTAAGGATATTGAAGGCAGCGCAAAAGAAAATATTTCTGCCGTGGAAAGCCGCCTTGCTGAAAGCGCGCTAAAAAGAGAGGCTCTGGCCGGGGAAATACTGGCCAAAAGCGGCAAAAGAGCCCTTTTAGAGCAAACCCAAGACAGCCTGACTTTAGAAAACACCCGGGAAAAGATTCTCTCCTCCCAGGGGGGTACAAAAGAAACCACCTATATGCAGGGCTGGATACCAAATACAGAAGAAGAAAAAATTACAGATGTTCTTAAAAAACAGGGCTGCGCTTATGAATTTTCCGACCCCCAAGAGGGGGAAGAGCCCCCGGTGCTTTTAAAAAATTCCCGGCTGGCTTCGCCTTTTGGCGCCAT
This sequence comes from Clostridiales bacterium, assembly GCA_040767605.1. Classification (GTDB taxonomy): domain Bacteria; phylum Bacillota; class Dehalobacteriia; order UBA4068; family UBA4068; genus JAXGOI01. The sequence goes on from JAXGOI010000001.1 coordinate 737,424, forward strand.
AACCGAGCTTTACGGCCTGCCGGGGTACACTACTATTGTAGACCCCACCCCTTTTGTGGCGTTTTTCTTCTTCCTCTTTTTCGGCATGATGCTCTCTGATGCCGCCTATGGCTTAATTCTTGCCTCCTTAACCTTATTTTACTTAAAGAAAGCTCAGCCAACAGGCGCTACCCGAAGATTTATTCTCGTTGCCTTTTTCGTCGGCCTTTCCGCCCTTGGCTGGGGAGCAATTTTCGGCAGCTGGTTTGGGGATGTGATACCCGCTCTTTCCGTATTTACCACAGGGCAAAGAATAAATATACCCTTTGTTTTTGACCCCTTGGCGGAACCTATGAAAATGCTGATTCTCTCTTTATCCCTAGGGGTTATCCACCTCTTTATAGGTATGGGGATTGGAGCCTACCGCCTTATTAAACAGGGCTACCTTTGGGATGCTGTTTTTGATATCGGTTTTTGGTACCTGATTATCGGCGGCCTGATTTTAGCCCTTTTAGGCTTTAATCCCGGCCTTTATATTGCCTTATTTGGGGCTTTGGGTGTTCTTTTTACAGCCGGGCGCCATAAAAGAAATATTTTAGGCAAGCTGATTGGGGGTTTGGGAGCCCTTTACGGGGTTACCTCTTATTTATCGGATATACTCTCATATTCCAGGCTTATGGCTTTAGGCCTTGCCACCGGGGTTGTGGCCTCGGTTGTTAACACTATGGGAACTTTAGCCGGTAATGGGGCTTTAGGCTGGGTTTTGTTTATCCTCGTATTTTTAGTGGGGCAAACCTTTAATTTAGCCATTAACCTTTTAGGGGCGTTTGTACATACCTGCCGCCTCCAGTATGTTGAGTTTTTCGGCAAGTTTTTTGAAGGGGGAGGCCAGGCCTTTAACCCTCTTAAGAATAAAACAAAATATATCAGACTCATGAAGGAGGAAAATTAAATGGATTGGCTTTTTTCTATTTTTAACGGTACCGCGCTTGCGATATTAGGAGCTGCCTTAGCCGCCGGTTTAGCCGGAGCAGGCTCTGCCCTTGGGGTAGGGATTGCCGGCGAAGCCGCCGCCGGGGTTTTAACCGAGGATTCCGGCAAATTCGGCCAGACTTTGCTTTTACAGGCTTTACCTGGCACACAGGGGATTTACGGCCTTTTGGTAGCCTTTTTAATTCTGAATAATATCGGGATTTTCGGCGTTTCAAAAGATATTACAACTGCTCAGGGTTTTATGTATTTAGCTTCCGCCCTTCCCATTGCCATAGCGGGTTATTTTTCCGGTATCGCTCAGGGCAGAGCCTCCGCGGCCTCCATGGGGATTATTGCCAAAAAACCTGAAGAGCTGGCAAAAGCCATGCTTTACCCCGCCATGGTTGAAACCTATGCGGTGCTTGCCTTATTGATTTCCATTTTAATGCTCTCCAATGTCCCCGGTATTTAAGCATTTTTAAGCTAAAATAAGCAAAAGGATGTGCCCAAATGAACGGCATTGAAAATATTACCAATAAAATCCTGTCCGATGCCAAAAACCAGGCTCAGGAGATTTTAACCCAGGCTCAAAAAGGAGCCGGGGAAATTACCCGCCGTTATCAGGAAGAGGCCGAGAAAGAAGGCAACCGCCTGCTTGAAAACTTCCGCAAAAGCGCGGCCAATAAAGAAACCCGCTTAAGCTCCGTTGCGGAGCTGGAGGGGAGAAAACAAATCCTCGGGGCAAAGCAGGAGTTAATCGGGCGGGCTTTTAATAAAGCTCTGGAAGAATTGCTTTCTTTGCCTGAAGAAAAATACTTAGCCCTCCTTTGCAAACTTGCGGCAGACGCCTCCCAAAGTTTTAGCGAGGCCATTATTCTCTCCCCTAAAGATAAAGATAAATACGGGGAAAAAGTAGCCGCCGGAGCCAATGAGCTTTTGGTTAAAAGCCAAAAAGCCCAAAAGGGAAAAGCGGCCCTGACCCTGGCCGAAGAAAGCAGAAATATTGCCGGGGGGCTGCTTTTAAAAGACGGGAATATTGAAATAAACTGCACTTTAGAAACTAAAATAAGTATGCTTAAAGAAGGCCTCTCTATGGATATAGCCAAAGTGCTGTTTAATTAAAGGCCAAGGGCCGGCTAAAAAAAGCCGGCTGAAAAGGAGCCAGCTATGAAGAATACCTTTAAGGATATAGATTATTTATATTCCAGCTCAAGACTGCGCTGCCTGGAAAGGAAGCTCCTTACCCGGGAGCGTATGGAAAGAATGTGCGAGGCTAAAACCAATGATGATGCCGTTAAGGTTTTGGAGGAATGCAATTACCCGGAATTCTCCCCCCAAAGCCTGGCGGATGTGGAAAATATCCTTGCCCTTGAAAGGCAAAAAACTTTTAAGCTTTTAGAATCCATCTCCCCGGATAAGCGCCTGGTGGATATATTTAAAATTAAATATGATTATCATAATCTCAAGGTAATTATCAAGGGAGAGCAGGCCAATGAGGATTATACCTTCCTCCTTTCCCCCTGCGGCCGTTTTCCGGCAAATCAGCTTATTGAAATGCTGAGGGAGAATTCCTTTGCCGGGATGCCTCCGATTTTAAGCCGGGCCGTAAGGGAAGGCAAAGAAGTTTTGGGCCGTACCGGAGACCCTCAGGCTGGGGATTTTATTTTAGACAAAGCCTGTTATACTGAAATGCTGGGTTTAGCCAAAGAATTTAACAGGCCCTTTGTTTTAGGTTATGTGCAATTATTAATAGATTGCATAAATTTGCGCTCCGCGGTAAGAGCCCGCCGTATGGGCAGGGGGCCGGATTTTCTGAAACAAAGCCTGATTCCCGGGGGTAAATTCCCCCTTACACGCTTTATGGGGGATATTTCAGGGGATTATCTTGAATCTCTTTATCATTCCACCCCTCTGGAGCAAGCGGCAGAGGCCGGAGCTGCGGCTTTAAGAAATGAAGGCAGCCTTGCTCAAATAGATTTACAATGCGATAATGCTATAAACGCTTATTTAAAGGATGCCAAATATATTGCCTTTGGCGAGCAGCCCCTTATTGCCTATGCCGCGGCAAAGGAAGCGGAGCTAACCGCCGTAAGAACCATTATGGCGGGAAGGTTTGGGGATTTACCATCCAAAACTATTAAAGAAAGGTTAAGGGAAGCCTATGTATAAAATTGCCGTTCTCGGCGACAGAGAAAGCATACTGGGCTTTAAGGCTCTGGGGCTTGAGGTTCACTTTGCGGAAGAAGCCTGCCGGGCCAAAGCTGTTTTACGCCGCCTGGCAAAGGAAAACTATGCCGTAATTTACCTTACGGAGCAATTGGCTTCTCAAATGGAGGCCGATATAGACCAGTATAAGGATAATACCACCCCGGCGATTATTCTCTTCCCCGGCAAAGGCGGCAGCCTTGGCCTGGGTCTGTCTGGGGTTCATAAATCTGTTGAAAGAGCCATCGGAGCCGATATTTTAGGGGAGGATTAAGAATACCCTAATAAGAGCCTTATTTTCCAGGGGCTTTTATTATCTTGGGGGCAGGCTTAAATTAAGCCGCCCGGCCCCGGGGGAATTGCGAAAGGTGCGAAAGGAAGGTTGGTAAGTAAATGAAAACAGGCACTATTATTAAGGTTTCCGGCCCTCTTATTGTGGCCGAGGGCCTGACCCATGCCAATATGTTTGATGTTGTCCGGGTGGGGAAGGATCGCTTAATCGGCGAAATAATTGAAATGCGCGGCGGCCTTTCATCTATTCAGGTTTATGAGGAAACCGCCGGCATAGGCCCCGGGGATATAGTTGTAACCACCAATGCTCCTTTATCTGTGGAGCTTGGCCCCGGCATGATAGAAACCATTTACGACGGCATTCAAAGGCCCCTTGAGGCCATACGGGAAATCTCCGGGAATGTTATTACCCGGGGTATAGATGTTGCGGCTATTTCTCATGATAAAAAATGGGATTTTAAACCCCGGGTGGAAAAAGGCGCTCAGGTTGCCGCCGGGGATATCCTCGGCACAGTTCAGGAAACCGTTATTATCGAGCATAGAATAATGGTTCCCCTGGGTATGGAGGGAACCATTGAAGAAATTTATGCCGGCGAATTTAATGTTACGGAAACCATAGGGCTTTTAAAAACAAAAGACGGCGAAATTAAGCCTTTAACCATGATGCAAAAATGGCCGGTACGCAGCGGCCGCCCCTATAAAGAAAAGCTCCCGCCGGATATACCCATGGTAACCGGGCAAAGGATTATCGATACCCTCTTCCCCCTGGCCAAAGGAGGAACAGCGGCTGTTCCCGGCCCCTTCGGCTCCGGGAAAACCGTGGTTCAGCATCAGCTGGCCAAATGGTCCGATGTGGATTTAGTCGTTTATATCGGCTGCGGGGAGCGGGGCAATGAAATGACAGATGTCCTCCGGGAATTCCCCCAATTAAAGGACCCCCGCACCGGGGAAAGCCTGATGAAAAGAACGGTTTTAATTGCCAATACATCGGATATGCCTGTGGCAGCCCGGGAAGCCTCGGTTTATACCGGAATTACCATTGCCGAATACTTCCGGGATATGGGCTATCATGTGGCCGTAATTGCGGATTCCACCTCCCGCTGGGCCGAAGCATTAAGAGAAATGTCCGGCCGTTTGGAGGAAATGCCCGGGGAGGAAGGCTATCCTGCTTATCTCGGCTCCCGTCTGGCTCAGTTTTATGAGCGGGCCGGAAGAATAAAATGTATTGCCTCTGAAGACAGAGAAGCCTCCCTTACCGCCATCGGGGCTGTTTCGCCCCCCGGGGGGGATATCTCGGAGCCTGTTTGCCAGGCTACCTTAAGGATTGTTAAAGTCTTTTGGGGGCTGGACAGCTCTTTGGCATATCGCCGTCATTTCCCCGCCATTAACTGGCTGCAAAGCTATTCCCTCTATCTGGATAGGCTCTCCTCCTGGCTGGATGAAAATGTTAACAGCGAAGTTAAACATAAACGGGCTCAGGCCATGGCTCTTTTGCAGCAGGAAAGCGAATTGGAGGAAATTGTACGCTTAGTGGGCATAGATGCCCTCTCCGCCGACGACCGCCTGGTTTTAGAAACCGCCCGGATTATACGGGAGGATTTCCTCCAGCAAAATGCCTTCAGCGATACGGACTCCTTCTCCTCTCTGGATAAGCAGTTCCGCCTTTTAAGCCTGATACTTGCCTATTTCCAGCTAGCTAAAGAAGCTTTGGCAAAGGGCACTAATATGGAAAAAGTTTTTCATATTCCGGCCCTGGATAAGCTGGGCCGAGCCAAACATGCCTCACCCGAGGAATACTCTTCCCAGTATAAAGCCTTGGAAGAAGAAATAATTGCCGATTTAGAAAAAGCAGCAGCCGGAGGTGAGGAATAATGATTAAAGAATACCGTACAATACAAGAGGTTGCCGGCCCTTTAATGCTGGTTAAAGATGTTGATAATGTAACCTATGCCGAGCTGGGGGAAATTCAGCTTCAAAACGGGGAAATCCGCCGCTGCAAGGTTTTAGAAATTAACGGCACCACCGCCCTGGTACAGCTTTTTGAAAGCTCCTCAGGCATTAACCTTGCTCAATCCAAAGTTCGCTTTTTAGGCCATGGCATTGAGCTTGCCGTCTCTGAAGATATGCTGGGCAGGGTTTTTGACGGTATGGGCCATCCCTCAGACGGCGGGCCGGATATTTTACCCGAGGCTCATTTAGACATTAACGGCCTGCCTATGAACCCCGCCGCAAGGGATTACCCCTCGGAATTTATTCAAACCGGGGTTTCGGCCATAGACGGCTTAAATACTTTGGTAAGAGGTCAGAAGCTGCCTATTTTCTCCGGCTCCGGCCTGCCCCATGCTCAGCTGGCGGCCCAAATTGCCCGCCAGGCCAAAGTTTTAGGGGGAGATTCCAAATTTGCCGTTGTTTTTGCCGCCGTGGGGATTACCTTTGAAGAAGCCGATTATTTTATTTCCGATTTCAAGCGCACCGGCGCTATTGAAAGAGCGGTTTTATTTATAAATTTAGCCAATGACCCGGCCATTGAGCGTATAGCCACACCCCGTATGGCTCTTACCGCCGCGGAATACCTGGCCTTTGAAAAGGGCATGCAGGTTTTGGTTATTCTTACGGATATTACAAATTATGCCGAAGCCCTGCGCGAAGTCTCAGCCGCCCGTAAAGAGGTTCCCGGGCGCCGGGGCTATCCCGGTTATCTCTATACCGACCTTGCCACAATGTATGAAAGGGCCGGCCGCCTTTTAGGCAATGAGGGCTCTATTACAATGATTCCTATTCTCTCTATGCCTGAAGATGATAAAACCCACCCCATTCCGGACCTTACAGGCTATATTACCGAAGGGCAGATTATTCTCTCCCGGGAGCTTTACCGGAAGGATATTAAACCGCCCATTGATGTTTTACCCTCCCTTTCCCGCCTGAAAGATAAGGGTATAGGCAAAGGTAAAACCAGAGAAGACCATGCAGATACCATGAATCAGCTTTTTGCCGCCTATGCCAGAGGTAAAGATGCCAAAGAATTAATGATTATTTTAGGCGAAGCCGCCTTAACGGATACGGATAAGCTTTATGCTAAATTTGCCGACAGCTTTGAGAAGGAATATGTCTCCCAGGGCTATGATACAGACCGCACAATTGAAGAAACCTTGAATCTCGGCTGGGAGCTTCTTTCTATTTTGCCTGTAAGCGAATTAAAGAGAATTAGCCCTGAATATATTGAGAAATATTTGCCCAAAAAGGCTTAAGGGGGTTGGAAAATGACTCGTCTTGCCGTAAACCCAACCCGAATGGAGCTTACACGGCTGAAGAAGCGGCTAAAAACCGCTACCCGTGGCCATAAGCTTTTAAAGGATAAACGGGATGAGCTGATGAAGCAGTTTTTAGAAATTGTCCGCCTTAATCAGGAATTGCGCAAAAAGGTGGAAGAGGCCCTGATAAATGCCCATAAAAGCTTTACTGTGGCCTCGGCTGTAATGTCTCCCGATATTTTAGAGGAATCCCTCCTTTACCCCAAGCAAAGCGTTTCTGTGGAGATGTCCTTTCAAAATATTATGTCGGTTAATGTGCCGCGCTATAAGTTTTTAACTAAAAGCGACGACCCTGCGGAAATTTACCCTTACGGCTTTGCCTCCACCTCCGGTGAATTGGATGATGCTCTTTTCTTTCTTTCTCAAACTATGATGGATTTACTCCGTTTGGCGGAGATAGAAAAATCCGCCCAGCTTTTAGCCCAGGAAATCGAAAAAACCCGCCGCCGGGTTAATGCCCTGGAATATGTTATGATTCCCCAATTAAATGAAACCATTAAATATATAACCATGAAGCTGGATGAAAACGAAAGGGGTAACCTTACCCGCCTTATGAAGGTTAAGGATATTATTTTAGCCCAGGCCCATAATTATAATTAAAAGCCTTATTTATTAAGAGCGGCGCAATAGCGCCGCTCTTTTATTTTGGCTTAATTAAAATCTTAATAATGCCTTTTAGAGTTTTACCCCCCCACATTAATTTATCTTAATACTAAATTAGATTTATACTTAAATATTTGCTGTAATAAAAAACTCTTGTGCGGAATAATTAGGCTGCTTAAGCCTGCTCTTTATAAGTATATTTGTTTTTATTTAAGTAAATAAAAGATAAATATGGCAATATCTTCTACTTATTATAAAAATCTGATATTAAATAATTATGAAATCAGCCGATATTTAAATTAGAGGGTATCTCTTAATCATAATTAAAGGCGCAAGTACCATCTTATGGCTTACCCTATAAATAATACTTAATTTTATTTATATATATTTAGGCGCGGCGCTTTTTAATGTCAATAAGAAACACTTGTTTAATAAGGGGGAGGCCTATTATGCAAATTCCGCTGTTTTTTTCCCTGCTATTCTTTATAGCATTTATTGCGTATTTAATTTTCGGCATATACGCGTTTCAGAAAAACTCTAAAGACAGCCAAAATAAGCTTTTTTTTATCATTTGCCTCTCTTTATGCTTTTGGTCTTTAGGGTTTTCCATAGGGACTTCCGCAAAAACATGGGAAATTTGTTTTCTGTGGAGAAGAATTTCAGCCATTGGCTGGGGTACAATATACAGCCTTTTGCTGCATTTCTTTTTACTGCTAACCACTAAACAAAGGCCCCGTAAGGCATGGGTATATTATGCTCTTATATACCTGCCGGCTATTATTTCGGTATATGTTTTCGGGGTATACGAGGCAATTGCCGTTAATCAGTACAATTTAATAAGCACTAATTTCGGCTGGGTTAATGCCGCGGTTCAAAATGGCTGGACAATTTTTTTTAACCTTTATTATATTGCCTATATTGCAGCCTGCCTTATTCTTATTCTGCGCTGGAAAAAGGCCAACTTAAATATCCCCATCATCGTAAAACAGGCAAATCTTTTTTTGTCATCGCTTTTTATGGCATTTTTACTTGGCAGTTTAACTGATATTGTTTTAACCGCCCTTTTAAAAAGCCCTCTTCCTCAAATGGCCCCTTTATTTACGCTTTTGCCGGTTGGAGCAATTTTTTATTCCGTAAGGAATTATGGGCTAATGAAAAACTCCCACCAAAAAGAAGAAAATATTTTAATCTCTAATGATACCCTTTTAAAAATACAAAATTATATGGGGTACGCATTTTTACTCGGCGGGCTGGCAAGTATTGCTTCTTACTTTTTCCCCCATCTCTTAAACAGCCCGGAAAGTCTAGAATCCATGCTCTTTGGCGGCGCGACTATATCATTAACCGGAATAGTAATTTTATGGGCCCAGCATATAAATAATCAGAGAATAAAAGATACCCTTACCCTTATTACGGTATTATGCAGTATTCCCATTATAACGCTGCAATTTGTAGCTTATGCCAGTATAACCGTTTGGGCATTCCCCTTAATTTTAATGATAATCTCTTTGGTTTTTAATTCCCGCCGGCAACTGATTTTAGTAACAATAGTGGCAATTTCTACTCAAATTCTGGTTTGGATTAATGCGCCCAAAGGTTTTGTGCCTATAGATGAATTTGATTATATTATAAGAATCGGCCTATTGCTTATTGCTTTAATGGTCGGCTCTTTTGTAAACAAAGCATATATAAGTAAAATGAAAGAAAATATTTTTCAAACAGAATTCCAAAAGCTTGTATCAAAAATTTCTGCCGATTTTATCAGCATTAATCAAATAAATATGGATAAAAAATTTACGGATATGCTGGATGAGTTAGGGCAGTTTTTCCTAGTTGACCGCACCTATATTTTTCTGATTAACCAGCATAAAAATACTATGACTTATGCTTATGAGTGGTGTAATGAAGGAATTTCTCCGGAAATTGAAATAATTCAGGATGCCCCTTTAGATATATTCCCCTGGTGGATGGAAGAGCTTGCCAGAGAAAAATTAGTTTATGTGGAGGATATAGATGCCCTGCCGGAGGCAGCCAAGGCGGAAAAGGATACTCTTTCAAACCAGGGGGTTAAATCAGTTGTGGTTGTGCCTATTGAGCAAAATGGCGTCATCCTCGGCTTTATCGGTTTAGATTCCGTTAAATCAAAAAAAACCTGGTCATCTCATCATATTGAACTCCTCAGGGTACTTTCTCTTTTAACGGCCGACGGATTATTAAGAATAGAATCTGAAAAAACCATTGAATATATGGCCTATTATGATCACTTAACAGGGCTGCCTAACCGCGCTTTATTTTCCGACCGCCTTTCTCAGGCTATTCATCTGGCTAAGAGAAATGAGCGGTTTGTCGGCGTAATTTTTTTGGATCTTGACGGTTTTAAAATGATTAATGACACCATGGGCCATAATAACGGAGATACCTTACTTAAAGAAATTTCCCAGGGAATTATATCCCGCTTACGCAAAACAGATACCGTAGCCCGCTTCGGCGGAGATGAGTTTTTGCTTTTAATTAATAATCTGAGGGATGAAAATGATATTATTAAAGTTGCGGATAATGTTATGGATTTATTTAAGCACCCCTTTTATATATGCGGGCAGGAGTTTTATGTAACTGCAAGCGCCGGGCTGGCAACATATCCCTTTGACGGTGAGGATACGGAAACTTTAATTAAAAATGCCGATATCGCAATGTATAATGCAAAGGAAAGAGGAAAAAATCAGTATATTATGTGCACAAAGGATATGAAAGAGGAGCTGAAAAGAAATATTAAATTATCTAATCAGCTTTACCGTGTTCAGGAAAGAAATGAGCTTATCCTTTACTATCAGCCTCAAATAAAGCTTTGCACCGGTAAAATTGTCGGCATGGAGGCCCTGCTCCGCTGGAAGCATCCGGAATTCGGCATGGTTCCGCCGAATATTTTCATCCCCTTAGCCGAAATGAACGGCGCCATCAACGGTATTGGGGAATGGGTTCTCCAAACGGCGGTTAAGCAGAATAAGGAATGGCAAGACAAAGGCTTCCCTCCTATGCGCATTGCCGTAAACCTCTCGGCAGTGCAATTTAATAATCCTGAGCTTGCAGATAGAATTAAATTTATTTTACATAAAGCAAAACTGGAGCCAAAATATCTTGAGCTAGAAATAACCGAGAGTGTTGCCACAAAAGAATCCTCCCATATAACAGAGGCTTTAAATCAACTGAAAAAAATCGGGGTAACAATTTCCATTGATGATTTCGGCACGGAATACTCCTCCCTTAACCGCCTTAAGGCCTTGCCGATAGACAGGATAAAAATTGATATGCAGTTTATCCAGGGGATTGAAGGCTGCGAAAAAGACAAGGCCATAACAAAGGTTATAATTAATTTGGCCCAAAGCCTTGGCCTTGAGGTAACAGCCGAAGGCGTAGAAACAGAACCCCAATTAAACTTTTTAAACCAGAAAATGTGCGATGAGGTTCAGGGCTATTACTGCTATAAGCCGATGCCGGCAGAAGATATAGAAGAATTGCTCCAAAGCCTGGTTGTAAAAAAAGGGCAAGGCAATAAAAAAGCGGGGCACTTGGCCTAAGCCCGCCCCGATATATTTTAAAGCTTTTAAAATATGTATTTAGCTTGTTTAGGCCAGCTTTAAAAGGCCTTTTCTATCCTCAATATTTACTTTGCCCCTGGCAAGGCTTACAAGGCCTTCATCCTGAAAATACTTTAACATTCTGGTAACAACCTCCCGGGCCGAGCCCATATGCCTGGCAATGGTCTCATGGGTAATTTCAAGGGAATCCGACCCCTCTATTGCCGCCTGGTCTAAAAGAAAAATCGCCAGGCGTTTATCAAAACTCATAAAAAGCACCTGCTCCATTACCCACATTAAATCCGAAAAGCGGGAAGACATTATTTGATTCGTAAATGTGGCGATTTCGATGGAGTTTTGATTAAGCTTATTATATATAGAGGTGGGCACCAAAAGAATGCTGGTATCCTTCTCCGCATCCAGATAAATATCAAAGTTAATATTTTTCATAACACAGGAGGCGGATAAAATACAGACATCCCCTTCAAAAAGCCGGAAAATGGTTATCTCCTTACCGGTGGGAGAAAATATATAGGCTCTTATGGCTCCTTTATTTAAAATAATCAGGCCATTACAATCCGATGCCCCGTTATGCAGGCTATCCCCCTTTTTATAGGAAAGACTTGCCGCGGAATTTAAAAGCAATTCCCGCTGCTGATTATCAATTTTATCCCAAAAAGGCAGGGAATTTGTAAAGAACAGCTTTAATTCTTGCTCCACCAAAAGGCCCTCCTTCCCTACCCCTTAATTGTACTATATAATGTCAAAAAGTTAAATAGCAATACTCCCTTTTAGGGAGTATTGCTATTTAAACTTAACTTTAATTTTAAATACCCTGGTTTTAAGAACAGCAATCTATATCTTTAAACAGCAAACCATGTACATTGCAATAGAAATATATGCTTTGGGGAATATCATCATCTAAATAGAACCTGGCCTGCGGCTTATCTCCGGGCTTTAATCTCTTCATCACCATCCCCTTTTGGCTTTTAAGGCAAATCCACTCTATATAATGCCCTTCCTCCATTACATGGGGTATGCTGCCTATTTCAATTAAAAAGATATTAGCCATTGACCAGATTAAGGGCCTATGGAGGGAATCCTCCTCCTTAACTTCCCGGGGGGCCCATTCCTTTTCTAAATCGCTGCAACAGGCAAAAAGTGGATTTTTAAGGGATGAAGTATTCATTGTCTTACTTTTTCTCCCGCTTAAAGCACATAAACCAATCTAAGCAATAAGTGTCGTCATCCTGGCTTTCCATTCTTTCTTTTGCTGTGCCGCAGGAGCCGGCGGTGGGTACAATAACATCATCGCCGGGGCGCCAATCCGCCGGGGTGGCAACGCCGTCTTTATCCGCCTTTTGGAGGGCGAGGATAATCCGCTTAATTTCGTCAAAATTACGCCCGGTAGAAAGGGGGTAATAAAGGATGCAGCGAACCTTGCCTTTGGGGTCAATAACAAAAACTGCCCTTACAGCCTGGGTATTTGATTGCCCGGGCTGAATCATCCCAAATTTATTGGCAACATCCATTTTAATATCTTCAATTAAGGGGAAGGTTACCATAACATCCTTCATGCCTTTATATTCCAGCTCCTGAATTTTCCTCAGCCAGGCAATATGCGCATAAAGAGAATCTACCGAAAGGCCTATAAGCTCGGTATTAAGGGCTTTAAATTCATCCATCATTGTGGCAAATGTCATAAATTCCGTTGTGCAAACCGGGGTAAAATCCGCCGGGTGGGAGAAAAGAATAACCCATTTTCCTTCATAATCTTTGGGGAAGTTAATTTCACCCTGAGTAGTAGTAGCAACAAAAGATGGGGCATCATCACCGATTAAAGGCATTCTTCCTACAGTTTTTTCGTCCATCATTATTTCCTCCTTATTTTTTAGCTTAAGTTTACTTGTTTTTTCTTTTCTGTTTTTTAACACTTTTTCTTTAACATCTTTTCTATTTACCTAAAATTATAAATTAAGCTCTTTTTAACATACCCAAGATTTCTTCTTTACCATGAAAACCGGCGGTGGCCTCCGTTACCTTTCCGTTTTTAAAAACCAAAAGGGAGGGCACGCCCATAACCTGAAATTTAGCGGCAAGCTCGGGCTCTTCATCCACATTTATTTTCCCTATTTTAAAACCCGGGCCGATTTCCTGCGCTACCTCATCAATTACCGGGGCAATCATCCGGCAGGGGCCGCACCAGGAGGCCCAAAAATCTACCAAAACCACATCCGCCGAATTTAAAACTTCTTTTTGAAAGTTTTCTTTAGTTATTGTCACTACAGCCATTTTTAGTCCCTCTTTTCACATAAAAAATATTTATGCCTTGATTATAAGCCCTTATGATAAAAATAACCGTAACTTAATCACATTAAAAAGCAGGCCAAAAAACTTGGCCTGCTTAAAAAATACTTTAAATACAGGCCTTCCCATTTTGGGCTTTACCTGATAATATTTAAATTAAAACACTAAAAATTTTACTGTTTTGCCCGGGGCAGAAAGCGCCTAAAATAGCGGTTTAAATTTATCTCTTTATAAAAGCTTATTTATTTATAAAAGCTTTTTTGTTTTAAAAACTTATTTCTTTAAAAAGCTTTCTTTATATAATGCTTTATTCCTTGGCAAATATTTTTTTATTCCTGATCCCAAAAGCCCGGCAAAAGCTCAAATTTATTTTTCTGAAAATTTATCAGCCCCGCATCCCTCATCTCCCCTAAAACAAAGGAAAGGGCGCTTCTATCCACACAGAGATAATCCGCCATATCCGCCCTGGAATAAGGAATAAGAAAAGGGTTAGCCCCTGCTTTTCGCATATGGGAGGATAAAAAAATCTCTACCTTGCTTCTGATGGAACGGCTGCCCAGACAGCTTATTTTACGATTGTTTTCAATATTTTTTTGAGCCAAAACCTTAAGCATATTATTAATAAGCTGGGAATGAAAGCGGCAGGCAGATTCACAAACATTGGAAATCCTCTGAAAATCTAAAAAAAGAGCTTTTACAGGCGTTTCCGCCACTACGCTTACAGGGCTGCTTTTTACCCCGGCGCAGGCAAAAACCTCCCCGAATACATCACCGGGGGCCAAATGGGTTAGAATATTCCTATGGCCATGGTAATCCTCCTCAACTATTTGCCCCCTGCCTTCTAAAATAAGGCCGATTTCCCTCACCTCATTGCCGGCTAAAATTATTAAGGCATCTTTGGGGAATTCCTTTTTCTTAGCCCTTACGCAGGCAAGAAGAGATAATAAATCCTTTTCTTTAATATTGTCAAAAAGAGCGTTTTCCTTAATAAGCTCCAGATATTTTTCCAAAAAATCACCCCCGTTGTAAATACAACCGACTTCTAAAAACAATTCTATTATACTTGTACCATAAAAGCAAGGGAGCTGAATAAAATGTTAAGAAAAATTATTAAAATAGATGATGAAAAATGCAATGGCTGCGGTTTATGTGTAGACGCCTGCCATGAAGGGGCTATTGCCTTGGTTAACGGCAAAGCCCGGCTTATGCGGGATGACTATTGCGACGGCCTGGGGGATTGCCTCCCTGTTTGCCCTACCGGGGCCATATCATTTGAAGAGAGAGAAGCCAAAGCCTATGATGAGGCGGCGGTAAAAGCCAATATGGCTAAAGCCGCCCGGGAAAAAGGCGCCCCTGCCCAGAATAAGCCCTTTGTATGCCCGGGGCTGGCCAGTAAAACCCTTAACCGCCCCCCTAGCGCTGAAAGTGAAGCTGCTAAACAAGAGGCAAACCCCAATACTCCGGCCTCCCAGCTTAAACAATGGCCGGTACAGCTTAAGCTGGTGCCTGTAAACGCGCCTTATTTTAAAAACGCCAAGCTTTTAATTGCCGCGGATTGCAGCGCTTTTGCCTACGGGGATTTTCATAACCGCTTTATGAGAGATAAAATTACCCTTATAGGCTGCCCTAAGCTGGATTCCGGAGATTACAGCGAAAAGCTTACGGAAATTCTGGCTCAAAATGAGATTAAAAGTGTTACCGTAGTTAAAATGGAGGTTCCCTGCTGCACCGGCTTATCTAATGCGGTAAAAAAAGCCTTGAAAGACAGCGGCAAAATGATACCCTGGCAGATAATAACACTTTCCGGCGACGGAGAAATAATTGATGAATAAACCCGTTTTACGGGAATTTTATAAGGGAGGTTTTTTAAAATGAGTAATATGTTTTGTTTTCAGTGTGAGCAAACGGCAAGGGGCACCGGCTGTACGGTAGCCGGAGTCTGCGGGAAGCAGGCCTCCACCGCCAATAATCAGGATAAGCTCATTGGCACTTTGGTATCTTTAGCCAAAGCCGCCGGCGATAAAGCCACGGATAAGACTTATAAAATGCTTATGGAGGGGCTTTTTACTACCATTACAAATGTAAACTTTGACGATGAGGCATTGACAAATTTTACTAAGGTGCTCCATAAGGAAATAGCCCTTTACGACCCCTCCTGCACCTGCACGGATTGTGATTGCCAGGGCACATTAAATATGGGGGATATCTGGTATGGCGATGAGGATATCCGCTCCCTTAAAACCATGATTCTTTTAGGTATCAAAGGGATGGCCGCTTATGCTTATCATGCGCTTGTGCTGGGTTACAGTGATGATACCGTAAATAAATTCTTTGTTAAAGGCTTAAAAGCCCTGGCCGATGAAAATGATACAGATACCCTTCTGGGGCTGGTTATGGAATTAGGCCAGGTGAATTTAAAATGCATGGAGCTTTTAGATAAGGCCAATACCGAAACCTATGGCGTACCTGTACCCACAAAAGTTCCCACAAATATTGAAAAAGGCCCCTTTATTGTAATTACCGGCCACGATTTAAGAGATTTAGAGCTGCTATTACAGCAAACCGAAGGCAAAAATATAAATATTTACACCCATGGGGAAATGCTGCCCTGCCACGCTTACCCCAAGCTTAAAAAATACAGCCATTTAAAAGGCAATTTTGGTACAGCCTGGCAGAATCAGCAAAAAGAATTTAATAATATCCCCGCCCCTATTCTTTACACAACAAACTGTATTATGCCTGTAAAAGATAGTTATAGAGACCGCGTCTTCACCACCGAGGTTGTAGCATATCCTGGAATGATTCATATTGGGGAGGATAAAGATTTCTCCCCGGTAATTGAAAAGGCTCTGGAATTAGGGGGCTATACCGAGGATATGAAAATGACCGGCATTAACGGGGGGGATACTCTTACCACCGGCTTTGGCTGGGGCACTGTACTTTCCGTTGCGGATAAAGTAATAGATGCGGTTAAAAGCGGGGCAATCCGCCACTTCTTCCTGGTTGGCGGCTGCGACGGAGCCCGCCCCGGCCGCAATTACTATACAGATTTTGTTAAGAAAACCCCTAAAGACACTATTGTGCTCACCCTTGCCTGCGGTAAATACCGTTTTAACGATT
Source organism: Clostridiales bacterium (assembly GCA_040767605.1). Classification (GTDB taxonomy): domain Bacteria; phylum Bacillota; class Dehalobacteriia; order UBA4068; family UBA4068; genus JAXGOI01. The sequence continues at coordinate 753,787 of JAXGOI010000001.1, forward strand.
TAGATTTAGGCGAAATCGGCGGCCTGCCCCGCCTTATGGATATGGGCCAATGCAATGATGCCTTCAGCGCCATTAAAGTTGCGATTGCCCTGGCGGAGGCCTTTGAATGCGATGTAAATGACCTGCCCCTTTCCCTGGTGCTCTCCTGGTATGAGCAAAAGGCGGTCTGCATTCTTCTTACCCTCTTATCCTTAGGGATAAAAAATATTTACCTCGGCCCAACCCTGCCGGCCTTTATTTCCCCTAATATCCTCAATGTTTTGGTGGAGAAATTTAATATTACCCCCATTTCCACCCCAGAAGAAGATATGGCCAAAATTCTCGGCTAATTTTTAAACAGGCTAAAGACTTTTAAAGCCCATAAAAATCCCTGCCCCTTTTAGGGGCAGGGATTTACTTATACAGGTCTGTTTTTAACCGGCTCTTTTTAATATGAAAGCCGTAGGATATTTGGTTATGCAAAATTCCCCGAACAATTGGATAAGACTATCTTTAGAGACTGCTGCAAGGACGCAGATAATAGCCTAAAACCAACGGCCCATATAAACCAAAGAAGAGTTAGAAAATCAGTTGCATAAGCATTTAAGCTCCTTGGATATAATCACCGTACTGCCTGCAGAGGTATTACTTGTATAAAGAAAAAACCCGGATAAGTTATGCATAACACCTCTTCAGCTTACAAAAATTCTACAGATATTGGAGTTAAAAAGCCTTAAAACACATACCTGAAAAGACAATAAGTGAAGGATTTTTGATTGCTTCTGACCCGTTATATCGGCACATTTATAGAATACATCCGTAACCATTAGCATGATTATTTTCGGGTGAAATTATTTAAAAATTTTATTATACCCTGAACAAGATACTATCGTCAATATAAGAGTTTCACTTTATTTATTTTTTGTGGTATAATAGTATACAACTGCGCTGCGGCACCTAGAATGCAGTGGAAATTCACAGCCGGGGCGAAAAACCTGACAGCCTGAGAAAAGGAGAATAATAATGTTTGTTTTAAATGCGGAAAATCGTAATCTTAAATTAAAACCCAAACATCTGAGAAAAGAAGGGATAATCCCCGGTGTTTTATACGGAAAAAATCTCGAGGAATCTTTAAGCCTTCAGTTTTCACAAGCGGAAGTCAAACGCTTTTTGCAGGGGAATTTTGTGGGGAGTAAAGCCGAATTAACGGTTGAGGGGAAGAAATTTCCGGCCTTATTGAGGGAAGTTTCCTATGAGCCGGCTGCGAGCAATCTGCAGCATTTAAGTTTTCAAACATTGATAGCAGGAGAAGCCATTACAAGCACAGCGGCAATTGTGCTTGTAAACAAGGAAAAGGTTGACGGAATGGTTCAGCATCAATTAGCCGAAATTTCCTATCGGACGCTTCCCGCAAACCTTGTTGACAGATTTGAAATTGATCTTGAGGGGATGCAGATAGGGGCCAGCATGAGAGTTAGCGATCTGGAAATTGCCAAAAACCCTGATATCGAGATTTTGAGCCCCCTTGATGATATGGTGTTTTCCATTGTTAATATTCATAAGCCTATGGAAATTCTTGAAACCGACGAGGAAACCGGCGGGGAAACTGACGGAGAAACCGCCGAAACCGAAAGCGAATAAAATCTGGGATATTATTAATATTGATAGATATAAGGCTCTGGCAGCATCTTTTTACTAATTGATGATATGAAAATATCAGAACAACCCGTTGCAGATTGATTTAAAATAAATTCTAAACTTAAAGCTTTATGGTCTTAAAAAGTGCTTGGAGTGGCGCACCATAATTGGTGCAGCCCCGAAAAGCACTTTTTTTATTTGGGAGGATATACAAGGTGCAGATACTTGGAGATATAGTTAAAGAAATAGTTAAACTCGAAGTCTTTATAAAGTTAACAGGGCAATAAAAAATTATTCCTTTAGTACGGCGTATCTGAATTGTTTATAACTATATTGGCGTGTTTAACCCACATCTTTTTGCACCCGCCGCAGAATAAAAAATCGGCATAGCCGGTAATACTACCTAACTATGCCGATATTGTTCCGAGATAAAATAGACCTAGAACCTGCCCTCTTGTAACGGCAGGCTTTTTAATCTTAAATTTAAACCAATAAATCAAAGAGCTGGGGGTTTTCATTTAAAATAATATGCTGAAAACCCTTATTTGTCATTCTTTGAATAAGGGGCTGATAATCCGCAGGGTCGCTAAGCTCTATCCCCACTAGGGTTGGGCCCTTTTCCTTATTATTGGCTTTGGTATATTCAAAACGGGTTATATCGTCATTTGGGCCTAAAACCTCAACCACAAATTCCTTTAATGCCCCGGGGCGCTGGGGGAAATCTATAATAAAATAATGTTTAAGCCCCTCATAAAGAAGGGAACGCTCTTTAATTTCCTGCATTCTGTCAATATCATTATTGCCGCCGCTTAAAATACAAACAATATTCTTGCCTTTAATCTCATCTTTATAAAAATCCAGGGCCGCTATGGGCAAGGCCCCGGCAGGCTCCAATACAATGGCGCTGTCATTATAAAGCTGCAATATGCTGGTACAGACCTTACCCTCGGGTATAGAGATTATACCATCCAAAACCTCTTTGCAGATTTGAAAGCTTAAATCCCCAACTCTTTTTACCGCCGCGCCGTCTACAAATTTATCAATGGCTGGCAGAGTAATAACATGCCCCTTGGCCAGAGATTCTTTCATACTGGCAGCCCCTTGAGGCTCTACACCGATAATTTTTGTCTCCGGGCTGATATTTTTTAAATAAACCCCCATGCCGGAGGCTAAACCGCCGCCCCCTACGGTAAGGAAGATATAATCTATTTTTTCCGTTGCCGCTTCCATAATTTCCATGGCAATAGTGCCCTGGCCTGCCATAACCACAAAATCATCAAAGGGGTGGATAAAGGAGAGCCCCTCTTTTTCGGCGCATTCCATAGCGGCGGAAAAAGAGTCATCATAGGTATCTCCGATTAGAACCACCGTAACATATTCAGACCCAAAGCGGGTAACCTGTAAAATTTTCTGTTTAGGGGTTGTTACAGGCATAAAAATTTTGCCTTTAACCTTTAGCTGGCTGCAGGAATAGGCAACACCCTGGGCATGGTTGCCGGCGCTGGCGCAAACCACGCCTTTTGCCAATTCCTCGCTGCTTAGGCTATGCATTTTATTATAAGCGCCCCTAATTTTAAAAGAGCGCACCCTTTGCAAATCTTCCCTTTTAAAATACAAATTACAGCCGAATTTATCAGAAAGGATATCATTCCTTAAAAGCGGGGTGCGGGAAACAACCGGCTTAAGAACCTGCCCGGCCCGGATAATATCCTCTACGGTAAGAAACTCGTTCATCATAATCACTCCCGGCGAGATTTTTGTCTATTTAATAATTATATCATAGATAATAAAGCCGAACAAATACTTTTTTATGACCCGCATTTTTTCGACATTTTGCCGCGCTTTCTTTTTAGTCTTCCGTCTTTAGCAGGTAAATATTAAAACCCTGTTTTATTTGTTTTAGAAGTTTATGTCAAAAAACCATGAATATTGTGTAAAAATATACTTAGCCCCTTAACCCCAGTTAAATATAATCTAAGTAAAATGGCGGAACTTTCTGCTCCTAAGGCCACTTTATTACAAAAGCTGAGGTAGAGGGGGATATATTCTCCGCTTATGCCAAGATATGTTTTTTTGCGCGGCTTTTATGCTTTTTTTGTCCACAAGGGGGGCAGGCAATATACACCCTGGTTTATCAGGCCTTTAATCTTGTCAAGAGGATAAATCGTTTTTTTATCAACAACTTATCCACAGTTTTTTATTCGCCTGCCCTAATAAATATGCAGCCATCTAAAAAAGATCATGCCTAGCAGGGGTTATCTTTTTCTACCGCCTAAAATAGTTCAACTTTAAACCCTTGGCAAAATTAAACTCTTAAAGAGTGCAAATTAAAAGCTCTCCTTAGGGGCATCCTCCCAAAGCTTTTCCAGATTGTAATACTCTCTCTCTTCCTCCAAAAAGATATGAACAATTACCGAGCCGTAATCCATAAGTATCCAGCGCCCCTCGGAATGGCCCTCAATACGCAGAGCTTTATTATCCAGTTTTTTTGTTTCCTCATCCAAATAATCGGCCACAGCCTTTGCCTGCCTGCTGTTTGCCGCAGTCATAATTAAAAAATAATCCGCAATTATTGTCAGGCCCCCCAGAGAAAGGGCAATTATATCCCCGGCCTTTTTCTCTTTAGCCAATTCCACGCATTTTAATAATAAGCTTCCTGTATCCAAATCCATTCCTCCTTATTTTAAGCAGCTTTTTAGTTTTGCTCTTTTTCAAGCTTTATAAAGTGATTATAAGCCTCCAAAGAAAGGGGGTGCAAGGGAAGATTTTCCCCCTTTAACCAGGTAAAAAGCTCATTTAGGGCAAAAAGCATAGCCTTGTTTAAATCCTCTTTCATTAAACGGCGCAATTCTTCGGCCCCTTGCCATTTACGCCCCGGCTCGCAATTATCCGCCAAAAAAATTATTTTTGTATAGGCAGACATATTAGGGCTCGCTATGGTATGCCCCGCAACAGCCTGTAAAATATCCTTATCGTTTATCCCCCAGCGGGTTTTTAAAATCTCCGCCCCCACCGGAGCATGGAGAATAATAGGGTTGGCAATTTCTCCGGGGCCCAGAGGAATTGCGGCTTTTTTGGCAATCCTGAAATATTCCTCAATGGACATTTCCCGGGCCACATCATGTAATATTCCGGCAGCCCCCGCCTTAAAAGGGTCCAGCCCCCAATGCTTGCTCATTTCCTGAGCCAGCCGAGCCACCCTTTGGCTATGGGCAAGGCGGGGCGGGCTGATGATTTCTTTTAGGCGGTTTTCCCAAATCAGGAGTTGTTCTTCAGTCATATTATTATCCCTTATTTAAATATAATCCGTTTTTATGAATATAAATCTCCACCGTTTCCGGTAAAAGGTAGCTGATCGGCCTGCCAGTGGCAACTCTGTTTCTGATATCTGTGGAGGATATGGCAAGAGCCGGGATTTTTATAAAATTAATTTTAGAAACGAAATTAGGCGGCAGCTTATAGGCCTCATCTAAATCAAAGCCCGGGCGTGTCGCTGCGATAAAGCTGCAATTAGACATTAAATCCTCAACATCCTTCCAATTAAGGATATCTAAAACAGCATCCGCTCCGCTGATAAAAAAAATATCGCAATTTCCCTTATATTTTTCCTGAAAAGCTCTGACGGTATCCTTGGTATAAGAATAGCCTTCCCGTTCAATTTCTATATCAGAAACCCGAAAATTCTTATTGGTAATGGTGGCTAAAACACACATCATATACCTTCTCCCCGGCTCCGAAACGGGGCAGCCCTTTTTATGGGGAGGGGTTCCCGAAGGGACAAAAACAACTTCATCCAGGCCATATTCATATTGCGCCGCGGCTGCTGTAACTAAATGGCCGTAATGGATAGGGTCAAAAGTTCCTCCCATTATTCCTATACGGGGCCGTTTTTCTGCTTCCATAGGTATATCCCTCCCTGTTTTAGCTTAAAAAATCGGCTGAAAAATATTTTATTTAAGGAGCTATTCCAGATATTCAAATTCCTCCGGGCCTATTCTTACGGTATCTCCGGGTTTAATTCCGGCCTCTCTAAGCTTTTCCTCAAGGCCCATTTTAGTAAATATTCTCTGAATACGCCGCAAGGCGTCCTCACTGTTTAAATCGGTCATAACCACCAGCTTTTCTATTTCGGCGCCTCCCACAATCCAAACGCCGCCGGAATCCCTCTCAAGGGTAAAGCGCTCTTCCTCCCGGACAACAGTCCGGCGGATTTGGGCCTTCTCCTCCTCTATTTCCTGCTCCGGTAAGGCCAAAAGCATATTATGAGCCTCCCAAAGCAGCTCTTTTATGCCTTCCCCCGTTAGAGAGGAAATTGGGAATAGGGAATACTGCCCCTGTAATTTTTCTTTAAAGATTTCCATTTGCTTTAGCGCGCCGGGCATATCCATTTTTGTGGCAACAACTATTTGAGGGCGGCGGCTTAAGGATTTTTTATAAAGCTCAAGCTCCCGATTAATCATAATAAAATCCTCATAAGGGTCGCCGTTTTCTTTAGGGGTCATATCCACCAAGTGGAGGATTATTTTATTCCTTTCAACATGGCGCAAAAAGCGATGCCCCAAGCCGATACCCTGGGAAGCTCCCTCCACCAGCCCGGGTAAATCCGCCAGGACAAAGCTTTCCCCTTCCCCTAAATCCACAACCCCTAAATTGGGGGAAAGGGTTGTAAAGGGGTAATCCGCAATTTTGGGCCGGGCCGCCGAAACCTTGGCAATAAAAGTAGATTTTCCCGCATTGGGTAAACCAATCAGGCCGATATCCGCTATAACCTTTAATTCTAAAATCAGGGTTTTTTCTTCCCCCGGCTCCCCTTTTTCCGCAATTTTGGGGGCCTTTTGCCGGGCATTGGCAAAGCGGGCATTCCCCCGCCCGCCCCGGCCGCCATAGGCGGCAATAAACTCCTGACCCTCCCGGACAATATCCGCAAGAACCCGCCCCTCTTCATCCTTAATTAAAGTGCCCAGGGGTAATCTTAAACGCAGGCCTCGGGCATTAGCGCCGTGCATGGTTTTACCCTGGCCATGAACACCTCTATCCGCCTTATAATGCTGTTTATACTTAAAATCTAAAAGGGTTTTAAGGCCGGAATCCCCCACAAAAACAATATCCCCGCCTTTGCCGCCATCTCCGCCGGCGGGGCCCCCCAGGGGGACATATTTCTCCCTGCGGAAAGCCACAATTCCATTGCCGCCATCCCCCGCCTTAAGATAAATTTTTGCATAATCGTAAAACATATTTTCCTCAATTTCTTTATTTTTAGTAATTCCCGAATTTTCGAATTCTTATTTTATAACTCAAAATTTAATTAATTTAATCTTAGCTTATGACGCGGTACAAGTCAATAAACAGCGGGGCAGCCAATTAATCTAATCCCCCTGCACGGGTTTTTAGTATTTTTTAAAAAAGCCCGCCCCCGAGGGAGCAGGCTTAAAAACTATGGAATTAAACAGCTGCGGATTCAGCATAAACGCTGACTTGCTTTTTATCCCGGTTTTTTCTTTCAAAACGCACCTTGCCGTCTACGGTAGCAAAAAGGGTATCATCCTTGCCGATACCGACATTTTTGCCGGGATGGAATTTGGTGCCTCTTTGGCGCACTATGATGCTGCCTGCCGTAACAAACTGGCCATCAGAGCGCTTAAGACCCAATCGCTGAGCATTACTGTCACGACCATTGCGTGAACTGCCCCCTGCCTTCTTATGAGCCATATATCCCACCTCCCCATTGTGGTAGTAATAAACTTTTTAAAATACTAAGCCATAATCTTCTCAACCTGAATTTTTGTAAAAGGCTGACGATGGCCATTTTTAACTCTTTGATTTTTTTTGGGCTTATAACGGAAAACAACTACTTTTTTGCCTTTGCCGTGGCTAAGAACTTTACAGAATACCTTGGCTCCTTCTAAATAAGGCTTGCCGAATTCCAGCTTGCCTTCTTTTTCCACCGCTATAACCTTATTAATTTCCATTTCGGAGGCTTCCTCGGCTTTTAAAAGCTCTACCCGAAGAATATCCCCCTCGGCAACTTTATATTGTTTGCCCCCGGTTTCAATAATTGCGTACATTGTTGCACCCCCCCACTATTTAAGACTCGCCCGAGCCGGTGGCATTCAGCACTTAAAACCGGTACAGTGCGGTAACACGCAACATAACAGATTAATATTAGCATAAGCCTTTTGCTTTGTCAATGGATTTTATTTTAGCCCTTTTAAAACATAAAAAACAAAAGCAACCCGTTTTATAGGGTAAAATATTTATTTTTTTATATTTTTGCCTCTCAAATTAATTAGCTCTTCAGCTCCGTTTACCCGGTTTTTATTTAATCCAGCGGCCTTAGGGTAAAGCTTTCCGGGGGAAGGCCCAAAACGCCTTCAATTACAATTTTTTTGGCCCATTTTTCTTCCAAGGCCGCCAGCTGCCGGCCATAGAAGGATTCTAAATAAGCGGCGGTTTCCTTAGGCACCTGTATTAAAATGGTCTCCCCTTGGGTATTTTGAGCCTCTTGAGGGAAGGCCAGCTTAATCTGATGAGCCACAGTAGCCTCGGAAAAAACCCGCCCTTTGCCGCTGCAATAGGGGCATTCCTTCTCCATTACATAAGAAAGCTCATGGCCTAGTTTTTTTCTGGTCATTTCCACAAGGCCTAATTGAGTCATCCCTAAAACAGTAACCCGAGTGCGGTCTTTTTTTAACTCTTCTTCCAAATAGGCTAAAAGCTCCGCCCTTTTTAAGGGGGAATCCATATCGATAAAATCTACAATAATTATGCCGCCGGTATTTCGCAAGCGCAATTGGCGGGAAATCTCCTTAACGGCCTCCATATTTGTTTTAGAAACAGTATCCGCCAGATTTGTTTCCCCTACATATTTGCCTGTATTTACATCAATAATTGTAAGGGCCTCGGTTTGGTCAAAAACAATATAACCCCCGCTTTTAAGCCAAACCCTTCTTTGCAGAGCCTCTTTAAGCTGCCCGTAAATATTATATTTTTCAAAAATATCCTCTTCTTTTATAAAAACCCTTTCTTCAAGGGTAAAAAAATCCTCGCTTATTATTTCCTCCAGCTTTTCCCGGGTTTCCGGGCTGTTTACAATCAGGCGGTTTATATTTTCATAATCGCTGTCTCTAATAACTCTTTGCAGCATATCCAAATCCCGATGGATTAAAGAGGCGGCCGGGCTTTTGGCCGCTTTACCCTGAATTCTGCGCCACTGTTTAATTAAGGCTTTTAAATCCGCCCCCAATTCGTCCCGCCCCACTCCATTGGCAACTGTACGGATTATTACCCCCATTTCAGGAGGCAATAATTGCGAGACTAAATCCTTAAGGCGCTGGCATTCTCCGCTGTCTTCAATCCGGCGGGAAACGGCAATATATTTATTCATAGGCATAAGCACCAAATAGCGGCCGGGCAGGGTAATATTTGTTGTAACCCTGGCCCCTTTAGAGCCTACGGGCTCTTTGCAGATTTGTACCATTATTTGCTGCCTTTTTTTTAAAAGCTGGCTTATGGTTTTTTCTTCTTTTCTGCCGCTGTTTTGCCTTATTTCATTATTTTCTTTTATTTCCCTATCTTCTTCTGGGGCATCGTTATTATCGCAAAAGTATTCGTTTTGGCTATTATAGGTTTTTGGTTTGGCATCCTCAACATATAAAAAGCTGTTTTTGTTTAAGCCGATATTAACAAAGGCGGCCTGCATTCCCGGGAGGATATTTTCTACCTGCCCCATATAAATATTCCCTAAAAGCCTTTGGCGGGTAAGGCGCTCTAAATATATTTCTACCAGTTTGCCGTTTTCCAAAAGGGCTATGGCGGTTTCATCATCCTCAATTTTAATGAGCATTTCTTTATTTATAGCGTCTTTATTAGCCGTGCCATTATTCTCTATTGGATTATTCTCTATTGGATTATTCTCTATTGAATTATTCTCTATTGAATTATTCCCTATTGAATTATTCCCTATTGGATTATTGTTTATTTCATTATCCGGCCCTTGATTACCCGGTATTAGATTATTCATAAATTACCCTTCCCTATTTGGCTTTTTGCCGATTCCTCATACCTCTTTAATCTCCTGGCAAAACAATTCCGTACGCAAAATCTCCTCAACTTTACCCCCGGCAAAAAAGCTGACTATACTTTCTGCCAGCTCCTTTGGCTTAGGGCTGCCCTTAGAACCTAATTTGCAAAGGGCAAAAACCTTATTTCCCTCAGCCCTAAGGCTTAAGATTCCCCGGCGTATATCCACCATTTTATCCCCTTTGGGGGAAAGCCGCAATACCTCAAACTCTTCTTTGGCCAAAAGCTTATGGCAGGCCTCCGCCAGTTCCTCCTCTTTTAGGCCGGTAAAACTGATTTTATATTTAGCCCTGTTAAGGCTTGCCATTAAAGAAGGTACGGAAAGCTCTATCTCCTTTGCCTCTTCTATTTTTAGGCCCCGGGGCATAAGGCTGTTCAGCTCCTTTTCCCACCCCGGGGATAGCTTTGCTTTAAAATCAACATCAAAATATTCGCCCAGGCTGGCAAGGCCAACGGGATGGGCAGGCCCCCAGGATATAAGCAAATGGGGGTTAAAGCCCTCGGAATAGCGTAAAGGTAATTTCCCCCTTCTTAGAGCCCTTTCCACACTGCGGAGTAAATCCAAATGGGAAAGCCAGGCACAATCCCCTAAAATACTCAGCCTAACCCTCCACCTGAAAACTTGGGGCAAAATATCTTCTTGGGCTTTATTTTCCGGGTTTATTTGTTTTAAGCCTCCAGGCTTTTCCCTATCCTCCAATAGGGGCAGGGTGTCCCCCCCTATGGGGCAAAATTCTTTATCCATATAAATTACCTTTACCCTCTCCCTGCCAGGGGCCTTGGAGAATATTCTCGCAGGCCGTATTTTGGCAAACGCCGCAGCCGCTGCAATCTCCTCCCCGGCAATCCGGGGTTATAAGGGCAGCCTCGGCCTTTTCCTTCTCCTGCCAAAGCCAGGCCTTATCCACCCCGCAGGATATATGCTCCCAGGGCAGTATTTCGCCATAAGAATATTGGCGGTTGGCAAATTCCTCTATGGTAAAACCCGCCTCGGTAAAGGCCTCCTGCCATAAATCAAAGCGAAAATGCTCCCTCCAGCCGTCAAAACGGCAGCCCTTTTTCCAGGCATTTTCTAAAACCTTACCTAAAGGCCTGCCGCCTCTGGCAAAGGCCGCCTCTAAAAAGCTCTCATTAACATTATGCATACTGAGGGAAACAGCCTTTAAAGGGCGGATTTCCGCCTTTAAAAGAGCCTGACGTCGGAGAAGTTCATCTTTATTTACCTGCCCATACCACTGGAAAGCAGTATGGGGCTTAGGGATAAAAGAGGCAACCCCTAAAGATATTGCCAAGGGTCTTCCTTTACCCGGGGGGCGGTTTTCTTTAAAACAGCGGATTATCCCCCGGCAAATTTGGGCAATCCCTAAAATATCCTCATCAGTTTCCCCGGGGAGGCCCAGCATAAAATATAGCTTAACCTTGCTCCAGCCCTCCCGGAAGGCGGCGGCCGCCGCCTGAAAAATCTCTTCTTCGTTAATCCCTTTATTAATGCTGTCCCTCATTCTCTGGGTGCCGGCCTCCGGGGCAAAGGTTAGGCCGCTTTTTCTTACCTGCTGCACCTGATCGGCCAAAGCGACGGAAAAGGCATCCACTCTTAAAGAGGGGAGGGAGATTCCTATGCAATCCGGGGCATGTTCCTCTATAAGCCGGCTTGCCAAGGCCTCGATTTGAGTATAATCGGCGGAAGATAAAGAAACCAAGCCGATTTCATCATAGCCTGTGGCATCTAATTGAGCTTTAGCCTGCTCCAATAATTTTTGCAGGCCTTTTTCTCTTATTGGGCGATAAATAATCCCCGCCTGGCAAAAACGGCAGCCCCGGCAGCAGCCCCGCATTATTTCCAACATAAGCCTGTCATGAACAATTTTTGTATTAGGCAGCAGCCCCTTTATAGGGAAGGGGGCATTATCAAAATCAGTAATAATTCTCTTCTCTACAATGGCGGGGGCTCCCCCTTGAGGGGAAATTTCCAGTATGGCGCCGTCTTTTCCGTAGCTAATATTATATAAAGAGGGTATATAAATCCCTTTTATGGCGGCGGCCTGAGCTAAAACATCCTCCTTTTGCCCATCGGCGGCTTTAACCCTTTCCACCAGGGCCATAAGCTCAACTAAAACCTCTTCCCCCTCGCCTATTACAAAAAGGTCAATAAAATCCGCCAAGGGCTCCGGGTTAAAGGCAACGGGGCCGCCGGCTATTACCAAGGGCCAGCCCCGGCGCTTATTACTTTGGAGGGGCAAACCGCTTAAATCCAGCATATTTAAGACATTAGAAAAACTCAGCTCGTACTGAAGGGTAAAGCCGACAATATCAAAATCCTTAATAAAATGCTTGCTCTCCCAAGAGAAAAGAGGCAGGCCCTTTTCCCTCATTATAGCCTCCATATCGGCCAGAGGGGCAAAGGAACGCTCCATTAAAAAGCCCTCTTCCCTGTTTACCGCCCCATAAAGAATCCGCAAACCTAAATGAGACATACCGATTTCATAGGTATCAGGGAAGAGAAAGGCCATTTTCACCTTGGTTTTTTGCCAATTTTTTAAAATGCTGTTATATTCCCCGCCAATATATTGGGCGGGCCTCTCCACCAGAGGGAGAATTTCCTGCTCCAGGATAATATCCGCTTTTATTTTAGCCACTTCCTTAATTGGATTAATGCCTATAATTTATAGTATACCTGTTTTTCGCACTTTTTTGCTTTTTTTGATATTTCCACATTTACTCCCCTAAACCCTGCAAAAAATAAAGAAGCCCAAAAAGCTCCTTAAAATTATAAAAACCGGCAGGGCTTTTAACTGCCGGTTTTTATTCTGGTTTATTTTAATCCCTTTTACATCAGCTTTTTATAAAAAGCCAGAGAAGAGGGTCCTGATATTTACCCTCCTGTAAAAGGGAAAAGCTTAAAGGCTCCTGCCCTAGGGTAGCAATATATGCCCCGGCTTTAACCCTTTGCCCCCTGATAACTTCTATTTTGCTTAGCCCCCCATAAAGGGTTTTAAAACCGTTTTCATGGTCAATTTCAATCAAATAAAAACCGTCCAGCATAATTACGGAATTAATTATGCCGCCTGCGGAGGCTTTAACCCTTTCCCCCTCTTCACCCCGGATAAGCACACCGGCATTGGCTTGCCCTTCCTCCGCACTTTGAGAAAAATCCCTTACCACAATGCCTGAAACGGGTAAAATAAATTCCGGCGTATTTATTGTTTTCCCCGCCGGAAGAATTTCCTCCATTGGGAACCAGCTCTCGGCTAAAGACAAGCCCTCCGCCCTAAAATAACGGGCATAATCTCCTAAAAGCCCCGGGGCTAAAGAATAATGCCAAATTGAAAATACTAAAATAATTGCCCCTAAAATTTGGGATAAAAGCAGCCAGCGCCGGCGTAAGCCCCGCCGCTTGCCTGAAGGCCCCGCCGGAATTTGGGCCCGGGCAAAATCATTTATGCTTCCCATATTATCACCTGAGGACAGACTTAATACTATAGATATATGCGCCGGTCTTTATAATATGCCCCGGTATAAAAAGGAAAATAATTTTTTATTTCCCCCCCCGTAAAGAAAAAGGCGGCGGGCAAAGCCCCCCGCCTTAAAGCTTACATTTTAAAGGTTTTTAATAGCCCTTTTGAGCAATCAGCTTAACCAAAGCTTTAATATGCTCCGGAGTTGTACCACAGCAGCCGCCCACCAGCTGCACCCCGGCTTTAAGGCAGGCCTCCATACCCCGGGCAAAATCCCCGGGAGACATATCATAATAGGTTAGGCCATTTTCCAGCCTGGGTTTACCTGCATTAGGCTGAACGCAAACCGGCAACCCAACGGGAAGCATATTTTCAGCTATTTGGGCTAATTCTTCAGGGTTTAAATCTCCGCAATTTGCCCCTATTACCGTACCCCCGGCTTCTTTTACGGCCTCTGCGCATTTAATTGCCGTATCCCCCATAAAGGTAACCCCGCCTTTTTTTAAGGAGCTGAAGGTGAGAGAAACAATTACCGGCAGATTACTCACTTCCCGGCAGGCTTTAAGAGCCAGCAAAGCCTCTTTTAATTGAAAAACCGTTTCGATAATAAAGCCGTCGGCCCCCGCCCCGGCTAAATATTTTGCCTGCTCTAAAAAAGAAGCAAAAAAATCTTCTTCCCTCCCGGCGCCAAAAGGCTGCAGTAAATCCCCGGTGGGGCCCATATCCCCTAAAACATAAGCCTTGCCCGCCGCCGCTTTTTTAGCGATTTCTACCCCGGCGGCATTGGCTTTAGCCAAATCCAGCCCGCCCTTTTTTGCCGAATAAATCGAGTTTAGGGTAAGGGTATTTGTAATAATACAATTGCAGCCGGCCTCGATATACTCCCTATGAACCTCCTCTACCCCTTGGGGGCAGCTTAAATTATAGGTATCCCCGCTGAAATCATAGCCCTTGGCAACTAAACGGCTGCCCATACCCCCGTCTAAAATCAGCCTTTGGCCTTTTATTATGGCATCTTCAAATTTTATCATTAGCTTACCTCTTATTAATTATATTTTAAAAAAGAGAAGTTTTAGAGCGCATTGCCACGCTGAAAACCAAACCCAGAGACATCATATTAATCAGCATACTGCTGCCCCCATAGCTTAAAAAAGGCAGGGGCAGGCCGGTAATGGGCATTACCCCCACAGCCATTCCGGCATTAACAAATACCTGAAAGGCAAACATAATAATAACACCTGAAACCATAGTTAAGCCCAGCCTATCCTTGGCGTTATAGGCTATTCTAAGGCCTCTTAAAAGCATTGCCAAATATAAAAGCAAAATCCCCACGGCACCTATAAAGCCTAATTCCTCCCCCACAACGGAGAAAATAAAATCCGTATGATGCTCAGGCAAAAAATTGCCCTGTACCTGAGAGCCCTGGCCATAGCCCTTGCCCCATAAACCCCCGGAGCCAATGGCAACCTCGGATTGTATCATATGATAGCCGGAATTTAAAGGATCCATATAGGGGTTAATAAAAATAATCAGCCTGGTAAACTGATAGGGCTTTAAAGGCAGCCAAGAGGGCAGCTCCCCCTCTTCAGGCAAATACTGAAAGCCGCCGGTTGCAAAATACAGCATGCCAAAAAGGAGCAGAAGAAGAATTACCCCAATAAGCACTATGATTATAATAAGCCTGGGGGAAACCCCGGCCACCCAAGCCATAGCAAAGGCAAAAACAATAAAAGCCATGGCTGTTCCCAAATCCGGCTCAATTATAATCAGAACAAAGGGAATAGCCATATATAAAGCGGCAAATAATAAATTCCGTTTTAAATTAAGCTCATCCTTTTTGCCTAATAAAAAGCAGGCAAAGGCAATAATCATAATTAGCTTCCCCAGCTCGGAGGGCTGAAAATCCATAAACCCCAAATCAAACCAGCGGTGGGCCCCCTTGCTTTCCGGAGCAAAAAGCACTCCGATTAAAAGCATAATTAAAAAAATATACATAAAATGGTATATCTTTTGGTAACTATGATAATCCACCGCGGCAACTAAGATCATGGCAATGAAGCCTATGCCTATCCACAAAAGCTGCCTTTGTACCAAATACAGGGGCTTACTGGGGTAAACATTTGCAGATGCGCTTTTTAAAATAATTAAATTAATTATTAAAATACCTAAAACAAGGCCCAGCATCAGCCAATCCATATTTTTAAGAAGTCTTTTTGCCCCGTTCATACTGCTCCTTTATTCTTTAACTGTAATAATAAGCCTAAAACTCCTTTATATTATATAAATTCTGCGGCCCCTATTGCAAGGGCTTGCTAAAAAAAGCAAAATAATTTAAGCCGGCTTTTTTTTATGCTCAGGCTCTAAGGCTTATAATTACAGCCCGGCTTTTGCCGGGCTGCAGAGTTTTAAGAAACTGTTCTTTTTACCTTAAGTACAGGAATATTTGCAATTAAAGCTACCCCGTCATCCTCTTTGCTGAGAGAAACCTCAAGAGCGGATTGATCAATATCCATATATCTGCCGATTACCTCTATTAAATCATTACGCAGGTTTTCCATAATAGTTTCGGAAATATCCATTCTGTCATGGACTAAAACCAGGCGCAAGCGCTCTTTTGCAATATTTTTACTTGACGAGGTGCTTTCTTTGCCAAAAAAACGGCTCAGGGCCTCTAAGATTCCCATTGATGTCCCTCCCCTTCTATTCTCTGGTAAACAGGTTTTTAAGCTTGCCCCAGAAGCCGGTTTCCTCGTCAAGATTCATTAAAGGAACCTCCTCTCCGCAAATGCGGCGGGCAATATTGCGAAAAGCCTGCCCAGGGCGGGAATTATCATCTAAAACCGTTGGCTCTCCCCTATTGGTGGAGATAACAATAGCATCGTCATCCGGCACTATGCCTAAAAGGTCTATGGCCAGAATTTCCATCATATCATCAACGCTCATCATATCCCCGCTTTTCACCATTTTGCTGCGGATTCTATTAACAATCAGCTTAGGCGAGGGCATTTCCGCGGCTTCTATAAGGCCGATTATCCGGTCTGCATCCCTTACGGCGGAAACCTCAGGTGTAGTAACCACAACGGCCTCTTCCGCCCCGGATATGGCATTTCTAAAGCCATGCTCAATACCTGCCGGGCAATCGATAATCACATAATCAAATTCTTCTTTTAAATTAGCGCAAAGTTCCTTCATTTGCTCCGCGCTAACCGAGGTTTTATCCTTTGTTTGCGCAGCCGGAAGCAAAAACATATTCTCCAGGCGCTTATCTTTAATTAATGCCTGCTTAAGGCGGCAGTTGCCCCTTACAACATCTACAATATCGTAGACTATGCGATTTTCAAGCCCCAAAACTACATCTAAATTACGCAGGCCGATATCGGTATCCACCATTACCACAGATTTCCCCAGCATTGCCAGACCGGCGCCGATATTTGCCGTAGTCGTAGTTTTGCCTACCCCGCCCTTGCCCGAGGTAATCACTATGACAGTTCCCATATTGTTGCCTCCTTGCCCAAATTAAAAGCAGGCAAAAGCCCGCTTAAAGCCTTTTTTAAATCTTCTTTGTTTTATATAAATTATATAACTTTTTTATTATTCAATACCGCTGTGGGCGGATATGTATTTTTCTATAATAACTTCATTATTTTTAATTCTGGCGGTTTCCGCCATATTTTCCTGTAAAACCTTGCTGCCGTCAGGGGGGCGGGTTATATGAGAGGAAATTCTCAGTTGGGTAGGGTTAAGGGATAGAGCCGTAACAGTTGAGCTTTCATCCCCGGTGGCCCCGGCATGAACAACACCCCTTAAAGCTCCCATAACTAAAATATGCCCGGAGGCAATAATTTCGGCCCCGGGGTTTACATCCCCTAAAACAACAATATTACCGTCATAGCTGATATTTTGCCCCGAGCGCAATGTGCGCTGAACTAAAATTGTCGGGCGGCTGCTGACACCTTCTTCCCAAAAGGTTTTGTTCAAAAAACTCCCCTCCCGGCCTTAATTTTAAGGTTTATTCACTTTTCTACACTTAATAATTAAATCCTCCCAAGATAAAGAAATTCCAGCCCGAGTTAAGAAATACCTGCCGGGCTTTTAACTTTTTATCTCTTTCCCTTAGGCGGCAGGCTTATAATTTAAGGCTTTGGCGGCTATTATTCCGGGGAGGGGGGTAAATCGTCTGGTAAGGGCTCGGGGTTTATCTTAAAATACTCTTCCATAACCTGGCGGCAGACAACACCCCCGGTAGTACCCCCTCTGTAGCCATATTCTATCAGGCAGGCAAAGGCAACTTCAGGCTCCTCATAGGGGGCAAAAGCCACAAATACCCCATGGAATTCCTTGGTTTTATCGTCTCCGGGCAAACCGGTTTGGGCTGTGCCGGTTTTACCGGCAACCGCTATGGGGAAATCCCTGAAAACCGAGCTTGCCGTGCCCCCCGGCTCAATAACGGAGCGCATACCTCTTTTTATCTCGGCTAAGCCCGCTTCGCTTACCTCCACGGTATTTAAAAGCACCGGCTCAAATTGGCTTAAAACTTCACCCTCGGGGGAAAGGATTTTATCCACTAAATAAGGCTGAAAACGATTGCCCCCATTGGCAATAGCCGCCACATAATTAGCTAATTGAATAGGGGTTACCATATTATAGCCCTGCCCCATAGACATATAAAATGTATCGTAATTTCTCCACTCGTACTCCCAGTGGTCTGAAGGGAATTGGCTTTTCTTCCATTCCGGGTTGGGGAGAACACCAGCAACCTCTCCGGGTAAATTAATCCCTGTTTTTTGTCCGAAGCCCAGTTCATAACAGGTTTCGTATAATTGATCTATACCCACCCTATAAGCCATTTCCTGAAAATATGTATTACAGGAAAGGGCCAGAGCCCGGTTAAGGTTAACCGCCCCATGAGATGAAGGGCATTTCGCCCTCGGCTGGCGCCAGGCGGCGGGGGAGCAGGTAACAATATCCCGTGGGCTAATTTTATCCGAGGCCATAATAGCGGCGGCTGTTGCCATTTTAAAGGTGGAACCGGGGGGATAAGCCCCGGCAATAGCCCGGTTAACCATAGGTTTATCTGTATTTTCCAAATAGTACCCGGCTTTATCACGGCTCAGGCCATTGGCAAAATCATTAGGGTCTAAAGTGGGGTAGCTTGCCATGGCAATAACGGCCCCGGTTTTTACATCCAGCAAAACCGCCGAGGCAGCCTTAGATTTTGGATGCTCCTCCTGAACTTTTTTTACCATATCCTCCAAGGCTTGTTCCATAACTTCCTGCACAGAGGCGTCCAGGGTAAGCACTAAAGAATTGCCTGAAACCGGGTTTTGATTTGAAAGAACCCGTACGGGGCGGCTTTTGGAATTAACCTCTACTTTTTGAATACCCTTTACCCCCCTTAGGCCAATTTCTTTGCCGTCCAGGGTAAACCGCTCCATAACTTTTTCTAAACCGGATTTCCCCAGCCAATCGTTTAAAAGATAATCATATTCGGTAACCAGGTTTTTCTCTTCCGGAGAGAGCTTGCCTACTGTGCCGATAATATGCCCCGCCGTATCCCCCAAAGGGTAATAGCGCATAGGCTCCTCCATAATCAGCATACCCGGTATTTGCTCCCGCATTTCCTCTAAAAGGGTAATTACCCTAAGGCCTTCCTCATAGGGGTAGCGCTTAATTACTACCGGCTCATAGCTGCGGGCATTGCTTTCCAAAGCCTCAATTATAACTTGAGGGGTTATTTCCTCATCCTCTAAAAGGGGGGCTAAAATATTGGCTAAGGCCTCTTTATCGCTAATTTCCGACGAGGCTAGGGCAATTGCAAAAACCGGCTTACTGGTAGCAAGCTCCGTCATATTTTTATCATAAATATTGCCTCTTCTGGCAGCCTGAGTAAGCACCCTTATTCTGTTTTTATCAGATAAGGTTGCATAATCGGCATCATTGGCAATTTGCAAATAATAAAGCCTGAAAAATAAAATTCCAAACAGCAATAATACTACCGCCGCAATTACCAAAAGCTTATAGTTTTTTTCTTTTTTGGGTTTATTTAAAGCCATAGCTCCCCCTTAAACCTCGGGTTTTGAGGAATACTGAATAAAATACAAATAAACTGCCACATAAATAAAAGGCGTTAAAACCATATTATATAAGCCTCTGGGTATAAACACCCCCCAAAGGGTTTGCCATAGGGGCAAATTAAGCCCGCTAAGCCAGCTGAAAATAATATAAATTAGGCCGCAGCTTAAAGTTCCGAAAAATATCGCAAAAAGAGGAATTAAATAATTATCCTTATAAAACTTAGTGCATACATAGGGAATAATAAACCCTGTAAAACCTTTAGCCAGCACATTAAGGCCAATATATTTGCCGGAAAGCAAATCCTCTAAAAGGCCGATGGCAAGCCCGGCCCCCAGACCCCAAAAGGGAGTTTTTAAAAGGCCGGTAAAAATTACAAAAAAAAGCAAAAGATCCGGGGTGGCCCCCATAAAAGACCAAAGAGGAACCCAGGCCTCCTGCAATGCCAAAGCCAGAATAAGCAATAGGGCATAAACAATTTTTTTAGCCATCTTCCCGCCCCTCCCCGTTTTCGCCGGGATTATCCTCGGCATCAGGCTGGGTTAAAATAGGCAGGGAAGAATCCCGGGCATAATCCGGAACATTTGTTAAAACAAAAAGGCTGCCCAGGCGTTCAAAATCCACAAAGGGCTTAATATTGGCCTTAAGCATTAAATCGCCCTTATCGGGGTTAATTTCCGTTATATAGCCGATTCTCAGGCCTCGGGGGAATATACCCCCCAGGCCGGAGGTTATTACAACCTGATCCTTCATTAGCCTGGCCCCGTAGGGAATATGTATCATATAGACACTTTCCCCCTTGCCGGCGCCTTCCACCACCCCCGGGGTCTGGCTGATTTGCACCATGGCGCCGACGGCGCATTCTTTATCCGTAATTAAAATTACCTCAGATGTATATTCACTTACCGAAATAATCCTTCCCACCAAGCCCTCGGTGGTAATAAGCGGCATATTCTTAGCGAAGTTTTTATTTTCTCCGCCTTTAATTGTAATAGTATTATACCAGCTGGCGCTGGAACGGCCGATAATAGTGGTGGCAGCGGGGCTCCACTCCTGAATTTCCTCAGCCATGCCCAGCATTTCTCTTAAATAAGTATTTTCAAGCCCCGCCTCCTCAAGGAGGTTAATTTGGCTTTGCAAAGTGGCTATTTCTGTTTTTAGCTGCTCATTTTCTGCCGATAATGCACTTACCCCGGTAAAAAACTGAGGGATTAGGCCAAATTTTTCATAAACGACTACAGCGCCCCTTTTCAGCGGCGCCACCATATCTCTAAGGCCCTTTTCAATAAGGGTAATATTCTCCCTTTCCATTGCGGTAGCGGAGGCGATGAAAAGCAGCGTCACAATAAAGAGGGCAATTAAAATAATTTTTGTTTTTTTGCTTAAATTAGGCATAAAAACCGGCCTTTATTTAAATTTGCTTTTAATTTCTCAATACCCCGGCTTAAGGCCCAGCCCTGGCTTTTTAAATAATTGGCCATTTAGTTTTAAGCTATTTAAAAAGACTTCGGCGCTTATTTGCCGATATTGCGGGTAGGGGTTAATACCCGTCTGAGGCTGTTAATATTCTCGGCTATTTTACCAGTACCCAGGGCAACGGCGGCCAGGGGCTCTTCGGCAACATTGGCGGCAAGGCCTGTTTCGGCAGTTATTAAATTGCTCAGGCCGTAAAGAAGGGAGCCGCCGCCGGCCAAAATAATCCCCCTGTCCATAATATCTGCAGCTAATTCCGGGGGGGCGGCCTCCAGGCAGGATTTAACCGCCTCTACAATATCCCGTATAGGCTCGCTTAAGGCTAAGTTAACCTCCTTGGCGGTAACCTCGACGGTTCTGGGCAGGCCGGTAATAGTATCTCTGCCTCTTACATCCATAGCCTTATAGCGGTAAATTTCATCTAAATAGGCATTGCCTATTTCAATTTTAATATTTTCTGCGGTACGCTCGCCTATAACTAAATTATAGGTTCTGCGGATATGATTAATTATGGCTAAATCCATACCGTCCCCCGCTACGCGCACCGAGCGCACGGCAACCACACCCCCCAGGGAAATAATTGCCACCTCGGTAGTGCCGCCCCCAATATCCACTATCATATTGCCGTTTGGCTCATATACATTAAGGCCTATGCCAATAGCGGCCGCCATTGGCTCTTCCACCACATAGGCCTCATTGGCCCCGGCGGAAAGCGCCGCCTCTTTTACGGCCCTTTCCTCAACGGCGGTAACACCGGAGGGAACGCAAATAACCACCCTAATCCGGGTGAAAAGCCCCTTTTGCTTAATAGCCTTTTTTATAAAATATTTAAGCATGCTCTGGGTATAATCATAATCGGCAATAACCCCGTCTTTAATGGGGCGAATAGCGCAAATATTCCCCGGGGTGCGGCCAATCATATTTTTGGCTTCTTTACCTACCGCCAGAACATAGCCTTTATTTCTATCAATGGCAACAACGGAGGGCTCCCTTAAAACTACCCCCTTACCGCTAACATAAACCAAACTGTTGGCCGTACCTAAATCAATCCCGATATCCCTATGGAAAAGCATTCTCACACCTCTTTTTATATTCTGCCTGGGGGCTGCCGAAAATCTCTATTATTTTGCGCCCCCTAATCTTTAATTATACGGTATATAAAACCCCTTAGCAAGACAGTAAGAAAAATTCCCAATTTTTAGCTTTGCCGGGGCAATTATACCGATTATTTAAGATATTCTTTTATATCATAATTTAAGGCCTCCATAAGCTCCCCTAAAAGCCGGGGGCAAAGCCCTACCACCGTATTATAATCCCCGCGGATTTCTTCAATAAAAAGCCCTCCCTTACCCTGAATACCATAGGCCCCGGCCTTGTCAAAAGGCTCTTTGCTCTCCAGATACCAGTTAATCTCCTCCCTTTTTAAAGGGGCAAATTTAACCTCTGTAAAGCTAAAATTTGTTTGGGGGTCTTTGCCTCCATAAAGCAGGGACATCCCGGTATAAACCCTATGCCAGCTGCCGGAAAGAAGCTCAAGCATTTCCCTGGCTTCCTCTTTATTTCGGGGCTTACCCAATATGCGGCCTTCTTTAACCACAATGGTATCCGCCCCTAAAATTAAATAACCGGCCCCTATTTGCTTTCCCGCGGCTTTTGCCTTATTCTCTGCATTTAGGCAAACAATTTCCTCCGGGCTGCCGCTTGCAAGCTCAAGGCAATCCACAGCCATAACTTTAGGCTCAAGGCCTAAATTACGGCAAATCTCCAAGCGGCGGGGGCTTGCGCTGGCCAAAACAAATACCGGCCTTTTATTGTTTTCTGTTTTATTGTTTTCTGTTTTATTGTTTTCTGTTTTATTATTTTCGCTTTTTTTATACCTATGCACTATTTGCTCCTTAATAAATTACCCTTTTAAAAGCGGCTTTATAAAGACATTAATCATCCTGTATAACTTTTTCTCCCCTTTGCTCTAAAAACCAGGCCCGAGCCGGGGCCAATAAAAACAAAGAGCCGCAAATTAAAATTAAATCATGAGGCTCCGCGTATTCTAAAGCCTTTTGGCAAGCCTTAGGGATATTCTCTTCCAATTCCGTTAAAACGCCTAAAGAAGAAAGAATCTCCCCGGTTTTTTGCCACTTGGCAGACCTTGCCCCGGCCTGAGGGCGGCTGACAACAGCCCGGCTTAAATAGGGGGCCAGATAAGCCAAAGAGGGGGATGCCGCCTTGTCATCCAGCATACCTAAAATGCCGATAATCCGGCGGCCCTTAATATAGGCGGGCAAAGCCCGGGCAAGGGCCAGCATACCCTCGGGGTTATGGGCGCCGTCTAAAAGTATTTCGGGCTCACCCGGTAAAAGCTCCATTCTCCCCGGCCAATAAGCCTGAGAAAGCCCGGCCCTTATTTGGCCGGGGGAAGCCCCGCAAAGCTCCCCGGCTGCCACAGCCAAAGCCCCATTATTTATTTGATGCCGCCCCAATAAAGGAATATATAACTCTTTATAATAGGCGCCTTCTGTTTTTACATTAAAATACTGGCCTTTTTTATAATCTTCTTTTATTCCGGAAATTTGAATTTGCCTCCCCAGCGCCCAAAGGCCGGCCGCTTTTTTTCGGGCAATATCTTCAATTACTTTTAAGGCAGAACCCTCCGCCCCGGTAATCACAAAACCCTCCGGAGAGATAATCCCCCCCTTAGAGGTTGCTATTTCTTTAATAGTATTCCCTAAATAAGCCATATGGTCCATGCCTATATTTGTTATAACAGCCAAATTACCCCCGGCCGCCTTTGTAGAATCCAGCCCTCCCCCCAGCCCGGCCTCAAGTATGGTTTTTTGGGTTTTTTCTTTAGAGAACCAGCAAAGGGCAAGGGCAGTTTCAAATTCAAATTCTGTAGGAGTTTCAAGGCCGCGGCTTTTCATTATTTCAAGGCAATCTTTAATTTCATTTATAATACAGATAAAATCCTCTTTACTTATAAATTCTCCGTTAACTTTAAAGCGCTCCCTGAAAGAATGAAGATGAGGAGATGTATAAAGCCCGGTTTTAAAGCCCTGCCTGAGTATAGATTCTAACATAATACTGGTAGAGCCTTTGCCGTTTGTTCCGGCAATATGAATAATCTGGCCGATATTTTTTTGAGGATTATTTAAAAGCCCCAGTAATTTTTCTATTCTTTGCAGGCCTAAAATAATTCCGAACTTATTAAGCCCCTCTAAAAAATCAAGGCTCTGCCGGTAATCCATATATCCTCCCTTAATGCCGATAATATAAGCCTAATTATCTGCTTTTAAATACCAATAAGGGCAGAATGCAGCTTTTGCCTTCTCTGCCCCTACCTGTATTTAATAAAATATCCGGCTGGTTTTAATTTTTAAAAATCTCTAAACGCTGAGACAGCGCCTGCTTTTTAGATTTATATTCTTCTTCTTTGGCTTTTTCTTTTTCTATAACTTCCGCCGGGGCCTTAGCCAAAAAGCCCGGATTATTTAATTTGCCGGAAAGCCTTAAAATTTCCTTTTCCGCAGTGGCTATTTCTTTTTCCAAGCGGGCAGCCTCTTTTTCTAAATCAATCAGGCCTTTTAAGGGCAGAAGAATATCTACCCCCCTAATATGGGCCGCAGCGGATTGAGGCGGAGCCTGGCTTTTTGGCGCGCCGATTAGAATATTTTCACATTGGGCCATGGCTTCAATATAAGCCCTGCCCTCCTCTAAAAGGGGAACAATTTCATCTGGAGCCAAAAGAATTAAATCCGCCTTTTTGCCGGGGGGTATATTCATCTCCCCCCGAATATTTCGGATGGCCTTAATAATCTCCATAATATGCCCCATTTTAGCCCTTTCGGAGGAATAATCCCATTCCTCCCCGCCCTGGGGGTAATTACTTAACATAATGGTTTCCCCCTCATGGGGCAGGGCCTGCCACAATTCCTCGGTTACAAAAGGAGTAAAGGGGTGGAGCAATTGAAGAATTTCCGTTAAAGCCCGGCATAATACAGTCTGAGCCGTATGCTTTTCTTCCAGGCTGCCCTTATAAAGCCGGGCTTTTGCCAATTCCACATACCAATCGCAAAATTCATCCCAAATAAAATCATAAAGGCCGCGGGCGGCCTCGCCCAGCTCATATTTTTCCATATTGGCATTAACACTTTGGGCCGTTTCTTTTAAGCCCTGCAAAAGCCATTTATCCGCCAGATTAAGCTTTAAGGGGCAGGCATTTGGGGTATAATCCTCTAAATTCATTAAAGTAAAACGGGCGGCATTCCAGATTTTATTAATAAAATTACGGGAGGCCTCTAAACGCTCATGCTGAAAGCGAAGGTCATTGCCAGGGGTATTGCCGGTAACCAGCATAAAACGCAGGGTATCCGCGCCGTTTTTTTCTATAACCTCCAGAGGGTCTATACCATTGCCCAGAGATTTAGACATTTTACGCCCCTGCTCATCCCTAACCAAGCCATGAATAAACACATGCTTAAAAGGCTTTTCCCCCATTTGCTCAAGGCCGGAAAATATCATTCTGGCAACCCAGAAGAAAATAATATCATAAGCGGTTACCAAAACACTTGTGGGGTAAAAAGTTTTAAGAAGGGGGGTGTTTTCAGGCCAGCCTAAAGTTGAAAAAGGCCACAAAGCGGAGGAAAACCAGGTATCTAAAACATCCTGATCCTGCTCTAAATCTTTGCTGCCGCAGGCGGGGCAGCTTTTGGGGCTTTCTTTTACGCAAATTTCCTCTCCGCATTCTCTGCAATACCAAACGGGTATTCTATGGCCCCACCATAATTGGCGGGAAATACACCAATCCCGGATATTTTCCATCCAGCCTAAATAAATATTGGCAAAACGCTGGGGTATAAAGCGAATATCCCCATTTTCCGCAGCCTCCATGGCAGGGGCGGCTAAAGGCTTCATCTTTACAAACCATTGAGGAGAAATTAAAGGCTCCACCACGGTTTTACAGCGATAGCATTCCCCAACGGCATGCTCTATTTCTTTTATTTCTCCTAAAAGGCCTAAGGCATTTAAATCTTCCACAACTTTTTCGCGGCATTTTAAGCTATCCATGCCGGAATAAGCGCCGGCCTCCTTTGTCATTTTTCCGTCCTGGCCTATTACATTTATTTGGGGCAAATGATGGCGCAGGCCCATTTCAAAATCATTAGGGTCGTGGGAGGGGGTTATTTTAACCGCCCCTGTGCCAAATTCCGGGTCTACATAGGCATCGGCAATAATAGGGATTTCCCTGTTTAATAAAGGCAAAATAACCGTTTTGCCTATTTTATCTTTATATCTTTCATCCTCGGGGTGAACCGCCACGGCGGTATCCCCCAGCATTGTTTCAGGCCTGGTGGTGGCAACAATTATATAGCCGCTGCCATCGGCATAGGGGTAGCGCAGCTCCCATAAATTACCGGCTTTATTGCTATGCTCCACCTCAATATCGGAAATTGTTGTATGGCAATTACTGCACCAATTTACAATATAGCTGCCCCGGTAAATAAGCCCTTTATTATAGAGGTTTACAAAAACCTCATTAACTGCCCGGGAGCAGCCCTCATCCAAAGTAAAACGCTCTTTATCCCAATCGCAGGAGCTCCCTAAAAGCCGCAGCTGCTTGCTGATGCGGGCATGGTATTTATCCTTCCATTCCCAGGTTTTTTTTAAAAAGGCCTCTCTGCCAATATCATATTTGCTTAGGCCTTCCTCAGCCAGGCTTTCCTCCACCTTGGCCTGGGTGGCAATACCGGCATGGTCCGTCCCGGGCAGCCATAAAGTGCGCCTGCCCTGCATACGCCGCCAACGGGTTAAAATATCCTGAATGGTATTATCCAGGGCATGCCCCATATGAAGCTGCCCCGTAACATTAGGCGGGGGCATTACAATAGAAAAGGGCTCCCCCTTTGGGTTTATTTCGCTGCTGAAAAAGCCCCCCTTCTCCCAAAAATCATACCACTTGCCTTCAACCTCATTAGGCTGATAAACCGTGGAAAGCCGGTAAAGGGCTGTGTTTTGATTATTCGTACCGCTGGGCATAAGCTACCTCTTTTCATTTCCATAATTATAGTGGCAATATTTTAAAGCAAGCTAAAACGGCTTGTCCGTACTTATTTTAATTATAAATCCCTAAATTTAAGAGCTTACGCTTAATTTAAGCCTTAGGGGCGTATTAATAACCCCAAAGATTAAATGTTCCACCAAAGCCCCGAATTTCCTCCCTATTTGGGGAATAATAGCCTAATTTATTGGGGAGTATCCCCTTTAGCCTTGGCCAGGCGTAAATTCAGGCCAAAAATTCCCCCCAGGGCCCCTGCCGGCAAAGAATAAGCCAGGCTGAGAATAATTGCCTCCGCCGCTAAAAGCCGGGGCAAAAACCAAAGCAGGCAAATTATTTTTAAGGCCCATAAAATAAAGGCAGAAAGAGCGCCATCCCGCCAGGGGCGGCTTGGGCTATGCCACCCGGCAAAAATTCCGGCAATTGCCGGTAAAGACCAGGCCCAAAAAGAGAATAAACCGGCAAAGGGTAAAGCCTCATTTGTCAAAGAGCCTGCCAAATACCCTATAAGGGCAATAAAACCCGTCAAAATAAGGGCCGCTTTTAAACCCTTATAAACTCCCATAATAGCACCTCAAAACAGTTTATTCTCCCTCAATTTATGCCTATACCTCTTATTTTATGCAAAAGATAATTTGTTTTTTTATAAGCAGCGGGAATAAAAGAGCAGCGGCAAAAGCCGCTGCTGATTTAATTTCTTTTTATTCAGGCGCTAAAAAATCTTTAATCAGGGCCAGTGCCTCTTCCCTGCCCTCCCTTGTAACGGCAGAGAAGGGGATAATCTCATCCCGGCTTATGCCAAGTTCCTCCCCGAGGGTTTGCAAATGTTTTGCTCTTGCCCCCCGGGAAATTTTATCGGCCTTGGCGGCAATAACTTTTAAGGGGTAGCCCTCCCCCCGTAAAATATCAAACATGGCAAAATCTTCTTTAGAGGGGGCATGGCGAATATCCATCAGCTGAAAGCAAAATTTATCCTCCGGCCGCTCCGCCAGAAAAACCTCGATTATTTCCAGCCAGGCCGCCCTTTCTTTTTTTGAGACCTTGGCATAGCCATAGCCGGGTAAATCTACCATATGCCAGCTTAAACCCAATTCATCTTTAGTTTTAGCCTCTACTAAATAAAAGTTTAAAAGCCTTGTTTTGCCGGGGGCGGAAGATGTTCTCGCCAAGGCTTTGCGGTTTATTAAAGTATTTATAAAAGAAGATTTACCAGCATTGGAGCGGCCGAATAAAGCTATTTGCTTTAATAATTCAGGGGGGTATTGGCTTTTATTTACCGCACTGGCTGCCAGTGAAGCATTAATTATTTTCAAAACTTTACCTCCTGCCCCAAAAATAAGCTTATCGCGTTTTTTTATTCGCAAATTTTCTCTGTTTTGGCTTCGGGCTTGGCTTTCTTTTTGCCTTTGCCGGGGGCTTTTAAATCCGCCCCTTTATTTTGAGAAGGTAAAAGCGCCAGCTTAAGAACCTCCTCCATAGAGGAAACAAAATGGAATTTTATTTTCTTTAAAACATCCGCCGGCAATTCTTCTAAATCTTTCTCATTATCTCTGGGAAGGATAATTTCCAGGCAATCCCCCCGGTAGGCGGCTAAAACCTTTTCTTTTATGCCTCCCACCGGCAAAACTCTGCCCCTTAGGGTAACCTCTCCCGTCATGGCTAAATCCGCCCGGATTGGCCTTGCCGTAAGCTGGGAGGCTATTGCCGTCGCCATAGTAATCCCCGCGGAGGGCCCGTCTTTAGGGATAGCCCCTTCCGGAACATGGATATGAAAATCTGTATTTTCCTCAATATTATCTGCAATGCCCAGCTCTTTACTGATGGAGCGAATATAGGTAAAGCCGGCCTGAACACTTTCTTTCATAACATCCCCCAGCTGGCCGGTAATGGTTATTTTGCCTTTGCCGGGTAAGGTTTGCACCTCAATTAAAAGCAGCTCTCCTCCAACTTCCGTCCAGGCCAGCCCTGTTGCTACCCCAATTTGGTTTTCTTCCAGCCTTTTGCTGCTCCGGTATTTTATTTGGCCTAAATAATATTTTAATTTTTCCGGGGTAACTATAAAGGGAGGCTTCTCCCCTGCCACTAAATCCCGGCCGGCCCTGCGGCAGATTTTTGCAATTCTTCTTTCCAGCTCCCGAACTCCCGCCTCCCTTGTATAAGAAAGTATGGTTTCTCTTATGGCCTCCGGGGTAATTTGTAATTGGGCACTTTTCAGGCCATGCTCTTTAAGCTGCTTGGGCACTAAATGCCTAATGGCTATTTGCAGCTTTTCTTCTTCCGTATAGCTGCTTATATTAATAATCTCCATTCTGTCTAAAAGAGGGCGGGGAATATCATATATTATATTAGCCGTTGTAATAAACATAACTTTGGAAAGATCAAAGGGGGCCTCAATATAATGATCACTAAAGGTATTATTCTGCTCCGGATCCAATGCCTCCAAAAGAGCGCTGGCGGGGTCTCCCCTAAAATCGCTGCTGAGCTTATCTATTTCATCTAAAAGGAATAAGGGGTTTGCGGTGCCGGCCTGCTTAATATTTTGAATTATCCTCCCGGGCATTGAGCCGATATAGGTACGGCGATGGCCTCTGATTTCCGCCTCATCCCTAACCCCCCCTAAAGACATGCGCACAAATTTGCGCCCCAAAGCCCGGGCAATAGAGCGGGCTAAAGAGGTTTTACCCACCCCCGGGGGGCCTACAAAGCAAAGAATAGGCCCTTTTAAGCCTTTAGTCAGCTTGCAGCTGGCTAAATATTCAATTATCCTTTCTTTAGCCTTAGTCAGCCCATAATGGTCCTCGTCTAAAATCGCCTCGGCCCGGGCTATATTTAATCTGTCCCGGGTTTTTTTATTCCAGGGCAAAGCCAGTATCCAATCTATATAATTTCTAACCACCATGGCTTCGGCCACCATAGGGGGCATTTTCTCCAGCCTCTCCAGCTCTTTATTTACTCTATCCAGAGTTTCTTTAGGCAAATTGGCCTGCTGGATTTTAACTTTAAGCTCTTCAACCTCGGCAGTTCTGTCGTCCTTATCTCCCAATTCCTTTTGAATAGCCTTAATTTGCTCCCGCAAATAATACTCTTTTTGGCTTTTCTCCATTTGCTGGCGAACCCGACTGGCAATTCTGCGGTCCAACTCTAAAATTTCCATTTCCGTATTTATTAAATCAATCAGCAGGGTAATCCTTTTATTAACAGAAAGCTCCTCCAAAACGGCCTGACGGTCACTAAGCTTAAGCGTTAAGGAGGCGGCAATTAAATCCGCGTAGCGATTAGGCTCTTCGATGGTAGAAAGATTAATTAAAACCTCGGGGGAAATTTTTTTGCTGCTTTTGGCATATTCTTCAAAGCGGCTGCCTAAAACCCTCATTAAGGCATTAATTTCTTTATCGCCGGCGGTATAATATTCCCGCCCCTCTGTAATATCGGCAATAATATAGGGCTCGTACTGCTTATAGCTTTGCAGCTCCCCCCGGTAAAGCCCTTCCGCTAAAATACGAATGGTGCCCCCCGGCATTTTAATAAGCTGGCGCACATAAACAACTGTACCGATATTATATATATCATCCAAATCGGGCTCATCAATTTGAGGGTCTTTTTGCATGGCAAGGAAAAGCAAAGGCTCGCTTTCCTTCATTGCCTCCTCAATGGCATTTATAGAGCGCTCCCGCCCCACATCCAAATGAACCATCATATAGGGGTAAACCATCATGCCCCTTAAGGGCAGCATAGGCAGGGTAATTTGCCTGGCCTCATCCTTGGGGCTTATTTCCTCATATGTATCGGTGTTTTTATCGGCCTTTTCGGCCTTATCGGCATTTTCAAGGGTTTTCCCCCGGGGGACTGTTTTAAAAGTATCCTGAGGCAAATTAGACTCCGCCTCGGCGGTTTTTCCCCTCTTCCCTTTTATTTTGCCGTATTCATCCTTTGTCATGTTCCCTCCTGTTTTACATTTACAATAATTACGAATATATTTTACCATAAACTAAACTTTATGCAAAGCTCCAACTCTTGCCAAAGGGGTTTTTGCTTTTTAAAATACCTTTTAGATAAAGGCTGTTTGGGCCTTTCTCTGTTTACTTACTATATTATTGAGGAAACAATTAAAAGTTCCCACCCTAATATAAAGCCAAAAAGAAAAGCCGGGCGCCGTAACCGGCCCCGGCCTCTGCTTATTTTCAGGCAGTTTCATCATGGGCTTTTTTGCCTATCCCCGAGGATAAAAGCAGGGGTTTTTCTTTTTTCTCCACTACCTCTTTAGTAACTATGCATTTATAAACCTGAGGCTGGGAGGGAATATCAAACATTACATCCAGCATTAAGCTTTCTAAAATAGCCCGCAAGCCTCTGGCCCCGGTATTTCTGGCAATAGCCTCCCTGGCAATGGCCTCCAAAGCGTCTTCTTTAAATTCTAAAGCAACATTATCCATTTCCAATAATTTGCTGTATTGCTTAATAAGAGCATTCTTAGGCTCGGTAAGGATTCTGACTAAATCCTCCTCGCTTAAGGCATCCAAAGTTACAATAATAGGCAGCCTCCCTACAAATTCCGGGATAAGGCCGAATTTAAGCAAATCCTCCGGGAGAATTTTACTTAAAATATTATCTTTTAAGGCGCTTTTTTTACTTTTAATCTCAGAGCCGAAACCCATGGTATTTTTACCCAAGCGGTTTTGAATTATATTTTCGATACCGCCGAAAGCCCCGCCGCAGATAAAAAGAATATTTGTGGTATCCAGCTGGATAAACTCCTGATGAGGATGCTTGCGCCCCCCTTGGGGAGGTACGCTTGCAACGGTGCCCTCAAGAATTTTTAATAAGGTCTGCTGCACGCCTTCGCCGGAAACATCCCGGGTAATAGAGGGGTTTTCCGACTTTCTGGCGATTTTATCTATTTCATCTATATAGATTATGCCTCTTTCGGCCCGCTCTATATCAAAATCGGCGGCCTGAATAAGCTTGAGCAGAATATTTTCAACATCCTCCCCAACATATCCGGCCTCTGTTAAAGAGGTGGCATCGGCAACGGCAAAAGGCACATTAATAACCTTGGCCAGAGTTTCCGCCAAAAGGGTTTTGCCGCAGCCTGTGGGCCCCAGCATAACAATATTGCTCTTTTGCAATTCCACCTCTCCGGTATTTTCATAGGCTATACGCTTATAATGATTATAAACGGCAACCGCCAAAGAGCGCTTGGCCCCTTCCTGGCTTATTACATATTGGTCAAGAATATCCTTAATTTCCTGCGGTTTGGGTAATTCGGCCTTTTCTTCCTCATTATTGATTTGCGTATCATCATCAATTATTTCATTGCAAAGATCCACACACTCATTGCATATATAGGCCCCGGGGCCTGCAATAAGCCTTCTGACCTGGCTTTGGGTTTTACCGCAAAAAGAGCATTTTGGGGTTGTTTTTTCATCAACGGTTTTGCTCATTTACTCACCTCTGTTTCTCTTCCCTGCGATGGGCTAAAACCCTGTCTACCAGCCCATACTCCTTAGCTTCTTCTGCACTCATAAAGAAATCCCTATCGGTGTCTTTGGCAATCTTTTCTAAAGGCTGGCCGGTGCGGGCAGATAAGATTTTATTGATTTCATCCCTGGTACGGATAATTCTTTTGGCATGAATTTCAATATCCGAGGCCTGGCCTTGGGCCCCGCCCATAGGCTGATGTATCATAATTTCGCTGTTTGGGAGGGCAAGCCTTTTACCCTCTGTTCCCGCCGCCAGCAGAAATGCCCCCATACTCGCCGCCATACCAAGGCAAATAGTAGATACATCACAGCAAATATACTGCATGGTATCATAAATTG
Organism: Clostridiales bacterium; assembly: GCA_040767605.1. Lineage (GTDB taxonomy): Bacteria > Bacillota > Dehalobacteriia > UBA4068 > UBA4068 > JAXGOI01. Next base: position 786,351 of record JAXGOI010000001.1, read on the forward strand.
CCATGCCTGCCGTTACGGAGCCCCCCGGGCTGTTAATATAAACACGAATATCCTTATCCGGGTCTTCCGCTTCTAAAAAAAGCATTTGGGCAATTACCAGGTTGGCAACGGTATCATCAATTGCCGTACCTAAAAAGATTACCCTGTCTTTAAGCAGGCGGGAATAAATATCATAGGAGCGCTCGCCCCTGTTAGTTTGCTCTATAACCATTGGTACTAGCATACCCATAATTTAAGCCCCCTTTTGCTACAAAATTTATACCCATACTTCAGGCTAAATATACACGATTTTTTCAGCTTATTTTTTCAGCTTATTTTTTAGCCTGTTTTTTTAGGGTTTTTTGTATTTTTAAGCCGCTTATTCGGCTTCTGTTTGTTCTTCCGCCTTTTTCTCCGTAACGGAAGAAGTTACTTCCCCTAAAACAAATTCTTCGCTTATAACAGCATTATTATAAATAAGCTCTTCGGCCTTCATCATTTTTATCCCCTGGGCAATGGTATCCATGGCATTATTCTTCTCTAAGGCCTCCCGGATTTTATCCACGGGCTGCCAATACTGGGCCGCCATTTTTTCAATATGCTTATCTATATCCTCTTGGCTTACATCAATATCTTCCGCTTTTGCAATAGCCTCTAAAACTAAATCGGTTTTAACATCGTGAAGAGCCTGGGGAGTATATTGCTGGCGGAGCTGCTCTTCCGTTACTTTGGCATACTGCATATACATATCAAAGCTTAGGCCCTGGCTTTGGAGGCGATGCTCCATTTCAGCCAAAATATTCTCCACACGGGAATCTACCATTACCTGGGGTATATCCATTTGGGCATTTTCCACCGCTTTTTTTACAACCTGGGCTTTAGCGGCCTCTTCCGAGTTATGGTCCATACGGGCCTGCATTTTTTCTTTTATTTCAGCTTTAAGCTGTTCTAAAGTATCGGAATTCTCACTTATTTCTTTAGCTAAATCATCATTAAGCTCCGGAAGCTCCTTATGCTTAACACCTTTAATCTCTACCTTAAAGATAGCTTCCTTGCCGGCCAGAGATTTTTCCTGATAATCCTCGGGAAAAACAACAGTAACATCCTTTTTATCCCCTGCGGCAAGGCCTATTAATTGCTCCTCAAAACCGGGTATAAAGGTATTAGAGCCTAAAACCAGGCTGTAATCGGCGGCTTCTCCCCCGGGGAAAGCCTCTTCCCCTAAAAAGCCTTTAAAATCTAATACGGCGGTATCTCCGGATTTTAAGGCGGCCCCTTCGGGAGCGTCTACAAGCTTGGCAAGCCGGCTCCGGGATTTTTCTATTTCTTTTTCAACCTCGGCATCCCCTATGGTAAGGGTTTTTTTCGAGGCCTCAAGACCGCGGTATTCCCCTAAAACAATTTCCGGCTTAACCGTTACTGTGGCGGTGTAAATCAGGGGTTTATCCTTTTCCATCTGTTTAATCTCCACCTGGGGATGGCAAACCGGGTGGAGGTCATGCTTTTTAACCGCCTCCATATAGCTTTTGGCTACCGTGCCCTGGGCGGCCTCTTCTAAAATGGCTTCCATACCCACATGATTTTCTAAAACAGATTGCGGCACTTTGCCTTTTCTGAAGCCGGGAATATCTACTTTATTGGCAATTATTTTGCCGGCCAATTTAATATCAATTGCCATTTCCTCATAGGGTACCTCAATTTCAAGGATTACCTGATTTTTTTCACCATCTTTAAGCTGAGAATTCATTTTATTCCTCCTTATTTATGCCTCGCTCTTTTATAGGTAAAGAGCATTAAACTGTTACTTTCTACATACTTTTTACATTTCCTGCCAAAACATACAAGAAAATCCCCCTGCCAACGGGGGATAAAATAACCCTATGGAGCGGGCAAAGGGATTTGAACCCTCGACTTCGACCTTGGCAAGGTCGCACTCTACCGCTGAGTTATACCCGCAAAGACTGGTGCGGGAGAAGGGACTTGAACCCCCACGGTTTCCCGCCAGATCCTAAGTCTGGTGCGTCTGCCATTCCGCCACTCCCGCCTTCTCCAATCGCCGCAAAAATAATTTTAACATATTTATTTTTTATCGTCAAGCAAATAGATAGTTGGCGGCCCGGCTATATTAGGCTTTCCTTTCTCAGCCCCTAAAGCTTTAACAGCCTCTTTTTTCTCTTAAAAAATTAAGGCGCTTTTTAATCTAAAACAGAGCTATAAAATAAAACCCAAAGCCCACTCTTTATTTTAAGCCTTTTTGGCCTAAAAATACCCTTGACATTAAGGCAAAACCAGAGAGTATACTTAATTTGGCTTAATTTACCTTTACTTATTCTTATCTAATTATTCTTATTTATAATTTAAATCGTCTGGAGCCTTTGAGCTAAAATTTTAAAGGAGCTGATAAAATGGCGGAAGAAATCTTAAACAAGGCGGAAAAGGATTTGCTTTCAAAAATCGATGAAAAAGAATTAATTAATTTTTTACAAAAAGCTGTTCAAAGCAATAGCGAAAACCCCCCGGGGAATGAAAAGGAAATTGCCTTTCTCTTTAAGGAAAAACTGGAGAGCCTGGGCCTTAAGGTGCAAATGCAGGAGGTTGAAAAAGACCGCTTTAATGTAATTGCCCTCCTCCCCGGGGAAAGCCATGAAGAGCTGCTTTTTAACGGCCATTTAGATACCGTTAAAATCGGAACCCCGGGTAATTGGACAAAAGACCCTCTTGGGGCGGAGATTTTTGAAAATAAGCTTTATGGCAGGGGCTCCTGCGATATGAAATCCGGCCTTTCGGCCATGGTTTTTGCTCTGGAGGCTTTGGTAAAAAGCAATCTTCCCCGTAAAAAAAGTATTTTATTTACAGCGGTTATTGATGAAGAGGTTTATTTTAAAGGAACTCAGGCCTTAATTGATGCCGATATTTTAAAAAACTGTACCAGGGCCTATATAAGCGAGCCTACTTCTTTAGGTATAGCCAGCTGCCTGCAGGGTGCCGCGGAATTTACCGCCAGGGTATACGGTAAATCCGCCCATTCCGGCATGGCGGAACTGGGTATAAACGCTATATTTCATATGAATAAAATTATTTCTGCCCTGGAGGAATACCATCTTTCTTTAGAGCAAATAGGGGACCGCCTGGGCCTGGGGGTTAACCCCTCCCTTAATATCGGCAAAATCCAGGGGGGCACCGGGGTAATTTTAGTGCCGGATTATTGCCAAATAGAATTTGACCGTCAGGTTTTGCCCGGCGAGAATATGGAGGAAGTTATTGCCGAAATAGAAAATCTGTTTAAAAGGGTTTGCCAAAAAGAAGGCATTAAGGGAGAGCTGATTTGCAATCAATATTTTAGCAGCTGGCAGGTATCAAAGGAACACCCTGTTGTTAAAGCCTTGGAAAGCTGCCATAAAAAAGCCACCGGGAACCCTGCTGCGGAAATGATGTTTAGAGCCTATTGCGAGGTGGAAATGGTAGATAGGCTGAATATTCCCGGGGCTGTTTACGGCCCGGGTAATATTTTACAGGCTCATAGGCCCGATGAATTTGTTAATATTGATGAGGTTATAAGCGCGGCCAAGACTTATGCTTTACTGGCATATGATTTTGTTAAATAGGCTTTTTGCCTAATTACACCTAAGCATATACCAAAAAGTTTAAATAAAAACCGCCGAATAATCAAAATTATATTAAAGGCCAATATAAATGATTTTGGCTAAGAATTTTACCAAATAAAATAAAATAAAAAAGCCAGCTTATATAAGCTGGCTTTTTGGTGAGCCATCGGCGACTCGAACGCCGGACACCCTGATTAAAAGTCAGGTGCTCTACCTGCTGAGCTAATGGCTCGCACAGTTAAATATTTTACTATACTTTATTAACCTTGTCAATAAAATTCTTCTCTTGGCAAATAAAAATAAAGCCGCCTTTAGGCGGCTTTAAAATTCTTAGCTTTAATAGAGCTCGTTTACAACAATAGTTTCTCCTCTTTCGGGGCCAACTGCAACAATATTTATTTTTACCCCGCAAAATTCCTCAATTCTTCTCAGGTATTTTTTGGCATTCTCCGGCAATTCTTCTATAGAGCGGCACTTTGTAATATCCTCATTCCAGCCGGGGAGGCTTTCATAAACCGGGGCGCATTCCGCCAAAATTTCCAAATCCCCGGGGAAGTTCTCTAAAACCTTATCCCGGTATTTATAAGCCACGCAAAGCTTAAGCTCTTTTAAACCGCTTAAAACATCCAGCTTTGTAATGGCTAAATCTGTTAAGCCGTTTATCATCGCGCTATAACGCAAAACTATTCCGTCCAGCCAGCCGCAGCGGCGGGGCCTGCCTGTTGTGGTTCCAAATTCATGGCCCTTATCCCTAATGGCGCTCCCGGTGGCATCTAATAATTCCGTGGGGAAGGGGCCATCCCCAACCCTTGTTGTATAGGCCTTAACTATACCCAACACTCTGTTGATTTTTGTCGGCCCCACCCCGGCGCCGGTGCATACGCCGCCGGCAATAGGGTAAGATGATGTTACATAGGGGTATGTGCCATGGTCAATATCTAAAAGAGTACCTTGGGCGCCTTCAAAAAGCACCCTTCTCTTTTCATCTATGGCCTTATTTATTATATAGGCGGTATCCGCAACATAGGGAGCAATACGCTCTTTATAATAGGCATAAAGCTCAATTATTTCCCCCTCGTTTACAGGGGGCTGGCCATAGCTGGCCAAAAAGCGGTTTTTTTCCTCCACATTTTGATGCAGCTTATTTAAAAAAACTTCCCAGTTAAATAAATCCGCCAGGCGCAGGCCGCAACGGGCATATTTATCGGTATAGGCCGGGCCTATGCCCCGCTTGGTTGTGCCGATTTTTTTATCCCCTTTAAGCTCTTCCTGGAGGGCATCAATTATATAGTGGTAAGGCATAATCATTTGGGCCCTGTCGGAAATCAGTAAATTATCCGCCGGAATACCCCTTTGGGCTAAATCATCAATTTCTTTTAAGATAATGCCTAAATCCACCACAACACCATTAGCGACAATACAGGAAACATCCGGGTATAAAATACCCGAAGGAATAAGATGCAGCTTATATATATCATCCCCGGTAACTACGGTATGACCGGCATTGCTTCCCCCCTGGCAGCGAACAACCATCTCCGCCTTGGAGGCAAGAAAATCAATAATCTTCCCTTTGCCTTCGTCTCCCCATTGGGCGCCAACTATTACAACCGTAGTCATGCAAAGCACCTCTTTCTCTCATAAAGCGATTGGGTTATTAATGCCCACACCCATTTATATTAGCAGAATAGAGCCGCTTTGTCAATTTAAGCAATCCGCCAAAGCCCCACCTCCAAAGAGTTTAAATCCACTCTGCAGACAATCATAATCTTACTTTCCGTATCATTTTTAAAGCGGAAATCCTTTGAGCCGTAGGCAACCGTGGCATCTTTGCCCAAAGGGATATAATCAACAGCCCGGCTATGGGGGTGGCGCTCTAAAACCGGGAGTTTGGCCTCTAATACCCCGTTATAAAGAGTGCTGGATACCTGACAAACCCCGCCTCCGTAACCCAGCTCCTTTTCCCCGTAAGAAAATATTATGGCTTTTAAATAACCCCTTTGAGGAGTTCTTTCTCCCACCCTATTATTAAAAGAAAAGTTTTCCCCCGGGGCTATTACGGCCCCGTTTAAGGCCGCTGCCGAAAGCTTTAAATTAACTGTCCGGTTTTTATCTCCAGAATTAAATTTACTTATAAAGCTCCCTAAAAGCCGGGGGATTAAAGAAAGCTCTTTTGCCACATCCTCTTTTATCAGCCGGTAAAGGCTATCCGCCGTTCCCGGGGCCGGGGCTTTTACCCCATATATTTCAGGGTTTAAAACAATTTCCAAATAAGTATAATTTTCATCCCAAAAGCCTTCCATACTTAAATAGGCTAAATTTTCCCCGTTTATATAGCTTATGCCGTTTAAAATAGTTAAAGGCTTTACCCCTTTTACTTTAGTAAAGAGAACCGGAGGTGTTTTAAGTATATTTTCGTCGTTTTTTAAACCCTCGCCTATTATACCCCCGTCTATTATACCCCTCTCTATTATGCTATCTTCTATTTTGCTATCTTCTATTTTACCCCCCTCTATTATGTCTATTTCTATTGGATTATCTTCACTATTTTTATAAGCCGGGTTTTCCTGAAAAAAATAAATATAATCCAGCCTGGGGTGAAAGGCTGCGGCTATGCCCCCGGCATAATAAAAAACCAAACCGCTTTCCTGATGCCATTCCACAGCCGCCCCCGCCTCCCAGCTGATTTCCCTCAGGGGCAATAAAGGCGGCTCTCCCTTTAAAACCCGGCATTGCCCCTCCCAAATTTGCTCCTGTAATTGAAAAGTTATAACAGGCTCTGTTGCCGCCTGAGCTCGAATAGGAGAAAAAAGGAAAATTAAAGCCGGCAAAAGGCAGATTATAAGAGCCATAAGTTTAAAAAGTTTTTTTAGCATAATACCACAACCTTTCTCCCTCCAATTATAAAAGGCCCCGGGAGAAAAACACCTCAAACCCTGTCGAAGGCTTAATAATATATTCCCCCTTAATCAGGCAAAAAGTTTTTAAATACTCACTTAAGCATCTAAATATTTTTAAATAATTTATTTTTAACAGTTTATCTCCAAAAATTATTTTTATAAATCTTTCTCCAAAGGGCCGTATTAGGAAGAGCAAAGGAGGCGGGGTTAAATACCGGGTCTTTACCGGCTTTAAGCTGCCCCTCAAAATCTTCCAGTAAAATAAGAGCGGGGCGGTGAAGAATTATAATTGCGATTATATTTATCCAGGCCATTATACCTACCCCCATATCCCCAAGGGCCCAGGCGGCCTCCGTTGGGGAAACGGCGGATAAAAATACAAAAACAATCCCAGCGGCTCTTAAAATAAAAATAAAAACTCCTCTTAATTTAGGCTTTTTATTAAAAAGATAAGTTAAATTACTCTCCGCATGATAAAAATAAACCGGTATGGATGTAAAAGCAAAAAAACCCAGAAAAACCGCGACAAGGCTCCCCCCCCAGCCGTGGAAAACTGTGGAAATTGCCGCCTGAACATAGGCGGCCCCCATTTCCGCCTGGGGTAAATTATTTATTATAAGCCTGCCTGTATTTAAATCCAGCACATTATAGCAGTCGGTTAAAAGCACCATAAAGCCGGTGGCGGAGCAAACAAATAAAGTATCAATATACACCGCCAGGGTTTGGGCAAGGCCCTGTTTAACCGGGTGGCTTACCTCGGTTGCCGCCGCCGAGTGGGGGATTGTTCCCTGGCCTGCCTCATTTGAAAATGTTCCCCGCCTTATTCCCCAGGCGATGGCATGGCCCATAATCCCCCCAAAGGCGGGGCCAAGGCCAAAAGCGCCTTTAAATATCTCCCCCAAAACCCGGGGCAGGGCTTGAAAATTAACTAAAATTATTATAAAAGCCAAAATAAGATAGCCCCCCGCCATAAAAGGGGCCGCTATTTGAGAAACCCCGGCTATTCTTTTTATACCCCCAAAAATTATATATGCCGTTAAAAGAGCAATTACAGCCCCTGTAAAAATTGAAGGTATTTGCCAGGCGTTTTTAAAGGCAATTGCAATATTATTGGCCTGCAGGCCGGTAAAAAGCAGGCCGCAGCAGGGTATGGCGGCAAGGGCAAAAAAAATACCGTAGGCCTTTAAACCCATGCCGTATTCTATATAATAAGCGGGGCCGCCCCTGTATTCGCCGTCAATTTCCACCTTCCAGAGCTGGGCTAAAACCGCCTCAATAAAGGCTGAGGCCGCCCCTAAAAAGGCAATCAGCCACATCCAAAACAAAGCCCCCGGGCCCCCCATATATATAGCTATGGCAGTTCCGGCAATATTGCCCGTCCCCACCGTGCCGGAAACCGCCATAAAAAGAGCCTGAAGGGCGGAAATACCGGAAGAAGAGCCCTTTGTATTAAAAACCGCCTTAATCATGGGGGCTAAAAGCCTTATTTGTAAAAAACCGGAACGAAGGGTAAAATAAATGCCGGAGCAAAGAAAAAGGGCAATTAAAAACGGGCTCCAGATTATTTTAGCGTTTATTAACTTTATAAGGCAGATTAAATCCATATTCTTCCCCCGGCCTGTAAAGAATTAAAATATTTAATAATCACTCTATAATAAAAAATAAGCCTAAAAACAATAAAAGCCTTGAAACATTTAAGAGTACCATGATAGAATATATAGATAAAATAATATTTTCCCGGTGGCTTGCCACTTGGCAAATAAAAATATGGGAGGTATAATAATGGCTCAGATGTATTATGATAAAGATGCCAACCTGGCCTTACTTAAAGGCAAAAAAATTGCCATTGTCGGCTATGGCAGCCAGGGCCATGCCCAGGCGCAGAATTTAAAGGAAAGCGGCCTAGATGTAATTGTGGCTCAAAGAAAGGGCTCCCTTAATTATGACAGAGCTATTGAAGCCGGTATGACTGTCGCTTCTGTTGCAGAAGCCGCTGAAGCGGCTGATTATATTCAAATTCTTCTCCCTGATGAGGTTCAGGCCCGGGTCTATAAGGCGGAGATTCTCCCCCATTTAAAGCCCGGTAATGTTTTAGGCTTTTCTCATGGGTTTAATATTCATTTTGGCCAGATTAACCCCCCTGAGGATATTGATGTTGTAATGATTGCCCCGAAGGGCCCCGGTCATTTAGTACGCCGGGTTTATACTCAGGGCGGCGGCGTGCCTGCTCTTATTGCCATTGAGCAAGATGCCTCCGGCCAGGCCCATGGCTTAGCAATGGCCTATGCAAAGGGTATTGGGGCTACCAGAGCCGGCGTTATAGAAACCACATTTAAAGAAGAAACCGAAACGGACCTCTTCGGAGAACAGGCAGTGCTTTGCGGCGGCGCCTCCCATTTAGTTATGGCAGGCTTTGAAACCCTGGTAGATGCAGGCTATCAGCCGGAAATTGCCTATTTTGAATGCCTGCATGAGCTTAAATTAATTGTAGACCTTATGTATGAAGACGGCATAAGCAATATGCGTTATTCTATTAGCGATACCGCCGAATGGGGCGATCTTATCTCAGGCCCCAGAATTGTAACTGATGAAACCAAAAAAGAAATGAAAAAGATTTTAAACGAAATTCAAAACGGTTATTTTGCCAAAAACTGGATTTTGGAAAACCAGGCCGGGCGCCCTCAATTTAATGCCCTGGCAAAAGCCGGCAAAAACCACCCTATAGAAATTGTAGGCAAAAGGCTGAGAGATATGATGTCCTGGCTTAAAAAGAAATAAGCCGGCCTTTATACTGTATGCCAAAACCCGGCAATATAAGCTAAACAAAATAAAAAGACTTTTTTATTAGTTTTAATAAAAAAGTCTTTTTTCTTATTTATTTTATGTTAGCCCTTTAATTTTAAAGAGCGGGAAGTTTTTTGCCGGGGCGCTTACCCTTAAGCGGCAAATAGAATAGTTTTACTTGAGCAGCTTTACTAAAATAGTTTTTTATTCCGGCCCTAATCATGCGGTTCCTCGAAACAGAGCCCTTTAATTATAAGCGGCCTTATCAGGGTAAATTTATTCCCCGATAAAATTCTCGGCATAGTTTTCAAAAGAGGTAAATTTAGATAAGAAAACCATTTTAACCGCACCCGTAGGGCCGTTACGGTGCTTGGCGATAATAACATCCACCAGGCCGTCTCCTTCAATTTCATCTTCTTCTTTTTTACGGTGAATAAAAATAACCACATCAGCATCCTGCTCTAAAGCCCCGGATTCCCTTAAATGAATAAGGCTGGGCTGCTCTTTATCCTTCTCCGCGGAGCGGGAAAGCTGGGAAAGAGCTAAAACAGGCACATCCAATTCCTTGGCTAAAGCCTTAAGAGAGCGGGAAATTTCAGAAATTTCCTGCTGGCGGTTTTCCGGCCGCCGCCCGGCGCTTTGCATAAGCTGCAAATAGTCAATAATAATTAAATCCAGTGCCTTTTGCTCCAGCTTAAGCTTGCGGCATTTACTTCTTATTTCCATAACATTTATGCCCGGAGTATCATCAATATATATATTCGCCTTGCAAAGAGGCCCAAGCTCACGGGAGAGGCTCTGCAAATCGTCCTTTGAGGCCATACCAGCCCTTATTTTACCCTGGTCTACCCTGGCGGCGGAGCAAAGCATTCTCTGCACCAGCTGCTCTTTAGGCATTTCCAGGCTAAAAAGGGCCACTACGGCATTATTTTTACAGGCAGAGCTTTGGGCAATATTTAAGGCCATGGAGGTTTTGCCGATGCCGGGGCGGGCCGCCAAAATAATTAAATCGCTGGGCTGCAGGCCGGAAAGATATTTATCCAAATCTCTAAAAGTCGGCACCCCGGTAACACCCTGAGAGGCCTTGATTTTGCCGATTTGCTCCATAACATCTACGGCAATTTCTCCTATGGGGTAAAAATTCCGATTATCCCTCCGCTGGGAAAGGGCAAACACCGCCTTTTCCGCCATATCCAAAAGCTCGGCGGCATTAGAGGAGCCCTCATAGCCCTCCTGGCGGATTTTCCCTGTTTCTTCAATCAGGGAGCGGATTAAGGCCTTTTCCCCCACAATTTTTGCATAATAGCCCACTGAGGCCGCCGAAGGCACAATACTGGTTAAGGCCGCCAAATACTGAACCCCTCCGGCCCTTTCCAGATTGTTTTCCGCTTTTAATTTATCGGCAACGGTTACCAAATCGCAGGGAATTCCCTCAGCGGTTAAATTCTGCATACAGGCAAAAAGCAGGCGATGCTCTTCCCGAAAAAAATCAACGCTTCTGATATGCTCCAAAGCTGTATTTATGGCCTCGCCATCTAAAAGGCAGGCCCCTAAAAGAGCCTTTTCCGCTTCTAAATTATGGGGCAGAGCCCTTACCGGATTATTCTCCATCCTAAACGCCTCTTTACAACTTATTTATCTGCCTTAACCTCAAGGGAAATCTCTGCCTGAACCTGCCCGTGGAGCTTTATAATTACGGGGTAATTACCTAAAGCCTTAATATTTTCTTTAAGTTCTATTTTGCGCCTGTCTACATTATAGCCTTCTTTAGCTAAGGCATCGGCAATATCCCCATTGGTTATGGAGCCAAAAAGCCGGCCCCCCTCGCCGCATTTGCTGTTTATTATTATAGCCTTGCCAGAAAGCTTAGCCGCGGCGGCTTTGGCTTCTGTTAAAAGCTTTTCTTCTTTAATCTCTTTTTTGCGCTGCTCATTTTCCAGCATATTTAAATTGCCTTTATTAGCAGGCAAAGCCAGCCCCCGGCGAAAAAGAAAATTATTGGCATAACCCTCCGCAACATCTTTAACATCGCCCTTTTTCCCTAAAGCCTTAACATCCTCTAAAAGTATAATCTTCATATATATTCCTCCTTAAAAGAAATGGCGCTTAAAATATTTACAAGGCTTTTTTATTCCCTAGCCTTAATTTGCGGGCTTTTAGCTTAAACTATTTTTTTATTATAGGCAAAATCAGCCTGCGGAAATCTAAAAGAGGGTCAAAAAGCCCTATAAGCATAATAATAAAAACCCCAATATTATTTACCGCAAACATTAATAAAATTATAATTGCAAACACTTTTACAAAACGCTCTGCCTGCCAGTTTTTTAATAGCCAAACAATAAATGCCAGGCCAAAAATAAGCAGTAAAAAGTAGTACATATATAAAATATTGCCCCCTATTTGAACCAAGGCGGGGTTTTCGTACCGGTTACCGATAAAGTTTAATAAAAGAGCTAAAATAACCCCGGAAACCATTCGCCAATCCAAGCGCCAATCTCTGAATTTTGGCAAAGAAGGTATGCGATAATTCAGGCGGCGCAAAACAGCGTCAAATATTAAATAGCTAATTGCCGTAAGCCCCATGGCAGCGGCAATTAAGGCCCCCGGGAGCATGGTTTGCATAAAATCTAAAAGATATATTTTATACTCCGCTATAGTCATGCCGGCAGGCAGTATTTTATCTAAATTAGCCCCGCCGGTTTTCTCTAAAGTATCCACAAAAACAGAGGCAACTTCCCCCATTTGGGCATAAATAGCCTCTAAAGGCAGGCCCGCAATATAAGTGGAAAGGAGTAAATTAAAAATAGTGCCGATGCTGGAAATAATTGTGCCTATAATCATGGTGGTAATGGGTTTAAACCCCATGCGGAAAGCATAACCGAAGAAAAGGCCTAAAAATAAATACTGAATCAGCATTATCAGGGCTACTAAAGGGTTCATAATTAAAGCCAGCAAAATAGCGGTTGAAACAGCCCCTATAAGCCCGGCCCTAAAGCCCCGGCGCAAAACCAATACCACTGTGGGAAGGGGGAAAATTAAAACCCCGAATATATTTAAAAAAGGTACATAGCGGCCGATAATCCCTAAAAGAACCGACAGGGCCACCATCATAGCCGCCTCTACCAAAGAGCGGGAACTTATAGCCTCATTTGCTTTTAAGGGGCCCTCCCCGGCCTTAAGAGCGTCATTACCCTGATGCGCCAAGAGGGATTTGCCCTTTACCCGGAGATTTTCAGCAGGCCCTGTATTTTTCTGCTTGTCCTCCCCCGATTTATTATTTTCGGGGGGGTTTTTATGGCTGTTACCTTTAGCTTTTAAAGATGATTTATTCTGAGTATTTTTTTTAACTCGCAGCTTGCCGTATTTTGTCATGGCTGCTCCTTATTTAAGTCTATGTTTATCTTATATTTATCTATGGTATTGCTTAAAATATATAAATTCTCCGCCAAAAAGGCAAATCCTCCCCTAAAAATAAACCCGGCAGGAGTTATACTTAAAACAAAGCCCTTAAAACTCTTAAAAAAAGCCATAGAGGCTTTAATTTTCTATCTAAATTAAGCCTTAAAACGGAGTAAAAAATAAAGAGAAAAAATAAGCGCCTAAAAGGCGCTTATTTTAATCGTTTGCATAGGGTAAAAGGGCAATGCTTCTTGCTCTTTTAATTGCATCCGTAAGGCAGCGCTGATGCTTTGCGCAGTTGCCGGAGATGCGGCGGGGCAAAATTTTGCCTCTTTCGGTAATATATTTGCGTAGTTTGGCTGTGTCTTTATAATCAATATCTTTTGCTTTATCGACACAAAAAGAGCATACACGCTTACGGCTGCGGCGGTTTCTGGAGCGGCCGCCGGTATCCCGTTCGCCTCTTTCACTACGGCTGTTTCTATCATTATCAGCCATTATTCTTCCTCCTTGTTAACTTTAAAAGGGTAAATCATCATCGCCCGAGGGAAAATCCGGGCTATTGTCAAAATCATTGTCAAAGCCGCTGCCTTGAGAGCTATCCTCGCTAAAGCCCCTGTTTGAGGCGGGAGCCGCCGAGCTCTCTCTGGGAGAAAGGAAGCGCACATCCTCAGCCACAACCTGAGCCGCAATGCGTTTTTGGCCATCCTGCCCCTCATAGCTGCGAATTTGCAAGCGGCCATCCACAGCAGCCAGCTTACCCTTGGATAAATACTTGGCGCAATGCTCCCCTAATTGACGCCAAACGGTAATATTAATAAAATCTGTTTCTTTTTCCCCCTGGGCATTTTTATAAGCTCTATCCACGGCCAGGGTAAAAGTTACCATTGCATTACCGTTAGCAGTATAGCGAAGCTCTGGGTCTCTAGTTAAACGACCAATAAGAATAACCCGGTTTAACATTTTAGCCCTCCTTTTCCCAAAAGCCCGGAGGCTTTCGGAATCAGCTACTCTTCTACTTTGGTAATTAAATAACGCATGATTTCATCAGAAATCTTAAAATTGCGTTCCAATTCGGCGGGGAATTCGGTATCACAGCTAATATGCAGCAATACATAATAACCTTCGCGAATTTTATTGATCTCATAAGCCAGACGGCGTTTTCCCCAAGGCTCTACCTTGAGTACTTCCCCACCGTTGTTTTGGATCAGCGTATTGTACTTTTCCACAATTTCCCGATATTTTTCTTCTTCAAAATCCGGGCGGATAATATATACAATTTCGTATTTACGCAATCCATTCACCTCCTCCCTTTGGTCTAGCGGCCCCATTGCTGGAGCAGGGACATTGGCATTGCCAATGCAGTACTAGTTATTATAGCACAGGCCAATATTTTTTACAATCCCTTTTGGGGTATTTAAGGGGCCTTTTATAATCACTAGGGCTTATCTTTATTAAACTCATCATTATTTGGGGCGCTTTTTATTAATTCTTTTATTCTTTTATTAACCTCGCTGCGGGGCAGCATTATCTGATGCCCGCAATTAAGGCATTTAAGGCGAAAATCTATGCCAACCCTTAAAACAAGCCACTCCCAACCGCCGCAGGGGTGGGGCTTTTTAAGGCGGATAATATCCCCCGGGGCAAAAATATGTTCTTTGGGCACAGGCAAATTAATCAGCTCCCCATCAAATTATTTTCGCTTTTATATGGCCCGCTTTTGGCCGGCCTCTAAAATAATTTCCGCAGCCTCTTTGGCATTGGCCCGAACGCAAAAATCCTCATCCTCTAAAAGGGCCTGTAAGCGGGGGATTGCCTTTTCATCCCCAATTTGCCCCAAAGCCTTGGCGGCTGCCGAGCGCACAAGGCGGCTCATATCCGCGCTGGCGGCTAAAAGAAGGGCTAAGGCTCCCTTATGCTGAGAATCCCCCAAGGCTGATGCCGCGGCGGCCCTTATATCCTCATTTTCATCCTCTAAAGCCCCGGCAAGCCCCATATAAGAGTAAACCGGGCCAAACTGGCCTAAAACATTTAAAGTAAGAATTTGCCCCTCTTTATCCAGCCGGGGCAAAATTTTAACCAAAAGCTCTGCCGCCGCCGGGCCGCAGGCCAGTAAAGCCTCCCCCACCCGGGCCGGCAAATATTTTTTAGGCTGCAATAAGGCGGCCAGTAAATAGGGGATTATTCTTTCATCATTTATAGCGGCAATAATTTCAACGCCCCACATTCTCAGGGCTTCGTCCTTTGCCGCTAAAAACTCAATTATAGCCGGGAAGACAGCCTCGTTAGGGATAATCTGCCAAATTTTTGCCCATGCCTTTCCGTTAAGGGAAGGGCTGATTTGCGAACAGTTTAAGGACTGAATCAGCCAGGCATCCTCTTTGGCGATTCTTTCAATTTCTTCTTTAATTGCCGGGCTGAAATTCGGATAAAATTGAGGCAAGCCCTCCAAAAGAGCCGCGCCCCCCTGGCGGACAAGCTCTTCCAGGCGGGAATCCCAATTCTCCTTCCTTTGGAGTAAAGCAAGTATGCGGGAAGGCAAAAATTTATTTTTACGGCGCCTTTTAAGAACGGCGGCTATAATTATGCTTAAAAACAGGGCAAATAATACCAGACCTATATAAAAGAATAAAATATTTTCCCTGCATAAAACAATAAATGAATCTATTTTAAAATCTTTAAGCCAGGATGCCATAAAAATACCCCTTACAGTGTTTTTTATCGGTATACTAATTTAATAAAAAAGAGCCCCTTTTAAATCTTTTAAGGCTTATTAAAAAAGGTTTTTATTTAAAAAGTAAAAACCCTGTTTTTTAAGGCAATACCTAAGGCCTGAACCCTCAATTTAACTTATTTAAATAATTGTACCATAAAGAGCTGCTTACAGCCAGAAAATTTGGCTTTTCCAGCGCCCGGCATTTTTCTTTAATAAACTGCCCCTTTATCTATTGTACTAAAAGCAGCTTTTAAGGCATAGTCTTTAAAAAAATATAAAAAAGGGTTGATTTTATGCTCCCCTATAATGAAATTACCCGGAAAAGTGAAGGGGACCCCGCCCCCTATCCGGAAATCAGAGTTGCCGGGGAAAACCCCCGCTATGCCTTTTTACTTATGGAGGACTATGCCGGCACTGTAAGCGAAGTTACGGCTATAAACCAGTATTTATACCATTATTTTATAACGGGGGAAAGTAATGCCCAGGTTGCTGCTATGCTGGAGAAAATTGCCGTAAATGAAATGCTGCATATGGAAATTCTGGCCAAAGTAATTCTTCTGTTGGGGGGAAACCCGGTATATAAAGGCTCCCCTAATAGCGGCGGCCATTTTTGGAATGCCTCTTATGTTTTTTACGGCACAAATCTCTGCGGCCGCCTAAGGGGTAATTTAGCCGCGGAGCTTCAGGCCATTCAAAATTATCGTAACAGAATCAGAATCATTAACGACCCCTATGTAAAAGCCATTTTAGAAAGAATAGTTTTAGATGAGCTTTACCATGTTAAGCTTTTTGAGGCGGCAATAAAAAAATATTGCCCCAAAGGCTGAAAACCGCAGCCCGCCGCCGTAAAAATAAAACCCCGCTATTAAAAAGCCCTGTTTTTAGCGTATTTACTTAAAAACAGGGCTTTTATTTTTAAAAAATGATAGCCCCGACCCTATGGGATATACTAAAAAATGGCATACTAAACAAAGATTTTAAGCTATAAAACATTTGCTTTTTATATATTTAAAAAACCCTTCTTATGTAAGGCATTAATTTATCGTATTTAAAAGGATGAACCTGCCAAAGAGCGAAATATATTAAAGAGAAAACTGAAAAGCATTTATATTATTAAACCCAGGCCGTAAATAATAAGCTTATAAAAGGATGTGCTGCCAATGCAGGAAAAAGAAGAAAAGTTTTTAATGCCTGATAAAACGGAGGCGGATTTCAGCAAAATTGACCAGATAATTGAAGATTCCTACCCTGAAATGGAGAAGGCCTTAACAGGGCTTTTGCGTATCCCCTCGGTTAAGGGCAAAGAGGAAGAAAATGCCCCCTTTGGTAAAGCAATTAAGGAGGCTCTTGATTATTGCCTTAATTTAACCTCCCAAATGGGGCTACTGGCCGAAAATATTGACGGTTATATCGGGGTTGCGGATATCCCCGGCAATACGGAGGAGGAAATAGGGGTTTTAGGGCATATTGATGTTGTGCCCGCAAACCCGGAGGATTGGGAATACGCCCCCTATGAGCCTGCTATAATTAATGGGCGTATATATGCCAGAGGCACCCTTGATGATAAGGGGCCTATTATTGCAGCCCTCTTCGGGGCCATGGCTCTTAAAAAATACGGCCTAAAATTAAATAAAACCGTGCGTTTTATGTTCGGCTGTGATGAAGAAAGCGGCTTTAGCTGCATAAAGCACTTTCTTGAAGTACGCCAACAACCCCAATACGGGTTTTCCCCCGATGCCTGCTTCCCTTTGGTAATTGGGGAAAAGGGCCAGGGCAGCTATAAGCTGAAAGGCCGCTGGGATGAAAACGAAGGCAGGGCGGCTTTAAAATTAATCTCTCTTAACGGGGGTACGGCGGGGAATGTTGTTCCCAGCCAGGCCCAGGCTGTTTTTGAAATTTCAGGCCCTTTTAACCCGGCGCTTTTTGAAAATTCGGGGCTAAAATTTGAGCAAAGGGGAAATAAAATTACTTTTACCGCAGCCGGCAAAGCGGCTCATGCCTCTCTGCCTCAGGAGGGAGAAAATGCCCTTGCCAAGCTTTTAGCTTTTTTAGCGGGGCTGGATTTTGCCCCAAAAGGCGCAAAAAAATACCTTAATACTTTGGCAAGGCTCTTTGAGGAAAGCGGCTTTGGCATAAGCTTTGGCATTGCCAATGAGGATGAACTAAGCCGCCTGACAAATATCCCTTCGGTTTTAAAGCTTAATCCTAAAGAGGGCAGCCTGGCCTGTGATTTACGCTTCCCCGTTACCCATAAAAGCGGGGATTATTATAAGAAAATTTCCGCCATCTGCCGGGAAAACGAGCTTATTTTTGATGAATGGAAAGCCAATGAGCCCCTTTATGTAAGTAAGGATAGCCCCTTGGCAGAAACCCTGCTAAATGCCTATCAGGATTTAACCGGGGATATGAGCGAGCCCCTTGTAATAGGCGGAGGAACCTATGCCAAAAGCCTGAAGAATTTTCTGGCTTTCGGCCCCGCTTTTGCAGATACCCCCGGCCTTGCTCATCAGGCCGATGAATATATAACCATAGCGGAACTTTTAAAATGCGCCAAAATATATGCCAGGGCCATTTACGGCCTGGCCAAATAAATACCGAACCTATATTTTACCCTTTTTAGCCAAATAGAAAAGCCTGCCCCAGGGCAGGCTTTTTTTATTTAATAAAAACAACTTATATATTGCCTGAAATCAATCTTAGCCGGAAACTCATTTCCCCCCTTATGCCTTTCCTTATTCCCCGCCGGTATATATTTCTCTTTTATTAATGCCGATACAAGGCATGCCGGAGCGAAGGAAAAAGAACCAGCCTATTAAAGGCAGCAGGGAAAAAATAATTATCAAAAGGCCCAGGCCTATAATATAATGGCCTACAAAAAAGGAAACAATTAAGGTGCCTATACTCCCCAATGTAGTTGCCGAGGCATTAATCATGGAGGTGGCCGTACCGCTGTCTCCCTTATGCTGGTCTAAAATAAGGCTCATGGCATAAGTGTATATAGCTGTGGAAAGCAGGGCAAACATGGTAAACACCACTAAAAAATGTATGGGGGAAAGCCTGCCTAAGGCTATTACAAGTATGCCGCTGATAATTCCTAAAATAAAAAACCATGTGCCGATAGTTTTTTTAGGAAAGCGCCTGAAAAACCTGATATAAATAATCGGCCCGAATAAGGCTAAAAAGGCATTTAAAGCAAAATAAAAACTATAGCTTTGCTCGCTGAGGGAAAAATACTCCACAAATATATAAGAGGATATGGAAACATAGGCCATAAAGGGCAGCTGGCAAACGGTAAACATAAGAGTCAAAAATAAAAACGGCTTATTCTTAAAAAGCACTCCGTATTTACCTAAGGCCTTAAAAATGGGGCCTAGATATGCCTCTCCCTCAGGCTGGGTTTCTTTATATAATATGGCAAAGATAAGAGAAACCGTGCCTATGGCCGCTAAAATCAGAAAAGTTGCCCGCCAGGATGTAAAACGGAGAATTTGAGCCCCTAAAAGCGGCGCAAAAACCGGCGCCGTGCTGCTTAAGGTATATACTAAAGCCAGAACATTCTCCCTCATTCTTCCGCTGTAACAATCCTTAATAATAGCTATGGAAATGCTGATAACAGCCCCCATCCCCAAACCCTGCAGTATGCGGGAAACAATTAAAAAATAGATGTTCCCCGCAAAGCCGCAAAGTAAACTAAAAACAATATAAACGCTTGTACCCACCAGCATACAGGGGCGGCGGCCGTATTTATCGCTAATTGGCCCCCAAAAGATTATGCTTATGGCATAGGCAAAAATAAACAGAGAAAAGGTTAAATTTGTTATGCTGGGGGGAGAATTTAAAAGCTTGCTCATACCGGGCAGGGCCGGCAAATATAAATCCAGCGACAGGGGAAGAAACATATTGTTTAAAATCAAATAAATTACCAAACCCCGCCTGCCCAGTATTGTTTGTTTATTATCAATGGGTTTATCAGCTATCGGCTCATTAGCCTTTAGCTTATTTATGGCTTCATTCATTTAAAACCATTGCCTCATGACAAAGCTGCTCTTTGCCGGCTTTCTAAAATTATAGTCTCTGTAAATGATACCCGGCAAAATACCCGGTGAGTATAGCCTGGGGCATTTGAGTAGCTACAACGCAATCCCCAACATCAATAACCTGAGGAGCGGTATCGCGGAAGGCTTCCGCCTCTTCTCTAAGGGCTTTCATGCCGGTTGCGGTAATAATTGTATCCGCAGGGAAAAGCTGCTCTTTGCCTTCATTATTCCGGCAATAAACACCCTCCGGAGTAACACGGGCGCAAATGGTATTAAGATGAACATGCATATTATCCAGGTTTTCAATTTCATTAATAGTGGCTAAATAGTGAATATATGTGGCGCCCAGGGCAAGCCTGTCTGTCATTTCAATAATTGTAACATCCTTGCCATGGTATTTGGCTAAATCTATGCCTTTTTCGCAGCCGATTAAGCCGCCGCCGATTATAACCACTTTATCGCCGATTACAACCCCTTCTTTATGAATATCCAAACCGCTGATTACCCTTTTATCATCAAGGCCGGGAATGGGGGGAACCATGGGTTTTGCGCCAATTGCCACAATTAAAGCATCGGGGGCAATTTCCTTAACCATTTGGGGTGTAACTTCTGTATTAAAACGAACTTCTATATTTTTATCGGCTGCAATTCTGCGGGATAAAACCTCAACAAAACGCTGCATATCCCGTTTAAATTCGGAATCCCAGGCAAAGCGCAAAGCGCCGCCTAAGCTATCGGTTTTCTCGCAAAGAATAACTTTATGGCCGCATTCTGCAGCGCCTAAAGCCGCCTCCATGCCGCCGGGGCCGCCGCCGATAACCAATACCTTCTGATTGCCGCAGGGGATTTTACGGTTAAGATATTCGGTAATCAGGCCATGCCAGGGGTTAACAGAACAATGGCTGACCCCTAAAGAATATTTAACATAAGGCACAAAGCCGGAGCTTAAGCAATTATTGCAGCGCAGGCAGAACATAATATCATCTTCTTTGCCAAGGCGGGCTTTTTCCGGCAGCATCGGGTCTGCCACCAGGGCGCGGCCCATGGCAATTGCGTCAACACGGCCTTCGGCAATCATTTTTTCCATATGGGCCGGGTCATTAAAGCCGCCGACGGTTACTACGGGAATATTAATATGCTTTTTAATTTCCTCGGCTAAAAAGGCATTGCAGCCTCTATCCATATACATACTGGGGAACATACGGATACTTGCCCGGCGATTATGGAAGCTGGTGGCGGAAATATGAATAAGATCAATTTTAGGCGCCAGCATTTTAGCTACTTCAATAATTTCTTCCTGAGTAGCACCGTCCTCCATAAAATCGTCGCCGCTCATTCTGAAATCTATGGGGAAATTGGGGCCGCATTTTGCCCGGATATTATCGGCAACCATTAATAAAATGCGGGCGCGGTTTTCTATGCTGCCGCCAAAACGGTCTGTACGCTGATTATTGGCGGGAGATAAAAACTGATTAAGGAGCCAGCCATGGCCGCCATGGACGGTAACCATATCAAAACCGCTTATCATGGCCATTTCCGCCGCGTCGCCGTAGGCATTTACAATAATATCAATCATTTCTTCGGTTAATTCGGTAACCTCATGCTGGCCGTCGCCGTAATGGCAAAAACCGGCGGAAGGGCCGTATACCTTATGCTCGGCATTAAATTTAGGGTCGGAACGGCGGCCGGGATGCACCAGCTCTATTGAGGCCAAAGCGCCGTGGCGATGAATAGTATCCGTGCAGCGGTAAAGGCTGGGAACAACACCGGAATCATCCAGGCGCAGAACCCGGCCGTGATTATTCCCGGATTTGCTGTGAACAAGAGTTTCCCCCACACAAACGAGGCCAACCCCGCCTTTTGCTAGAATTTCATAAAAATCAATACTTTCTTTTGTCATATACCCTTCAGGAGTTAATTCATGGGCACTCATAGGCGCAGAGAGCATCCTGTTTTTAAGAGTAATTTTCCCAACTTTAAGGGGAGAAAAAAGATTTGGGTATTTTGTCATAAAAAATCACCTCATTAAAATATTTAGTTGCAAAGCATTTATTTTGTACTTGTTCAGCCCTATTCAAAAAAATAGAAGCTAAAAGCTCATTCTGAATATACAGCTTATTTTATTCTTTTAAACCTGCTTTGAGCAAATTTACCCTAGCCCCAACAGGCAAATCAGGCGCTGCGGTAAAAAGGAGAGGAGATTCCTCCTCTCCTTTTATAAACTGAAGCTGTTGAGAGGTTTAAAGTTTCCCCGCATGGTGGCAGGCCACATAATGATTCTCAGAATACTCCACCTTCAGGGGCTCTTCTGTTTTGCATATATCTGTGGCATATTTACAACGGGGGTTAAAGGGGCAACCCTTGGGGAAATTTGTCGGGTCGGGTATATTGCCCTCAATAACAGTTAAACGGCTGGATTCTGTTTTAATTGTAGGAATGCAGCCCATTAAACCCATGGTATAAGGGTGCAGAGGAGAGTTAAAAATATCCGCCGTACAGGCCTCCTCAACAATGCGCCCGGCATAAAAAACTGCCACTTTTTTTGCGGTTTCGGCAATAATCCCTAAATCATGGGTAATCATAACAATACTCATTTTGGTTTCCTGCTGAATACGATTAAGCAAATCCAGAATTTGGGCCTGGATTGTAACATCCAGGGCTGTTGTAGGCTCGTCGGCCAGAAGAATTTTAGGGCCGCAGGCCAATGCCATGGCAATCATAACCCTCTGGCGCAAACCCCCGGAAAGCTGGTGGGGGTAATTCCAAAGGCGGCTTTCGGCATCAGGTATTTCCACAAGTTTAAAAAGCTCAAGGGCCCTTGCCTCCGCCTGTCTGCGTGTCATTTTCTCATGCAGAAGGAGGGTTTCAACAATTTGATTTCCTGTTTTCATAACCGGGTTCAGGCTTGTCATAGGCTCCTGGAATATCATGGTAATAGCCTTGCCCCGGATTTCCTGCATCCGCTGCTTGCCCATTTTAAGAACATCTTCGCCATTGAATAAAATTTCTCCGCCTATAATCGCCGGCGGCGATTTAACCAGGCGCATAACAGTAGAGAAGGTTACGCTTTTGCCGCAGCCGGATTCCCCTACAACCCCCAGGGATTCCCCCTCTTCCAGGGTAAGGCTTATGCCGTTAACCGCATGAACAAAAGAGCCGTTCTTCATGGGGAATTTAACTCTTAAATCCCGAATTTCCAATAATTTAGGCTTTCCCCCGTTTGTCTTAGGGGCGGCTTCCCGGGGGCTTTTTGCCTCATGGTTTAATTCATCGGGAATATTTTCTTTAACATTTATTTGTTTATTGTTTTCAAGCTTATTTTCATTTTTCATTTCTTTTGCGTTCAAATCCTTACCCCCTATGACCTTGCCGGTTATGGCGATTAAAAGTAATGGTCTTCTTCATCTTAGCCACCCAGGCTCTTAAGCTTTGGATCAAGAAAATCCCGGAGACCATCGCCTAAAAGGTTAAAGCCTAAAACTGTTAAAGCAATAAATGCGCCGCTGAAACCTGTTGTCCATGGGTATGAAAACATAAAGTGCTTGCCCTCATTAACTATTAAGCCCCAGGAGGGTGTAGGCTGGGGAATACCCAAACCTAAAAAGCCCAAAGAGGCCTCGGCTAAAATGGCGCCCCCCATACCCAGGGATAAAACAACAAATATCTGAGGCAGGGCATTCGGCAAAATATGCTTAAACATAACTCTGAACCGCCCGCTGCCCATGGATTTTGCAGCCATAATAAAGGTTCTTTCCCCAATATTTAAGGTGGCGCTTCTGGCTACCCTGTAAAACATGGGAATTAGCGGCACCCCAATGGAAATACACATGTTTCTTATGGATGAACCTAAAACAACGCCGATAATTAATGAAAGCAGAAGCATGGGGAAAGCCATCATAATATCTATTAATCTGCCTAATAAAAAGTCCAGCTTGCCTTTGAAAAAACCGGAAATAATCCCCAAAAGGCTGCCGAAAACAATGGCAATTGTCACAGAGGCCAAAGAAACCACAAGAGAAACCCGGCCGCCGTAAACAATCCGGCACCAAACATCCCTGCCGAAAGGATCGGTTCCCATAATATGCTGCCCGCTGGGGGCCTGATGTTTGCCTGCCATGTCTACAAGCCCATAATTATATTGGGTTAAAAAAGGCGCAAATAAGGCAATTATAATCATTACTAAAATAATCAAGCCGCCGATTAAAATAAATTTGTTTTTCAACATTTCCCTCATAGACTATACCCCTTTACCCATAAGCATAAAAACCGCTTATGCTAATTATATGTCCAGCTTTAAATCGAGTTGGTCTGAAAAGTGGCAGGCTACGCTATGGTTATTGCCTGCATCCTTAAATTCCGGCGCTTCTTTTTTGCATATATCCTGAGCGTATTTACAGCGATTATGGAAAATGCAGCCGGAGGGGGGATTTAATAAGCTGGGCACACTGCCCTCCAGTAATACCCGCTGTCTCTTTTTATTTGTATCCGGATTTGGCACAGCGGATAAAAGCGCATGAGTATAAGGGTGCAAAACATTTTTTAACAGCTCTTTCTTATCAGCTAATTCCACTATGCGGCCGAAATACATTACCCCAATTCTATCTGAAACAAATTTGACAACAGAAAGATTATGGGAAATAAACAGATAAGTTAACCCAAACTGCTCTTTAAGATCCAGCAAAAGGTTAAGAATCTGAGCCTGAATGGAAACATCCAAAGCGGAAACCGCCTCATCGCAGACTACAAATCTGGGAGAAAGAGCAAGGCTTCTGGCTATGCAAAGCCTTTGCCTTTGTCCCCCTGAAAGCTGATGGGGATAACGCACCATTAACTGGGTAGGCAGACCAACCGCCAAAAACAATTCCTCAATCCGAGCCAGCTTATCCGCCTCGCTGCCGCAATTATGAATGCGCAAGGGCTCGGCAACCAACTCTTTTAATGTCATACGGGGATTGAGGGAATCATAGGGATCCTGAAATACAACCTGCATTTCCCTGCGGATGGACTGCATTTCATTATAACTCATTTTGTAAATATCCTTGCCCCTAAACAAAACTGCCCCTTTGGTTGCCTCTACCAGCCTTAGGGCAATTTTGGACAAAGTGCTTTTACCACAACCTGATTCACCAACCAGGCCGAAGGTCTCACCACGCTTAATATCGAAGCTGACATCATTTACAGCTACTAAGCGCGCATTTTTGAAACCCCTGCCGCTGCTGACTGTATAGGCTTTTGTCAGATTTTGCAGGCGGATGAAATAATCATTATCATTTTTGTTCGGCAACCTCAGCACTCCAATCCAATTAGATCATTTATCACTTCCGCTTACGCGGATACGCGGATCGATAATTCCATAAACCATATCTGTAAGTATATTAATTGTAATCATTAATACTGCAATTGAAATAGTTGCCCCCTGTATTAAGGCATAATCCCTTAAATTAATGGCATCAATTAAAAGCTTGCCAATTCCCGGCCTTACAAAAACCGTTTCAAGAACAATAGCTCCCCCCAGGGCTGTAGCAAGGCTATACCCTGCTACCGTTACAATAGGAATAAGTGCGTTGCCTAAAGCATGTTTAAAGAGTACTATTCTCTCTGAAAGGCCTTTAGACCTCGCAGTGCGGACATAGTCCTCTCCCAAAACCTCAAGCATGGCCGAGCGGGTTGTTCTGGTAAGTAAAGCGCATTCTACAATAACCAGAGTTAAGACCGGCCCGAATAATGTTTGAAAATAAGTAATATCCCCGCCCATACTGCTTATAACAGGGATAAGCTTAAGCTTCAGAGCAAAAATCATTAAAACCCATAGGCCGACATAAAAAGAGGGCAAAGACATGCCCAAAGTGGCCAGGGTTGTAAGGGCTAAATCCGGCCATTTTCCCCTGAAAACCGCCGCAAAAACCCCTAAAATTACCGCCACAATAAGGCCTATGCCTATGCCGAATAAGGCTAATTCAATTCTCTAAAAACCCTGCCTATGGATTAATTTTTGGGCTTAATGCAAATCATCAACCATAATCTCGCCTTTAATTACTTTCAGAAAATCTCTGTAGGCCGTACCTCTGATTATCCCCCAGCGATAAACATAATTTGCCGAGGTAAAATGGGAATTCTTTAGGGTATCTCCTCCTAATTGCCTGTAAGCTCCGGTAATCCTCTCATAATTTGTTTTTAAAACTTTTAAGAGCTTATCATTATGCTTAATATGTTCATCAATAAGGCCCAATTGTTCCTCCCGGCTTAAGTTCCCGGAGAAAAGCAGCTGCATTATTTGGGGGGAACGTATCATAAAATCATTAAATTCCGTATTTAAAATCTGCCTCCGGAGGGTTTCCCTGCCTTTAGGGGTTATGCCGTAAATTTTACGGTTTACGGTTTGGCCTTTTTCCGTCTTTTCCAGCCGCACCAGGCCCGCTTTAAGCATTTTTTTTAAAGAGCGGTATATTTGAGCCTGGTCCGCCGGCCAAAAGTATAAAGCTGTAGAATTAAAAAGCTTTTTTATATCGTACCCGGATAGCGGGCTGGCGGCTAAATAGCCTAAAATTCCTGTTTCTAATGTCATTTTTTCCCCCTTTTTCTATTCACTTAAAATAGACTCCCCTTTTATTCTATTTTTATTAAGCGCTTTTGTCAATACTGTCGGTTTTTAGGCCGGGGGGAGGGAAAACTAAACCGCCAAAGAATTTTGGCGGTTTAATTGAGCAATCAAATATATTCTTATTTAAGGCTTTAAAATCCAGTAACATAACCCGGTAAATTATTTCCTGCTAATATTTTTAAAAATACCCTAACTAATCTTCTTCACTCATAACCTCTCTTAAAATCAAAATCCCCTCCATCATTTTTGGGAAGCCCACCGTAGGGGCTGTTAATAAAATAGCATGCTCAATTTGCTCCCTTGTGCAGCCGCTTTTTAAGGCTTTTATAATATGGGTTGTAAGGGCATAGGGGTTTTGCCCGGCGGTAGATAGGGCAATTTTAATCAGCCATCTGCATTTTTCCTCTAAGGGGCCGCCTTTGGTATGCAGAAGCTGGCCAAAATTCTCATATGCTTCATATATTTCCCCGTGTTTTTCCATAAAATAATTTAAATTACGCTCTATGGTATCCATTTTATTGCCTCCTTTTAATTATTTTCAAATTATTTTTTCAGGTAATTATTTTCAAAAATCATTTTAACCCTTCAAAATCCCTTCCCCTGCAGCCCCGGCTTAATCAAAAACACTTAAAACTTGCTGCCGTTTCTTTTACAAAGCCTTGTATATTATCCCAAATGGGGCCAAAAATATTCATTGCCGGCCTATATTCTCTTTTAATTCTCTTTTAATTCTTTTTTAATTCTCTTTTAAGCATATTTACAAAAATCCCTACTATTTGGGGGTCAAATTCAGTCCCCGCCCTTTCAATAATATAGGCCAGGGCATCCTGAGCCTTTACGGGCTTTGGCATATATTGCCCCTCCAGACATCTATCGTAGCTTTGGGCTATGGAAATTATTCTTGCAAATAAGGGAATTTCCTCCCCTTTTAAGCCTTTGGGGTGGCCGCTGCCGTCCCAATGCTCATGATGATTTAAAACAGCCTCGGCCAAATCTATGGTATTATCAAAGAAATGCAGTATTCTGTAGCCTACAACAGAATATTTCTTTAAATCCCTAACAACCTGGGGGGGAAGTGTGCTTTTTTGCTTTTCCGTTTTTTCCGCCAAGGCAATTTTGCCTATATTATGCAAATAACCGGCCTCTTTAAGCCTGCAAATTTTATCCTCAGAAAGCATTAATTCCCGGCCTACTTTCCCGCATAATTCGCTGACCCTTTCCGAATGGCCCTTCTCTTTAGAATTACTCTCATGCAAATCATTAATAATAGATTTAACCGCATTACCTTTAGCGCTTTCCCTCTCTAAGGCTTTGGCTAAATACATTCTTTCTTCGGCGTGAGCTAAAACATCGGTAATACTCTCCTGTTTTGTTTCCTTTGTGGCAACCCCCATGGAAATACTGCCTTTTATTGCATTAGTCTGCACATTTGCAAACTCTTCATTTATTCTCGCAATTATTTTTTTAGCCTCTTTGCCGGTGCTTTTAGGCAAAAGCAAAAGGAATTCATCCCCGCCCCAGCGGGCAATTATATCATCGGCCCGGCAAGAGCTTTGCATTACCTGGGCCACCTTTTGCAAAAGCAAATCCCCAAAGGCATGGCCGTAAATATCATTGGTTAATTTAAGCCCGTTAACATCCCCGATAATAATGGAAATAGGGAGGTTCCTCTCGGTATCCAGCCTTTTCATCTCTTCTTCAAAAAATCTTCTGTTATACAGGCCGGTTAAAGAATCATGAAAGCTTAAATATTCGATTTTTTCCCTTTGAGCCTTTTTATCGGAAATATCTCTGAAAACCAAAACAACACCCATGGTTTCCCCGGCTTCATTTTTAATGGGGGCGGCGCTGTCCTCCAAATAATATTTTACCCCTGTTTTGGAGGTAAGAATAACATTATCTCCCATTTCCTGAATTTTATCTGTTTTAATAACCTCATTAATGGGGTCTATTATTCTGTTATTATTTATATTTTTGCTGCCCTCCGCATTTTCATGGCCGATAATAAATATTTCTTTATAATCCCTGCCCAGGGCCTCTTCCAGGCTCCAGCCGGTAATATTTTGGGCTACGGTATTAAGCATTTCCACCTTGCCGGTTTTATCTACAACCATAACCCCGTCGCCGATGGATATTAAAGTTTGCAAATATTTGCTTCTTTCCAGAGATAATTTATTTTGAGCGTTCTGGCGTTCAACATCGCTCCAAACCCCCACCATTAAAAGATTAACCTCATAAATATCGTTTTCATCATAGCCGGTGGGGCTATTGGCAAGGCCTACCACGGCAACAACTTTTTTATCCACAATAATCGGTACCGCGGCATAGTTTTTAATTTCAAGGTGCCCCTTGGGAAAGCCCCTTTTATGAGGGATATATTCCTTAAAATCATTAATAAACATGGGCTTACGCTGCATAAGAACATCTTCCCAAATGCCTATTTCCCCTTGATGATATTTATTGTGCTCCTCATCTACACGGCATTTTTCTTCAACACCCTTTGAGCGTGAATTAAGCACAAATTCCTGCTTTTTCTCATCGTATAAAAATATATACCCATGCCGGCTTTTGGTAAGCTTAAGGGCCTCATGCATTGTATAATCCAATTGCTCCTGGCGGCTTTTAAAGCTGCGGTTAAACATATCCAAAAGCACTTCGTTGCGGTATATGGCCTGAGCCTGCTTTTTTTTATGCTCCCTTTGCTGGGTAATATCCTTAATATAAGCGCCGACGCCGTTTTTGCCGTTTAACATTTTCACCGGGAAGCTGGTAATACTATAGGCCTTGGAATATCTTTCTATTTCTTCCTCAATAATCTCCTGTTTCTCTAATACGGCCAAATCCAGCTTTCTGCGCTCTGCGGCGGATTCTTCCTGATACAAATCATAATCATCTAAGCCGATAATTTCCTGAGCCGTCATGGATAAATAATCGGCATAGGCTTTATTTACAAAAACATATTTAAAGTTTTCGTCTTTTAAATAGGTCATGGAATTATCCGCATCAAAAAATGTTCTTCTTAAATCGGCGGCATTCTCCAATTCGCTATTGCTTATTTTTAATCTTCTATAGTTTGATATTAAAATAAATAAAAGCATAAGAAAAATAGTGGCGGCTAAAATGACAAAAACCTCAAAAAGAGTGGCAATTCTTTCTTCTTTTTCTTCTAAAATTGCTTTTATTGTAGCGTCGTATACAATTGTAAATAAGAGCTCCCTGCCTCCTAAATTTACCGGGTAGGAGAATAATTCCACATTTAAGTTTTCGCCGCTTGCTAGGCGGTGAATAAATTTAAAATAGTTTCTGTCTTCCTCTTTGGCTAAATTCATTTCTTTACGGGCCTCATTGGCTCCCAAAGAGTTTATTTGTTTAATATTCATATTTTCCAATTCCGCCTTGGAATAGCCGTAAAAATCCCCGGCGGCATTATTGGCATAAACAATTTCTCCCGATATCGGATCGGTAAGGAGGATTACCGCCCCATGCTGGTCAAATAATTCCGTAAAGCTTTCCTCTACTGAAAAATCCTCGGCAAGGGCCAGGGGAGAAATAAAAAAGCATGCTAAAATTATTATGAATATCTTAAGATATTTCCCCATACAGCATACTCCTTTTTATAATAACAAGGGGCTTTAAATTTAATCTGTTAAAAGTTAATTATTTGTTTTTTAAGCCTGTATAAAAATAATCGCTTTTATTTAAACTCCGGTATTTATAGTTTGGGCTCTTATATTACAATGCAAAACAGGCCCTGCCGGTAAACATTACCGCAAGCCTTACTTTGGCTGCCTATTTTACCTGCCGGCCTAATGCCCGCTTTTTGGGGCTTAATTATACAAATTGCGGATGATTCTTTTTTAAGCACAATAAATAAATCTCATCTAGCTATATTGCAAATGCCTGTTATGTATTTAGGACGATAATGAGTACTACTTTCGACAAGGCAAAGAAATATCCTTTACCTTTTGCCTTTACGGCCTAGTAAATTGTAAAAACCTAATATGGTTTTTTAAAGAGGTCTTTAAGCATACTTACATTTTAAAAAGCGCCGCCTATATTGCCTCGCCCAAATACAGCATAAAAAACCGGCCCCCAGTTTTATGGGGGCCGGTTTTAATACCCGCTATGCGGGAAGATTTTTATTTAAGCCAAAACCTCAGGCCTTTTTAAAAAACAGCTTAGAGAGATCTTCGCCTTTTTCTAAAAAAAGGCCGGTTTTAGCGCAATTAGCCTCGGAATAATAATCTCCTTTATATTCTTTAGTTGAATCATAAAGCATAAAAGGCACCGGGTTTGCGCTATGGGTTCTAATACTGATGGGAGTATAATGGTCCGGCAAAATAAGCATTTTAAAATCCAGCTTTTCCTTAGCCAATTCCTCCGCAATATATTTAACCACAATTTCATCAATGATTTCAATAGATTTTATTTTATCTTTTAAATCCCCCTGATGAGAGCTTTCATCCGGAGCCTCAAAATGCAGAAAAACAAAATCCCCGCCGGAAATCAACTCATTAACTGCCCCCTCCGCTTTGCCTTTAAAATTTGTATGTATGGTTCCCGTGGCGTTTTCAATTTCAATAACCTTAAGCCCGGCCAAAACCCCAATACCCTTAATTAAATCAACAGCGGAGATAACAGCCCCTTTAACGCCAAATTTTTTAGAGTATTCCTCTAAAAGGGGCTTTTTGCCCTCGCCCCAAATACTTATGGCATTGGCGGGGTTTTTGCCCTGGGCTTTTCTTTTAAGGTTTAAGGGGTGGTTTTTTAAAATATTATGGCATTTTTTTTGAATTTCAAATATAGTGCCGCCAATTTCTCCCCCAGGCAAATTATCCTTAATTTTTTTACCTAAAAAATCATGGGGGGGAACAAGGCTCACATTTAGGGAGCCGTTTTTCATTACAATTAAATTCCGGTAGCTGGTGCCTAAATAAATACTAAAAATATCATTATTTATAACGGGTTTAATAGCTTCCAGTAAAACAGCGGAATCCTCCGTCGGTAAATCCCCCGCGCTATGATCCAGCATGGTTTTTTCTAAATAATTTTCTTCATCTTCAGAGACGGTAACAAAATTGCATCTGAATGTTATATCGGTATTTTGCAATTCTATGCCAATGCTGGCGGCCTCCAGGGGAGAGCGCCCCGTATGGCAAAGCTTTGGGTCATAACCGAGAGCGCTTAGATTAGCCACATCGCTGCCGGCCGTCATGCCGTCGGGTATTGTTTTGCATAAACCTAAAATAGATTTTTGGCTGAGCTTATCAATAGCTTTTGTATCGGCATACTCCAGAGGTGTTTTACCCCCCAGCTCGGCAAGGGGCAAATCCCCCGCGCCGTCCATTAAAACGGTAATATACTTCATATACTCTCCTTAGCAATCCTTAATTTATTTAAAGCATAAGCTTTAATATCTCTAATTTAATATTAAAAATTATATCATATTGCCTTTTTATTATCAAACGCGGATATATAAAAATTAGGCCTATTTTTAGCAGCTCTTTACTCTAAAAAGCCGGCGTTTTTTAATAGGGGCTAAAAACAGCCCTCCTTTAAAAATTTAATTAAAGCTATTCTGTTTTAAATGTTCTTTGCAAAAACTTAATGAATTCAACCAGGGGAATAATACTTAAGGCCAAAGCCATAGAAATAAAATACTCTTTAAAAGAAATAGGGGTAAAGCCGAAAGCCGACATTAAAAATGGCACGGATATTACCGTTGTTGTTAAAAGCAGGGCAATAGCGGCAGCGCCCCAAAGCCAATAATTTTCCTCCTTCAGGCTGAAAAGAGAACCCCGCTGGGAGCGCATATTAAAGGAATGGAAAATTTCCGCCATGGAGAGGGTTAAAAAAGCCATGGTTATACCATCGGCGCTGTTTGTGGCCTCCCAAACTCCTGCCTCTACATAATGGCCGATAAAATAGGCCGCCAATGTTAAAATACTTACCAATATACCCTGATAAATTGTATCTGCGCCGATTCCCCCGGAAAAAATCCCGGCTTTTGGGTCCCGGGGGGGCTTTTTCATGGCATCGGCCTCGCCCTTTTCCATACCTAAAGCCAAGGCCGGCAGGCTGTCTGTAATTAAATTTATCCAAAGTAAGTGAACAGGTAAAAGAATCGTAAACCCTAAGATAGTGGCAACAAAAATACTTATAACCTCACTTAAATTAGAGGCTAAAAGGAATTGCACGGTTTTACGGATATTGGCATAAATTTTTCGGCCTTCCTCAACTGCGGAAACAATAGTGGCAAAATTATCATCGGCCAAAATAATATCCGCCACATTTTTAGTAACATCCGTACCGGTAATCCCCATGCCTACGCCGATATCCGCGGCTTTAATACTGGGAGCATCATTAACTCCGTCCCCGGTCATGGCGGTAATTTTACCCCGCTTTTTCCAGGCATTAACAATTCTTACTTTATGCTCCGGCTGAACCCGGGCAAATACTCTGTATTTATCAATTAAGCTATCCAATTCCTGGTCGGATAAATCATTTAAGGCCTGCCCCATAATGGCCTGGGAGGCATCTTGAATAAGCCCCAGCTCTTTACCTATGGCAACAGCGGTATCAATATGGTCTCCCGTTATCATAATTGCGGTAATTCCGGCCTCATTGCATTTTTCAACGGCGGCCTTAACCTCCGGGCGGATGGGGTCAATCATACCGTAAAGACCCAGAAAAACCAAATCCCTCTCAAGCCCGGCAGGGTCGCAGGCGGTGGGGATTTCCCCATAGTAACGGCAGGCGGCGCCTAAAACCCGCAGGGCTTTGCCTGTCATTTCTCTATTCTTTTCCCTTACCTCTTCCCTTAATTTATCCGTAAGCAATAATTTACCCCGGGGGGTTAAAATATGGCTGCAGTTTTTCAGTATTTCATCCGGGGCCCCCTTGGTATATTGAATAAAACCGCCGCCGCTATTATGAATGGTAGACATCATCTTCCGATTAGAATCAAAAGGCGCCTCCCCCACCCGGGGGTTGGTCTTTTTAAGCTCGTTTTTATTTATTTGCAATTTATATGCATAATTAACCAGGGCGCATTCCGTAGGCTCGCCAATGGCACTTTTAGTATCCTCATCCAGCTCGGCATCGGTGCAAAGGCACATGGCTTTGGCCAGCAAGGCATCATCCGCCCCAAAGGTATCCACAACCGTCATTTTATTTTGCGTAAGGGTTCCGGTTTTATCCGAGCAGATAATTTGAGCGCAGCCTAAAGTTTCTACCGCGGTAAGCCTGCGGATAATTGCATTGCGCCGCGACATTTTTGTAACGCCTATAGATAAAACTATGGTAACAACGGCAACCAGCCCCTCGGGGATTGCGGCCACAGCCAGGCTTATAGCCAGCATAAATGTATTTAAAATAACTTCGGTAGAAATTTCTCCCGCTTTTAAAACCCCTACGCCGAAAATAATAATACAAATAGCCAATACCAGCCAGGTTAAAGTTTTACTTAAAGCGGATAGCTTTAGCTGCAGCGGGGTCTTTTCATCTTTGGCCTGAATTAAGGCATCGGCAATTTTACCCATTTGAGTATCCATACCGGTTGCGCAAATAACGGCTTTCCCCCTGCCGTACACAACGGTGCCGCCCATATAAAGCATATTTTTTCTGTCTCCCAGGGCAATATTGCCTGATTCTTTAATGGCCTGGGAGGTTTTGGATACAGGTACGGATTCCCCCGTTAAGGCGGCCTCCTCCACCCGGAGGGAGGCGCATTCTATTATCCTGGCATCGGCAGGCACGGCATCCCCGGCCTCCAATAAAATAATATCCCCGCAGACTAAATCCTCACTTTTTATAAAAGAGATTTTACCCCCCCGTAAAACCTTAGTCATGGCGGCGGTCATAGTTTTTAAGGCCTCAATGGCCTCTTCCGCCTTGCTTTCCTGCACTACCCCAAGAACGGAATTAAGGATAACCACAAAAAGGATTATAAAAACATCGGCAAAGGATTCCCCCGAATAGGCGGAGGTTATTCCGGATAAAAGGGCGGCGGCTAAAAGCACAATAATCATAGGGTCTGTAAGCTGGATTATAAAACGCTTAATAAGGCTTGTTTTTTTCGCCTCAATAAGCTTATTTTTGCCGTTAAGAGCAAGGCGCTTTTGAGCCTCGGCTTCAGAAATACCTTCGGGGTTACTCTTTAAGGCCCGCATAACATTTTCTTTTTCTTCAGAAAAAAAATCCATATGGTTCTCCTCCCATTATCCAAAACAAAAAGTACAGCCGTAAAAACTGTACTTGAGTTAAAAAAAGACTCTGCACAGCGTTTACTGTACATGAGTCTGGTTCATTAAGGTAAGCCAGGCCAAAAAGCCAGTGCTGTTGACTTACCGCGCTTAGGCGCGAACTACTCCCCCATGCTTATATTTTCCTCAAGATACCATAATTTTATTTAATTGTCAAATTCTTCTTGCCTTATAGATTCTAAGGGGCTGAGGTTTTTAAAAATTATTTGCGCAAATAATCTTTAAAATCCTGCGCTAAATTCCCCTTTACCGTTTTATTAAAATCAGTATTTTTATCTTTTTCATAAAGGGCGGCTTTTGCGGCTAAATCATTTAAATTATACCCCTCTTTAATGATAATAAATTTGGCCATACCCGGTGTAAGGGCTTTAAGAGGGCATTTATATATGCATTTTAAGCACATTTGGCATTTATAGGCAAATTTAGGCCTGCCTCCGGCCATAATTATATTGCCCGAAGGGCAGTTTTGAGCGCAGAGCCCGCATCCGTTACAGCTATTCTGTACCTTAATAAATTTGCCCCAAAGGCGGGCCGAAGGTTTTTCCATTTCCCCCAAAAGAGAAAATACTCTGTCTCTTATAAAAGGCCTGTTTCTTTTTTTTACTCCGGAAAGGATTTCGCAAACGGCCTTGTTTACCTTGGCGGGTAAAACAGATAAAAGCATAATTGCCAAAGATTCTTCCGTAGCAAAGGCAAAATTAGAAGGCATAATAAGCATGGATTCATACACAATATTATAGCCCTTGGCGGCCAGTTTTTTTATACTCCTTAGGCGGGAAGCCGTATTGGGGGAAACCTCCCCCCCCGCCGGAAACGGCAATTACCGCCGCATCAATACCATTTACGGCTTTCAGGCTTTTTATCCATTTATAAACCCCTGCCGGGGCATTAAAAGCATGCACCGGGAAAATTAAAATAAGCAGGTCAAAATCATCACAATCCTCCCCCGGAGCATTTGTGATTTTTTCAAGCCGGGCTAAGCAGCCTTTTTCTTCAAGCTTTTCTGAAAAATTCCACGCTGCCAGGGCCGAGCCCCCGGTACCGGAATAATAGGCTATTTTTATTTTGGAATATTTACCCAAGGCATGGCCCCCTTTGAGTTTTGTTTTTAATAAACAAGCCTCCCTTAATTTTACCATGGTTCAGGCAGTATAAAAAGCCATAAATTCCCTCTATTTAAGGGCTTTTAAGGCAAATTCCTCGAGGATAGCACTTTAAAAAAAATATTTTAATATATAAGGGAAAATAATTGGCTTTAGAATTTTGCAGCAATTTAGGCGCTTATCTTAAAAACTACTAAAAGGAAAAGGTATATTTAGCCGAAACTATTTTATCTTCCCTTATGCTCATAATAAAAAGCCCGCAATTCTGATTTGGTTTTTTCATCCAGATTATGCCAGCGCAATCCCTGAAGGGCCCCTTCTAGGGCCGAAAGCCGCATAATACAGGCGGAAGGGTCCCGGGATAATATCTTCAGCCAAGCCCCGCGGCTGCCCAGGCTCCGCAAATCCTCCACGGTTTTAACGCCGACTTCTGCTAGTTGTGCTTCCAGCTTTTCCCCAATATTCGGCAGTTTTCTTAATTCGCCCATTGTAAACCTCCTAAGTTTTTAATCCGTACCCCTAAGGCATAAACAAACACCCTGCTATTTACAGTTATTGGCTTTTTTTAAGCCGTTAATGCCGCAATAAACAACCTGCAGAACAAACTCAGACATTTGGGCGGGGCTTTCATACATCCCCTCATACAGCCATTTTTGGAGCATACTAATGGTGCCGGTAAGGCCGAATATTTTTATATATTCCTGGGTTCTTTCATCCAGGCTTTGGTTTTGCTGGGCAGAAATAACCTGCGCCAGCTCCATTAATCTTTTTTGAAAGGCCAAATCGCAGTTTTCGCTGAGAAGGGCTTTAAATAATTCTACATTTTCTTTAACATATTCCAAAACCCTTGTTAAAACCTGAACGGAAATAGGGCGTTCAGGTTTTAAATTTTGCTTGCCCAAATATTTATTGAGATTATCCAATACCTCCTCCTGGATTTTAGCCAGAAGATCATATTGGTCGCTGTAATGCATATAAAAGGTACTCCGGTTTATCCCCGCAATATCACATAAGGCCCTGACGGAAATTTTGGATATTTGCTGCTCCTGCATTAGCTGCACTAAAGCGTTTTTAAGGAGGCTTCTGGTAAGCCTCACCCTTTGGTCAATTTTTTTATGCTCATAATTACTCTCGCCGCTATTTCTTAGCGGCTTTGTTTTTTCATCTTTTTGCATTTCCATTTTCCACCTCATTTATTAGTAATCCGCCACTTTTTTTAATTCTGCCGCAGATCAAACCATCTTATCCTACATTGGTGGTTGTATGCCGACACCATGTCTATTATAATATACTTAATGCCGCAGGGCAATAGAATTCGGGGGATTATTATGGATAAGTTTTCTCAGTTTATTATCCGCAATAAAAACAGGGTTATTTTTAGCTTTCTCAGTATTATGCTGGTATGCGCTTTGCTTTTATTTTTTGTGGATGTTAATTATAATCTGGTAGATTATCTCCCTCCGGATGCTCAATCCACCACCGCCTTGCAAATAATGGAAAAAGAATTTACCGAGCCAATGCCCAATGCAAGCATTATGCTTAAAAATGTATCTCTTACCGAGGCTTTGGAATATAAAGAAAAACTGGCCGCTATTAAAGGCATCAGCCAAATTATATGGCTTGACGATATGCTGGATATTAAACAACCCCTTGCAATGGGGGATAATAAAACTATTGAGGCCTTTTATAAAAATAATAATGCCTTATTTTCCGTTGCAATTGATAAAGGGCTTGAAAAGGAAGCCTGCAAAGAGATTATAAGCCTTATAGGGGATGATAATGCCTTAACGGGAGAAGCCCCGGCCTTGGTTTTTGTGCAAAATACCACATTTTCCACCGTATTAAAGGCTATGGCTATTTTACTGCCTATAATTATTTTTATTTTAATTATGACTACAGCCTCCTGGCTTGAGCCCTTATTATTCCTCATTGTAATCGGCATCTCAATTATTATCAATATGGGTACAAATGTCTTTTTAGGCAGTGTATCCTTTATGACATATTCCATAAGCCCCATCTTGCAATTAGCCTGCTCTTTAGATTATGCCGTTTTTCTCCTCCACAGCTTTCAGGATAAGCGCAATGAATATGACAATATAGAAATTGCCATGGCAAAGGCCATAAAAGAATCCATGCCGACGGTGGCGGCCAGTGCGGCAACTACATTATTCGGCTTTTTAGCCCTTATATTTATGAATTTTAAAATCGGGGCGGATTTAGGCATAAATTTAGCCAAGGGTATTATTTTCAGCTTTATTACTGTTATGGTTTTTCTCCCGGCTGTTATTCTCAGGGTTTATAAATTAATAGATAAAACGCAGCATAAGCCATTTATGCCAAGCCTTGCGAATATAAATAAAATTTTATCAAAAATAGCCCTCCCTACGGTTATTCTTATTCTTATTTTAATTGGGCCTGCCTTTTTAGGCCAAAGACATACCGAATTTCTTTACGGTAATGAAACAATAGACCCCGAAACCCGCTATGGCAGGGATACCCTGGCTATTGAAGAGCAATTTGGCAAAGCGACGATTATGGCATTATTAATCCCTAAAAATGATATGGCAAAAGAGCGGGCCTTATGTGAAGATATTAAGGCTCTGCCCTATATAACCGGGATTATGGCATATTCTGAAAATGTATCCCCCGTTATTCCCCCGGATTTTCTGGGCAGCGAAATAATTAAGCAATTTTACTCTCAAAACTATGCCCGGATTATTGTATATACAAATACTCCGGCCGAGGGGGATATTGCCTTTGGTACCGTAGAGGCTATAAATGAAAAGACAAAAGACTATTATGAGGATGATTTTTATACCTTAGGCCAAAGCGCCAATTTATATGATATGAAAACCCTGGTTAAAAAAGATAATTTAATTGTTAACCTTATTGCCGCCTCCGCTATTTTTATTGTTTTATTATTTACATTTAAATCCGTACTCTTAGGGTTTATGCTGGTTCTTACCATAGAGGCCGGTATTTGGATTAATCTGGCTATACCCTATTTTAGCGATACTTTAATAAACTTTATGGGCTATTTGGTTATCAGCACAATACAATTAGGGGCAACGGTAGACTATGCCATCCTCCTTACCAGCACCTATTTGCGAAACAGGGGGGAATTGCCAAAACATGAGGCAATTCATGTATCTTTAGGGAGCTCCTTTAAATCTATCCTTGTTTCGGCAATTACTCTTTCCACTGCCGGTTTTGCTTTGTATGCAACATCTTCAAACAGCGCTATTTCCGATATCGGCCTATTATTGGGGCGGGGCACTCTCCTCTCTCTATTTATGGTAACCTGCTTTTTGCCCCCCCTGCTTTTAGCCTTCGATAAACTGATTACTAAAAAAAGTAAAAAATAAGCCCATAATATAAGGCTTTAAACATATAAAAAAAATATATAAGAACCTTATAATAGGGTATTTAAATTATAAAAACAAAGCGCCGCTTTGTAAAAAAGGAGTACTTAAAGTGAGCTTAATAAATACTAAAAATATGTCTTTTATAAAAAAAATAACGGCCCTGGTTTTAATAACGGCCCTTATTTTAGGCTTCCCCTTATTAGGCCCGGCAAAGGCCGAAACCCTGAAGGAGGAAATTGCCTATGTACGCCTTTTTAATGACGGCTCTTTAGATAAAATTTATATTGTTAACAGCTTTGAACTGGGGGATAATAAGCAAATCCTCGATTACGGGAATTATGCCTATGTGAAGAATTTAACTAATTCAGACCCTATAAAGCTTCAAAACGGCACCGTTACTTTAAATGCCAAGGGAGACCGCCTTTATTATGAGGGCTTTCTTTTAGATGCCCAGCTGCCATGGATAATCTCCATAAATTACTGGCTGGACGGCAAAAAAATAGCCCCCGGGGATTTAGGGGGCCAAAGCGGGCGGCTTAAAATTACAATAAATACCGAAGAAAACCCCTTGGGAAGCCGGGATTTTTTTGATAAATACTGCCTGCAAATAGGCATAACCTTAGATGCCGACCTTTGCTGCAATATAGAGGCGGAATCCGCCACCCTGGCCTCAGCCGGGAGCAATAAGCAAATAAACTTTCTGGCCCTCCCGGCAAGAGCCAGCTACGGGGAAATAACAGCGGATGTTAAAGATTTTAAAATGACAGGCATTACCCTTTCGGGTATAGCTATGGATATGAATATGGATAGTAATTTTGACGATATGGATATGGCGGATATTCATAAATTAATTGATGCCTTGGCTGAACTGGATGACGGGGTGCAGGAGCTTTTAGACGGCATATTTGAAATGGAAGACGGCGCCGCCGAGCTCCATAAGGGTACTTTAGAATTTGCCGACGGCAGTGGGGATTTGGCGGAAGGCGTCTATGAGCTTTCCGACGGCTCGGGGCAAATTTCAGACGGGGCGGGCAAGCTAAAAGACGGCGCCCGGGATATAACCGAGGGAGCCTTTGACTTTGCCGACGGAATAGAAAAATTGCGGGACGGAGTTATAGAGCTTGACGACGGTACAGGAGAGCTGGAAGACGGGGGCTACGCTTTTTATGCGGGCACCGCTAAGCTGCATAAAAGCACAAAGGAGCTTTATGGTGGAATTAATGAATTAAATGAAGGCGCCGGGAATTTGGCAGCCGGGGCAGAGGAGCTTAGCTTGGGGCTCAACCAGGCGGCATCGGGAGGGCAGAGCCTGACAAACGGCTTTGAGGCTTATTTTAATGCCCTGCTTTATATGGCCAATGCCCAACTGGCCCCTGCCGGCATTGAGGTTGGCCGAGATAATTATGAGGAGGTAATTCTGGAATACCTTTACGGTTCGGCAATCAGCGCCGCCAGGGCAAATATATATGCCGCCCTAAATGAACGCCGGGGGGAAATATTAGCCGGAATCCTGGCCCAAATGGAGCTGACCTCCGAAGAGTATGAACTTCTCCCTCCGGAGATTCAGGATCAGATTAATCAGGAAGTGGAAAATATTATTCTGGGAATGGCAGAGGAGGCTCTGGAAGAGCAAATGGAGCTAATAAAAGCTGGGGCGGAAGCCGAAGGAGCCCAGCTTCTCGGGGTTTTAGAGCTGCTTAAAAATTATGATACCCTTTTAAGCGGTTTAAAAACATATAGTTTGGGCATTAACGGCTTAAGCGGCGGGGCCGGGAGTTTAGCCGCGGGTATTTCCGCCTTCCATAGCGGCCTGAACCAATACACTAATGGAATGGGAGAATATACGGAGGGAGTTAAGACCTTCGCCCAAAATGCCGGGGAGCTGGCGGAGGGCATAAGCGATTTAAAAAACGGAACCCTTGAGCTTAAAGACGGTACAATTGAATTGCATGACGGTTTTAGAGAGTTCAGAGACGGTATTGTTAAGCTGCAGGACGGCATTATTGAATTATTTGACGGCATTATTGAATTGCATGACGGAATAATTGAGCTTTATGACGGCACCCTTGAGCTAAAAGACGGAGCTCTTAAGCTTACCGATGCCACCGGCCAGCTTTTAGACGGCATAAGAGAACTTTATGACGGCGTAGAGGAGCTTAAAGACGGCACTTATGAGCTCAGGCAAAACACAGCAAATTTAGATACCGATATTATAGACGGTATAAAAGAATCTCTGGAGGATTTATTTGGCAAAAACATACCCGTAAAATCTTTTGTTTCAGAAAAAAATACTGAAATTAAGGCGGTTCAGTTTATAATGCAAACCCAGGGTATTTCAGCCCCGGAGGCAGAGAAAATTGAGCCTGAGGTAAAGCCCAAGTTTAATTTGTGGCAACGCTTTATCCGCCTTTTTGGTTTCTAGGCAAGTAAAAAAGCCCTGCCCCTTTTAGGGGCAGGGCTTTACTTATACAGGCCTGTTTTTATTTTAATAAATTGTATAAGCGGATTTTACTCTCATGGGTTTTACTCTTATGGGTTTCATTCTTTCGAGTTTTACCCCCATATTTTAATTTAAAAGTATTTATTTTACCGCCTTACTCCGGGGAGATTATCTTCGCCCCGCCCATATAAGGTATAAGGGCCTCGGGGATTTTAACGCTGCCGTCTTTTTGCTGGTAATTCTCTAAAATAGCGGCTACCGTACGGCCTACGGCAACGCCGGAGCCGTTTAGGGTATGCAGGAATTCCGGCTTGCTTTTAGCATCCCGGCGGAAGCGAATATTAGCCCTGCGGGCCTGAAAATCCTCAAAATTAGAGCAAGAGGAAATTTCCCGGTAATTGCCAAAGCCCGGCAGCCAAACCTCTAAATCATAGGTTTTAGCAGAGGAAAAGCCTAAATCCCCCCCGCTTAGAGAAACTACCCTATATGGCAGCCCCAAAGCCTGCAAAACGGCCTCGGCGTTTTTAGTCAGTTTTTCCAATTCCTCATAGCTGGTTTCCGGTTTTACAAACTTTACCAGCTCCACTTTATTAAACTGATGCTGGCGGATAAGCCCCCTGGTATCTCTTCCGGCGGCCCCGGCCTCAGCCCGGAAGCAGGCGGAATAAGCCACATAATAAACAGGGAGCATTTCCCCGTCTAAAATTTCCTCGCCAAAAAGATTTGTTACAGGCACTTCCGCCGTGGGGATAAGATAATAATCCGTCCCTGTAATATGGAACATATCCTCTTTAAATTTCGGCAATTGCCCGGTGCCCTGCATACTATTGCTGTTTACCAAATAAGGGGGCAGAATTTCCGTATAGCCATGCTTTTGAGTATGAATATCTAAAAAGAAATTTATCAAAGCCCTTTCCAGCCTGGCGCCTAAGCCTTTATAAACCGTAAAACGAGCCCCGGCGATTTTTACTCCCCGGGCAAAATCTAAAATACCTAAATTCTCCCCAATATCCCAATGGTTTTTAGGGGCAAAATCAAATTCAGGCGGATCCCCTACTTTGCGGATTTCCAGATTATCGCTTTCATCCTTGCCCTGGGGAACACTTTCATGGGGTATATTGGGTATATTTAAAAGGGCATCCCTTAGGGATTCCTCAATTTCTTTTAATTTATTATCCAAAAGGGCTATTTCATCCCCCAGGCGCCGCATTTCCTCTTTAACGGCAGCCGCGGCGGAAGGGGAACCCCCGGCTTGCATTAGCTTGCCGATTTCCTTAGAGGTAGAATTGCGCTTGGCTTTCATTTCCTCCACCCGGACTAAAATAGCCCGGCGCTCTTTATCCAGAGCTAAAAAACCATCTAAAGAGATTTTGCCCCCCCGCTTTTCCAGGGCATCCATAATCAATTGAGGGTTGGCGCATACAAATTTTAAATCCAGCATATTATTCCCTCCGTTTTCTTCCCCATCAGGCAGGGGCAGCTTAAAACGAAAAAACCATACCCCATATGGTGCGCTGGGCGAGACTCGAACTCACGACCTTTTGATTCGTAGTCAAACGCTCTATCCAACTGAGCTACCAGCGCAAATAGGGGTGTGGTTTTTCTGGTTTAAATAAACCTGGCGGAGAGCAAGGGATTCGAACC
Organism: Clostridiales bacterium; assembly: GCA_040767605.1. Lineage (GTDB taxonomy): Bacteria > Bacillota > Dehalobacteriia > UBA4068 > UBA4068 > JAXGOI01. The sequence goes on from JAXGOI010000001.1 coordinate 829,185, forward strand.
CTCGATACAGGTTTTTGCCCGTATACTCGCTTAGCAGGCGAGCGCCTTCGACCGACTCGGCCAACTCTCCATAACATTTGGCGGAGGGGGTGGGATTCGAACCCACGGAACCCTTTGAGGCTCAACGGTTTTCAAGACCGCCTCCTTAAACCGCTCAGACACCCCTCCCTAGGAATTGTTTGGGTTTGAGGTACATCAAATATAATAACAAATCAAAATGGTAATGTCAATCTTTTAAGGCTCTTTTATCTTTTTTATTCCCGCTTTTTCCTGCCCTTTAAACTTTCTGTTGCCGGCATAAATAAAGGGCCGGCTTTTATTTTTCAGTCTTCCCCTTGGCTTAAAATTTTTTAAACATACCTATAAATATGAATTTAAGCTAAGTCTATTTTTACCCGCTCTTTTAAAATTAAAAAATCTCTGTCCAGGGAGGAATCATAGGCTAAAAGCTTAACCCCCGCTTTTTTTGCCCTTTTTAAGGCCTCGCCAAATTCCGGCTGGGTGATATTATTGGGGGTAAAATATTTTACCCCCTCCATTTGGATTAAAAAAATTATAAAGGCATCCTCCCCCTTTTGGGCGGCCTTTATTAATTCCTCCACATGGCGTAAACCCCTTTGAGTAGGGGCATCCGGAAAGGAAGCTATGCCTCCGTTTTCCAAAGTAACCCCTTTAACCTCCAGCCAGCCTAATTTATTTTTGCCTTTTAAGGCAAAATCTATCCGTGAGGAATTAAGCAAAGCCTCCGGCTGAAGGCAAAATTCCCCCTCCCAGCCGGGTAAAATCAGGCTGCGGTTTAAAAGAGCCTCCTTTACTACCCGGTTTGGGGCCTGGGAATCAATATTTATAAGGCGCCCTTCCTTTTCCGCCGCAATTAAGCTAAAGGCCGTTTTGCGCCGGGGGTTTTCGGCCTCCTTTAAAATAACTTTTGCCCCGGGCCGCAAAATCTCCTTACAGCGGCCGGTATTGGGTACATGGGCAATAATCTCTTCCCCGTTTAAAAGGCAGCGGGCAATAAAACGATTAGGGCGGCTTATAAAAGCCGCCGAAAAAACATTCTTATATAACATATCTTTCACCCTGTAAATAGGCTTTAATCTTAATAAAGCCGTATTTTATTTATTTCTGTCTATGGCGGAGGTATTTTTCTCCCGCAAATAGGTGGCTTCTAAATCCGCCAAATGCAGCTTAACCGCAAAGGGGTATTTTTCATAAGCCAGAGAAATTGTAAAAGCCCCCGCCTTGGGGGAATCATCAAAGCCCCCCATATGCCAGCGTATAGCCATGGCCTCCACGGGCTTTAAACGAATAAAACGCTCAATTAAAAAAACGGATTTTTCCCCATGGCCGTAGGGAAAGCTATCCTCCACCTTATAAAAGGGCTGCTTTTCCCATTCGCCGGTTTCTTCATTTTTTACATTTCTGGTGCTGGTTTTATAAAACTGAGCCTTGCAAATATCATGAAGCAGGGCGCAAATAGCGCAGCTTTCCGGGTTATCTATCCCTTTTTCATAATGTTTTTCCATTAAAACATGATAAACATTTAAAGAGTGCTGCACCAAGCCGCTTTCGCAGGCGCAATGAAAACGGGTGCTGGCCGGGGCTGTATAAAAATCCGTAGTATCCAGCCAGGCCAATAATTCCGCCGCCCCCGGGCGGCTTATATTCTCTGTAAATGTATTAATAAACTCCTGACGATAATCCATATAAATCTCCTTTTATTTCACTCCCGCCCCTATTTAAAAGGGATATTGCTTTTAGCGGAAAAGCCGCCTGGGGTCGGATACCTCCCGGCGTTTATTATAATTCCGGCGGCGGCGAATATCTAAAACAAGTGCAATAATTCCGATTAAAATAAAGGCCAGGGGAAATATATACCACCATGGCCAGGGGAAGCCTTTAAACCCCCCTTGCAGGCTGGCTTTAGCCACTGCCGAGGCAATTACCGGGGGGGAAAGCTCTAAGCTGCCCAGCTTTTCATACATTAAGCCATTATTCTCAGGCAGGGAAAATTCCAGCCGGGCGGAGCTTTCATTATCTTCTGCCAGAGTTATTTTAACCTGCTCCAAGGGTATATCTTTATGCAATAAAAAGCCGAAAACATTCCCCACAGACCATTGCTTATCGCTTTGGCCTTTAATAAAAAGGCTGAGTTTATCTGCAGGTAAAATACTTTTATTAAAGCTGTTAAAACCGTAATCCAGAAGGCTTGTGGTATCGGTATATTTTCCCTTGGAGGAAGCGCATTTCATAACCACGGCAATTAAAGCCCTGCCGTCCCTTTCGGCAACCGTAACCATGGTATGGCAGGCCTGCCGAGTCCAGCCCAGCTTACCCCCGGTAATGCCCTCGCAATCATATTTGGCAGCTTTGGGCAAATAGATAAATTCATGCTGATTATTAAAAAAACGCTTTTCCGGCTGGATATTTGTAGGGGGCATTTCCCAGCTGCTAATATTAAAATACTCCCGAAAGAGGGGGTTTTTATAGGCATTATAGGTAATTAAGGCCATATCGTAGGCTGTTGTATAATGGTCATCATCACTCAGGCCGGAAGGGTTTACAAAATTGCTGTTTAAAGCCCCCAGGGCCTTTGCCTTTTCATTCATCATTCTGGCAAAATCCTCAATGGTGGAGCCCATATGCTCCGCCAGGCCGTTTGCGGCGTCATTGGCAGAAACAGTCAGTAAGGCGGCCAGAGCATCTTTTACTTTTATTTCTTCCCCCTCGTTTAAGGCAATATGGCTGGAGCCCCGGGGTATGGAAAAAACCGCATTGCGGCTCATTATTATTGTCTCTTCGGTATTTAAATATTCTACGGCCAAATAGGCGGTTAAAATCTTTGTAATACTCGCGGGGTATTCCCGGGTATTCATATTTTTTGACCATAAAACCTGCCCGCTGCCGGCATCCATTAAAACCGCCGCCTCGGATTCTATTACCGGGGCGGCAAATGCCGCCTGCCCCATAAAAGCCCAAAACAGAATAGAAAAACAAATAAGCGCCAAATATTTTCTCATGCTTTACCCCGTATTTATGTTTTTTTACACTTTAATTATATGGCTATTCTTTATAGCTATCTATTTATAATACCCCGGCGGATATTATAATCCCTTTAAGTTTTGTTTAATTTTTTATTACTTTGGCAAACATTATACTCTTTAAATATGTAAATTTAGTGAAGGCCGAAAGTTTTTATTTAAAAAAACAAAGGCCGCATTTATTGCTCTTATTGCCCCTTATTGCCCTTCTTTTAATTATAAAACATTATTAAGTAAAAGGTCAATAAAGATTGACCCTTAAAAACAGCAGGCTTTTTAAAAGAGCCTGCCGCTTATTTTATGGATTATTTTTTCTTATTTTTATTGTTGCGGTTTTTTAGCCGCCTGGCTTTTCAAATATAAAAAAAGCCCCGGCTGTTTTTATCCGGGGCTTTGCCTATAAAAAGCTGTAATTAAATAGTTGCCACCATAACCGCTTTAATGGTATGCATTCTGTTTTCCGCCTCATCAAAAACCACGGAAAAGCGGCTGCGGAAAACCTCATCCGTAACCTCGCGGATATCATAACCTTTTTCCTTAAAAGAGGCCGCCATTTTTGTTTCAAAATCATGAAAAGAAGGCAAACAATGCATAAATAAAACATGGGGATTATTTGTTCTTTCAAGCATGGCCATATTTACGCGGTAAGGGGTTAAAAGCCTGACCCTTTCAGGGATGCTCTCTTCCTCCCCCATGGATGCCCAAACATCCGTATAAATAACATCCGCCCCCTCTAGGGCAGGAAAATCGCTGCTAAAGGAAATATCCGCCCCGCTTTCCTCCGCCAGGGCCAAAACCTTATCCATAACTTTTTTATCAGGATTAAGCTCATTGGGGCCCAGGGCAACCATAGTCATCCCCATTTTAGCGCAGCCGTACATCCAGGCATAGGCCATATTATTGCGGGTATCCCCTACAAAAACCACCTTAATTTCATTTAAGGGCTTATAAATATGCTCCTCAATTGTCATAAGATCGGCCAAAATCTGCGTGGGATGATCGGTATCTGTTAGGCCGTTCCAAACCGGCACGCCGGAAAACCGGGCTAAATCCTGAACAACCTCCTGCTTAAAGCCGCGGTATTCAATACCGTCATAATAGCGGCCTAAAACAATAGCCGTATCCTCAAGGGATTCCTTTTTACCCATCTGAGAGCTTGCGGAATCTAAAAATGTTATATGAGCCCCTTCATCCAAAGCGCCTACCTCAAAGGCACAGCGGGTGCGGGTAGAGCTTTTTTCAAATAAAAGCACAATATTTTTACCCTTTAAAAGATTATCGCAAATACCGGCCTTTTTTTTCCTTTTAAGGTCATGGGCTAAATCTAATAAATAACGGATTTCTGATTTGGAAAAATCCAATAAAGAGAGAAAGCTTTTGCCTTTTAAATTTGCGGACATCGGGAACACTCCTTCATGTTTATACATAATAATTAATATTTAAGCATATTTTAGCATAGATTTCCCGGCTTTTCAATCCCCCAAAGGAGCCCCTAATAAAATATTTTAGCCTTTAAAAACAAAAAAAGCAGGGGTATTTACCCCCTGCTTTTTAGCTGATTTTGCTCTTTATTTTTTGCTCTTTATTTTTTGCTCTTTACTTTTGCTTTTTTGCTCTTTTCTTTTATTATTTTACAAGGGTAATAATTTTGCTTTGGCTATTCCAATCTACTTTATAACCCAGGGATTGAAAATCTCTTATTTTTACAAAAACCCGGTTGTTTTTAATAATCCCGCTGAATTCAACTTCGCCGCCGTCTTTAGCTGTGGCCTTGGCAACTTTTTTTGTATTATCCCAGCCTATATTTTCACCAAAAATTTCCCCGATTTTACGCAATGGCAAATAGGTAAAATCATTTGCCATAATTACATCCGTAGAGCCAAAGCTCACTTCCGGCTTAAATGTATTGCCGCTTACCGCAATATATTCATTTATTTCCGCCGCGGTAAGGAAAAGAGTTAAAGTGGTTTTGGGAGGGAAAACCTGATTAAAAGAAACCGTTTCTCCCTCGGGGGCATTAATCTTCACGGAGGCCACGGGTTTCATCCTTAAATTATCCTGAATTCTTAAAGAATTGCTGCCGCTAAATTCTAGCTTAACCAGCATATCCGTGGCGGATACATAGCTGCCGCCGGCCTCTTTAACCAGGCTGTATTCAAAATAGCTGCCCTTAATTATTTCCTCAAACTGGGGCAATTGCTTTTTAACACCATCAAGGGCCTCTAGGGCTCCCTTCTTACCTTCTTCCGAGGCAATCTGGTCAAAAAGGGTTTCAAGGCCGGCAATTAATTCTTCATGGCTGATACCCGGCATATTCATAAGCTCAATATACTCTTTAATATAGCGGGTTTTATACAGATCAATAATCCCGGGGCGGATTTTTTGAGAATTATTTAAAGAATATGAGGCAAAGCCCAGGCAAACCGGGGCAAAATCTTTATCTTTTAAGGTTATTTTATAGCCCTGGGGTATTTTATCGATTATACCCTCCCCAAGGGAGTACTCTTTATAACCTTCATTAATAATTTTATCCACCACAAGGATAACCTCTTCAAGCATGGGCTGGAATTCGCCAAAAAAGCTGCTAAAGCCGTCTAAGCCCATATCCCCGGCAAAATCCATGGTAATATATTTTGCCTCTCCTACGGCTTTATTAAATTCGGCAATGTCTTGAGGGGAGCCGTATTTTTGCAGAATTTCTTTTAAGCCCTCAATAGGTAAATAATAAATATTATCCTTAAAAACCATCTTATTAAGGGTAAATTTATCCAGCGGAGTGGTTATGGTAATATCCATTTCCATTTCCATTTTTTTATTATCGGCTTTATATTCAATTTCTAAATCTACGGTTTTAAGCATTGCCGCCGCCATTTTTAATTCGGCGCTTTGCAGCAATTCATCCGCCGCCTTAAGCTCAAGGCTTACTTTTTGAGTGGCTTCATAGGCCTCTATTTTCCCCATTTCCTTATTGAGCTTATAATAACCCAGCTCATTTTCGGTGCAGCCGCTAAAAACCGCCACTGCAAGAATAAGTATTATACCCAGAAAAAATAATTTTTTTGTCACAACAAATTCCCCCTATTTATTTTCACCTTATGTACTTTTACCCTGCTTCTTTTCACCCTGCCCATTTTACCTTGTTTATTTTACCCTGTTTTTATTTTAGCACAGTATTTTTTTAAAAACAACTTTTAAAACAACGGTATTGCCCCTATAAAAGACCCCTTAAGGGCCGTTTAAATTATAAATATGCCAAATAGGAGGAGTTATTCTTTAATTACCTTACAGCACCATTAATTTTTTTTAAAATACGGCCTTATTTTATAAATATTTATTTTGGCCCTTAAAAACAGCAATTTGCACTTTAGCTCAAGCATTAAGCAAAGGGCTTGGGGTATATAATATGCTCCTCTTTGGGGTTTAAACCGGCAAGATCCTTATCCTCATAAACTATGGCCCGCCCAATACAATTATAACCAAAGCGGCGGCGCAAATCATCAAGAACCCGGTTAAGGTTTTCTTCCTTTTCCCGCAGGGCAATATCATCAAAAAGGCTTAGCTGGCGGCAATCTTGGGGGGTTTCCAAATCAATAGCCCTAAGGCCCAAACTTCTTAAGGGCTGCCGCCACTGATAGCTTTTATTAAATAAATCTAAAGCTTTTTTAGCCAAAACCCCGGAGCTGCAGCTGGGCCTGTTTAACTTAGCCTGACGCTCAAAGGAATATAAAAGCTTATCCCTAATTTGAATCTGAACTCCGTTACAGCTTAAATTTGCCCCCCGCAGGCGGGAGGCTACACTCTCCGCCAGAACATAAAAAATTATCCTCACATCCTCCGGGGTTTTTAAATCTCTGGGGGTGGTAATACTATTGCCGATGGATTTTATTTGCCTTTGAGAGAGGCTTTCCGCAACGGGGGTATTATCCTCCCCATTGGCAAAGCACCAAAGGGTTTCTCCGTTTTTACCTAAAAGTGAAACTAAAAGCTCCTTTGGGGTACGGGCTAGGGCGCCGATGGTTAAAATGCCGAGTTCGGCCAGGCGGGCTTCGGTGGCGGCCCCCACAAAAAGCAAAGACCTTACCGGCAAATTCCAAACCAGGCTGCGGTAATTTTCCCGGCTTATTACGGTGGTGGCATCGGGTTTTTTATAATCGGAGCCCAGCTTGGCAAAAATTTTATTATAGCTAACCCCTACGGAAAGGGTAATCCCCAGCTCCTGCCGGGTTTTAAAGCGGAGATTATCCGCAATTTGCCGGCCTTTTTCTAAATCTATTTTTTTGCCGCTTATATCAAGCCAGGCCTCATCCAGCCCAAAAGGCTCCACAAAATTTGTATAGCTGTCAAAAATTTTCCTTACTTTGGCGGAAAAAAGCAAATATAAATCAAAGCGGGGGGGCACCACAATTAAAGCCGGGCATTTTCTTCTGGCCTGCCAAAGGGTTTCTCCCGTTTTTATGCCGAAGGATTTGGCAAGGTAATTTTTGGCCAAAACAATACCATGGCGCCTTTCCTCATTCCCCCCCACCGCCACCGGCTGCCCTTTAAGCTCCGGGCGCAGCAGGCACTCTACCGAGGCATAAAAATTATTTAAATCTCCGTGTAAAATAACTCTTCCCATTTTTAACTCCGGAACATATGTTCGATATATTTATTATACCCCGGGGCTCTTTTTTTTACAAGGGCCTAATTAAAAAAGACGCTTAAAGCGTCTTTTTTATCTTTGTTTTTTTAGTTTTTATACTTCGCCTTAATCAATAAGGGGTAAAAACTGCCCATAGCCCCGGGCAGGCATTTCCTCTTTGGGAATAAAGGCCAGTGAGGCGCTGTTTATGCAATAGCGCAGGCCGCCCTCTTCTTTAGGCCCGTCTTTAAAAACATGGCCTAAATGGATATCCCCCACCCGGCTTCTTACCTCGGTTCTTCTCATATTATAGGAATTATCCGGCAATTCCTTAATCACCCCGGGGTCTAAGGGCCTGGTAAAGCTGGGCCAGCCGCTGCCGGAATCAAATTTATCCCGGGAGGAAAAAAGCGGCTCCCCGCTGGTAATATCCGCATAAAGGCCGGGTTTTATATTATCCCAATAGGCATTTTTAAAGGGGGCCTCTGTGCCGCTTTCATAAATAACGGCATATACATCCGGCATAAGCCTAGCCTTCATCTCTTTCGGGCAGGGCTTATTATAAAGAAGAGGGTCCACTCTAAAGGCTGCGGCCTCAGCTATTTGAGATGGGCTTATATGGCAATAACCGCCGGGGTTCTTTTCCAGATAATCCTGATGATAATCTTCCGCGGGGAAATATTGCCGCAAGGGCAAAACCTCTGTTAAAATTGCCTTGCTGTATTTACTTTCCTCTTTTTTCAGGGCTTTTTCTATAATCGGTTTATCTTTAGGGCAGGTATAATAAATTCCGCTTCTGTACTGGCTGCCTATATCATTCCCCTGGCGGTTTTTTAAGGTGGGGTTAATTATTTTTAAAAAATACTCCAGCAGGGTTTCCAAGCTAATATATTCCGGGGAGTATTTAACCCGCACCGCTTCCGCATGGCCGGTATTTAAATAGCAAACTTGCTCGTAGGTGGGGTTTTCTGTATTACCGTTGGCATAACCCGCCTGGGCGTCTAAAACTCCCCAAAGCTTTTTAAAATAATGCTCCACACCCCAAAAACAACCTCCGGCTAAATAAATTTCCTTAACGGCGGTATTCTTAAAATCCGGCTTAAGGTTTTTATTATTTTCGGCCATATAATTCCCCCCTAATTTAAGAAATTTAAAAACCCGGCAAATCTTAAAACTAAAAAACTATTTTGCCTGTAACTATTATCCCTAAAAGAATAAATAAAATATACAATATTGGCTGATGAATTAAATAAAATAAAAGGGCGTGCCTGCCTACAAATAAAACCGGGCGCAAAAAGCTCCCTTGCCCCCGTTGAGGGAAATAGCTTTTTTTTGTGCGGTAAAATAAAGGCCCCAAGGCCGCCCCCATTAAAAAATAGCCCCCCCAGGGTAAAAAGGGGAAATAATCCGCAGAGTAAAAACCGCTGCCAAGGCCTAAAAAACCTAAAAAAGAATGGGAAATTTGCAGGGGGTAAAATTTAAAAGCCCAGCCTAAAGCCGCCAGGATTACCCCAAAAATTAAAACTACGCCGTTCCCAAACCGGCTAAGAGCCCAATAAAGCAAAATAGCCAAAGAAAGCATATGTAATATGCCAAAACGAATGGTAAAAACATCCGCCTGGTCTAAAAATTTATCCATACCCCAGGTAAAAACGCTTAACAGCAGGGCAACCCCTGCAAGCCTAAGGCCCCTTTTAAGGTTGGAACTGCTTAAGGAGCAGCTTAAACCGCAAAGGCCGATGAAGAAAAAAAGAACAATACCTCTGGCAATAAAATGCAATAGGGATGGATAATAAAAATCTTTGGCAATACCCGCGGCCCAGTACCAAAAACCGCTCCCCGCCCCGCCGGCAAACCAGAGGCTTTTAAAAACATAGCCTAAATCATACATGGCATGGTCAAAAATCATTAAAATAACGCAAAGCCCCCGGATAAAATCTAATTCCCAAATTCTGCTTTTATAATTATCTGCCCTTAAAATATTTGCCTTCATCTTCGCTTTATTTTGCCTTCCTTAAACAAATTATTTAAACAGCCTATTTAAACAAAGTTTTTAAAAACAAATTAAACAATTATTACTTTATTTTACCATAACTCCCGCCAGAAAACAGCAAAACCTTTTACCCTTCACCTGAAAAACCCCTATATAATAGGATTTTTTTTAAAAAAGCCCAAAATAAAAAGCAAGCCTTAGCCTGCTTTTTATTTTTCCCTAATATTTTAAATTTTTTATTCAGCCTTTTAAGGGCTTGGTTTTACCCTAAAGGGAAGCCTTTTCTTTTATATATTCTTCTATTTTAATTCCGTCTAAATATAGGCCGGAAATTACCGCATCCCCATTTTTAACTCTTACCGTAATATATGCGTTTTTACCGGCGTTTTCCCAATAGAGCCTTTCCGCCTCGGGGGCCGCTTTTTCTTCCATATAATAGCGGTCCAAAGGCAGGATAAATTCCCCATATTTATAGCTGCCTTTAATATAAGGCTCATTTAAGGGTTTTTTAACGCTTATTCTTTCCACATAGGCAAAGCCCCTGGCATCTGTATTTAAAACCCCGTAAAGGCCATGGCCGTTATCTTCTTTTACGGCCTCAGACAAAACATTTTGGTTTAAACCAATTGCCACATACCTGCCTCTAAAGGCATCATAGGGGTCTACCGGGGCTACCTCAAGGCGAAATTCCTCTCCCCTATGCAAAGTATTAAAGCGGCCTGCCATTACAAATACCGGCAGGGCAATTTGAATTAAAATCATTAAAATAAGCCCCCAAAAAAGAAGTTTTTTCATTTTGCCACCGCCTTTCTTCTTTTTATTAAATATAAATTAGCGCCTAAAAAGGCCGCCCCTAAAATTACAAAGGCAATCCCCCTGGCTAAAAAATCCATTTCCCAATCAAAAAAGCGCAATATTATTAAAAAACATAAGGCGGCCATGCCGGTATTGGTATAAAATAAATTAATTTCCTTAACCCCCCGCAGAATAATTAAAATGCTTAGGGCAAGAACCATGCCATTAACTAATAAAGCAAAGAAAAACCCTTCGGAAAGGCCTGAAAAATATTTTATTAGAAGCAAAAAACCCAGAAGCAGCGGGCTTAGAGTAAAGGCGAGATTTAAAGGCTCTTTTTTAGAGGGGAGGAAAAGCCATAAGCCGCCACCCAGCATAGATAAAGCCAAAATAAGATTGGGAATATAAGCATAGTGTAAGCCCGTCTCCCCCAATTGCAAGCCTCCCCAGGAGCCAAAATAAGAATAAATATATAAAAGGGTAAATGCCCCCAAAGCTCCTACTATTTTAAGAGGATAATACCCTCCCCCATTCCCGTGGGAAGCAGCCCAGGCATAGATTAAAAAGAAATAAAAACATAAAGCCGCGGCCAGGAGAATGCCCCCTAAAGGCATCAGGCTTATATTTAAAAATAGAACCGCAAAAAAACCTCCGAAAGCCGTAAGCCATAAAAGCAGCTGCCCCCTAACGCCCTCTCTTTTATTTTTTATTTTCTCCGCAATAAAGGGGGCCAATAAAGCCATAAATAAAATTAACCACCAGACGCGGTAATTCTCCCCCTCGTATATATAGGCGCCGGTATTTAAATCGGACCAGTTTAAAACAGCCCAGGTATAAATAAGGGCCGGGGCAACAGCATCTAAAATATAGATTACCGGCAGGCTTAAAAGCGCGCAAATTAAAATATAATTATCAAAAGCTGCGGATAAATGAAAAATCTGCCCGATTAAGGCCTGATTCCCAAAAACAGCCAGGGTAAGGAATACCGCCACCCCTTCCCGCCAGGCCAAAGAGGCCCGGCGCTTAAAGAAAACAAAAGCCGTAAGCCCCTGCCCCGCAAAAAGAGGCAGAAAAGAAAGGCCTACCCTGAAAAAAACAGGCAGCTCGTACCAGTTTTTAGCGAAGATTAAAATAATCCCCGCCCCCAGTAAAATTGCCCCGGCAATGGAAAATACCAAAAACAGTATATTGGGGTTTTCTTTATCCGGGTAAATGCTTTTAAGCCCAAGGCCCGCCTCCGGGGTAATCAGCCCCTGAGAGACCCAGGCATCAATCTCCTGCTTTAGCCATTTTTCTCTTTTCATGCTTAGAATAACTCCTCCTTCCGATAATAAAAATTAAGCGGATATTTTTATTATACCTTAAAAAGCCGCTTTGCCATATATTTTTTACTTATTTTTTATTCCGCCCTTTAATTAATTTTATTTAGCCTATTAGGGCCCGGGCTAAACTTTTAGTCTGCGGCCTGTTTATACAGGCCTTATTTTTAAACACCGCCGTATACTAATTAAGGGGCTCTTTTAATTTTTTTATTTTGCTATTTGTTGCCCTATATATTTTCTCTATCCATTTTTTCTATCTATTTTTTCTATATATTCAATATATCTTCCATTTTCAGCAAAATTGGCCTATAATTTAGACTAGGATTGTTTTTCAGGGGGAAGATTATGGGGATTAGTATTGCCTTAATTGCAGCTATTTTAATTCTTAACCCTTTGGCGGCCATATGGCTGCTTTGGGATATGCGCAAACATAAAGAAGAAATGCAAAAAGAGCCGGGTAACCTTTGGGGGCAGCGGATATTTGCAGTTGCGGCCAGCTTTCTCAGCGCTTTTGGTATTTCGGATTATGCAATTGCCACCGTATTTTATAACAAACTGGGCTGGGTGCCTACAAAAAAACTCCCCGGCACTTTAAATACCCAAACCATGATGCCGGTTGCCCTGATTTCTCTTGCTTATATTATCGGCACCGAGGCAGATATTATAACTTTAATCCCCTGTATGCTAATGCAGATAGCCGGGGGGATTTGCGGCTCCCGTTTTACGGCTAAAATGAATGCCCCCGCCATTAAAAAAGTTCTTTCCATCGGCTTATTTTTAGCCGGAGGCTTAATTTTGGCAAATAAATTCACCCTTATCTCTCTGGGTGGGGAGGCTTTAGGGCTGTACGGCTGGAGGCTGCCCCTGACGGCAGCAGTGATTTTTTTTATCGGCTTTGCCAAAAGCCTTGGTATAGGCTCTTACCCTCTTACAATAATTCTTGCCTTTTTCCTGGGGCTTCACCCTATTGTGGCCTATATACTTATGATGGGAGGCGGGGCATTATCCGGCCCTTTTGCCAGCTGGCAATTTCTTAAAATGCAAAATTACAGCCGCCGCCTTACCCTGTATTTTACTACTTACGGTTTAATCGGAGTTATTTTAGCGGTTTTTATTGTCCGCAGCCTGGATATTAACCTTCTTCAATGGGTAATGGCCGTTGTGGTTATTTGGGCCGCTTTAGATATGCTTTTAAGCTCATGGCGGCGGAATAAACCCGAAGAAGAAGGCCTTACGGGTAATAAAGAACAATAATAGTTTTCTCTTTAAGTCTGTACTAAGAGCTTAAAGCCCCGGCTCTAGAGGAGTAAATACTTGTAGTTTGTAAAATATTAGCCCGGCTTAATAAAACTGCTTTTAAAGCGCGTAAATACGCGCTTTTTTTATGGGTTTAAGCTATTCTAGCCTTCGGCAAATTAAGCATATGTTCATTATAAAGGGGGTTGTAATAAAAAAATATATTCTGTTTGCCGTATAGGGCTAAAAGGCACAGTTCATGACATTCCCCTTGTATTCAAGCAGGGAATCTGCTAGTATAAATTAGGGAGGGGTATTATGATTTTCTATGAAAAGCTGGATTTTCTGATGAATATAACTAAAACCACCAATAGCGAGCTTGCCCGCAAATTGGCATTAGACCCGTCTTATATAAGCAGGCTCCGCAGGGGAAAGCGCCTGCTCCCTAAAAACGAAAATCTAATTAAAGATATTGCAGACAGCCTTTCTCAGCGCTTTACTCAGGATTATCAAAAAAAAGCTTTAGCCGATACCATTGGGCTAAAAGGCCTGCCGGGGCAAATTAACCCCCTGGCTGAGGAAATAACCCTCTGGCTCCTCAGGGATGATACGGAAAGCCTTCATTATATTAAAGCCTTTTTAAATAAACTCTCCGGCACAAAAAGCAAAAGCCCCCTGCCTTTAAGGGGAGATTGCCAATTCCCCGTTACCGACCGGGCGGTTTCCATCTATTACGGAGTAGAGGGAAAGCGCCGGGCCGTGGAAGCCTTCCTTTGCGAGGTTGCAGCTAAAAAAAGCCCCCAAACCCTGCTTCTTTACAGTGATGAGGAAATTTCCTGGCTTACGGAGGATCCGGCCTTTTTAAAGCGCTGGTCTGAATTAATGTTTCTTATCCTTTCAAGAGGGAATAAAATTAAAATTATCCATAATATAAGCCGGGATTTAGACGAAATGCTGGCGGCTATTATAAATTGGATGCCCCTGTATATGAGCGGCAATATTAAGCCTTCTTTTTACCCCAAAAAATTAGATTCCGTCTTTAAAAGAACTCTTTTTATTGCCCCGGAAACAGCGGCGATAATTTCCAACTCTCTTGATAATCAAATCTTAGTGGCGGCAAATATTTTATATCGGGACCAAAATATTATTGCCACTTTTGCCGAAGAGTTTTTTAATTATTTGCAGCTTTGCCGGCCTCTTATGGAGATTTTTACCCTTAAAGATAAAAATGAATGCCTGCCTGCCATTATAAATTTTGAGCAAGAGCCATCGGATGTGATAATTAAGACGGAATCCCTCTCCTTACTTACCATGCCCCAAGAGCTGCTTGGCCCAATTATTCAGCCCCCGGGCCCCGGGTATCAGGGGCTGAGGCAATTTTATGAACAGCGGCATAAAAGATTTTTAGAGGATTTAAAATTAAAGCGTTTTGATGAAATTATCTGCCTGCCCGATACTGAAGATATTATAAAGGGCAAGGTTAAAATGTCTATTTCCGATATTTTAAGCGGAAAACCCATCTATTATAAGCCTGAAGAGTATATTGCTCATCTGGAGCAGATTATTTATCTCCTTGGCAATTACCCCAATTACCATATTTATTTTACACATAACCGGGAGGAAGGGCACCATACCGTTTATGTAAGAGAAAATACAGGTGTAATTGTTGCCAAAACATCCCAATCCCCTATTATTCTAGTTATGAACGAGAATAATTTGACCATTGCTTTTGGAGATTTTTTAAAAAGCATGATTCATACCCGGGCTTATACAAAAAGGGAAAGATCAAAGGCTATTTCCCGGCTAAGAGAGTTTTTGCTTAAGCTTAAAAAAGCCTGTGATGAAGAAAAAACAGATTAAAGCCGGCCCTCTGCCCGGCCCTCTGCCCGGGGCTTTGTCCGCAAAATAAAGACCGCATAAAGGCCTAAAACCTTTTATGCGGTCTTATATTATATATTTCAAGCGGCCCTATATTTGCCTGCTATTTGCCTGCTATTTACCTGCTTTTTGCTGCCTTTGCAACTCGGTTAAAGCCCCTAATTAAAGTGCCGTTAATTAATTGGATATTAATAGGCTTTCTTTTTCCAAAATTCTTCCTGTATGCGGGTTAAAGCCTCCCCAAAACGCTGAAAATGGTTAATTTCCCTTTGGCGCAAAAATGCAAGAGCATCATAGAGGCCGCTGTCATCCGTCATATCCATTAAATGATTATAGGTGGCTCTGGCTTTTTGCTCCGCCGCCATATTCTCCTGTAAATCGGCAATGGGGTCATCCTTTGCCTGAATATAGGTTACGGTAAAAGGGTTCCCTCCGGCATCCACATAAAATAAAGCCTTGCCGTGATCGGCAAAATGCGCTGCCATTCCGGCCTCTTCCATTTGCTGAAGAGTGGCATTTCTGGTTAATTGATAAACCATAGCTCCTATCATTTCCATATGAGCCATTTCTTCAGTGCCTATATCCGTCAGCAGAGCCTTAGTGCGATTATCCGGCATGGTATATCTTTGATTCAAATAACGCAGGCTGGCGGCTAACTCACCGTCTGGTCCTCCATACTGGGTAATAATTAGCTTTGCCAGGCGGGGGTTTGTTGTTTGTACTTTAACGGGGTAAAGCAGCTTTTTTTCATAACTCCACATATTTTATCCTCCTTTTTATTCATCCCATGGGAAGTTTTGCAAAGCCCAAAGCCATTCATCTCCGGGAGTTATGTCTGTTGCGCTTATAGGGCCGAACCTTTCAACATAGACGGCATGAACAGCCGCTCTTTGGCGGCTAATCTCCTTCATTGTGGCCAGAGCGGATTGATCCTGGGGGTGGCTGTCTAAATATTGCACCATATCCGTAGCTGCAAAATCCAGCTGCCAAAGCTCTTTTTTTAAAGCCTCCTTAGATGCCGTAGCCCAATTATCGCCGGCGGCGGTATTTATTATTTTCTCCACGGTTTTATCTCCTTTCTATCTTGTGCCCCTTTGGTTAAAGTTTTCATTCGGGCCGTAATCACCCTTGGGCATATTTAAAACCGGGAAAAGTGTTCCCGTCGCCAGGGCTGTTTCAAAATAATAAATTGTTTTGGCTATTTGAGGGGGCACAGTAGCATAGCCTACCCTCTCCGGCGCCAGGTTAGTGCTAAGTTCATTATTATCCGGCATATTTATCCTCCTCAATGGTATTTATAAAATTATTCTATGTTTTTATTAACTATTGGTGCTTGTATAATGCCTTTGTTTTTTACAAGCCCTATAATATAGGCTAAAAAAAGAAAGGAGCCGAAAGCTCCCTTTTATTTTTGCTTATTAAATTATTTAAACCGGATAAATTTTTTAATTACATCAGGGGGGCAAAAATTTTGAGAATCATTCTGAAAAAATGCTTATACCAAGGAATATTCCGGCTTTCCTCAAGGGTTATCTCATTACAAAGCTCGAGGGTTTTAAGATAATCCTCTTTAAGCTCTTTTACGGCCCTTGTTTTATACATCCAGATTCCGCATTCAAAATGCAGGTAAAAGCTGCGGTAATCCATATTAACCGTGCCCACAACGGCAATATTATCATCGGCTAAAAATGTTTTAGAGTGCATAAACCCGGGGGTATATTCGTATATCTTAACCCCCGCCTCTATCAGCTGCTCATAAGAGGCCCGGGTAAGGGCATGAACATAGCCTTTATCCCCAATAAATGGGGTAACAATTCTTACATCCACCCCGTTTTTGGCCGCCAGCATTAAGGCCATGGCCAATTCATGGCTGGAAACCAAATAAGGGGTATTAATATAAATATACTCCTTAGCCTTATTAATTAAATTAAGGTAAACCATAACCCCTATGGATTCATCCTCCAGAGGGCTATCCCCGTAGGGCAAAACATAGCCGTCGCTTTCAAAGGGCTCGGGGTGGTGAACATGGGGCAAATAGCATTCATAATCATCGCTGCGGTTAAGAGTAGAATTCCAAAGGTGCAAAAACATAAAGGTAAGGCTCCAAACCGCCTCCCCTTTTAAATATACCGCGGCATCTTTCCAATGGCCGAAGCGCTGTATTTTATTTATATATTCATCGGCTAAATTAATCCCCCCGCAAAAACCCGTATGGCCGTCAATAACTGTTATTTTACGATGATCCCGATTATTTAAACGAAAAGTTAATCTTGGGGTAAAGGGCTGAAAAACAAGGGTTTTTATACCTAAAGCCTCTAGCTTTAAATTATATTTATAGGGCAGGGTTTGAAGGCAGCCGGCATCATCATACATCATCCGCACATCCAGCCCCTCTTTGGCTTTCCTGGCCATTATTTCTAAAATACTGTCCCACATTTCCCCTTCCTCAACAATAAAATACTCCATAAAAATATACTGCTCCGCCTTTTCCAGCTCCTCTTTTAAGCGGCGGAACATTTCCTCCCCGGGGCTTAAATACTCCGTAAGAGTATTTTTATAAACCGGATAAGCGGCATTATTATAAAGGTATTTTATTTGAGCTAAAACACCCTCGTCTTCTGACTTTAATTCCTCCATAATACCCGGGCTTTGCTTCAAAAAGCAAATTGCCTTGGCATATTCTACACGGATATTCTGTTTAAAGCTTTTTGTTGAGCGCCCGCCGCCTAAAAATAAGTAAAACAAGCCCCCAAAAACGGGGAATAAAAGTATAGGTATAGTCCATGCCAGCTTATAGGCGGGGTGGCCGTCCTTATTTAAAATAATAAAGACAACCGCCAGGCTTATAAATACAAAAACAAAATAAACATAGGTAAAATAATTGGAGAGCTTCCAAATTGCAGCCGATAAAATTATTAATTGCAGGATAATAATTGCGCTGACAATAAAAATTCTGCTGAAAAGAACCCGAAAAAGGGTTTTCATAAGCTCCTCCTTTATAATTATTACCCTTTAGTATATTGCGGCAGATTAAATTTTAATTCATTTAAATTATCTCTTTTGCTTAAATATACACTATTTCCCTATCTATTACCAGTTAAGCCCAAAAAATAATCCGGGTATTTCCCTTAAAGAGTTTGCAAATACTATTTTATATTAAGATTTGGCAGAAGATATTTCAAGGAGGTTCTTATATGGAAAGAATGGCAATAGTTTTTTGGAGCGAAACAGGGAATACCGAGTGTATGGCCCAGGAAATAGCCAAAGGCGCTAAGGAGGCCAATGCGGAAATTCAAATTTTTGCCCCCGGCAACTTTGTAAAAGGGGATATGGGGAACTTTACCAAATTCGCCTTTGGCTGCCCCTCCATGGGGGATGAGGTTTTAGAGGAAGAAGAATTTGAGCCAATGTTCAGTTCGATTGAAGAAAACCTGAAAAACCTTAAAGTGGCGCTTTTTGGCTCCTATGGCTGGGGGGACGGGGAATGGATGAGAAATTGGGAGCAAAGGGTAAAAGATGCCGGGGCCTACCTTTTTGAAGAAGGCTTAATTATTAACGAGGCCCCGGATGAAGAAGGTAAAAGAGCCTGCTATAACTTTGGGAGGGCCTTTGCAAATTTTTAATTTTAGTTTTAAAGAGGCAAAGGGGTATTAGCCTAAATAAAAACTATCGGCTTTTTCGCCGATAGTTTTTATATAAAGCTCTCTGTTTTAAAAATATAAGGCCGTCTATTTTAAACTTAATTAAAAGAATTATTTAATAATGGGATTAAGCGGTAAAGAATTGCCGCAAGCTCCCCGCGGCTTATCTCTTCCTTAGGGGCAAGGAGATTTCCGCCCCTGCCTTCAATTATACCCTCGCCGATTAAATACTCAAAAGCGGCTTTAGCCCAGGGGGCAATATTTTCCCCATCTTTAAAGCCTGAAATATCCCCCTTGGCAGGCGAAGTATTTAGCCCTAAAGCACAGCTATAATTAAAAATAATTACGGCTAATTCTTCCCTGTTTATATTTTGCAAGGGTAAAAATCTGCCCCCCGGATAGCCCGCAATAAGCCCCTTTTCAAAAGCCCAATTTAAACCCGAAGCATAGTGGGGGCTTTCTTCAATATCATAAAGGGGCGCCTTTAGCACAGGCTTTTCCTGCCCTTCTAATCTATGTAAAACCGTAAGCAGCATTCCCCTGTTTAAAGGGGCCCCCGCGCCGAAAATACCTTCACTCATGCCTTCAAATAAACGGCGGGAGGCAGTAAAATCAATATATTCCTTCGCCCAGTGATTAAGAGAAATATCTTTAAAATTTTGCCTATATACAGCTATTTTAATTTTACCGGAGCCTTTAAGGGGCCCCGCCAAGCCATTTGATACGGCAAAGGCCTTGGGGATAATTTGGCTTTCGCCTTTATCATTAATAAATATAAGTATTAACGATGGGGAAATATCCTTAAAAGGCAATACCGCCCATAAACCATTAAAATTATTTAAAATTCTGCCGTCTGTAATGCATTCAATAATTAAAGATGAATCCTCTCCCTTTTTTAAGCTTAGGCTTAAATGTTGCCAGTTTTCGTCTAAGGCCGGTGCAAAAAGAGCCATATTTAAGGCTAAATATCCTAAATCCGTTTTTAAAAGGATTTTCTCCCCCACTCTAGCAAGGGCGGCAAAAGCTTGCCGGCTAATCTCCAGATATACGGCCTCCGTATTCTTGGGGATATCCGGGCTGATAATTATTTTATTAATCCCCATAGCCCCGGCAGGTATTTTATTAATTTCATTGGGGCTAAGTATAAGCCTTGCCTGATTATTTTTAATTAAAACTTTTGGCAGAAGAATTAAATTGCCTTCTGAATCTGTTTCGGCCGGGATTGCGGAATTTATTTCTGCCCCGCCTGTTCCGGGAAGCGGCGGGGCAGAGGGCTTTGCTTTAATTATAAGGCTGCCGGAAAGTATATTTACAGAATAATTCTTTGAATAAAACTGCGGGGCATTTTTAAAAACAATGGCATATTCGCCTTTTTCCCCGGTATTTTCCAGCCTTTCTCCCAAGGCATTTTTAACCTCCAGCTCAAGGCCGCCTGCAATTAGTTCTATAACCTCATTTAGATTATCCCCTTCGGCCAGGCCGCTTATTTCATATTCCAATATAGGCAAAGGGGCATTTTCATAAACCGTATAGCTTTTAGGGCTTAAAAGCAGCTCTCTTTTAGTAATTTTAAAGGGTATTTCCAGGCTGCCTTCATAATCCGGATTATCCTCCGGAATCGATATATTAAGCTTATAATCCCCGGCATCTACAGGGGGGTTGGGGCTATTATAATCAGCGCCCCCTGTGCTTGTAAAAACCAGGGAATACTCGCTTATTATAATATCATTCCCTCCTGCTTCCCCCATGGGGCTGCCCCAAAAGGCAATGGGGCCGGCATCATAAATTTTATCTTCTATAAAAATATTTTTAAGGGTAATCTCGGTTTTTGGCGCTATACAAAAATCCAGCAAAAAGTTAATATCAGTATAATTTCTGCTTTCGATTAGAATACTTTGCCTTGCTTCTCCATAGCCTGAGCTTAAAGCGGTAAATTCCAGCATTATGCCGCCCTCGCCAAGGGCAGGTTTTTGGCTGAATAATTCATCCCCGCTAAAATCCCCTATTTTATAAATAATCTCGCCGGTATCCTCTTTATTAAAAATCAGGGAGGAAAGATCATATGTATAACCCTTGAGGGTATTTCTGGCTAAAATATAAGGGCTTTCCCCTTGAGCAATGAGGCCGTCTCCTTTTAAAATATCCCCCAAAAAGGCAAAAGTATCTTCAGCCAATAAATAATTTGCGGCCTTATCCGTAGGATTAAGGCTTAACCCGGCGCTGATATTTATATTTATTCCGGCATTGGCATGGGCAAATTCGGCGCTTGCGGTATAATCCAGGCCTAAAACAAGGCTTTCCCCATTTTTTAGCCCCTTAAATTCAATACTCTCAACTAAACCCTGATTATTCCCATTATAGATTTTAGGGTATAAATTTACCTTATTAATTTCCAGCGCGGCCTTTTTTATATCCCCGCGGATTTCATTAAAGGAGAAAAGTATATAATTTGAGGCATCCTTCCCGGCAAGGGACGGCTCCCCCTGGGGTAAAATAATTTTATTATCTTCGGCGGCGGCGTTCCCGCTTAAGCCCCAGGCAGGCAAAACCAGGCTAACATCATCCCCCGGCAATACCCCCTCCAAGGCACCCCCTGTAAGGGCTATTTGGCAATTGCCGTCATAGCTCTTTTCCTGCCCCAAAATTCCCAAAGCACTTATTGGCTTGGGATTAATCTCAAAATCAATTTCAATTTTACCCTTATATTGGCTGTCAGCCTCGCTTATTTCAATTATAAGCTTGTATTTCCCCGCCTTATAAGGGGGTTCGTTGCTTAAATAACTCTCGTCGTCGGCACTTTTATAGGTATAGGTATATTCTCCAATTATTATAATATTTCCCTCATCATCCCTGGCAAGAGGGGGCCCGGTATAAATAATAGGTGTTTTATCGTAATTTTTATTATCAATCTCTATGCCTTCCAGGCTTAATTCCCGCTTTTCCCCTAAAATAAGCCATTCAGAATTTAAATCCCCCGGGGTTAGGGAATTTAGCCCCATTAAAAGCCGCCCCCCTTGGGAGGCATAAAATATATATTGGGTATCCTCATTTACCAAAGTTAGCAGCTTGCTTTTTGCCCCGATATTTTCGGGTAAAACCAACCCCTCCTTAAAAGCTCCGTTTTGATAAAGCAATAAGCCTTCCTCATTGGCGGCGGCATAATAGGGCTCCCCGGAAGAATCCAGAGCCAGCCCGGCTCCAATGGGAGAAAAAGACCTTTCCCCCTGGTTAATGGTAATACCGTCTTTATTTATATATAAGCGCCCCTCTGCTTGATATAAAGCATAAATCCCCTCACTGCCTGCCTTGGCGGCTAAAAGAGCAATGGTATTATCAGGAGTATTGGTGTTTTTCAGCAAATATTCATGGCCTATTGCCTCCGGGATATTATAAATATTATATTTATAAGTATAATCCTGGCCGCCGGGGTATTTATCAAAGGTATAATTAAAATTACCTAAATAACAATTCCCCTCATAAGACGCCATTTGAGAAGGAGGGAAGGCATAAGTTTGCCCCTCATAAGCACCGGCCTCCCAGCCGTCGCTATAGCTTATAACCGTTTTTGTAAAAGAGCCCCCGGCATTTGTGGCATAAATTAAATCTTCTTTATCATAGGGGGCATAATCATTAAAAAAGAAATAGCCCCCGGCAGAATCATGATAAGAAATATGCACAAAACCCTCATTATCCGCCGCTATACTGGGGTAACTAAGCTTACCCGGAATATCATTCCAATTTAGGGATTCAATAATCTCCGGCTCCGACCAGCCGGAGGCCGTTTGGGAGATATAAACTAAATTATCCTCGCTATTAATATAAGCTATATGGGCCTTGCCTGTTTTTTCTATGGCTAAAGCCCCTTGGCTGCCCGGGGCTATTTTTTGGCTTTGCCAGGTTTTTGTATTTACCTGATAAAACCCGCAGCAGATTTCTCCGCTATCTGTATATAAAAGGGCTATATCCCCATTGGGGAGCAATTGGGCGGCGCAAATATTTTTTGTTTCGCCATCCCCCAGGGCAATATTCGGCTTATAGGCAAAAAGCAAAAAAAACAGCCCTAAGACAGATATCCCCAGTAAAATCTTTTTAAGCATATAAAAGCCCCCTATTTAAATTTAATTATTTTTAAGGGTTAAAACCTGTATTTTTACCAGTTTTAAGAGGGCAGCCCCTTTGCCCGGGCAAATAAAAAGCCGGAAGAGTTTTTTATCTTTTTGGCTAAAGCGGTCTGCTTTGGGTAAATATCTATTTAAGATCTGTTTTTTATTATTCTCTTTTTATTATTCTGTTTAGCTTTATGGCTTAAATTTACGGCATTTTTTAGTTATATAGGCCCCTTTGCGATTTTTTATGCTTATTTCCGATTATTTTAGCTCAAATATCTGTTTGCCTTTAAAAGCTAAGGCCTTAATACATTTGCTTATTTGTAATTTTGGAATAGACCTCAAAAAGCTTCAGGCAATCCTCTTTATCTAATTCCTCCATTTTATAGACGCCTTCCCCTTTGCAAAGAATATCATAAAAAAGCCTGTCTCTAAAGCCGATTTCCTCAGTATCTTCTTTGGGGCAGCCATAATAAACCTCTTCTATTCCGGCCCATAAAATTGCCCCCACACACATAGGGCAGGGCTGGGCTGTGGTATAAAGCTGGCAGCCCCTTAAATCCGGGCTTTGTAATTTACGGCAGGCATCACGAATGGCCTGAATTTCCCCATGGGCGGTGGGGTCGTTATCCGCAATAACTCTATTATGCCCCTTGCCGATTATTTTGCCGTTTTTTACAATAACTGCGCCAAAGGGCCCCCCCGCCCCGGTTTCTATACCATAATAGGCCTCAGAAATGGCCTCTTTCATAAAACTATTCAGCATACTATAACCCCTTGCTTTTTTATTTTAATCTTATTGCCAATTTAATTTTAGGCTATAAAAAAAGCCTTGTCAAATAAAGTCTGTTTTTGGGGATTTTATGGTATAATAAGCTAAGTATAAATATAGGGGGGCAAAATTGTGAAGGCTAAAAAAACCCTTATTCTCTTAAGGCGAATTATTATAGCCCTTATTGTTATTTGGCTGGCTTGCGCAATAACTGATTTCAGGCATGTTTTCGGCCGGCAGCAAAGGCCGGTTTTTTCCCTGCCGGCAAGGCTGGAAGAGGACGGGGCCTCCGGGCTTTACCGGGGCTTGGGCTATTCCTTCCTTATTGAGGGCAATTTTAAGCCCGAGGATGAGAATCCGGGGATTACAAAAGCCCAACTCTCTTTTTTGGGCAAAGAAATTAAAACATATATAAGAGATTAAAAAAACCCTTACCCGCCCTTTAAAAACAGCCAAAAACTTGGCTGTTTTTTTCTTCTAAAGCCGCCGCTTTTATTTTGCCATTAAAGGCCTTTAAATTTAAGCTTCAATTTCTTTAATTAAATTAGCCATTTCTATAAAGGCAACGGCGGATTCAAAACCTTTATTACCCGCCTTAGTGCCGGCTCTTTCAATTGCCTGCTCGATATTTTCCGTAGTAATAACCCCAAACATCACCGGTATATCTGCCTTTAAAGAAACATTGGCAATACCCTTGGAAACCTCACTGCAAACATAATCATAATGGCTTGTGGAGCCCCGAATAACGGCGCCAAGGCAGATAATCCCGTCATATTTAGCGCTTTTAGCCATTTTAGAGGCAATAAGGGGGATTTCAAAAGCCCCCGGAACCCAGGCAATATCAATATTTTGCTCTTTTACCCCATGGCGCTTTAAGGCGTCTAAAGCTCCGGCAAGCAGCTTGGAAACTATAAATTCATTAAACCTTGCCGCCACAATACCCACTTTAATTCCGTCTGAAACCAGCTTACCCTCAAAAACCCGCATATTATATCCCTCTCTTATTTTAATAATTTAAGATATGACCCATTTTTTCTTTTTTTGTTTTAAGGTAAAACTCATCATATTTATTTGTCTCAATCTGAATAGGCAGGCGCTCGATTATTTCCATGCCAAAATCTGAAAGACCCTCGATTTTTTTAGGGTTATTAGTTAAAAGGCGCAGCTCTTTTACGCCTAAATCCCTTAAAATTTGGGCGCCTATATAATACTCCCGCATATCCTCAGGGAAACCAAGGGCTAAATTAGCCTCCACGGTATCAAGGCCTTCATCCTGCAGGGCATAGGCCTTAAGCTTATTAACAAGCCCTATACCCCTGCCCTCCTGGCGCATATACAAGAGCACCCCCCGGCCTTCTGCCTCTATGGCCCGCATAGCTCCGGCAAATTGCTGGCCGCAATCACACCTTACGGAGGCAAAGGCATCGCCTGAAAGGCATTCCGAATGCACTCTCCCTAAAACCGGCCTGCCGTCTGATATATCCCCCTTAACCAGCGCAATATGATGCTCGTTATTTAAAATATTTATATAGCAATAGGCTGTAAATTCTCCGTATTTTGTAGGCATATGCGCCGCGGCTACCTGCTTAACCAGCTTCTCATTTTTTTTGCGCCATTTTTGTAAATCCCGGATAGTAATAAATTTTAAATTATGCCGTTGGGCCAGCTCAATTAGCTGGGGGGTACGCATCATGGCGCCGTCCTCATTCATAATTTCGCAGCATAAGCCGCATTCTTTTAAACCGGCCAGGCGCATTAAATCCACAGTCGCCTCAGTATGGCCGTTGCGCTCCAAAACTCCATTTTTTCTTGCAAGGAGGGGGAACATATGCCCCGGCCTGCGGAAATCCTCCGGGCGGGAATTTTCTTCCGCGCATTTTCTGGCGGTTAGGCCCCGCTCCTCGGCGGATATTCCCGTAGTGGTATTTATATGATCAATAGAAACCGTAAAGGCTGTGGCATGGGTATCCGTATTATTTTTAACCATTTGGGGTATATTCAGCCTTTCAATATATTCCCGGCTCATAGGCATACAAATAAGGCCTTTGCCATGGCTTGCCATAAAATTTACATTTTCGGTGGTGGCAAATTCCGCGGCGCAAATAAAATCCCCCTCGTTTTCCCTATTATCATCATCAGTAACCAGAATAATCCTGCCTTCTTTAAGCTCATTTAAGGCCTCTTCTATGGTACTGTAGCTAAATGCAGCGCATTTAAGCATATTATTTTTAGACATATTGCCTCCTTAATTAAAACAATTATTAAAACCTTTATTAAAGCCCTTATAAAAACCGCTGTTAAAAACCGCTATTTATTTTGATCTTAAAAGCCGGCCCGGCTTAAAAATTCTTCCGTTATAACGCCTTTTTCTCTCTCTTTTTCCGGGGTTTTAAAGAGCTTTTCTATATATTTGCCGATAATATCATTTTCCAGATTAAGAATATCCCCCGGTGATTTATCTATTAATGTAGTATTTTCTGCCGTATGGGGTATAACAAAAACCTGAAAAGTGTTGCCCTTTATATTTGCCACTGTTAGGCTTATGCCGTCCATGGCAATAGAGCCCTTTTTAATAATATAGCGGGAAATTTCCGCCGTGGTTTCTACGCTGAATATAATTGCCCGGCCATCCCTTTCAATTTTTGTTATTTTGCCTGTGCCGTCAATATGGCCTGAAACAATATGCCCCCCAAACCTGCCGTAAGCCGGCAGGGCCCTTTCTAAATTAACCGGGCTGCCGGCCCTTGCCGCCTTAAGGGAGGTTCTGGCAAGGGTTTCGCTGACCGCCTCAGCCTCAAAGCAATTCCCCTTAATTGAGCTGACGGTTAAGCAAACGCCGTTTACCGCCACGCTATCCCCCAGCTTTAAATCATCAAAAATAATTTTGCCGGAAATTGTAAGGGTAGAGGCCTTAGGCCCCGGCCGGATATTTATAATTTTGCCTGTTTCTTCTATAATACCGGTAAACATAAATTCACCTCACCTTATACTCAAGCAGTATATCCTCCCCTAAAAGGCTGATTTTTCTTTCCTCAAATAAAAATGCGGAATCGGGATTATCTATACCTATGCCACCCATACCTGTTTTTGCCCTCTTCCCGCCGAACATTTTGGGGGCAATATAAATATAGGCCTTTTGAATAATCCCCGCCTCCAAGGCGCTGTAATTTAATTCCGGCCCCCCTTCCAATAAAATGCTGCTTAACCCCTCTTTGCCTAAATAAACCATTAATTCTTTTAAATTCACCCTATTATTATAAGCGGGCATTTTAAGGAGTTTTAGGCCTGAATTTAAAAGGGCCTTTTCTTTTTCTTTATCCCCCAGGCAATAGGCAATATAGGTGGGGATTTCTTCAGCGGTTTTAACTATTTTTGATTTTAAGGGCAGCCTTAAGCGGCTGTCGCATATTATGCGCAGGGGGTTTTTACCCCCTTTAAGCCTGCAATTTAAAATAGGGTCATCCTGAATAACCGTATTTATGCCAACCATAATGCCGCTATACTTATGGCGCAGGCCGTGAACATGCTCTCTTGCCGCCTCCCCTGTTATCCAGCGGGATTTTCCGCTTTCGGTTGCCGTTTTGCCGTCTAAGGTCATGGCATACTTTAAAGCCGCAAAGGGGGTTTTATTTTTTATATAATGAAAATACGCCTGGTTTATATCCCGGGCCCGGGCCTCTAAAACCCCGCTTATAACATCTAAGCCCGCCTTTTTTAAAATTTTTGCCCCTTGGCCGCAAACCATAGGGTTAGGGTCTAAAACCCCTATTACAACTCTTTTTAGGCCGCTTTTAATAATTGCCTCGGTGCAGGGAGGGGTTTTGCCATAATGGCAGCAGGGCTCTAAATTTACATACAAAGTTGCCCCCTTGGGGGGTTTTATACAGTCTTTAAGGGCATTAATCTCCCCATGAGGGCCGCCGTATTCCTTATGGTAGCCCTTGCCGATAATTTCCCCCTCTTTAACAATTACGCAGCCCACCGCAGGGTTGGCTCCGGTATGCCCAATTCCCAGTTCGGCTAAATCAAGGGCTTTTGCCATATAAAAATCATCCATATTTACCCCCTAAAAATAAAACGGCCTTGAAATATTCAAGGCCTTCGATTTTTTTGCCCCTTAAATTTATATTTATCGTAAAAAAAACTCTGAAATGAATACATTTCAGAGCTAAAATGCGACAAAAACAATTGTTTAAGGCATTATTATCTTCTTTCATCCAGACTTTACTGTCGGCTTCGGAGTTACACCGAATCATACCTTGCGGCTCGTGGGCTATACCACCGGTAGGGATTTTCACCCTGCCCTGAAGATTTTATATTTAATTACTTAATTAATATAACATATTGCTGTTTTTTTAGCAAGCCAAATACTTAAAAACTGCTTTTTTAGCGCTTAATAGCGATATACAGATTGAAGGCCTTCTTATTATATGGTATATTTTATATATTATATTTGCCTTAATATTGCGATATTTTAAGGGACGGTGAAGGTATTGGCGGATCCCCCCTGCAAAGAGCTTAAAGTAAATTCCGCTTTAAATAAACTTAAGCGGAGAATACCCTATGGCTGGGATTTAAATATTTACAGGGGCTGCGGCCATAATTGCCTCTATTGCTATGCCCAATATTCCCACACTTACTTAAAGGATGAGGGCTTTTTTAAAAGCATTTATTATAAAGGTAATATTGTCGAAATATTAGATAAGGAGCTTTCCGCTCCGGGGTGGAAAAGAGAAATTGTTAATCTCGGGGGGATTACAGATAGTTATCAGCCGGCGGAAGAGCATTATAAAATAATGCCGGAAGTTTTAAAGCTGATGATTAAATATAAAACCCCCATTATAATTTCTTCTAAATCTGCCTTAATTCTTCGGGATTATGATTTAATAGATGAATTATCCCGCCTTACTTTAGTTAATATTGCCCAAACAATAACCACAACGGATGAAAATTTGCGTAAAAAAATTGAACCATTTGGGGCGCCTTCTTTAAAGCGTTTTGAGGTGCTTAAGGTATTCCGTAAAACAAATGCCAGTATAGGCCTGCATATTATGCCGGTTATTCCCTTTCTTAGTGATTCTGAAAAAAATCTCGAGGAGCTTTTATTTCTCGCTGCAGAGGCCCAGGTTGATTATGCCCTTACGGGTACTTTGTATTTAAGGGGTAAAACCAGAACCTGCTTTATGAGCTTTATGGAGCAAAACTATCCGGAAATATTTACGGATTTTTCCGCCTTATATAAAAAGGGCGGGGCGGGTAAAAGCTATAAAGATACTCTTTATCAAAAAATCAATTCTCTAAGGGCAAAATATAAAGTATCCTCAGCCTATATGAAGCCCCTGAGAGAAAGGCTGAAATAAAAATTCGCCACGGCTTTTTTAAAATTACGGCCTAAGCAGGCAAAAGGAGGTATTCAGATGGATGTTTATGTAGCCAGGCAGCCAATATTTGACACAAAAATGAATACCTACGGCTATGAGCTGCTATTTAGAAAAAGCCAAAATAATTTTTATGAGGGAACAGACCCTGATGAAAGCACCGCAAGCCTCATAAGCAATTCCTTTCTTGTAGTGGGCTTTGATGAATTAACCGGGGGAGCCCGGGGTTTTATTAATTTTCCCCAAAACCTTTTGGGACAAGGAATGGCCCTTTTACTCCCCAAAGACAGAGTGGTAATAGAAATTCTTGAAACTGTCCGCCCTACGGAGGAAGTTATTGAGGCCTGCCTGGAACTGAAAAACCAAGGCTATATTCTGGCCTTAGACGATTTTGTACTTAAAAATGAGGTTGAGTTTTCCCCCTTGATAGTTCTTGCGGATATTATAAAAATAGAATACCCCCAAACCCCCATTATTGACCAAATTAAATTTATAAAAAAATATAAAAAAAGCATTACCTTTTTAGCGGAAAAAATAGAAACCAGAAAAGAATATTCAAGCGCCGTTAAAATTGGCTACCAACTCTTTCAGGGGTATTTTTTCAGCAAACCCCTTATGGTTAATGCAAAGGAAATCGGGGCTTTAAATATTAATCTTATTCAGATGTTAAATGAGCTGAATAATCCCGAGCCGGATTATAAAATTATCGCGGGTATTGTGGAGAGTGATTTGGACCTTGCCTATAAGCTTTTAAAGCTGGTTAATTCGGTTTATTTCTCAGCGAGATATACCATTAAATCCATTCATCAGGCTCTGGTGCATTTAGGAACAAAAGAGCTGAGACGCTGGACTTATTTACTTCTTTTAAGGGGTTTGCAATCTCCGGATAATGCCGAATTAATAAAAACCTCCTTAATCCGGGGTAAAATTCTTTCCCTTTTTGCCGTTGAAACAAAAAAAACCCGCCAGGAAACAGATTATTTTATTAGCGGTATTTTTTCTTCAATAGATGTGCTTTTAAATAGGGATATTGCAGAAATTTTAAAAGAACTCCCCTTAAGCCGCCAGGTTAAAGAAGCTCTTTTAGGGGGGGATAATGAAATAAGGCTTTGCCTAAATGCCCTTTTGGATTTTGAAAAGGGGGATTACAGCACTTTAGAAAATGCCACCGCCGCCCGGGGCCTTAAAAGCGAAAAATTTATGGAGCTTTATTTGGAGGCTTTGCGCTGGCAGAGAAGCCTGCTTTTTTAAACAGGCATATAGCGCTTTTAAAAATATATTTAACCTCGCAAACTTTCTAATCCTATAAGCACCGCTTTTTATAAAAAGGCGGCCTGTATTTAATACAGGCCGCCTTTAAAACTCCAAAAAACGCTTAAAAGGTTTAAGTTAAATTATTAAGATCATAAGGGGTTTCCTGATAAACATAATAATTAAGCCAATTGTTAAACAAGAGCATTTCATGGCTGCGCCAGGATAAAACCGGCGGGTTTTCAGGATTATTTTGAGGGAAATAATTCTCCGGCACCCGGGGGTTAAGGCCCTTTTTAAAATCCCTGGCATATTCTTCAGCCAAAGTATTTCTATCATATTCCCCATGGCCGGTGGCAAAAAACTGCCGCCCGTTTTTATTGGCTATTATATAGGCCCCGGCCTCTTTTGAGGCGGCCAGTATTTCCAATTCCGGCACTTTTTTAAGCTCTCTTTCATTAAAATGGCTGTATCTGGAATGGGGCGCGTAAAAAATATCATCAAAGCCCCTTAATAAGTGGTGGCGGGGTTTTAAATTCTCATGCAAATAAACTCCTGAAAGCTTTTGGCAAAGCTCATATTTCTCTAAACCATAATGATAATAAAGCCCAGCTAAAGCCCCCCAGCAAATATGAAAAACAGAATAAACATTCTTTTTACTCCATTTGAAAATTCGGCAAAGCTCCGGCCAATAATCAACCTCTTCAAAAGAAAGACGCTCCACCGGGGCCCCGGTAATAATCATACCGTCATACCTTTTTTCTTTTACCGTCTCAAAATCCGTATAAAAATTTTCCAGGTATTTGGCCGGGGTATTTTTAGAAATATGGCTTTTTACCTGTAAAAGCTCAATTTCTATTTGGAGGGGGGAATTACTTAATAAGCGTAAAAGCTGAACCTCCGTTACGGGTTTTTTAGGCATCAGGTTTAAAATTAAAATTTTTAAAGGCCGAATATCCTGATGCTCGGCTCTCTCCTGCCCCATTACAAATATATTTTCTTTTAAAAGCTCCTCCGCCGCGGGAAGGCCGTTGGGTATTTTTACCGGCATTTTTATCGCCTCCTAAACTTTTTTGCCTTAAGCTTTAAAGGCTTTCTTTAAGGCCTGATTTAAATCGTCGATTAAATCCCCCGCATCCTCAAGGCCTATGGAAAGGCGGATAGTCTCCGGTCCGCAGCCCGCTTTTAACTGCTCTTTTAGGCTAAGCTGCTGATGGGTTGTGCTGGCAGGGTGAATAACCAGAGATTTTGTATCCGCCACATTGGCTAAAAGGGAGAAAATCTCCAAAGAATCAATAAATTTTTTGGCCTTATTAATATCTCCGCCCTTTAAACTAAAGCTGAAAATAGACCCGGCCCCTTTTGGGAAATATTTTTTTGCCAGGGAATAATATTTGCTCCCTTTAATAGAGGGGTAATTAATTGAAGATACATAAGGGCTTCCTGAAAGGAATTCTATGATTTTTTCGGTATTTTCCACATGTTTTTTAACCCGGAGGGAAAGGGTTTCCAGCCCCTGAATAAATAAAAAAGCGTTTAAAGGCGCAAGAGCCGCCCCGGTATCTCTTAAAAGCTGCGCCCTGATTTTAGTAACAAAAGCCGCCGGGCCAAAATCCTGATAATATTTAATCCCGTGATAGCTTTGATCCGGCTGATTAAAACCGGGGAAGCGCTTGCTTTTTTCCCAATTAAATTTACCCCCTTCTACTATTACCCCGCCTATAGAGGAACCGTGGCCGCCGATAAATTTTGTGGCGGAGTGAACAACAATATCCGCCCCATGTTTTAAGGGCTGAAAAAGATAAGGTGTGGCAAAGGTATTATCCACTATTAAGGGCAAATCATTTTCATTGGCGATTTCGGCCACAGCCTGTATATCCACAATATTAATGCCGGGATTACCCAGGGATTCAAAAAATATGGCCTTGGTTTTTTCATTTATGGCTTTGCGGAAATTTTCCGGATTGTCGGCATTTACAAAATTAGTTTTTATGCCGAACTTTGGCAGGGTTGAGGCAAATAAATTATAGGTGCCGCCGTATAATGTGGCGGCAGAAATTATTTCATCCCCGGCCTGGGCAATATTTAAAATGGCATAATTAATAGCAGCCGAGCCGGAAGCTACGGCAAGCCCGGCGGAACCCCCCTCCAGAGCCGCCACCCTTCTCTCAAAAACCTCATTTGTAGGGTTACCCAGGCGGGTATAAATATTCCCTTGGGTCTTTAAGGCAAATAAATCTTCCGCATGCCGGGAGTTCTTAAAAACATAGGATGCTGTTTGATATATAGGGACGGCACAAGCCCCAGTTGACGGGTCCGGGAATTGCCCGGCATGAACCTGTAAGGTATCAAAACCCAATTCTTTTTTTATCATTTATAATCAACCTTTCTCTTTTAAAATAAAAAAACGGCCATCAACCGGCCGCTTTAAAAATTCAACAATATGCTTAATTAAGCATTGATATAAGCTAAGGCAGATGTTTTCAGCACATTAAAATAGACCTGCTCATCCGGCACATCAGCATATCGGCAAAATATTGGTTTTTTCTCTTTTGATTTTGCGTTTTAAAAGTCATAAATCTTCACCTTTTTCAAAATTCCTATATAACTGCTATGCTTTATAGGATACAATATAAAGCCCCTAAAGTCAAGGCTTTTGTTTTATAATTTGCGGCTCCTTAAATTTTACCCCTAAAACAGGCTAAATATCCCCAAAAAAATAGAGCCCGCTTTTAATCGGCGGGCTTTTTTATGCTCTTTTGGGCTTTAGCTGATATTAGGGACTAATTCCCCATGCCTGAATGTATTGGCCTCAAAGAAGGGGTCGCCCTCCGCCATTTGTGTTGAAGTCCATCCATATACCCCGGGAATTAAACCGGAAAACTCAACAACATAATTTTCCGGAACATCTTCCGTTGCAAAATCCAAAGCGGCCTGAGAGGGAACAGAAACAGCGCCTGTTGTATAAATTTGAGTTTTTGTTGTTGGAGTAAGAGAATACACAGCTGCGCTTACCGTTACCGCCGCTGATGTATTATTAAATACCTTTATAACCAGCCTATTGGCATCAGTTGTGGCAAACACCGGCCCTGTTGTTTTATTGCTGCTTTGGGCATTGGATAATATCTGGTCAACCTCAGTTTTAATTTCCTCAAGACCAAAGTCTGAACTTAAAACAGCGCTTTCAATAGCGTTTACCTCAGTTTTAATTTCCTCAAGGCCAAAATCCGAACTTAAAACGGCACTTTCAATAGCGTTTACTTCAGTTTTAATTTCCTCCAGTCCAAAATCCGGGCTTAAAACAGCATTCTCAATAGCGTTAACTTCAGTTTTAATTTCCTCCAGTCCAAAATCCGAACTTAAAACGGCATTCTCAATAGCGTTTACTTCGGTTTTAATTTCCTCTAAACCGAATTCAGAACTTAAAACGGCACTTTCAATAGCGTTTACTTCCGTCTTGATTTCCTCCAGGCCGAATTCAGAACTTAAAACAGCGCTTTCAATAGCGCCTACTTCCGTTTTAATTTCACTAAGACCAAAATCCGAACTTAAAACGGCGCTTTCAATAGCGCCTACTTCCGTTTTAATTTCACTAAGACCAAAATTCGGGCTTAAAACGGCATTCTCAATAGCGCTTACTTCGGTTTTAATTTCCTCCAGGCCGAATTCAGAACTTAAAACAGCGCTTTCCGTAGTATTTATTTCCGACATAATTTTCCTAAGGCCGTAATCCGGCCTATGGAGCAGCCTTTCTATCTTCTCCGTATTCTTAAGTATAGCTCTTTGCCCTTGCCCGGCTACGGGGCAAGGGCAGTGAGGCGCCGTATTTGGCCGGGAATTTGTATTCCCT
Source organism: Clostridiales bacterium (assembly GCA_040767605.1). Lineage (GTDB taxonomy): Bacteria > Bacillota > Dehalobacteriia > UBA4068 > UBA4068 > JAXGOI01. Next base: position 863,069 of record JAXGOI010000001.1, read on the forward strand.
CTCCGGAATCTTATTGGGCCGTAAACCTGATTAAATAAATCCTCCGGCATGCAGGCGCCGGAGCCTCTTAAAATACCGGTATCATCATCCCCTTGCAGGTCGGTAAAATCTTCCTCATGATCAAAAAGCTCGCCATTAAAATCAGGCGTAGTTTTATCCTTATGTTTCATAATTACTATCCCCTATAAAAAATAAATTATTTGGCCCCAATAATAATATATGCTTAAATAAAAGCCTTAGTGAAAGGCTTTTTTATGCTCCCATAATTAAAAAGAGCGCCTTAGTTGATTGCTAAAGCGCCCCCTGGTTTTTGTTTTTATTTAGCGGCCTAAAAATTATTTAAATTTTTATTCTCCGGCAAGAACCGGATCTTCCCTTATTGTGTCAAATTTTGGCAGCTTGCGGGAATAAAGGTAATACCAGGTATATTCCCATACTCCCCTGAAGACAGCCCCGGCGGTAACCGCAATCCAAATCCCATATAAGCCTAAAGATGTTTTGGAAAGGAAATAGGCTGCAACAACCCGTAAAAAACAGCTGGTAATTATAACTATGGAGGGTGGAATTGTTCGCCCCAAACCCCTGAAAGAACCTAAAGATATACCCTCCAAACAGGAGGCTATCTGGCTGATTGAAAGAATGCGGAGATTAATAACACCCAGGTATATAACATCCGCCTCATGAGGGAGGAAGATTTTAAATATAAATTCCGCCCCGAAAAACAACAGTACGGTAACAATTACACCCCAAATAATCATTAGCTGTGAACCAATTTTAAAGCTTTTATGAATGCGGCTCCATTTGCCGGCGCCGTAGTTTTGCCCCACAAAGCTGATTAAGGCCGTGCAAAAACCGGATGCAATTAGCCAGGAAAGGCTTTCTACCTGCAAGCCGATTCTTTGGGCGGCTAAAGCCCCTGCCCCGTAGGCAGCCACCATAGCCGTAATAAGCATAGAGAAAAATGAGAATAAAAAGGTATCGGCGGCAATTGGGGCAACCCATTTAGTTATTTTTTTTGCATACTGCCAATTTGGTTTCGCAAAAAGTCTGAATTTATCAAAGGGGCGGTTTTTATAGGCAATAATCGCCCAGGCGGAGACAATACCCGCTACAACTTGAGCAATTGTTGTTGCCCAGGCCGCGCCTTCCACTCCCCAGCCGGCACAAAAAATCAAAAGCGGGTCCAATATCATATTAATTGCCAAACCGATTAAATTTGTTATAAAAGGTATTCTGGAATTCCCGCTGCCATTATATATACCTGTAACAGAGGCGGATAAAAAAACAACGGGAAAGCCGAAGCTGACAATAGCCAAATAGTTTTCTGTGCTCTTTATCAGGGCTATATCCCCCAGGCGGAAAAAGCCGATTAATTGGCCCCTGAAAACAATAAATAACAGCCCTAAAAGTAAGCCCAAGAAAATATTTATTAAAGCTGCTGTTTGCCCGTATTCGCGGGCGGTTTTAATTTCGCCCTGCCCCAGGTTTTGAGAAACCCCAATTTCTGAGCCCGTCCTGCCGTAAGCCATTAAAGACATAGACATAAACATAAATAACCCGGCGGTGCCGGAGGCGGCTACGGCATCACTCCCTACCCGCCCCAGCCAAATCATATCGATTAAATTATATGCCATCTGGACTATTTGTGTACCCACCATGGGCAAAGCAACTAAAAACAGCCTTTCTAAAATAGAACCTTCCGTAAGATTATATTTACTTAACATGCCATTACCCATAAAAGTGCCCCTAACTATGTAGCTGATAAGCAGTTAAATTTAAGCCTACTCATCCAATTATTCCTCTGGCTTTAAACTGCCTATAATTTTACAAGAACAACTGACTAATTAGGCATAATAAAAATAATCACCCCTTCCCTAAAAAAGAGATAATTATTTAAACAGGCCATAATTAGCTGGAGTTCCCCCTTATTATAATCTAAAAAAACATAAAATGCAAAGCTCAAAGGGCTTTTTACAAAATACCACAAATTATTTATAGAGCATAGCAAATTTTTAATAGAGTTTATTTAACCCGGCTTAATTATGCCTATAAATATATTAAATTAAAAATTCTCCCTTAATATACAAAAGAGAACACCGGGTTTTATCTTCTTCTAGAATAAATCGGGATTATAATATAATAAGTGAATAAGAAGGCGGGCCAATAAGAAAAATTAAACCCCTTTGCCGTTTTATCCCGGCTTCAGGGGTTTTTAGTGCTTATTTTTCTTTAACCTGAATTTTTAAAATATCAAAGCCCATTGCGGATATGGCTTTTTCTACATCATCTACGGATATTTTTTCTTCATCAAAATCAAATTTTAATTTGCTGGAATTAAAAAGCACCTCTACGCTGTCCTTATCAATCCCGTTTAAGGATTTTGCCATCTTTTCTACCTTAATAACACAGGAAGGGCAGGTTAAAGTTTCCAATTGCATTATTGCACTTTTCATTTTTATCTCTCCTTAATATTTACTTTATATATATAAATTAATATCTCTTTTTAATATCTTAATTTATACCGCAAAAGACGCATTCCGTTTAGAATAACCGCTAATATACTCCCCTCATGCACCAGCATACCAATGGACATATTCATCCAATCGCTTAAAAATACACTTGCGAGAAGAATAATTACAACACCTACGGCAATAAAAATATTTTGCCACATATTAAGGGCCGTGGCCTTTGTAAGCCCCAAAGCATGGGGAAGGCGGCTGAAATCGGAATTCATTAAAACTATATCCGATGTTTCAATGGCAATATCGGTGCCGCTGCCCATGGCAATCCCAATTTGGGCCAGGGCAAGGGAGGGGCTGTCATTTACTCCGTCTCCCACAAAGGCAATAATATGGCCCCGGGCTTTTTTGGCCTCAATATAGGCGGCCTTATCTTCCGGCAGCATATGGCCATGGGCCTCTGTTAACCCCAATTCCCCGGCAACTAAATCAACCGTAGCTTGATTATCCCCGGAAAGCAGCACCAGCTCTTTAACGCCCAGCCTTTTTAGCTTTAAAAGATCCTCCTTCACCCCCCGGCGAATTTGATCCCGAATACCCATTAAGGCTTTTAATTGGCCGTCAACCGCCGTAAGAACCAGGGAATTGCCCTTTTTTTCAAAAGACTTTATATCGCAGCGGGCCTTTTCGCTTAAAAACACATTTTCTTTTTCCATTAAGGCGGCATTGCCTACGGCAATTCTATGGCCATCAACTAAAGAGATAATCCCGCCGCCCTTAATTACATCGGTTTTTTCAACTTTATATAATTTTATATCCCCGATATATTCCGTTACTGCTTTAGCCAGGGGATGATCCGATTCCCTCTCTACGCTGGCAAGATAAGCCAATACCTCCTGGGTATTATCCGTATAAAATTCGCTGTCGGCTACTTTGGGGTTCCCTATGGTAAGGGTGCCCGTTTTATCAAAAACAAATATATCCGCCCTACTGAAATCATTTATAACCTCGCTGCCCTTTAAAAGAACGCCATGGCGGGCCCCATTGCCAATACCCGCCACATTAGAAACCGGCACCCCAATTACCAAAGCCCCGGGGCAGCCTAAAACCAGTATGGTAATGGCTAATTCTATATTTTTTGAAATCAGCCAAACAATAAAGCCTAAAATTAAAACCGCCGGGGTATAGTATTTGGAGAACCTGTCAATAAAGCGCTCCGCCTGAGATTTTGAATCCTGCGCTTCCTCTACCAGCTCAATTATTTTGCCGAAGGTAGTGTCTTCCCCTACCCGGTCTGCAATAATCTGAAGTGTGCCGTTTTCCAGGATTGTTCCGGCATATACCCCTGAATTTTGCCTTTTTCTTACCGGCACGGCCTCCCCGGTAATGCTGGCCTCATTAATATAGCCCTCCCCGCTTAAAACCCGGCCGTCCACAGGGATTTTAGCGCCGGTTTTTACCAGTAAAATATCCCCCGCTTTAACCTCATCCACGGCAACCTCTGTAAATTCGCCGCCGGGCATTTGCTTTAAGGCATTTTCCGGGGCCATTTCCGTCAGCTCCTTTATGGCGGATCTGGTTTTATTTAATGTGCGCTGCTCTAAAAAAGCGCCGAATAAAAAAAGAAAGGTAACAATGGCGGATTCTTCCAGATTCTTAATAAAAAATGCACCCATAACAGCAATAGTAACTAAAACATCTATACTTACAACTTTAATTTTTAATGCCTGATAGGCCTGAATAGCTATGGGAGCAGCCCCTATAATAGAGGCGCAGGCAAAGGCAATAATAGCCGCAATTTCATTTTTAAAAGCCAGCTTACTAATAAAACCGGCCGTAATTAAAATTGCCCCCACCAAGGCAATTTGGTTTTTTTTGCTTAAAATAAACCTTTTCAAGACCTTACCCCTCTCCCGCTAAATTATTATAACAAAGCCCGGCTATTTAAGGGCGGTAGGCCTTATCCAATTCAAAAAGCATTTTATAAACGGCCTCATAACTTTCGCAAACATCATCGGGTACGGTATAATTATCCGTTAATTCCTCTAGTTTATTAAATTCCTCATTTAATTCCGGCCTGTTTTTGCCGGCCGCTTGTATTTTCAGCGCCATTTCCTCAAATAAGGCGCGAATTTTATGGAATTTTGGATGGCTTTTGCCATGGACTTTATCTACAACGGGTATATATTGCTTTAATGTTTTAAAATGCTTTTCTAATACTTCATTAAAAAGTAAATTATTTGCCATTTTTATTTCTCTCCAATGGTTTTATTTTAAGGGTTTTCTTTCAAGAGTTTTATTTCAAGGGTTTTATTTAATGGCTATTCCGGGGTAAAAGCCTCTTCCCAGGTATCAATCATAGCATGGAGCTTCTCATGTATACCGTGACCAATGGCTTTCTCCTCATGGTCTTCAAATAATTCAAAAAGCAAATTTTGCTCTTTTTCATCCAGCAATTTATCCGCCGGAATAAAAAGCTCTTCCTCTTCCTTTTTAATATGCCGCCGCAATAAACCCCGGTATAAGGCGGCGTATTTATTAAACTCCCCTATCTCCTGGTTTTCAAGGCTCCGGCTCATCTTTGAGAGGTATTCCCTGCTTTGAGTATGTTCTTCTAGCATTTGGCTAATAATTGCAGATAAATTAGGATTCTCCTTATTTAAAATTTCTTTAAATAAGTACTTCTCCTCCTTGCCATGATGGCATTTATCGGCAAATATATTGAGGAAATAAATAATTTCCTCATAGTAGGCAAGCAGGGCTTTGGAATCCTTTTGGGATTGAAGCATTTTATCCAGTATTTTAAGAACAAAAAGAATAGATTTATGCTCGTTTTGAAGATCCTGTATAGCTTTCCCCATTTTCAGCCCCCCTATTTTTATTTAAAATTAACCAGCCTTTAAAAACAGTATATATTTTAAGTGTAGCATAAAAAAGCGGCTCTGTATGTTGTATTTACAACGGATTAAAACAGCTCAAGAACCTTGTGAGAAGAAGGCAGTAGGCCTTCTTCCGCCTTCCCTCTTAAGCCTTACCATTACTATTTGTGTATGGCCGGAGAAAAAACTTTTTTAAGAGCCTTACAGATTTTGCATCATAATCAATGAGGCCTTCCTCTTTCATTTTTGTAAACTCTCTGGAGAGGGATGTTCTTTGAACACCAATTCTCTCTGCCAGGGCCTTTTTTGTCATACTTAATAAAATAATATTTGAACCCTGCTTTTCCCTTTCATAATCCAGGTAGCTTATAATACTTTCTCTTATTGTCCTCCGCATATAATGTTTTATTTTATCCCCTAAAATTAGGGTATTATCAGATATACATGCAAGATAATTACTTAAAAAGGCCTGATTCCCCCTAAGCAGCTTAAAAAGACAATCCTTATTAATCTCTAAAATTACCGTATCCCGGTCTGCGATAACCATAAGGGGGTAAGAGGGGTTTTTTGAGAAAATAAGATTCCCCCCGAGAATATCCCCGCTAAAGAACTCCCCTATTACCATTAAATTGCCGTTTTCATCAATCCTCTGTACGGTCACCTTCCCCATGAGTATAATCTCTATTTTTAGGCAAACCTCGCCGGAGAAATGGATAATATTATTTTTACCGTATTGAATTATTTTAAAACTCCCCCGGTTTAAACAGGCTTTTATATCTTGGGCCTCAAGGGGTTTTAAAAAATCGATGCACTCTATTAATTTTAAATAACTTTTCATATAACTCCCTAAAGTGTTGCATTGGTAACACTTTTTTACTTATTTTAGCATTATAATAAATATATCTCAATAGGGAGGCATTATTATGAAATATATAACGAGTACAATACGGCTTCTTTTTTTGGCACTTTTTATTTTTCTGATGATAAAGGGGAAAATAATGCTTTGGCTTGCCTTATATGGCCTAAGCCTTATGGCCGCTTTAATCTTTGGCAGGATCTACTGCGGATATATCTGCCCGATGAATACATTGATGATACCGGTAGATAAGCTTGGGCAAAAACTAAAAACCCAGATTGCAAATACGCCAAAATGGCTTAAAAACGGCTATTTCCCCTGGGTTACCCTTATTCTTAGCATAGCATTAATTTTAATCTCAAGAAAGCTCTTAAATATTAATTTGCCTATATTACCTCTTTGGCTCATTATTGCCCTTATTATAACCCTTAAATATAAACCGGCGGTATTTCACAACCTTATTTGCCCCTTCAGCGCTTTACAAAAGCTCTTTGGGCGCTTTGCCCGGCTGGGGAAGAAAGTTAATAAAGATGCCTGTATCGGCTGTAAATTATGTGAGGGTGTCTGCCCGTCTAATGCTATTATTGTTCTCCCTGAAGATAAAAAAGCCGTAATCGACAGCAAATTATGCCATCAATGCCAAAATTGCCGGGAGGTTTGCCCCCAGGGGGCTATTGGGCACCCCTAAGCAAAAGCCTAAAGCTGCCAAATATTAGCGCTTTTTTAAACTAAAAATATATTGACAAATACTATTTTTTTATTTATACTGTTAATATATCAAATAATTTTGATATGAGGTGAGAGCTTGGAAAAAGATTATAGCCAAAATGCCAAAATATTTAAAGCCTTTTGCGATGAAAAACGCCTGCAAATACTGAATTTATTATGCGGCGGGGAGAAATGTGCCTGTGTTTTACTGGAGCAGCTGGATTTAGGGCAATCGGGGCTTTCCTACCATATGAAGGTTTTAGTGGAATCCGGAATAGTTATCAGCCGCCAGGAGGGCAAATGGACTCATTATAAAATCAGCAAAAAGGGCAGCGCCTATGCTCTTACCCTCCTTAAAGAATTAACAAATGCCAATACCTTTATTAAAGAGGATAATTACCCCTGTTAAAGAAGATAATCGCCCCATATAGTAAAAGCCATCGTAGTGATGGCTTTTATTAGGGGCTATATATCAATAAAACTTGATATGATATTAATTTGAGGAAAGAAGGTTTTCTTTATGCAAATAATAAAATCGGGCTGGGGGTTTTTCCAAAACCAGCTTTTAGGAATGAAGTGGCTGAATACCCTTATCGGCAAAGCCTTAACCGCCTTGGGGCTGGATATTTCCGGCTCTCTGGGGGGGAGTATTCACTTTTTTATTTACGATATTCTAAAAATTACCGCCTTATTATGTATTCTGATTTTTATTATAAGCTATGTACAAAGCTATTTCCCCCCGGAGCGCAGCAAAAAAATATTAGGCCGCTTTAGGGGTATTTGGGCAAATTCCATTGCTGCCCTTTTAGGGACTGTAACCCCGTTTTGCTCCTGCTCCTCCATACCGATATTTATCGGTTTTACCTCCGCCGGCCTGCCTTTGGGGATTACCTTCTCCTTTCTTATATCCTCCCCAATGGTAGATTTAGGCTCCCTTATTCTTTTAATGAGCATATTCGGGGCAAAAATTGCCTTTTTATATATAATCTTCGGGCTGATAGTTGCCGTAATTGGCGGCGCCATTATTGAAAAAGCCCATATGGAAAAATATATCGAAAGCTCTATTTTAAATTCCGGGAGCATAAATAAGGCCTCCCAAAATCTCACAAAAAAAGAGCGCCTTGTTTACGCCGAAAAAGAAATGCTTGCTACATTTAAGGGGGTCTTGCCCTATATTTTAGCCGGGGTGGGCATAGGGGCGATTATCCATAACTGGATACCCGAGGCCTGGGTAATATCCCTTTTGGGGAGGAATAACCCCTTTGGCGTAATTTTGGCGGCGGCAATCGGGGTGCCTATGTATGCGGATATTTTCGGTACAATACCCATAGCCGAGGCTTTGCTTTATAAGGGGGCTCAGTTAGGCACGGTTTTAGCCTTTATGATGGGGGTAATTACTTTATCCCTGCCGTCTCTTATTATGCTCCGCAAGGCAATTAAGCCGAAGCTTATGGCCCTGTTTATTGCAGTTTGCTCTATTGGGATTATCCTTGTTGGTTATTTATTTAATATTTTAGAGCCCTTTATATTATAAGGCATATTTATTATTAAAACGCCGGTTTATGCTTAAAATAACCGCAAAATAAGGCTAAAAACAATAAAAAAAGCCGAGGCCCTTTAAAAGAGCCCCGGCTTTTTTTAAAAATCTAAAAGATATTTTCAGATATTTTTTAGTTTGGAGGCCGCTTCTTTATCTAAAATCACATAGCTTTCTCCTTTAAAAAGCTGAATAGCGGAGGCTGTAATATCCGTAGTTACGCTGCCTTCCAAAGCTTTGGCAATTATATCTGCCTTTTTTATTCCATTAGCCAGCATAATCAGGCTTTTGGCCTCAAGAATAGTGCCGATACCCATGGTAATTGCAGAATGGGGCATACTCTCCCTTGGAATACCGGCAGCCTTATAAAAAGACTCATAATTATCATCCAGAGTTTGTTTGGTTAATCTTTCCACTCTGGTTCTAGAAGAGAGACTCGAGCCCGGCTCATTAAAGGCCCAGTGACCGTCGCCCCCTATACCTAAAAGTTGTAAATCTATACCCCCGGCCTTTTTTATTGCCTCCTCATAGCTTAGGCAAAACTCCTTCGGGTTTTTAGTAAGGCCATGGGGGATATGAATATTTTCCTCTTTAAGATTAATATGCTTAAAAAACTCCTCCTGCATAAATCTGGCATAGCTTTGATCCATTTCATAAGGCATTGCCATATTTTTGCCTATACCTAAATACTCATCCAGATTAAATGTTTTTACCCTTGAAAAATCCAGCCCCTGCTTATGCATTTTAATTAATTCCCGGTAAGTTCCCATAGGGGTACTCCCCGTGGCCAGCCCCAGAACACAATCGGGCTTGTTTTTAACCAGCTCCCCGATTTTTTCAGCCGCGGATTTGCTCATTGCCGAATAATCTTCTTTAATAATTATTTTCATCCGGATTCTCCTTATAATAAGCATATTTATTCTTAATTATATTATATCATAAATAAAACCGCCAGAAAAAATCTTCTCTATTCTAAAATTTTAGTAAAAAATAAAAATAAAGCCCGAGGAATAAAAGGTTCTTAAAAAATCTAACCCTCAAAAATTAATGCGTAAATAAATTTTTTGCCTTAATCCCGGGTTTTAATACCAAAAGACAAGAGCGGGGGATTGCTCTTGTCTTTGGGACTGCGTCTCAGTCTTAGGTAAAAGGTCTCCGGCTTCAGCTGGGATGAGCAGAAGAAGCCCTAGACCGGAACTTTAATTTTTTTGCTTAGCCCCTGATAAAGATCTGTTTTAGAGGAATTTAGGCTCTAATTATGGGCTTTTGCCTAGGCCTGCGCCCTGCCGCACCAGCGGACAATGGCATTGGTTAAAATTTTAATAGAAAGTATAAGCTGCTCAACTAAAATATACTCATTATTGCCATGGGCGTTTTGATCTATGGAGCCCGGCCCAAAGGCTATAGCGGGAATACCCTGTTTATACAGGAAGCTGGCATCATTTACGGCGCTAAAACCCGAAAAAAGGGCGGGTTTTTGAGTTATTTCCTCATAGGCGCCGGCCAACGCCCGGCAAGCCGGGTGTTCCGGCTCGGTAATATACCCCGGCCAATCATAAAATATTTTAAATTCCGGGGGGTTGGCCTTAAGCCAATCATCCCGCTGAACCACCGAGTCTATTACATCCCGCACCTCCGCCTCCGCCTCGCTAAAGGGTACCCAGGGAGCATAGGAAAAGCAGCCCTGAACTTGCGCATGGCCGGGGACGGCTACAATATAATCTCCGGAACGGATTATGGCGGGGACAATGCAAAAAAGCCCCACCCCGCTTTTATCCTTGCCGGGGTAGCCTCCGCCGCCTAAAACCCTGTCCCGCCAGCGAAAATTCCACTGAGTCTCTAAATCTTCAAGGGCATCAAGAATTTTTAAGGCTTTTTTAAAGGCATCCACCCCGATATCGCTTCCGGTTTTTATTCCGAAGGCCTGTGGGTATTTTATTTTATTGGCCTGCGCATTATGTACGGTTTTACCTTTTACATTTAATTCCCAGGCAACAGCCCCCGGGGATTTTGTATGAAGCTCGCAATCCGTAGGCTCCAGCACAATGGCAAAATCTCCCCGGTGGCCCCTCTTTACTGTTGCGGTGGTTCCTAATATATGCTCGCAGCGCTCCTCCCCCACAACAGATTCTAAGATTAAATCCCCCATTAGGGGAATATTATTTTCTTTTAAAGCCAGGGCGGCAAAATACATAGCCGTAAGCCCGCCCTTCATATCTGTTGCCCCTCTTCCGTAAATGGCCCCGTTTCTCAATTGGCCCTGCCAGGGGTCACTTTCCCATAGCTTTAAATCCTCGGGGCTTACAGGCACAACATCACAATGGCCGTTAAGAATCAGGCTGGGGGCATTGCCTTTGCCTTTTACGGTGCATACTACATTCGGGCGCAGCTTATCTTTATCCTCCGCCCAAAAATCCACCCGGCCTAAAGCGGCCTCCTCGCATTTATTCCGAAACCATTCCTGAAAAGGCAGCTCCGCCCCGGTAACAGATTTTTGAGAAATACCGTCGCAGCAAAAATTAATTATCTCCCGGCGGTTATCTTCAATCCATTTATATACCTTTTTCATATTCGCACTCCTCAAACCCCATAAGGGGCCCTCCTAAAGCGGCCAGGCCATAGGCAAAAGCCTGTGCATTAAACCTCTTTAAAGAAAGCCCCTTTTAGTTAGTGACGCTAATTAAAATATGCTTTAAATACTCTTATAACTTATTTTTTTACGGAAGAAATTGTGCCTTTTACAAACCAATCAATTTTATTATACACATCATCTTTACTGAGGTATTTGCCTTCTTCGCATTTAAGATTGCCGTCGTTATCGTATATGGGCCCTTTGTAAACAATGGAGTACATATCGTCTGCGGCAAGCAGTTCAGCATAAACCTCTTCAAATTTATCTCTTACATCCTGAGGAACATTTTTGGTGTATTCCTGGGGAATAGCAGCTTCGGTTTCCAAACCGGGGGAGTACATGGTAGGTACAAAGGTGCCGTCATAAATTCTCTGGAAGGTATCAATATAATATACTTCCCAGTTAAGGAATTCTCCGCCTAAGTAGCTATCCGGGCCAAAATCACGCTGGTCGGCATACTGGCTCATGGCATAAAGCCCTTTTTCCTGAGCTACCTGAACATGGGAAGGGGTATCGGTATTATTCCAGAGAACATCGCAGCCTGCCTCGGCCAGGCTGTAAGAAGCATCTGTTTCCGCTGCCGGATCATAGAATGTACCGATATAGATAACAGTCTGGGTAACATCGGGGTTAACGGACTGAGCCCCTAAGAGGAAGGAGTTCTGGCAAACTAATACCAGGGGAATAGGATTGGAGCCGACAAAACCAATTTTATTGGTTTTAGTCATCATGCCTGCCATAACACCGTACATATACCAAAGAGAGGTTCTGTCCGGCCAGAAGGATTCAATATTAGAAGAAGAAATGGAGCCGGAGCAAAGCAAGAACATAGTATCGGGGTAATTGGGGGCAATTTTTTCAACATCAGACTGATAAGCTGCGGTTGCAGCAACTACTACATCATATTTATCCTCGCCTAATTGAGTAAAAACCTGTTCTGCAGCTGTACCGGGGGTAACAGGCTCAATGTAAGTGGTGTCGATAATATCATTAAGGGTTTGCTGAGCCGTTTTACGGGCGGTTTCGTGGCGGTCGCACCAGCCGTCATCACCAACTGCGCCATTATAAACAAAAGCAATTTTTAATTTTTCTTTACCTGCGCCGCTATTGTCATTATCCCCGGGGTCCTGTGTATCCCCGGTGCTTGCATTTCCGCCGCAGGCGGCGAGGAACAACGCTGAAGCAAGAAGCAGTACCACTAATAATCCCAACAGGGGGTAGGCGCCCTTTTTAGCTATCTTCATTATATCAGCCTCTTTTCTTTTTTTTTATATAAACGGGGTAAAGGAACTTATTTACCCTCGCGTATATACGGTACTCCTAGGGTTCGGGGAGCAACATTAACTTTGCGCTTATTTAACCAGCTAACTAATACTAAAATAATAATGGGCAGAAGATAGGGTATCATACGGAGGAAATAAGGGGGTATGCCGACACCTAAAGTTTCCAGGCGAAGGCCTAAAGAGTGGAATATCCCAAAGATATATGCCCCCGCTACTGCGTTTAAGGGGTTCCAAAGGGAGAAATTCACCAGGGCAATGGCCAGCCAGCCGCGGCCGGCAGTCATACCCTCAACCCAGGAAAGGCTGTAGCCAAGGGATAAATACGCGCCCCCCATGCCGGCAAAAACGCTGCCTATAATTACGGCAATCATACGGATGCGGTAAATATTAATCCCGGCGCTATCCACAGCCCCCGGCTGGTCGCCGGTGGCCCTAAGATAAAGGCCGTATTTGGTGCGGTAGATAAAAAACCAGGCTGCCACAGCCAGCAGAAGGGCAATAATAACCATTTCGTCCTGCTGCAGGAAGAGCTGTAATAACGGCATATCATTTAAAGCCTCCAGCTTAAAGGATTTAAAGGCATCCGGCGGAACCTTGCCTAAATAGGGCTTACCCAAAAGGCTGGAAAGGCCTATGCAAAAAATTATAAAGGCAATACCCGTGGCCACCTGATTGGCCCTAAGCTTAACCAGGAGAAATGCCAATAAAGCTCCAAGTATGGCGCAGAAAACCATAGCCCCTAAAAGACCCAGCCAGCGGTTACCGGTCATATTGGTAAACATGAAACCGCTCATGGCGCCCATTAGCATCATACCCTCAACACCAATATTCATAACGCCGGATTTTTGCGTGATAATTTCTCCGATGGCTGCGAAGAGTATGGGCGTACCGGCGGTAATACCGGCGGATAAAACATAGACAATGAATCTTAAATCAATCTCCCCCACCTTGTTTTCCCTCCTCTTTTTTAGCTTTTTTACCAAGGGGCGTAAATAAATCCTTTATCATCCAGATCAGCCCCGTATTAGGGGCATCATCATCTAGGAAATCCGCCTCCTGGGCATCGTCATCATCCTTGGTTCCCTTGGGCACCCAGGAAATCTTATAGAAAGTGAAGATTTCCCCCGCCAGAATGAAGAAAAGAATCAGGCCTTTAATAATTTGCACAATGGAGCTTTGAAAGCCCGCCATTTGTAATTTAAAGCCCACAACCGTAAAGCCCGCGAATAAATAGCTTACAACCAGCACCACAAGGGGATTAAGACGGGAAACCCAGGCAATTACAAAGCCCGATAAACCATAATCCGAAGCAAGCTGCGGCCGGATACGATGGGAAACCCCGCATACCTCCAGAAAACCGGCCATCCCGGCTAAGCATCCGCTGACAAACATGGCAATAAAGAAAATCTTTTTAATATTAATCCCGGAATAGCGGGCGCTGGGGGTAGATAACCCCACGGCCCTCATTTCATAGCCGAAAACAGAGTTCCTCAATAAAAACCACACCGCAATAATGGCCAGTATTCCTATAACAAAGCCCCAGTGTAGCCTCCCGGCATTGGGTATTCGGGGTATAACGGAATTTGCAAATATGGTAATGCTCTGGGGGGAAGTTGAAGTTGTATCCCGCCAGGCCAAATTAGAGAGATAGCCGATCCAATATCCGGCAACGCTGTTTAAAAGCACCGTTGTCAGGATTTCATTAATCCCAAAATAAATCCGGGGCAAAACAGATACATAACAGTAGAGGCCGGCTGCCGCCATAGAAGCAATAAAAATTATAGGGATCATAATAAACCAGGGAAGATTAGGAAAGGCTATGCCAAGACCAGCCGCCACAGAAGCGCCTACCAAAAACTGACCCTCTACCCCAACATTCCAAAGCCCGGCCTTTGCCGCCACCACCACAGCCATAGCACAGAGGGAGAAAGAACTTACATATACTAAGAGGCTAAGAATACCGCCTTTTGTAAAATAGGTTTCTTTAAAGGTTTTTAAAATAATATTTAGGGCATCGTACCCGGCAATTTGTAAAACCAGAATACTCACCAGCAAAGAGAGAAAAACTGCCGCAACGGAAACCAGAATTACGGATAAGGAATTTGCGGTTCGCCTTCTTTCAATTTTAAGCAATTTCGCCCCCTCCTTCCCCTTGGGCCCCGGCATCGGCCAGACCCATCATGGCATAACCCAGGGCATCTAATGTCCATTGATCATTGGCTTTCTTCTGAGTAAGGCTGCCTTTATACATAACGGCAATTTGATCCGAAACCTCAAAAAGCTCGTCTAAATCTTCCGAAATTAGAAGTATGGCATAGCCCTTTTTCTGCTGCTCCAGTAAAAGGTCATGGACTCTCTCTACGGCGGAAACATCCAGGCCGTAGGTGGGGTGCACCGCCACAATAACTTTTGGGTTCTCATTTATTTCCCGGGCAAAAATCAGCTTTTGAATATTGCCGCCGGATAAAAACCGAATTGGCAGATAAGGGGTGGCCATTCTGACATCAAATTCCCGCATCAGCCGGTTACCAAAGCTTACCACCTCTTTTTGGTCTATCATTCCCCCCTTGCGCACAGGCGCCCGGTCATAAGATTTTGAAATAATATTTTCATAACAGGTAAAATCGGCAACGCATCCTACCCCTATTCTGTCTTCCGGTACATGGCTTACCCCCGCGTTTATAAAATCCTGGGGGTTTTTATTGGTTAATTCCTGCTTATCTACATAAATAGCGCCGCAGGTAACCTGGTGCAGGCCCGTAAGGCATTCCGCCAGCTGAGATTGGCCGTTACCGGATACCCCCGCAATACCCAATATCTCGCCGGAGGCCACCTCCAGGGAGACATTATCTAAAAGCAATTGTCTTTTTTCCCCCACGGCGGAAATATTATCCACTTTAAGCATGGCATCGCCTTTGCCGTTGGAGAGGGTTTTTTTCCGGGTAGAGGCCCTCATTTCGCGGCCTACCATCATATGGGCCAGCTCATGGGCATTGGTATCTTCCTTATTCATGGTTTTGATAACCTCGCCCCGGCGCAAAATTGTAACTCTGTCGGCAATCTGAATAACCTCATTTAGCTTATGGCTGATAAAGATTACTGTTTTGCCCTGCTCCTTCATTTGCATAAGGTTTTTAAACAGCTCCTGGCTTTCCTGAGGGGTTAAAACCGAGGTTGGCTCGTCCAAAATCAGAAGATCAACATCCCGGTAAAGCATTTTTACAATTTCCACCCTTTGCATTTCACCCGCGGAAAGCTTAGAAACTATTGCCTCGGGCTGAATAGGCAAATTAAATTTCTCCGTAACATCCATAAGCTTTTTATATAGCTTGCGCTTGCGGATGATTCTGCCCAAATCCTCATGGCCCATAAGTATATTCTCCGCAACGGAAAGGGTTTCCACAAGTTTAAAGTGCTGGTGTACCATGCCGATACCCAGGCAGCAGGCATATCTGGGGTTTTTAATATACTCCTCCTTGCCGTTAAAAAGTATCTTGCCTTCATCCGGTATATACAGCCCTATTAAAATATTCATTAAAGTGGATTTCCCTGCCCCGTTTTCCCCCAATAGGGCATGAATTTCGCCCCGTTTGATTTTAAGGTTGATGTCTTTATTAGCCGCAACCTTGTTAAAGCGCTTGGTTACATGCTGTAACTCTAAAATATATTCCGTGTTGGCCAACCTAAATCACTTCCTTCTTTTCAGTATACATCTGCGCTTAACCCCCAAATCCTGCCTTAATTGGCTCCTCCCATAGCATCGGCAGCGATTATAGCGTTTAGAATTTCCCCGGCGGTAATATTATTACCCTCATGATGCAAATAAGGGTCATTATAAGCGGCTATTGCCACATCATGCAGTTTTTCCCGGCTAATGCCTTCCAGATGCAATTCCTCAAAAGTAGTGGGTAAACCCACTTGTTTATAAAAATCATAAAGCTCAGCCAATTCCCCCGGGGGGGCATCCGTAAGATGCAGCTCGGCTAAAATCCCGAAGGCTACGATTTCCCCATGGAGACAGCTATGAATTTCAGGCAGTATAGTCAGCCCATTATGTATGGCATGAGCCGCTGCCAGTCCGCTGCCTTCAAAAGCGATACCGGCGGCTAAAAGGTTAATTTCTATTATCCGCTCAACAGCGGGGGTAACGGCCTTTTTCTCATAAGCGAGCTTTGCGGCAAGGCCGTATTCTAATATGCTCTTATAACAGTATTCACTAAGGGCCAAAGCGCAAAAGGTCTGCCTGGCGGAGAGGGAATTTTGGGCCCCGGTTTTTTGGCAGGCCCTGCCTTCAAAATAAGTTGCCAGAGCATCCCCCATACCGGCCACAAAATAGCGCACCCCGGAACCGATAATAATTTCATTATCCACCAGTAAAACATCGGGGCTGTGCTTTTCATAATATACGGATTCGGCAATACCCTCGGGGGTATAAATAACGGAGCAAGCGCTGAAAGCGGCGCTGCTTGCCGCTACACTGGGAACCATTATTACCCTTAAATCCAGCTTGTCCCCGATAACTTTAGCGGTATCCACCACTTTACCGCCGCCTAGGCCGACAATTACCGTATAACCCCCCTGGGAAACCTCCTCAATAAGGCGGTTAATCTCCTGCCAGCAGCAATGAGCGGAAAAGGCTCTGACGGTATAAAGATTCTTCCAGCCCCGGGCTTCGGCTAAAGAAATCATAGACGGGGTAACCAGTAAAAAAGCCTTACCGCCATAAAGGTCAATAAGCCCGGGTAACTCCCCTATGGCATTATTACCCTGAATATACTTTCCCGTAAAGTATGATTTTCTTAAGTCCATTGCATTTGCCACAGCAGTGCCTCCCGTGCTTATTAAATTATCCTGAGTAAAAACTGCTGCCTTAAACCCCCTCATCATATATGCACGGATAAAGGGAATATTCCGGCGCCCGTGTTCAGTACAAGTGTACTTAAAGCGACAGTTTTATTTTACATGAATTATAATGCCTAATGCTATAATTGTCAAGGGCTCCTGAACCTTAAAATGCACTACAACTCCTTCTTTTCTATTGGAAATTTATTCTAAAGCCCTGCAAAAGGGCTGCAAAAAAACTTTTTATTGTAGCTTTGCTTTAAACATTTAAAAAATTTCCAGCACTAATAGTTATTTATACTGGACAAACTTATCCCCTGCATGATACAATATTTCCATAATAATTATCACTTAAATCATTAAAAGGGGGTAAACCAATGGCCATAGTTATACAATCACCATGGAAATATGTTCAAGGACCGCATGTATTTGAAAACCTTGGGGAATATGCCCGTACCTATGGGGATAATTACCTGATTTTAACCAGTAAAACTCCGCTGAAATTCTTTAAAGAGAAAATAGAAAAAAGCTTTCAGGAATGTAATATTAAAGGAACCTTTGAGGTTTTTAACGGTCAATGCACTCTTAAAGAAATTGCCAGAGTTGAAGAGCTGGTAAAAGAGAACGGCTATAATGCCATAATCGGCTTGGGAGGCGGCAAGGTATTGGATGTTTCCCGCTGCGTAGCGGGGAATTTAAAGCTCCCCTTAGTTATTGCTCCCACTATTGCCTCAACAGACGCACCCACCAGCTCGGATTCCGTAGTTTATAATGAAGACGGCACGGTGGCCTTTGCTCCCGTATATCCTCATAATCCTCATCTGGTAATTGTAGACAGCCATGTTATAGCAAATGCCCCTGTTCGTATGCTGGTAGCCGGCATGGGAGATGCTCTGGCAACTTATTTTGAGGCCAGGGTTTGCGCCGAAATGAATTCCCCCAGCACATTGGGGCACGGTCTTTCCGTAGCTGCTCTGGCTTTGGCAAGAGCCTGTTATGATACCCTTATGGAGCATGGTTATAAAGCTAAAATTGCCAATGCCAATAAAAAAGTAACCCCCTCTTTAGAGAAAATTATTGAAGCCAATACCTATCTCAGCGGCATTGGTTTTGAAAGCGGCGGCCTTTCCTTATGCCATGCCATGCATGACGCTTTAACCGCTATTCCCGAATGCCATAAATTCCTCCATGGGGAAAAGGTAGCCTTTGGGGCTGTAACCATGCTGGTAATGGAAAACCGCCCCCAGGAGGAAATCGAAAAAACTCTTGCCTTCTGCGCCAGTGTTGGGCTCCCTATTACCCTGGCCCAGCTGGATATAACAGAAAATGTGGAGGAAAAACTCCGCAAGGTTATACACATAGCCGTACCCAAAGACCATGCCCTTTATCGTATTCCCCCCGGCATAACTGAAGATGCGGCGGTTGGGGCGGTTTTAGTAACAGACCAATTAGGCAGGGACTTTTTAGCAAAGCAAAAATAAAACACCATCCTCAGTATTCCATCGCCTGTTCTATTCAGGTTAAAGCCGGAGCCTTTAGGCTCCGGCTTTAACTTTTATGCTCTTTCCGGTATTTATACCCCTTTGGCCTTTTATACCGGCTTTAGCTTTTATTATCTGCTTTTATTTTATACCCCTCCCTTACTTTTATACAAAAGTAGCGGGGTAATTATTCGCATAAATTATTAACTGTAAAGAGGCTTCGTCATAGGCATCGGCCAGCTATCTAATCATATAAATCTCCGGTATATTTATAAATGCGAAACCCCGCGCGGCTATGCCGCGCGGGGTTTCTGAGGAATGCGGATTTGACTTATTATACAAGGGAGGCGTCGGCGATGCCTTCCTCGCCATAATACGGATTATGGCTGGCTTTACGCCAGGGGTTGGCTTCATAAGCCATACGCAGAGCTTCACCCACAGCGTGGAAAGCGGATTCCCAAGCATGGTGAGCATCTCTGGATTTTAAGAAATCTAAATGCAGGGTTGCAGGGAAGCCCTGGAAGAAACCTTCCATAAAGCCTTCCATATCAGCAAATTGCATATCTTCAACCATTTCAATTCTTCTTACTTTATCGGTATAGGTAATAAAGACATTCCGGCGGCCTTCCATGCTCACCATTGCGCTGGCCAGGGATTCATCCAGGCCGAATAAGGCAAAACCGTTAATGTTCATGCCCTCATTATTGAGCTTGGTATAGAAGAGCTTTTTCAAGGCGGCGCCTAAGGTTATGGCAACGTCTTCGGCAATGGTATGAGTGGAACGCCATTTGCCGCACTCAACTTTACAGCCAATGGACATGCAAAGACCCCAGGAAAAGGTGTCAAGCATATGATCCAGGAAATGAATGGTTGTATCCGGGCGCAATTCCGGCCGGTAATCTGTAGTTACCTCTATGGTAATATCAATTTCTTGGGTCTTCTTTTGGAGCTTAACATAAGTAGGGGTCTCTTTATGCAAAGTAAATAAATGTGCCATTTTGCATCGTCCTTTCTTTTTTAATTTTTAATCATATGGCGCGAGGGATAACTATACCTGTGCAACCATCTAATTTAACAAGAATATAACACCAATATAGTCTTTTGTCAAGTATCTTTATACAAAAAAACGATATTCCGCCACTTTTATTAATCTTTTATTTCCGACATAAATCTGTTATCTTTGGGGTATGCCAGTTTTACTGGTGTTACGGTACAAAAAGACAAAATTTTTTATTTGGCGAGGCTTAAAATATGCTTAACCTAGTTGGACATTAAATTTTTTAGCTTTTGCAATATATACTGGACATAATCAGGAAAATAGATTAAAATATATTTTAAGATAATTTCTAAGGAGGAGCATTTAATGGTTGATGTTGGGAAGAGACTTACTGAGTTAAGAAAGGGAAAAAATCTATCCATGGCTGCGCTTGCTAAAATTGTTGGGGTTTCCAGAAGCTTAATCAGCCAGGTGGAAAAAAACGATGCCTACCCCTCCTTACAAACATTAAGTAAAATTGTGGAGGCTCTGGGCACATCCATGAGCGAATTTTTCCGCGTTGAGCCTAATGCCAAAAATGAAAATGCTTTAATTGTACGCTCCGATGCCCGGGATGTAATCTATATGCAGGATTCAGAAATGAAATATTATATTCTTTCCCCCAGCGCCTACCGGGATATGGAGTTTTTAATTTCCGAATTCCCCCCTTATAGGGAAGGCGCCGCCATTGATTATTTCCGTCATGAGGGCCATGAGTATTTCTATGTGCTTAAGGGCCAGCTCCAGCTTACCCTGGGGGATGAAACATATTTGCTGAATGAAGGAGACAGCGGCGGCTTTGATGCAGGGCAAACTCATTATTTTGTAAATAAAACCAATGAAATTGCCAGGCTGATTGTGGCGGCCACCGAGCCCTGCGTACAAATAAACCCGGAGAAAATCTCCGGCCCGGGGGAAATACAGGTATAAACTATTAAATATTTGATATTGGGTATTATTATATTAATTAAAAATAAACCGCCCCGGCTGCTTTGCCTGATTTAAACCGCATAAATATTTAAAACCCCCAGCTTAGGCAAGTTAAGTGCCGTTTATCTAAAATACAGATAAAGCCCTTTTAAATAATGGGCAAGGCTGCTCTTGATTATTTAGCAAAATTTGTTTAAAATCTTAAAATACAACCGCCGGAAAAAATCTTCTCTATTCTCAAATTTTAGTAAAAAAATAAAGCCCGTATGAGAAAATTCTCAAACGGGCTTTTATTAATGATTAAAACCTAAAAGCCGAATCAGGCTTTGGCAATAGTTTTGCCAAATTCAACCGCCGCTTTTTTAGAATCCTCATCCGGATTCCACAATGTTTTATAACCCTCGCCAATAACTTTAAAGCCTGCATCCGCCATTAATTCATTAATTAATTTAACAGATTCTCCGCTCCAGCCATAGCAGCCGAAGCCGGCGGCTTTTTTATTTTTAAATTTAAGGGATTTTAAATAGCAAATTAAGCCGCCCACCGAGTGTAAAATATTATTCCCCATAGTTGGCGAGCCCACTACCACGGTTTTAGATTTAAAAATTTCTGTTACAATATCATTTATATCTTTTTTAGCCAAGCTAAAGGTTTTTACAACAACCTCTTTATCCTCTTGAATAATACCCTCCGCTATTCTTTCGGCCAGCTCTTTTGTGCCGTTCCACATAGTATCATAAACAATTGTAATTTGATTTTCCTGATAATCATTGGCCCATTGGGCATATTTTTCAACTATTTGCATGGGGTTATCCCGCCAGATAACACCATGGCTGGTTGCAATAATATCTATGGGCAAATTCAGGGCAATTACCTCATCCAGCTTTTTCCGGAGAATAGCGCTGAAAGGCGTCAGGATATTCGCATAATATTTAATACATTCCTCAAATAAATTGCACTGGTCTACCTGATCGTTAAAAAGCTTTTCATTGGCATAATGCTGCCCGAAGGCGTCATTGCTGAATAAAATATTATCCCCAGTTAAATATGTTGCCATGCTGTCCGGCCAGTGGAGCATTTTCATTTCCACAAAAACCAGGCTCTTGCCATTGCCGATATCCAGGGAATCCCCGGTTTTAACTACTTTAAAATTCCAGTCTTTATGGTATTGCCCCTTTAAGGATTTTACCGCGCTTTCCGTACAATATATAGGTGTATCCGGAATATGTTTCATTAATTCGGGGAGGGCGCCGCTATGGTCTACCTCGCCATGGTTTGCGATAATATAATCGATTTTATTTAAATCAATTTCTTTGGCTAGATTATTAACAAACTCCTCTGCAAAGGGCATCCAAACCGTATCAATTAAGACGGTTTTTTCCTCCTCAACTAAATAAGAATTATAGGTTGAGCCTTTATGAGTGGAAAATTCATCGCCGTGAAATTTCTGCAAATCCCAATCCACTTTACCAACCCAGCAAACATTATTTTTAACTCTCTTTTTCATAAAGCAACACTTCCTTTCGTTCCGTATAAAAGTAGATTATCCGTATTATATTTTTATTATACCCTCCAAAGGGGATATATACAATCCCGTTTAAAATATTGCGCCTTGGTAGCTTAAAAAATAAAACCTTAAACCGGATAGTAAGCATATTAATATATCTTATACAAAAATAAAAAGAGGCCAGGTAAATTAAGACCGCGTGGGAACCCTTTGTATAAAGGATTTTATGCTGTAATAAACGAATAATAAGCTATAGACCTTAACTGAAACCCATATAACATATAATACAGAAGCTTACACCAAAAAAACATTATTTGCCATAATGCGGAGGGGAAACCTAGTTTGTTAAAATATAAATATAAGAATTAGGCATTCGGCAGCTTTGCAGTTATGGGGGGGGGTATAGGTGCTTCCGGTTAAAAAACTATATACAATCGGCCAGGTATCACAAATTACAGGCATTAGCAGCAGAATGCTGCGGTATTACGAAAAAAAGGAAATACTTATGCCGGCGGAGAGAAGCCCGGAAAACAATTACCGCCTTTATACGGAAAAACAATTAGAAGAATTGCTGCTATTTAAGGAGCTTAACCGGGTAGGGTTTTCAATGGAGAACCTTATAAATATTTTTGAAGACCGTGATTTAAGCTCTTTGCAAAAAGAACTGGAAAATAAAATCCAGCTTGCAAATAAAGAAATTCTCGATGCAATCCGTAATTATGTCCATATAAATGAACTCCATTTTAGGGTGCTAAAATCCCTAAACATTTTGCAAAGCAAAAATACTATTGCATCTAATTCGGTTATTAATTTAATTGATATGCCCGATCAAGAAGTAGTTTTTATCCGCTATTATGGTCTATTTAACAGCAGAGAAATATTTATGGAAAAGGTTGGGGAATTATATCGCTTAATAAAAAAATATAATCTGTTTACCTTAGGCCCCCTATTTGTTATCTTTCATGATCAATACCTTACATCATTCAATATGGTAAAGGGAGATGTGGAAATTTGTGTACCTCTGGAAAACACGGATACAAAATGCCCTAATATCAGAACCCTTAAGGCTTTCAGGGCCATTTCACATCTGCTTGTGGGTCCATATTCGCAGCTTGAAACCACATATAAAGCGCTGGAACTCTGGGGCAGGGAACATAATTTTAAGCTGTCGGGCTCTTCTCTTGAAGAATATGTAGTAAACCCCACAATGACTTCCGTAGATAATAATTATGCAACCCAAATATATTTGCCAATAATAAAGGATTAATAGCTATAAAAACCTACTTAGAAATTCCCAACAAAAAAAAGATGAGCAAATAACACATTTTTAGGTCTTCGCCATTGGCGAAGACCATTTTTATGTTCTTTTAAGCAAGTTTCTGTAAATAATCAAACAGGTCTTATTCTGCTTCTTTTGTTATTCTAAATAGTTATAATATCATATATGACCCGATAGAAAACTCCCCTCTGTATAGCCCTGAATTTTATTATTTCAGGTGTCTGCACAAAGGGGAGCATATCCCCGATGTTACTATAGATTTTTGTTTTTATATTTTTAAAATATTAATCCGTGCTTTCCGCCTGTACCTTTTTCTCCCACTCAACAAGTCTGTTCTCTTCGGGTTTTGTCAGCAAGGAAACAGCAATAATTGTAACTAACCCCGCCAAAACCCCGTATATAATTGTCATATTAGAACTCATGCCAAGCTTCATTACCCCTCCGATAAAAACCACCATACTTACAATCATAGATGATACGGCAGCCTTTGTTGTGCATCTATTCCAGAATAGAGCAGCTAGGGTAGGAACAAGCATACCCCCTACTAAAACACCGTAACTGAAATCCAGGGCAACTAAAATATCCTGAAGCCTTAGGGCTACAATAATAGTCAAAACACCTATTATAAGCAATGAATTACGAAGATATTTTAATTTTTGATCATCCGTTAAATCCTTTTTAAAAGGTGCAATTAAGTCATAAACTACCACAGTACCCGCGGATAGAAAAGGTCCGTCCATTGTAGACATAATTGCAGATAAGCAACCGCCAATAATAAGCCCGGCAAAACCAACCGGCAGATAGTTTACAATCATCCTTCCATATGCCATTTGAGGGTCTTCCAAACCCGGTATAAGTATAGCAGCACACATACCGATGATTACTACTCCTATGCCGTATAGCCAGGCAAAGCCCATAGCAGCTACAGAACCGACTTTGGCAACCTTAACGCTTTTTGCCGTAAACAGCCGCTGCCACATAGATTGGTCAACAAAAATCCCTAATGTGTAAAGAACAAAGAAAGAAAATATTCTTTCCCAACCAACCGAGGTAACACTGAAATATGATGGTTCAAGTGATGTGGCGAGGCTGGAAAAACCACCCGCATTATATAGGGCAATAGGTACAAAAACAAATAATACTCCAACCATAAGTATTATCCACTGAAAAAAGTCCGTGTATGATACTGCCCACATTCCGCCCATATAAGAATATGCAATCCCAACTATACCACCAATTAGCATCGATAAAACAAGGTTCCAGCCCAAAAGGGAATTGAGCAAAGTGCCCATGGCTATAACCTGCACAACAGAGAGAGTCATTAAAAATACCACCATAAAAATAGAGCATAGTAATTGAGCCGTACGATTATAACGGATACCTAAAAGCTGTCCTAAGGTAGTCAGTTTTGATTTTATCAGCCTGCTGCTGAAAAAGATCCCCAGCAAACCAACACCAAGGGCCAGGAGAAATACAAACCAAAAGCCTGAAATTCCAAATTCATACCCCAAGCGCGCGCTGCTTAAAGTAGAAGCTCCACCAAGAATTAGGGCACACATGCAGGGGGTAAATAGCCATATTTTTAAACCCCTGTTTGCAACCAGATAGCCCTCAATATTTTCGGTTCTTTTTTTAGTAAAATAACCAACCAACAACATACCGATAAGATAGGCAATAACTACAATAATATCCAGTGTCCTACTCAAGCTAAACCCTCCTTTAAAAAATTATTATGGCGGGAAACAATTAGCTAACCACCTCCTTGCCTATTTAATAACCGTATTTTTTTTCAACCTCTCCGATAGCCTCATCAAGACGTTCAAAGATTATATCAATCTCAGTGTCTTTGATAATTAAGGGCGGTGTAAGCATAATTTTATCCCCTACCAGACCATTGGCTATATCTCTTTTTTCTAATAGCCCTTTAATGTCCTGATGATTAAGATACTCTTTATTTACTACCTGCCCATAGGCCAAGGTCAGTAAACCCCTTTTCTCAGCCTGGGTTGCAATTTCTCCGGCGAAATTCCATGCTTGAGGCAATACTTCCTTACTTGCTTTATCTTTGACAAATTCCAAACCCCAGAGTAATCCCATACCATTGAATATACCTATGGTTGGGTGAGCTGCTTTTAATTTTTCTAAGCTATTTCTAATATAGGGCTCCCTTTCCCCAACGGAATCAATTAAGCGTTCTTCTTCCATAATATCCAGGGTTTTTAAAATAGCGGCGCATTGCATAGGCTGATTGGTCATGGTAAAGCCTATTCCCATAACTCCTTTACCTGTTTCAATCACATCTATTACCTTTTTATTAACACCAACCACTGCAGCGGGAATATACCCCCCCCCGATTCCCTTACCTAAGGTAAAGATATCCGGCTTAAAATTAAAATGCTCATATGCGTTGAATTTACCCGTCCTTCCAGAGCCTACCAGAACCTCATCAGCAATAATCAATACATCGTACTTATTACAAATTTCCTGAAGACTATTAAAATAGGCCCGATTTTGAGGATAAGCACACGCCAGGCTTGTGCCGGATATTGTCTCTATAAAAAGAGCTGCAACCTTATTAGGGCCAAGCTTAATAATTTCTTCTTCCAAAGCTTTAGCACAGGGAACATCACAATTCTCGGGTTTTTCATTATACCAGCAGCGGTAACAATATGATGGGGGAATATGGGCCTGCTCCTTAATATAGGGCTGGTATTTTTCCCTGAACCCTAAATGCGCTGCTGTAGATAGGGTAAACATTGAGGAACCGTGATAACTAAAATGCTTGCCGATAATGAGGTGCTTATCGGGGCAGCCCTTCTCCAAATAATATTGGCGTACAATTTTAAAAGCAGTCTCATTTGCCTCCGTACCGCCGGAAACAATCATAAATTTTGAATACCCTGTAATTTGATTCAGCTTCTCCGTAACATTAAGAAGAGCCGGATTAATACTGTATACGCGGTAAGCAAATTCTAAAGTTGATGCCTGATTATAAAGGGCCTGGGCCATATCTTCCCTCCCGTGCCCGATGGAACAGCTAAAGGGCCCCCCGGTGGAATCAAGATATTTATTGCCATTAGAATCATAAAGATATATACCTTCGCCTCTTACAATATTTAAATAATTTTTCTTTAAATTCGGCGTATATATATGATGTTTTTTTATGATAGTTATCACTCTTTTCGATTTTTATTGGACAATAAATTTCACTATTTCCCCTTCTTATTGAAGGCGATTAGCCCCAAATAAGTATGGACAATAGTGGCCGCCAAAAAGGCTGTAATTTGCGAAACATCATAAGGCGGGGCAACTTCGGCTATATCAAAACCAACAAAATCGATTCCCCCTAAACCATTTAGAATGGTTAAAGCCTCATGACCATTAAAGCCGCCGATCTCATACACTCCCGTACCCGGAGCAGAAGCGGGATCAATAAAATCAATATCAAAGGTAAGGAAGGTTTTTTTATTGCCCACCCTCTCCCTGATTTGCCGAATGGTTTCAGGAAGGCCAATTTCGCGGACCTTATCCGCAGTAAGTACCTTTATACCAATTTCTGTGGAAAACTTTGTGTCATCCCCATAATACATGGTCCCCCTAGGGCCAACTGTAATACAATGCTCGGTATCTATTAATCCCTCTTCATAAGCTCTTTTAATGGCGGTGCCATGATTATATTTCCCACCGAGAAAATCATCCCATGTATCTACATGGGCATCAAAATGCACTAAAGCCAAAGGGCCGTAAACTTTTGCCAATGCCCGTAATTCCGGTAAAGGTATAGAGTGATCTCCGCCTAAACCAATGGGTATAATATTCCTTTCCGCCAAAGGCAATAGGGTATCATAAATATTTTTATACGATTGCTCGTATTGCTCGGGGATACAATTTACATCCCCAAAATCCACACCGGATAACTCCTCCATAATATTTACACCCAAAGATACATTATAGGGCCTCAATAGGGCGGAAATTTCCCTGATTGAAGCCGGTCCAAAACGTGCCCCCGGCCTATAATTTGCAGATGTGTCATAGGGCATACCGATTATTGCATAATCAATATCCTCCAAGGTTTTCAAATAGGGTAATCTCATAAATGTCTTAATCCCTATAAAACGGGGTACCTTTTGTGCGTCCTCCTGGGTATATTTCGGTTTCTTATTCATTTTTTAACCCCCTTATCTTATTGTTTAGTTATTTGCTTATATGATAATTGTAGCCCTTGCCATAATGTGAATGTCAATATACGAGTTGCCAAAATTGGGCGACTATTTTAACTTGCCACTAAGTGGCCTTAATATATTAGTCAATTCATTCTTTTAAAAACGGATGGTAAAACCCTTAAGAAAACTGCTTTATTTCTTTGACATTAAAATATAGTTCGTCAAGGTTTTATTTGGCAGATAATTTGGAAACTTAGGCTACATCGAATATCTTACTGAGGTAAACTCTATTTACATTAAAAAAACCCCCTTAAAATTATGCTTAGGGAGTTTATTATTAAAAAACTATAAATTAATTATCGTTTACCTTTTATTTTTAAGAGTATTATTAACAAATTTAAATAATTATAATAAATCTTACTCTACCCTGCCAATATGTTATTACCCCACCTATAATTAAAATTATTTTTAGTCGCCAAAGCAAATAAAACATCTTCTCTTAAATAGCAAATCGTTTTAAGCGGATCGCATAAAAGGATTAAGACAATTGCCTTAACCCTTTTGTACGTTTCCATATTTATCAGGAGGTTTATTAAAGTGGGCAAATTTTAAACCTATCCCCGTTTAATTTTTACACCCTGCAAACCTATAGGCGGCTCCCCTATTTGATTTTATTTGGTGGTAAAAAGTGAATGTATTTAAGAATCATACTCATATTTTACAATAAATAACTCTAAAGGCTCTTCTCCTCTATTGCCTAATTCCGTATCGGCCCCTTTGGGTATATTAACCAGATGCCCCGGGCCAAAGGTTTTTTGGGGATTATTTTCTATTTTTACACTCAGCTCTCCCCGGATAATCAGGGCATAGACAATTGCATCCGTAGGGTGCTTTGGGAAAACCTTACCCGGGGAAATAAGGGCATGATTCATAAGAAGTTTTTCGTCCTTAAAAATATTTTCAAATATTTCCTTATTTGTAATTGTATAATTATAAACCTTTTCCATTTAATCACCCTCTAATCCGAATATTTTATATGTATTTTAAAAAGCAAAATTGCAGCTTAGCTGATTTAATTGCCGCTATAGGCAAAGGCGGGGCTTATTTAATAAATTGCAATTTTTCCTTATGGCTTAGTCTTTTAAAGGCGGCCTCTCTTTTAAGGGCCTGATTCTTGGTGGCAAAACCCTCGGAATAAATTAATTCCACCGGCAGGCGGGAACGAGTATATTTAGCCCCTTTCCCTTGATTATGCTGTGCCAGGCGGCGCTTTAAATTAATTGTATAGCCGCTGTAAATGCTGGAATCGGCGCAAAGGAGCAAATAGGCATAATATTTTTTATCTTCCGGGGCTTTCATTCTATTTTCCCCCTTTATTCTCTCCTTATATTTTTCCCTTATGTTTTCTCCTTATATTTTTACTTAGGCTTTCTTTTTAGGCTTTCTTTTTAGGCTTTCTTTTTAAGCCTGTTTCGCCGCCGTTTTTTATTCTAGATTTTTATTTTAGGATATTTAGGCCGGTTTTATTTCCAATTTTAATTCTGTTTTAAATACAATCTTAAAATAGCTGTAAATAAAGCAACTTTATTTAGAGGCGGATAAATCCCCTTTTTACCTGTTTAAGGCGCCGGGTTTTTGTTGCAATACTGCTCATTGGCATAGACAATGGCAAATTCCGCGCTGCTGAAAATATTTTTCTCGCCAATAATATCTATATAGCCGCTTCGCTTTAGCTTTTCCATTACCTTTGGCTGAACGCTGCTTAGCATAACTTCTGTGCCGGCTTGCTGAAGGTTTTGGGTTAATTCTATAAGCCCCTGTAATCCGGATAAATCAATAACCGGAACCCCGCGCATGGATAAAATTAATACCGAGGTATTTTGTAATTGAGAAAGCTGCGTGTTAAGCTTTTCCACAACGGCAAAAAAGATAGTCCCCGTTAAATAGGCCACTCTTATATGCTTGGGTACATCAGGTATATTTATGCCGATTTCCTCCAGGCGCTTATTTTCAATTTCGCTTAGGGTAATATCAATATCCGCCAGCCTTACAACAATTAAAACCGCCGAAAAAGCCACCCCAACAATAATCGCTTTAGTTAAATCCAGCATTACCGTGGCCCCTAAAGTAATAAAGAATTTGGCAATCCCCGATTTAAACCGATGCCCGAATATATAGCGAATATTTACCCAGTCGTTCATCCTCCAGGAAACCACAATTAAAATCCCGGCTAAAGCGGAAAGAGGAATAGCCGACATAACCGGCGCTAAAAGAAACATGGATAAAAGGAGTATAAATGCGTGGATAATCCCGGTGAGCCTGGTTTCTCCGCCGGATTTTATGCCTACGCTGGTTCTGGCTAAGGCGGCGGTAGCGGGAACCCCTCCAAAAAAGGGGATAATAATATTACCTATGCCCTGGGCAAGCAATTCCCTGTCTCCGTTTAATTTTTCTTTTTTTAATTTGCCGGCTGCCGCCCCGCAAAGCAGGCTTTCTATCATTGCTAAAGCGGCGATGCTTAAGGCCGGAATAAAAAACTCACCTAATTGATTAAAGGGAATGGCGGATAGGGATAAACGCTCCGGCAGGAGGATTTTTTTAGGTATTTCCCCTACCAGGGCAATATCCAGCTTTAAAAAACTGTTTAAAATAAGGATAATAATCAGGCTTGCCAAAGATGAGGGGAATTTTTCTTCCCATTTTTTAGGCCAAAAAACCATAATAGCAATTGCCAGCAGGCCAATAAATAAAGCCGGGAAATTGGGGTTAAAACCCATGGTAAAATAAGAAATAAGCCTTGCTATGGCAAGCTCGCCGCTGGATGTAACCCCAAATAAATTATCCAGCTGCCCCAGAGCGATAATAATTGCAATCCCGGAGGTAAAGCCTGTTATAACCGAGGAAGGTATAAAGCATATTATCCGTCCCAGCTTAAAAATACCGGCGAGAATAAGCATAACCCCTGCCAGAAAGCCGGCTATAAAAATACCGTTTAAACCGTATTTATGCACAAGCATTATTAATATGGCCATCATGGCCCCTGTGGGGCCGGATATTTGAAAGGATGCCCCCGAAAGAGCGCCGATAATAAGCCCGGCTATAATTGCCGTAATAAGCCCCGAAGCCGCCGTTGCCCCGGAGCCTACCCCAAAGGCAAGGGCCAAAGGTAAGGCCACGGCAGCCGTGGTAATGCCCGCCATAAAATCTCTGGAAAGCTTGGAGCAATTATAAAACTCAAATTCACTTTTAATATCCCTGATATAATCCCTAAGCATTGATTTCTCATTTCCTTCTTAGTTTTCTCCCGTTTTTAAAGCATAAAACAAAGGCTTTTACAGCTGCCTTAAAGCAATAGCGGGGCCGGCAAAATTTATCCCCAAAAACGGGGGTTTAAGCGCCTTACCCCTATTACCAGGGTTTTGCTGCTTTCCTTTGCCTCTATAATTATATACAAATTCCCTTAAAAAAGCTATCCCTAGGCAGTCTTTCCCTATCCCGGGCGGGGTTTTTAAAAAAAATACCCTCATCTTGCCCCTAAATAAAAACTTTTAAAACCCGGGGCGGAATATCTTTGCCATTACTCCCGTCGAATTAAAGCATAATCAGTATAAAAGGCAGGGAAACCCCTGCCTTTTAATAATTAAACTTAAGTTAAAGTTAAATATACAGCGAACTAAAACTGCAAAAATACTTTTTAAATAGATAATTTTATGAAAAGGGTATAATCTCAAGCTTAAGCAATTTATTTTAATTGCCTATGCCTAAATGAGCCGGGAATTAAAGGCCGGGCTTAAAACCTGCTGCTTAAGGGTTTAAAAAGAGCGATTCAATATCCACTTCATTTTCAATAAGGCCGCTTTCCAGCATAAATTTTTCCGTTCTCTTTAAGGCGGCAATATCTTCATCTGTAATATTCATTCTAAAATCGTAATTAAGGGCCATTTCTTTAACGGCTTCCAAATCCAGGTCTGTGGCCTCCGCCGCCATTACCATAGATTCGCCATAGTTTCCCTCAATATACTTCAGAGTATCTTCCTGAACTTTTAAAAAGGTCTCAATAATGCCTTTGTTTTTATTGTAAAAATCCTGAGTAGTGGCGGTAAGAATAGTGCCTGTAATAAGGCCCTCCCCGTCTGCCACAAGGTTATAGCCTGCCGCGGCACAATTATAGGCGGCAGCTCCGGCTAATAAGGCGCAATCAATACTGCCGTTTTCCAAAGCCGCAAAGGAGGAAGGAATATCCATGGAGATAAAATCCACATCCTCCATTGTAAGGCCGCCCTTAGCTAAATAGGCCGATAAAAGCTCATGCAAATTTGTACCCTTTGGCCCGGCAATAGTTTTACCGCGTAAAGCCTCGGGGGAATTTATAGATTTATCCGCCGAAAACATTGTAAAGGCCCTGGGAGAAATACTATACATACCGATAATTTTTATATCCGCGCCATTGGCCGCCGAAAGAATTACGGAAGTTGCCCCCACGGCATTAAGAATTTGAATATTCCCCGAAGCCAAAGCGGCGGTTTGATCGGCCCCGCTGACTAAATCCGAATAGGCAAATCCGAGGCCTAATTGAGAAAAGGCGGCTTCAAAGCTCCCCTGCTGCTTCTGGACTATAGAAGGTATATTTAGCGGAGCTTTAACATATGTCATGGTTACGGTATCAACGCTGTATTCGCCGCCATTCTTTGCTCCCGATGAACAGCCCGCAAAAAGGCTGAGGGATAATACTAAGCATCCCATTACCACGGCTGTTCTTTTAATTTTACTTAAATTAAACCTTTTCATTTTAATTCTCCTTTAAAGTTTTTTTGGCATCTCCCTCAAGAGCTGAGAGTATATTGCGCTTCAGTTTAATGGAGGAAGAAGAAAGCAAATCTCTTTCCCCCTGAAGGGGGCCGGGGTAGAATTTTTCCGTTATTACACCCCCTGCCATAATACATATTCTATCCCCTAAAATTATAGCCTCATCAATATTATGGGTAACAAATATTACCCCCATTTTTGTTTCCCGATGTATTCTTAAAAGCTCGCATTGCATTGTGGAGCGGGTAAAAAAATCTAAGGCGGCAAAGGGCTCATCCATAAGAATTAAGCCGGGGCGGCAGGCCAAAGCCCGGGCCAGGGCCACCCTATGCTGCATACCGCCGGAAAGCTGGGCGGGGTAGGCGGCCTCAAAGCCATCCAGCTTTACGGTATGAATAATTTCTGCCGTTTTTTGAGGGTCTATTTGGGCTTTTTCAAGGCCGAAATTAACATTCCCCTCTATATTCAGCCAGGGCATAAGCCGAGGCTCCTGAAAAACCATGCCAAAAACCGTATTATCCGGGAAGTTTATTTTGCCCTCATCAGGGGTTTCCAAACCGCAAAGGATTTTAAGAAGGGTTGTCTTACCGCAGCCGCTGCGGCCTAAAATAACGGTAATTTCCCCCGTATCCCCCGTAAGCTCCAGCCCCCGCAAAACCTCCAGATAATTATTCCCTATTTTAAAAGTTTTTCTCAAGTTTTCTATTTTAAATTCAGCCATTTATAGCCTCCCTGCCCCTTCTGCGGGAGGCTATATTTAAAGCCAAACCGCAAAGGCTGTCTGTAAGCAGGCCCACAAAGCCAATAAATAAAATACCTACTATAACTTTATCTGTTCTGGAGAGGGCCTGAGCATCCAAAATAAGGTAACCTATACCGCTGGCGGCGGCTATCATTTCGGCGCTTACAATAGCGCGCCAGGCATAGCCAAGGCCTATGCGAATACCCACAAGGACACTGGGAATGGCATTGGGTAGCCTTATTTTAAAGAAGATTTTTGATTTTGAAAAACCCAGAACTTTGCCGACTTCAATAAGGCGGCTATCGCAGCCGAAAATTCCGCTTTCCGTATTAAGGAGCACCGGGAAAAGAGAGGCTAAAACAATAACAATTATTTTAGGCATCTCCCCTATGCCAAACCATAAAATTAAAAGAGGAATAAGGCTTATGGGGGGGATATGCCGGATTACCTCAAGAAAGTGGCTGTAATAAGGAACTATTTTTGGGAATAAAGCCGCAATAAGGGTAAGTAAAAATGTTAATAAGCAGGAGATTGAAAAGCCTAAAGCTACCCTGCGTAAACTTATAAGCAAATGCTCCGCCAGCTCTCCGCCGGAGAGCATTTTTAAAAATGTTTGAAAGACCCTCCCCGGAGAGGGCAAAATATAGGCGCTCCAAATACCGGCATTACATACCAAATGCCAAAGGAGCAGGATAATCCCATAAATAAGCAGGGTTTTTAGTACGCGTTTTAGTATTTTCATTTTTGGGCCTCTTATAAAAATATTATTTAGGAGGTAAGTTTATTTTTTTGTATTTTATTTTAAAAGATTATAAAAGCAAAAAATCCTTTCCGTAAACACGGAAAGGACGCAATAAAACAATTGCTTTAGGGTAAAACCCGAAACAATATATACGCACTTCCCGCTTAGGAATAACCTTTGCAGTCAGATTATCTTTATAATAACCTGCCCCTTGGCAGATGTCAAGAGGCTTTAGCATTAAAAGCCTCCCGGCTTAAAAAACACTCTCTTTAAGGCAGGATATATTCTTTAAAATAATTGTTTTAGGTCTAAAGCCTAAGCCCCTGTATGCCTAAAACCGGCAGCTATTAATTGACAGCTATTAGAAGATTACTTATAATAAAAATAGTATTCCAGCCGGGCTGAACCAAATAATTTATATTCAGGATTAATAAAAATAATCTCTTGAAATACCGGCTTTTTTCTGCCCTGAGATTTTTATGTTTGCATAGGGTTTTAAACTGAGCCTATGCTGTTAAAAAATTTTTTAAGGGGTTTTTTATGAAAAATATAAATATTAAGGCGCAGGAAGAAGAAAATATTAACCGCAAACAAAAGATTTTAGATATTGCCGGGTTGCTGTTTTTAACCCAGGGTTATGAAAAAACCAGTATGCGGCAAATTGCCGCCGAGGCCGGGGTAAGCCTGGGCCTTGTTACCTACTATTTTAATGTTAAAAAAGAAATTGCCTTTGCTTTATTAAAACATCAATTAGGGGTTTTTGCCCATTATGCCAAAAAATATTTGCAAATGGATGAAGACCCGGTTCTTTTTTCGGCGGTTTTAGTTAAATTAACCTGCCGGGTACTGGCCTCGCCAAAATTTTATAATTTTTTTATGGATATGCTTAAAAGCGATATTTATCAGGAGGTTGTAATAGATTCCGGCATTGAA
Organism: Clostridiales bacterium; assembly: GCA_040767605.1. Taxonomy (GTDB): domain Bacteria; phylum Bacillota; class Dehalobacteriia; order UBA4068; family UBA4068; genus JAXGOI01. The sequence goes on from JAXGOI010000001.1 coordinate 897,884, forward strand.
ATCTTTGAGGCCATTAATAATAAATACCAATTAGAGCTGGATGAAGATTATATGAAATTATACGGGAATTATATCCCCGTCGGTGTAGAGCGGACTTTAATGCTTTATGCCAAGGATTATCAGCTAACGGAAAGCGTGGCGGATTTAGCCTTTAAAGCCTATATGGTCTATTTTATTAACGATATGGGCATGCTTAACAGATTCTGTAAAAAAAGCGAAATAATTGTAGCCCTTATTTTAGATGAAAACCCCGGCCTTTGTGATTTGGGCTTTCTTTTGGAGGATATAAAAGTTTAAAACGGCAATTTAATCCGGCCGGCATTAGCCGCCTTACCGCTTTTAAAAAAGGCCTGCGCTACTTAATAGTAGCGCAGGCTTTTTTTATATGGCAGAGAACAAAAAATACTAAAATATTTTACCAAGCAGGAGGAATGGGGTAATAACGCCTGGGGTCTACAAATATTGCCTGAGTGGGGCAATCCTCCTCGCAGTTATAGCAGCAGACGCAATCTCTGGGGTATGACTATTCTGTCCGGGTTCATGCCCTCTTCTAAAAGAATTTTAGCAATTTTAACCCCGTTGCCGCCAATTCTTGTGCAAGGGTGAACGGTAAGGGAGAGCCCTGTTTCAATTGCCGTCATCGCCGCCGCCCTGAGGGTTCTTTCTTCCTGCTTTGAAAGATGGGTCATGCCGATTTTTAAATGCCCGGGGAAAATGCCGGTATCATCAATGCCGTATTTTATTTCATGAAGCATCTTATTTTTATACTGTTCAATTGTCATATTCCTATATTCTGCGGGCCAGGAATCTTCAGTATAAAAACCGGTTGTAGCTACAACATGCAGCCCCGTCTTTTTAGAAATTCTTTTTACCGCGGGCATATTGCACCTTAAACCTATGGCGCTCATTTCTACCAGCGCCCCGCCTCCGGCATCCTTAAAATCCTTTACTTCGCCTGTCATCATCTCTTCATCATCCAGGCTAAGGGCATCCCAGCACAATATAAAGTTTCTTTTAAGCAAACCCGCATTTTCCAGAGAAACCGGGTCATCAACCTTAACCTTAATGCTTTTAGGTATTTTATCTTCATATCTGCTGCGTATTGTTTTACCGCCATCCATCATTATATGTTCGTGCATGGATGTAAAGCCCAAATCTTCAGGTTTAATTTCCCCAAGTACGGTCATGATTTTAGACACTTGATCAGCTCCCTAAAGCCGCTAAGCCCGCCGGCCAATATGTTTAAGCTAAGTTTATTCCTCTTGAATTACTCTTTTTAGGATTACTCTTTTTAGAATTACTCTTTTTAAAAAAGCTCTTTCTTAATTTACTCTTTCTTAGTTTACTCTTCTATATAGACATTTTTAAATGTCGTCGCCAGGGTTCCGCTTAATTTAAAGCCTTTAACTTTTTTATGCATTACACTATGCTGTGTATATGTACTTAAATTATATAAAATATTCTCATCCATCAGGCGTTTTTGGGCCAGCTCACTGTATTGCTTTTTGCTTGCGTCATCCTGGGCGCTTAATGCCTTTGCCACATAATCGTCATATTGGGCATCATTAAAGCTGCACCAGTTGCTCCCCGGTATCTTTTCACTTGTGTATCTTCTAAGTGTTTCATCGGGAAGCACCCCGGTGGAATCATAAAGCAGCCATATCGGAGCATTGCCGTTTCTGACAGTATCCAGGAAAACGCCGAAATCCACAGCTTTTAATTCCGCCTTTATGCCGGCCTGAGTTAAATAAGATTGAACAAGAGTAGCCGGGCCGATGCTTAAGGCATCATTGGGGCAGTAAAACTCGGTTTCTACCCCATCGGGGTAACCCGCCTCCGCTAAGAGGGATTTCGCTTTTTCTACATCAAAAACGGGGTTATAATAATCATTTACAGAGTATTTTGTAAGGAAGGGAATAAAACCCTGGGGAGCCTTTTCAAGACCCATAAAATAATCCGCTAATATTTCATCCCTGTTTATGGCATATGTTAGGGCTTCTCTTACCTTGGCATTTTTAAAATTCTTATCCTGATAATTCATGCCTACATAGAGAACCTGCCTGCCCGGAACAGAATCAATGGTGTATTTATCGGGCTGGCCCTTATATTGCAGCAGCTTTTGAGTATCCGTAATGGAGAAGAAATCTACCTCGCCTGCTTCAAAAGCGTTAAATAAGGTTGCGGGCTCCGGAATTATATGAAAGACTATTCTATCCAGCTTACCCTTTTCGCCCCAGTATGTATCATGCTTTACAACCTCTGTACGCTCATTTGCCGAACCTTTATCAAAGGCATAGGGGCCTGTTCCTACAGGGTTTTTGGCAAAATCATCATTGCCCATTTCGGTAACGGCCTTTCCGCTCACAATATAACCGTACCAGGCGGCCATTTTATACAGGAAGTTTATATCCTTGCTTTTTAAAACAATTTTTACGGTATAATCATCTTCAGCCGTTATGCTTTCAAAATTATCAACACCGATGGCAGGGGCTATTGAGGTTGCTTTAACCTCCGGGTCTGCAAATCTGTTAAAGGTAAAAACAACATCTTCCGCCTTCATCTCACCATAACCATGGTGGAACTGAACCCCTTTTCTAAGATTAAATATGAATGTTTTAAAATCGTCCTCAACTTTCCAGTCCTCCGCCAGCTCACCCACAAAGTTTAAATCGCTGTCATAGGTAAGCAGAGTTTCGAATACGCTGGGGCCAAACATCATATCCTCATTTGTAGACCATGTGGCCGGGTCCATATTGGTTTTTTCCCAATCTCTTGCCACATTTAAAACAATTTCATTTTGCTCTCCGGAATTATTCCCATCCTGCCCAGCAGATGAATCCGTTGGGGTTGTTGTATCAGGGCCGCACCCTGTTAAGACTAAAAGAACAACCATTAATAGGCTAATGACGAATATAAGTTTCTTTGACATAAAATTGCCCCTTTCATTTTAAAAACTTAACAATTTAATTAAAGAGTTTGCAATTAGGCATAATGCTTAAAATGTCATTTCTTCGTCTCTTTCCAAAAGGAATGTAACAGGTCTTACTCCATCGGTGCAGCATACTATATGGGAATAATCTTTTTTATCCCATGGCGCAAAAGTTCCCCCCCTGCTGATTGCCATTACTTGCGGGTAAATATCCCGCCAGGCAAATGGGCAAAAATTTTCCGGCTGCTGCATCATCCCTTCCACAATTATTGTATCCCCCTCCTCAAAATAATCGCAGCTTCCTACCTCTTTCCCCCCTGTCAGATATTTATCGGCAATATCCTCATAAAGCACCTTTCTTAAAACTGTAATCTTAACCTTGTACATTGCCATAATTTACTTCTCCTTAAACAATTAATAAAATTAAGCATAAAGTGAGGATTGATGTTTACTCTAAACTTTAATATTTATATTATATTAAAATCAATAGAGTTAATCATTTAAATATTCCAACAAGTAATTTTAAAATATCGCTTTTGACTTTATAGTTATATTTATCTTAATATATTTTAAAAAACCCTATCACTTTATGAGGTTTTAAATATTTTGGCAGTATTTGACATATATTTAAATTAACACCCATTATGCTTTTTGCATAAGCTTTTGCAGGTTTTTTTTGATTAAAAATTGTCTTTTTCTATACTTGCGGTTGAAAGAAAATAATATGGTATTTGCCTATTCATTTTGTATATGCCAAACTATAGCCTTTGTTTGGGATTTAAATAATCTTTACTCTAATTTACTTTCATTATTATGACTTATAATGCTTTATTATTCTTTATTAATAGCCGCTTGAATGACTCCATTATACGAAAATAAGTTTTTTATATAATCCCTGGCGCGCCCCCATAGCGGGGCTTTATTTTTAGCATTGCTTTTCCCCTTATAGGGAACAGGCTCATTGCTTAAAAGACTATAGGACATAATAAAAAGCGGCCCTTCATTTAAGAAGGGCCGCTTAAGCTTTAAATTATTTTTTACTTTGTTTTTGGTTTTTAATTATATCTTTAGTTTGGAGTATCCTTTTAAGCCGGGCTTATTGAATGGGGATAGTCTCCTCCATGCCGCTTATTCTGCCGAACATTTTCAGCAGGCCGTCTACCGTAAGGCTTTTCTTTTCCTCACCCTCAATATCTACGGCTATTTTCCCGGCATACATCATTATCAGGCGGTTGCCGTAATTAATAGCGTCCTTCATATTATGGGTAATCATAAGGGTGGTAAGGTTATTCCGTTTAACGACGGCTTCGGTTATTTCAAGAACTTTAGGAGCTGTTTTGGGGTCAAGGGCCGCGGTATGCTCATCTAAAAGCAGGAGCTTCGGCTTTTCTATTGTAGCCATCAGCAAAGTCAGCGCCTGGCGCTGCCCCCCGGATAAAAGCCCCACCTTTGAGCTGAGCCTCTCCTCCAGGCCCAGGCCCAAATCCGCAAGTAGTTTATAAAAGAGCTCCCTTTCAGGTTTTGTAATCCCCCAGGAAAGCCCTCTGGGCTTTCCCCGGCGCAGGGCAAGGGCTAAATTCTCCTCTATGCCCATAGTGGCGGCGGTGCCCAGCATGGGGTCTTGAAACACCCGGCCGATATGAGCCGCCCGCTTATATTCCGGCAGTCTGGTAACATCAATGCCGTCTATAAGAATTTGGCCTTCATCCACAGGGAAAACCCCTGCCACCGCATTTAACATAGTAGATTTACCCGAGCCGTTACCCCCTATAACGGTGATAAAATCTCCATTATTAAGGGTTAGGGATACATTATCCAAAGCCAGTTTTTCATTTACGGTATTTTTATTAAAAGCCTTGCTTATATTTTTAATTTCAAGCACTGGTAGAGTCTCCTTTTCGTTTCCCGCTAAAGGAGGAGAGCTTTTCCTTCCAATGGGGAACAGCAAGTACCGCCACAACAATTAAGGCCGTTAAAAGCTTTAAATAATTGGGGTTTAGCTTAAGCCAAAGTACGGTTTGAATTATGGCATAATAAATAGCGGAGCCAACCACCACTGAAAAAAGGCGCAGGGCAAAGTTACGGAATACCCTGCTGAAGATGATATCCCCGATTATTACCGCCGCCAAACCGATGACAATGGCGCCGCGCCCCATATTGATATCGGCAAAACCCTGGTATTGTGCTAAAAGACCGCCGGAAAGGGCCACCATGCCATTGGAAATCATAAGCCCTAAAATCTTCGTATAGCTTGTATTAATTCCCTGGGCATGGGCCATATTAATATTGGCGCCGGTTGCCCGGACAGAGCAGCCAAGCTCCGTACCGAAAAACCAGTACAAAATGGCAATTATAACTATAATAAATATACTTACCACAAAAATCGGCGACCAATAAAAAGCCTTAGCGCCGTTTTGCACCTCCTGCAAATAGCGCAGGGAAACAAGAAGGTTGTAATTATTGACATTAACAGCCTGATTAGCCCGGCCCATTATACCTAAATTAACCGACCAAAGGCCGATTTGAGTAAGAATACCGGAAAGGATAGCCGAAATTCCGCAAAAGGTATGGAATAAGCCGGTTGCAAGCCCCCCCAGCATACCCCCAATAAAGGCGACTAATAGGGAAAGGCCTACGCTATAGCCGTTTAATATCATTACAACACATATGGCCCCGCCGGTGCAAAATGTACCATCCACCGTTAAATCGGCCATACTTAAAACCTGATATGTTATATATACGCCGATTGCCATTATGCCCCAGATAAGCCCCTGGGCCAAAGCGCCGGGCAGCTGATTAATTAATTCAAAAATACCAGGAATTAGGCTCCCCTCCAATCCTAAAAACCGCCGAAAATTATTCTGTGATTTTAAGATAATCAGCGGGGGGAACTATACCCAGCTCATTACAAATTTCTTCATTATACATTTTTGTAAAATTCGGGGCATACTCAATAGGCATGCTTTGAATATCGCTTTGGCCCGTAAGTATTTTATGGGCCATTAAGCCTGTGGCATACCCTAAATCATAATAGTCTATAGAGAGGGTTGCAACGCCGCATCCGGCGCAAACCCCTTTTTCACCCGTAATAACCGGAATTTTTGCCGGGCGGCAAATATTATCGATTATACCGGTATTTGAGGCTACAGTATTATCTGTGGGAACATAAATAATATCGCTTTCATCGGCTGCCGTTTTGGCTATGGCAGCTAAATCATTGGAATCTGAGAAAGGATAAAGTTTACCCTGATAGCCCAAATCTTCAATAAGGCTTTTAATGGTATTTACCTGATAGAGTGAATTTGCCTCTGCGGAGCAATAAATTAAACCTACTTTATTTGCCTCAGGGAAAAGATCCTTAATCATTTGGGCCTGCTGATCCAAGGGGGCAAGATCCGATGTACCGGAAACATTGCCGCCTACGGTACCTGTAAAATCTCTAAGATCCAGAGCAACACCATATTCGGTAATAGATGTGCCTAAAACAGGGATAGTTGCCGTTGCCGCCGCCGCCGCCTGCAGGGCCGGGGTGGCGTTTGCCAAAATCAAATCAACATTTGAGGCAACAAATCCATTGGCAATAGTCGCGCAGGTATTGGAATCCCCCTGGGCATTTTGCTCGGTAAAGCTTACCTTATCCCCCAGTTTTTCAGTAAGGGCGTCTTTAAAGCCGTTTGTGGCGGCATCTAGAGCCTCATGCTGAATAAGCTGAAGTATACCTACGGAAAAACTCTCTTGGCCCCCTGCGTCACCGCTGGTTTCTGCACCATTGCTGCAAGCTGTGGCAGCAATGAGTATTAAGGCAAGGCATGCCAAAATACTGATTAGCTTTTGCATTTTTTTCATATTCTACCATCCTTCTATACTACAATATGATATTTCACTTTAGGGCTATCGACGCTAAAGTGATGAATTGATTATATAAAGATTGCGTAAAAATGTCAAGAGCTGCCGAGGCCCGGGCCTAGGCCGCCCTTGATTTTAAGCTGGTTTTTTAATTGCCGGCCGCCCTTATTTAAGCCTTTATAAATATTTTTTTAATTAAACCCCTTTAATTATGTTTTTAAACTTTAAAGTGACCAAAAACAAGCCCTTATTTTTTACTTAATTAAAAACCCTTTGATTAAACTCTTTATAAATTAACTTTTTGTAATATAAAAAGCATCCGCGGCGAAGGCTTCACTGCGGATGCTTTAACTTTACAAATCTATTAAGCTGTGTTTTGCCCGCCTTCCTAAAGGCCGGGGCGTTAAGGCATATACTTCTATTAATTGAAGCTAAGTGGCTGCCCCTAAAGGGTTTTTTGGCAAAAACACAAACTTAAATTTAATAAATATTCATACCCGCATAATATCCGCCTCTGGTGGCATTAATAATCTGCCCCGGCAGGCGGCAATCGCCAATGGCAATAAATTCGGGAACGCAGTCTCTTAAGGCTTCCGCCTCTTCGCTTAAGGCGGTGCGGCCTACGGCTAAAATAACCGTATCGGCATTTACCTCTAAGGCTCCCTCTTCTCCTTCAAGCAATACCCGGTCTGCCTTAATTTCTTTAGCGGTAACCTTGGTAAGCACCCTTAAATTATCCTGGTATTTATCAATTTCCTGGAGAAGGGCTTCTCTGGCTCTGAAGTTGGCATCCCGGGCTATATCGTCTGTCATCTCTAAAAGGGTTACCTGATGACCCTTCATAGCAAGATCCAAAGCTTCCTCAGCGCCGCTTAAGCCGCCGCCGATAACAGCTACATTATTCCCAATTTCGTCTAAATGCTGGGAAACATCCTCGGCCCGGATTACATGGGGAAGATTATGGCCGGGGATTTTGCATTCCATGGGCCTGGCGCCCATGGCTGCAATAAGGTAATCCGGCTTAATTTCGGCAATTAATTCAGGAGTTACCTTAGTATTGAGCCAAACGGTTATCTTCCGGTTTTTAACCCGGTTTATCATGGCATTCATATAATTAATCATATCATCCTTAAAAGATATATGCTTTGCCGTATTAAGGGTTCCGCCTAAATGATCCGCCTCCTCGCAGAGAATAACATCATGCCCCCGCTCCGAGGCGGTAATGGCCGCCTGCATACCGGCGGGGCCGCCTCCGGCAATCAGCACTTTATAGTGGCGCCTGGGGTCATCCCAAAGCTTGGCCTGAAACTCCCTGCCGCAGGTGGGGTTAACAGCGCATTTCATGGCGCGGCTGGCATAAGGCAATAGAGAAACAAAGGTTTCGCTCAGGCATACATTACAGCGAAGGCAGGGGATTATTTCATCCTCTCTTCCCTCTCTGGCCTTTCTCGGCAATTCCGGGTCCGCCATTAAGCCTCTTACCATAGCCACCATATCGGCCTGGCCTGTGGCAATAATTTCTTCCATTAAATGGGGGTAGCCTATGCGGCCAACTGTAACTACCGGGGTTTTTACATGCTTTTTAATATCCGCCGCAATATCTGCATTTACCCCATGGGGTAAAAACATTGTCGGGAACATTCTGGGTACTGTATCCTTTTTTGCGAAGCTGGAAACGGATACATGAATTAAATCTACTTTACCGTCCAGCATTTTCGCAAATTCAATAGTCTCTTTAATTTCTTCCTCACCGTCTGAGGCAACTTTGCCTGAGAATCTGAATTCAATGGGGAAATTAGGGCCGCAATATTGCCTGATTCTTTCAATAATCATTAAAGGCAGGCGGGCTCTGTTTTCAAGGCTTCCGCCAAAGCGGTCTTTTCTATGATTTTCAGACAGGCTTAAGAATTGGGAAATAAGCCAGCCGTGGGCACCGTGAATCATGCACATTTCAAAGCCGCCCATTTTAGCCATATATGCGGCTCTGCCAAAGGCATCCACTACTCTTTCAATATCATCCTCTGTCATTTCCTCGGCCTCATACACCTGGCCGTAACGATGATGAACACCGGCGCTTGCGCTGAGTATTCTCGGCCCGGTGGTATATTTGGGGTTGGCCCAATGGCCGGGATGAATAAGCTCAATAGAGGCTAAGGCGCCATGCTGCTTAATAGCATCGGAGCATTCCAAAAGGCTTGGAAGAATATCCCTGTTATCAAGGGGGGTAGTCCGGTCATGGGCTTGGCCTGTATAGGCATCTACATTTGTTTCTCCTACTGTAACTATGGCGGCCCCGCCTTTAGCAAAGGCCCTGTACATAGAAATATTTTCTTTACAGAAATACCCGGTGGTTAAAGTATCGGAAAAGCCCATGGGGGCCCCTTCAATGCGGTTGCGTAAAGTATAAGGTCCGATTTTTAACGGGCTGAATAAATGAGGATATTTATATTCCATAGCAATATCTCCTTTAATTCGCGGCGCAGGGCAAATTTTTTACCCGGGCCCTCTTTTTTAAACCGCCCCCCCTTTAAAGGGGGGGCGGTATTTTTGCTTTAAACAAACTCTATTTTCCTGATTACCTTTTCAGGACAGGAAAAATAGCACGACCCGCATTCATTACAGCCGTAATGCTCAAGAACGGCCTTATTGTATTCGTTTAAGGAAATAGTCTCTGTTTGGCAATTTTCAACACAGACACCGCAGCCGGTGCAATCATCACCAATTTCATACATCCAGGGCCGTTGCTTAACATCGCCGAAGGAGAAACGGACACGGGAAATACCGTCATCCTTATAAACATGGAAGACTTCCCCCTCGCCTTTTTCCATTAAATAAACCTGGAAATTGGACAAATCCTTTCTGTACAAGGCTTCGGTCCCGCGGTTAAGCTCCCAATAGCGTGCCCTAATCTTCTCGTCATCGACTTTTTTCAGCCAGGCATTTATACGCACTGCCACGGTGTCAACAGCCATAGCGCTAACATAGGGGAATATTTCCATTTCATCAAAGAAATGCTTGCCCCGGGAAGCTCCTACATACATATTGCCCTCATCATCCAAACGATGAATTTCCAGCGCTCTGTTTGTAGGTGTTTTACCGTCAATTGCCGTGGTGGCAAAGGACATATAGCCTATACCGAAGACAAAGTCAAAGGCAGCCTTTTTCTTTTCTTCGTTAGTACTTTGAGGCGTAAGTCCAAGGCATTTTGGTCCGTTATACATGGGTATACCTCCTTAAGCTTCCTCGTAGCTGGTTTCGATTTCTACCTGTTTGCCGCCTTTGGCTTTTGTCATTCCCCAGGCAAAGAGAATGGAAATCACAGTGTAAACAACAAGCCCGATTTTCTCCGGGCCGCTGAGAATATCAAAGAGGAAATACTCAAATACTACGCAAACTATAAAGCCTGCAAAGCAAAGGAGAGAGTAAATCCAGTTGGGCATATGGAAAACCGATTTCTCCCATAGATGGGGAACCACTTTAGGCAGGCGGATAAGAGCCAGCACAATAATAAGGTTCCCTACATTGGCAAGGAAGGTACCGACAATGGCAATGGAGCCGATTTCCCAGCCGGCTACTAAAATACCTCCGGCCATAATGGTAATAAAGAGCAATACCCAGTGGGGAGAATGGAAACGCTTATTAATAGCGCCAAAGCTCTTGGGGAGCCAGCCGTCATTACAGGCCTGAACCACCGGGGGAGGGAGCCAGCCCATTAAGGCGTTTAGGGAAGTAACAAGAGCAAACATGGCGCCGCCCACAATAAAGAATATGTAGAGCCAGGGAGGAAGGACGGTTGCCGCCACTTTCGCCAGAGATTGGCCTTCAACTTCGCTGATGGCCAAAACTCCGGAGGCTACCATGGTAACCATGAAATAAATAACCATAACAATTAGAGAGCTCATAATAATAGCAAAGGGAATATCTTTGGTCGGGTTTTTACTCTGACGGCCGAAGTTAACTACTAATTGAGCGCCGCCGGTGGCGAAGTTCATAAGAGCAGCCGCATACATAACACCCTTCCAGCCATTTAACATAAAATCGGGGGGATCAAAGAACCCCGGCTGAATATGGCGGAAGCCAAAGAAAGAGAATACCAATAAAGCCGCCAATAAGACAACAACCATAATATTTTGCGCTCCGGCCGCCACCTTAATACCTAAGAAGTTTAAGGCCGCAACAAGAACCAAAAGGGCTACGGCAACCAGCTTAAAGTTAAAGCCGGGAACAAAATCCGTAACATATTGGGCAAAGGAAGTACAATACAGCGAAGCCCCGAAGAAGTTGGTTAGCCAGAAAGCAACATATATACCGGCAAAGAATTTACCCCCTAAAAGTGCCGCCAGTGTGTACATGCCGCCGTTCATCCTAATTGTTGAAGCCGCAATTGCATTAGGTAAGATGGAAATAAAAGTCATAAGGGAACAAATAACGATTGCAATAGCTACCGAACGCCCCGTAAGGCCAATAGCCACGCCAACAACGGACATAATGCCGCCGCCGATAACATTACCTACCGCAATACTGGTTAAATCTAGTTTTCCTAGAACCTTCTCTTCTGCTGAAGCAACAGTTGCCAATGGGTTCACTCCTTTCAAATATCAAGATAAGTACAATAGCTGTGTTAAGGATGCCGCTTACGCTTTTCCAGCGCCCTTATAACCCTCCCTTCCTAATTTAATTATTCAAAATATTTGCCTTACGGTTTTCTGCTTTCAAGCATATTCTGAACATGTATAGTAACCATTTTACTATACTTGTTCAAAAGAGTCAAGAGAATAATCTGATTTTTTTAAAAGTTTTTTATTATTGCCTGCCAAAGGCTTAAGGGCATTAAACTTATTGGCGCTTTTATTAAAAAGCCTGCCGGCGCCCTGCCCCCGGCATTATTTACGCATTAAACCCAAGAATAAAATCTTTTAGCCCCGAATTTTAATGGCTCCGGCCATGTTTTAGAGGCGGAGGTATTCTTCGCCTATATATATTCGGGGCCGCGGATTTCAATGACTGCCTTACTTAGCCTATTCGTCAACTAAAACATGGGCCCCGTCTACATGCTTCCACTTTTTGCCGCCTTCTGTTCTGGCATATTCGCCGCTTAAAACTACGGTAAGGAATAAATGGGGTCTGTCTACCCGTACCCATTCAAAGGGGCCATGGGGCAAACCCCCGGGAACATAAATACAGCAATTGTCTTTTACGGTATAGGGCTCGCCTTCCAGATAAACTATAGCCTCGCCCCATTCCGCGTTTACATCGTCATCCTTATGGTTAAAGCTGGGCATGAAAAAAATCAATTCATCATCTTCATGAACATGCTCCCCGACAATGGGGTTAACCTTAGGCACATCATAAAACCAGGAAAGGCTGAAATTGGCATTACCCTCAGGGAAGAGTTCATCATTGGCATAAGTCTGCCCCAGGGTACGGCCGGTTTTTAAATTGCCGTGGCCGTCATAGGGTGTATCCAAAACCGGCGGGCGATAAGATGGAGAAATAAAAAGATGCTCCCATTTTTTGCTCATGCATATACCTCCTTATACGGAATTTAAATTATAAGCAGGGAATTAACCGCAATTTGCATATAAAAAAAGCACACACTTAACTGAAGCAACAGAAGTGGCGCTTTTGGTCATGCTTATGCGGTTATCCTTAACACCTTCACAATACTATATGTGTTCAGTTTTGTCAACAGCAATTTACTTGCGTAAGCTCATATTTTTAATGCCAAAATTGCTTAAATATAATTTTTTATACGCTTAATTCCCCGCTAAAACCCTAATACTCGAACCTACCTTAAGGCGTAATACTATTATTTTGCCAATATTATTTTTAACTTTTTCTATTGGCAATTAAACTCCTCCCCGCTAAAATTTTAGGCCGGGCAAAATATAAATGCCCCGGCGCCAAGCCCCCGCATATTAAAATTTAAAGCCTTAGGAATATCTTATAAAACAAAAAAAGCCTTATAGCCCCGATATCCCGGGATTATAAGGCTTTTAAGCCAGTAAATGAGCAAAGGCCCACTTATTTTATCTTACCTTATTTTATCTTACCTTATTTTATCTTACCTTATTTTTCTCGCCCTATTTTACCTTGCCTAATTTATATAAAATAGCTGTACGGTTATTTACCTGCAGCTTTTGCATAATATTTTCAATATGGGTTCTTACGGTTTGAGGGCTGATAAAAAGCCTTTCCCCAATTTGTTTATTTGTCAGGCCTTTGGCGATTAAATCAACAATTGACAGCTCGCGGTTTGTAAGCTTACCGGCCGCCACAGAACCGTTATTTAGCGCCCCGGAATTAGAAGAGCTGCCGTTTTTAATATATACTACATAATTAGTGCTTAGTTTATAGCGGATATCCGGCACAAGAGTAGGGATAATTTCAAAGCGGTAACCGGTATAATCCGTATATATGCAGGTATTGCCGTTTTTAATTCCCAGCCCTATATTATTAAGGATATTACCGATAACCGTATCTATAGGATGGCGGCTGCTTTGTTTGTCTCCGGAAATTTCCCGGCAATATTCCGCGGCGGATTGATTAAATTCCACAACCTGAAAATTATTATCTAAAATAATTACGCCTATGGGATTATTTAAAAATGAGCTTTTATATAATAGCGTTTTGCTTTTCATCTTATTTTTATCCAGAAAATATTTAAGCTCATGAGAGATAATTGTTGTAATTGTATTTACCAGAGCATGTTCTCTTTTTGTAAAATTCCCCTCGCTTTTGGGGCGCATGACCCCCATAGCCCCAATATGCTTCCCGCCGCATTTAAGGTAAATGCCTATTTCATGGTAAAAATCACATTTTTTAAAAAAATCATTATAGTATTCAGTTCTTTCAAATGTAGAATAATCTAAAAGCTCCGTCATTAATACGGTATCTCTATTATATAAAGCCGGATGGGGAAGATTTTTATGATAAATGGGATCTTTTTCAAAAAAATATTCTACATAATCCTTTAAAGCCTGTTTAGAAAAATTAATTCCCTCCGGCCTGAAGAAGCGGCCCTCTTCATCCGCTAAAGAAAAATATAAACAGGTAAGGCCAAACATACCGTATAATTTATCCAAAACTCTTTTAGAAAAATCTTCTTCACTATTTTGCAAAGAATCTTGAAATTCCAGGATGAGCTTATAATCTTCCTTTAATAAAGACCTCTCATCCATATGTACTCCCCCCTTTACAGCAAAAAAACAAGTGTTATAAAGCAGCATTTATCTGAACCACCCAAGTATAGAACTAGAAAGGCCTTTTAGTTACGGGCCGCTAAAAACATAGCGGCTAAATTTTTTATACAGGTTCAAAAATTTGCCATAAAAAGACAATTTGCCCCCAGGCCTCTTCCATGCAAAAAACAGACTTGCATTACAGGTCTTGGGGGCTCAAAATTTTTATACAGGGTTGGCCTGGCCTGAGCGCAATAAGCTCACTCTTTTTGCTTCCTGTACCCTAAAGGCCTAATATTCTGACGGCTAAATATACTAGCGGGCTAATATATCAACAGCCTAAAAATCTCGAAGCGTTTTAGGAGGATTATAAATGCAAACCCCAAAAAAACCCTCACGCAACTAAATTGTATCTCGATTCCACCCCTTTTGTCAAGGCTTAACCCCTAGGAAAGGCCTAGATAACCATAAATAAAACCGCCAAAAACAGACCCTTTGGGGCAGCGGCCAGCCCCCTGACAGCTGCCAATATATTTATGTTTATCCCCTTAAGGCCCGCTATACCTAACCGGCCAGAGCTTCCGCCAATTGGCCGGGGTTAATGCCGTTAATAAAGGCGTCAAGATCAATCCCTGTTAAGGCGTCCAGTATGGATAACCTTTCCAGAGAGACCCCCTGTAAAAGGTCCTCTAATTCCCCAATATCCCCTCTGCTGAAAAAATCCCCGTAAAAACGTACATTTTTAATACAGCCGTTTTCTATAAACATCAAGGCAGAAAGGATGCCGGCCTGAAATTGCAGCTCCCTGCGGCAATTATAATCCGGAGATTTGCCATAATTCCACTCCCAGGTTTCGTAGCGGCCGGCTTTTAATTGATTAATGGCGGTAATATCCTCCTGGGTTAAGGCAATTTCCTGCATATTATCGGAACGGAATAAGTATTCCTTAACAATTTTGCGGAATTCCTCAATAGACAGGGCCTCTTTTAAATGCTCCCTTATATTGGTTACCCTGCTTCTGACTGATGATATACCCTTTGCGGCAAGCTTGGTTTTATTGGCTTTTAAGGCCCGGCCAAGGATATTTAAATCGGCGCTGAAAAGTAAAGTGCCATGATGCAGCAGCTTTTTTCTGGAAATATGCTGAGCCGTGCCGGAGAACTTCATGCCGGAAATTGTCAAATCATTACGGCTGGAAAATTCCGCCTCTATACCCAAAAACGACATAATCTCTAAAATAGGCCGAGTGAAAAAGCGAAAATCAAAATCAGCGGCGGATTCAAGGGGGGAAATAAAGCTATAATTTAAATTTCCCAAATCATGATAAACCGCCCCTCCCCCCGTTATGCGCCGCACAACTTTAATTCCCTGCTTATTCACATAATCTTCATTAATTTCCTCCAGAGTATTTTGATGCCTTCCGATTATAATGGCATTGTCGTTTTGCCAGAGCATAAAATATTCCTCCGCCCCGGCCTTATTAAAAAGGTATTCCTCCATAGCCAGGTTAAAGCAAGGATCTGTGGAAAAGCCGTCCAGGAAGTACATAGGCCCTCCTTATATTATCAGTTTTAAAATGGTTTGTTTAGTTTAAATATTAATGGGTTTACCCAGAGCCAGATAGGCGGCTTCTGCAATTGCCTCGCTGATAGTAGGATGAGGATGAATAATAGAGGCAATTTCTTCTATTGTCATACCCCGGTTTAGGGCAAGAGCCCCTTCCATAATCATTTCCGTAGCGCCGGGAGCCAATATATGCAGACCAAGTAAAGCCCCGTCCCCCTTAGAGAAAAGCACCTTAACCATGCCGGCCGGCCGCCCCATAATCTGGGCCTTGCCGCTGGCTGCCAAAGGGAAAACCCCCTTGCCGTAAGGAATTGATTTCCGGATAATTTCCTCTTCCGTCATACCCACCGAGGCAAATTCCGGCCGACTGTATAAGCAGGCGGGGATTATGGCATTATCTATTTTAAGGCGCCCCGCAAAAAATACCTCAGCCAGAGAGATGCCCTCCGCCGAAGCCAAATGGGCTAATTGAATACCGCCTTTAACATCTCCAATGGCTCCGATATGCTTTTTATTAGTCAGGAGGAGAGAATCAACTAAAATACCCTCCGGAAGGGCTTTAATTCCGGCTTTTTCTATTTGCAGTTCAGAAAACTCCGCCCTCCGGCCTGTGGCGCAAAGAACAAGGCTGCTTAAAACGGCTTTTTCAATACCTTTTTGCTGATATTTAACTATAAAATCTCCGCCGTCTTCTTTTTGCACATCCACTATATCGGCATTTAGCTCGATATTAATTTTTTGCCTTTTTAAAGCTTTACGCAGAGCCCCGGCTATTTCCCTATCAAAGCCGGGTAAAATTTCGTCGCAATATTCCAATACCGTAACTTTTACCCCCAGGGCATTAAAAATTCCGGCAAACTCAATTCCGATTACCCCTCCCCCAAGTATAATTAGGCTTTCAGGCAATTCCTCTAAATTTAAAATTGCATCGCTATCTATAATATGCTGATTGTTTTCAAGGCTCCGGGGCCTTTTAGGTACCGCCCCGGTGGCGATAATAAACTTTTTGCCCCTCAGGATTTGGCCGTTTACTGAAATACTCTCCTCGTCTATGAAAGCAGCCGCCCCATTATAAATTTGAACACCGTTTTTTTGGAGCAAGCCCTCTATACCCCGGGATAAATTATTTACCAGCTTATTTTTTCTTTCCCTGATAATCTTAAAATCAAGAGACTTTATTTCGGCCTCAATTCCAAAGGCGGCGGCCTCTTTTAAATCACTCAGCCTTTTGGCGGATTCTATAAAAGCCTTTGTGGGTATACAGCCCTTATTGAGACAAACTCCCCCTAAGGCGGCTTTTTCCACCAGGGCGGTTTTGGCGCCTAATTGGGCGCCCCGAATTGCCGCCGTATATCCCCCCGGGCCCCCGCCGATAACAATTAAATCATAATCAAAGAGCATCGCTTAATCCTCGCTTTTACTTTGTCTTTTATCCTTCCAAAGGGTTTAACCTTCCTTAATTATAGAACCTTATTACAGAACCTTATTTAGAACCTTATTTAGAACCTTATTATATAACTTTGCCCGTATAGGCATAGTATTCTCTTTATATGGTCTCTATTAACGCAGGCTAATTATACTTTATATTCCTTTAAACAGCTTTAGAGGGCCGGGAAGGCCCCCCAAAGCTGTTTTTTATAAGGGTTTGGTAATATTTAACTTTAGGCTAATTCTATTGTGCTGCTATAATCAACATCGTCTTTCTCCGCAAGAGCAAAGAGCTCTTCAACACGCTTTTCGGGCTTGGAGAGCAAGCCGAAGAGTACTATCAGGCCGCAGTTAACCAAGCCGCCGATTATACCCCCGGTATAGCCGAAAACGCTGTTGCCGGCAAAAACATAAATGCCGTAGGTTACAAGTAAGCCAAAAATAAAGCCCGAGGCAACACCTTTAATATTTGCCCGCTTCCAATAGACGCCGAAGAGCATCATAGGAACAAATTGCAGCAGGCCTTCAAATAAACCAAGGGCGATAGCGTAAAGATTGGGTAAGTTCATTAAAGCGATAATTAAGGCAATAACGGTATAAACTACCAGGGTAGTACGGATAAGCCGCAGCCTTTCCGCCTCTGTGCGAACTTTTTTGGAGCCTTTTATAAATATCTCGGAAATTGTTACGGCATGGGAGCTCATAACCGTAGAGACCAAGCTCATGCCCGCGGCCACCACAACAATGGCGGCAAAACCCAAATACCAGGGGCCAAAGGCATAATCCGCCAGGCCGAAGAAAACAAGCTCACTGCCAAGCAAAGCCTCGGCGCCGGGAACTAAAAGCCCGCCTGAAGCAATGGTGAATTGGAAAGCGCATACCAGCAAAGTTAAAAACCCGCCTACAAAAGCGCACTTTTTAATATCCAAGGGGTTTTGGGCGGTAAAGAGCCGGGTAAAATAGCTAAGCTGGCATAAATTGCCGATACTGGCCAGGGTTACAATGGAAAGCCAATAATGGATATTGTAATCCCCCCCATGGGTAACGGTTAAATTTTCCGGCATCATGGCATAAATGCCGCTCCACATATCTCCGAAGCCGCCGTAAAGTTTATAGGCCATAAAAAGGAAGCCCACAGAAATAACCATACTGGATAAAATACCCTGTACCAGCTCTGTCCAGGCTACAGCCCGCATTCCGCTGTAAAGCACATAAGCCATAACGAAGGCAACAATAATAATTGTAGCCAGGCGATGCGGTATTTTACCATAAGTAATTGCTTCTACTAAGGAACCCATGGCATAAAACTCCATTATTACCCAGGGTGCCTCTACAATTAAAGCCATAAGGGCAAAAAAGCGGGTAAATTTTCTATTATTATAGCGTACCTGAACAAAGTCGGGCATTACCACCATTTTATACTCTTTGCCCCAAATAAAACCCTTGTGGGCCATTAAGTACATAAATAAATAACAGGTGGCCGAATAACAAATGATGTACATGGAGACTAAACCCTCGCCGGCAGACCAGGAAAACCAACTGGTATACAGGGATGAGGTTGTAAAAGTACCTACATAGGTAAAGAGCACTAAAGTCCAGTGGAAGGAACGGCTGCCTACGGCAAATTCCTCAACGGTCGCTTCCTGCATTTTAGAACCTTTAAAAATAAAGGCCGTGAAGAACATAACCATAAAGTAAACCAGCATAATGCCAATGGTAATAATAACCTTTCCCGAAGAATACTCAAGCATTGCCCACATCTCCTTCCATTGGGTGGTTTAAAGCCTTTTTAGCCTGAAGCTCCCGTTTTTTCTGGGTATAATCCAATAAATACAAGCCCCCCATAGATAGGCAAATTATTAGGGGGAAGAAGTAAATACAAAATTGGGCCAGGGGAATAACACCAAAAACCCATTTAGAGGGGTCAGGCGTATTCCAGCCTATAATATTAGGATTAATCATAAGAATGAAGCAAACGGCAATAATGCCAATCAGTACATAATATAGCGGATTCCGTTTCTTTTTTTCTTGACTCATTACGGCACTCCCCATTTCTTATTTGATAACATACCGGCATATATAAAAGCCGGGGAATCAACCAGGGCAACTAAGTTTTTTCACCCCCTTTAGAAATAGTCTGCTGCTATTAAAGCACCCTTGCCTCCCCTTTAAAATCCGGCAGGGGCCGCTGCAGATTTACTCGAAGGAAAGCAGTATTTTAATATCCTTTTTATCCTTAGCCGCCAAAGACCCAAAAGCCTTCGGGGCTTCTTTTCCCGGCACAATGCTGGAAACCAGCCAGGAAAAATCATATTTTCCGCTGCCGATTAATTCAACAGCCTCAACCATTTCCTGGAAGGTATAGGCATTATTCCCCTGAATATGCAACTCTTTATTAACCAGTAAATTAATATCAACTACCGGCAGCTTTTCGTAAAGGGCGGTAACAAATACCGTACCCTCCGGCTCTACCGCATCCAAAGCCAGGTTAAGGGCAATTTCAGCTCCGGCGCAATCCACAACCTTAGAAAAGCTTTTAAAGGCGCTTTTTTTATAATCGCTTAGTATTTCATCGGCCCCGCAAAGCTTGGCCTGTTCCCGGCGGTAGGGGTCAATATCTATAAGAGTTACAGAGGCGGCCTTATAAACATTCTTAAGCATATAGGCTATTAGAAGGCCAATAGGTCCGCCGCCGAAAACCGCCACCCTATCCTTAGGCCCGCAGGCAATTCTTTTTGCCGCATGAAGGGCCACCGTTACCGGCTCCGTTACCCCGGCCTGAATTAAATCAACACCATCTTTAAATTTAATTAAAATATCGGTATCTAAAGCAACATATTCCGCAAAGCAACCGGGGCGGCATTCGCCAATAAAGCTTATCCCCAGGCAATGCAGGGTATCTCCATTTTGGCAGGGGGCGCATTTTCCGCAATATACGCCGGGATGACCTACAACAAGGTCCCCCTTCTTAAAACCTGAGCCCTCCGGGGCTTTTTCAATTCTGCCTATAAACTCATGGCCTAAAGTTTCCGGGGCATAGGTCATAAACATACCTTCTCTGTAAATGTGCAAGTCTGACCCGCATATTCCCCCATATATAACCTTAATTAGCGCCTGATTACTTTCGGGCTGGGGAATAGGCAATTCTTCAACGCGGATATCTCCGGGAGCATAATATCTTACGGCAAGCATATTTTAACCTCCTTTAAAAAATTAATCCGTATTCCGGCGGTTTCCCTAAATTAGTAATTAAATATTCCAGCTTATTTAACCTGTCATCTTTAACCGGCCATCTTTAACCGGCCATCCAGCCGCCGTCAACAATAATATAGGTCCCTGTCATATAGTCGCTGGCCTCGGAAGAAAGCAGTAAAATAGGCCCGGCAATATCCTTGGGGCCGCCGGCGCGCTGCATGGGAATATTACGCATAATCGCCTTAAGGTCGTCTTCGCAGTGGATAAATAAATCAGCCATAGGGGTTTGGCAAAAGCCGGGGCAAATTGCGTTTACCTGGATATTGTGGGGGGCCAATTCCATAGCCATGCTTTTAGAATATAAAAGCACCCCGGCTTTGCCGGCTGCGTAAATACAAGAACCCTCCATGCCCAAAAAGGCATTTATGGATGAGATATTAACAATTTTACCGCCCTGCCCCCGGGCTACCATGGTTTTGGCAACCTCCTGGGCAACAAAGAAGCTGCCCCGCATATTAACATTATTAATATAATCAAAGTTTTCAGGGGTAACATCCAATACATGTTTGCAATCATCGGTACCGGCATTATTTACTAAAACATCTATTCTGCCATGGTCTTTAATAATTTGGCCAACCATTGCCTTAATAGTATCGGTCTTGCTTACATCTACCGTATAGGCATGGGCAAGGCCGCCATCTTCCACTATGCCGTCTACCGTGGCTTTAACGGCCTTTTCATTAACATCGGCACAGCAAACAGTGGAACCGAGCTCCGCAAAAACATGGGAATAGCCCTTCCCCAAACCGGACCCGGCCCCGGTAATTAAAACAATTTTACCGCTTACATCAAAAGGATTGCGATTACCAAAAATAGCGTTTTTCATATTAAATCCTCCGTTTCTGTTTGCCGGACCAAACGCCGGCCTGTAAATAGCTTTAAAGGCAATATCCTTGCTTTTGCCCTAAAATATATAGTACTTACACCATTATATCTTTCATAATTCATAAACAACATACGTAATATGTTGCAATATTCACTTATAAAGATACGACATATGTCAGATAGATATCTGAAGCATATACATTATATTATGTGTATATAGTCTAATCTTTTGGGTTTTTGCCTATGGGCAATCCTATTTGGTTTTGCCGGGGCGGCCAAAGAGCCGAAGCTATCAGCAATTATTTTTAGGAAGGGGAGATAAATATACTTACCAAAATTCTGATGCCGAAATATGGCCATACAATGGAAAAAGGAGAAATTATCGAGTGGTTGGTCGCCGAGGGAGACGCCGTAAAAGCAGGAGATATTGTTTGCGAAATTTCTTCTGAAAAGATTACTAATAATCTGGAAAGCACCGTTAGCGGCTTGGTAAAATCCTTGCTCTTTGAAGAAGGAGACGAGGTTGAGGTTGGCGTCCCCATAATGGAGATTGAAAGCGAATAAAGAAAATTTGGGGTGATACTATGCCTGACAATCAAATAAAAACTGAAGACGGGAAAATTATTTTAAAAACAGTTCCCTTTACCGGTGTAAGGCGCACAATAGCCAGTAATCTGTATGAAAGTTTATATGTCGGGGTTCCTAATTTCAGCTTTGTTCGGGCGGATATGGGCGCCTTGATAAAGCTAAGAGAAAAGTATAAAATGCTGGGGCTTAAAATCGGCTATACCGATATGATGATTAAGCTTTGCGCTCCGGCTTTGGCTAAAAGCCCTTATTTAAATTCTTCAATTAACGGCAAAAAAATAGAGCTTTACCAATCTGTAAATATTGCCGTTGGGGTATCAACTGAAGACGATTTGCTATATGCTCCGGTTATCCGTAATGTGGAGCTTAAAAATGTACAGGAAATTGCCCATGAGCTGAGAAATTTAGCCGCAAAAGTGCGCAATAAAACCATTACCCTTGAGGATATGACAGGAGGCACTTTTACATTTTCCAGCACCGGCGCCTATGAAATTGACGGCTCCGATGCTATTATACCTGCGCCTCAGGCAGCTATTATGACGGTAGGCAATATTAAAAATGAAGTGGTGGCCGATGAGGATAAAAATATATCCGTTAGGCCCCAGGCTTATTTGGGCCTAACAGTAGACCATCGAATTGTAAGCGGCGTTCCCTTATGTCAATTTATTGAGGCTTATTTGGCCTGCCTCAAAGACCCCGAGCCTTATTTGGGGCTTAACCTTTAAAGTAAATAAGCGCGCTTAGATAAATTATGGAAGAAGGGGATATTTATGGAATACACAAAGGAAAAATATCTAGATCTCTATCGGAAGCTGTATTTTTGCAGATATTATGAGGATATTAGCAAAAAACTCTTTTTAGAGGGCAAATTCAGCGGGTTTTGCCATTTAGCCCATGGGCAGGAAGCCCTTTATGTAGGTATTCAGGACGAGCTGGGAGCAAATGACTGGCTTTCTCCCCAATGGCGGGGTAATTCCCAATATGCTATGCGCTTAGGCCCCCGGGAATTTACCGCCGAGATGTTCGGTAAAAAAGACGGCTTATGCGCCGGGCTTGCCGGGCCGGATCATGTTTATTCAAAAACTAACCGCCTGGGGCTTATGAGCGGCTTTTTAGGCCAGGGGGTATCTATGGGTGTTGGTACGGCCTTGGCTTTTAAAATGGATAAAATCGACGGCTGTGTGGTAATAGGCATCGGTGACGGCGAAATGAATGAAGGCGCGGTTTCGGAAGTTTTGAATATGGTGGCGGCCTGGAAGCTGCCTTGTGTTATTTATGTTCATAATAATCGCTGGGGTATGTCGGCTTCCTTTGAGGAAACCTGCGGTGTAGACAGCTATGCCATAAGAGGAGAGGGCTTCGGCCTTCCCAGCTCTAGCCATAATGGCAGCGATGTATTAACGGTTAAACGGGTTATGCGGGAGGCAATTGCAAAAGCCCGCAAAAACGAACCGAGTTTAGTTGAGTTTTTCACCGTACGCTGGGGCGGGCATTTTATTGGCGATACCGATAAATATCGGGATCAGGAAGAAGTAAAAAGGCAGATAAAAGAAACGGACCCTGTGGCTAATTATTATAGCTATTTAATAGAGCAAAAAATCGCCACAGCAGAGGAATTAAAGGAAATTCAGACCAGGGAAGAGGCCGTGGTATGGGATGCCTTTGAATATGCCATTCAATGCCCGGTAAAAACTGAGGCGGAAACCCTTAACCCCAGGCTCTTTTACGCCGAATAAAAACTTTAAACGGAGATGAAAAGCTATGGCTAAAAAAATGACTATGATAAAGGCCCTAAACCTTGTTTTAGATGCGGAAATGGCCAAAGATAAAGATATCTTTCTTATCGGGGAAGATATTGGCTATTATGGCGGAACCTTTGCGGTTACCAATGGCTTAATTCAAAAATACGGTGAGGAAAGGGTTATAAACTCACCTATTAGCGAATATGGCTTCAGCACCATGGCTGTGGGCGCTGCTATTGCAGGTAAAAAGCCCATTGTTGAG
Source organism: Clostridiales bacterium (assembly GCA_040767605.1). Taxonomy (GTDB): domain Bacteria; phylum Bacillota; class Dehalobacteriia; order UBA4068; family UBA4068; genus JAXGOI01. Next base: position 921,506 of record JAXGOI010000001.1, read on the forward strand.
TTGATGTTTGCCGATTTTCTCACCCTTTGCGGAGATTCTTTTGCGGGGCAGGCGGCCTCTACCTGGTATGTTACAAACGGACAGGCTACCGCCCCAATAGTATGCCGGGCTGCCCAGGGTTATTGCGGGGGCGCCGGTATTCACCACTCTCAAACCGCCGATGCCTGGCTGATGAATTTCCCCGGGCTTAAAATTGTTGCCCCCTCTACCCCGGCGGATTGCGCCGGCCTTTTAAGGGCGGCAATACATGACCCCAACCCCGTATTGTTTTTAGAGCATAAAGCTCTTTACGGCGAAAAAGGCTTAGTGCCTGAGGAGGAAGATTTTATTATCCCCTTAGGCCAGGCGGAAGTAGTTCGCCAGGGGACGGATATTACTTTAATGGCTTCTCAATTAATGAGAAAATTTGCCGAACAAGCCATTGAAGAGGCCGCGGCCCAGGGTATAAGTGTAGAATTAGTAGACCCCCGCACCATAAGACCCTTTGATATAGAAACGGTAAGCAGCTCCGTTAAAAAAACCGGGCGGATGATTATTGTTCATGAGGCCCCGGTATTTGGCGGCACAGGGGGCGAGCATGGGGCCCAGGTTTATGAAAGATGCTTTAACGAATTGAAAAAGCCCATTCTGCGCTTAGGAAGAGCCGAAGTTCCTATTCCCTACGGCGCCGAGGAGTGGCAGGTCTTCCCCACTAAAGAAAGTATTTTGGCAGCAATTAAAGAAATTATGGCTTAATTTTACAGCCTAAAAGAAAACAAAATAAAGCCTAGCCAGGTTTACTAGAACCTAGGATTAAATTACTTGCAATAACCCCCTACTCAAATAGCAGGATAAGCAGAAAGCCCGCAAAACCCAAAGTTATTTTGGGTTTTGCGGGCTTTTAATTTAATATCGGCTCATACACGGCTATTCCCGTATATCTCCTTACGCCTTTTTATGGCGGCTACCCGGCAAATTTTTTACCGTGCCAAGATTTTAACACTCCAATATTTGCATCTGCACATATGGCTTTCTCCGGGCTTAAACGTTTGAAATACCCAAAATTCTTGCAGTTTAGATAGCTATAAGATACAATGGAAAAAAGATTGGCAAACAATACACCCTTGTATAATAAATAATGAAAAAAACAGGGTTAAAGAACTTAATATACTCCGGCTAGGTCTAGTGCCGCGGCTTTAAAAAGAGCAGTCTAGGTTTTTTTAAGGTTAATAACAAAAATTATTTAAAGACCTCGGCAGGGGCTCTAAAAACCTATGGCTATCGGAGGGGGGTGTGGCAATATGGCCAAAGCAAAGCGGAACATTAAAAAAGGCTTTGGGGCTTCCTTTCTTCTTTTGCTGCGCTCTAAAGATAATATAAATATCCGTAATGTCCGGGTAGGCCACTTAAAATATATGCTCATTTTCCCTTTGGCCCCTGTTTTCGCCAATATGCAGGGAGCTCTTTTCAGCGATTTGGCACAGCTTTTCGGCCTGGATGCCATGACCCTTATGGGCAGCGCCTATTGCGTGGGGGCCGGGGCTTTGTTCGCTTTTACCAGCACAAAAAATATGGCGCTGATTGCCAAAATATGCGCTCTGGCCACCGCCGCCGCTTTTGGCATATGGCTTTTATTGCCTGAAAGCATATTAAGCCTGGTTACGGCAATATTTTTTATGTTGGGTTTAGGGGGCTGCGCTGCCTGCGCTGCCTTTGCCTATACATTTACCCTTAATAATACGGAGCGTCTTTTAGGCGCCGCGGCTATTTCATTATTCTTTGCCCTTAATCAGCTGGGCTCGGGGCTTTTCCTATTTTACAATAAAACCTATTTGGCGGCTCTTATTCTTGGTACCGGCCTTTGCCTTTCTTTTTATAAATGGGATGATTTTAAAGCCATAGAGCACAGACCAAGAGCAAGCCTTAACCCTGCCCTTAAGCTGACATTATACTTTTTTATTGCCCATTACTTTGTAGAAATATTTTATACCTATTTACCCGGGGCCTCATCCGCTGCGGCTATGGTGGCAAACGGGGCCGTGGGTATTTTCGTTGTCTTCCTTGCGGTGGCTTTGCAGCTTATTACAAGGCGCAGCATCTGGAATATGTGCAATTTATTTTTTATCGCTATGATATGCACTTACGGGCTGTATTTTATGGCTGAAGGCACGGCTTTAAGAAGCCTTGCCCGTTATATTCACGGCTTTGAGCAAATGGGCTATATAGCGGCCTACTATCTTTTAGGCTGCGTTTTTAAAAAGCATGGGGATTTTCGCATTTTCAAGCTATGCCTTGTAACAATATTGCCTTTAAGCATGGTATCTTATATTATTCCGGGGGCAATTTCCGCCTACTTTCCCGAGCTTTTGCCCCTTACCGCCACCTTAGCCTCAGGGGCTGTTTTTATAATATTTATCCTGCTTTCCCCCGCCTATTCTAAGCATCTTTTTTATGCCCAGTGGTCGGATGATTTCCGCTCTCTTGATATGACAGAGGCCGCCCTTAAAGCGCGGGAAACGGATATGCTGGAAAATTTAAAACTCACCCCCCGGGAAAAAGAAGTGGCCCGCTTACTTTTACAGGGCAGGGATGCCAAGCAAATTGCAGGCGAGCTTAAAATCAGCGTACATACCGCCAATTTTCATATTAAAAACCTTTATAAAAAGCTGGATATTAATAATCGTCCGGAATTATTCGCCCGCCTTAAATCTCATGACTCTGCCTAGAAATATAAATACACTATATGGCCCCGCAATTTTTTTAACCGTCTATTTGCCCTTTTAAACTCTAAATTTAGCGGTATGTTAAAGTTTTTACAAGCCTTATTTATACCATAATATATAAAAACGCGCTGGGATAGCAATTCCGGCGCGTTGTTTATTGTATTTTTCTTTATAATAAAAACAGGCAATTGTTTAGAATTATTACACAAACCTTTCCTTAGGCGCAAGTTTAGCCTTAAGTTTAAAAATTAAACTCAGTACTTCTAACAAATAGCCTAAATATTTTAAAATGATTTTATAAATTACAATAGATTAAGGGTAAATCTGTTTAAAACACAAATCCGGCATTTGTTAAGTTGCATTATTGATTATGCAAAGAATAAATTTACCCCAGCAAGGAGGGGAAAACATCATCTAAACGGGCTTTTTTATTCGCCTTAAATTTACTTGGCGGAATACCTTCCAGGTTCTTAAAAACTCTTCCATAATAATTAGGGTCATCATATCCCACAAGTTTCCCTATTTCCCCTATGGGGAGGTTTGTAGTCAATAATAATCTTTTTGCTTCTTCTATCCTTGCTTTAGTTAGGTATTCTATAAAAGTCATACCCGTAAACCTTTTAAATCCATGGCAAAAATAATATGGGCTGATATGAACATGGTCGGAAACTTTATCTAAAGTTATTTTTTTGCGGAAATTTTCATTAATGTATTTTAAAGCTTTCTCAAAAATTTCAAAATTCATGCGTTCCCTGCCTTGGGATATCTCTTCTACAATTCCCCAAATTACTTCTCCCATTTGATGCCGCAAATCCGATATAGTATCGCTTTTTAATATTTCCCCCATAAACCTGCCGCCAAGGGTAGTTAATTCCGTATTCCCCGCCCCTGCTTTCAGGGCCACCCGGATAAGGTTTATAAGAATTTCCACAATCCTAACTTTAATAATAATAGGGTCAATATATTTATCTTTAAGAATTTCTCCTAATAATTCATCTAAAATCTGGCAGGCGCCTTCTCCGTCACAGCTTAACAATTTTACAGAAAGCTGTGTTTCCTGTTCCGCAGGGAAAAATTCAACACCCTCATAAAAAGGCACTATATTATTTATATGAATGACTTGCCCTTTTCCAATAAAAAATTTATGATTACATGCTAAAAGCGCATCTTTATATGAAAGGTGTAAATCTAAGATATCTTCATACCATTGCCCTATACCTACAGAAACAGGTACCTTTGCTTCTCTTTCAATATAATCCCTGATATATTTACCCAATTTTATAGTTTTATCCAGGGAATTTATTTCACTGCTATCAATATATAAAAGTAATGCATAAAGATCTTCAGCCATATTTAAACATATGGCATCCAGCTCCTCAGATACAATTTCAAGGCTTTTTAATATCATTAATCTAAGGTTTTGTTTTTGCCTTTCGCTATCATTTCTGGTTTTAAAGTAGTAACTATCAATGGTTATGGCCATAACCGTATTAGGCAGGGCTTTTATCTCTAATTGTTTTTGTATATCCCAAATACCTTTTGCGCATACAATATTATTATAAAGTAGATCCCTTAGGAATTCTCGTCGGGTGCATTCTTCAAAAAAATTCTTTTTCATTTCACACCTCCTACAAAAAACTTTTTTGCCCAAAAATACAGGATCTATTCTTATTTTTTGCTTTTTATACCCGACACCGGCTTTGAAAATTTAAATCTTCTTGCCCCGTATGAGAACCCAAAGCCCTAATTAAATTACAACCTCCCCAAAAAATAATATTGCTGAATTAAACAATGTATTCACGATGGATTCACTTATATATTAAACGGAAATTCCCTAATTCCTTTTTGGCCTGCTTCCATACCCTTGCAGGGGATACTTAGATTAATTCTATAAATTTAATTTGGCAAATCACTCTTAAAAAGCTCTTAAAATATTAAAAAAATAGGGCCGCTTTGGGGAATTCAACAACTAAAAATATCCTGTCAAAAGAGTTTTACCGGTTTGGGTAAACCAAGCTTATTAAAGTGAAAGAAAATACCCCGGGGATTATGTTCCCCGGGGCATTGCCTCGTCTTACTTTAGAAAAAACAGGATATCCCAATTAATAATGTCTTTGAAACAAGCATAAAATTGCCGTTTTATGCTTTAATTCCATTTCCATTTTTAATGTACTAGCAAATTAAGTTTAATCAGGGTACCCAATCCTAAGGGCTCTCTTCCGGTTTCAAGCCATAATAATCGCTTTGACCATATAATTTAGCAGCTTTTATGTATTTGGGATAGGCTAACACCAGGCGGGAGGTATTGGATAGTAGCGCAATGGATGCACATAAGTAGCCCCGGTAGGGCAATCTTCTTCGCAATTGTAACAGCAAATGCAATCTTTGGGGTATTTAATTACAGCTTTTTGAGCCTCCTCATTAAAACGGAGCACATCCATTGGGCATGCATCAATACAAATTTTACAGCCATTACATTTATTTACATCTATAGCTGAATAAACCTCTTCGTCTTCCGGCACCTTAATATATAATTTAAAGTCAAACATCCCCGTTGGCAGCCCAAGGTATAAGATCGGCCTTAGCTCAAGTCATCAGCCCATCAGTTAATTAAACGCCCATCCCCAAGAGTAGAATATAAATTCCCGCTTTTTACTAACGATAAAAGATGCCTTTTCTTGTTCCATCTTTTATTACATCTTTTGCTCAAACTTTCGCTTCATTTTTTCCATCGGTATTCAGATTTTAAATACTATCCGCTAATCGTCAATGTCCTCCTAAGATGATAAAGACAGGTCAGACATTTAACAGATTTAAGAACAATCCATTGATTCAGACCGAGTCAGGGGATTGGCAAGATACCGATAGGAATGTCCATCACAAAAGAGACGTGCAATATCTGGGTCAAACTGTGTGCCTGCATTCCGCCTAATCTCTTTTATTGCAGCCTCCATTGGTAGGGCCTTGCGGTATATTCTGTCTTGAGTCATTGCATCATAGGCATCGGCAATTGCGAGAATCCGTGAAATAACAGGGATCTCTCGTCCCTTTAGCCCTATTGGGTATCCTGTCCCATCCCATCGTTCATGATGATACAAAATATATTTTGCGATATGCTCTAGCTGGGGGGTTGACATGGCAATGCGATGCCCAATTTCCGGGTGCTGCTTCATTATTGCCCACTCGCTTGCAGTTAACTTTCCTGCTTTATTAAGAATGCGGTCATCAATACCGATTTTGCCGATATCATGCAGTTTAGATAAAAGCTGCAGCTCATCCAGCTCTTTTTGTGACAACCCTAACTCCTCGCCGATTGCATGGCAAAGCAAACCCAGCCTCTGCCCATGCTGTTCAGTTTCCTGACTTTTCTCGTACAGGGTTGCCATAACAGAGGATACAATATTTGAATGTGAACTGTTTTGATTGAGCAGCTTGCGCCGGCTCAGATATTCCTCCGCTGCTCTTGTTACATCTTGCATCGTCTGGCTTTTCTTTTCCTTCGTAGCATGGGCTATTGAGATACTAATTGCATAAATTGCCCTCTCATTGGCTCTATTATAACTCTCAACAGCATTTTTGATGTCAGCTTCTAAATCATTGATAGCCCGGCTATCTGTGCACGGCAACAAAAGTATAAATTCACCCCCGCCTGTATAACCAAGTATATGTTCATAGCATAAGCAACCCTGAATAAGCCGAGCTGTTTTTACAATAAGGCGATCCCCCTCCTCATGCCCGTAGGCATCGTTAACCACGCGCAATCCGTCAATATCGCAAATAGCAATAGACAATGGCCAAAACATCGGCTGATCCAGATGCTTTTTCTTTTGCTCCATATAGTTACGGTTATAAAGCCCGGTAAGAAAATCATGTTCCCGAAGATGGGCTATCTGAATATCCTTATTCTTTTGCTCGGAAATATCCAGCACAACCCCCTCTAGCGCCTCCAGCTTACCATTACTAGCATAAACACCCTGCCCCAACTCTAAAACCCACTTTCGTTCGCCACTCTTTGTAATAATTTCATATTCATCACGATATCTTTTACGCTGCATCAATACCCTTTTCCATTCGTCACGCACAAGATCGCGGTATTCCGGGGATATTATCTCATTATAAGAAATCTTTCTATCCGCAATAAGATTTTCCGCCTTGTACCCGGTTAGAGCATAGCAACCCTCGGACACAAATTCCATCGTCCATTTTTCATTATCCTGACACCGATAGGCCATGCCCGGTATATGGGAGAAAAATACGGATTTGCTGCGTTCGCTTTCCTGGCGGGATGCCTCAGCTTCTTTAAATCTTGCATTTTTTCGCAAAAGGTTAAACAGCATAAAAATAAGGGCAGCAAGGCAGGCAATAACCATAATATCCGGGATCATCTTTTTCCATAGTTTCCCCTGCCATTCAGATGCGGAATAACTCAGGCCGAGCACTGCAACAACGCTTTCACCATCAAGCCCATAAATTGGGACCAGTGCCCTGACCCAATCCCCCCTAGATACGGAAACAGGGTCGGTAATAAAGCTTTGCCCCGTATCAAAAGATAACCGGTTAATATCCGATGTATCATCATAGCTGCTTTTTGCCGGATGGAAGGTGCCGGAATCGGCCGTGGAGGAATCCGCAATAATAGATATATCCCCACCTTGCCTACTCAAAACATAAGCATAATAAATCGAATCCGTTACCTCAACCAACTTTGTTAAAGATTGCTCAACAAGACAGCCGTCCGGCACCCTGCCTCCTGAGGCGAGTGCCTCAATATGCTCCACATGCAAGAGCGAACCTACTGAATGTGCCAACCCTAAGGCCTCTGATTTTGCCATCTGCTTATATCTGTTCCAGGCAAAACTTAGGTATAAGCTCGCTAATACAGCCACAACTAAAACGGTGAATAACATTGTTAGAAGTGTACGGGCTTTTATGCCTCTCCTCAAAAGCCGCTTGTCTTGTTTATACTTCATATTTTATCCCCCTAAACAAGGCTAACCTTAATTACCTCTTTACAACTCAGATACTCTTTCCCTGCCCCCCGCTTTTGACTTGTACATAGCCTGATCTGCCCTATTAACCACATCAATAAAGCTGATATCCCCGCCCTTAAAATAGGATATACCCATGGATATGCTTGGCTTTATATTTTCTCTCCCGGTACCAATTTTTAATTCTGATACTATTTTAAGCAGATTCTGGGCAAAAGGAACAGCCTTTTCTTGGCTAAGCCCATTAAATATACCAATAAACTCATCACCGCCCCATCGCATAAGCATATCTCCATCAGATATATTTTTTTGCACCGCCTCAGCAACAGAACGGATGACCATATCCCCCACGGTATGCCCATGGGTATCATTAATCTTTTTTAGGGAATCGATATCAAACAGTATTACTGCCGGTGAAGCCTCGCCTTTTTGGAAGCATTCAAATAAATAAGCTAAAAACTCCTCCCCTAGCCTGCGTGATCCTACCTTTGTAAGGGGGTCTGTGTTAGCTTCGGACATGGCATTTTTTAACGAGCTGCAACCGCTCTCTAATTTATCTTTTGCATGACGAATTACAAAAAGATAAACTGCTAATGTAAAAATAAGCAAAACACCAATACCCGCCAATAGAACCTGTCTGCTCAACCGGTATACAGGTTCCAACAAGGATTCTCCGTTTTGCTGGGAAACAAAATGGGTGTTATTCTGAATATGAAAAGCTTGATAGTAAATACCACTCTTATAAAAAAGAGAGTACGCCTCATTATATTGCAGCATATCTGAGCCGGCAACCAAAGCCTCGAAATTCTCATGACACATAAGTTCAGACTTGAGAGTCTCAGTGCAAAGGGTATGAATCTGGCCGCTTAGGTCAAAAATCAGCCGATCATAACCAACAATTCTTCCTTGAGAAAGAATAGGAGAGCACACAATAAAGTATTCATGCCCCCCCGTTAAGCAGAGCGCTGAGGATGGCTCATTCTCTCCGGTAAGGCTATTCCAAATTATACAATCTTGATCCCCGTAACCCTTAGCGGCATAACGGGCAATTACATTATCATCTACTGATCGCTCAGCATTAAGCAAATATTCAAGAGCCCTTGCCCCATCCTCATATTTTAATTGCGTCTCTTTAATCAAATCACCCAAATTAATTTTACCTTTATTATAGTCAAGGATAGCGTCACGGATTACCGTTCTGCTGGATAGGCTCCTGGCACCTTCCAGCCCGCGGTCCATATTATTTTGCAGGGAGGCAAAGCGAATATAGGATAATTGGCTGAAATTATCTACTAGGCTTTTCTCCAGCTCTGTTTTTAACGGCAGGTAAATCAGTAAAATAACAGCGGTTGAAGAAACAACAGCTAAGGCAATTAGTGTTATAATTACCTTCTTTGCAAATATTTGTACCGAATAAGTGTGACTTCTAAGCTCCGATATATCTTTTAGATTGTTTTCCACTATGTGTCCTCCCAGCTACTCCATAAATATACGGGCCCATTTATAGTCATGCCGTACAGAGGGGACTTCTCTGTACGGCACATGAATCTGTCCATATAACTATTAACATACCGTAATTTGCATGGTTATAGCAATTTCGATCCTATGAAACTTCGGGTATAAAAAGCCCCGCTTCAGTTTTTGGATGCTCAGCAAAGCTCCCTTAATCCTCTACTGTTTTAGAAAGGCTGAAAAGCTCGCTTTCGCTAAGAAGCTTTCCCGCATGAATAAGCAATACAACATGCTCCTTTTGGTCTCCAGCTTTTAGAATTGCAATCCCAGTCAGATAATCGTTTACATGAGAGGATTCTATGCCTATTTGGGGCGGCGGGGAAATCTGCTCCCTTCCTATATCGATAACTTCACCTACCGTGTCTACAATAAGGCCGACATCATTTTCCCCCACATGGGCAATGATGATACAGGTACGCTCGGTAAACTCCGCCTCCTGCTTTCCAAAACGCAGACGAATATCAATTATAGGGATAATCTGGCCACGCAGATTAATGATACCCTTAATATAATTTGATTGCCCCGGCATAGCAATAATTTCTTGCATTTGGGTAATCTGAACAATCTCTGTTATGGGCAGACCGAACTGCTGGCAATCTATAAAGAAGGTTAGATATCGGTTACGGGCTTCTTCGGTTATTTCGGATATGTGTAATCGATCCTGCAACTCCATCAACCTTTCCCCCCTTCTATTAATATTTTCCAAGATTGAGTGCCGCCTCAGGCAGGCAATCCTTAAAGTCCTGTTTGCTTTGGGGAGCAATGGAGAAAGCATGCTCCTTTACCACTTCTTCTGCCAGCTTGAACTTTCTAATTTCTCCACGCAGCGCCGAGGCCTGCGCAGACATTTCCTCGCTGGTGGAGGAATTTTCTTCTGCTGTTACGGCATTGGTCTGGACAACGGAAGAAATTTGTGCGAGTCCTTCTTTAATCTGTTCAATCGCAACTGTCTGCTCCGATATAGATTTCTCAATTTTTTCGAAGCCGTTAGTTACTTCTCCGGAGCTTGCACCCACATCCCGAAGTATTTGTGCTGTTTGATTGGTAATATCCGCTCCTCTCTCTACCGCGCCAACAGAAGATTGGATAAGTGCCCCTGTCTGCTTGGCGGCTTCAGCGGACTTTGCGGCGAGATTACGCACCTCATCCGCCACTACTGCAAAGCCCTTCCCCGCATTGCCTGCCCGAGCTGCCTCAACTGCGGCATTAAGAGCAAGAATATTTGTCTGAAAAGCTATATCTTCTATTACTTTTGTAATATTGGCTATCTGGTTGGAGGTAGAACTTATATCTGTCATTGCTTGTGATAGCTGGCTCATACGCTCATTCCCGGTATTAACCAATACATTTGATTGATCAATAGAGTTACTTGCAGATGATATTGCGGCCAGGTTTTCTTGAGCCTGCTCAGCGATGGTTTCCACTGAGGCTGCCAGCTCTTCCACTGATGCCGCCTGTTGGGTAGAACCGGCCGCTAGTTCTTGCGCACCGCTGGATACCTGATCGGAGCCTGTTGCTACCTGTTCGGCCGCCGTATTAATCTGCATCATAGTATTATTAAGGGTAGATACCGTGTCTTCAATAGTTCTTTTTAAAATCGCATAATCCCCAGGATAGTCTAAATCCACCTGTATTCTCAAATCTCCATGGGAGATTTTTGTAAACTTATCAATAACATCCTCAATAATTGTATTTTGAATTGTATTAGTTTTCCTAATCAGTGTTACCATTTGCCCGAGTTCATCCCGGCTTTCATATTGGATTACAGCCTTCGTATTACCTTTGGCTATTTCACCATAAGCGCCTACAATTTCATTAACAGGGCTAAGAATAGACTTTCTTATAATGGTTGCCAATAAAATCGAAAGGACTACAGCCGCGGCCCCGCATACAATCATGGCTATAAAAGCAAACTGAACCGTAGCCATAGCATCCTGCTCCTGACTAGCGGCGCGTTCATCCGCAGTTGTAGTAAAGCCAACTAAAATGTCAGCAGCCCTATCCATAATAGGTATATAGCCATATTCATATTTTTCTTTAGCTTGCTGAGTATTGGCTTCATTTGGTGTTTTCATTAGCTCGACAACTTCGAGCCTAATTTTACCGGCATCACTAAAAAGCTCCCGTAATTCCGCAATATGGGCATCCCGGCTTGTATCTCTTTGGTTTTCCGCATATTTATCAAATTCGCTAAGTAATTTAGTTGAATCCTCTTGGGCAAGGTCAAACCATTTATTTATTTTATCTGCTTCCGATTCAATCAAAGCATTAGCAATATCTCTTTGTATGGATACTGTATTACGCCTTATCATCCAAATACTTGTGCTATTAGGCAATGTATATTTCGCGTAGGAATGAATTTGCTCGTTAATGCCGTTGATACTTAAAAAAGCTACCCCGATGGTAATCAAAAGCATGGCTAAAATGATTCCGAAACCGATAATAAGTTTTTTGCTGATTGATAGATTTTTCATTATATTTCCCTCCAATATTTTATAACTATGCGTCACCACATCATTTTTTGTTTTTAAAATATTTTGTGGCTAGCAGTTGTCATCTGTAATAAATATTGTTATTTTGCCGGAAGTTTAAAAATTTGCAGGGGTACAAATAGCAAAACATGAGATATATTTGCACAAGGTGCTATACGCGTACAATACGAACTTCTACTCCAGGTTTTGGAATGTTAAATTTGGATACACACTAGAAGATAAAATTGTTTTTTCAATACCTATATCGGCATAATCTCCAGATAGTTTACCCCTAATTTTTAATTATTTTTAAGCGGCTAAATTTGTATTTCCTTCTAACTTTGCCTAATAAGGGCTTGATACGGGCCACATAGCCTCCTTGTTTTCCCGTTTAAAACCCAAAAGCCCATACTAAATATCTTAAAATCAACCTCAAACCAGGCTACTGTTTACTAAAAGAATTTTTACTGTTTTTACTTCTTAGTGTATCCTAGGGTACAAATAGGTGTACGGAGAGAATTAACCCCTTTTACTTTTGCCGCTACAATGCTTTTTAATATAAAAGTATTGTCAGGATTTATCCTCTGGCGGCTTCAGAATTATAGCCGCTTTAAAGCCCATATTTTAAATCCGCCTCAAGCTAAAAGACAGCAGGCATTACAAAGGACCCCAATACCCCTTTAGGTATAATAAATTATGAAATAACTATTAATTATACCGACTAATTTATCCCAACCTTGTTTGATACCTTTTTTATATACAATAGCTGTAGGGCGGGTAATATAAAGCAAAACCGCTTAAATTATTGTGTTGCTATTTGAATATGAAAGCAAATGCTCATTAAAATATCAGCCCCACGACAAAGAAATCGCGGGGCTGATATTTAGATATACTTATGTACCATTGCCGTTGGCATCTTATTTACGGGGATATCCCGGGCATTACCCTAATACTGATACCTTCTGTTATTCGGGGCAACAATAGTTTAAACAAGGCGGTTTTTAAGATCATAAACAAACTGAATTTGATTACATAAGGCGCCCATAGAGGAGATTGGCAATTGTCATTATTATAATGCTAATATATAGGCCCCGATAGAACGTAAATGCACAAATCGGTTTTTTAAAACCTTGACATACGGGGCTCTTAAAGCATAAAAAACGATACCGCAGAAAGATACAATGTATCAATCTGCGGTATCATTATGGTTGCGGAGAGAGGATTTGAACCTCTGACCTTCGGGTTATGAGCCCGACGAGCTACCAACTGCTCCACTCCGCGGCATTATGGTGGAGGGGGACGGATTCGAACCATCGAAGGCGGTGCCAACAGATTTACAGTCTGCTCCCTTTGGCCACTCGGGAACCCCTCCATATTTATGCGCCCGCCTAAAATAGGAAAGACGCAAGTTAAAAACTTGCCCGGTTAAGGGTGGAGCCGACGATGGGACTCGAACCCGCAACCTGCTGATTACAAATCAGCTGCTCTGCCAATTGAGCTACGTCGGCAAGGCTAACGAAGTTTATTATAGCAGAAGCCCTGTGCCGTGTCAACTGTTTTCTTCTCTGTTTTATTAAGGGATACTCCTGTTTAGCTCGGATATTGCCTAGACTCAATAAGCCTTGATTAAAACTATTTTAACATTTATTGCCTTATTTTTTTATCCAAGCGCTTATTTGCCCTTACCTTTAAAATGCCGGAGAATTGCGCCCCTTTAAATATCCTGCTCCCGATTGCCTAAATATCTTTCTAATTTACGCTTAACCCGCTGAAGGGCATTATCAATAGATTTTACATGGCGCTGTAAATCCACGGCAATTTCCTGATAGGATTTACCCTCTAAATAAAACATCAGCACCTTCCACTCTAAAGAGCTGAGAATTTCCCCCATTTTTTCTTCAATATCGTCAAATTCTTCCCGGCTGATAATTAATTCCTCCGGGTCTGTAATTCGGGTGCCGGAAATTACATCTAAAAGGGTGCGGTCGGAATCTTCATCATAGATGGGTTTATTTAAAGAAACATAGGAATTAAGGGGTATATGCTTTTGCCTGGTGGCCGTTTTTATCGCCGTTATTATCTGCCTGGTAATACAAAGCTCGGCAAAGGCCCTGAAGGAGGAAAGCTTATCCGGCCGGAAATCCCTGATAGCCTTATAAAGGCCTATCATCCCTTCCTGAATAATATCCTCTTTATCCGCGCCAATCAAGAAATAAGAACGAGCTTTTGCCCGTACAAAATTTTTATATTTATTAATTAAATACTCTTGAGCGACAGAATCCCCGTCATTAGCCAATGCGACAATATTTTCATCTGTTAAAGCGGAAAAATCCCCCGAATACACCTGTTGAGGTTGAAGTACCATTAAACTTCACATCCTACTGCCATTTTTAACCCCGAAAAATCTTTTATATACATTCATAATTATACTTTATGGAGGGGGTCAAGTCAAGCAAAGATGCCGTATTGGTAAAATATATACTATTCGTTGCCGCTCTAACAAATCCTTCTTTTTACTGCTTCGTAAAGCAAAATTGCCGCGGCGGCGGATACATTTAAAGAAGATATCTGCCCAAGCATCGGTATTTTAGCCGAAAAATCACAGTTTTTCAGTAAAAGGGGAGGTATGCCTTTACCCTCTCCCCCTAAAATTAATGCCAGAGGGCCGGAAAAATCCACATCCCAAAAATTATCCCCATTCATATCCGCGGCTATAAGCCAAAGGCCGGCTTGTTTTAGCTGCTGGGCAGCCTGAACTAAATTTGCCACCCTGGCTACCGGCAAATATTCCGCCGCACCCTGTGCCACCTTAAATACGGTTTGATTTAAAGAGGCAGCCCTTCTTTTAGGAATAATTATCCCATGGGCCCCGGCGCTGTAAGCGGTGCGCATTATCGCCCCTAAATTATGAGGGTCTTCCACCTGAGAGAGGATAATTAAAAGAGGTTCCTCCCCTTTAGCCTTAGCCCTTGCCAGAATATCCTCAATACTTATATAGGCGGCCGGGGCAATTTGAGCGGCAATTCCCCGATTATCCGGCCCTGCCAGCTTATCTAAAACGCGTTTATCCGCTTTTATAAAGGGAATACCCTTCCCCTTGCAAAGCCCCTCTATCTCTCCGGCAAAAGAGCGGTTGATGTTTTCTCCGATTAAAACCCGGTTAATACTTCTGCCGGCTTTTAAAGCTTCTAAAACACTATTGCGCCCGCTTATATATTCATCTGCGTATTCGTCTGTATATCCGCCCATTTATGCTCCTTTTCAGCCCCTGTTGTCAGAGATTTTTGTTTCCTTGGTTCTTTATTCTTCCGTCTCATCTGCTTCCTTATCCGGATTCAAGCGGGAGACTATTTGCCTCGCCCTGCCGCAGCTCATTTTACCTTCAAAGCAAATTCCCAGAGTATCGCAGGTTGCTCCAGCCCTAGAAAAAAGAACGGGGGCAACTTTTTGCACCTCTTTCAGCATAAGCTCCGCCATTTGGCGTATTTCCGCCTGGGCTCTTACACAGCAGCGAAGCTGGAAAAAATGCAGAAGGCTTCTGGCATTCATTGTTACCACAAGCTTTGTTTCGCAGGCATTAGGTAAAATATAGCGGGCATCCTCAGGCTTTACCCCTAAGGATAAAAGCCGATTATATTTATCCTGCAAATATTCCATTATATCTCTAAATTCCCCCTTAAGCTGAGGGTCGTTTTCTATGCTTTGGGGGATTATATATTCAAACTGATTTTCTTTAACATAGCGCTGGGATTTTTGACTGAAAGATACGCCTATTCTATGCCTTACTAATTGATGAGATAAAGCCCTGCTTACACCGTCTATAGCAAAGGTGAAGGAGGCATGCTCCAAAGGAGAGGCATGGCCTAAATCTACCAGCTTACTTAAAAAATCCTCCGCCTCCCGGGAGGAGAAATCCTCTAATATATCCACAGCGCTGCGGGGGGAATAACAAAGCCTGGCGGCGGCAGCCACTGTTTTTTCCGGCTCCGGGGTATGGGATATTAAGCGCACTTCCATTTAAGGCCCTCCTTAAACTTACTCTGTAAGCTTAATCTATTTAATCTATAAGGCAAACTTTTGTCTATAAGGTAAACTTTTCTGTTTTTTGTTTTGCCAACAGCCTTTATTTAAGGGCAAACAGCCTTTCAAAAAGCCAGGCAAGCCGTTTTATTTGCTTACCTAAATAAAGATAGCCGATTAAGGCCTCCAAGCCGGTGGCGCGGCGGTAATCCGTAACAGACATATTAGGGGGCTGATGGCCGCTTTTGGCATTACGGCCCCTTTTATAAATATCCAGCTCTTCCCGGCTTAATTCCCCCAAAATATTTTGGGCAAAAAGGGCCTGCCTTGAGGCGCAAACCTCTCCGATAGCCAGCCTATGCAATTCCTTAACCTTTAAAACCCCGGCCTCCATAAAATAGCGGCGCACCATAAGCTCATAAACCGCATCCCCTAAATAAGCCAAAGCAAGGGGAGGAAGCTGGGCGGGGTTTTCCCCAATATCCGGCTTTTGCCCTGTTTTTTCAGATAAGGAGATTCCCGGCAAGAGGGCTTCCGATGAAGGCCCTTCCGCTAGGTGAGCTTCCGATAATGGGGCTTTCTGTGAGGGGGCTTCCGGTGAGGGGTCTTGCGGCTTTAAGCAGGCCTCCCCTATATTTAATTCTCTTAAAAAGGCCAGCTCTTCCTCAAAATCTAATCCCTGATTACAATTTAAATCTTTATTAAAATCCGGTTCCTGATTAAAATCTAATTCTTTAACCAAAGCTTTTCCTTCCCAAGCCTGTATTTTATTTAAAGCCGCCGCCATTAGAATCTATAAGGGGCTTATAAATAAACTTTCTGCTTTTAACTTCTTTTCCAGCGGGGGCCTTGAGGGGTATCCTCAAGAATAATCCCTATTTCCTTAAGGCCGTCTCTTATGGCATCCGCCGTCGGCCAATCCTTATTTTCTCTGGCCTTTTGGCGGATTTTAAGAATAATCTCCATTAATTGATTTTCTAAACCCCCTTCTTCCTTTGCCTGAGGGATAATAACCCCCAAAACGGCATGGAAGTCTTCAAATAAGGCTCCGGCAGCCTCCAGAGCCTCCAAAGAGGGGGCGGGGTTTTCCTGAATATAGCTGTTTAATTCCCGGCAAAAATTAAAAATTACCCCAAAAGCCAGAGCCGTATTAAAATCATCATCCATGGCGGAGATAAATTCCGCCCTGGCCTGAGAAATTAATTCTGAAAACTCGGCATCTTCCCCGGGTATTCCTCTTTTTTGGGCCTCTTTATAAAGCTGCCAGCTATTATGAATACGCTCCAAACTTTTTTGGGCCACGGCAAGCTTTTCATCGTCAAAATCTATCGGGCTGCGGTAATGGGTAGCCAGTAAATAATAGCGCACCACATCCCCGGGGAATTTCTCTAAAATATCCCTTAATAAGAAGAAATTACCCAAAGACTTAGACATCTTTTCCTGATTAACGGTAATAAAACCGTTATGCAGCCAGTAACGGGCAAAATCCCCCCCGGTGGCGGCTTTGGATTGGGCAATTTCATTTTCGTGATGGGGGAAAACCAAATCCGCCCCTCCGCCGTGAATATCAAAGGTTTTACCTAAATATTTATTGCTCATAGCCGAGCATTCAATATGCCAGCCGGGGCGGCCTTTGCCCCAGGGGCTCTCCCAGGAGGGCTCCCCGGGCTTAGAGGCCTTCCATAAAACAAAATCCAGCGGGCTGCGCTTATTCTCGCTAATATCCACCCTGGCGCCGGCTTTCATATCATCTAAATCCCTTCCGGAGAGGCTGCCGTAACCGGGGAAGGAGGCCACATCAAAATAAACATCCCCTTGAGAAACATAGCCGTGGCCTTTTGCGATAATTTCCTCAACCATGGCAATAATTTCTTCAATATGCTCGGTAACTTTAGGATGCTTACTGGCGGGGAGAACACTTAAAGCCCGGGCATCCTCAAAATAGGCTTTAATATATTTATCCGCCACCTCCCCGGCGCTTAAGCCCTCTTCTTTACCTCTGTTGATTATCTTATCATCAATATCCGTAAAGTTTTGAATATAATCCACAGCATAGCCCCGCCACATAAAATAACGGCGGATTGTATCAAAAACCACTATGGGCCTGGCATTGCCCAAATGGATAAAATTATAGGTAGTGGGGCCGCAGCAATATATGCCCACCTTATCCCGGCAAACAGGGATAAAATCCTCTTTTTGGTTTTTTAAGGTATTATACAAACGGATAGTCATTTTGTCCTCCTTTAACTTGCCTTATTTAAACGCTCTCTGTTTTAGCCTTAAATTTTTAGCCTTGCTAAAATAGTTTTTTTACCCATTAGGGCTGCCAGCTTATGAATATCCGGCCCGTGCTGGCTGCCGGTTAAGGCAATCCTCAAAGGCATAAATAAAGCCGCGCCCTTAATATTAAGTTCCTTGCCGCAGGTTTTAATTATATTTTTAATCTCATCCGCCTGCATATATTCAAGCTGAGAGATTTTTAAAGCAAATAATTCCACCAGGGGCTTTACCTGCTCACCCTTAATAATCTCCTCCGCCTCAGGCGTTAACGGGGGGAGGCTTTCCCCTTTGATAAGGGGTAAATATTTTTTGGCATCTGAAAATGTTTCTAAATGATTTTGCAAAGTATCCGCCAAAAGGATTAAATCCTCCTCCTGCCATGGCTCATCCAAATAGGGGGCTATGCCCTCTGCCAGCTCATTCAGGGGTAATTTTCTAAGATAATGGGCGTTTAGCCAGCGCAGCTTGTTTATATCAAATACGGCTGGGCTTTTACTGACCCGCTGCAGAGAAAACTCATCTTCCAGCTCCCCCATGGTAAAGAATTCCTCTTCTTTATCGGGGCTCCAGCCCAGCAGCGCCAAAAAATTCACCAAAGCCCCGGGCAAATAGCCCTGGTCTTTATAATTTACAACAGAAACTGAGCCGTGGCGCTTACTCATTTTGCTTCTGTCTTCCCCTAAAATTAAAGAAATATGCGAGAATTCCGGTGCCTCCCAGCCGAGGGCCTGATAAATCAAAAGCTGGCGGGGAGTATTGGAAAGATGCTCCTCCCCCCGGAGTATATGGCTTATTTTCATTAAATAATCATCAACTACAACGGCAAAATTATAGGTGGGAATGCCGTCTGATTTTATAATTACAAAATCCCCGCCGATTTCATCACTGTTAAAAACGACCTTCCCCCGCACCCCGTCATTAATGGTAAGGCTAAGACCCGGGGGAACCTTAAAACGGATAACGGGTTTACGGCCTTCCGCCTCAAAACTTCGGATTTCATCCTGGCTGAGGTTTCTGCAATTACCTAAATAGCGGGGGGTTTCTCCTTTTTCCGTCAATTGGCGGCGCTGGGCCTCAATTTCTTCCTCACTGCAATAGCAATAATAGGCCATGCCCTTTGCCATAAGGCTTTGGGCCGCCTCTTTATATGTGTTAAGGCGCTCCGTTTGCCGGTATGGGGCAAAGGGGCCGCCAATATCAATGCCTTCATTCCAATTAATACCCAGCCAAAGGAGGGATTCTTTAATATTCTCCTCCGAGGCCTCGCTGGAGCGTTCCCTGTCGGTATCCTCCATGCGGACAATAAAATCTCCCCCCTCTTTTTTGGCAAAAAGATAATTAAAAAGGGCGGATCTTGCGCCGCCTATATGCAGCGGCCCCGTTGGGCTGGGGGCAAAGCGTACTCTTACTTTATTCATTAAGCAATTCCTCCGTCTGCTGGCAGTAAAATAAAAACTAAAGCTAAACTATATTATATCATGGCTTAAGGGCCCTGAAAAGCCATCGCAAGGAGAAATAATAAGGCCCAAAAACGCTGTTTAAATCGAATACCTAAAACATTCTCTTTAACATTCAATGTTATTTTCTCCGTTTTAGTAAAGCTTTATTTTATTCAAGCTTTATTTTGGGGAGCCTATTTAAAATAAAAAAGGCAGCCCTTTGGCCGCCCATTTAAATCCGCCTGAATTTTTTCGCCTAAAGGCTTTTAATAATTGCAATACAGGAGGCCGCAATACCCTCTCCCCTGCCGCAAAAACCCAGGCCCTCAGTGGTTGTGGCCTTAACATTTACCTGCCGGATTTCAATATCTAAAGCCTTGGCTATATTCTCCCGCATTTTTTCAATATGAGGCGCCATTTTAGGCTTTTGGGCTATTATAATGCTATCCAGATTAGATACTTTAAAACCCGCCTCTTTCAGCTTATGCCCCGTTTCCTTTAAAAGGATAAGGCTGGAAATTCCGCAATAGCGAGGATCATTATCGGGGAAATGGCGGCCAATATCCCCCAGGGCCGCCGCCCCTAAAAGGGCATCGGCAATAGCATGGAGCAAAACATCCGCATCGCTATGGCCTAAAAGCCCTAAATTATAGGGTATTTCCACACCCCCTATAATTAAAGGCCTGGCCTCTACCAGGCGGTGAACATCATAACCATTCCCAATTCTCAAGGCTATCTCCCCTTATAAAGCGGCTTTAAATTCCGGTTTTAGCGCGGTTTTAAAGTTTGCAAAATTTTATTCTAATTTGTTTTAAACCTCTTCTTTTAAAAGGGCCCGGGCCAAAAGCAAATCCTCCGGGGTGGTAAGCTTAATATTTTTATACCCCCCTAAGGCTATTTTAATCGGGCAGCCCTTGGCCTCCAGAAGGGAGGCATCATCTGTTGCTGAGGCCAATTCCTCAGGCTTGGAATCTTTATAGGCTTTTAGAAATTCTTTTTTAGGGAAAAGCTGAGGGGTTTGGGCCTGATAAAGCCCTTCCCTTTTTAAAGTGCGGCGGATAAAGCCTTCTTTATCCGCCTCTTTTATAGTATTTTTTTCCGGGGCGGCCAAAACAGCCCCATACCCCGGGGCCGCAGCCTTAAAAAGGGCATCTAAATCATAATCGGAAACAAAAGGGCGGGCCCCGTCATGAACCATAACCCAGGAGCATTCCCCGCTGATAAAAGCCAGGCAATTAGCTACGGATTCCTGGCGGCTGCCTCCCCCGGCGGCAACCCGGCTAAATTTAGAATAGCCGGCGCCTAATTCCCGGCAGAAATTTAAATCTTCCTCCGCGGCTGCGAGTATAATTTCGTAAATTTCCTCCCTTTTTTCAAAAAGCTCTAAAGACCAAGCTAAAACAGGCTTACCCCCTAAATCCGCCAAAACCTTATTCCCCGGCAAATTCATGCGTTTGCCTTTGCCCGCCCCTAAAAG
This sequence comes from Clostridiales bacterium, assembly GCA_040767605.1. Lineage (GTDB taxonomy): Bacteria > Bacillota > Dehalobacteriia > UBA4068 > UBA4068 > JAXGOI01. Next base: position 942,395 of record JAXGOI010000001.1, read on the forward strand.
GAGGACAGATACTTTACCTTTAAATTTTTGCATATTTTACCCTTTTTATTGCCCCGGCCTAAATAGCGCCGTATTGATTTTCTTCCAAAGGCTCCCCGTTTTTACCCAGCTTGGGGCGGGCAAAAATCATCCTCCCCGCCGCCGTTTGCAAAACGCTTGTAACCAAAACGCTTATTTGCTTATTTATATAGCGGCGGCCGTTTTCCACCACAATCATAGTGCCGTCATCTAAATAAGCAACCCCCTGGCCGGCCTCTTTGCCGTCTTTAACTATTAAAGCCAGCATTTCCTCCCCCGGTAAAACCATGGGTTTAACGGCATTGCTCAGCTCATTAATATTTAAAACCCGCACCTCCTGAAGCTGAGCTACCTTATTTAAATTAAAATCATTAGTAAGCACAACCCCTTTTATATCCTGAGCCATTTTAAGAAGCTTGGAATCCACCTCGGCAATATTGGGGTAATCCTTTTCAGAAATTTTTACGGAATTCTCAAAATCCATTCTCAATTTATTCATAATATCCAGCCCCCGGCGGCCCCGGTTACGCTTAAGCTGGTCTGAAGAATCCGCAATATGCCTAAGCTCTTCCAAAACAAAATTGGGTATAACAAGCTCCCCCTCAATAAAGCCGGTTTTATAGATATCGGCAATTCTGCCGTCAATAATAACGCTGGTATCCAGCACCTTTGGGGTTATTTTATTGGCGTTTTTATCCCGCCTTTCCGATCTTTCCCCCCGGTAAAGGCTTTTAACAATATTTCGGAAGTCCTCCCTTTTTTTATAACCGACAATCAAACCCATATAGCCGAAGAAAATTATTAAAATAATTGACAAATAGGGGCCGATAAGCCTAACCCTGCCGAAAGCCGAGCCTAAGAGGCTGCCGATTAATAAACCCACTGTAAGAGAAAGACTGCAGCAGACAATATCTAAAAAAGAAAGTTTAAAGATTGCCCCTAAGATTTTATCTGTAATTTTTTCAATAACTCTGACTAAAAGCGGGGCGGCAATTACCCCTATAAAACCAAAGATAATTGGCGCAGCTACCATTGATGCAATAAAAAAGCTCCGCCTATCCTCACCAAAAAAGGGGCCAAGCAATGAATGAACTAATAAAAAAGCTATAATTGCGAAAAGTAAACTGATGCCCCCATAGACGAATTTTTTCAGCATAAAGTCACCTCCTGATTATTTTTATTTTTATACTTCTCTCCAACCTTTATTATAATGGTCTTTTGCCTAAATTACCAGCCACTATCAGGAATAATTAATAGATATTTTTCGACTGTTTACTTGTATGGCTTGAGGACCTTTGCCTATATACCCTGGAATCTTTATTTGCCTGCCTAAAACAGGGGGGATATTTTTAAAATACCCAAAATAAAAACGCCTCTTACCCCATTAAAATACGTTAATAGGGGGAAGAGACGCAAAAAAGCAAATAATTTATTTGCTTGGCTTGGGCAATAACTCGCAAATAAGATCCATAATATCTTCCTCACTTTCGCCCTTGGCCAGCATAAGCTCGCTGACTAAAATGCGCCTTGCATATTCCAGCATTTTTTTCTCCCCGGCGGAGAGCCCCTTGTCATAATCCCTGTGCATAAGGTTTTTTACCACAGTGGCAACATTACGGATATTGCCGCTTTTTATTTTCTCCATATTCAGGCGGTAGCGCCTATTCCAGTTTTCTTCCTGCTCATCGCAATCCTGCCGGAAAATACCCAGCACATCCGGAATATCCCCCCGGGGGATAATTGTTCTCATGCCGATATTCCCAACGCTATCTACAGGAACTAAAAGACGCATATCCCCGGAAAAAATCCGCAGAATATAATAGCTACGCTCATCGCCTAAAACCTCTCTGTTTTCTATAGCTTCAATTATACCTGCGCCATGCACAGGATAAACCACTTTATCCCCAACGGAAAACATATTACACCTCGGATTTATGTCTTGTTAACTCTATTGTAACAAAAAACACCCCCAAATGTCAACCCGAAACAAGTATTTTACCATAAGAGATAAAGCCTGTCAATAATTATTCTTTTATTTTAGACCTAAAATTTTCATTGTTTTTGCGATATTCTCTACCCTGATTTCCTTAATTCCCAAAACTTTTTCTTTTTGATTATGAGGAATAATAGCCAGATTAAAACCCATGGCCTCCCCTTCTTTTAAGCGGCGGGGTAATTGGCCTATGCTTCTTATTTCCCCCAATAGCCCTAACTCTCCTAAAATAATAATTTCATCCTCCAAAGGTAAATCCCGCAGGGACGAGGCAATAGCCGCGGCCACGGCTAAATCCGCCGCGGGGTCGTCTATTTTTACCCCTCCGGCAATATTCACATAAATATCCTTATTCCCCAGGGGCATGGCGGCCTTTCTCTCTAAAACGGCAATAATAAGCAGAAGGCGGTTATAATCAAAGCCTGTGGCCAGGCGGCGGGGGTTCCCGAAAATACTTGGGGTTACCAAGGCCTGAACCTCTAAAAGCATGGGCCTGCTGCCTTGGATAATACAGGTTACGGCGCTGCCGGCCACCTGCGAAGGCCTTTGGCTGAGAAAAAAGCGGGAGGGCTCGCTAAAAGGGGTAAGGCCTTTTTCCCCCATTTCAAATATGCCTATTTCATTAGTTGAGCCAAAGCGGTTTTTAACCCCCCGTAAGAGCCTTAAGGAGGTATAGCGCTCCCCCTCAAAATATAAAACAGTATCCACCATATGCTCTAATACCCTTGGCCCTGCCAGCATACCCTCTTTTGTAACATGGCCCACAAGTATTACGGCACTGCCCTTTTCCCGGGCATATTCCAAACAGGCGGCGGCGCAGGCCCTTACCTGAGAGACACTTCCCGGGGTGCTGTCAAGCTCCGGCAGATAAACGGCCTGCACGGAATCGATAATTACCAGAGCAAGCTCCATTTTTGCCGCTTCCTCCAGGGCTAAGCTGAGATTATTCTCCGCCAGAATATAAACATCCCGGCAAAGGCAATCAAGCCTTTCTCCCCTCATTTTAATCTGCTGGGGGGATTCCTCCCCGCTAATATATAAAACCGGCCCATAAGCCTCTGCCATAAGCCTAGCCATTTGCAAAAGCAGGGTGGATTTACCTATTCCAGGTTCTCCTCCTAAAAGCAGGGAGGAGCCGGGCACAAGGCCGCCTCCCAAAACATTATCCAGCTCATTAAGGCCTAAAATATAGCGCTCCTGACTTTTTGGAGAAACCTCTTCCAAAGGCTGGGGCCTTGACGAGATTTTTTTCTCTTTTAGGCGGCTTTTTTTATCCTCCTGGATTATTTCTTCCGTCATTGTATTCCAGGCCTGGCAAACAGGGCAGCGCCCCTGCCATTTTACGCTTTCGGCTCCGCATTCGCCGCAAATAAAAATTTTTTTAATTTTCATTGCCCGCCTCCAAAACCCTGATTTTAAATGGGTATTTTTTTGCCTAAAGCTATGCCGGGGCAATCTGCCCCGGCAGCAAGCTTTAAAACTTTTTAATTCTAAGGCTTTAAGGCCTTATTTAAAACTGATGCTTTAAACTAATTCTCTTTTTTTAATTATCTTCCTCTTTTTTGGTGTTTTCCTTATTGGTTTCTTTCTTATTGGTTTCTTCACCGGAATTTGAATTATCCTTTTTATTCTTTACGGAAGAGGCCTCAGCTTTTTCTTCAGCTTTTTGAGGCTTTTTACCAAAAACTACTTCTTCACCCTCAACCGAGGCATAAATAGTATCCCCGGGGTTAAATTCATGCCGTAAGAGAGCCTCCGAGAGAGGATCTTCCAAATGGCGGAGAATTGCCCTGCGTAAGGGTCTGGCGCCATAGGCTTCATCAAAGCCGGTTTTAGCCAGGAAGGTATAAACGCTTTCAGCCACCTCCATATTCATACCCTGCTCGCCAAGGCGTTTTTTAACATCGTTCATCATCAGCTTGGCAATGGCATTAATATCCTCATTATTAAGGGGCCGGAAGACAATAATATCGTCAATTCTGTTAATGAATTCCGGGCGGAATGTGCTTTTAAGGGCGGTAAACATTTTTTCTTTAAGGGCCTCATATTCATCCTGCTCTTTTTTAGTGCCGGTATCAAAACCCATAAGCTTTTCTTGTCTCAATGTAGATGCCCCTACATTGGAGGTCATAATAATAACGGTATTTCTGAAATCCACGGTGCGGCCTTTGGAATCCGTCAAACGGCCGTCCTCCAATACCTGTAAAAGCATATTGAAAACATCCGGATGGGCCTTTTCTATTTCATCCAAAAGCAAAACGCAATAGGGGCGCCTTCTAACGGCCTCTGTAAGCTGGCCTCCCTCGTCAAAGCCAATATATCCGGGGGGGGCGCCTACTAAACGGGAAACGGAGTGCTTCTCCATATATTCGCTCATATCCAAACGAACCATAGATTCATCCGTGCCGAACATTGTATTGGCCAAAGCTTTTGCCAGCTCTGTTTTACCTACCCCGGTGGGGCCCAGGAAAATAAATGAGCCTATGGGGCGGCGGGCATCTTTAAGCCCGGCCCTTGCCCTGCGCACAGCCCGGGCAATACTGCTTACAGCTTCATTCTGCCCGATAACCCTGGTATGGAGATGCTCCTCAAGATTTAAGAGCCTGTCCTTTTCTTCTTCCTGAAGCTTGGTAACGGGAATTCCCGTCCAATTAGCTAAAACCTCGGCAATTTCCTCCGGGCCGACTAAAGAGGTAGCCGCCGTTTTGCTTTTTTCCCAGTTTTCTCTTTGATCATGCAATTCCTGATTTAACTGCTTTTCCCTGTCTCTGAAATCTGCCGCTTTTTCATACTCCTGAGTGGCTATGGCGGCTTCTTTTTCTTTGCGTACCTGGGCAAGCTCATTTTCTAAATTTTTTAAATCCAAAGGCGCCGTATGAGATTCCAGCCTTACCTTAGAGCAAGCCTCATCCATTAAATCTATGGCCTTATCCGGTAAAAAGCGCTCCGTTAAATAACGGGAGGAGAGGCTAACCGCCGCGGCGATGGCCTCATCGCTGATTTTTACCCTGTGATGAGCCTCATATTTATCCCTGAGGCCTTCCAGAATTAAAATGGTATCCTCAAGAGTGGGCTCGCCTACTGTTACCGGCTGAAAACGCCTTTCCAAAGCGGCGTCCTTTTCTATATATTTACGGTATTCATCTAAAGTTGTGGCGCCTACGCATTGGAGCTCCCCCCGAGAAAGGGCGGGCTTTAGAATATTTGCGGCATCTATTGAGCCTTCCGCCGCCCCCGCGCCTACCAGAGTATGCAATTCATCAATAAAAAGAATTACCTCCTGAGAATTGCGGACTTCATCCACAACCTTTTTCATTCTTTCTTCAAAATCGCCCCGGTATTTTGAGCCTGCAACTATGGAAGACATATCTATTGTAATTACCCTTTTATTTAAAAGGGTTTCCGGAACTTTGCCGGCAATTATTTGCTGGGCCAGCCCCTCAACAATAGCTGTTTTACCCACCCCCGGCTCGCCGATTAAAACCGGATTATTTTTAGTGCGCCGGGAGAGAATTTGAATTACCCTTTGAATTTCCTGGGCTCTGCCTATAACAGGGTCCAGCTTATTCTCTTTAGCCATTTGAGTAAGGTCTCTGCCGAAATCATCTAAAGTTGGGGTGGAGCTTTTGCCCTGAGCGCCCTTTGAGGCCTTCCCCATACCCTCCGGGGGCTGGGGAGTGCTGCCGGGGGAGCCCGGTACATGCATAATGCCTTGGGTAAGAACACTATAAACATGCTTCCTCATTTGCTCCTGATTTGTGGCGGTAGCCTCCCAAATTATTCTGGCGGCCTGGCCTTCGGTTTCTCCAACTAAGCCAAGGAGCAAATGCTCCGTACCTACATAATTTACCCCCATTTTAGCGGCTTCCTGAATAGCCATTTCCAATACACTTTTTGCCCGGGGGGAATAGCCTTTAAAAGCCCCCCCGCCGCTTTGCTTATTTAAAGCGGCTAAAACCTGCTCTTTGCCTAAGCCTAAATGATGAAGAATTTGGGCCGCCAGGTTTTTACCCTCAATAAGAATAGCTAAAAGAATATGCTCGGTGCAGGCAATACCGTCTCCATATTCTACAGCCGCCTTCTCTGCCAGTTTTAAAACCGTTTGAGCATTTTCTGTCATTTTATTAATCATTATTTTTCACCTCCGCATTTTCTGCTAAAATATTTCTTAAAATTTCTGCCCTTTCCCAATCCCTTAAACCGGGGGTTAGGGCTTTATTGCTGTTTAATTCCAAATAGGCCGGCTGCCCCTTCATCATCATTTCATTAATTTTTGCTCTTGTCAGGCCTTTAATTATTCCCATATCCATACCCAGCCTAATTTGAGAAAGCCTTTCCATCATTTCCTGGCTGGTAATGGTTCTGCCGTAAAGCAATATTCCATAAGAGCGCCAAATGCCGTCATATAAAAGAATGGGGTTTTTCTCCCGCCATAAAAGCCGGGCTTTTCTTTCTGCCCCAACTATATTGGTAATAGCGCTTTTTAATATGTCGATTATTTCTTCTTCGCTTTTCCCCAGGGTTATTTGATTTGAAATTTGGAATAAATTCCCCCGGGCCTTGCTGCCTTCGCCGTATAAGCCCCTTACCGTAAGGCCTAAACGGGGCAGATTGGCAAAAATCTCCTCCGCCTCCTTAGCCATAACCAGGGCGGGTAAATGCAGCATAGCCGAAGCTCTGAGGCCCGTCCCCACATTTGTAGGGCAGGCGGTAAGAAAGCCGAATTGGGGGTTAAAAGCCAAATTTAATTCCTTTGCCAGGTAATCCTCTAATTTAGAGGCTCTTTCCCAGGCTTTTTCTAATTGCAGGCCGGGGGTAAAAACCTGCAGCCTTAAATGGTCTTCCTCATTTACCATAATGGCGGCTTTAGCATCTTTGCTAATGCCAACCCCTGAGCCTGCCCTGCCTTGGGCCAGCTCCGGGCTGATAATATGCTTTTCCAAAAGAGATTGCCTTTTTAATGGAGTAAGGAGCATAATATCATAATAGGTAAATTTATATTCCGGCAGGGCCTCAATGGCTTTAGCTAATTTTTGAGAAAGGGCCCTGGCCCCTTTGGGGGGCAGTTTATGAGGGAATACCTCCCCTTCTAAATTCCTGGCCAGGCGAATCCGGCTGCTGAGGACAATATCCCCGCATGGCTCCCCCCCTTTAGACCAGGGTATTTCATAACCGCTGAATATATCCTCCCCCTGTTTTTTTTCGCCAGGGGTTTCCCCCTGATTTGTATCTTCCCGGCTATTTATATTTTCTTCAGGAATATATTTAAAATCCTCATTTTGCTGATTACTCTCACTCATGGCCTTCACCTGCCTTTTCTGCTTCAAGAAGGCGAATTTGATCCCGAATTTTCGCGGCCTCCTCATACTTTTCTTCCTGAACAAGATGAATCAGCCTGCTTTTTAAAGATTCCAGCATATTCGGCTCTTCTTTTAATTTTGCCGGCAGCTTGCCCCGGTGGAAATCCCCCCCGTGAATTCGGGAGAACAATGATTTAAAGTCATTTTCAAAGCTTGTATAACATTGGGGGCAGCCGGGCTTGCCGGAATTTTTTAATTCAGCATAATATATGCCGCAATAGGGGCATTGCTTTTCCTCCTTTGCCGGGCGCGCCTTAAAATTTGTAAAAAAGGAAGGGAATATTTTATGAAAGTTTAAATCCGGCATTATGTTTAAATGCCCTGATTGCGCTGCGCATTCCTGGCATAAATGCTCTTCATGCCTTATGCCGTTTTTTATGCTGATGCTGTGTACCTCGGCCGGGCGGCATTGGCATTTTTGACATAGCATTTTTATTCCTCCTTTTCAAAGTCTTCCCTCAATATATTCAAAAGCACCTTTTGCATTAGTCTGCCCCGTAAATCATAATGGCTCTGGTAGGCCTTATTTAATACCTCATTCCCAATAAGGCTTTTAATTAGCGTGCCCTCTCTTGAGGTTAAAAAACCCTCTTCAACTAAACGGGAAATCAGGCCTTCCCCCTCCTGCTGGCTTACGCTTTTATTACCGGTTTCAGATACCAGGGAATTTAAATCCCCCTCCGGGCTAAGGGCAAGCTTAATTATTCTTATATAGCCCCCGCCCCCCCGGCGGCTTTCCACATAATACCCCTGGCTGGGGTTAAAGCGGGTTTCCAATACATAATTAATTTGCGACGGCACGCACATAAAAGTTTCAGCCAAATCGCTGCGGCAAAGCTCCAAAATGCCTTTATTGCTTTGAGCCATTAAAGATTTTAAATACTCCTCGATTTGTTTTGCCAGAGTACTCATATTTTCACAACCCTTCCTACTCCGATGCAAGGCCAGTATAATGGAAAAAAGGGCAATTTGCTTTAGGCAAATAATCCCAAATACTTAGGGAGCCCTGCCCTTTTATAAGCTCAGGCCTTAAGTAATTTTAGACCGCAAACAGGGCCTTATTCAGGGTAATAAGCTTGCTTTAGCCCCATCTGACCTTCTTTGACCTTAAGTCTATTATACACCAAACACCCCCTGCTTATTCAAGCCTCATATTCAGGCATTTTAGGGGGTTTTAGTGGCAAATAGGCTGTTTTTTAGCTGTTTTACCCTGTTTATTATCTGTTTTTTAGGCATTACAGCGGATTACTGACCTTTCCTGACCTTTAAATTACAAGCGTTTTAAATCCAAAATAAAAACCCCCCAAGCTTATGCTTGAGGGGGAAAAATTGGCTCCCCGAGTTGGATTCGAACCAACAACCCTTCGGTTAACAGCCGAATGCTCTACCGTTGAGCTATCAGGGAACAATATTTATTTAAACTTAAACCTGGCAGTGCCCTACTCTTCCGGGGACCTGCGTCCCAAGTACCATCGGCGCAGGAGAGCTTAACTTCTGTGTTCGGGATGGGAACAGGTGTGGCCTCTCCGCCATAACCGCCAGGAAACTTTATTTTCTCTATTCAAATCTTCTTTTGTTCAAATCTTCTTTTGTTATACCCTCTTTGTTTACTAACTTAGTATAACATTTATTCCCGCCTTTATCCAGCAATTGTCATTTTACTATATTTCTTTTGCTTTTGCAAGAATTCTTTAGTCTTTTTCAGACTTCTGTTCTTCCAAAACTACACAGTGAATCGCTTTCTTTAAGACTTAAAGGTCAAGCCCTCGACCTATTAGTACCGGTCAGCTCCGGGCATTGCTGCCCTTCCACATCCGGCCTATCTACCAGTTAGTCTTTCTGGAGTCTTACCAGCTTTTGCTGTGGGAAATCTCATCTTGAGGGGGGCTTCGCGCTTAGATGCTTTCAGCGCTTATCCCGTCCGAACATAGCTACCCAGCTGTACCTTTGGCAAGATAACTGGTGCACCAGCGGTTCGTCCACCCCGGTCCTCTCGTACTAGGGACAGATCCTCTCAAATTTCCTGCGCCTGCGACGGATAGGGACCGAACTGTCTCACGACGTTCTGAACCCAGCTCACGTACCACTTTAATGGGCGAACAGCCCAACCCTTGGGACCTACTACAGCCCCAGGATGTGATGAGCCGACATCGAGGTGCCAAACCTCCCCGTCGATGTGAACTCTTGGGGGAGATAAGCCTGTTATCCCCGGGGTAGCTTTTATCCGTTGAGCGACGGCCCTTCCACTCGGAACCGCCGGATCACTAAGCCCTACTTTCGTACCTGCTCGACTTGTCGGTCTCGCAGTCAAGCTCCCTTCTGCCTTTACACTCTGCGTCCGGTTTCCATCCGGACTGAGGGAACCTTTGGGCGCCTCCGTTACTCTTTAGGAGGCGACCGCCCCAGTCAAACTGTCCGCCTGACACTGTCCACCAGCCGGCTTACGGCGTGATGTTAGAATTTCAGTACACCAAGAGTGGTATCCCAACGGTGGCTCCACTAAGACTAGCGTCCTAGCTTCTATGCCTCCCACCTATGCTGTACATGATATACCAAAACCCAATATCAGGTTGCAGTAAAGCTCCACGGGGTCTTTCTGTCCTGTCGCAGGTAACCGGTATCTTCACCGGTATTACAATTTCACCGAGCCCCTTGTTGAGACAGTGCCCAAATCGTTACGCCTTTCGTGCGGGTCGGAACTTACCCGACAAGGAATTTCGCTACCTTAGGACCGTTATAGTTACGGCCGCCGTTTACTGGGGCTTCAATTCAAACCTTCGCGTTGCCGCTAAGCTCTCCTCTTAACCTTCCAGCACCGGGCAGGCGTCAGCGCCTATACGTCGTCTTTCGACTTTGCAGGTGCCTGTGTTTTTGATAAACAGTCGCTTGGGCCTCTTCTCTGCGGCCCCCTCATGCTTCATCAGTTAAAATGTCACACTATCGGGGCACCCCTTCTCCCTAAGTTACGGGGTCATTTTGCCGAGTTCCTTAACAAAGGTTCTCTCGCGCGCCTTAGATTTCTCATCCTATCTACCTGTGTCGGTTTGCGGTACGGGTACCTGCAACCTCGTTAGAGGCTTTTCTTGACAGTTTAGGATCAGCCAGTTCGCTACTAAATTTCGCTCCCCATCACCTCTCAGAGTTTATGAATGGCGGATTTGCCTACCATTCCTCCTACCTGCTTGGACCCACTCGACCAACGGTGGGCTGTGCCTACCTTCCTGTGTCACCCCATCCTAATAACGGTTACAGTTAGTACTGGAATCTTAACCAGTTGTCCATCGCCTACGCTTTACGCCTCGGCTTAGGTCCCGACTTACCCTGGGCGGACGAGCCTTCCCCAGGAATCCTTAGATTTTCGGCGGGCAGGATTCTCACCTGCCTTATCGTGTACTCATACCGGCATTCTCACTTCTGTACGCTCCACCACTCCTTACGGTATAGCTTCGATGCATACAGAACGCTCCCCTACCGATTGTGTGTGTAATTAAAACAATTGCTGATATCTTTGCCTAACACATATTCTTGTTGTGTTTAACATCTTTAAACCCAACTCAGTTGTTGTGTTTAATATTTTTAAACTCAACTTAATTGTTGTGTTTAATATCCTTAAACTCAACTTAATTGTTGTGTTTAATATCCTTAAACTCAACTTAATTGTTGTGTTTAATATCCTTAAACTCAACTCAATTGTTGTGTTTAATATCCTTAAACTCAACTCAATTGTTGTGTTTTAGCTTAAAGCATTTGGCGCTGCTCGTTACCTCGCACCGCAAATCACATTAACCAATATCGCAATTATCTTAATTACACACACAATCCCTAAGCTTCGGTGGTGTGCTTGAGCCCCGTTACATTTTCGGCGCAGGGTCACTCGACCAGTGAGCTATTACGCACTCTTTAAATGGTGGCTGCTTCTGAGCCAACATCCTGGTTGTTTACGCGACCCTACATCCTTTTCCACTTAGCACACACTTTGGGACCTTAGCTGTAGATCTGGGCTGTTTCCCTTTCGACTATGAAGCTTATCCCCCACAGTCTGACTCCCGTGCTTATATTAATGGCATTCGTAGTTTGTGAAAGTTCGGTAACCTGGTAAGGCCCCTAGCCAAAACAGTGCTCTACCGCCATTAATAACGCTACGAGGCTAGCCCTAAAGCTATTTCGGGGAGAACCAGCTATCTCCCGGTTCGATTGGCATTTCACCCCTACCCACACCTCATCCCCTCACTTTTTAACGTAAGTCGGTTCGGGCCTCCGCTCAGTCTTACCTAAGTTTCACCCTGGACATGGGTAGATCACCGGGTTTCGGGTCTACGATTACAGACTACTCGCCCTATTAAGACTCGCTTTCGCTACGGCTTCGTCTCTTCAACTTAACCTCGCCTGCAATCGTAACTCGCCGGTCCGTTCTACAAAAAGTACGCCATCACACATTTAAAGTGCTCTGACGGTTTGTAAGCATATGGTTTCAGGTTCTTTTTCACTCCCCTCCCGGGGTGCTTTTCACCTTTCCCTCACGGTACTTGTTCACTATCGGTCGCCAAGGAGTATTTAGCCTTGGGGGGTGGGCCCCCCGGATTCCCACGGGGTTTCACGTGTCCCGCGGTACTTAGGATACTTCCCTCGCACTTAAGCTTTCACCTACAGGGCTTTTACCTTCTTTGGCGGGACTTTCCAGTCCTCTTCAATTAGCTCTTGCTTGATTGCGGAAGTCCTGCAACCCCAAGTGCCGAAACACTTGGTTTAGGCTCTTCCCTCTTCGCTCGCCGCTACTGGGGGAATCGAGTTTTCTTTCTTTTCCTCCGGGTAATTAGATGTTTCAGTTCCCCGGGTTGTCTTCATATACCTATTTTATTCAGTATATGATGCATGGATATTATTCCATGCGGGTTGCCCCATTCGGATATCTCCGGATCTTTGCCTGCTTACGGCTCCCCGAAGCTTTTCGCAGTTAACCACGTCCTTCTTCGACTCTTGGCACCTAGGCATCCGCCATACGCTCTTATTATCTTGACCTTTTCTTCCTAAATTTCATTGTAATACCAGATTAACCTATCTCTAGGCCAATCCGGTTACCTTTTTGCGCTTTCCACTGTGTAGTTTTCAAAGAACAGGTGCCAGATGACTATAGAAGTCCCTGGGAACCAAATAGTGAATGCCTCAACCGACCTAGGATACGTTTGGCAACAGCCAAACGGAACTCCTTAGAAAGGAGGTGATCCAGCCGCACCTTCCGATACGGCTACCTTGTTACGACTTCACCCCAATTATCAACCCCACCTTAGACGACTGCCTCCTTACGGTTAGCCCATCGGCTTCGGGTGTTGTCAACTTTCGTGGTGTGACGGGCGGTGTGTGCAAGACCCGGGAACGTATTCACCGCGATATGCTGACTCGCGATTACTAGCGATTCCGACTTCATGTAGTCGAGTTGCAGACTACAATCCGAACTGAGACCGGCTTTATGGGATTCGCTCCACCTTGCGGCTTCGCTGCCCTCTGTACCGACCATTGTAGCACGTGTGTAGCCCAGGACATAAAGGGCATGATGATTTGACGTCATCCCCACCTTCCTCCGATTTGTCACCGGCGGTTCCTCTAGAGTGCCCACCCAAAGTGCTGGCAACTAAAAGTAGGGGTTGCGCTCGTTGCGGGACTTAACCCAACATCTCACGACACGAGCTGACGACAACCATGCACCACCTGTCTCCGAGTCTAACCCGAAGGTTAGAAAACCTGGTTTCCCAGGTGAGCCCGGGATGTCAAGCCCTGGTAAGGTTCTTCGCGTTGCGTCGAATTAAACCACATGCTCCACCGCTTGTGCGGGTCCCCGTCAATTCCTTTGAGTTTTAGCCTTGCGGCCGTACTCCCCAGGCGGAATACTTATTGCGTTTGCTGCGGCACAGAAGGGGTCGATACCTCCTACACCTAGTATTCATCGTTTACGGCGTGGACTACCGGGGTATCTAATCCCGTTCGCTACCCACGCTTTCGCGCCTCAGTGTCAGGTACAGTCCAGAAAGTCGCCTTCGCCACTGGTGTTCCTCCTAATATCTACGCATTTCACCGCTACACTAGGAATTCCACTTTCCTCTCCTGCCCTCAAGACATCTAGTTTCAAATGCAATCTCCAAGTTGAGCCCGGAGTTTTCACATCTGACTTAAACGCCCACCTACGCGCCCTTTACGCCCAGTAATTCCGGACAACGCTCGCTCCCTACGTATTACCGCGGCTGCTGGCACGTAGTTAGCCGGAGCTTCCTCCTAAGGTACCGTCATCTCCGGGCATTATTTACACCCGAAGCCTTCTTCCCTAAAGACAGAACTTTACGACCCGAAGGCCTTCTTCATTCACGCGGCGTTGCTCCGTCAGGCTTGCGCCCATTGCGGAAGATTCCCCACTGCTGCCTCCCGTAGGAGTCTGGGCCGTGTCTCAGTCCCAGTGTGGCCGGCCACCCTCTCAGGCCGGCTACTGATCGTTGCCTTGGTAGGCCGTTACCCCACCAACTAGCTAATCAGACGCGGACTCATCTTAATCCGATAGCTTTTTAAAAAGAGGCCATCTTTCCCCCATAGGCGATGCCGCCTTTGGGTCTTATCCGGTATTAGCAGCCGTTTCCAGCTGTTGCCCCGGTGGTTAAGGTAGATTATCCACGCTTTACTCACCCGTCCGCCACTAACTTATTAAAAATTAATCCGAAAATCTCTTCTTAATAAGTCCGTTCGACTTGCATGTGTTAAGCACGCCGCCAGCGTTCGTCCTGAGCCAGGATCAAACTCTCCATAAAAATTTATATCTTTGCCGAAGCATTGATTATCTTTATTTCGAGCCTTTTGGCTCTTCTTTTAACCTTTTGAATATTTCTTTCGGAATATAACTAAAGGACTTTTTTTTACGCTTTTTTGGCATTTCACTATTTAGTTCTCAAAGACCTCTGCTTCTCTCGCCCTTATGGGCGCTCCGCTATTGTATCATTTCCTATCACCTTTTGTCAACTGCTTTTTTAGGGGCTTTTAAACAAAATTCTAAGAAATATACTTGGTTTCTTGCGGAACGGCTTTTATTCTACCACAGTATAAAGCCTATGTCAAGGCATTTCCGGCACCTATTTTCAAAGAGATTTTAATATTTGGCGGCGGGATTATACCTTAATTATTAAAGCAGTTTTTATCCCCTTAGCGGCATATTTATTTTTCTTTAATTATAAATTGCAGCTTTATCGCCAAAAAACCGGCCAACCTTATAAAAAGGCGGTAGTTTTTTAAGCCATATAATCTGATATTATGCTTTTCCCGGTTAAAAGTTGCTTAAAATTACTTGCTTTTTAGAGCCCTGTCTGAAATATCCGGGCTAAACCCCTTAGATAAAATATAATATAAGCCTTGAATTCTCGGCTTTCTTACCATTATACATAAATTATCTATAAAAACATATTCTAATTATTTTATTTTTGTTTATTTTTGTTAAATAATTTTATTCTGTTTATTAAGTTTCCCCTTATTAAGTTTCCCCTTTTAAGAGTTTTTTAAACCCGAAGTAAAAAAGAGCGGGGCGTACGCCCCGCTCTTTTAACACTCTTTAAAACTTTACAGGCTTTAAAATCTATACTCAGGCATGGCTTTGCTTATTTAAAAGCCCCGGCAAAACTTAATTAAAACTAATTGCCGGCTAATCTCTGATAAGATTCAAGCCTGCCCTTGGCATCCGCCTCGGTTTTGGTATAAAGCTCTTCTGCGGTATCCGGGTATTGCAAAGCTAATGCCGAATAGCGGACTTCTTTATCGATGAAATCACGGAAGGGAATACTGGGCTCCTTGGAATCCAGCACAAAGGGGTTTTTGCCCTCTGCCTTAAGATCCGGGTTGAAGCGGTAAAGATGCCAATAACCGGAGGCTACCGCATCCTTCATTCTAACCATAGCCTTACTCATGCCGCCTTTAACACCATGGTTAATGCAGGTGCTGTAAGCAATAATTAAAGAGGGGCCGTTATAGGCTTCCGCTTCTTTAATGGCTTTTAAGGTCTGGTTCATATCGGCGCCCATGGCAATTTGAGCCACATAAACATAACCATAGGCCATAGCCATCATGCCCAAATCCTTTTTCTTGGTTTTTTTGCCGCTGGCGGCAAATTTTGCAATAGCCGCGGTGGGGGTAGCTTTTGAGCTTTGCCCGCCGGTATTGGAATAAACCTCGGTATCATAAACAAAGATATTAATATTCTCGCCGCTGGCCAGAACATGATCTAAACCGCCATAACCGATATCATAGGCCCAGCCGTCGCCGCCGAAGGCCCAGAAGGATTTTTTAACCAGATGATCTTTCCTTTGAAGGATTTCTTTGGCAATTGCATTATCTTCTTTTTCCAGCAGGGGAATAAGAGCGGCGGAGGCTTCTTTAGAGGCCTCACCGTCATCAAAGACGGCAAGCCAAGCCTTATAGGCCTCGGCCAATTCACCTTTTCCCCCCTCTGCAAGGGCTTTTTCCACCAAATGCTGCAGCCTTGCTCTTTGCTGCTTGGCGCCTAAAAGCAGGCCAAAACCGAATTCGGCATTATCCTCAAAGAGGCTGTTGCACCAGGCAGGGCCATGGCCTTTAGAGTTAACCGTAAAGGGCATGGCGGGAACTGCTCCGCCCCAAATAGAGGAACAGCCGGTAGCATTGGCAATCATCATTCTATCCCCAAAAAGCTGGGTAATAAGCTTGGCATAAGGGGTTTCTCCGCAGCCGGCGCAGGCCCCGGAAAACTCAAACAGAGGCCGCTGGAACTGGCTGTTTTTAACATTATTAGCTTTAACAAGGTTTTTATCGGGCAGAGCCTCAAGATAATCCCAATTAGCATTTTCTTTTTCTTTTTCTACTTCAATGGCATTCATTACAAGGGCCTTTTCTTTAGCGGGGCAAATCTCCACGCAGGAGCCGCAGCCCTGACAATCCATAGGGCTTACCTGAATGCGGAAGCTTAAACCGGCAAAATCTTTGCCAATGGCTTTTTTAACCGCCATTTCCCCGGGGGCATTACCTAATTCCTCATCGGTAATAAGGAAGGGGCGAATGGAAGCATGGGGGCATACATAAGAGCACTGATTGCACTGGATGCAGTTTTCCGGAATCCAGCGGGGCACAAAAGCGGCGACGCCGCGTTTTTCGTAACGGGTACCGCCGGAAGGGAATGAACCGTCCTCTCTGCCGGTAAAAGTGCTGACAGGTAAATCGTCCCCTTTGGCAGCAGCCATTGGGCGAAGGATATTTTTAACAAAATCCGGCTCGTCCACTTTTTCGGCCTCTTTATCTTGGGCATTTCCCCAGGAGGCAGGCACTTCAACCTCATGCAAATTCTTAATTCCGGCCTGAACAGCTTCTTTATTCATATTAACAATTTTATCGCCTTTTTTGCCATAGGCTTTAACAATAGAATCATCCAAAGCCTTAACGGCGGTATCAATGGGGATAACCTTTGCTAAAGAGAAGAAAGCGGCCTGCATAACCATATTGGTACGATTGCCCAGGCCTAAGTTGCTGGCTATATCCACGGCATTAATAATATAGACTTTAATCTGGTTTTCCGCCAAATAGCGGCGCATATGGCCGGGGAGCTTTTCATCCAGCTGCTCTTTACTCCAAACGCAGTTAAGCAGGAAGGTGCCGCCCTTTTTCAGGCCCTGAAGCACATCGTAGCTATCCACATAGCTTTGATTGGAGCAGGAAATAAAATCCGCCTGATTAATAAGGTAGGGCGCTTTAATTTCCTTTTCCCCGAAGCGCAAATGGGAAATGGTTAAACCGCCGGATTTTTTGGAATCGTAGGAGAAATAAGCCTGAGCATACATATCGGTATATTCACCGATAATATCCACAGCCTGCTTATTGGCGCCTACCGTGCCATCGGAGCCCAATCCCCAGAATTTACATTGAATGGTGCCGGCCGGGAGTAAATCAATAATTTCTCCCCGGGGCAAAGAGGTATGGGTAACATCATCATTAATGCTGATGGTGAAATTATTTTTAGGCTTGGCAGACATAAGGTTTTCAAATACGGCAATAATATCCGCGGGGATAGTATCCTTGCTGCCCAAGCCGTAGCGGCCCCCCACAATAAGAGGAGCATTTGTCTTACCGTTAAAGGCATGAACAATATCCATAAATAAAGGCTCACCGGGAGCGCCGGGAGTTTTAACCCTGTCCATAACGGCAATTCTTTTAGTGGTAACGGGGAGAGCCTTAAAGAAATATTCTTTGGCAAAGGGGCGGTAAAGGCGTACTTTTACTAAACCTACTTTATGCCCTTTACCGTTAAGATAATCCACAGCCTGCTCTGCGGTTTCTCCGGCGGAACCCATAATTACAATAACATTTTCCGCCTCGGGGTGGCCGTAATAATTAAAAAGCTGATAATCCCGGCCGGTTAGCTTGCTGAGCTGATCCAGATAATCGGCGACAACCTCAGGCACTTTTTCAAAGAAGGGGTTAGAGGCTTCTCTGGCCTGGAAGAAAATATCCGGGTTTTGATTTGTGCCGCGAATAACGGGATGCTCTGGGTTTAAAGCATCATCTCTAAACTCTTTTATTGCTTCGTAATCCACCATTTTGGCAAAATCTTCATAATCAATAACTTCTATTTTCTGCTGCTCATGGGAGGTGCGGAAGCCGTCGAAGAAGTGGAGGAAGGGAATCCGGGTTTTAATGGCGGAAAGATGCGCCGCCCCGGCAATATCCATAACTTCCTGCACGCTGCCGGATGCCAGCATGGCAAAGCCTGTTTGGGCACAGGCCATAACATCGCTGTGATCCCCAAAAATATTTAAAGCATGGGTAGCCAAAGAACGGGCGGAAACATGCAAAACCCCGGGAAGAAACTCCCCGGCCATTTTGTACATATTGGGAATCATCAATAAAAGACCCTGGGATGCGGTAAATGATGTGGTAAGTGAACCTGCAGCCAGGGAACCATGCATTGCTCCGGCGGCGCCTGCTTCGGATTGCATTTCAACAACCTGAACAGTTTGGCCGAAAATATTCTTTTTCCCCTGGGCAACCCATTCATCCACATTTTCCGCCATATTAGATGACGGGGTAATGGGATAAATAGAGGCTACCTCCGTAAAGGCATAGGCAACATAAGAGGCTGCCTTATTACCGTCCATCGTTTTCATTTTTTTACTCAAAGTAACTCCTCCTTTTGAATCCTCTCTTATATATAGTAAAACCCAGTATAGTAAAACACATTAAAGCCAATGCTGAAAAAACAGTTAAAGACAGCAAGTTTCACCCTGGCCGGGCTAGTCCATCTAGTCCTGATTCTGCCAGGCTCACCAATCATTATTATAACCCAAATCTCCTTAATATGCCATAACAAATTTGTAATTTTATCATTTATCAGACAAATCCCTTTTTCTTTACGACAAAAAGCCCTTGCCTAAATGGGGTTTTGCTAAAAGGCAAAGGGTTGTCTGAATTTTCTATATGCATTAAATTAATAAAGGCCGGTTTTATTTCCCTTAGGCAGCAATAGAGGCTAAAACAGCTAAGGCCAGCATACCCGGGGCCCCTAAAACACCCGCAACCCCCAGGGTAAACCCGTTTAGGGGCAAGGCTATCCCAGACCACAGGGCAAAGAAATTTATCCCCGCTAAAAAAAGGCCGCCCCAAAAGAAATTAATTATAATCCGCCCGGCGAGGCGAATAAAAAACCCCGGAAGCATAGATATTGAGGCTAAAAGCATAAAGGCGCCGATAATTAAAATTAAATTGCCCCACCAGCTATTAAAAAAAAGCTCCATTTTTTATAATCCCCTTTATTCTTTAAGATTCATGGCCCGTATATACCAGGGCCTTAACGGGATAAGTTTTTTGGCGTTTATTTTTTGGGCGCGGATTTTTTTCATAGTATAACTGTAGCGCTTTCCGGCCGCTTCCTCTAATAAAATAGCCTGATCCGTCTGAAGGGGGTTTGCCGTATTTAAAAATAAGTTTTTTGCCGCGTAAACTTCTAATTGCACTTCGTAAATTTGAGCCGTTAAATCCTCCCCCTCTTGAGGGGAAGAATCTTTTAAACGGAGAAAGGGCAGTATTTTCATATAAACCCCCTTAGGGCTTTCTTTAATAATTTATATGCAAAAAAAACCTAAAAAGAATTGTTTAGGCCAACTCTTTTAAGACAAGGTTTTTAGTATTCTCATAAAATTAAAAACCTAAAAGCCAACAGATGATTTTTAAGCAAATTACCCCCCCGCCATTGGCTTCATTATCCTCGCTTTCTTTGCCCCGCTTTTTTAGACTCACTTTTTTGCCTCACCTTTTTGCCTTTACCTTCATAACCTGAAAATATGGTAAACAAAAGCAAAAAGGTGATATAAATGGGATTTTTAAATTTACTTATTATGGCATTTGCCGTTAGCATAGATGGCTTTTGCTGCGGTTTTGCTATGGGCTTAAGGAAGATAAAAATACCTTTGGCCTCACTTTTGGCTATCAGCTTCTATTCGGTTTTATTCTGCACCGGCGCTATGCTTTTAGGCCGGGGCTTAATGGGCAGCCTGCCCTCAATAATCGGCAATCTTATTTCTGCCGGCTTACTCTTTTTATTAGGCGGTCTTACATTGAGGCAAATCCTTTTAAAAAAGAAAAGAACAAACTTTAAAAGAAACCCCCAAAACCCCATTCATGTTCTGGCTTCCCCCGAAATTGCGGATTTAGACGGCCAAAAGGATATTCGGGGCGGGGAGGGCACTCTTTTAGGGATTGCGGTTGCCATTGATGCAGCCATAGCCTCTTTTAGCTTGGCCCTTATTGGTTACAGCCCCTGGGCCGCCCCCTGGCTTTTCGGGCTTTTTCAATTTATTCTTTTAGGCCTGGGCAATTCCATACCCAACAGAAAAGGTTTTGTTAATTTGGGGGAAAACTTTTCTTTTCTTTCTGTAATATTTTTTATCCTTTTGGGTATTTTAAGGCTTATTTAATTAAGCTGGGCATTAAAAAAAGGCGCTTTAAGCGCCTTTTTTGTTTAAATATATTTTCTTTTAATATTTAGCTGAGTATTTTTTATGTTTAACCGGGTTTAAATTTCCTTGCGCCCGCTAAGAGCCTGAGCCAGAGTAGCCTCATCCGCATACTCCAAATCCCCCCCTACGGGGATTCCATGAGCCAAACGGGTAACCCTTATGCCTAAGGGCTTAATCCGCCTGGCCAAATAGAGGGCTGTTGTTTCACCCTCAACATTTGGGTTTGTGGCCATAACAATTTCCCTAACTTTGCCGGCTTCCAGCCTTTTTAAAAGGCCGGCAATATTCAGCTGCTCCGGGCCGATTCCATCCATGGGGGAAATAGCCCCATGAAGCACATGGTAAAGCCCCTGATAGCTATGGCTTCTCTCCATAGATAAAATATCCCTGGGCTGCTCCACCACGCAAATAAGCCTTTGATCCCTGCGGGTATCCCGGCAAATGCTGCAAGGGTCTTCATCAGTAAGGTTGCCGCAAACCGGGCATTTATGCACCTTACTCCTAGCCACGGCAATAGCCTTTGCCAAGCCTAATGCCTCCTGCTCCTGGGTATGGAGGAGATGAAAGGCCAGCCTTTGTGCGGTTTTTGGGCCAATGCCAGGCAAGTAAGTAAGCTGCTGAATTAAATTGGCAAGGGATTCCGGATAATTATATTGCATATTTACTCCTTAAACGAATGTCTTCTAAAACATTCCCCCGGGGAGGTTCATTCCACCGGTAAGCTTTTGCATTTCCTCGGCTGCTGTCTCCTGGGAAAGGCGTAAGGCTTCCTTAACGGCGGCCATAACCAAATCCTCCAGCATTTCCACATCTTCAGCATCTACAACCGAAGGATCTATACTTAAAGAAAGTAGCTCCTGGCGGCAATTAACAACAGCCTTAACCATACCGCCTCCGCTTACTCCCTCAACTGTCTTGTCCTTTAATTCCTCCTGTGCCCGAGCCATATCAGCCTGCATTTTCTGGGCCTGCTTCATCAGTTTTTGCATATTAAAACCCATGTTTTTTCCTCCTTTTTTATCCAATATAATCTCCTAATCAAAGCTATACTTCAGCTATAATCCTGTTTTCCCTATCCACCTTAACAATTGCGGGGTCCCAATTTTCCAGGTCTTTTTCATCTACAAGGGCATATGCCATAATTATTACCACATCCCCGGGCTGTGCCAAGCGTGCCGCCGCTCCGTTTAAGCAAATATAGCCGGGCTTCTCCGCTTCTATTACATAGGTTTCAAAACGGGCTCCATTATTTATATTCACAACCAGCACCTTTTGGAACTCATAAAGCCCGGCGGCCTTAATAAGCTCCTTAGAAATAGATATAGAGCCGTTATAATTAAGGTTTGCCTCACTCACTACAGCCCTGTGGATTTTTGATTTAAGCATCTCTATCATAATTATTTCTCCTTTTCCATAAAACCAGTTCCATAAAACCAGCACAAATTTTTAATATTTAAACCCTCTTTGCTAAAAGAGGCTTACCTGCTCAGTTTCCCCACTTGGGAGGGGATTATCCTCAACTATGCGCCCAAAAATTTGAATTGGGCTGCCAAAAACCTGCAATAGCTTTTCTTCCACCCATTTTTTATGTACAGCCTTATTGCAAAGGGTTTTCATATGGACTTCAAAATCAGAAGCAAAGCCTAAAAAAAGCTTATCGCCTTCCAGGGCTACCGGCTTACCCCATTGCAAAAAGGCAAAAGTGGTATTTTTATCCCCCCGGGAGACAGCATTTAAAAGCTGGGGCCAGCCGTTAATAATCCTCTCAAGGCTCAGGGCTTCTTCCCCCGGTTTTTGGGGCCTGGGGGAAACCGGGGCCCTTTCAGGCGCTATTCCCTGAAAGGGGCCGGATTCATCAATAATAGCGGCGCTTTCTTTATTATCCCGCTTCGGGTCTTTTAATACTTCTTCTTTTCTTATTTCTTCTTCCCTTATTTGCTCTTCTCTTGTTTTCTCTTTTCTTATCGGCTCTTTTATTTGCTCTCCTGTATCTTTGCCGGTGTTAGCTGCGGCGGCTTTATTTTCCCCCTTAGAATAAGAGGGCACCCCCTCTTTTATAAAATTCTCTTTAGAAGGCGCCGGGGCAACGTTCGAGGGCTGCTCCGGCAAATCAATGCCGCAAGCCTGAATTAAGGCCAGCTCCAAGGTAATTCTGGGCTGAAGAGAATAGCGAAGGCGGCTATCCGCCTCCCCTAAGGCCTTAAGAGCGTCTAAAATTCTTTTTGGGGAAACCCCTTCCGCCCAGGGGGGAAGTTTGGCCCCCTTAGTATTTAAAGAAGATAATAATAAACCCCTTAAATAATCTAAAAGATCATATAAAAACTGGCGAAAATCCTTGCCTGAGACTGATAATTCCCCCACCGCTTCTAAAACCCGGCTTAATTCGCCGGCTAAAAGGTTTTGGGCCGTATTTTCAATAAAGGCGCTGTCAACACAGCCTAAAACAGCCGCAACAGTATCCGCATTAATAATGCCCTCCCCATAGCCCACACATTGATCCAATAAATTAACGGCATCCCTCATGCCGCCTTCAGCCTTTTTCGCTATAATTTCCAAAGCCTCGGGGCTTGCCTTTAAGCCCTCCTCCCGGGCAATATAGGCTAAATGGGCGGCAATTTGATTTTCCCCAATCCGGCGGAAATCAAAACGCTGGCAGCGGGAGAGAACAGTTAAAGGAATTTTATGGGGCTCGGTGGTGGCAAGAATAAAAATTACATGGGGGGGCGGCTCTTCCAGGGTTTTTAATAAAGCGTTAAAGGCCTCCCCTGTAAGCATATGAACTTCATCTATAATATAAACCTTGAACTTTTCCTGAGCCGGGGCATATTTAACCCTTTCCCGCAAATCTCTGATTTCATCAATACCCCGATTGGAGGCGGCATCGATTTCTAAAATATCCAGGCTTTCGCCATCGGCTATACGGTGGCAGGCAAGGCAAATACCGCAGGGCTCGCCCTTTTGGGGGTTTAAGCAATTAACGGCCTTGGCAAGCACCTTGGCCGTGGAGGTTTTACCGGTGCCCCGAGGGCCGCACAGCAAATAAGCATGAACAAAATTAATTCTATCCACTGCATTGGCCAATGTTCTGCCTATATGCTCCTGCCCTACCATTTGGCTGAAGTTTTTAGGGCGGAAGCGGCGGTATAAAGCGGTATAAGCCATAAGCCCTCCTTGCTTAATTATACGGCTGCCCGGTATAAAATAGTTTATAAAACAGCTTAACTGTATTATTTCTGTTTTATTAAAAATTCTCCTGCCTTAATTATTTTACCAAATAAAACAGCGGGCAGAAAAACTGCCCGCCGTTTAAACTTACTGCCGTGCGCCTTACTTCGAATAATACCTTCCGGGCGGTACTAAAACAGCCGGCTCAAAACAGGCAACCCCGGGGCACCCGATACATATCCGCTTACCGCTGCTTCCTTCCGGACCTGACGGGGTTCACGGCAGACCGTCGCACGGGACCCGCTTATCATCACTGCTTATTTCAGGCAAACCCCACAAGGCATACCCTCAGAAAAAGGCATCAACCCTCCTGTAGCGGATTGGAGGCTACAAGGCACCGCTAGCGCCCCGTCTAGCACGGCAAACTTTATACTTAATTGCTGCCCTACTATTTTACCAAAAAGCGCCGGGCTATACAACCCCGGCCTTAAATTAATTTTATTTTGCTTCTAATTTGCCTTATTTTGCGCTTTAAAGCCTATAATATACGCCTTAAGCCATTTTTTTGTAAAATTTAGCCGGGATAAACATTTTTAGGCTTTTTGCTTTAAAGGGCCGGTAAATGCCTTATTCTTCCAAACAAAAACCCATTTAAAAGGGGATAAATATTTAGCTCTTGAGGAACTTTATCCCCCAAGCCATAGTCATATATTTAATGGCTTTAGCCTTTAATTAAGCTGATTAAAATATAGCCGCCCTATAAGGGGGCTATAAAAAAACAATGTCATAATTATACTGGAGGCCCGTAAAATTGAAACTGCCCTTTATTAAAACCCTTACCTGTATTGCCCTTTCCGCCTGCTTTTTTTTATGCCCAAATTATAACAGCCCGCCCCGGGCCCTGGCCAATACAAATCAGCCTGTTTATAAGCCGGTGGAAAGCAAAGAAATTAAATTAAACCTGGATGATAAAAAGCTTAATTTAAGCGCCAACCCCCCTATAATTGTTAATAACCGGGTTTTATTACCCCTGCGAATTATATTTGAGGCCATGGGGGCAAATGTGGAGTGGGATCAAAGCGCAAAAACAATTAAGGCCCAGCGCCATGAGGAAAGCCTCGATTTAGAATTGAATTCTACCCTTGCCAAAAAAAACGGGGAAGCTATTATTATGGATGTCCCTGCCCTGGCTTATAATAACCGCACCTATGTGCCGGTACGCTTTATTGGGGAATCTTTCGGCTCCCAGGTTAATTATTTTGCCGACAAAAAGCTTGTTGCCATTGAAACCGATGGCCGTAATGCTCGGGAGCTTCGGGATTTGGAAATCTACCTTAACGGCATAAAGCTGACCTTTGATCCGCCCCCCATTCTTCTTAGGGGAAGAAAATATCTACCATTGGATGAGCTGTTAGACGCCATTAAAGAAATCCTCCCGGCAAAAGATAATTTCAATTGGTATAAGGATGCAAACGGGGGCTATCATACTATCTTCGACAGAGTAGAGAAAAGCTTCTCCATTGAGAACCCTTCAAACCTAAAAAATAAACCCATTATTTACCAGGAGATTCCCTATACCCCTTTCCGCTTGATTGAAGAGCTTTTGGGAGGGCAGGTATACTTGGATGCCAATGGCATTACCCATATTTATATTAACCGCATAACCTTAAAGCACCCCTTTTTGCCGCTGGCAGCACCTCCTTTGATAATACCTACCCCCATACCGGGTGCCTCTTTGGAGGGCAACCGCCTGCTCATGGTGAGTGATAACCCTGAAGTGCTGACCGAAAAATCTGTTCCCCAGGAAAGTGCCACCCTTTGGCTGAGCAATAAAGTTAATAGTTTAGAAGCCTCGCAGCATCGGGTTTTTGGCTGGCATGTCAATAATCTGGGCAAAGATGCGAGAATCGGTATAATAATTGAAAATACGGGCACAAAAGCCTTGGAGATCTTTAATGCCCGCAGCTATGGCAGGGAAAGCAGTAATACTTGGGGAGGCTATGATGTAGGGCTGCCCATTGCCGATGCAGTTTTAAGCGGCTTGACCAATAAAACTTTGGACCATCCCACAACTGTTATGCCTGGAGAAAGCCTGCTTTTAGAGGAATATCTCCTCCCTGATGAACATTTGCTTGGGTTTATTAATGATTTTGACCTAAATGCTATAACCCCCGGCCAAAAATTTGAATACCAGGTGAGGGTGGTAGTATCCACCCAGGAAGATCAAAATTTAGCAAAGATTAAAAGCCCACCCCTGGCTTTGGATAAAAACAACCCCCACCCCCGGGGGAATTGGGCAGCCTCTTCTTTACGGGCAGAAGTTCCCCAGTATTTTGCCGGAAGCCCCCAGGTTTGCTTTAGTATCTCCAATGGCAGCAGCGATAACCTTTACAGTAAAGATGCCTCAATGGAAAACGGCTTTGGGGTTTTAGCCAACCCCGGCCATTTCGGAGCCTCCTATATTCTTGAAATCCCCGTATATAACCCTGGGGATACACCAGTAAAAATCAGCCTCCGCCTTAGTGCCAGAGGTGGACAGTACACAGGTGCAGTAAAGACCCCCAATGGCATCTTTTTAGTGCCGAATCTTATTGCAGGAGGAGATACAGCAGAACTATATAGCTACCTTGCTCCACCTGGGGAAAGCCGGGTAAAAATTGAGCTTTTCCATGCCGGGGGCTCCTCCCTGGCGGTGGCATTGAATATCCTCTCCGTTGAATAATTTAGCACTTAACATTATAAAGATTATTTAAAAGAAATCTCCGCTTTTTCTTACAGGGAAAATCTTCTATTTCCCAGGGAAAATCTGCTATTGACACGGCATATTATAAGGACTATTATTGATAAAGTGTCTTAAATACTTGCCATTACCCGGAGGTCAATAGTATGCGTAGGCGGATGCAAAATATATTTTTTGGTGTGGTTCTATCTTTTGGAGCAATCCTAATAATCTGGATTTTTATTGAGCTGTTTTTTGGCAGCCCGCCAATTAACTTAAATAATATTTTCTTTTTATTCTTTTTGCTAATGTTAATTTGGTTATTTTCCGGTATTTTCAGCCTAAAATCTAATCCAACTGCTCAAGGAATTTGCCATGGGTTTTTATCCTATCTGAGCTTTATATTTCTTGACCATGTTTTTTATAAGACGGTCTTTTTTTCCTGGCACTTTATTTTAACCACCTTGCTTTTTATCTCCCTATACATAATGGGTTATACCATAGTGAGCTCCCTTGTAAGCCAGTGGGAGATTGATTTTAATAAGCTTTACTCCTTTATACCTAAAAAGCGCAGAAGAGCTTGATTTGGATTTTGCATTAAAGAATTATAAAAAGACGCAAACCCTAGGGTTTGCGTCTTTTTTATATAGAAATTATTAAAGAAAAATTATTAAAGTTTAAACTATCTATAATTATACTCTAAAGCTCTACTAAAGTTGTGATTCATCCTGTTTATTATTATATTCAAACGGCGGTATATAATCACCCTCGCCTAAATCCTCCAGGCTTATTGTGCCGTTTTCCAAGGCCTTGGCCTTAAGCTCATCATAAAAACCGCCGAAGGTCATCATAATGTAGGGGATTACATAAAAAACCGCCAAAAGCCCAAAGGTTAATGCGGAAAGGATTCCCCAGCCAAAAAAGCTTAACCAGGCCATAAATAAATCCCCCTTATAGCCATTGGTAATTTTAGAGGATATGCCAATAGCCTCACTGGCAGAAATGTTTTTATGTTCTGCCAAAAGATAGGGTGTCATACTATAGGATAACCACTTTATAATGCCGGGAATAATAAAAAGCAACGACCATAAAAAGGTATAGATAGCAATTAAGAACATTGCCCCAACATTACGCATATATGGCTTGAAGCCCCTTTTTATATCCTCAAAGACCATAATATCTAAACCACGCCAGGCATTTAAATAACCCCAATGAACACCTACAAGACAAGGATTCCAGAAAAATATTTGAATAAGGATATAAAAAAGATTATTCGGAGAGTGGGGGGAATCCCCGAATGCTCCTGCTATGGCTCCTGCCACAATAAAAGCCAGCGACAATAACACCTTGTTACCATAACCCTCAAAAATCTGGCTTTTGGCTCTTTGCTTTATTGCTACTCTATCAAGCAAAAAATATCCCTCCTTTTAATTAATTAAAAAGACAAAACTACTGCCTTATGAAGGCGGCCATTAATAAATAGGGCAAAGCTTCTAAATAGAAAAAGATCTCTTGCTGCGGGTTTTACCGGGACGCCAAAGCCCAGGAGCAAAAAGCATAATAATGGGAAAAATCTCCAGCCTGCCCACTAGCATATTAAATATAAGAATAATTTTGCCAAAAGGGAAAACAAAGGCATAATTCTGAATCGGGCCTACCATATCTAAACCCGGGCCAATATTGTTAAGGCAGGCAATAGCTGCAGAAAAGCTGGTTTCCAAGCTATAGCCACCCATGGAGAGAAAAAGGGTGGAAGTAGCTAAAATAATAAAATACAAAGTGAAATATAAATAAATACTGCTTAGAGTTTCTTCTTCCACCTTTTTGCCGTTGAAGGTTACAATCTCAACAGATCGAGGGTGAACCAACCTTCTAAGCTGACGGGTAGCAGTTTTTACCATCATTACAATCCTGGCGATTTTAACCCCCCCACCGGTAGAGCCTGCACAGGCTCCAATAAACATAAGCACAATCATTATCCCCCGGCTTAGGTTAGGCCAAGTATTAAAATCCGCCGTGGCAAACCCTGTAGTGGTCATAATTGAGCCTACCTGGAAAAAAGCATAACGGAAGGCCTCCCCAAAATTTTGATATACCGTGCCAAAAATATTAATAGCTACAATAAGTAGGAAGGACGCCATTATACCTAAGTAAACCCAAACCTCCTCCATTTTAATGGCCTGGGTAAAGTTGCGGATAATCATCAAATAAATAAAATTAAAGTTAATCCCAAAAATTATCATAAAAATACCGATAACCCATTCAAAATAGGGGTTATTATAGGCGGCTATTGAAGCATTACGCACCGAAAAACCGCCGGTGCCGGCAGTGGAAAAGGCATTTACGGCACTATCAAAAAGGCTCATACCCCCCATAAAAAGGAGGATAATTTGTATAAGAGTAAGCCCAATATAAATACCATAAAGTATTTTTGCCGTGCTACGGATTTTAGGCACAAGTTTTCCAGGAGAGGGGCCGGTTGCTTCGGCTCTCATTAAATGTAATGTATTCCCCCCCGCTAAAGAGGCTACGGAAAGAATAAAGATCAAAACCCCCATGCCACCCAACCAATGGGTAAAGCTACGCCAAAAAAGTATCCCCTGTGGCAAGCCTTCTATTTCAGTTAGGATGCTTGCCCCTGTTGTGGTAAACCCTGAAACAGACTCAAAAATGCTATCCAAAAAAGAAGGAATAGCCCCACTGAAATAAAAGGGCAAGCTGCCAAAGAAAGACATAAAAATCCAGGCTAAAGCCACAACCCAAAAGCCTTCTTTGGCAAAAATATTTTTATTTTGGGGAATTCTTCTGGTAAGGGGCAGGCCTAAAACCAATAATAAAATTCCGGTCATTAAAAAGCTTAAAACAGCGGCGCTCTCTCTATTATAAAGAGAAACCCCCAAAGGTATAAGAATAAAAATCGCCTCAACCCTCATTACATAGCCTAAAAGAAAAAACACCATTTTATAATTCATTTTAGCCCCCCGCTATTTTACAGGCCGCCGCATTTAAAGGCAGGGTTTATTTAAAAATATCGTTTATATCATTAAAATTATTCTGGGTTGTAATGGCAATAACGCTGTCGCCCTCCAAAATATAATCCTGCCCATGGGGAATAATCAAACTCCCCTTCCGTACAATGGCCCCAATAATTGTATTGGGCTTAAGGTTTATATCCACCAGCTTTTCTCCTAAATGAAGGGTATTGCCCCCTGCAATAAATTCCATAATCTCCGCCTTATCATTGGCAATACGGTAAAGTGTTCTAACCCCGCTGCCGGTGGCGTTTTCTAAAGCCCGTACATATTGAAGGATTTGGGAAGCCGTAATGTATTTTGGGCTTACTACGCTGTCTATACTGGAATCCTGAAGTATATCCAAATAATTGAGGCGGTTAATTTTTGCTATTACTTTGCTTATGCCCATTCTGGAAGCATACATGGAAACCACCAGATTTTCTTCATCCATATCCGTCAGGGCAACAAAGGCATCCATGCCCTCTAAGCCTTCCTCGCTTAAAAGGCTTTCCTCCGTTCCGTCGCCCTCAATTATCAGGGCAGAAGGCAGGGCCTCGCTTAAAAACTCACAGCGCTCCCTTTTCTTTTCAATAATTTTTACCCCAATGCCCATGGCTTCCATTATTTTCCCAAGGTAGAAGGATATTCTCCCCCCGCCGATTATCATTATGCTCTTAATCTTCGTATAGCTGACATCTATTTGCCTGAGGAAAAAGGCAATTTTTTTATGATCGCCTGAGACATGAATTTTATCCCCCGCTTTTAAGACAGATTTACCGTCCGGGATAAAAACCTTGCCGTCTCTATCTACGGCGCAAATAAGAATATTTATGGCATAGCGCTTATGAATATTCTCTACGGTGCAATCCGCCAGATGGCTGTCCGGGGCTATCCGCATTTCAACAATACTCACTCTGTCTCTGGCAAAGCTGGTGGTGGAAATAGCAAAAGGGAAGCTTAAAAGGCGGGAGATTTCTACCGCGGTGGCCTGCTCCGGGTTTATAACCATGCTCAGGCCCAGCTCATCTTTTAAAAATTCCATTTGCTTGCGGTATTCCGGGTTGCGAATCCGGGCAATTGTATTCAAAGCCCCCAGCTTACGGGCTAAAAGGCAGCAAATCATATTCATTTCATCCGATGAGGTAACGGCTATCATTAAATCGGCCTTATCCATGCCGGCTTCCATTTGTACCTCATAGCTTGCACCGTTGCCATAAACCCCGATAACATCTATGGCCTCAATAGTGCGCCTTAGTATAGGGGTGTTATTATCTATAATAGTAATATTATGGCCTTCTTTAGATAATTGCTCGGCCAAAGTAAAGCCAACCTTGCCATCGCCGACAATTACAATATTCATATCTTCGGCCTCCTTTATCAAAAGATTTTAAACTAAAACCCCTGGAGCATAAGGATTATTATATCACTCTAAATAAAAATGTAAATATTTTCTTTATTTGATTTATATAAATGCTTTTGGGGCAGAATAAAGACTAAATATTATTTAAGGGAGAAAGAAATATGAATGTTCATAAAGATGCCCCGGGCGCCCCAAAAATGACTAAAAAAAACTTTAAGCTTGTGCAAAAAGAAGGCGATACCTACGATTTGCATATTGAAATGACGGGTTTTGACAGCCTGTTTGCGGAGATATTCGCCAAAAACGCCATGGAAAAATCTACCCTGGTTAATTGTTATGATAATGAATTCGGCGGGGAATTGTTCCGGCCTCTTTTAGGCCAGGCTCCGGATTTGGCAAGGCAGGCCTCATTATTCCTGCGGGATAATAAAGAGAATTTAATGATTAATAATATCTGCTTTAATAAAGACGGCAAAACCCTTTTAACTATGGCCTACCGCCAGGCTCATAATAGCAATAAAAGCTTTGACGAAAAAAACAGGCCCAGCCTTTAGACCGGCAAAAGCCGGGTTAATCTGTTTATTTGCCGAAAGAGAAGCCCTTGTAAAGCAAAACCTGCTTATATAAATCTATTCTATATAAACCCGGGAGGAAATACAATCTCTTTCCTAAATTTTATACTTTTAAGCCTATAAAAAGCTTGAATTTAAACTATAAAATAAGCCTGAATTTTTAAAGCGGCTCTAAATTTAGAGCCGCTTTAAGTATAAACTTTTATTTAAGCTATTTTAATACTTTCAGGCTGCCGTCTTCCAAAAACAAAATTCTATCCCCTAAAAATTTGGCCTCTTCCCTATTATGGGTAACAACTATTGAGGGAATACTCCATTTAGCCTGTACCTCTTTAAATTCCCGCCGCAGCTTATTTGCGGTTTCCTGATCCAAGGAATTAAAAGGTTCATCTAATAAAAGCAGCCTGGGTTTTGATAATAAAGCCCGCCCCAAGGCCACCCTTTGCTGCTCTCCCCCGGAAAGAGCTTTGGGGTATCTAAGTGCCAAATGCTCTATGCCAATGGAGTTTAAAAGCTTTTTTGCCTCATCCGGGGTGCTTTTTTTGCTGTAAAGAATATTTTGCATTACATTTAAATGGGGGAAAAGGGCATATTCCTGAAAAACAAGGCCTATATTGCGCTTTTGGGGGGGAATAGATAATTGAGCCTCGCTATTATAGAGAATAATTCCGTCCAGCTCAATATAACCTTTATCCGGCACCACCAGCCCGGCAATAATCCTTAATAAAGTGCTTTTCCCCGCACCGGAGCGGCCTAAAAGCACTATGGTTTCATTCCCCACTTCTAAATCCAGCTTTAGGTCGAAAAACTTAAGTTTTTTTTCTATACTCAGTTTAAGCATATGTTTACCTGTATTTCCTAAAATATGAGCCTATTTACCCGACGGCCGATTTTTTATATAAATATTAGCAGAAAACCTCAGATTGCCTCAGCTTTTTTTACGATTATAGCGGTTGGCCCAAAATATTACCACATAGCTGAAAATTGTAATTATAATAACTAAATTCCTGGCCAGGGCATAGTTCCCTGCATCCACAGCAAAATAAATAGCTAAGGGTATTGTTTGGGTTTTACCGGGGATATTCCCGGCAACCATCATGGTAGCCCCGAATTCCCCCAAAGCCCTTGTAAAGGCTAAAACCATTCCCGCAGCCACCCCGGGGAAAGCTAAAGGTAAGGTTATGGTGCCCCAAACCCTAAAAGGGCCGGCCCCAAGGGTAAGGGCGGCGGCCTCCAGGGTGGAATCTACCCCGGCAAAGGCGGCCTTAGCGCTTTGATAAAATAGAGGCAGGGCAACTACGGCTGCGGCAATAATGGCCGCGGTTATAGTAAAAATTATATGAATACCCATGCCGGAAAGGAATTTGCCCATGGGGCCGTTTGCGCCAAAAAACATTAAAAGCATATAGCCCAATACCGAGGGGGGTAAAACTAAAGGCAATAATAAAAGCGCCTCAAAAAAGTCCTTACCCGGGAAGGACTTTCTTTGAAATAATAATGCCAGGGGCATACCGATAGCGGCCGCTAAAATAGCGGCCGCCGTGGCAACCTTTAAAGAAAGAAATACCGGAAACCAATCCATTTTATACCGCCTTAATTAAAGCAGGGTAAAGCCGTATCCCTCCAGAATTGCCCCTGCCTCAGGTGTTTTTAAAAAGTTAAGAAAAGCTCTTGCGGCATCTATATTTTGGCTGTTTTTAATGACAGCCCCGGGGTAAATAACCTTAGAATATAAATCATCCGGCACCTCAAAGGCTTTTTTGGCCTTTTCCCGGCCGAAGAGATCGCTTAAATAAACAAAGCCCGCATCCGCGCTGCCGCTTTCTACAAAGGCCAAAACCTGGCTGACATCCTTACCCTGAACCAGATTTTGAGAAACACTCTCCCACAGGCCTGCTTCCTCTAAGGCCTCTTTGGCATAAGCGCCGGCAGGTACGGAATCCGGAGCCCCAAGAGCAATTGCAGCGGCCTTTAAAATATCCTCCATAGCCGTAATTTCTAATTGGCTTTGCACTGGGACGGCAACAACAAGCTTATTTTGCAGCCAATCAAAACGGCTTTCTTCAACTATTAAACCCTCTTCCTGGGCGGTATTCATTTGCTTTTGGGCGGCGGAAAGGAAAATATCGGCGGGGGCCCCGTTTTGAATTTGCTGAAGCAAAGCCCCGGAGGCACCGAAATTAAAGCTTACTGTAAGCTCAGGCTGTTTTTCTTTATATAATTCGCCGATTTTCTGCATAGGCTCCCTTAGGCTGGCGGCGGCGTTAATAAGTATTTCCCCGCTGTATACCTCGGCCTGATCCCCTGTTTCCTGACTATTATTTTCCCCATCCCCGCCGGGGGTATTAATGTTTTCCTGCCCGCCGCAGCCTGAAAATAATAGGGCCAAGCTTAAGGCAGCAATTATTATTCCGTATTTAAAATTTTTCATTCCAATTCCTCCGTTTTAGTCCTTTAATCCGCTAATCCGAATTTTTAACCGGCATACCATAATTTCGGCCCTTGCCGGAGCCCGCAGAAATCGTTATTCTGTGGCAAGCATATCGCCTCTTAAAAAATAGTGCCCTGCAGGACACCATAATTCTAGCATATTCTTTTATATTTAGCAAGCCTTAATTTGGCAAAGAATACCGGGGGCTTTTTATAATAAGAGGAAAGCCGAATTACAGGCTTTCCTCTTCATCCGCAAGCATTTAATACCCCAATGCAGACAGCATATTATGCCCCGGGCTTACGGCGGGTGCTAATACTCAAAAAACGCTAATACATCCTTTTATATTTAAGCTCGTTTACAGATTTAATAATAAATTCCTTATTTTTCTCCCCCAGGGGGGCAATAGAGTAACGGATATTCCTCTCCACATTCATACTATTGGTATCAAATCTATTGGCTATTTCCTCATACAGGCTTTTAATTCTCCGCAGTTTCTCCGGGTTAGTTACACCAATATTAATAGCCTCAAGCAAATATTGAAAGCCCAAATTGGAGTACTTTATCCCTTTAGAGCGGATATACCTATAGGCATAAACACTGTTAATATCCGTGCTACCTGCAACATTAACTACCGTACTTTCCCTTATAGTTTCCGCAAGATTATTATTCATTCTCACACTCCTCTCAAATTACCTGTGGGGCGATTATCTTTAACGGCCCCTTTATGTTCCGGGTTTTAGCCTTCGTTTTTTATTTACCTAGCCAAAGGAGGCATTCATCTCCATTGCCTCCCTATATATACCGCCGGACAATAAAATGATAAACCGGCAGCTTATGCCCTAATTCCCGCCGAGTTTACAGGAACCTGAACCCTTTAACTTTTTAAGAGAATAAAGACCTATTTGCCTTTATTAGTAATGCTTTCCAATACTCTTAACTTAGCTTTAATTCGACAAAACATGAGATAAATCCTCTATTTTTACTGGGGTATCCTAAATACCGGCTTTAACTTGCTTTTACAGGTTTATGGCCCATTTAAGGCTAATTGATTAAAACCCTATATTCTTAGGGGTATCCTCTAATAAATACTTCGGCATAAAGATAATAAAAAAAAGCCCTTTCCAAAGAAAGGGCTTTTTTATAACTACTATTTTAGTTTTTGCTTATTTAGTTTTTTACTTAGTTTTTTATTAACAGCTTATTTCTGGCTTCTGGCTTTTCTAAGCATCAGCCCGCCGCCTACAACAATAATTACGCCTAAGGCTGATAAGAGATAAGTCAGAGTGCCGCCGGCTGCGGGAATTGTGCCCTGAGGAATTTCTTCCTCCTCTACAACTTCCTCTTCAGGCTCGGGAATTACAGGCTCATAAGGCGGCTCTTCCTCAAATACAATCTCCTCCTCCTCTTCAGGCTCAGGGGTGGGTTTGGGGTCGGGGGGGCTGCTCTTACGGGTATACCAGACGGTTATATCCTCCATACCCTGATATTCCTCTTCGCCTACCTGGCCAAAGGTTAATATGCCGGTTGTGGAATTAGGATCATTGGGGTTATCGATACTATGGTATACATATTTGCCGAATTTTGAAGTATCAACATTGTAGGTATCCCCATATTTACCATGAATTATGGTATCGGCCTTAATGGTGTCTCCGGTGCCTAAGTGTTTATAGTGGACGATCAGGCTGACATCATTACGGGTATAGAGGGCATAGAGTACGCCGTCTTCTCCGGGGAATACGCCGCTCAGGGGCAGATTGCCGGGAACAACAAGCTCAAAGCCGTCTATTTGGGTAGGAATAACAGAACCGTCCAGGCTATAGCTTTCGCCGTAATGGCCGCTGAAGGTGTGCGGAGCTTTCAAATCCGTATCATTAAGGGGAGTATTGCCTTCGCCCTTCTCGCGGAAGTACAATGTCATATTAATAGTATCTTTTACATAGTAGACTTCTACCACATTGGAGCCTACACAGAATCTGCCGTCGGCGTTTTCGCTTACCCCAACCTTGGTGTAGTGCGGGAAGGTTTTATTTAAAGATTTACTGTAACCTTTTACACTGCTGAAGGGGTAATCGTATTTGCCGCCTTTAAACCTTACGCTGCCTAAGAGTACTTTAGTGCCGTTAGTGCCATTAGTAACATCATAGTATTTTACGGTTACCTTGCAATCGGCCTTGCGGCAATAAACAACATAAACATCTTTGTTATTTGCCCCTATTTTGCCGCCGTTTTTATCTACAATATACTTAAAGGTAAAGCCTGCCGGGTTGGGCTTAAGCACGGTATAGTCTGCGCCGAAGCTATCTGTAATGGAGTAATCATTAAAGCCGTATTGGCCGTTTAAGGATTGATAGGGTTTAAAGAAGCCCATATACTCCACATATTTAATATTTACCGTATATGATACAGGCTCATAGTAGTAAATTATCGGGCTGCCTACAGATTCAGGGAAGCTGCTGCCATAGGGGTTAGAAACATCTCCCGAAGGGGTATAGTTGGCAACTGAGGGGTGGCTGCCCAGAGTTAAGGTATCTCCTACCTGCCCGCTTATGCTGTTGGGGGCGGAAGGATCATCTGGGAATACCGGGGTTGTGGTACCTGAAATATAGTATTTAATAGGTATTTCTACAGTAGCCACCTTGGTATAGTAAATTTTTATTACATTATTTGTGCCTAAGGGGAATTTGCCGACAAAGGGAGCAGGGCTGGGCAGAACACCGCCGGTATAGCGTACTCCGTCTTTTATTATTTCGGCAGGGATTTTACCTGATGTATCATAAGCCTTGTTAAAGAGACCGGTTAAGGTAAAATCAGCAGCTATTTCTACATCAATGCCTTCCCCGTCTTTCCAAAGATATTTCAGGGTAATGGCGGAGCTATCCCTTGTGTACCAAACAATTATGGTTTGGGTGGCCGCTGTAAAATCAAGGGTGTCCGGGGCATCATCACCATTCAGGGTTGCACCTGTTTGTGTAAAGCCGGTTATATTTGCAATAGCCGAGTCTGTCGCAGTAGTTAAAGCAAAGCTTTCTGCAGGGACGGTTTCATAGGTTATATCAAACACAGGTTTTGTGCCAATTACATTACCTTCGCCATCCAGTACATTCTCTTCGCCTGTTTGCACTTGGCTTACAACACGCTGATAGCTGTAAGCGCCGCTATGGGGAATAAATGGGATGAGCTCGAGATTAGTACCTTCCTCACGGTATTCAACATTAATTGTTCCTTCTCCGGGGGCTGCTGTTTTAACATACCATAAGGTAATCTCATAATTACCTGTGCCGTATGTGGCGGTAAGGGCTGCTGTGCCGTCGCTTACTAATGTTCCGCTGGCATAGGGGTTAACGCTAAAGCCCACATATTTATAGCTGCTATCCGTAAGCTTACTAATATTAAGGGTGCTTAGGTAAGCGCCGCTTTGGCTGCCGTTAGAACCTGTATTTACAAGTGTTCCGTCTAAATACTTATGCTCCCAGGAGATAGTTCCTTCATTTCTGTTATAGTAAATGATTATATCCTGATCCGAAACGGTAAGGAAAACCCTGCCGGTGCTATCATTTACTGTACTTTTGTAGATAAAGCCGTCTATTTCTGTGGCTTCAAGGGCTGC
This sequence comes from Clostridiales bacterium, assembly GCA_040767605.1. GTDB lineage: Bacteria > Bacillota > Dehalobacteriia > UBA4068 > UBA4068 > JAXGOI01. Next base: position 979,641 of record JAXGOI010000001.1, read on the forward strand.
TAAAGCTGTTCCATAGCTGCCCCCTACAATACCGGTAAGGGTGGCATCAGGGGTGAGGGGAGTTGTGTGGCCTTCTTCATAGAAGTGGACGGTAATTGTTGCGGGTATAGTCTTCATCCAAACTACAACATGCTCATCCTCAGTGCGGTAGCTGCCATCCGGTTTTTGGGCCAGATAAAGCTGATTAAAAGCAGATGTTTTATAGCCATGGGCCTTTACGCTGTCATAGGTATAGAGAATGCTGCCCACTGAGAAATTTGCGGTGCTAAAGGTTACTGAATCTCCAAATTTACCGTTCCCGGAGGTTGGGAGAACTTCGGACTTAAGGAGGCCCTCAGGATTAGCTATATCCCTGTATTCTACTACAACACTGGCGCTAACCCTTTCATAAACAACCAGTATATCCTGGCCCGGGTTGGTGGCAAAGGGGCCGCCTGCGGGGATAACAGTTGTTTTATGGGTAAAGCCGGGGAAGGTTTTTATAACTATGGTATTTGCATAAAAGGTATCCCCTAAGTTGCCGTTTATATCAACATTTTGGTCAGGATCTAAATCAACATATGAGCTGCCGTCTTCTTCAACATAACGGATTACAGCATTTACTGCCGGGCGCTCATAGTAGGCATGGATTGTATGGCCCCCTGTGGTGAATATCCCTGCACCAAATATGTCTACAAAGTTATAGCCGGCAATATTTTTATTAATTTTATCCTCAGGGTTAAAGGTATTATAAATTTTGCCTGTTAAGGTAATATCGGCAGTGCTCATTTTATCGGCGGCTGTTACATTGTAGGAGCCGTCCCCATTAGCAGTTTTACCGGTTACATCATAATGAACAATAGTTGTGGTTAAAGTTTTAGCCTTATAGTAAAGCTTAATGGGATTATTAACCAGGCTGAATATTGGCTGGCCGCCGCCGTTTACGGCATTGCCGTTTAAATTCGTAAGGCTGGCATCCAACTCATATCCGGCATAAGTTTTGGCGGTATAATTAATTACCTGCCCATATATGCCATCGGTTATGGTATCTGTATCTTCAGGTGTGGTATTGAAAGTAAGAGGATTATCCCCATTTTCAAGATAATGCTGAACATCTACAGATAAACCATAGCCTTTATCATAGTAGAGGTTTAAAACATTGGGGTTAGTTCCGCCGGATGTGGGCAAAACGGTGTAATCCCCTAATTTTAAATTCGGGCTGCTGCTATTATAAATCCAAAGCCCGTCGGTTGTGGTAATAGTATCGGGGCTGGAAAGATCCGCCGAATAGCTTACTTTATCATCAACCTGCTTAATAATAGTCTGGGGGTTGGGAGAATAATTAGGAATTAACGGGTTACCGGCACTTGTCTGTAAATATTTAACGGTAACATCTACAAGCTCTTTAAAGTAAATGGTAACTTTTATAGGCTCGCTTTTAGTACCCGTAAAATCGTCTTCATCAGCCAGATAGTAATAGAAGCTATCGCTGGTGATACTATGATTATAGGGGTTAGCCGTTAAATTATAGGTATAGGTAAATGTGCCGTCTGCATTCAAACTAACTGTACCGTATTGAGGATTGGTAGAAATATAGGCTTTAGCCGGAACATTGCGCTTAATATAAATGCCGTTGCTGTTTGGCACAAGTTCATAGCCGGCGGCTGCAGTACGGTTTACATAATGCAGGCTTTTTGTAGCATCATTACTTAAAGTGGAGTTTGCCGCATTTACTACAAAGGGCTGATTGCGGTCTGCATTATTATATACATCATCACTGCCGGCAAAGCGTGAATTTACAACACCCTCATCCTGACGGGCAGCAACAGTAAGAATATCTATGGATTTTTGGGCGGTGCTGTTGCCGTAATAGGGGTTTTCCGCCAGGGGGTTAAAGGTTAAAACCGTATTGGCATTGGTATAGCCTAAGCCGTTATAACCGGCAACAGGTTTAACCTTATAATTTAAACTCCGGCTGGCATCAATATTCCCAAGGGTAAAGGTTATGGTTCTGGTAGCGGCATCATAGCTTGCCCCGGCAGGCAGGGAGTTTAAATCTACCTCGAAATATTCGGGGATTCTATCTACCAGCACGCCGTTTTTGGCTACAACGCTGTGCATAATTGCATCGGCAAAGGTTTCAAAAACACTATTAAGCTGGCCGGCATTGCCGGCATTAACGGCCATTGCCGCATAGGCAACTTTAAAATCATTAAAGCCGGTAACCAAATAGCCGTCGGTTCTTACCGTACCGAACATGCTGGTATTTGAAAACTGAGCCGTATAGGGCTTGGAGAGGCTGTAGGTTCTGCCATCATAAGAGTAGCTTATATTTGAATCATTATTAAATTTATAAGCCGACCCGTTATAGCCGGAGCCCATAGTGGCGTTAATTCTGTTTAAAGATGTACCGGTTTGATTTGTAAAGGCCACCGTATAAATTTTTGCCCCTAAAGCCCGCAGCTTATTGGCCTCTATAATTGTGCGGTCGGCATGGCGCTGGGTGAAGCTGTTACCGCTACCGGTATTTGTAGTGCCAAGGTTTGCATTTATAGCCCTATCCTCGCGGTAAAAAGTGGAGCCGGTATTACTCCAATAAGAATTGCTTATGGAATAAGTAGGCTGGCCGTCGGAAAGCATAATAACGGCGGTATCCGCATCGTTTCTGGCTTGGCCAAGCAAGGTGCGGGCCCTAATATAGCCGGCCTGGGGGTTGGTTCCATTGTTTGAAGGTACGGTAATATTATTGATGGCGGTTTTAATTGCAGCCGGGTTATTACTGAACCCCGCAACGCCCCCAATATTAACTGTTGCGGCGCTGCTGCCGAAGGTTACAATTGCCATTCTGTTAGTGGTAGAACCCTCGGGGAAGAGTAAATCCACAAAATTATTCGCGGCTGCTTTGGCGGCGGTAATTCTGCGGTCGCTAACAGTATTGGTCGGATTATCATACATATCGTAGTTCATGCTTGTAGAGATATCCAAAATCAGAATAACATCTTTTTTGTCGCTGTCTTGGCTCTCTTCAAAGCCGGCGGAAACAATATTAATACTAACATCATAATCTCCGTTAGTATCCGCCTGGGCCGTTTTTGAAGCGGCTATTTGCCCGGGGGACAGGTTATCCGCGCTTGCCGCCCCAATTACCCCTACAATAGCTAAAGTAAGCACTATTATAAGAGCCAGGGCCTTCTTCTTCCCTAAAACTGAATATATTTTGCTCATTAAAATCCCTCCCAATTAATAAAACAATTATTTGCAATTTAAATATAAAACCAAACTATAATTTATATATTCATTATACCAATAAATGTCAGTTTTGCAATAAACTTATATAAAAAAGTTTCGACATATATTTTAGCTGGGCTTTAGCAAATATCAATACCATTTTTTTCTAATATAATGATATAGTAATTAAAATAAAGGCTAAAAAAAACACCCCGGGGCAAAGATTTATTTGCCCGCCGGTAATATTTAAATAAAAAACCAGCCTTTAGAGTATACTGTTTAGCCCCTAATAAAATACCTTAAAGGGTAAAATTTGCTTTTGGCCCCTAATATTTAATTTACGGCGGCAATTTAAAGCAGGGCGGGGCAAAAAAGCACATAAAAAAACCCCCGCACCTATTGGTTGCGGGGGTTTTTGGCGGAGAGAGAGGGATTCGAACCCTCGGTACAGTTTCCCGTACACATGATTTCCAGTCATGCACCTTCGACCAGCTCGGCCATCTCTCCATTTAGGGTTTTTAAAAACTAAGCTTATATTCTAAATACCAGCTTATCCATTATACAAAAAAACTTTCCTCTTCGCAAGTATTTTTTAAAGTATTTTTTAGGGCTTTTAAAATAAAACGGTTCCGGATTTTCCTTCCTTATTATATATTCCTTAATATTTGTTTTTTATTATTCTTTCTTAATTATATATTCCTTAATATCTGCTTTTTATTATTCTTACCTATTATATTTACTCTCTTATATTTTTTATTTTTTTACTTTTTTAGGTATATAGTAAGTGATACATCCCCGGCATATTCAGTTTAATTTAAATATTAGGCAAAAACACTACAAATTACGACAAAATTAACAAAACCTAATAAGCTTAAGGCCAATGGGTTTAATTAAATTATTAAAAGGCCTATTAATGCCCTATTTATTTAAGTTTTTATGCCGGCACTTAAAGAAGAGAGCCAGAGCAAAAGCTAAAACCGCAGATACCCCAAAAATAACGGCAAGAAGCATAAACACCAGGCCGGTATAGGTTTTAATATATATAAGAACCAAGAGGCAAATAGCCGTTAAAAGTAAAAAAAGAGCCGGAGGGATAAAAGCGATAAAGGGCCTTTCTCTGCCATAATAGGAGCAAATGGCCTGGATAGGGAAAACAAGCAGAATAATTATTAAAAGCAAGTAACCTTGTTTCATAAGCTAAGCCCCCTTTATTTTTGCCTTTATAAATCGCTGAAGCGCCCCCGCTGTATTGCCGTAACACGGCGCAGCATTTTTGTATTTGTGGGGGTATCTACCCCGTACATTTCTCCTATTCTATTAATACTGCCGTTTATAGCCTGAATTTCCGTAGGGCGCCCCGCCTCTATATCCGCCAGCATAGAAGATTTATTCTCGGCGGTCTGGCGGCAGGTATCCAATACCGTTGCCCACATTTCCCCGTAATTTAAGGGAACCCCCACTTTTTGGGCCACAGCCACCCCCTCCACAACCAGGGCGGCCATATCTCTTACGGCCTCGGGGTTTTGAGGCAGCAGGCCATTGGTTACCCGGTAAATTGCAGAAAGCGGGTTTATAGCGCTGTTTACCACCAGCTTCTTCCAGGAGATGGCATTAAAATCGCTGGTTGCCCCAGCGCTTATGCCATGATTATTAAAAAAGCGGGCTAAATCCATAGCCTCGGGCAAATGGTTTTGCTCCGCCGGAGCGATAATAGAAAGGCCGTTACCGGTATGGTAAATATAGCCCCAATCCAATTCGGTGGCGCTTTGATAGGTAATTCCGGCAAAGATATTGGCCGGGGGCAGGTATTGATTTAAAACCTCCACATTACCCAAACCGTTTTGAAGGGTAATTACCTTCATATCCTCCCAAAAAATCCGGGAAATTTCCCTCCCGGCTCTTTCCGTATTATAGGCTTTAACCAAAACCAAAACAAGGTCTGCCTGAGGGGCATCCTCCAGAGAGGTTATACCCTTAACAAAAATATTTCTTTCCTGGCCGTCTTTATTGCGGATAAGAATACCCCGGTTATTAATAAGCTCGGTCTTTTCTTGGTTAATATCATATAAAGTTATATCCGCGCCGGCCTCCGCCAAAAGCCCTCCAAAAAGGCTTCCCAAGGCCCCGGCGCCAAAAATAATGGTTTTCATATCACACCTCAATACCCGGTTTTATAAAAGCTTTTCCGCCTCATTTTCTTCCATGGAATAACTATGGGCCTCCTGGGGGTAGGCGCCCTCTTTTACCTCAGCCAAAAAAGCCTCAAAGGCCTTTTTCATTTCGGCTGCAACATCCCCGTACTTTTTCACAAAAGAAGGCACATGCCCGGTATTCATACCGAATAAATCCTGCCCTACTAAAACCTGGCCATGGCAATAAGGGCCGGAGCCAATGCCGATGGTGGGGATTTTTACCTTTTGGCTTATATATTTTGCCGCTTCCTTTGCCACACATTCCAAAACCAGGGCAAAAGCCCCGGCTTCCTCCAGAGCCAAAGCGGCCTCGGTTAATTTTAAAACACTTTCTTCATCCCTGCCCTGTATATGGTAGCCGTCCCAAAGGGGGGCTGTTTGGGGCAAAAGGCCGATATGCCCCATTACGGGAATGCCGGCTTTGGTAATTGCCCTGACGGTTTCGGCAACCTCTAGGCCGCCCTCCAGCTTAACGGCGGCGGCCCCGCCATACTTAACTAAAGAAACCGCCGCTTTAAGGGCAGCTTCGGTACTGGTTTGAAAGGTGCCGAAGGGCATATCCGCAATAACCATGGCCCTTTTTGTTCCCCTTACCACCGGGCGGGTATGATGCAAAATATCCTCCAGGGTTACGGCTACCGTGCTTTCATAACCCAAAACCACGGTACCCAGGGAATCCCCCACTAAAATCATATCCACCCCGCAGCTATCCGCAATTAGGGCCGTAAAATAATCATAAGCCGTAACCATTACCAGTTTTTCCTGTTTGGCGGCCTTTTTTATAAGATCCGGTATACGCAATACTTTATTCGACATTTTGCTTCCCCCTGCCTTAATACCCAATTAAACAAATAAAATAAAAAATATTTAACCTGATAACCATTCGCCAATAACAAAGGCTTTTCCTTTAGTTTTTTAAAGCCGGGGGAAATAAGCCTTAGCTGTGGTAAATATCCTTAAATAAAAAAAGGGAGGCCCCACCGGCCCCCCTTAAGAGTTATTCTGCTTTAAAGGCCCTCTAAAATATCGGCAAGCTTTGAATCTTCCCCTCTTAACTGAGAGGTGTCTCCGTTTATAAAGCGGAAAAATACTAAACCCTCCTCATCGCTGAAAATCTGGTCTATTCCGCCGTCGGCATAATGAATATCCAAGGCGTATTTAAAGCTGCCCCATTGTTCACCCTCGCCGCCTACTGAGGTTTCCTCGCCTTTTGTATTGCCCAAGGCCTTAATTAAGTCTTCCCCCTCCTGGGGGTTTAAAGTAACAGGGTTTTTGCCCTGCCCGTCAAAATAAACGGTGATTTCCGCAATATTCGCAATATCCTGAGAAAGAATACTCTGCCCCGGCGCCTCATTTTGCCCGCCGCAAGCCGTAAAGGCAAAGGGAATAAGCAGGCAAAAAATAAGGGCCGTAATTTTTATTTTTATTCCTACTTGTGTTTTTGCTTGTGTTTTTACTTGTGTTTTTGCTATTGTTTTCATGCCAAAACTCCTTTGTTTTTTATAAGCTCAAAGCCCAACACTCTTTAAAACATACAGAAGTAAGACTTAAAGCTTTAGAAAAAAGTTTCACGGCCGCAAATATTTTTATACAAGGAGGGAAAGGGCCTCAAGCCTTTTTTGAAATATATCCATAGCCGCTTTAACCGGCTGATTTGTAGTCATATCCACCCCGGCCCGGCGCAGGGCCTCAATGGGCTCCAGGCTGTTGCCGGCGGATAAAAACTCTAAATATCTTTTTTGGGCCTCCCTTGCCTTTAGGGGGTCGCTGTCTAAAAGGCCTGCCGCCAATGCCTGGGCTGCGGCAAAGCCGGTGGCATATTTATAAACATAAAAAGCATGATAAAAATGGGGTATTCTTGCCCATTCCCTGCTTATAGCCTCATCAACTTTAATTTCTTCCCCAAAATAGCGCTGATTAAGGCCGGCGTAAATTTCATTAAGCCTTTGGGCGGTTAGAGTTCGCCCGGATTCAACCTCCCAATGGGTTAGCTTTTCAAATTCCGCAAACATTGTCTGACGGAAAACCGTACCCCTAAATTGCTCTAAATAATGGTTTAAAACCGCAATTTTTTGCCCTTTTGTTTCCGCCTTATTAAGGAGATAATCGCTTAAAAGGGTTTCGTTTACGGTGCTTGCTACCTCCGCCACAAAAATTTTATAAGAGGAGTATATATAGGGCTGCTCCCGGCAGCTAAAATAGGTATGCATGGAATGCCCCAGCTCATGGCCTAAAGTAAAAACGCTGTTTAAATTACCCTGATAATTTAAAAGAATATAGGGGTCTGTTCCGTAAACCCCGCTGGAATAAGCCCCCGGGGTTTTGCCCTGGTTTTCGTATACATCCACCCAGCCGCTTTCAAGGCCCCACCCCGCAATTTGAAGGTATTCCTCTCCCAGGGGTTTAAGGCCCTCTAAAACTATTTTTTTAGCCTCCTCATAGGAATAGCTTTTATCCTCCTCGCTAAAAAGAGGGACATAAACATCATACATTTTAAGCTCATCTAAATTAAGAACTTTTTTGCGTAATTTTAAATAACGCCAAAAAAGGGGCAGCCCCTCCCGAACTGCAATAAGCAGCTTTTCATAAACGGCAATGGGTACATTATCGGCAAAAAGGGAAGCCGAAAGAGCGCTGTCATAATTCCTTACTCTGGCATAATAGGCATCCTTTTTAACGGAAGAGGCATAAATGGCCGCCAGGGAATTAAGCTGCTCCCCATAAGTATTATAAAGGGCATTATAGGCCCGGCGCCTGGTTTCACGGTTTTTATTTTCTAAAAAGCGAATATAATTACCATGGGTTAAAGGCTCTTTCTCCCCTTTATCGTTTACAATTTCGGGGAATTTCATATCCGCATTACAAACCATGGCATAAATATTATCAAAAGAGGCGGCTATTTCTCCGCTTAAGGATAAAAGTCTTTCCTCATTTTGGGAAAGAGTATGGGGACGAAGGCGAAGAATATCCTCCAAATGCTTGGCATAAAGAGAAATCATGGGGTTACGCAAATATTCGCTTATTCTCTCCCGGGGAAGGGAAAGAATTTCCGGCTCAAAATAAGCCAGAGAGCTTTGGGCTTCAACCGCAAGGCCTAAAATTCTATCCTTCATATCCTGATAACGGCTATTATTATTATCCTCATCCTTTTTCATGGCGGCATAAAGGTAGGCCTTATCAATTAAACGGGAAAGCTCTTCCCCATAGGCGAAAAAACCCAGTAAAATTTTTGCGTCATCCCCTAAGCGGCCTTTAAAAGACTCCGCCTTGGGCAAAAGCTCTTTAATTTTTATAAAATCCCTCTCCCAAAGGCTTTCATCATTATAGAGCTTTGATGTATTCCATTTATATTTACTTTCAATTTGGCTTCTTTGCCTTATTTTTGTTTTTTGTTCTGCTTTTTGCAAAAAAGCACCCCCTTTTCTCTCTTTTATTTATAACCCGTTTTAGCCGCTCTATTCAGGCTAATTAATATTTAAGCCAGTTTTAGAGCCGGGGCTTAAAAAACGGGCGGTTTTTTAGCCGCCCAGTTTATTATTCTTCCGTTTTACCCTCTAAAAACTCCCTTTGGTATTGCTCAAGAATCTCTCTGCGGCGAACAATGCCTATAAACACCCCTAAATCATCAATTACGGGGATAAAATTCTGCTCCATGGCGGCGGAAATTAAATCCCCCACCCTGGCACTAACCGAAACAGGGCGATTATCATGAAGGCGGGGAACATCCATAAGAGGGATTTTAGCCGACCGCTTCATATCCAAATCCATATCCTTAAAATACCAGAGTAAATCTGCCGCTGTTATTGTACCCAGATACCGCCCATTATTATCTAAAATCGGGAGAGCCGTCAGCTTATGATGCTGCATTTTTTCTACCGCCTGACGAAGGGTAAAGCTCTCGTATAAATAATAGGTCTCGCTCTTGGGCAAAAGAAAGAAAGCAACCTGCAAGTTCCATCATCTCCTTTGCCAAAATAAGGCCGTGTTTTACCCATAGCCTAAAAACTTTTTTCTTTATATAATACCGTATATAATACCGTTTGCCTTAATCTCTTAATCTCTTAATCTCTTATTCTATTACCCGGGTTTTCCCCAGCTCCTGGGTAGATTCCGGCGGGGGGTTTTCTAAATGGTCTGAGGCCTTGTTGATATTGCCCTCCCCGGAATTATTTATATCTTCCTCATTATTTTCGCTATCTTCATTTTCCGTATAAGTATTTTCCGTATAAGTGTTTTCCGGGTCTTTACTCTCCGTGCGCTTATTCTCAAAAAATTCATTATCTCCCCAAATTAAATTATCTTCATCGGGGGTAAAATAATCTTCTTCCTCACCTTCAATAGCATTTAAGGCATTTTCGGCATTAAAAACAGCCTCTTCCTCAATTTCAAAAGAGCTTTCATCATAGGAATCGCTTTCGGCCAGGGGCTCGGGGTCTTCCGCTTTTTTGGCATTGGGGGCGGCCTCGGCTATTTTATCCTTGGCAAAGCAGAGGATTTCCTCCTTTTCTTCCAGGGTTTTAGCCTTTTCCATTAAAAGGGTAAAGGCCTCGTCATCCTCTAAGCCAAGGGCTTCTTCCATTTGCTGCATTTTTGCAAGGCGCTCTTTTTTGCCCAGCCATTTAAATATAAGCACTACTAAGCCTATAATAATAAGGCCGGAAAAAATCGGGAATATAAGTTTAGCCATTGACCCTCTCCAAACTGATGTTTTTAGGAATAACCCTTAAAAAAGCTCTTTTAGTGCTTTATTATATACTTATTTTTATTTTGCCAAATTATATAAGGCCCCGGCATATATTTTACTTAAAAGCAAAAGATGCTCCAGGGTTATATATTCTTCCGCCTGATGGGCTGTGAGAATTTGCCCCGGCAAAATAGGGCCAAAGGCCACAAAATTTTTCATTACTCTGGCATAAGTTCCGCCCCCTATGGCTATAGGTGGGGAATTATCTCCGGTATGCCTTTGATATTGCTTTAAAAGTTTTTTTACCAAGGGGGAATCCCTCTTTACGGAAAATGCCGGCTTTGCCTGCCATTTTCTTAATTCCAGCCCGGCCTTTTTTAAAGAGGCATTAATCTTCTCCTCCATTTGCTTAAGAGAAAAACTAATGGGGAACCTTATATCAACGCCTATTTCAAGCCCATCCCCTTCCAAATTTAAGAGGGTGGGGGCCAGAGTAAGGGGGCCGCTTTCATCTTTCAGCCCAATATTTAAACCTTTGCCGTAATGCTCTTCGCAAAAAAGGGTATAAATTTTATTTAAAAGGGCTTTTAGCTCCGGGTTGAAGGGTAAATCTTTAATAAAACCTAATAAAAGGCTGATGGCATTAATACCCTCCTGAGGCAAAGAACCGTGAACGCTTTTGCCCCGGGCCGAAACAATTATATGCTCTCCGTCTTCTTCCGTTTTAAGCCAGGATTTGGCTGAATATTTCTCTAAACGGGCCTTTATTTCCTGTCTTTTATTATTCGGGCATTTAATAAAAGCCCGGGCCTTATCAGGAATAACATTACAGGCCACCCCGGCATTTAAGGCGCTTAAAATAAATTCCCCCTCTTGTTTCGGCAAGGGGCTTCCCGCATTTAAGTGGATAATCCCCTTTTCCCCATAAGTCAGGGGGAAATAGCCGTCCGGAACAAAGCCGCTTTGGGGCTGCCGGTAATTTTGCACAAAATATTCTAAACAGCGAAAGCCTGTTTCTTCATCGGTGCCGATAATATGCCGAATACGCTTTTTTAAAGGCAGGCCGCTTTCTTTTATGGCCCCCATTGCGTAAAGGCAGGCTATCATAGGGCCTTTATTATCTATGGCCCCTCTGCCAAAAATTACTTCCCCTTCCATAATGCCGCCGAAGGGGGGGTGTTCGCCGCCTTTAACCGGGGGAACAACATCTATATGGCATAATACCCCAATTTGCTCTTCCTCATTACCGTAATCAATGGTTCCCACATAGCCCTCTAGGTTTTGAGTGGTAAAGCCCCACTTTCCCCCTAAATTAAGGATAAATTCCAAAGCTTTGCCAATATCCTCCCCAAAGGGAGCGCCTGCTTTTTTCTCTTTAATAACACTGGGGAAGCGTATCAGACGGCAAAGGTCTTCGGCCATTTCCCTCCGGTAGCCGTCTAAAATAGAATCAAGAATTTTTTCTTCCGCCGAACCGGACATTTTATGCCTCCTAAGCCCAATATTAGTTAGCCCCCTAAAATAAGGCTAAAAAACCGTCCCCGCCAAATATATTTTAAAGCGGCTTATTTATTCCCTCGTTTATTCTTAATTTATTCTTGATTTATTCTTAATTCTTTTCTTGCTTTGCTTGCAAATTATCTTTTTACAAATAACTATCTTATTACAAATTATATCTCGGTAAATCGTCTTCTTATAAATTGTTTTCCCAAAAAACTGTATCTAAATATCTCCTCTTTATCTTCCTCTTTATCTTCCTCTTTATCTTCCTATTTATCTTCCTCTTTATCTTCTCCTTTTGGCGGATATTTCCTGCCGAAAGGGCTTTGGCGCCAATATATAATTAGCCCCGGGCCTTTCTCTTTTTTCTATATAGCCATATATGTGGCTTATTTTTCAGGGGAAAGCAGGCAGATTATGTCAATTAACGCGGCTAAAAAAAGGGTTTTACTCTTGCCTGGTAGAATTAGATTATTTCAACTATTAAACTATTTATAAAATTTTTATCAATAAGGCGGGTTATTTAAGTGAAGAAAATAGGTTATAAAAGCTTGCTTTTACCTCTTATCGCTTGCGCCCTGCTGGGTGCTTCCTGCGCTCTTAACCCAAAACCTCAGCCGGGGGATAATGAGCCCCCCCCTGTGCGTACACCCCTTTTGCAGGCCAGCGATGCCACTACAGCTACGGTTTACTATGCCACCGCCGACGGCCAATGGCTTTTGCCCCTTACCCTTCCAATAAAGGCAACCAGAGAGGCCGCCAGAGTTGCCATGGAAAAGCTTTTGGCAGGGCCCCCCAATGATTTTGCCTCCGCTATTATCCCCGGAGATACTAAGCTTTTAGATATATATATTACCTCATCTGTGGTATTTGTTGACCTTACCAAGGAATTTCTCTCCCTCTCCCCAGAAGGGGCCCGGCAGGCGGCTTCGTCTATCGCCGCTACTATTCTCCCCCTGGGGCAGGGGAATGCCGTTCAAATTTTAATTGAGGGCAAGCCCGGCCCGGATTTAGGAGATATTGATCTTTCCCAGCCCATAAATTTAAATTATATTAATTCCGTAAGCCCCGATGACAGCGGAATGCCCCTTACCTGCTATTTCAGCGATGCCAATGCCATGTTTTTAGTTCCTCAAACCTTTTTAGTTGAGGATAGAGATTTAAAAGACGATGATTATCTCAGCCTTTTGGCGGAAAAAACCATGGAATTTTTACTGGAGGGGCCTCAGGAAGAAAGCGGTCTTTTCCCCACCCTTTGGGAAGGCACCCAGCTTTTAAGCTGCCAGGTAAATAATAGTATTGCCTGGGTAAACCTTTCCGGAGACGCTCTTGCCTACGGGGGGGGCTCCGCTGCGGAACAGCTTTTTTTAAAATCAATTTTATATTCCCTTACTTCAATTAAGGGTATAACCTCGGTACAGCTGCTTATTGAGGGAGAAAAACAGGAATTTCTCCCTGAAGGCAGCGATATCAGCAGCCCCTTAGAGCCATATGAGCCTATAAATATGGTTTATTAATTCCAAAGGCCTAAGCTAAAAGAAAATTAAGGGCGCCTTATGGCACCCTTTTTCTATAAACAGCCTTTTCAAATCTTTGTTCCTTATAAAAGGCTAAAATGCGCCAAAATAAAAAACTTTAAATTTTAGCAAATTAACAAATTAAAATTAAAATAAATTTCGGGAGAATTATGAAAACTATTTTATTTGATTTAGACGGCACAATTGCAGATAGCATAACAGGGATAATAGATATTTCTTTATTGGCCTGCCGGGAGCTTTCCATTGAATGGGATGAGAACAAGGTAAAAAGCCTTATCGGCCTGCCTTTAGTTAAATCCGGGGGTATTTTGGCCGGAGAAGAACGAGCCCAAATTTATTGCGATACCTACAGAAAGCATTTTACAAATAGCCCTAAAGAAAAAACCCTGGCTTTTAAAGGCCTTAAAGAGCTGCTTTTCAGCCTTAAAGCCAGGGGACATAAAATCGGCCTGGTTACATCCAAGCTTTTGCCGGGTGTTCTTCTTTCTCTGGAAGATTTAGGCCTTGAAGATTTTTTTGATATTGTGGTTACGGCCAGCGATAATTGCGGCCATAAGCCCAGCCCCAAACCGGCCCTTTTTGCCCTTGAAAAGCTGGGGGAAAAAGCCGAAAACGCCTTTTTTGTTGGGGATAGCCCCTTTGATATTCAATGCGGCAATTCCGCCGGCATGATTTCTGTCGGGGTTACCTGGGGGGCCGGCACCGAAGAGGCCCTTAAAAAAGCCGGGGCCGCCTATATAGCAAGAAATGCAGAAGATTTAGAAAAAATCTTTATAGAGGCTTAAGGGGTTTAATACCCTTAAGGGCCTCATAGTTTAAAGCCATAAAGTTTAATGCTTAAAGCGTAAATAAAAGCCCCGAATCATTTAAATGCTTCGGGGCTTTATTAATCAGCCTTTTAATAATCTTTTTATTTTAGCGGTTATCTATTCGCATTTGGTCATTCCCCAGGCAAAGAAGGTAAATCCCCTTCTCCGGCAGCTCAATTTTGGCGCTGAAGGTATAATCCGCCGCGGGGGAAACAGCCACGCTTTCCCTTGCCGTATAACGGCCTTCATCCGCCGGATCAAGACGGAAAACAATAATTTCCGCAGCCTTTTGGGCATAACCCTTTACCGTAAAGCTGCCGCCCTGAATTTTACTCCCCCGGTTTTGATAAAAAAACCCTTCCCCCCAGAGAAAATCGGCGGTGCAGTAAATCCCGCTATTATAGGTATTTTCTCCTTTGGCAAAGCCCAAGCCGATAAAAACCGCGCCGGGGGCCAAAATATTTTCCCTATGGGTAGCCGAGGTCATCCAGGCATTATAGACGGTATCGGCATCGGGGTAGCCCATGGCGATATTTTCCCCCACTCCGCTTAAACCCTGATTATTTCCTCTTTCTTCAAGGCCGCCTTTAGCGGGAGAAATATGGGAGAAAAACCCGCTTTTAAGCATATCCTGAGAATGGAGCCTGGCCATTTGCTTTAAAGGCTCAACCCCTATAAGAGATTCGAGGCCCATTTTATTGCGGCCCTGATTAATCAATTCCAAAAGCCTTTCCTCAAGGGCCGCCATTTCTAAAGAGGGGGCGGGAGCTTGGGGGAAATCCAGGCTTTTTATTAAAAGCACCTGCTTGGTTGTATTATTCCAATTAACCTCAAGGCCCAGGCTTTCCCCTACAAAGCGCAGGGGCACTAAAGTAGTTCCGTTTATAACCTTGGGCATTGTGTCTAGAGTCTCTGCCTTTCCGGAAACAGTTGCCCTTTGGCTGCCGATTTGCAAATTAATTACCAAAGCCCCGTTAATTATTTCTATTTTTTTATCTTTAGCCGTATAATTTACAACGGCGCCTATATTTTCGCTTATTACTCTGATAGGCACAAGAACCCGGCTGTTTTCCAGCATGGGGGCAACGGGAACCGCAATTTTCTCCCCATTGAGGTAAACTTCAATAGTCTTTGCCTGGGCAAAGCCGGAAGAGGCGGCAAAAAAGAAAAAAACCAGCATAAAAAAAGCTAACCCTTGTTTAAGTAACAATCTCATACAGGCCTCCTTGGGGCAAAAATAAATTTATTGACGAAAAACAGCGGATAAAATCATGCTGATAACACTTATAAGAAGCGCGGCAAAAACGGTGGAAAAGAAGCTACCCACCGCAAAACCGGGAACAAAAAAAGCCACCATAAATAAAATAAGGGCATTAATAATAAGGGTAAAAAGCCCCAGGGTTAAAATATTTATCGGCAATGTAAAAATTAAAAGTACCGGCCGGATAACAGCATTAAGAACCCCTAAAAAAACCGCCGCCATTAAAAGGCTTAAAAAGCTCTCCACCACCACGCCTTTAACTAAATTAGCTACCACTAAAATAGAAATGCAGTTTATAAGCCAGCGCCAAACAAATAATTTCATGCTTTACCCACCTCTTTAGCCTTAAATTTATTTTAATATTTTTTGCTTTATTTTTTACAGCATTTTTCTTTTAAATTCTTTGGCCCCTAAACCGGCAGTAAGACTAAAGCCAAGGGGCTAAAAGCTTTGCCTTTAATATTTCTCTTAAAGCCCTTGCTTTCCCTTTTTTAAGCTAAAGGGCAAATAAAAAATAACTTTATTTTATTTTTTGGCCCAAACATTTTAGCCTGAGTTTAAGGCTAAAATAATTTATCTTTTTAAAGCCGGGCATAAATATTTGTTTTTTTTACGCAAATTGGCTACAATAAAGGAAGAATAAAAAAGCCCGCCTAAGCTTAAAAACAGGCAAATAATTTAAAATTAAGGGGGACGATTATGATTCATCCGGAAATAAGCCTTTTGGCCAAAAATTTAGTCAGCTATTCCATGGAAGTTAAAAAAGGGGAAAATGTTTTGCTGGATTTAGGCCCCCAGGAAAATGATTTGGCAAAAGCCCTTATAAAAGAGGTTTATGCAAAGGGGGGCATTCCCTTCCTTAATTTAGAAAGCGGTGAACTCCTGAGAGAATGGCTAGAGGAGGCAACCCCGGAGCAAATAGACTTAGAGGCCTCCTTTCAAAAAGCCAGAATGGGAAAAATGGATTGCTATTTAGGCCTGAGAAATAAAGATAATATTTATGAAATGGCCGGCCTTAATGAAGAAAAAATAAAGCTTTATAATACTTTGCTGCTTCATCCGGTACACCATGGCATAAGGGTAGCCAAAACAAAATGGGTTGTTTTAAGATCCCCCAACCATGCCATGGCTCAGGAAGCCAAAATGAATACCGATGAATTTAAAGAGTTTTATTATAAAGTTTGCAATTTGGATTACGCAAAAATGTCTCAAGCTATGAATCCTTTGCAGGAGCTTCTTAATAAAGGGGATAAAGTTAAAATAAGCGCTCCCGGCACCGAGCTTAATTTCAGCATAAAAAATATCGGGGCTGTAAAATGCGACGGCCACAGAAATATCCCTGACGGCGAAGTTTATACCGCCCCTGTTAGAGATTCTGTGGAAGGCCATATAAGCTATAATTTACCCTCCGCATAT
The DNA here is from genome assembly GCA_040767605.1 of Clostridiales bacterium. Lineage (GTDB taxonomy): Bacteria > Bacillota > Dehalobacteriia > UBA4068 > UBA4068 > JAXGOI01. Next base: position 996,248 of record JAXGOI010000001.1, read on the forward strand.
CAGGGCCAGGTTTTTGAAAACATTTATTTAAAATTCTCCGCCGGTAAAATAGTTGAGGCCGAAGCCGGAAATAAAACCGCCGCCCTTAACCATATTTTTAATACCGACCCCGGGGCCCGCTATATAGGGGAATTTGCCTTTGGCCTTAACCCCCATATTACCCGCCCCATAAACGATATTCTTTTTGATGAAAAAATCTCCGGGAGTTTTCATTTTACCCCGGGGGCCTGCTATGATGATGCCTATAATGGAAATATAAGCGCCATTCACTGGGATTTGGTAATGGGGCTGGGCAAGGAATTCGGCGGGGGAGAAATTTACCTGGATGAACGGCTTATTCAAAAAGACGGCCTGTTTTGCATTGATGAGCTTTTATCCCTAAACCCGGAGAATTTGCTTAAAAAATAAACCTGGCGGAGGCTAAAGCTTATGGCAAATACCGTTAAAATTATTTATGATGAGAATAAAACAGCCGAAACCGCTATGGGGCAAACCCTGGAGGGGCTTTTAAAAGAGCTGCCCCCTAGAGAGCTGCAGCCTGTGGGGGCCGTGGTTAACGGGGGGTTAAGGGAGCTTTCCTACCCCCTTTATGCGGATAGCAAAATACGCTTTTTAGATTATACCTCCCCCAACGGCCACAGAATTTATAAAAGAAGCCTGATTTTTGTGCTGCTTTTAGCCGCCAAAAGGCTTTACCCAAAAAGGCAGCTAAAGGTTAATCACTCTTTGGAAAACGGCAGCTATTGCCAGCTTTTAGGGGGGCCTCCCCTTTCTCCTGGGGAAATTAAAGCCCTGGAAGAAGAAATGGCGGGAATTATTAAGGCCAATTTACCCATTACCCTTAATGAATTAAGCCAGCAGGATGCCGTGGCTTACTTTGAGGCCAGGGGGGAATTAGATAAAGCTTCCTTAATTGCCATGAGAAAGAGCAATCGACTTAACCTTTATACCTTAGACGGCATAGGGGAATACTTTTTTGGCAGAATGGCAAATCGAACCGGCCTTCTTAGCCGCTTTCAGCTTTTGCCCTTTGATGAAGGGATGGTTCTGCGCCTCCCGGCCTTAAGGGATACCGGCTTTAGCAATGATACTTTTACCCAGCCCCGCCGCCTTTACGCTACTTTAAGAGAATACCGGGAGCATACCCGCTTTTTAGAAGTTAAAACGGTGCCCCAGCTTAACCGAGTTATAAACCAGGGGCAAATAGCCCAGTTAAGCCTGGTGGAGGAGGCCATACAGGAAAGGAATTTGCATCATATCGCGGATAGTATCGCCGCGGATTTCCCCCAGGTGCGCCTGGTTTTAATAGCGGGCCCCTCCTGCTCCGGCAAAACCACATTTACCCAGCGCCTTGCCATACAATTTAAGGCCTTGGGTATACACCCCCTGCCGATTTCTTTAGACGATTATTTTATAGACAGGGAAAACACTCCCCTTGACGAATACGGCGAAAAGGATTTTGAAAGTATTCATGCTCTGGATTTACCCCTTTTTAACCGGCATTTACAGGCCCTTTTAGAGGGGGAGGAAGTGCAAATCCCCCGTTATGATTTTCATTCGGGGCAAAGGGGCGAGGAAAGCTGCCCCTGCCGCCTGGATGAAAACAAAATTATTTTAATTGAAGGTATTCACGGCTTAAACGAGGAGCTTACGGCGGCCATTCCCCATTCCAAAAAACGCAAAATATATATAAGCGCCCTTACCCAGCTTAATATGGATGAATACACCCCCATTCCCACTTCAGATAACCGCCTTTACCGGAGGATTATCCGGGATATGCAATTCCGCAATCATACCGCGGAGCAAACCATAGCCCTTTGGAATTCCGTCCGAAGGGGGGAAGCAAAAAACATATTCCCCTTTCAGGAGGATGCCGATTATTTCTTTAATTCCGCCTTCCTCCATGAGCTGGCCATTATCCGCCCCCTGGTGGAGCCCTCTTTAGAGGAAATCGGCTGCGGCGCCCCGGCATACTTAGAGGCTCGAAGGCTTTTGCGTTTTATTCAATATGTACTCCCGGCCCCCAGGGATTTTATCCCTAATAATTCCATTTTACAGGAGTTTTTAGGGGGAAGCATTTTCCATACTTAATCAGCCTTAAAAAAAGGAGCAAAAGCTCCTTTTTTTTATTTAATAAAAGAACTTTGCGCCGCCGCTTTTTAGGGAAGGAAGTAACAAAAATACTCAAATGCCCATATCATGTACTATGAAACCCGCCGGGGTATTGCTCTTTTCATGAGCCTGGCAAAAATACCGCCCGCCTTACTCTGCCGCCGCCACGCTCCTACCCGGATAATAGTATTTAAGCGGTTTGCCACTGCATAAGGCTGCGAGAAAGGCTAAGCCCCGGCGGGGGATAAACATAGAAAGCCGAAAAAGGAGAGATGAATAATGTTTAATTTTGGCGGATGCACGGGTGGCATGGGGTTGGGAACAGGTTCCTGGAACTGGATTATCAACCTGATTATTGTCATTGTAGTGCTTGAATTTCTGGTCAACATTTTATGCTGCTCTAACCAGTATGATTGTTAATTTACCGCTTCGGAGAAAAAATAAGGAGGAAGAGCTATGAATACTTTTGGTTCATGCGGCAACGGAAGCTGGGGCAATTGGATCATTAACCTGATCATTATAATTATTGCCGTAGAGTTTTTAACCCAGATTTTCTGCGGATGCGGTAATAATTACCAAAATAATCCCTGCGGCACCAGCCTCTGTTAAAAACAGGGTATAAAACTTTATCGGGGTTTTTAACCCCCTAATCTCCCGGCAACCCATTGGGTGCATTGCGGCAGGCTAAGCCTGCCGCTTTTTTTTAAAAGCAGCCTCTTCCCCTTGGCAGGCACAAAATAAATAAACTTAGCATACCCTGTTAAGGAAATCAGGGTTTTACGCCCCGCAGGGGCGGGAGGTGTTTACCGTGGATTATAGGGGGCGCAATAATATACTGGGTAATTTCGGCAATATCTTAAACGGCTCGGGAGGAGGCGGCCTTCTTTCCGCCCTTTCTGCTTTAGGGGGGGGAGGGAATGCCGGGGGGCTGCTCTCCCTTTTAGGGAATATGGGAGGCGGGAGTAATCCTAACCCCTTGGCCCTTTTAAACACCCTTTCCTCTCTGGGAGGAGGCGGAGGAGGGGGAGACGGTAATTCTCTGGCGGCCCTAAGCACATTATTCAATAACTTTAAACCCCCGCCTCAAAACACAAACCCTGCCGCAGCGGCATTTTCCGGGAATCAGGGGTTTAACCCGGGGGGCCCCCCTCCGGGGATTGATACAAGCGCCCTTATGAATCGCCTTTCTTCATTAATTGCCAATTTGGAAAATACGGCGGCAACTCAGCAAAAAAGCCCAAACACAGCCCCTTTTACCCCTCCTCAAAAGCCGGCCGGTCAGAAAAACCCCCCGGCTAAAGATAATGAAGAACCCCCCATTATTGATGCGGCTACCGGCCTGCCTGAAAGCCCTCCGGGAAAAACGGAGGCAAAAGCATCAGGGGAAGCTCCCCCTATGGGGCAGGGGGATCTAAAAGGGATTTTATCCCTTCTTTCTTCCGCTTTGGCTAATCAAAACGGGGGCGGCCAAACAACAGGCGGGGCCTATGCCCCTGGGGGGAATTTTAACCCCAACTTAAACCCTTATCCGCCTCAATATGATTATAATCAAAATCAGCCCCCTTATCCCCCTCAGGGGAATTACCCCCCTCAGGGCTGGTACGGGAATAGGCCGGGGCCGTTTCGGCAGTATCCCTCTAATCAAAATCCGTACCGGCAGGGGAATACCCGCCCCCAGGGGGCAGGCAAACCGCCTATAGATTATGAGAAAATGGCGGAGGAGCCCTATTCCCCCTGTGCAAACTGTAATAACCCCCGCTGCCGCCATTTAAAGGAGCTGCCGTCTTTTGCCCAGGTAAAAGAAATGGCCGCAAACTGGCGCAGATATTAAAGCAGCAAAAGAAAAGGAGGCCGTATGACAAATATTAATATACCCTCGCCTAAAAGCCTGGCGGAATTAAAGGCCCTTTATCAGCAATTCGGCGGCTATTTAACCCCGGAAAATCAGCAGCTTTTAAGCGCCCTGATTAATGAAATGGAAAAGGGGCCCGCCAATGCCGATTACTCCTCTTTAGGCAAAATAGCCGCAAAAATGGAGGAAAGCGCCCAAAAATCCCAAGAGAATCTAAATAACTGACAAAAATAAGGGGCGCCATGGCGCCCCTTATTTTAAGCTTTTTATTAAACCTGCTGCCAATTCTTAGGTTTTGGCAGTATATGGACAGGCTCTTTGCAAACCCGGTTATCGCATATATAGTAAGTTCCTTTATTTTCTTTTATATTATACCCCCCACTAAAAGGGATAAGCCGGGCTAAGGCCTGGGCATTTTCCGGGTATTTTGCCAGCATTACCCGGTTAGGCTCATAAAAAAGGCGGTTATATTCCTGCATTTTTTTAATACCCTCCCCGGATTGAAAAACTCCGGCAATTTGCCTTTGGGGGGCAAGAGCCAGGCTCAGGCTGATAAGGGCAAAACCGGCGCTGCCGGGGTAATCCCGGCATTGCCCAGCTAAAAAGGCCAGCTGCTCTTCGGCCAAACTCTCAATCTCTGAATTGCCTGTTAAAAGCGCCAAACGGCTAAGAACATAGGCTATAACGGAATTCCCGGAGGGCAGGGCTCCGTCATAAACCTCTTTCGGGGTATAAATCAGCCTTTCCCCGTCTTTGGGGATTAACTTAAACCCTCCCCCTTTTTCATCCCAAAAATCTTCTTTTGCTTTAAAGGTTAAATCCAGAGCCTTTGCCAGATATTTCTCCTCAAAGCCGCTTTGATAAAGCTCCCATAAGCCCCAGATGAAAAAGGCATAATCATCTAAAAGCCCCGGGCCGGAGCGTTTATTCTCCCGCCAGCTTATATAAAGGGTATTGCCCTCTGCCAGCTCCTTTAAAATAAATTCCGCGCTTTTTTTAGCGGCTTTATAATACTTCTCCTCCCCTAAAATTCTATAAGCGGCGGCAAAAGCGGCAATCATTAAACCGTTCCAGGAGGTAAGAATTTTATCATCCTTATGCAAATTCATTCTCTTTTGGCGGTAGGAATAAAGCAGACCCCTTTCCTCACTAAAGCGGGAAATGGCTTCGGCATAATTTGGATTTGCAAGCAAATTGGGGATATTTTTGCCTTCAAAATTACCTTTTGATGTAATATCAAAAAAGCTGTTAAAGGCCCCGCCTTTTTCCTCCCCTAAAACAGAAACTATTTCCTCCGGAGAAAATAAATAGAATTTACCTTCAACCCCGTCGCTGTCTGCATCCTGGGCGGAATAAAAACCCCCCTCCTCATGGTAAAGCTCCCTTAAAACATATTCCAGTACCCCCTTGGCTACTGCCTTATACAGCTCTTTACCTGTTAGCTGATAGGCCTCTAAATAGGCTATGGTTAAAAGGGCATTATCATAGAGCATTTTTTCAAAATGGGGTGCAAGCCATTTTTCATCCGTTGAATAGCGGCAAAAACCAAAACCGATATGGTCAAAAATTCCTCCCCTATACATTTTTTCAAGGGTTTTTTCCGCAATATTCAGGGCTTTATAATCTCCTTTTAAGGCATAGCGCCGCAAAAGAAAAAGCAAATTATGGGGCATGGGGAATTTTGGGGCAAAACCAAAGCCCCCGTTTTCAGCATCAAAAATCTGCCCCAAATGGCGGGTATGGGCATCTATAAATTCATCCCATTTATTTTCCGCTTCATCTTTCTTTTTGGCCTTAGCCTCAAACTGCCTTTGCAAAAAATTTGCAATTTTCTCCCCGGATTGCAAAAGCTGCTCTTTATCTCTTTGCCAATTTTGGCTTATTGCGGAGAGAATATCCCAAAGCCCCATTATTCTGCCCAGAGAATTTTTAGGCAAATAGGTGGCGGCAAAAAAGGGCTTTTGCTCCGGCGACATAATAATAGTCAGGGGCCAGCCCCCCTGCCCGGTAAGAACCTGGCAGGCCGTCATATAAACGGTATCTATATCCTGCCTTTCTTCTTTATCTACTTTTATTGAAATAAAATCCCGGTTTAAAACCTGGGCAATTTCCTCATCCTCAAAGCTTTCCCGGGCCATTACATGGCACCAGTGGCAGGTGGAATAACCGATGGATAAAAAAACCGGCTTATTCTCGGCCTTAGCCTTTTTAAAGGCTTCCTCCCCCCAGGGGTACCAATCCACCGGATTATAGGCATGCTGCAGCAGATATGGGGATTTTTCTTTAATTAACCTATTGGGTATTTTATTTTGACTATCCGTATAATCACCCTCTTTAAGCAAAGGCGCCATTTTTAAAAGCCTTCGCTTTTATTTTTATAAATACCTTAATATACTCCCCAGCTTTTTAGGGGATTATCCTTTAAAAGAGCGCCTGAAAATTATTTTGCAGGCCGGCACTTTTAATTAATATTTTTATAAAAACTCGCCATACCTGAATTTAGGTATACTCTAAGGCCGCTTATTTTAGCATTTATCGGCCTTATTTTAATACTTAATAAAGTATTCCTTAAATTAAAATTTTCTCCTTCCCCTGTTTTTAGCTTTAATATTATCCGCGGCTATAATGGCCTCCAATAAGCCTGATTTAAACCTAAAAGGCAGGTATTAATTTTAAGTTTTGCCTCAGATTATTTAAATAGGCCCCAATGGCCTCTTAAGCCCTCTGTTTTCAGGCATAACGCAATAAAGTAAGCAGCGGGAAGCGGTAAACAGGATAAAATTCTTCGATATATTTTGATAATCAAAACATATTGACAACAGCTGGCAGCTTTGTTAGAATTAGAATACTTTGAAAATCAAAACATTTTGGAGGCTGCCGTGCTGGATAAAGAATATAGCGAAATAAACGACTTTCTGGTTAATATATTTAATGAAATCCTTAAAACCGAAGAAATCAGCTTAAAGCGGGCCCATTCCCTTAATCTTTCCATTAGGGAAATGCATATTATTGAGGCCGCCTGCAAAGCCGCGGCAACGGGGGAAAACACAGCCTCCGAAATTGCCTTTGACCAAAAAATTACCTGCGGAACCCTGACCACAACCATAAATAAGCTGGAAAAAAAGGGCTATGTAATCCGCCGGCAGGATCAAAAAGATAAAAGGCAGGTAAGAATATTCCCAACGGAAAAGGGGAGGCTGGTTAATATGGTTCATGCCTCCTTTCATCGTAAAATGATACTCTCTGTTATGTCTGTTCTTAACGAGGAGGAATTGGCGGCCTTTGTTAAAGGCTTAGGCGCGATTTCCCAATTTTTTAAAGAAAGCGGCGCGAAGCTTAAGGCTAAAAACGGGGAGGCAAAAAGCAAATGAGCTTTAATATTATAGGAACCGGCAGCGCTTACCCTAAAAGCAGCAAAACAAATGCCGATTTTGCCGCCTTTCTTGATACCTCCGATGAATGGATTTTTAGCCGCACCGGGATTAAAAGCAGGTATATCTGTACGGAAGAAACTATTACAGAGCTTGCCTTTAAAGCCGCCGCCAAAGCTCTGGCGGATGCCGATACCTCCCCTGGGGAGCTGGATATTATTATTTGCGCCACCATTGGGGGGGATTATTTAACCCCTGCTTTAGGCTGTATTCTCCAGCAAATGCTGGGGGCAAACTGCCCGGCTTTTGATATTAATGCCGCCTGCCCCGGCTTTATTTACGGAATGGATATTGCCGATGCCTATTTTAAGGCTCATAAAATAAAAAAAGCCCTTATTGTGGGGGCGGAGGCTATTTCCCGCTATTTAGATTGGGAAGACCGCTCTACCTGCGTACTTTTTGGAGACGCAGCAGGGGCGGTTGTTTTAGGGGAGGGGGAAGACCTCCTTTCAATTATCATAACCGCCCGGGGGAATCCGGATGTGCTTTCCATTAAAAACCTGGTTAATAATGCCCCCTTTGCCCGGCCAAAGGAGGGCAGCCCTTATTTGCAAATGAATGGGCAGGAGGTTTATAAATTTGCGGTTTCCTCCATGTGCAGGGATTTACGCAGCGCTATTAAAAAAGCCGGGCTGGAGGAAGACCAAATAGATTTTGTTCTGCCGCATCAGGCCAATATCCGAATTATTGAGGCCGCCCAAAGCAAATTAAAAATAGCCCCGGGGAAATACCGGACAAATATAGAAACTTTCGGCAATACCTCCTCCGCCAGTATACCCCTGCTTATGGACCGGCTGCAGGAGGCCGGGGAATTTAAACCCGGCCATATTTTGGCCCTTACATCCTTTGGCAGCGGGCTTACCAGCGGAGCATGTATTATAAAATGGCAAAAACAAAAGAGAAAGGACTAAAAAAATGATACTTGAAAAAATAAGTGAGATAATTGCAGAGCATAAGGATTTAAACCCAAAGGAAATTACCCTGGAGAAAAGCCTTGAGGATTTAGGGCTGGATTCTTTAGACAGCGTAGAGCTGGTTTTAGCTTTAGAAGAGGAATTTGATATTACCATTCAAACGGATGAACCCATTAAAACCGTGGCAGAGCTTGTGGAAATGATTGAAAATCTTAAAAAGTAAGGTGGCAGCCATGATTAATACCCCTATTGCTCAATTGCTTGGTACAAAATACCCTATAATTCAAGGGGGCATGGCCTGGGTGGCGGATGCCAATTTGGCGGCTGCCGTTTCAAACGGGGGCGGCCTGGGGATGATTTCCGCCATGAATGCCGATGAAAACTGGCTGCGCCGGGAAATTCAAAAGGCAAGGGGCCTAACCCAAAAGCCCTTTGGGGTAAATATTATGCTTTTAAGCCCCTATGCCGAAAAAGTAGCCCAGGCAATTATAGAAGAGGAAATTGCTTTTGTAACAACCGGAGCCGGAAACCCCGTAAAATTTATTAAAAAATGGATTGAAGCCGGCATTAAAGTTATCCCTGTTATACCCTCAACGGGAATGGCCAAATTAGTTGCCAGAAACGGCGCCTCGGCTGTAATTGCCGAAGGGGGAGAAGCCGGAGGCCATATTGGGGAGCTGACTACTATGGTTCTTGTACCCCAGGTTTGCGACGCTGTGGATATACCCGTAATTGCCGCCGGAGGAATTGGCGACGGCCGGGGCATTGCCGCCGCTTTTATGCTGGGAGCCCAGGGAATTCAAATAGGCACCAGATTTTTAGTGGCAAAGGAATGTCAAATTCATCAAAATTATAAAAACAAAATTTTAAAGGCAAAAGATATCGATACAATTTCCACCGGTAAAAGGCTGGGGCACCCTGTAAGGTCTTTAAAAACTAAATTTTCCAGAGCTTTTTTTGAGAAGGAATATGATTGCAATATTACCAATCAGGAGCTTGAGGCCTTCGGCGCCGGGGCGCTGCGCCTGGCCGCCATTGAAGGCGATGAGGAAAGGGGCTGCTTTATGGCGGGGCAAATTGCCGCTATGGTTAAAAAAGAGCAGCCGGCGGGGGAAATAATTTCCGAAATGTTCGCAGAGGCGGAAAATATCCTGAGGGGGGCCGGGAAATGGCTAAAATAGCCTTTCTCTTTTCCGGGCAGGGGGCTCAATACCCCGGAATGGGAAAAGAGCTTTCTGAAATCTCCCCCGCGGCTAAAGAGCTTTTCCGCCTGGCAGAAAGTATCCGCCCCGGCACTGCGACCCAATGCTTTGAAGGAGAAAAAGAAGAGCTTTTTCAGACAATCAATACCCAACCCTGCCTTTTTTGTGTAGATTTAGCCGCCGCCCTGGCCTTAAAAGAAAGGGGCATAATCCCGGCGGCTTTAGGGGGGTTTTCCCTGGGGGAGATAGCCGCCTTAACTTTTGCTAAAAGCTTTAGTATAGAAGACGGCTTTAGGCTTGTTTGCCGCCGGGCCCAATTTATGGAACAGGCCGCCCAAAAAAATAAAGGCGCCATGGCGGCGGTACTTAAGCTTGAAGCCGAAGTAGTTGAAAAGCTTTGCCAAAGTTTAGGGGGAGCCTGGCCGGTTAATTATAATTCCCCCGGGCAAACAGTTGTTGCTCTTGAGGCCCAGATGCTCTCCGAATTCTGCCTGGAGGTTAAAAATAAGGGGGGCAAGGCCATACCCCTTGGGGTAAGCGGCGGCTTTCATTCCCCTCTTATGGATGAAGCTTATTTGCTTTTTAAAAAGGAGCTGGAAAAAACAGCCTTTAATGCCCCCGCCCTGCCGGTTTATGCAAATTTAACCGCCCTGCCCTATGATAACCGCCTAAAAAGCACTTTAGCCCGGCAAATTAATAACCCAGTTCTGTGGCAAAAAACCATAGAAAATATGCTCTATGGGGGTATAAATACTTTTATTGAAACCGGCCCCGGTAAAACCCTGGCTAATTTAATTAAAAAAATCAGCCCCGGAGCTTTCGTACTTAATGTTGAAGATGCCCAAAGCCTGGAAAATACTTTAAACCGCCTTTCTCAGGCAAATTAATAAAAAGAAATTATTCTATTTATATAATTTATTAAATACTTTAGGAGGCAAATATGCTGAAAGGTAAAACAGCCATAGTAACCGGAGGCTCCCGGGGTATCGGCAAGGCTATTGCCTTAGAGCTGGCCCGCCAGGGGGCGCAGATTGCAATTGTATATTACGGCAATGATGAAGCCGCCCAAATAACCTGCCAAAGCATTAAAGAGCTGGGGCAAAAGGCCATAGCCTACCCTTGTGATGTATCCGATTATGAAAAAACCAAAGAGCTTATTGTCCAAATCCTCACAGATTTCGGCAGCTTTGAAATTTTAATTAATAATGCGGGAATTATCCGCGACGGCCTTCTCCTTTCTTTAAAAGAGGCTGATTATGATTTAGTTTTAAATACAAACCTTAAAGGCGCTTATAATCTGCTTAAGCATAGCGCCCCCTTTCTGCTGCGCCAAAAAAAGGGCCGGATAATTAATATTTCTTCTGTGGCGGGGTTAATGGGTAATGCCGGGCAAACAAATTATTCCGCGGCAAAAGCGGGGTTAATCGGCCTTACAAAGGCCGCCGCCAGAGAGCTTGCCTCAAGAAATATTACCTGCAATGCAATTGCCCCCGGCCTAATAGATACTGAAATGACCAAAAACCTGCCCCAAAAGGCCAAAGAGGCTTTATTAGGGCAAATACCCCTTAAAAAGGCCGGCTCCCCTCAGGATATCGCCTCTTTAGCCGCCTTTTTATCCTCAGACCAGGCAGGCTATATTACCGGAGAAATTATAAAAGTTGACGGCGGCTTATATATTTAGGAGGTAATTATGAAAAGAGTTGTAATAACCGGCATGGGGGCCATAACCCCTTTGGGTAATAATATCCCCGCTTTTTGGCAGGCCCTTAAAGAAGGGGCCTGCGGCATAGATTTTATTAAAAGCTTTGATACGGAAAATTTTAAAGTAAAAATCGGCGCCGAAATAAAGAATTTTGACCCCGGCCTTTATATGGATAAAGGCCAAATCCGCAGGAGCGATATTTATTCTCAATATGCTTTTGCGGCGGCTTGCGAGGCCATGGAGGATAGCGGCCTGAGGGATAAAATCTCCCCGGAGAGATTCGGGGTTTATGTAGGCTCCGGGGTTGGCGGTATGCATACCTATATAGAGGAAAGCAATAAGCTTACCCAATATGGCCCAAGAAGGGTTTCGCCCTTTTTTATACCTATGATGATACCCAATATGGCCGCCAGCCAAATTGCCATTGGCTTTAATGCCCAGGGGCCATGCCTGCCTATTGTAACGGCCTGCGCTTCGGCAACCCATAATTTAGGCGAGGCCTTAAGAGCAATTGCCCATGGCTATGCCGATGCCATTTTAGCAGGAGGCTCTGAGGCTGGGGTTAATCCCCTTTCCGTAGCCGGCTTTACTAATTGCATGGCCCTTTCTTTAAAGAATTTGCCTTTAGAATCCTCCCTGCCCTTTGATAGGCGCCGAGACGGCTTTGTGGTAGGGGAAGGAGCCGGGGTTTTAGTTTTAGAGGAATACCGACATGCCCTAAACAGAGGGGCAAAAATTTATGCCGAAGTTTTAGGCTATGGCAATACCTGCGACGCCTATCATATTACGGCCCCCTGCCCTGAGGCCGTACCGGCTGCAAGGGCCATAAGCCAGGCCATGGAGGAAGCCGTTAAAAAAGAGCCTGCCCTAGCGGAAGAAAAGCAAATATATATTAATGCCCATGGCACAGGCACGCCTCTTAATGATAAAGGCGAAACCCTGGCCATTAAAAAAGCCTTGGGGGAAAAGGCCTATGAGGCTTTAATCAGCTCCACAAAATCCATGACCGGCCATATGCTGGGGGCGGCGGGGGCCGTTGAGGCCATAGCCGCTGCTTTGGCTCTGGAAAGCGGCATTATCCCCCCTACCATTGGCTATAAAGAAAAGGATGAGGATTGCGATTTAAACTATGTGCCCAATAAAGCCGTAAATGCCCCCGTAAAGCTTGCCCTCTCTATTTCTTTGGGTTTTGGCGGGCATAATGCCTGCCTGGCTCTGGGTAAACCCCAGTTTTAGCCGGGGAGCCGGGGCCTTTAAGCCCGGGAGAAAGGATAAAAAAATGGAGATAAAACAGATAAAAGAAATCGCCAAAACCATGAAAGATAATGAACTTACTTTGGTGCGTATTTGCGAGGGGGAAAAAACTCTGCAAATGGAGAGAAACCCCCAAATAGTAAATTCGGCGCCTTTTAGCTATTGCGCCCCATTAAATAACCCCCCTGCCGAGCCGGCCGAAAAAGAGAAGGAAAAGCCCAATCTCCCCGGAGGGGAAACGGTGGATTTTAACCGATTATCTTTAGTAAAATCTCCCATGGTGGGGGTTTTTTATGCCGCCCCCTCCCCTGATGCCGCCCCCTTTGTTGAAGTTGGCAGCAAAGTAAAAAAGGGAGATATTCTTTGCATTATTGAGGCCATGAAAATTATGAATGAAATCTGCGCCGAAACCGAGGGAGAAATTGTGGATATCTGCGTTAATAATGGTGATGTGGTGGAATATTCTCAGGTATTATTTAAAATTTTCTAAGGAGGCCCCTATGAATAAGGAAGAAATTAAGCTTTTGCTCCCTCACAGGGAGCCTATGCTGCTTTTAGATGAAGTGGAAAAACTCCCGGATAATAGCGCTTTAGGTAAATATACCTTTAGGGGTGAGGAATGGTTTTTAAAGGGGCATTTCCCCAACCGGCCCGTTGTGCCCGGGGTAATCCTTTGCGAAATTATGGCCCAGGCCTGCTGCGTTTTGCTGGAAGGCGAAATAAACGGGAGTATTCCCTATTTTACGGGGCTGGATAAAGTCCGTTTTAGAAGCAAGGTTTTGCCTAAAGATACCTTAAATATAGAATGCCGCATTATAAAAAGCCGCCCCCCCTTTTATTTTGCCGCAGGCAAAGGCCATGTTAACGGCAAGCTGGCCGTTAGTGCGGAGTTTTCTTTTATGCTGGCCCCCCATGAACAGGCCGGGGAAAGGGGCTAAAAAATGTTTTCTAAAATTCTTATTGCCAACCGGGGGGAAATTGCCATTCGGATTATCCGGGCCGCGAAGGAAATGGGAATTTCCAGCGTTGCCGTATTTTCTGAAGCGGACAGCGATTCCCTTCATATAAGCCTGGCGGATGAAAGTATTTGTATCGGCCCTCCCCCGGTCGGCGAAAGCTATTTAAATATGCATGCCATTATTGCGGCTGCTCTGGCCACAAAGGCCGAGGCCATACACCCCGGTTACGGCCTTTTATCTGAAAACGGAGATTTTGCCGCCTTATGCCAAAAGCATAATCTTGTCTTTATCGGCCCCTCCCCTGAAATTATTCATACCATGGGGGATAAGGATGCCGCCCGTAAGGCCATGGCAGAAGCCGGCGTTCCCATTGTGCCGGGGAGCGGCATTTTAAAAAATGAGGAAGAGGCGAAAATAACCGCCTCCCGCCTCGGCTTTCCCCTTTTGCTTAAGGCAAAGGCCGGCGGCGGCGGCAGGGGAATACGCCTGATTAATGATGAAAGCCAGCTGGGCATTAATTTTGCCTCCGCAGCCCGAGAGGCTCAAGCCGCCTTTGGAGATGGCAGCCTTTATTTTGAAAAATATATTTCCCCGGCAAAGCATGTGGAAATACAAATCCTTTGCGATAATCAAGGGGGAATTATCTGCCTTGGTGAAAGGGAATGCTCCGTTCAAAGAAAGCGCCAAAAACTAGTGGAAGAAAGCCCTTCCCCGGGGCTTAGCGGCAAGCTGAGGAAGGAAATGATTGAGGCCGCTTATAAGGCGGCTAAAGCCTCGGGGTATATTAATGCGGGCACCGTAGAATTTTTAGTGGCAAAAGACGGCTCATTTTATTTTATGGAGATGAATACCCGCCTTCAGGTAGAGCATACCGTAACGGAAATGGTAACCGGCATAGATATTGTAAAATGGCAAATTCGGATTGCGGCGGGGATAGCCCTCCCCTTTACTCAGAAGGATATAAAAATCGCCGGCCATGCCATAGAGTGCCGGATAAACGCGGAAAACCCCCAAACCGGTTTTACCCCCAGCTGCGGCAGGGTTACTTTACTGCATATTCCCGGGGGGCCTTGGGTAAGGTTTGATACCGCCCTTTACCAGGGCTATTTTATACCCCCCTTTTATGATTCTCTTATCGGCAAGCTTATAGTTTTTGCCAAAACAAGGGAAGAAGCCATCCGCAAAATGCAGGCGGCCCTTTGCGAGCTGGTAATTGAAGGAATTAACCATAATGCCGAGCTGCAAATGAATATACTGGATGAAGAGGAATTTCATGGCGGCGATTATTATACGGATTTTATGGAAAAAAGAGGTAATATATGCTGAAGAAAAGTCTTTTTAGAAAACCTAAAAACCAATTGGAGGATTATTATCAGGATGGCCTAACCCCTCATATACGCCGGGAAACCATCAAATGCCCCAAATGCAATGAGGAAATTCTCAGCAAAAAACTTGAGGAGAATTATCATATTTGCCCTAAATGCTCCTATTATTTCAGGCTTTCCTCCCGTCAAAGAATCAGGCATATAGCCGACGAAAACTCCTTTACCCCCCTTTTTGAGGATTTATACAGCAAAGACCCTCTTTGCTTCCCCGATTATGCGGAAAAGCTGAAAAAAGCGGAGGCTGCCAGCGGCGAAAAAGAGGCCGTAGTTTGCGGGATTGGGGAAATAAACGGCTTTAAAACCGCTATTTTTGCTATGGAGCCCTATTTTATGATGGGCAGCATGGGTACGGTGGTGGGGGAAAAAATAACCCTTCTTTTTGAATATGCCACAGAACACAGCCTGCCTGTTGTGGGCTTTACCGTCTCCGGCGGCGCCAGAATGCAGGAGGGTATTCTCTCCCTTATGCAAATGGCCAAAACCAGCGGCGCCGTTCAAAAACACAGCGAGGCTAAAAATTTTTATTTAACGGTTTTAACCGACCCCACTACCGGGGGGGTTACAGCCAGCTTTGCCATGGAGGGGGATATTATTTTAGCCGAGCCCGGGGCTTTAATTGCCTTTGCCGGGCCAAGGGTTATTGAGCAGACTATCCGCCGTAAACTCCCTTTAGGCTTTCAAAAGGCGGAATTTTTGCTGGAAAAAGGCTTTGTGGATAATATTATACCCAGAGAAGAGCAAAAGCCCTATATAGCACGGCTTTTAGCCCTGCATTCCAAAGCCGGGGGCTCCTGGGAAGGGAGGGCTGATAATGCCTGATATTCCTGTAAATACCTTAAAGGATAATGACCTTGCTTTTAGAAAAGTTTGCGAGGCAAGATCTACCGGCCGCCCCACCGGGCTGGATTTTATAAATAATATTTTTGAGGGCTTTACACAATTTTACGGCGATAGACGATTTGCCAATGATAATGCCATTGTAGCCGGAATTGCCTTTTTAAATTCCCTGCCGGTAACGGTAATTGCCCATGAAAAAGGCCATGATACAAAAGAAAGAATTATGCGGAATTTCGGCTCTCCTCATCCGGAGGGCTATCGCAAGGCCTTGCGCCAAATGAAGCTGGCCGAGAAATTCGGCCGCCCTATTATTTGCTTTGTGGATACCGCCGGGGCATATTGCGGCATAGGCGCGGAGGAAAGAGGGCAGGCCCAGGCCATTGCCGAAAATCTAACAACTATGATGTCTTTGGAAACGCCGATTATTTCCGTTCTTATAGGGGAAGGGGGAAGCGGAGGGGCCCTTGCCCTTGCAGTAGCCGATGAAGTCTGGATGCTGGAAAACTCTATTTACTCCGTAATTTCTCCCGAGGGCTGCGCCAGCATACTCTGGAAGGATTCTCAAAAGACCAGGGAGGCGGCCCATTGTCTTAAGCTGACGGCGGAGGATCTTTATTCCTTTAAAGTAATTGAAAAAATTATCCCTGAAAACGGGGAGGATTTTACTTTAATTTATCCCCTGCTTAAAGAGGAAATAATTAAAACCCTTAAAGGATATTCTCAATTAACCGTTAAAGAATTAAAGGAGAGGCGCTATAACCGCTTTAGAAAAATCGGAGGGGATTTAGAGTGATTGCAATTGTAACGGATTCATCTTCTTATCTTACAAAAGAAGAAGTAAAGGCCCTGGGGGTTAAAATTGTCCCTATTAATTACGGTGTGGGGGAGCCGAATTTAAAAGAAGGCATTGGGGAAGAAAACCATGGCTTTAAAGAGCTTATTACAAATAACCCCGGGCAGTGTAAAACCGCCCATGCCTCTACGGCGGCCTTCTCCGAAGTTTTTAAACAGCTGATTGACAATGGCTTTCAGGTTTTGGCCATTGTGCTTTCCTCCCGCTTAAGCGGCACATATAGCAGCGCCTCTGTGGCGGCCAGAGCAATCTCCCCTGAAAATATCCGGGTTTTAGATTCTCTTTTATCTGCCGGGGGCATGGCAATTCTCGCTAAAAGAGCGGCGGCCTTAATTAAAGAAGGCCTTTCCTTATCCGAAGTTTTTAATGCTTTAGAAAATTTAAAAAAGAAAATGGGCATAGCCTTTTCCGTAGACCATATGGAGCCTTTGCGTAAAAGCGGGCGCATTTTAGCCGTACCCCAATCCGCCAGAACCATTTTAAATGTCCGGCCAATTCTTTTATGCAAAGAAGGAGCCGTTATTTATGACGGTGTTGCCAGAGGCCGCCATAAACAGGTAAAGGAGCTTGTAAGCCGCATACCCTCTGATGTAAACGAAGTTGTGATTAATTATATTGATAATGAAGAAAACGCCCAAATGCTTATTGATGAAATCCGCTGCAAATTTCCTGAAATTAAAATAAGTAAAAGCCCCCTGGGCCCGGTTTTAGGTATTCATTTAGGCTTAGGGGTTTTGGTTGTCTCCTGGGTTTGCCGTTAAACCCTCTTTACTACCCATATTTTATTGCCCGTAACTAATAGCTTAAATAAAAAAGCGCCGAATATCGGCGCTTTTTTATATTTTTTTTATTTTTAAAATGGTCTTATAAGAAAACCCGGCAACCCAAAATTGGGAGCTCAATATATTTTAAATTCGGGCATAGCAAAAAGAGTATAGCCCCAGCTTTTCCCCTTTTACCGATAAGGGAAATGGCTGATTGCTGCCGTCGTTTACCGCAAAGCCTGTATATTCCTCATCTACCATGGCTAAAGGCAGCTCCTGGATTTCTTTTTTAAAAACCGGCTGAGAAAAGGCGTCATCTGGCACCTGGGGAAAGCGTTTTTTAAGCTCCACAAGGGATTGGCTGTTCTTTTTCATAAAAAAGAATGTTCCTAAAAAGCGGCTGTTCTCCCCAAAATATGGCATTATCACCGAATTTAAATTGTCGTTTTCATGGAATAAAGAATACTCGTTTGTGGAAAAGTAATCAAGATGAATATCCAGGCAGCCGTATTTTAAAGGGTAGCGGCTGGAGCTGTTAACAATATAAACTACATTTAAACCTAAATTAAGGGATTCTATTTTTTCTTTATACATGGTAATAATTTCAGGGAAGCAATCCACTAAAATATACACAGCCTTTTTATCCAAATTCTCAAAGTTTGTATAAAGAAAGCAAAAGGCGTTTATATGAGATTCCAAAATCAGCTTGCCGGAAAGATTAATGCCGTCTAAATGGTTAACCAGCCATTTATAGGATTTTTGCAAAAGGCTGACTGTTGTTGGGGTAAGGTCTTTATAGCATTTTCTTTCTAAATCCGGATAATCATAGGGGCTGATGGCGCTGTCATAAGTCATAATAATTCCGTCTTTAATATCCGCCTTATAGCCGCAGGAGCAAAGTAAATTGCCTGATAATATTTGCTGATTTTCGATTTTAACATCGGTAAAATTAAAGGGCTTTTGGCAATAAGGGCAGTACAAATATTGCATAACGCTAAGGGGCACACCGCTTTTATCCGGTTTTCTGGTTATTTTGCGGCCTACGGCGCTTACTTCTTTATTAATGCTTTCAACTGCCTTATCTAA
Organism: Clostridiales bacterium; assembly: GCA_040767605.1. GTDB lineage: Bacteria > Bacillota > Dehalobacteriia > UBA4068 > UBA4068 > JAXGOI01. The sequence goes on from JAXGOI010000001.1 coordinate 1,014,599, forward strand.
ATTATCCTGCTCTGTTAAAATTTCTTCTTTTTTTCTTTTTAAAACCTGAATATAATCATTGGCATCCTCTATATTTGAGAAATTGCTGATGCGTTTTAAAGAAAGAATATGGTGAATTTCTTTAATTGAAAACTGAAATTGCTTTAATTTGCTTATTTCCTCCATATCCCTTATATCGTTCTCATCAAAAAGGAATTGCTTATTCCGGCTTCGGGGCACCAATAAACCCATATTTATATAATAACGCACGGCATGGGTGGAAACATTAAATTGCCTGGCAAAATCACCTATTTTCATATTATGCCTCCTAAACCGAAATAAACATTAATATCCATTTCTATCGGGTTTTTAAAAATTTAGAGTTAACTATCGATTTTTACTATTTCCTCATAAAAAGTGGAAATCCTCTATTAAAGGTTACTTTTATGCGAATATTTGCAAAACTTTTAATTGACATAGCCTTTGCACCATAAGTTATCCTTAGGATAAGGCTATTTATAGCATTCCCATTGGGCGGGCCCAAAACGGCAATGGGGTTAAAGAAAATGGTTATTCAATAGTGTGCTTTAAATTAAAGAGGGGGGACGCATTAAAAAACTATATTACATACCTTGAATGCCGATGCCTTATTACTCAGGGTAATTATTGCTAAAAAGCAATTACTGTAGAGAAAACCGTTTTACTTTAAAAAATATAAATTAAAGAGGTGTAATCATGGCTTATGTAAATCCTGAATTTGTTGAAAAATATCGTATCCAGCCGGATATGCTGGGGGATAAACCCCGCCTTAAGCTGGATAAATCCTATGCCGAATTCGAAAGGGCACAAAAATTACTGCCCGGCGGCATGTATGGAATGAGAGGCCCTCATTTCTTCATCTTTGGCGAATACCCCATTTATATGGAGCGGGGTGAAGGAACCCATATGTGGGATATTGACGGGAATGAATATATTGATTTTATCGCCTCCTACGGGCCCACCACCATCGGTTTTAACGAGCCGGAAATTTACGAGCCTGTTTTTGAAAGAATCAGAACCAGCTTTACCTTCCCTATTGCTCAGACCATTCAAAACGATTTAGCCGAAAAATTGCAGCAAATTATCCCCTCTGCCGAAAGAGTTGTTTTTGCCAGAACCGGGACGGATGCCGTTACTATTGCAATTAAAATGGCCAGGGCCTTTACTTTTAAGAATAAAATTCTGATTGATTCCACCTACCATGGCTGGAGCGATGTTACCCAGACTGGTTTTGATGCCGGCGTTCCCCAGTTTAACAGAGATTTGCTTATACCCCATAAATGGGGAGATTTAGAAGCCTTTAAACAAAGCCTGGAAAATGATAAGGATATTGCCGCGATTTTAATTTCCCCCATTCACCATCAGCTGGCAGTACCCATGAACCATGATAAAAGCTTTATTGCCGGCTTAAGAGAATTGGCAACAAAGCATAATGTTGTTTTAATTTTTGACGAAGTAAGAAGCGGATTTAGAATGGCTTTAGGCGGCGCTCAGGAATATTTAGGCATTACCCCGGATGTTTCCTGCTTCAGTAAGGCTATTGCCAGCGGGTTTATTCTTGCGGCTATCTGCGGTAAAAAAGAAATTTTAGAAACTATTACTCTGGAGCCTAAAGAGGGCAGCCACGGCACATATATGAGCGGCACCTTCTTCTTAAACAGCGCCGAAATGGTTGCGGCCTTAAAAACCATAGAATTTTATGAAAAACATGATGTTATCGGCAATATTTTTGAAAAGGGCAGATATTTCAGCAAGCGCACCGATGAAATAATCGCCAAGCATAATGCCCCCGTTATAAACGGCGGTAATGAAGTAATGCCCGGCTGGCTTTTTGACCAGGAAAAGCTGGGTGAGGAAATGTTTATCGCTATGACATACAAGCTCTACAGCTATATGATCAGAAGCGGCATATTCATGCACCCCATTCATAAATCCTATATTGCTTACAGGCATACCAAGGAAGATTTAGATAAAGCTCTGGATACTTTTGATAAAGCTTTAAGCGTTGTAAGAGAAGCTTATCCCTGGTAAAATTTAAGTTTAAACGATATTTCCATGCCTTTTAAATAGGCAGAAATAGACTCCTGCTGTCACTAAGGAAGGTTCCCCCCTTCCGGGCCAAAGAGAGGGAAATTCCCTCTCTTTGGCCAAAAGCAAATCGCTTTATTCACCTATGCAAAAACCTGCTTTTTACGGCAGGTTTTTGCATATTTTTAATATCTTTCCTATAATGCAAGAGTTTAGATTTTGTTGTATAATATAATAAAGATATTTTTTTCTCTTAATCTAATCCTAAATTAAAAAAAACTAAGCTTATAAAACAAAAATACGGAAAGGGCTAAAAATATGCAAAAAACTATTGACGCTTCGGGCTGGCAATGCCCAAAACCTATTATAGAAGCAAAAAAGGCCTTAAAAGAAATAGATTCCGGGGCAATTAAAATAATTACCGATAATACAACGGCTTTAAATAATTTGCTGGGCTTTGCTAAAAGCAGCGGCTATAAAGCAAGCCATGAAGAAAATAACGGCCGCTATTATATAACCATAGAAAAGGCCTTAAGCTGCGATTGTTCCGCCATGCCCTTAGATAAAGCGGTTATAGTAATTAAAACGAATATTTTAGGCCAAGGCAGCGATGAGCTTGGCTTAAGTTTGATGAAAAGCTATATTTTTGCCTTAACCGAGCTGGAGAAAAAGCCCGAAACCCTTATTTTTATGAACAGCGGGGTTTTCCTTACCACCCAGGGCTCTCCTGTTTGCGAAAGCCTGGAGCTTTTAGAGGCGGCCGGGGTAGAAATCCTTTCCTGCGGAACCTGCTTAGACTTTTTTAATCTCAGCGATAAGCTGCTTTTTGGTCGGGCCGGGAATATGTACACCTTTGCGGAAAAAATGAGCCAGGCCTCAAATACTCTTATTATATAAATCTTTTAGGGGGTTTTAATGATAAACGGTGCCTATATACTTTCCTTTGATTCCACCAGCCATGCCATAGGAGCGGAAAAAACCCTTGAGACAGTTTTCCCCCTTACGGTAATTCCAACCCCTAGGGAAATTACCCAGCACTGCGGCCTTTCACTTAAAATTAACCATCAAAGTTTAGATGATATTTTGCGGGAAATTAAAAGCCTTCCCTTTCCCTGTACTCTTTATTTTTTAGGGGCGGAAAAACAAAAACCCCGCAGCCTAAAGGTTATTTATAAAAGCGGTTAACCTATATTATAGCGCAATTAAAAAATTTTAAGGCGGGTAAAGCATGAAAAAACTATCCTTCTCCATGGAAAATTATTTAGAGGCAATTTATGAGCTCTCCTCAGAAAACCAGGGGGTGCGCCTTACGGATATTGCCGAAAGAATGGGGGTTACCAAAGCCAGCGCCAATAATGCCATGGCGGTTTTGGCGGAAAAGGGTCTGGTAGATAAAGAAAAATACCAGGAGGTTTTTCTTACCCCCCATGGGATTAAGCTGGCTAAGTTTACCTCCCAAAAGCATCATACCCTGGAGGAGTTTTTTATCCGCATCCTTAAAATTAATCCCAAAATCGCCAATAAAGATGCCTGCGCCATAGAGCATGTTATAAGCGATGATATTATTTATGCCATGCAGGATTATCTTGCCGGGCATTCCCGGTAAACCCCGGCTGAAATTTTATCTTTAAGATTACTTTATATTAAATTAAAAAGCCCCGGAAGTTTCCGGGGCTTTTTTGATACAGTATTTTTGACACGCTGTTTTAAATAAAGACCACTTTATTTTCAGCTTAATTTAAGCGGTAGGAACCTTTTCCCCCTGAACAGCAAGATCTTCCCATTTAACAGGCTTATTAGTCCGTACATCCATAAGAGGCATGGGAGGGCAGCTCTTTTGGGTTGCCAGGGAAACAACAACCATAACAACCAAGCTGACAAGCATGGGGATAAATACCAAGGCCCAGAAAGGCTCGGGGAAAGGTGTTCTTTGAACAATCATCATTATGGCAATTACCACAGCGCCGGAAAGCATGCCGGAAACCCCGCCCCATTTATTGGCTTTCTTCCAGTAAAGAGCCAAAGTTAAGGGGAAGAAAAGCATGCCCCCCTGCATGGTAAAGCCTACAACCATCAGGGTAAATACGGATTCAGTCATAACCCCTAAAATAGTGGCTAGTACCCCAATTGCCGCAACTGACCAGCGAGTCCATTTGGTAAGGTCACTATCCACATAGCTCTGGCCCTTCCATTCCTTCCAAGGACGGATAAGGTCATTGGAAATAATAGCGGCAGGAGCAAATAATGCGGAGTCCGCGGAGCTCATAATTGCAGCTAAGAGGCCGACTAAGAAAATAGCCAGCATTAAGGGATGCATAAATTGCACGGCTAAAAGAGGTATTAGCATTTCGCTGTCTCTTGCAATTATTTCTACATTAGCGGCGCTAATAATACCCTGCTCCGCCAAAAGATTGGACCAAGCCCCGATGAAAACAACCAAAAGGCCGAGGCCAGCCATGAGAACGCCGGAGATAACCCCGGACCATTTGGCAACATCGCCGGTTCTGGCTACCAGGCTGCGCTGAAGAACGTCGGCTCCGGGAACCGCACCGGCAGAGGTGCCTACCCATAAGGCAAGATAGGTTAAAATACCCACCAGCCCGGCGGAGCCCGGTTCTGGAGCAAAGGAGAAGAAATCCGACCCCATAAGGGAAACCGCGGCATCGTGGCCGCCGACATCATTAACATGCCCTAAAACTACAGGGAAGAGAATTAAAATACCGATAATAAGAATCCCAACCTGAAGAAAGTCTGTCCAGGCAACGGCTGTAATACCCCCCATATAGGTATAAACAATAATAATAATCCCGGAAAGAATAGCCATTGTTAAGAAATCCCAGCCTAAAATACTTTGGAAGACTTTACCTGCCGCCGCTACCTGGGAGGCCCCAAAAAATGTAAATGTCGGAATCATGCAAAGGGAAGCAATTGAAGCCCCGACATTACCAAAGCGATTAGCATAAACGCTACCGGCAGAAACCGCCCCGGTTTTTCTGATAATTTTTAAATAGAAAAGACCGGCAATAATTAAGCAAAGACAAGCCCCGAAAGGATCGGGAATACTTTCCCGCAGGCCGGAGCTATACGCAATACCCGCGCCGCCGATAATAGTACCGCCGCAGATGAAAGTTGCCAGCAAAGTGGCTGTAACCAGCCAAAGAGGCATTTTGCCCCCGGCAACCATATAATCATCTGAAGAAGCACTGGTCTTTTTCCCTGCCCACCAACCAATAAATAACATGCCAGCTAAATAAATAATAACAAAAGCAATTAATAAACCTGCATTTTCAACCATTACCAAACCCCCCTTGTTTTTTCTTTAAAAAAATTTATGTTAAAATAAGCGCCGAAAAATCCTTTGGGCGCGGCGGCTTATTTTAAATTAATTTTAAACGAGAGTCCGCGCTAAAGGTCAAGGGGTGAATTTTCGCAATATTGAGCCTTTTGTTCACCATAGCCTAGATATTACCTTATTTCCCTTAATAATCAAAAAACCTTTAGCGTGCTCCATGTTTTGGGAATAACCGGAGGCTGCTCCAATGCCCTATATGGGGGCCTTTAAATATTATTTACTTATTCAGCTTAATTTATTTATTCTTAGTTTTGTTTATTATCTTATCTCTTATTTTTATCTCCCTTCTTTTTATCTCTTAATTTTAATCTTTTTTATTTCAGCTATTGTTTAAACTTTTTACTTAAATATTTAAGGGCCTTACTAATAAGGCCCTTTGTCTTTTTATCTATATTCTTCTGTTTTTATCTTAGTTTATATTGCTCTCTTTAAAGGCGGCCAATATAGGCCGCAGCCTCGGAGCCTGCCACGGCACCGTCTGCGGCGGCTGTAACCAGCTGGCGTAAAAGCTTTGTTCTGGTATCTCCGGCAGCCCAAACCCCATCAAGATTTGTTTTGCACTCCTCTTTGGCCTCCACATAGCCGTCTTTATCTAAGTTTATTTGCCCGGCAAAAAGCTGGTTTTGCGGGGCAAGGCCTACGGCAATAAAAGCCCCGGCAATTTCTAAAGTTTTTTCTTCCCCGCTTTTTTTATTTTTAACCCGGGCGGCTTTAAGGGTATCCTCCCCTAAAAATTCTTCTACCTGGCTATCGTATAAAACTTCTACATTCTCTTTACTTAAAATGGCATCAACCAAAACCTTTTCCCCCCGGAAGGCATCCCTGCGGTGTACCAAATAAACCTTAGGGCAAATATTAGCCAGGAATAAGACATCGCTTAAGGCCGTATTGCCGCCGCCGATTACCATGGTAGCCTTCCCCCGGTAAAAGGCGCCGTCGCAAGTTGCGCAGTAGGAAATACCCCGGCCTCGGTATTTATCTTCACCCTTACAGCCTAAATTTCTATGGGAGGCCCCGGTTGCAATAATTACCGCCTTGGCCTGATATAGCGCCCTATTGGTAGTAACGGTTTTTATTTGGCTTTTTAAATCCGCCTCCTGGATTTTCTGATAAACTATTTTTGCCCCTAAGTTTTTGGCCTGCTCATACAGGCCTTGGGCAAAATCAAAGCCGCTTATTTGAGCAATTGAGGGGTAATTTTCCACCAATGAGGTATTAATTATTTGCCCGCCGTGAACATTGCCTTCAATTAAGGTTACGGTGCATCCTGCTCTCAGCCCGTATATAGCCGCGCTTAGGCCCGCGGTTCCCGCCCCTATAATTAAAATATCCGTATTCTCCGTATTTTGGTTTATTTCAGCTTTTAAATCTTTATTTTCCATAATTATTCCCCTCCGGCAAATTATTCTTTAAAATTTATTTAAGCCTTAATAAAAAAACTTACTAAGTAATATTCCCTTTAAAAATCAATATTCCCTTTTATTCCCCTAAAATATACCTTATATTCGGTCTTAAAGAATTAAGCCCTGGGTGAGCTTAGCTTTTTTAATCCCTAAGTATAGTTTATTTTTTAGAGTCCCCCCCTTAATGTTTTATTTGCTTTATCAATTGATTATGTTATAATATTTTAGACTTTAGTATAAAAGAGGTGTAATGTATGACCCCTAATTTACCCCGGGTTGCCGCCGTACACGATGTTTCCGGCTATGGGAAATGCGCTTTAACTGTGGCAATGCCCGTTATTTCCGCCATGGGGGTAGAGGTTTGCCCTCTGCCTACCGCTTTGCTTTCTACCAATACACTTTTTGAAAACTTTACCTTTTTTGATTTTACCCCTCATATGAAGGCCTATTTAGACCACTGGAAGCAATTAGGCCTGGCCTTTGATAGTGTTTACAGCGGCTTTTTAGGCTCCGGAGAGCAAATAGGCATAGTCTCCCGCTTAATTAATGAATTTGAAAGCGGCATCAGCATTATTGATCCGGTTATGGGGGATAACGGAATTGTAATAAAAACCTATACCCCCGAGATGTGCCGGGAAATGGCCAATTTAGTTGCCCTTGCGGATTTTGCAACCCCCAATATTACCGAGGCCTGTATTCTTACAGGGCGGGAATATTCCGGAGAGGTGCTGAATAGGGCAGATACCAAGGCTATCTGCGAGGATATAAAAAGCCTTGGCACAAAAAATATTGTTTTAACCGGGGTGCAAAGGGACAATAAGCTTTATAATTGCGGCATAGAGGAAAACGGCAATTATTTTGAGCTTGATATAGACCTTTTGCCCTTCCATATGCACGGGACGGGAGATCTTTTTACCAGCATTATTGTAGGGGGGCTTATGCGGGGCTATAACCTTAAGGAAAGCGTAAACTCCGCCGCCCATTTTGTATATGACGCCATGAAATACAGCAAAGATATTGAAGATATTTTTGACAGAGGCGTAGCCTTTGAACCCTTAAGCTATAAGCTGGGTAAAGGAATATACACCGGCTAAGGCTTAAACCGCTTATAAAAAAGCATACCCCAAAATAAATGGGGTATGCTTTTTATTTTTTAGCTTTTTGTTTTTTAGCTTTACTTTTAATTATATTATACCCATATTATAAATAAAGACAGGCAATTAATTATAGCCGCCGGTTTAATATAATGCTAATTTAATATAATAAAGTAAAATAACTGGTAACCTCCATTTGGCTATCCCTCATTACTCTGCCGGAATTTGTATTTGCCAGGCAAGTATAAGAACTCCGGCCTAATTCCAGCATATATTCCAATAAAGAAGCCATTATGGTAGGGGAATCTAAATAAGTGCTGTCCAATTGGGCAATAGTGCGGCTGTCGTAGTTTGCCAAAAAGCGGGCCGTTTCGGCATCTTTGGCTTCAGCCTGGGTCATATTTAAATTATGAGAAAAATCTATTGAGGCAATAATTGCCCCCTCGTTATCCAGCCAGGGTTTTATGGCATTTATAAGCCTTTTAATTTTTTCTGGCGGGTATTTATAATGCAAAACCAAAGGGACAATTTTTGCCTCCGGCAGATAATAGGCAATATAGGGCATTAAAGCCCCCATGCTGTGCTCGGAGAGAAAAAACTCATCCCAAACCTCTACAAGCCCGGTTTTAAGAAGGGCTTCTATGGCGTCGGTTTCCGGCATTACCCTGCCCCCCGCCGTTTGCCAAATACCTTGGGTGGTAAGAGCCGGGGCCCCGCTATTACTATGATTGGGGCCGATTAAAAAAACTATTTTAGGGGGGTCTCTTTGAAGCTGGGCAATGGCCTGGGCCGCTAAATTACCCACCAAAGCATGGTGAGGGGCAACCACAGCCTTCCAGGAATTTATATTGGGGGGGTAATCCGCCATTTCAACTTTTGGGGGCAGCAGGGAAAAAAAGGCCTCGGGGGGCACAAAGCAATTTGTATTAATTATAAAATCCTCTTTATTCAGGGCATTATTAAGAGGAGCCTGCCGGGCGCAGGCTCCTAACATTAAACATATTAATAAAAGTAAAGCGCATATTTGTATTTTTAGGGTATTTTTTTTAGCCTTTAACATTGTCTTCCCGCCTTAATTGGGGAGTTTTTTTGCCTAAACCCCTTAATACTTAATAAAAACCCTGTCTTCTTCCCCTTGGGCATAGGTATTAAAGTGTTTGCCATGGGTCAGGCTGGGGGGCTCCGCCTTAAAACTCCCCTCGGCGCTGGCCCGGGCAAAATATTTTATTTTCCCTAAAGCGGCGTTTTTCTCTTTATATACGGCAAAGTGAAGCTCTTTATCCCCCGCCTGAATAAGCCAAACATTATCGCTTGTAAAATTTAGGGCTACATAGCTTAGGCCTGCGGGTAAATACTCCACAATTTTATAATAACCGTCGGGGGCATCCTCTGAAATGGAAAAGCTTAAATTAATTCCCACCCGGCCCCGCTGAGCCAGATTTTGATTAAGCTCTTCATCTGAGGGATATTGCCTTTCTATATTAAGGGCGGAGGAAGCCGGGTTTGCCTCGGGCAGGCCTTCTTCTTTAAAAATAGTTGTTAGGGTAATTGCCCCTTTTATATTCTTAAATTCAATCTTTGGCAAATCTTCGGCCAAAAGCGTTAGGGCATAATAGCCGTTTTCGCTTAAATCTACCTGATTTTTCTCTCCGTTTAAAATATATTCAAAAGAGGTATCCTCAATGGGGCGGGCTAAACGGGCCTGTAAAATACCTAACTTTTCTAAAAGGAAATAATCCTCCTCGCTGGTGTTTTCCAAAATATACTCATACAAGCCATCCCCTTGGGGGAGGTTAAATATATTCGCCAGTAAGGCCAAACGGGCCGTGGCCTTTAAAACCTCCTGCCTGTCCCCATCTATTTTAGCCCGGAAAAGATTATTAACAGGCTCTGCCCATTGTTCCGTAAAGGGGGCCGCCAAAGCTCCGGCATTGGCACCGTCTCCCGCAAAATAAAGGGCAATAATTAAATTTAATCTGTTTTCGGCCCCAATCTCCGGCAGGGCCAAAAGCTGCTGAATTTGATTAAGCACCGGCTGGGAAAGGGCGGCAAGACCCCATAAGGAAAAGGAGGCCTGTGTATAATCAGGAGTATCCCCGGCCCGGGCTTGCTTTAAAGTATTTTGAAAATAAAGGATAAGCCCTTCTTTTGCCAGGCTTTCCCCGGCGAAGGAGGCAGCCAAAACGCTTGCCTCTAAATTCGCCCCGGAATAAGGCAAAATTGCCAGGCCATTATCCGCCTGATATTTAAATAACTGTTCCTTCCAGGCTCTTTCTTCTTCCGGGCCGGGAATATCCCCAATTTCAAAATTCTCGGCTAAAAGCTTTTTAGCCAAATGGGCGGCCAGCCTCTGCTCTAAACGGATATCATCCTGGGCCGCCAAATTATACAAACCCTGCAAGGCTAAATTTTGTTTTTCATCGCTGAAGAATAAATTTATAAGGCTATTCCCCGCTTCTTTTGCCCCCTGGGGTATTAAGCCCGGCCTTAAAAGCTCCTGAATTTGCCTGGTATGGCTTATATGGCTGTTTATAACCTTAAAAGAAGTTTTTATATTATCCTCATATTCGCCCCATTTGGCATTGATAAAAACTTCGTATTCCCCGGCCGTCAGCTCCGGCAGGGGGAAATCCGTCCAGGCATAGGAGGGGCCGCTATTACTTTCCTCATAATTTAATTGGGGAATTTTAAGAGTATATTCAATTTGAGCATTCTCCGAAAGGGCAAGCCCCGCGCTGCGAAGGGCTAAAACAGGGGCATCTCCGGCTAAATAGCTTTCTTCCCGGCGGCAATCGGCAAAAAAGGGCAAGGTGGCATCTATGCTTTGGCTGCCGCTATCCGCCCAAATGCCCGGGGCATAGGCCTGCCAAATTAAACGCCAGGAGGTTATATTATCCGGCAGGGTAAATTCTATTTCCCCCTTGCCGTTTTTATCTGTTTTAACCGTGGTAAAGAGGGCCGTATCCCTAAAGTCTTCCCGGGCGCCGTCCCCTTCCCCCCCTTGTTCCGCTCCGTCCATATTATCCTGAGAAATATGGCTGATTAAAGTATAAAAATAATTGCTGTAAAGATTGCCAAAAAGCCTGTCGGCAATATTTACATATTGATCCCTAAGGGCAAGAAGGGCCTCATCAACTAAATTTAAATTAATATAGCCTTCCAGAGGATTGCCGTCTTTATCCTTTAAATCTACTTTTAATTTAACATTTTGGCCTGGGCCGTAGCTTTCTTTATCGGCCTCAATTAAAACCTGAGGCTTTTTATTTTCTTTATCTATTATATGGGTTGTTTGGGCGGCATAATAGGTACGGCCGTCAAAATATACGGCTGCCAAATTAATATTGGGTATATATTCCTCTAAAAAATCGTAGCTGTAATTGCCGCTTTTTTGCACATGATAATCAAGTATCTCTTTGCGGCTGCGGAAAATAAGCACATTGCCCTTTTCCGCATTTAGGTTTTCCTCCCCCCATTTAAGGGTGGTATTTACCGTTTCTCCGGGGGCAAAGGCATTGCGGTAATCCGGCGTTTGAATGCTTAAATAACGGTAGGAATTAAAATCCCCCACGCTTTTTAAGGCAGGGATATAATATTCCCGCACCATTTCCCGGCCTTTAGTATCTTTGGCCTTCAGAGTGAGGCTATAGGCATTTTCGTCCCCAAGGGGCAGGCTTGTGCTTAATTCCCCGCCGCTGCCTATAACTAAGGGGAAAGACGCCTCCTCCTCATAGCGCAAATCATAATAATACCTGGGCTCCACCTGTTTTGTATAGGGGTTATAATAGCTTCCGCTTTCTTTTTTATCCCATTCATGGCGGCGTAATACAGCCTCAATATTAAGGGCTCCTTTTAAATTTATGCGGGCCTCTTCCTCTAAATTTCCGGTATAATCCTGGATTTTATTAATATCTACGGCAAAGGCCTCGGCATCTATAAGGGCCGTATTTTGCTGGCGCTTAACTTTTGCCCTAAGCTGAATATCGCTGTTAAAAACAAGGATGGAAAAACTTGCCTCAATTCTCCCGGCCTCCGGAAGAATTGCCTCGGCGGAAAAATAGGCTGAATCTAGCAGGGCATAGGATGTTCCCTGGGGGATATTGGTTTTAAAATCCCCCTTGCCTTTACTATCTGTTTTCAGCTTTTTATTCCCCTCTATTCCCCTGCCATAAAGGGTAAACTCCGTATTAGGCAAAGGCGTGCCCTCAAAAAAGCTGCTTTGTATTTCAATATTCAGGCTATCCCAAGCCATAATTACCTTTTCTTTAGATTCCATTGTAAGCTTATAGGCAGGCTTGGTATATGCGGCTACTTCAAAATAGGCGCTGTTAATATAATTGCCCCCGGCATAAAGGGCAAGGCTGTAATAGCCCGGAGTAAGCCAGGGCAATTCCAAATTGCCCTCAAAAACGCCGCCTTCAATTTTTAGGGCTTTTTTCAGGCCGGGGCCCCCAAAAATATTATACCCCTCTAAAACAAGCTCCGCCTCTTTAAGCTCTTTATACTCATCTTCTCTGCTGCTTAAAATACCGAAATAATTAAGGGTATCCCCAGGGCGGTAAAGCTCCCTATCAACATATAAATAATTCCAATAAGCCTGGCGGAATTTATTTGCCTCATAATTGTAGCCAAAATAATAGTTCGCGGCTAAAATAAGGCTTTCATCATCCTTTGTAATAAAGTAAATATCGTGGCTTTCCCGCTTGGGGTCGGTATTCATTAGGGCAATCCCGTCGGCATCGCTAATAAAGCTCCCGCCGGAAATAATTTCTATTTCAGCGCCGGCAACCGGGAGGCCCGTAGCTAAATTATTTAACCAAAGAATGGATTGATCCGCCCCATAGCCTAAATAGGCGCTTATCTCCGTTACCTGGAAAAGCAGATATTGTATATCCTCCTCGTTTTTAAAGGCCGCGGCATAATAACCGGCAGGGAGGGGCTCCGGCAAATATAAATAAGAATCATATTCACTTAACTCTTCCCGCTTAATTTCAAAATCCATAATTTGAGTAAGCTTATTTGTTTCTATTCCCCTCATCCCTGAGGCTTCGCACCAAAAATATTCCCCCATTCTGTTTTGTAAATCCTCTAAATAGCCTTGGGAATTCGGATATTGATAAACAGAAACCATAATTAGCCCCCGGTTATCCCGGCCGCCATAATAGCTGAAGAAGGGGATTTCCTCCGGGCTGAAGGAATTATTTTCACCCCAAAAATAAATAGGCGAATTGCCCCTGTCGGCGGACTGGGTTTCAAAACGAATTATACTCTCCTGCTCTAAAGAGGCATTAGCATCTTTATTCTGAATACCGGCGGGGATAACAAGTGTATAAAGGGTAGCGTAGGCCAGGGGGTTTTTAGGCACAAAAACTAAAGTATTTTTATTCTGCTGCCATTCCCCCTCTAAGCGGGGCTCAATGGTAATGGCTTTTAAGGCATCATCCCCCGGGGGCTGGCTGAAAACAAGCTCTATACCGGCCTCAACAGGAACACCGCTTGAAGTATCTCTGGGAATTGCCTCCTCTAAAACAAAGGAGGGAACGGTTTGAAAAGCCCAGGAAAGCTCGGGCAAATTACTTAAGTGGTTTTCTCCCCCGAAAGACAGCTTATAAACGGTATTTTCATTCAGGGGCTCCGCCGGGAGGAGATAATACTCCGTGCCGCCTTTGGCTTCTTTTAGGGTGTAATCGAAGGTCGGGCTTAAAATAAGGTTTTCTTTAATTAAATCTGTACTTAACGGCTCTTCACTAGTGATAATAAAGCCCTTGGCCGGGTCAATACCGCAGCTATAGGCTGCGGCGGCTTTAATTTCCACCAGGCCCCGAATAGCCCGGGGCAAATTGCTCTCCCCCGGCAAAAAAGAAAGCAAAGCAAAGCAGGCAATAACGGCAATGGCGGCAAACCCTGTTAAAAAACGGTTTCTTTTTTGCCTAAAAAACCTGCCTAAAAGAGATTTGCCCCCTCTAGGGGAAAGCTGCGCTTTTTGGGCCGCCTTATAAACAATATCCTCAAAACCGGAGGGAGCCTCCAGCTTGGCATATAATTCTTTTTGCTTTGCAAAAAATTGCTCTATTTGTTTTTGCTTATCCATGGCTCTCTCCTTTCAGTCTTTCTCTGAGGCAGGCTATGCCCCGGTTTATGCGGGATTTTATTGTGCCCTCCGGCACATTTAAATACAGGGCTAATTCTTTATACTCATAATCCAGATAATATCTTAATACCAGCACCTCTTTATATTTATCCGGCAATTCCGCCAAAGCCTGGCGAATAAGAAGTTCATCCTCTATGTTTTTGGGGCTTTCTGAGGCCAGCTCTAAAGGCAGCTCTATAGGCTGCACCCTCTTCTTCTCCTTAAGCTTATCCCGGCAGAGATTAACCAGAATTTTTTTGCTCCAGGAGGGAAAGGCCTGGGTATTTCTTAAAGTATGCTGTTTTTCCATAACAATTACCGTCATTTGAGAAACGGCATCTAAAGAATCCGCTTCATTCCCCATAAAGGAATAGGCAAGGCGATAATAATCGTTACGGTGATTACAAATATATTCCAAATAATTTTGTACGCCGTTTTCCGTTGCTATAATCATAGCTTCCTCCCATTACGGCTTCATAAACAGGATAAAAAAGGGCCTTAAAAAGTTCCCTTAGCCGTGAATTTCTCTTCAATTCTAAATCAAATCAAAACTGCCCCCCTACTTATTCGAGATTTTTTTGCTTTTACCTACCGTTATTTTTTACCTGTTCTATTCTTTATGCCCCATAACCTTATTTTTAGCAGGCAAAAGCTTTTGCCAAAATATAAAGAGCGCGGAAGAGATTATTTTCTGGAAAAGAAATATCTTTTAGGCTATAATAAGTTTATTAATGGGGAGGGAAGGCTATGAAAATTTTAGAATGCGTGCCCAATTTCAGCGAGGGGCGGGATGAAAAAAAAATTGCGGAAATTCTCTCCCTGTTTAAAAACCGCGGGGGAATTCGCCTTCTTAACTCATCCTTTGATAAAGACCATAACCGAATGGTGGCTACCATAGCCGGAGAACCCCGGGAAATAATTAATGCCATGCTGGAGGCTACCGCCAGGGCTATTAAATTAATTGATTTAAACCGCCATACCGGAGCGCACCCGAGAATAGGCGCCGTGGATGTTATTCCTTTTATTCCTCTAGGGGATATGACTATGGAGGAAGCCAAGGCCTTTGCTCTGGAATTTGGGGAAAAAGCCGCCGAAAAATATAATTTGCCCGTTTTTCTTTATGAAAATTCCGCCTCCCATGAATACCGGAGAGCCCTTGAGAATATCCGCAAAGGGGGCTTTGAAGGCCTGGGAGAAAAACTAAAAGACCCCAAATGGCAGCCGGATTTTGGCCCCAATACCCCCCATTTAACCGCCGGGGCAGCAGTTACCGGCGCAAGGATGCCCCTTATTGCCTTTAATGTTAATTTAAACAGCCGGGATTTAAATATTGCCAAAGCCATTGCCAAAAGGGTGCGCCATAGCGGCGGCGGCCTGCGCTGCCTTAAAGCTATGGGGGTAGAGCTTAAAGAAAAGGGCCTGGTGCAGGTATCCATGAATATTACCGATTATACTCAAACCTCCGTTTACCAGGCGGTGGAAATGGTTCGCATGGAGGCTATGCGCTATGGAATAACTCTGGCAGGCAGCGAATTAATCGGCCTTATGCCTTTGGGCGCCGTAATAGATTCCGCGGCTTATTATTTAGGCTTGGAGGATTTTACCCCGGCCAGAATTTTAGAAATAAATATTTAAAAAGAGGCGTTAGGCGCCTCTTTTTAATGAACTTTCATAAATATACTTTAATTTTCTTTAATCGTTTTTTAAATACCCTTAGTTTAGGGCTTTAAAAAGAAAGAGCTTATAAAATAATTTTTTTAAGGCCGAGCAGGGCTGCTCTTTCCGCTTAAACAACACCTTAATTAAAACCGTTTGTTAAAGTGCAAAAAACTATTATAAATTAGCCCCGGCCGGTTTTGGCCGGGGCTTTAAGCTACCAAGCTTTAATCTATCTAGTTTTAAAACCCCCGGTTTTTAAAGGCTTTTAGTTTTTTAGGCTTTAATTTTCGGGGCTTTCTTCTTCCGGGAAGGTGTTTTCTTTTCCCTCATCTAAACTTTCCCGGCCTTTACGGGGAATTATAATTCTTTTTTTGCCCTCTATATCTTTTGGGGTATGGGGGTTTTCCCCATAGGGATGGCTTAAATCAGCAGAGAATATAGAAGTATTTCCGTCATAGGGGTGCTCATAATTTAAATATTCCGGGTTTTCTTCGTCTTCCTCAGCATATTCTTCTTCATCTTCTTCATATTCTTGCAGGTTATCCCCCTGCCCCATAGCCTCCAGGGGGGAATCCTCCCCGGATTCAGCCTCATCGCCTTCTGTTAAATCATCCTCAGGGTAAGAATATTCCCCGCCATAACCCTGTTTTTCTTTAATTAACTCCTGGGCCCGGGCCCATTTAATATAGCGCATTTTAGCATAAACAAGTAAGGCGGTACAGGCGCAAAAGGCTAGGCCGAAAAGGAAGAAGCCCATGCTGTTTTCCGCTCCAAGGCCTGTCTCCTTAACCCGCATAAGATAACTTATGCCTAAAAAAGTATAGGCCCAAATACCGAGATTGTTTTTGCCGGTATACCCCCTGCGCAGCCAGTATATATAAAAGAGCATTAAAAGAACAGCCGAGGTTACAAAGTTTAAGGCATAAATTATGCTTGCCAATAAAATAATTGCCAAAACACCCCAAACCCAATAAGCATTTTTAGGTTTTGAAAGAGGAGGTTTGGCAGCTCCCCCCCCGTTTACAGGAACAGGTTCTTTAAAAATGCCGCCAAAAAGCTTGCCTTTGGCCTTTGCGGTATTCCCCTCATTTGCGAGGCTTTCTTCATTTTCAGGGCTTACCTTATTATCCTCAGAATACCCCGTATCTTCGCTGTTTTCCCTGTCTTCCCTAACTCCCATACTTTCACCATATTCCGTATATTCCGCTTCCGGAATTGGCGCCTGAGGGGAATCTGCTTTAAATTTATTTTCTGTCATTTAGCCCTTCTCCTTACAGTTTAATTTTTAAGGCTCTGAAGAGGCGCCGGAATTTGCCCTCCTCTTTTAATAAAAGCCTTAGGGGAAGAATAATTAATTTTCATAACCGGGCCGCCCCCTAAAAGCCCGCCAAAGTGAACCTCATCCCCCCGGCCTTTGCCAATAGCCGGTATAATTCTAACTGCGGTTGTTTTGGAGTTTACCATACCTATGGCGGCTTCATCCGCTATAATTGCAGAAATTATCTCCGGCGGAGTATCTCCGGGGATAGCTATCATATCCAGCCCCACGGAGCAAACGGCAGTCATAGCCTCCAGCTTTTCCAGGGTAAGGTTACCGTTTCGGGCGGCCTCAATCATCCCAGCGTCTTCCGTTACGGGGATAAAAGCCCCCGATAAACCCCCCACCCGGGAGCTTGCCATTACGCCGCCTTTTTTAACGGCATCATTTAAAATAGCTAAAGCGGCGGTTGTTCCATGGGCGCCGCAGCTTTCAAGGCCCATTTCTTCCAGAATATGGGCTACGGAATCCCCCACGGCGGGAGTGGGAGCAAGGGATAAATCCACTATACCAAAGGGAATATCTAAAAGCTTAGAGGCCTCCACAGCCACTAATTGCCCCATGCGGGTTATTTTAAAGGCCGTTTTTTTAATAATATCCGCTATTTGAGATATTGAAGCCCCGGCCCCGGCCTCCTTAACCGCATTACGCACAACCCCCGGGCCGGATACCCCCACATTTATTACGCAATCCCCCTGGCCTATACCATGAAAAGCCCCTGCCATAAAGGGATTATCATCCGGAACATTACAAAAAACCACCAGCTTGGCGCAGCCTATGCAATCCTTTTCCGCCGAGGCTTGGGCGGTTTTTACCACAATTTCCCCCATAAGGCCCACGGCATCCAAATTTATCCCGGTTTTTGTGGAGCCTATATTAACGGAGGAGCAAACCCTCTCTGTTATGGATAGGGCCTCCGGTATGGACAATATCAGCTCCATATCCCCGGGGGCAAAGCCTCTTTGCACTAAGGCGGAATAGCCGCCGATAAAATTTACCCCCACATTTTTTGCGGCTCTTTCCAATGCCAAGGCAAAGGCCAGGGGGTTTTTAGGGTTTGCCCCGTTTAAAATAGAGATAGGCGTTACGGCTATTCTTTTATTAATAATGGGCATGCCGTATTTTTTTTCTATTTCCTCCCCGGCTTTAACAAGGTTTTCCGCCTTAGTGGTAATTTTATCATAAACCTTTGTGCAGGCTTTATTTATATTGCTGTCGCAGCAATCCAATAAGGATATTCCCATGGTAATAGTCCGAATATCCAAATTTTCATAGCGAATCATATTTATTGTTTCCAGTATATCGCTGACATTTAACATTGTCTTCCTCCGTTTAGCCTTTGTTTATTAAATTCTGTGCATGGAATTAAAAATATCCTCATGCATTATATGGATGGAAAGGCCCATATCTTCGCCTATTTTATGCATGGCTGAGGAAAGGCCGCTAAAATCCCCCTCCAGCTTGGAGATATCCACCAGCATTATCATGGCAAAAAGATCCTGAAGCACGCTTTGGCTAACCTCAAGCACATTAACATTATACTGGGCGCAGGCCCCGGAAACCCGGGCTAAAATACCCACCATATCTTTGCCTATTACCGAAATTACAGCTTTCATATTCAGCCTCCGTTTATTTTCTTTAAAAAACAGCTTTTTTGATTATATCTTAATGCTTTATTATACCATGAATCTCCCCGGCGGTTAAGGCTGATGTGGCAGAGTATTTTATTTTTATCTTATTTTAGGCTAAAATGTTTTGCAGCTTAATAAGCCTTAAGGGCAGCCGTTAAAAAAAAAGAGGCAATTGCCTCTTTTTTAAATATATTTATGGGCCCGCTGCCTTTGAGTATGATCCAAAACCTGCTTGCGTATTCTTATGTTTTGGGGGGTAATTTCCAAAAGCTCATCATCATTAATAAATTCTATGGCCTGCTCCAGGCTGAAGCGCATCGGGGGCACCAGGCGCAAGGCCTCGTCGCTGCCGGAAGCCCTGGTATTGGAAATATGCTTGCGCTTGCATACATTTACCACAATATCCTCCTGCTTGGGGTTTAGGCCTACCACCATACCGGCATAAACCTTCTCCCCCGGGGCAAGAAAAAGGGAGCCTCTATCCTGAGCATTATACAAGCCGTAGGCAACGGCCTCCCCTGTTTCATAGGCTACTAAAGAGCCGGTAGAGCGGCGGGGTAAATCCCCTTTTACCGGGGCATAACCATGAAATATGGAATTTAAAATACCCTGGCCCCGGGTGGAGGATAAAAATTCATTCCGATACCCGAAAAGCCCCCGGGAGGGGATAATAAATTTTAATTTCATCCTTTGCCCAATAGCGCTCATACTCTGGAGCTCACCCTTACGCATACCCATTTGCTCCATAATATTGCCCATATAATCCTCCGGAACATCAATAATCAATTCCTCATAAGGCTCGGATTTTACCCCGTCTATTTCTTTATATAAAACCCGGGGCGTGCTTACCTGGAATTCATACCCTTCCCGGCGCATATTTTCCATTAAAATAGATAAATGCATTTCTCCCCGGCCGGCAACTTTGAAAGCCTCTGTAGTTTCGGTTTCATTCACTTTAAGGGAAACATCCTTTAAAAGCTCTTTAAAAAGCCTTTGCCTTAATTGGCGGGAGGTTACAAATTCCCCCTCTCTGCCGGCAAAAGGGCTGTCGTTTACGGAGAAGGTCATTTCTACCGTGGGCTCGGAGATTTTTACAAAGGGAATAGGCCAAATATGCTCCGGATGGCAAACGGTATTGCCGATATTAATATCCTCAAAGCCGGAGAAGGCCACAATATCCCCGGCGGAGGCTTTTTCTGTTAAAACCCGGTTTATACCCTGAAATTGATAAATGGCGGTAATTTTTGCCTTGCGGATAAGCTCCGGGGAGTGGAAATCGCAAAGAGCCACCTGCTGATTTTGGTGTAAAATTCCCCTTTCTATCCGGCCGATGGCAATCCGCCCTATATACTCATTATAATCTATGGCCGAAACCAGCACCGCCAAAGGCTCCTCGGCATTACCCTGGGGCGGGTCTATATGGCTTAAAATAGTCTCATAAAGGGGCTCTAAATCCCGGCCTTCTTCATCCTTATTATAGGAGGCCGTACCGGCTCTGCCGGAACAATATATCATAGGGCTGTCCAATTGCTGGGCATTGGCCCCTAAATCTAAAAGCAGCTCTAAAACCTCATCCACAACTTCATCTATTCTGGCATCGGGGCGGTCTATTTTATTAATTACAACTATAACTTTATGCTCCATGGCAAGGGCCTTTTCCAGCACAAAACGGGTTTGGGGCATGGGGCCTTCGGCGGCGTCCACTAAAAGCAGCACACCGTTAACCATTTTTAAAACCCTTTCCACCTCTCCGCCAAAATCGGCATGGCCGGGGGTATCCACAATATTTATTTTTACCCCTTTATAGTTTGCGGAGGCATTTTTAGCTAAAATTGTTATGCCCCGCTCTCTTTCCAAATCATTGGAATCCATAACTCTTTCCTGAATATGCTCATTCTCCCTGAAGGTGCCGCTTTGTTTCAGCATTTCATCCACCAAGGTTGTTTTACCGTGATCAACATGGGCAATAATTGCAATATTTCTTAAATCCGTTCTTTCCAAAAGATTTCCTCCTAAACATGCCTGTATAAACATACTTTTACCCTGCCTTTTGCTTTTTTGGCGGGGAAAAGCAAAAAAACCGTACATTTGATTGTATTACTTTTTATCCCTCTTTGCAAGGTTTTTTATTCCGGCCTTTAAAAAAGCCGAAAAAGCGGCCTTTTTGGGCCGCTTTTTTTATGCCTTTAATATATAGAATATACCCGGGCTTTAGGGCCGTATCCCTCAGAGCCAAAAGCCTTAATCGCTGTACATATCCTTAAGCCGGTTTATTTCTTCTTCTGAAAGGGTTTTTACATTCCCCAGCTGCAGGCTTAAAAAAAGAATTCCGGCATAATGCTCCAGAGCTTCCATTCTAAAAAGAGCGGTTTTAATATCCTTGCCCCAGGCTATTGCCCCATGGTTTGAAAGCAAAAGAGCTTTATACCCCATACCATAGGCGGATACAGCCTTTGCCAGCTCCCGGCTGCCCGGAGAATAATAGGGCAAAAGGGGTATTTCCCCCAAATTAATTACTCCCTCAGGAAGAATAGGCAAATCCAGAGTTCTGCCTGTACAGGCAAAGGCGGTGGCATAAGGGGGGTGGGCATGAATAATCGCCCCGATTTTTGGGTTCTCCTTATATAAACCCAGGTGAAGCCCTGCCTCGGAAGAGGCTTTGGCCTCGCCGGAAATTCTTTTACCCTTTAAATCCAGCTGCACCAGCATTTCTTCCGTCATAAAACCCTTAGAAACCCCGGTGGGGGTGGTTAAGATGGTATTATCCCTTAGGCGGCAGCTTATATTGCCGTCATTGGCGGCAACCATTCCCCGCTGATAAAGGCGAATTCCGGCCTCGATTATAGCTGCCTGAGCTCCTTCAAAGCTTAAATGCCTTTCTGCCATTTTAATCCTCCTTTAGCTTTACAGACGGCTTTACAGATAGCTTTGCCAAATTACTTTTATAAGGGGGCAAAATTATGCCCTTTTCGGTAATAAAGGCATTTATAAGTTCAGGGGGGGTAATATCAAAGGCGGGGTTAAAAATATTTACCCCCTCAGGGGCCATGGGCTTTTTATACCAATAATGGCTGATTTCCTCCCCGGGTCTTTCTTCTATGGGGATATTTTCTCCCCCGGGGCAGGCAAAATCTATGGTGGAAACAGGGGCGCAGACATAAAACGGTATTTTAAAATGCTTTGCCAAAACCGCAAGATTTAAAGTGCCGATTTTATTGGCACAATCCCCCTTGGCAGAAACCCTGTCGCAACCCACTAAAACCCCCTGCACCAAACCCTTTGCCATAATAAACGCCGCCATATTATCGCAAATCAGGGTTATATCAACCCCCGCCGCCTTTAATTCATAGGCCGTAAGCCTGGCCCCTTGTAAAAGGGGGCGGGTTTCGTCTGCAAAAACCTTAAAACTATAGCCCCGGGCCTGGCCTAAATAAATGGGGGCCAAAGCCGTGCCATAGCGAATGGTGGCCAACTGGCCGGCATTACAATGGGTTAAAAGCCCCATGCCGGGCTTAAGGAGGGTTAATCCCCATTCCCCGATTTTTTGACAAACTAAAATATCCTCTTCCCTTAAGGCCTTGGCCTCCTTTAGTAAAACAGCTCTTAATTCATCAGCGTTATCGGCGGAGCTTTTTTCCGCGGCATTAATCAGGCGCTTAATGGCCCAGCTTAAGTTTACCGCCGTAGGCCGGGAAGAGGCTAAATAGGCCCCGGCCTCTTTTAGCTTGTCCATAAAGCCCCGTTTACCGCAGAGAGGGAATTTTAAAGCTGCCAAATAAAGGCCGAAAGCCGCCGCGACCCCGATAGCCGGGGCCCCCCGCACCTGAAGCAGGCAAATAGCCTTAAAAACAGCCTCCGCTTCTTTTATATGCAAAACTTTTTCTTCCCCGGGCAAAAGGGTTTGATCCAGCAATAAAAGCTCTTCTTTTTCATCATCCCAATCCACCGACGGCCGGGGTAAAAAATCCTTCATCCGCCTGCACCCCTTCTCTCTTTAGAAAAGCTATTCTAATTTTAGCACAATGGCCACCGTCGGGCAATATAAGCCACAGCCTTTAAGTTTTAAGAGCTTTTAGAGAAACACAGGCTTAAAACAAATGTTTTTTTGACAATAAACGGCTCTTATGGTAGAATTTACAAGAACAAAGACAAGGGGAGCTGCTTTGGCGGCTGAGAGGAAGTTTAACGCTTCGACCCTCATACCTGATTTGGATAATGCCAACGTAGGGATTACATATTTTACACATTTGTGTATTAAGTGGGAATGCTCTTTTAGGCATATCCCACTATTTTATTTTAGGAGAGTTGATTATGAGCAAGGAAAAGACATCTTTATTAAGTAACGGGCTTTTATGGTTTGGGGCTGCGGTATCCATTGCGGAAATTCTTACAGGCACCCTTTTAGCCCCTTTAGGGCTGGCAAAGGGCATTGCCGCCATTATTACCGGGCATATTATAGGCTGCGCCCTGCTTTATTTGGCCGGGCTTATCGGGGCCAAAAAAGAAGTTACGGCTATGGAATCCGTTAGAATAGCCTTTGGCGCCAACGGCTCTAAAATATTTTCCCTCCTTAATGTAATGCAGCTAATAGGCTGGACAGCCGTTATGATTATCGGCGGGGCAAGGGCCTTTTCGATTATTCTTAAAACCGACACAGGGAATCACTCTTTATGGTGCGCTTTAATTGGGGCCTTAATTTTAATTTGGATTATTGCCGGCATAAAAAATCTCGGCAAAATAAATATTTTTGCCGTTGGCGCCCTCTTTTTTCTGACTATTTTATTAAGCACCGTAATATTTAAGGGGCAGGCCTCCTTTACTTATGAAGGCAGCATAAGCTTTGGGATGGCGGTGGAGCTATCTGCCGCAATGCCCTTATCCTGGCTGCCCTTAATTTCAGATTATACCAAAAACGCCAAAAAACCACTTCTGGCCAATTTAATAAGCACCCTTACTTATTTTATCGGCAGCTGCTGGATGTATTTTATCGGCCTGGGGGCGGCAATTTTTGTAGGCAACCCGGATATTGCCCAAATTATGGCCGGAGCCGGCTTAGGGCTTGCCGGGGGGATAATTATACTTCTTTCCACCGTTACCACAACTTTTTTGGATGTTTATTCCGCCGGGGTTAGTTTTAAGAATATCTTCCCCAAAGCCAATCAAAAAACTATTGCCGTTTTAGCCTGTATTTTAGGTACTTTAATTGCCATATTTACCCCCATAGAGCAATATGAGAACTTTCTTTATTTAATCGGCTCTGTTTTTGCCCCCATGGTTTCTATTTTAATTACAGATTATTTTATCCTTAAAAAAGATTCCGCTAAAATGGCTTTTAACTCTTCCAATTTAATTTTATGGGGAATCGGCTTTATTATTTACAGGCTTTTTATTTATTGGGATACCCCCATAGGGAGCACCCTGCCGGTTATGCTCATTGTAAGTATTCTTGTAATATTTGCCAATAGACTTTTTAATTTAAATAAATAAATTAAGGGCGGCTTTAGGGCCGCCCCTTAAACTTAAAAACATTAACAGATATAAGAACTTAACAAAAATACTTTATAAAAGGCATTTACAAAACCCTTGGGGCTTAATATTTTCCGCCTCCAGCAAGGCATAAAGTAAAGCTTCGTACTGTTCGGGGCTTTTCCAGCTTATGGAGCAGGAGGCCGATATCTCCTTGGGAGTGGGAATAAGAGCGCCCTCTATGCCTGCCCTTTTACAGCATTTTTCCATATGCAATGCTTGAGATATATTACTGAAAATAATAAGCACTCCTCTTTTCTCAGCAGACATAATTGCTCCTTAAAATAATCTGGCGGCGGATTTACGGCTTTTTACCGGGGCTTTTACTTTGCCAAAAAAGCGAACTTTCAGGCCTTTATAAAAGCTCTTCCCTTTTAAGCTCCGCTTTCCAGCCGGGAGGCAAGCCGGCTCCCCAAATCAGGCTGAAAGAGCCTTTTTGGGGTTTAATTACACCGGCACAGCTGAAATAAACCGCCGCCTGATATATTATATGCGGCCATATCCCGGCTTTGTTAATTAAAAAAACTTAAAAACTAAAGCAAAAATAAAAAGAACGCAGAGCGCTCTTTTTTTATTCTGTTTTTTTTAATACTCCAGGCCGCGGCTATTATTTTTAATTAATACTTCTAAATAGGCGGCGGCCTCTTTTTTGGCGGCCGGCAAATCCATTTCCCGGTAATTGCCGCATTCCTCCGGGCTGGCGCCGGGTAAGGGGCCGTTAAAATCTTTAATAAAGGTAAAGGTTTCCCTTAAAAGGGCTTTTAAATCAGCAATAGGCAAATCCTCCCTTGCCAGAAGATAAAACCCAGTGCGGCACCCCATAGGGCCAAAGTAAATTATTTTATCCCCCCATTTGCCGCCCCTTAAATAGGTGGCCGCCAAATGTTCTATGGCATGGGCCGCCCCGGGGCTGATATAATCCCCATAATTAGGCTTTTTAAAGCGTAAATCATAAGTATTTATTTGCCAATCCTGCCGGGAGAGATAAAGCCCCGGCTCTAATTTACGGTGATCCACACAAAAGCTGGCTATCTTTGGCAAAGCATTATCCCCCATAAGGCATCCTCCTAGGGTTTTTATATTTCTTTCTCCTTAAATTACCTTTCCCCTGCCTTATATTAAAATAAAAAAACCCTCATAAATCTGGTATATTCTGGAATGCCCCTGGGAATAATAGCCTTAGGATTGGAGGTTATACTATGCATAAAACAAACGGGAAAAATAAAAAACCTAAAAAATTTAAAATTAGCCTTAAAGAAAGCCTGCGCCGGAATAAGCTTGGCTGGCTGACAACTATTGGCCTGGGGCTTTTTTTGGTAGCGGTTTTCACCTTTACTAATCAGCATTTATGGAGATACGGCCTCACCCCCAAGGAGCCCCTGGATATTGCCCATGAAAATTTACCGGAGCCCGGGCAGAATACGGAGTTTATCCCTCAGGAGCCGGGTGAGGCCGAGGGAGAAAGCATTCAGGCGGAAAATGAGGCCGAAAATAGCGGGGCAAATTCTGAGGAAGATATCCCAGCCGAGGGCGAGGCCCTTGAGGCTTGGGCGGCGCCAGAAATATGGCTGCCCCCGGCTTTGGGAAAATGGGAAAGGGCCTATGGCTTTGGCCTTGACCCAACCTATGAGGATTATCGCTTTCATTCCGGCCTTGATATGCCCCTGCCCCTGGGGGAATTGGTTTTTGCCGTGGCAGGGGGGAACATTATTAAGGCAAGGCCTGATGCCCTCTGGGGCGGGAGGGTAAAAATTGAGCATGGCGGCCAATATACCAGCGTTTATTTAGGTATAACCCCCGCCGGGATTAAAGAGGGGCAAACGGTGGAGGCGGGAGAAACAATTGCCACAATAGCCCCGGCCCCGGCGGCGGAAAAAGCTCAGGAAAGCCATTTGCATTTTGAACTGCTTTTAGATGGCAAAACCATTGACCCTTGGGAATTCTTTAATAATTAAGCGCTTTATGGCGGCAAAAAAGCCGCAAAAAAGGCCGTAAGAAAAAAGAAGGGAAGCCTTCTTTTTTCTTTTTAGGCCTTAGCCTTATTTATCTTTAATAGGCCTGGGTAATTTCCACCCCGGAATAATAATGCTTTATAATCTCCCGGTAATTATAGCCGGCTTTAGCCATGCCCCCTGCCCCAAATTGGCACATACCCACCCCATGGCCGTAGCCGGAAACATAAAAAACAATTTCATCCCGGGCAATCTCCCAGCTAAAAGCGGCGGATTTTAAACCTAAAAGCTCCCTTACCCGGCTGCCGCTTAAAAGGCTTTCCCCCACACAAAGGGAGGAAACCCTGCCGCCGGAGGTTTTAGAAAGCTCCCTCATGGCGCAAACCTCCTGTACTGTGGCATCTAAAAGCCCGGCAATTTCTTTTAAAGAAAAGCTGGCCCGGCTTTGATAATTAGGGGCCTCCTTATCCCAGGGGCATTCCACACTTATTAAATAAGGGCGGGGGCTGCCCCAAAGCTCCCCGGCAGATTCTGTTTTGCCGCCGCAGGTAGAAAAATACGGCGCCTCCGCCGGCAGGCCCTTATATGTAATTATCTGCCCCCGGGTTTCATTAACGGCCTGGCAAATTTTTTCTTCATATTCCTTTGTTTTGGCCCCCCATTTTTCTTTGCGGCAGGCCTTATTTAAATAGGCCTGGCAATGATTGGGGTCGCAGCAAACCGCGGCCCCGGGGTGGCGGCTTTTATCCCCCTTGGGGTTTAGGGGGCTATGAATATAGATATATGTTCTGGCCGCTATGGCCTGGGCTTTTAATGCCTCAAGGGGGAAGGCCGCCGGCATTTCTCCGGCTATTACCCCTACTAAAAAATCCTCCAAAGCTATTTCTTTTAGCTGATTATCCATAAGAATTCTTATTTTAGGGGAGGGGAGGCTTTTTTTAGCAGCCGGGGGGAAAAAAATAAAATCCCCCAGGCTAAGGGTTATTATAGCCGCAAATAAAACCAGAGCCGCAAAGGCCTTTCTTTTTTTCCCGGTTTTTGCCTTAAAGGGCCTTTTTTTCCGTTTCAAAACCATACCCCCTTTGCCCTTAACCCAATTATATTGGTGAGCAAAAGGGTATATTCCCTTAAAATAATGGGGAAAATATTTATGCAAGCATTTTAAGAGTATTTAAGCACCGCTTAGAGAGCATTTATTTCTGTTTTAGCGGCAATTTAACAGGAGGCTCTAATGAAAAAACATAAGCTTTATTTTTTAATCTTTTTATTCTCCCTGCTTTTAGCGCTCTTTTGGGGCTGCAATCAAAGGGCCGCTACTGTTTACCCTTCGGAGCCTTTAGCGGCCGCCTTTTTAGCCACAGGGGCCGTAGGAGAGGAGATTCGCCTTGCGGCCTGGAGTAAAATATCCCCC
The DNA here is from genome assembly GCA_040767605.1 of Clostridiales bacterium. GTDB lineage: Bacteria > Bacillota > Dehalobacteriia > UBA4068 > UBA4068 > JAXGOI01. The sequence continues at coordinate 1,042,118 of JAXGOI010000001.1, forward strand.
CATGCCTTAAATGAGGAGGAACTTAATAAATATGTGGCGAAAACCGCCAAGGCTTTTGCCCCTAACCTTATTAAAGATTCGGCAACGGTTTTTGGGAGTTTTTTAGAAATTGTTTACAGCGGAACATGGGATAATTGCAATTATAGAATAATCGGCCAGGCCTCTAAAGAGGGCAGCCATATTTTTGCGGCCCTGCAAACTTTTGGCCCCTGTACTCTTTTACCCGGCCTGCGCAAAAGCTGCCTTGAGGCTCTGCCGGAAGAGACGGAAATAAATACCCTTTTAATCGGAACCATATATGAGGATTTAAGCCCGGATAAGCTGAAAGAGCGCTTTGCTTTAGCTTTGGAATCCGCCGGGGCTAAAAAAATTGAAGAGGCCCTGGGGGAAAACTTTTACAGTATAAGCGCTTTTACTCCCGGAATTTTGCCCCAGGTGGAAGCCGGGGGAGAAAATATTAACCTTCAGCTTGGGGCAAGTATGGGCAGGGGGGGTAAAATTAATATCTATGCAGGCAGCCCTTTAATTTTTATAGACTATTAACCTAAGCCTCAGGCTCCGCCCTTTGCAGGATATTGCCATAGGATGTGGAAATTATTATTACCACTTAGCAGGAGGACGGACATTGAAAAAGATTATCTTGGAAGGGAGAAATCCCTTGCGGGGGGAAATTGCGGTCAGCGGGGCAAAAAATGCGGTTTTGCCTTTAATGGCGGCAACTCTTCTTTGCGATGGCGCCTGCATTATTGATGACGCCCCTTGGCTGGCTGATGTAGGAACCATGTGCCGGGTACTTAAAAGCCTGGGGGGGGATTGTAATTATACTCAGGGCAGAATAGAAACTAATTGCTCCCGCATTAAAAATATCCAGGCCCCCGGAGAATTGGTTAGAAAAATGCGCGCCTCCTTTTTAATTATGGGGCCTCTTTTGGCTAAGTACGGAAGAGTAAAAATGTCTTTACCCGGGGGCTGCGCCATAGGCGCCCGGCCCATAGACCTTCACCTTAAGGGCTTTGAGGCCTTAGGGGCGGAAATAAGCATTGAGCCCGGCTATATTGAGGCCCGGGCTGCCGAATTAAAAGGAACCCGGATTTATTTAGACTTCCCCAGCGTGGGGGCAACGGAAAATCTTATGATGGCAGCCTCCCTTGCCAAGGGCCATACTATTATAGAAAATGCCGCAGCGGAGCCTGAAATTGTTGATTTAGCAAACCTTCTTGGGGCCATGGGGGCCAAAATAAAAGGAGCGGGGACAAAAATAATCCGCATAGAGGGGGTAAGCTCCCTTAATAAGGCCAGGCATACCGTTATCCCCGATAGGGTAGAGGCCGGCAGTTATATGCTGGCGGCGGCTTCCTCCGGGGGGGATTTACTTTTAAGCAATGTTATTCCCGAGCACCTTAAGCCCATTACGGCCAAGCTGAAGGAGGCCGGGGCGGAGGTTGAGGAATCCTACGATTATATTCGGGTTAAAAGCGACGGCATTTTAAACCCGGTAGATATTAAAACCCTGCCTTACCCCGGCTTCCCCACAGATATGCAGGCTCAATTTATGGCCTCTTTAACTACGGCCCGGGGCACAAGCATAGTTACGGAAACTGTTTTTGAAAACCGCTTTATGCATGTGGGGGAATTACGCAAAATGGGGGCGGATATTAATATAGATAATAATTCCGCCATTATTAAAGGGGTGGAAAAGCTAAAAGGCAGCCGGGTTTGCGCCACGGATTTAAGAGCGGGGGCGGCTATGATTATAGCCGGGCTTATGGCCTACGGTAAAACAGAAATTGAAAATATTTTTCATATAGAAAGAGGCTATGAGGATATTTGCGGCAAGCTTACCCCCGTGGGCGCAAAAATTTGCATTAAAGAATAAAGGAGCGCTTTTGCTCTTTTATTTTATGGGGCTTAATCTGCCTTTAACTTGCCTTTAACTTGCTTTTAACTTGCTTTTATTTGCCTCTTAATCCCGGCCTTAAATCAGAGGCGGCGCCTTTTAGCCCTGCTTGCACCTAAATTATAAGCCAAAAGCGCCGGAATTAAGCCTTAAACTTAAATTAAACGCTAAAGGAGAAAATACTTATGATTATTATCGGCGAAAAACTTAACAGCTCCATACCCCGTACCATGGAGGCTTTAAATAATAAGGATGAAGGCTATTTGCTGGAGCTGATAAAAAAGCAGGAACAGGCCCAGGCCCAGTTTTTAGATATTAATACCGCCATGTGCGGAGATAAAGAAGAAGAAAACCTTCTTTGGCTCATCGGCCTTACTTTAAAACATTCCCAGTGCGGGATTATGCTGGATTCTCCCTCCCCTCAATTAATTAAAAATATTTTACCGACAATAAAAGACCGCCCTGTAATAGTAAACTCCGTAACCATAAGCCAGCGCTTTAATGAGCTTATCCCTTTTATTTTTGAGCATGGGGCCGCTGTTGTCGGCCTGCCTATTGATGAAAACGGCGTTGCCGAAACCCTTGAGGGGCGCAAAAAAAACATTGATAAGCTTATGGAAAAGTTCCGGGAAGCGGGCTTTCCGGAGGATAAAATATATCTGGATATTATAGTAGAGGCCTTAGCCGCCAATACTCAAAGCGGCTGCCTGGCTTTAGAGAGCATAGGCTATATTCAGCAAAAATACCCCGGGGTAAAAAGCACTTGCGGTTTATCTAATATTTCTTTCGGGCTGCCTAAAAGAATAAATATTAATACGGCTTTTCTTTCCGCCGCAATTTTTATGGGCCTTTCCAGCGCAATTATTGATAATACCAACCCCGCCATATCCCAGGCAATTGCCGCCTCTTTAACGGTTGCCGGGCAAGATAAAAACTGCCTGAAATATATTAAATTTATGCGCCGCCAAATTCAGGCCGAAAAAGAGCAAAATTAAGTAAAAATTTACATAGTAAATTAAAAAAGCGGGCCTTTAGCCCGCTTTTTGTGTTTTATGCCAAGTTTAGTTTTTTAGCCCCTTTATTTTACGGATTTTTCTCTCTCTGTGGCTTTAATCCTGGTCATAGCCCTTCTAAGAGCCGCATTGGCCTGAAGGGTATCCGCATCTTTACCGGGCTTAGCCAGGCGCTCTTTTGCCCTTTCCAAGGCGGCCCGGGCGCGCTTAATATCTATTTCATCAGATCTTTCCGCCGTATGGACTAAAACCAAAACAAAATTATTTTTAATATCCGCAATGCCGTCGCTGATGGCAAAACGGTATTTTTTACCGCCTTTAATATATTCTAAAACTCCCCAAACCAAAGTACAGATAACCGGGGCATGATTACGCAAAACCCCCATACTCCCCATACCGGTGGGAAGATTAACAGAACTTACCTGCTCTCTGTAAAGCCTGCCCTCCGGGGTTGCTATTTCCAGAATAATTCTCTCCTTCTCTTGGATTTCCAAGGAAAGCACCTCCTAAACTTGCCGCAGCCTACCTTCTGCTATTTAAAATATCTCCTTTAGCCACGGCCTCCTCAATATTTCCCACCATTAAAAAGGCCTGTTCCGGCAGGTGGTCGTATTGCCCTTCCAAAATTTCTTTAAAGCCTCTTATGGTTTCTTTTAAGGGAACATATTTCCCCGCCATTCCGGTAAAGGGCTCCGCCACATGGAAGGGCTGAGATAAAAACCTCTGAATTTTTCTGGCTCTGGCCACCAATATTTTATCCTCATCGGAAAGCTCATCCATGCCTAAAATAGCTATAATATCCTGCAAATCTTTTAAATGCTGCAAAATAGCTTTAACATCCTGGGCAACCCGGTAATGCTCCTGCCCCAGAGTACGGGGATCAAGAATATGGGAGGTGGAATCCAGAGGATCCACCGCGGGGTAAATACCCAGCTCCACAATGGAGCGGGAAAGTACGGTAGTGGCATCTAAATGGGCAAAGGCCGTAGCCGGGGCGGGGTCTGTCAAATCGTCCGCCGGCACATAAATAGCCTGAACCGAGGTAATGGAACCGGCCTTGGTGGAGGTAATTCTTTCCTGCAGGGTCCCCATTTCCGTAGCCAGGGTAGGCTGATAGCCAACCGCCGAGGGCATACGCCCCAGCAGGGCGGAAACCTCCGAGCCGGCCTGGGTAAAGCGGAAAATATTATCTATAAAGAGCAAAACATCCTGCCCCTCATTATCTCTAAAGCTTTCGGCAATAGTCAGGCCGGTTAAACCAACCCTTAAACGGGCCCCGGGGGGCTCATTCATTTGGCCGAAAACTAAAGCGGTTTTATCAATAACGCCGGATTCATTCATTTCATTCCATAAATCATTGCCTTCCCGGGTTCTTTCCCCCACTCCGGCAAAAACGGAAAAGCCCCCATGCTCATAGGCAATATTGCGGATAAGCTCCATAATAAGAACAGTTTTGCCTACTCCGGCCCCGCCGAAGAGGCCGATTTTCCCCCCCTTGGAATAAGGGGCAAGCAAATCCACAACTTTTATGCCGGTTTCTAAAATTCTGGTGGAGGGCTCTAAATCTTCAAAAGGCGGGGAAGGCCGGTGAATCGGCGAAGCCCATTGGCTTATTATAGGCCCCTTGCCGTCTATGGGCTCGCCTAAAACATTCAGCATTCTCCCCAGGGTAGCCCGGCCCACAGGTACGCTAATGGGAGCGCCGCTGTCTAAGGCCAGCATACCCCGGCGCAGGCCGTCGGTATTGGAAAGAGCGACACAGCGGACATGATTATCCCCCAAATGCTGCATAGCCTCTAGGGTAATATTGAATTCCGCCTCTAAAAGATGCTTTTCTTTTTGCTCGCTGCTTTTTATGCTTATGGCATTATAAATATCCGGCAAATGCCCGGGGGGGAATTGAATATCCACAACCGGGCCGATTATCTGCTTAACCCGGCCTAAAAATAATTCCCGTTGATTTTCTTTTGAGTTTTCTTTTAAGCTTTCTTTAGAATTTTCTTTAGAATTCTCTTTTAAGCTTTCTTTTAAACTTTCTTTTGAATTTTCTTTTTTCAAAACAAAGCCTCCTTCCGGCGCCGTCTGTAAAAATATTAATGCTCCGGGGCCGATTATAAAAGGGCGGATGCGCCGCCCACGATTTCCGAAATTTCTGTGGTAATAACCGCCTGGCGCGCCCGGTTAAGGGTTAATGTAAGCTTGGAGATTAAATCTTCCGCATTATCTGTGGCGGCGCTCATGGCAGTCATTCTGGATGCCATTTCGCTGATTTTGGATTCCAGCAAAACCAAATAGGCGGTAAGCTCAACATATTGGGGCAGCACTATATCTAAAAGGGCGTCTCCGTTGGGCTCTAAAATATAATCCTCATGCTCTTCATCTAAGGGGCAAATAGAGGGTACCGGCAGCAATTGCTCTAAAATAAGCTTTTGGCTTAAAACAGATTCGCTAAGGGTATAAAGAAGATAAACCTTATCTACCTCTTTATTTATAAAAAGCCTGCTTAGCTCCTTGCCGATTTCCTTGCCGGCAATATATTCCGGCTTATCCGCAATAGAAGTATAATCTAAATCTATCGGCCGGCCCCTTTTTTCAAAATAACTTTTGGTTCTGGCGCCTATAACTATTAAAGAATAAGGGTAGGGGCTTTGGTCTAAAGTTTTTTCTCCAAAGCGGTTAATATTATTATTAAAGGCTCCGCAAAGGCCTAAATCTCCCCCTATTACCACATAGGCGGCCTTTTTTACCTCCCGCTCTTCCATATAGGGGTGGTTTGTCTGGCATTGGCTTACCTGGCCGATAACCTCAATAAGCCTTTTTTCATACGGGGTAACTAAATTTAAGGATTTTTGCACCCTGCGCAGTTTAGAGGCGGCCACCATTTTCATGGCCCCTGTTATATGCTGAATATTATTAACGCTTTTTACTCTCCGTTTTAAATCCCGGATATTTTCCACTTTCTCACCGCCCTGCTTTTAACGCTTTATTCAGGCCTAGCCATGAATTTCCATCTGGGTATATTCCTCTATGGCCTTATGAAGCAATTGAGTATTTTCATCGCTGAGCATCTTTTCTTCGGCAATGCTTTTTAAAACAGAATTATAATTGTTTTTTAAATAAACCAAAAGGTTTTCCTCATAATTAACTGCCTGTTCAACCTCGATATCATCCAAATACCCGTTAACAACGGCAAAAAGGCTTGCCACCTGTTCCTCAACAGGCATGGGGGAATATTGACCCTGCTTTAAAACCTCCTGCATTCTCTGGCCTCTGGCCAGGGTAGCCTTGGTGGAATGATCTAATTCCGAGCCGAACTGGGCAAAGGAGGCCAGCTCCCTGTATTGGGCTAATTCCAGCCGCATTTTACCCGAGACCTGCTTCATGCTTTGTGTTTGGGCGGAGCCCCCCACCCGGGAAACGGAAAGCCCCACATTAATAGCGGGGCGAACCCCGTTATTAAATAAATCCGCCTCTAAAAAGATTTGGCCGTCGGTAATGGAAATTACATTGGTGGGAATATAGGCCGAAATATCCCCGGCCTGGGTTTCAATAATGGGCAGCGCCGTCATGCTGCCCCCGCCTTTTTCTTCTGAAAGCTTGGCGGCCCGCTCCAGAAGGCGGGAATGAAGATAAAAGACATCCCCCGGATAGGCCTCCCTTCCCGGCGGCCTCCGTAAAAGAAGGGATAGCTCTCTGTATGCCGCGGCATGCTTAGAAAGGTCATCATAGATTACCAGAACATGGCGGCCCTGTTCCATAAAAAACTCTCCCATGGCAGCCCCCGCATAGGGCGCCATATATAAAAGAGGGGCGGGCTCTGAGGCTGTGGCGGAAACTATAATGGTGTAGGAAAGGGCATCATGCTCTTTAAGGCGCCTTACCACATCCGCAACATTAGAAGCCTTCTGGCCGATGGCTACATAAATGCAAATAACATCCTGCCCCTTTTGATTAATAATCGTATCTACGGCTATGGCAGTTTTGCCTGTTTGGCGGTCCCCGATAATTAATTCCCTTTGGCCGCGGCCTATGGGAACCAGGGCATCAATGGCCTTAAGCCCCGTTTGCAAAGGCTCCCTAACCGGCTGCCTTTCAATTACGCCGGGGGCCGGCCTCTCTAAAAAGCGGTAATTTTGGCAAAGGATTTCCCCTTTGCCGTCAATAGGCTGGCCCAGGGGATTAACTGTGCGGCCCAATAGCTCCGGCCCTGCCGGAACCTGAACAATTTTCCCGGTGCGGCGAACGGTATCCCCTTCGTGGATTTTAGTATATGGGCCTAAAATAATACAGCCTATATTATCCTCCTCTAAATTTAAGGCCATACCCATAATTCCGCCGGGAAATTCCAAAAGCTCCCCGCTTACAGCATTAGTCAGGCCAAAAACCCGGGCAATGCCATCCCCCACGCTGATAACCGCCCCGATTTCTTCTATTTCCAGGTAGCTTTGATAATTTTCTATCTCTTTTTTTAAGATAGCGCTTATCTCTTCCGGCTTTATGCTCAAGTAATTCACCTCTATCTTATCATCTATACCATTAACTATATAATTATTTTCTTGTGTTTTATTTTTTCATCTTCCGGGCCAATTGATTTAATTGCCCTTTTATGCTGCCGTCATATACCATATCGCCGATTTTAATAATTAAACCGCCGATTTGGTCTTTATCCAGCCCTTTTTCAAGAATAATCTTTTTTCCGGTCAGGGCTTCAAGGCCCAGGAGGATTTCCTCCTCCTCCTGGGGGCTTATTTCCAGCGCTGAGGAAACTTTTACTTTAAGATAGCCGAATTCCTCATGGATTTGGCCTTCAAAAACCTCCACAATTGCGGAAAAATAGCCCATTCTTTCTTTATCCTGCAAAAGCAGGAGAAAATTAAGCAGGGTTTTATCCAGCCGGTTTTCAAAAAGGGTTTTAAGTAAATCCTTTTTTATTTGGCTGTGAATTCGCTTGCTGTTTAAAAGATTTTCGGCCTCAGGCTCCTTTTTTAAAAAGCTTTGAACCTGCCGCAGCTGTTTAAGATATTCCTGGCATTGTTCCTCTGTTTGCCCCAGGGCTAAAAGGGCCTTGGCATAACGCAGGGCAATATTATGGGTTCCCAAGGGGCCACCGCCTTTTAATTCATTTAACATGGCAAAGAATGCCGCTAAACTTAATGCATTTGCTTGTTTAGTGCATTTGTTTATTTAATGCATTTGTTTCATTTGTTCCATAACCTTATGGGTTAAGGCTTTTTGCCTTTGGGCATCTATTTCTTCTTCTAATATCTTGCCGGTGGCTAAAACAATCATATCCGCCAGCTCTTTTTTTAATTCCCGTAAAGCCCGGGCCTGGTCTTTTTCTATTTCCTCCCGGGCCATCTGGCTGATTAGGCGGGCTTCTTCCCGGGCCTCAAGTAAAATCTGGGCCTTGGCGTTTTCGGCCTTTTCCTGGGCAGCCTTAATTAAAGCCTGAGATTCAACCCTGGCTTTTGCAATTTGAATATCGATATTTTTTTGGGTGGCTGCAACTTCATCCCTTGCTTTGGCGGCATCCGCCAAAGCTTTATTTATACCCTCTTTGCGCTCATCCATTATTTTAAGAAAGGGCTTATAAAGAAATTTCTTTAAAATTAATAAGAGTACCGCAAAGTTAATTAAGGCAAAAATCAATTCCGGCCAGCTTATGGAAATCAAGCTAAAACCTCCTTCGGCCTGAATCTAACGGGGTAAGGCATAAAAAGGGCCATGCTTTACCCCCATTATTCATATTTTAAAATTTGCCTAAAAGCATAAAGGCGACTAGCAGGCCGTAAATAGAAAGGGCCTCCATAAAGGCAAGAGCAATAATTAAGGTTGTGCGAATACTGCCGGCTGCCTCTGGCTGGCGGGCCATGGCCTCCATTGCCTTCATTGTGGATAAGCCCTGGGCTATACCAGGAGCTATGGTGCTGATGGTAATGGTTAATGCCACGGCAAGTGCCATTGTATTATTATCCATTTTCCCTTCTCCTTTCACAAACTATCTATACAAAAAGTCGATTCCGGAGCCCCGAAATTGGCTGTTTGTTTTATAAATTAGTTTCCCCCGCGGCTGAGGAAATATAAATAGCCGCTAAAATTGTAAATACCATTGCCTGTACAAAGCCCAGCAAAATGCTGAGGAAAAATAATGGCAAAGGCGCCAGGACGGGAAGAAGATTAAAAACCTGACTGGCTAAGGCTTCCTCCCCAAAGATATTCCCGAATAAACGCAGAGATAAAGAAAGAGGCCGGACAAATTCCTCAATCAGCAAAAGAGGCATAATAAAAATTACCGGCTTTGTAAAATGCTTAAAATAATTAAATCCATGCTCTTTTAAGCCATAGCCATGGGTAGCCGCAAAAACACATAGGGCCAAAGCCGCCGTTACACTTAAGGAAGAGGTAGGCGCCGCCAAACCGGGTAAGCGGCCGGCCAAGGGTAAAAGGCCGCAATAATTTGCCAATAAAATAAAAATAAACAGCGAGCCTAAAAAAGGCAGATATTTTCTGGCCATTTCCGGGCCGATAATATCGGCAATAAAGCCCTCCAGCTTTTCTAAAACCAGCTCCAGAAAATTCTGCAGCCTTCCGGGGCTTTTTTCAAGCCTTTTAGAGGCAATTATTGCCAAAAGGGAAAGCCCCAGGGTAAGGGCCATTGTTGTTATGATTATACTTGTTATTCCCAGGCCAAAAACATGGAATAAAACCTGGCTCTCATGCATTGTTACACCTCGGATAAAATTTTCATAAATTAAGATTTAATAAGCTTCTTTAGGGAATAAAGCCTGCCCCATAAGCTTAAAGAAACGGCCACGCCAATTAAAAGCCAAATATAATCCAGGGGGAGTTTATTCCGGATAAGGTAAACTGCCAAAAGAGCTAAAACATTTACCAGCATACTTATAAAATAGCCCCCGGCAATCCGGGCGCTTTCAGGAGGGTTTTGGCTTTCCCCTTTAAGCATGGGGCGCCACAGAAAAAAATACTTTAAAAAACCGATTATACTCCCAAAAACCCCACCCGTAATTATTGAGAAGACTATCTCTTGCAACGGGGCTTCCTCCCTTTTTCCTCCTTAAAGCAAATACCCTCAGGCAAACCGGTGTGTTAAGCTTTTATAAGCTTTATAATTTATTTATAAAAAATATATTCGGCTTAAGCCGCCCTTAAATTCTGCCAAAGCCTTATATTTTTCGTCTTAATCCTATTTTTAAACTAAGGGGTTTTTAAAAACCGCTTTTCGGGGTTAAAAATTTAAAAATTGATTCCGTTATTTGCCTGGCGGCGGTGCCGTCTCCAAAGGGATTAACCGCCTTGGCCATAGCCAGGTATTCCCTTTGATTACGCAAAAGCCTGGCCGCCCCGGCATACACATCCTCATAACGGGTACCCACCAACCGGGCCGTTCCCGCCTCCACCGCCTCGGGGCGCTCCGTAACCTTACGCAAAACTAAAACCGGCTTGCCTAAGGCGGGGGCTTCCTCCTGCATACCTCCGGAATCTGTCAGCACTATGTAGCTTTTATCCATTAAATGAGAAAAGGGCAAATACTCCAAAGGCTGGCAAAGGTGAATTCGGGGATGACCCCCTAAAAATTTCTCCGCCGTTTCGGAAATCAGGGGGTTTTTATGCACGGGGAAGACAACTTCAAGCTCGGGGAAATCTTCTGTCAGGCGGCGAACAGCCTGAAAAATATTTTCCATGGGCTTACCCCAGTTTTCCCGGCGATGACAGGTAAGAAGAATTATTTTTTTGGTCCAATCTACTTTATCCAGACCGTATTGATTTAAATCGCAATCTTTTTTTACAACCTGCAGCAGGGCATCTATTACCGTATTGCCGGTAACGCAAATTCTGTCTTCGCTAACGCCCTCCATAATTAAATTTGTTTGGGCGGCAACGGTGGGGGCAAAATGATAATCCGCCAAAACCCCGGTAAGGCGCCGGTTAATCTCCTCCGGGAACGGGGCGTATTTATCCCCCGTTCTAAGCCCGGCCTCCACATGGCCGCAGGGTATTTTATGGTAAAAAGAGGCTAAAGAGGCGGCAAAGGTTGTGGTTGTATCTCCGTGAACCAAAACCAAATCCGGGTTTTCCTTTTCCAAAACCGGCTCCAATCCGGAAAGAACAGCCGCGGTTATCCCCGCCGGGTTCTGTCCGTGGCGCATAATATTTAAATCATAATCCGGCTTAATGGCAAAAAGCTCCAAAACCTGATCCAGCATTTCCCTATGCTGAGCCGTTACGGCTATTTTGCATTCTATGCCTTCTTTTGCCGTTAGTTCCTGGATTACCGGGGCCATTTTTATAGCCTCCGGACGGGTGCCGAAAATAGATAAAACCTTAATCATGCCGTTCTCCTTAGTTTTTTACTTTTAAAAGGTTTTACTCTTAAAGACAAAAAACAAATGCTGCCTCTTATATTGTATATACTAGTCCTGAGTCTTTGTCAAGGCTACGCCGCCATTTAGCCTGTTTTTTCCATTTGACTAAATTATCAGAATATATAATTGCCTCTAGCGGGGCTTTTTTTAAAAAAACAATACTTTTTGCCGGGAAGAAAAATGCTAACAGGCCTTTGCCTATTTTAACTGCCCGTCAAAAAGTACATCAGACATAAGCTTTCGAATCAGAATGCCCAAAACCCCCTAAAATCAGGAGCCGCCTCTGTTTAGAGCTTTTATATCTTATGTTTTTTTAAACATTTAGTGCTTTTTTGCCGTCAATCCTCCCGGCCCCCGGGAAAGGGCTTACCCATAAGCTCTTCATAGCTTATAAGCTCCATGCCGGCTTCTTGGGCTAAAAGGCTGGAAAATTCATCCGGGTAGCCCTGATCATAAACCACCCTTTGAATACCACTGGTTACCATTGCCTTAACACAGGTGCTGCAGGGCTGGGTAGTAACATATATTGTGGCCTTATCCAGAGCCACGCCGTGGCGGGCCGCAAAATTGCAAATATTGGCCTCCGCATGCTGGGCCCGGCAAATTTCCTGCCGCTGGCCGGAGGGAACGCCCAGCTTTTGCCTGAGGCAGCCCAAATCCATACAATGGGGGGCGCCGGGTAAATTGCCGTTATACCCCGCGCCGAGAATTCTGTTATCCGGGCTGACGGCAACGGCACCCACCTGCCGCCTTAAGCAGGTGGAGCGCTTAGCCACTAAATGGGCAATAGACATAAAATATTCTTCCCAGGGCTGGCGCATAAATTCCCTCCTTAAAGAACTTCCTATAATAACCTCTTATAATAACTTCTTATAATAACTTCTTAAATAGCTTTTAATCTCTATCGGCTAAAATATTAAGGCTTATCCCTTTAAACCCCGAAGGCCGTTTTCATAAAGGGGGAAGGCTGAGGTAATTTCTTTAACCAGTTTTGCCGCCTTGGCTAAAGAGCCTTCCTCCCGAGAGAGGCAAATATGAATGGCCCGGGCGATTTCCCCCATATCCTCTTCCTTCATGCCCCGGGTTGTCATAGCCGGTGTGCCCAAACGAATACCGCTAGTTACAAAGGGGCTTTGAGGGTCAAAGGGAATGGTGTTTTTATTGCAGGTAATTCCGGCTTCATCTAAAAGATGCTCCGCCTCTTTACCGGTATAATCCCGGCAGCGGACATCCACCAGCATTAAATGATTATCCGTACCGCCGCTGACTAAACGAAAGCCATAGCCTAAAAGGGCTTTGGAAAGAGCCTGGGCATTTAAAATAACCTGATGCTGATAGACTTTAAATTCCGGAGCAAGAGCCTCCCGGAAGGCAACGGCTTTAGCCGCAATTACATGCATAAGGGGGCCGCCCTGAATACCCGGGAAAATAGCTTTATCTATTTTAGGGGCAAGCTCCGCATCGTTTGTAAATATTGCCCCGCCTCTGGGGCCCCGCAGGGTTTTATGAGTTGTGGTAGTGGTAATTTCCGCATAGGGAATAGGGCTTGGGTGCTCCCCCGCCGCCACAAGGCCTGCAATATGGGCCATATCCACCAAAAGCTTGGCCCCGCAATTTTGGGCAATTTCCGCCAGGGCCTCAAAATCTATAGTTCTGGGATAGGCCGAGGCCCCGGCCACAATAAGCTTCGGCTTATGCTCTTTGGCCAGCTTTTCCACAGTATTATAATCTATAACTTCCGTAACGGCATCTACGCCGTAATCTACAAATTTATAGTGGCGCCCGGAGAAATTAACCGGGCTGCCATGGGTAAGGTGGCCGCCATGGGATAAATTCATGCCTAAAACAGTATCCCCGATATTTATCAGGGTATAATAGGCGGCCATATTGGCCTGAGCGCCGGAATGAGGCTGAACATTGGCAAAAGCGGCCCCAAAAAGCTCTTTGGCTCTGGCCCGGGCTAAATCTTCGGCAATATCCACATATTCACAGCCGCCGTAATAGCGCTTTTGAGGATAACCCTCGGCGTATTTATTTGTCATAACCGAACCCTGAGCCGCCATTACCGCGGAGCTTGCAAAGTTTTCCGAGGCAATAAGCTCGATTTTATTTTCCTGCCGCCCCAGCTCATTTTTTATGGCGGCAAAAATTTCCGGGTCTGTTTGTTCCAGGCTTAAATTTTTAATCACTATTTTTCCCCCAATCTTAACTAAAGACAATTTTAACTGCTATTTAAAGGGCTTTTAAAAGCCTTTTTAACCATGGTAATAAATACTTTTAATAATTATTCCCCGCAATTACATTCCGTTTGCCCCCCCAGGGCCTTAATTTTTTCTACCCTGCGGCTGTGGCGGCCGCCGGCAAAACCTGTGGCAAACCAGGTCTTTACTATTGTTTCCGCATCTTCGGGGCTAATAACCCTGGCGCCTAAAATTAAAATATTGGCATTATTATGCTCTCTGGAGCTTTGGGCCATAAAAACATTATGGCAAAGGGCGGCCCTTACATTGGCAAAACGGTTTGCCACTATGCTCATGCCTATACCCGTACCGCAAATTAAAAGCCCCCGTTCATACTCTCCGCAATTTACTCCCCGGGCTACTTTAACCCCGTAATCGGGGTAATCTACGGCCTCGGAGGTATCCGTACCCATATCCTCATATTCTACCCCTATGGAGGGTAAAAAAGCCTTTAAATACTCTTTTAACTCATACCCCGCATGGTCGCTCCCTAAGGCTATACGCATAATATCCCTCTTTCCCCATAAACTGCTAAAAAACACCAAAAAGTCTGCTTCTTAAAATTTTAATATTCTACTTTTACTCTTCTTTTCCTGTATAGGGCTGAAGTTTTTGCCAGAGTATTTTAAGCCCTTCCTCCAGGGCATCGGCAACTTTTTTATATATCTCTAAATTGCTTCCATAAGGATCGGGAATATCCTCCCCTTTAATTTCTCCAAAGCTGAAAAGTTTTTCCTCAATTTCCGGAAAGCGATACAGAAGAGCCTCTTTTTGATTTTCTGTCATTGTAAAAATCAGCTTGGCCTCATGGAGCATTTCTTGATTTACTCTGCGGCTGGCATGGTTTGAAAGATTAAGCCCCCTTTGAGCTGCGGCCTCCTGGGCCTGGTACATGGCGGGGTCCCCCGGCAAAGCCGCCAAACCGGCGGAAGCCCCCAGCCAAAGGCTGCCCTTTGCTAAATTATTAAAAATAACCTCCGCCAAAGGGCTGCGGCAGGTATTGCCGGTGCAGATAAAAAGAACCGGCCCCGGAGAAAGCCCCCGGCCCTGCTCTTTGTTTGTTTTATTATTCTTATTTGTTTTATTATTTAAAGAATCCCCCGTCATTTTTACCTCCTAAGCCAATTAAGCCAAAAATTCCAGCAGGGAGATTAGCCCCGCTATTATTATTCCCCCCATAATACCTATAATAGCAAATTTTCGCCGTCTTTTCCAGGCCTCCGGCAATAATTGGAGTATGGCTACAAATATCATGGCCCCGGCGGCTATTCCAAGTAAAACTCCGATATAATCCAGCAAAAAACCGGCGGAAAACAGCCCCAAAGCCGCCCCCAAAGGGGTGCAAAGACTTATTCCGGTTAAAATAAGGAGGATTTTACCCATACCCTCCCCGGCGGCCAGCAAAGGGATTGCCACCGCCAGCCCTTCGGGGATATTATGGAGGCCTATTGCCAATAAAATACCAAAGCCCAGGCTTTTTTGCAGCTCAAAGCCTATGCTGATGGCGGCGCCCTCGGGGAAATCATGAAAGGCTATGCCGCAGGCAATAATAATGGCCGACCTTAATAAAGGGGAGGCGGATAAGGGCTGAGCCAGCTTAAGAAGGGCCTCTCCAAACCATAAGAGGGCAAAACCCAGCCCGGCCCCTAAAAATGCCATGGGAGGCCCAACACTTTTGCAGGCCCCGGGCAAAAGGCTTACCAGGCTTAAGGCCAGCATTAAACCGCCGGCTAGGCTGCTGAAAAAATCCGGCCAGCTTCTTTTTTTAGGCAAAAAATAAGCCGCCAAACCCCCTAAAAGGGTGGCAAAGCCGGCGGCGGCGCTGTAAAATAGAATTTCCCTCATTTTAACCCCCTGTTTAAGGGTATTCTTAAAATTAAGGGTTATTCTTGATTAAGCTATACTAAAAGCTAAAAACATAAAAAACCTCTGCCGTCTATTATAGTATAAAAAAACCCCTAAAAGGCAGAAGCCTATTAGGAGTTTATTGTCTTTTTACTAAGGCCTTTGCCTTAAGCCGGGGTATTGCCGCCTTGGGTGTTTTTATTATATCAGGGCATTACCACTATATTAGTGGCCATTTTTCTTTGGCTGCCGTCTGAGGGTTTATTTAAAATACTGCCATTATAATACATGGCGGTGGAGCCGCCGCCATCCAGATTAAAGGCCTCCATAACCCCTAAACGCATTAAAAGCACTTGCATTTCTTCTAAGGTTATGCCCTGAGACCAATTACTTTGGCGGCCGTCTACCACAATAAAGAAAATATCTCCATTAGGGTATTGGCCTAAAACCGTCCGGGGCTGGCGGGCGGATTTCCACTTTGAGGGAATGGTTTTAGGGTCCCAATCCCGAATAAGTTCCGGAACAAAGCTAACCCCCTGCCAGGCCCCGGTGGCAAGCAATTGCTCCTCTTTGGCATAAACGCCTCCGACAAGCTTATTGTTTTTGCTGAAACCGGCAAAGGCAATATCATTCCAGGAGGGAATAAAATCCCCTACTAATTTACCTTCTACCATAGCATTGCCTAAGGGGACCAAACGGGTTACGCCATCCTTGGTGGAGCTGGCAAAGCCTCCCCCGTTTACGGCAAATACACCCCCCAGCCTTTCGGCAGCCTGAGAAGGGGTTTCTCCTTTAGGCATATCCTCCGGGCTTATGGTTATTCTCAGGGCTTTATTGGTTTTAAGCTTTATTTTTGCCATATAACCCCGAAAATCTTCCTTTTCCAGCTTAAAAATCATAATGGAGGAATTCTTCCCGCTATGTTTATAAACGGCCTTCCCCAAGCGGCTTACAATTATTTTTTCATAGGCCTCATCGGAAAGGTTTTTATTGCTGGAGGTTTTTTTACTAAGCTCCGCCAGCTCTTTTGCCAGGGCCTCCTCTTCGGCGCTAACCTTGGCAAAGCTTTCCTGCACCCTGCCTCCGGCTAAAAGCAAATTTTGAATTTGCCCCTCAAGGCTTTGAAGAGTGCCTTCTAAATTTGTATTTCCCGTCTCCATTTTACCGGGGGAAATATCCGGCACTATTGGAGTATTTTCTTTATTTGCCCCAAGGGCCGCCCCCCCTGCCAAAGCCGCCAAAAGCAGGCAGGTAAAAAAAACAATCAGGCTATTGCGCACCTTTAGACTCCATTAAAATATTTAAGGATTTTTTTAAGCTTGCCAGCTGCTTATCTAATTCCTCTATTCTTTTGGCCATTGCTTCCCGGTTGGCGGCACCGCTGCTTAAAATGGCCTTATCCGTACTTTCTAAAATAGTAATAATTTCTGCCATTTGAGAATCAATAGCAGCCATTCTTTGATTTATATCCTCTAAGGCCAGCTGATTGGCCTCCCCCAGCTGGGCTATTTTCTCATCGATATTAGCGGAAATTGCGGCCTTTTCCGCCATTAATTTTTGCTGTAAAAAATAAGCGGAACCAAAAACCGCCCCGGCTAAAACTATTAAACCGGCCAGAATTATTATTATGGTTTTCCCTCTTTGGGATAGGCTTTTTCCCTTTTTATCTCCCTCTTTAAGGGGCCGGCCGTTTTCTGCTTTTCCCCCGGGTGCAAAATATTCCCCGGGTATAATTTTTTCTTTAGCGGCAGGCAGCGGATTAGCCGGTTTTTTAAAGCTTTTTTCTTCTAAAAAAGGCTCTCTTAACGGCTTTTCTCCGTTTTTATTAAATTCCCGCTTATTTATATTTGCCTCACTTTTTTGCAGGCTTTCTTCATTCATCAGCTCTTCCCCGTGCTCCTGCCAAAAAAGCTCCCAGGCTTGGCTTTTCTTCCTGCCCGCAGGCAGATTATTATCTCTTTGAGAATTATTTTCCCCCATTTTCCCCTCCGCTTTCTTTATCTAACAAGGCCCGTTTAAAATCCGCCTAAAATTATCTCTATGCCTAAGACGGCCCGTTCCCTCTAAAAGTTTCTAAAAAGCATATGTTCTGACTTTTCTGCTTTTTATATTTTAGCCCGCTCTTTAAAGCAAAGCAATGGCAAAAGGCCCCAAAAATAAAGAGCAGCCAAAGCTGCCCTTTATTTAAGCTTTTTTAAAAGGCCATTTCATAAAAGCGCCAGCATTTTTTTACAAAGGCCTCATGTAAATCGGGGTCCTCAAGGGAAGAAAGCCACAGAATCTGCCCTGTGCCCCCCAGTAAATCCTCTTGTTTTAATATTCTGGCCAAATTTCGGGCCACACCCTCATTGCCGTCAAAAAGCTGAATTTGAGGATAAAGCCTTTCCAGCCAGGGCTTTAAAAAAACATAGTGGGTGCAGCCTAAAACAATGGCCCCCAGCCTTTTTTCATAGGGGGCAAGAAGATTTTGCAAATATTCTTTTACATTTTGGCTTTTAGGGTTTTCTTCTATCATTTCCATAAGGCCGGGGCAGGCCAGAGGTATAATTTCTTTGGTTTTATCCATTTTATCCATTAGGGTACGGAATTTCTCCTCCCTTAAGGTTAAGGCCGTACCTAAAACCGCCACCGCCCCTAGGCTTTCTTTAACCGCCGGTTTTAAGGCGGGCTCCACCCCTAAAACAGGTATTTCAAGCCAATCCCTTAAATGGATAACGCCGGCCGAGGTTGCCGTATTGCAGGCTAAAACCAGGCCTTTTAAATTCCAGGTTAATAAATGGTTTACCTGGCGGATAACTATTTGCAAAACCTCGGCGCTGCTTTTATCCCCATAGGGGGCATTTGAAAAATCCCCAAAATAAATAAAATCCTCATCCGGCAAATGCTTTTTAATTTCAGCCAAAACAGAAACCCCGCCAATACCGGAATCAAGACATGCTATATACCCGTCTTTCACAGCAATCCCTCCTCTTAAAGGGCTTTTAAAGGGGCTTAATTTAAGCTTTAAATTTGCTCTATTATTTTGCCGTTATCCACTAAAATAATTTTGCCGCAATCAAGCTTAAAATTTAAATCTGTGGCTGTAATAAAAAGCTGGGATTTCCCCCTCATTATGTTTAAAAGCTGGCTTCTGCGGTTAATATCCAGCTCCGACATAACATCATCTAAAAGAAGAACCGGGTATTCCCCCCGTATTTTCTTTGCCAGTTCAAGCTCCGCCAGTTTAAGGCTTAAGGCGGCGCTTCTTTGCTGCCCCTGAGAGCCGAAACGGCGGGCGGAAACCTCATTAATAAAAATCTCCAAATCCTCCCGGTGGGGGCCTATAATTGTTATGCCCCTGGCTTTTTCAGCCGGGTAATTCTCTAAAAGCTTTTCCTCAAAAGCCGCTGCTATATCCTGAAGATTTAAGGCCTTAAGTTCTTCTTGAGGGAGAAAACCCCTGTATTCCAAAGTAAGTTCTTCTTTTTGGCAAATCTGATTATGAAGGCGCCCGGCGATTTTAGAAAGCTCTTCTAAAATTTCCAGCCTTCTTTTATAAATTAAGGCCGCATTAATGCCTAATTGCTTATTCCAGGGAATAAGCTCCTCTTTTTGATTTTTATTAAAAGCATTTTTAAGTAAACTGTTTCTTTGCTTAAGAATTTGAGTGTATTTTAAAAGCAAATTATAAAAATCCGGGTATAACTGTATCATCTGGCGGTTTAAATATCTTCTTCTGGCCAGGGGGCCGTTTTTTACCAGAGATAAATCCTCCGGGGAAAAAATTACCGTATGAAAATTTCCTAAAATATCTGAAAGCCGGTGGCGGCTTTGATTATTTACTTTCCAGCTTTTTCTTTTTTCCCGGGTAAAACCTACGGAAAGCCTGGTTTCGCTTCTTTCTCCCAAAGTATGAATTATATCCCCCTGAATATGAAAAAAGTCCTCTTCAAAAGCAATTAATTCGCTGTCGGCAGCGCCTCTGAAAGAAGACGCCAAACTTAAATAAGCAATGCTTTCTAAAAGATTTGATTTGCCCTGAGCATTAAAACCCCGAATAATATTAATTTCCGGGTGCCAGTATATTTCTTCCATTCCGTAATTACGAAAATTACTAATAAGCAAGCGTCTTAATTTCAATATCCTTCCTCTATTCTTTATTGCCCTTAAGCAATTAATTTAAGCCCTGCTTAATTAACTCTTATCGGTAATATTAAATAGGTATAGCCGCTTTCTTGGGGGTTTTCATCAGGCATTATTATTCCCGGGGTTGTGGGGCCTGTTAAACGCATAATAATCTTTTCGCTGTCTATTACTTTAAGGGCCTCCATAAGATATTTTGAATTATAGCTGGCCTCTAAAGGCTGGCCTTCCATGGCAATTCCCATTTCCTCTTTTATACTCCCCATATCCGGAACATCAGCGCTGATTTTTAAAATATTTTCTTCAAGAGAAAGCTTAACTATGCTGCCTTTGCCCCGGCTGGCCTCTCTTCCCAAGAGGGCGGCTCTTTCCAAAGCCTCTATAAATTCCTGTTTATCTATAAATACTTTGGTAGTATATAAATTCTCTCCCGGCAGCACCTGGCGGTATTCCGGATACTGCCCCCCGATAATCCGGGTAATAAAAGTAATATTACCGAAACAGAAATATACCTGGCTTTGGCTGGTAATAATTTTTATCATTTCATCATCATTAACAGCAAGGCGGGCTATTTCCTGCAGGGTTCGGCTGGGTAAAATTAAAGAAGCCTTGCCCTTCCCCTGCCAGCCGCCTTTGCCAATTGCCAGCCTGTGGGTATCCGTTGCCACCATATTTATATTTTCGGCCTCTGTTTCAAAAAGAATTCCGGCAAATATAGGCCGCACCTCATCATTGGCGGCGGCTATGGAAACCTGCCTGATTAAACGCCTGAAAACCAAAGGGGAAACCAAACCGCTTATTTCCCCCTCTACTTGGGGTAATATGGGAAATTCTTCCGGGTCAAAGCAATTAACAAATAATTGGGATTGCCTATAATGAATTGCCAGCTGTTCCTTGCCCCGGCTGGCTAAAGTAATATTGCAATTTGGCAAATAACGGACTAAATCGCTGAAATATTTACCCGGCACAACTACAATTCCCGGCTCTATTATATCCGCCTTAATTATACATTCTATAGACATCTCAAGATCTGTCGCCTTAAATATAAGCCCCTCTTCTGTGGCCTCAATCATTATGCCTCCTAAAATAGGCAGGGTATTTTTGCCGGATACCCCTCTTGCCACTGCTTGTACTCCATAAAGCAAATCTTCCTTTTGACAATTAATTCGCATTGTCATCCTCCTTTAATGCTTTCCTTTTTTAAGGGCTGAATTTAAATTTTAAATAACTTTACTTATCCACAAAATAATTAAAATAATAAATCTGCCTATTTGTTAAAAAATAAAAGAATTAAATTTTTAATAATAATAATAATAAATATATATAGTAATAGTAGTAGGCTATGGGGATAAAAGGGATAAGTCTTAAAAAGGTAGCTAAAAGACAATATTTGTTTTGTATAGTATGTAGATTAAATAAGAGTTTTCCCGAAGTTTTATAAAAGAAAAGTAAGCTTTTAAAAACTTTTTTAAAAATGGGTATAAAAAAACAAGAAATTAAGATGTTATTAAGAAAAAATTGAGGAAAACTATTTGATTTTTTTAGCGTAAAATAAGAGTTTAACAAGAAAAAAAGGTTTATTCCCCAAGATAACCACAAAAATAAGGTAAATAAGCTAATTTATCCACATAAATTTTAGAATATTTTTTTCTTCCGGTAAATATAATTATAGCATTTTTTCTGTTGCTGTCTATTAAAAATGTAATTTGGAAATATTTTAAGAACACTTTATAAAAAATATCCTTATTTTAAAAAACACCTATATTTTAAAAAATACCCTTCTTTAAGGGAAGGGTATTTAAAAACCGCATAAAAAGAAAAACTAAATAAAGTATATAATAGAAAAAAAGTTTTCAACGAATAGCCTTTTTTAGGGAGAATATGGTATTTTCCAGCTCTTTATCGGAACTTAGAGAGCTGTTTATTTTATCGCAGGCATGAATTACCGTTGTGTGGTCCCGGTTGCCAAAATCGGTGCCGATTTTAGCCAGGGGCATATCCAATAAATCCCGGCATAAAAACATGGCAATTTGGCGGGGATAGGCAATATAACGGTCTCTTTTTTTACTTTTTAAATCCCCGACGGAAATTTGGAAATAATCCGCAACCTGCTTTTGAATAAATTCTATGGTTACGGGGGCTTTATTTTCCTCCGGGAGTATACCTTTTAAAGCATCTTTGGCATGGCTTACTTCAAGATTATTAATATTATTAAGGGTGGCATAATGAACAACTTTATTTAAAGCCCCTTCTAATTCCCGAATATTGGAAATAATTTTATCCGCAATAAAGAAAATTACATCATCCGGAACAAAAACATTATCCATATAGGCTTTTCTTTGAAGTATGGCGCAGCGGGTTTCAACATCCGGGGCCTGAATATCGGTAATAAGGCCCCATTCAAAACGGCTGCGAAGCCTTTCTTCCAGCATTTCTATTTCTTTAGGTGGGCGGTCTGAGGAAATTACTATTTGCTTCCCCGCCTCATGAAGGGTATTAAAGGTATGGAAAAATTCCTCCTGGGTTCCCTCTTTACCGGTTAAAAATTGAATATCGTCAATTAAAAAAATATCGGCATTCCGGTAGCGGTTTTTAAAGGCATAAGCCTTACCGGTACGCACAAGGGAAATAAATTCATTGGTAAAACTCTCTGTAGAAACATATACAACCCTTAAGGCCGGGTTTTTATCAAGAACACTTTGGCCTATGGCATGCATTAAATGGGTTTTACCTAAGCCGGAGCCGCCGTAAATAAAAAGGGGATTATAGGTTTTAGAAGGCCTCTCGGCAACGGCCATGGCGGCGGCATGGGCAAAGCGATTACTATTACCCACTACAAAAGAATCGAAGGTATAGCGGCTATTAAAACGAAAAGAAAGATTATTTTCCTGAAAAGCGGGGGGATATTTAGGGGGGGCCTGATAAATCAGGGTATCTCCGTCATCCTCGCTTGTAAGGAAGAAAACCTTAAGCTTTTCATTGGTTACCGTATGTAAGCATTTTTCCACAATCTGGCTGAAACTCTGCTCCATATAAGATTGGGCGTATTTATCCGGAACGGTTATCAGAACAGAATCCCCCTGGCGGGCTACTGCCTCAATGGCGGAAAACCATCGCTCAAAGCTGCTTTCTTTTATTTCCAGCTTTATCAGCTGTAAAACCCTTGTCCAAATCTTATCCAAATCTATCTCTCCTAACTAAGCGGCCCTCTAAAACAAAGCTGCAAAATTAAAATAAAAGTTAATGGAGGGGAAAAGAAAAAAAATAAGCCGCCCCCAAAACAGGTTAAATTAAAAACAGCAAGAAATAATGGTTAATCCGGTCAAAAGGCTGCTTTCTAAATAATATCAAATTTTATCCACATTTTCAAGGAACAATAAGAAACAATAAAGTGCAAAAGAGTAAAAATTGCGAAAAATCAGGGGGGATTAATAAATTATTTTAAGCTATGGCGTAAAATAAAAGCCAAGGTTTTTAAGGCCCCGCACCTGCCTCTTTATTATTGACAATTTTATATGAATAAGATATAATTCACCTGTTAGGGCAAAAACCCTTATTTTGTTATCTCTTTCTGCCGGGGCAGCTAAACAGGCTTCGGCGGTTATAATAAAGGAGGAAAATTCATGAAGCGCACCTATCAACCAAAAAGGCGTGTTCATAAGCGGGTACACGGCTTTTTAGCCCGGATGGCTGAAAAATCCGGCCGGAATGTAATTCGCCGCCGCCGCGCCAAGGGCAGAAAAAGATTAAGTGCATAAATGCTCCATTCTTCGCTGCGTTTAAAAGAAAATAAAGATTTTCGCCGGGTTTATAAAAAAGGCAGGTCCCTGGCTTACCCCTATTTTATTCTTTACCATTGCCGCCGGGGGGGAAAGGGCTTTCGGATAGGGTTTACTGTATCCAAAAAAGTCGGCAAGGCTGTTATCCGCAATAAATGCAAGCGGCGCTTCCGAGAGGCGGCCCGTTTTTTTAAAAATGATTTTATTGCCGGGCGGGATTATGTTTTTATTGTAAGGCAGAATGCGGCGGGGGCCTCTTTTGCAGAAATTGCGGCTCAAATGCAAAAGGCCCTGAAAAAGCTGGAAAAGGATTAAAATTTATTACCCTGAATAAGCTGATAAAAAGGCTGGTAAAGAGCTGATTAATCGAAGGGAAAAATCTATGCTTCGGCAAAGAGCGGGAAAAGAAAATAAAGCGAATCTATTGGCACCTTTTAAGATATTTTCTGAAATATTTAAAAGAGTGCTTTTGGCGCTGATATTTTTTTATCAAAAAGTGCTGTCTCCCCTTACCGGGCCTCATTGCCGGTTTACTCCTTCCTGCTCTCAATACACTAAAGAGGCAATTAGCCGTTACGGCCCCTTTAAAGGCTCTTTTTTAGGGGCTAAAAGGATTTGCCGTTGCCATCCCTTTAACCCGGGCGGTTATGACCCTGTGCCTTAAGGCGCTTTTTTGCTTTTGCCGCCGTTTAATACCAGCCTAAATTATACATTGCGCCTTCCCATGGGAAGCGCAAATGATAAGGAGTGGAGAAATTGCACGAAATTTTCTTGCTTGCAAACAAAGCGGCGGAGTTTTCCATTTGGGCCGGGCTAAAGGATTTTATGGCCATGGTTTTGGAAAAGCTGTTTTCCTTTACAATGGCAATTAATATTCCCAGTTATGCCTTGGCTATTCTGCTTTTTACCATTATTATTAAGGTTTTGCTTTACCCCCTTACAGTTAAGCAAATGCGCTCTACCCGTAATATGCAGCGTATTCAGCCATTAATAAAAGAAGTTGAAAAAAAGCATAAAGGCAACCCCAGGCAGCATCAGGAAGAGCTTTCCAAGCTTTATAAAGAATACAATGTCAGCCCTTTAGGGGGCTGCCTGCCCTTATTAATTCAAATGCCTATAATGATAGCCCTTTACCGTGTGCTTATGACTTTTGAGCCGCTGCACACGGAGTATTATAGCTTTTTATGGCTAAAAAACCTTTCTTTACCCGACCCCACCGGTATTGTTTTACCCCTTATTGTAGCGGGCTCTACATTTTTACAGCAATATTTGGCCGTTACAAATAAAAACGATACCACTCAAAAAATGATGCTTTATGCCATGCCGATTATGTTCGGCTACTTTGCCCGCAATTTTGCGGCAGGGCTTGCGATTTACTGGATTTCTTATAGTATAGTCGGGGCTATTCAGCAGATATTTATTAACCGCGGCGCTAAGAAGGAAACCGCTGCTTTTGAAGCAAAACTGGAGGAAGAACGCCTGGCGAGGCTTGAGAAAAAGAATAAGGGCAAAGGGAAAGCCAAAAAAGAGCCCTCCCGGGAAATAAAGCCCCCTAAAACAGATGAAGATGAACAAGATTATGATTATGAAGATATTAAGCCCTATGACCGCAACCCTAAAAAGAAGAAAAAAGCAAAACCTGCCGAAGAAGAGAATTTAAAAGAGAGCGCTGAAGAAGCGGTAAATAAAGAAGAAGATATAATAGAAGAAGATATAATAGAAGAAGATATAATAGGAGAAGGCTCTCCGCTCTCTGAGTTAACCCCGCCCTCCCCTGATGATGCTCAGGAATAAAAGGCAGAAAGAATAAGCTTTGCCTGAGGCGGCATGAAGGAGGTTTTTATAAATGAAGCGAATTTATGAAGCCACGGGTAAAACCGTGGATGAGGCCATAGATTTAGCCTGCGCCCAAGCCGGGGTAGGCTTGGATGAAGCGGAAATAG
The DNA here is from genome assembly GCA_040767605.1 of Clostridiales bacterium. Taxonomy (GTDB): domain Bacteria; phylum Bacillota; class Dehalobacteriia; order UBA4068; family UBA4068; genus JAXGOI01. The sequence goes on from JAXGOI010000001.1 coordinate 1,067,341, forward strand.
AGGTTTTAGAATTCGGCAGCAAGGGGTTTTTCGGCATCGGAGGCAAGGATGCCAAGGTGCGTTTTACGGTTTGCAGCCGTGAGGATAAGGCAGACAGGGCAAAAACCCTTAAAAACGAAGTAAAAGCCAATGCAGTAAACACGGAAAAAAGAGAAAGCGCCGAGAAAACAAAGGCTAAGGGGGATTCTTTTGGCGCCAAAAACTCAAAAGAGTTTAAACCTGCAAAAAAAAGAGAGAGCGCCGAAGCCCCTTCTTCTCCCAGAACGCAAAATCCTGTAATTGAATATGATGAGGAAACCATTACAAAAACCAGAATACGGGTTATGTCTTTTTTAGAGCCGGTTTTTTCTGCCCTTCAGGTTAAGCCGGAAAGTGATATAAGCTATAAAGAAGGAGTGCTTTTATTTTCTTTTAACGGCCAGGGCCTTGGGTCTTTAATCGGCCGCCGGGGGGAAACTTTAAACGCCATTCAATATTTAACAAATTTAGCTGTTAACCGCCAGGCAGAGGAGCATGTTCGGATAGTTTTAGATGTTGAGGGTTACCGCCACGGAAGAGAGGAAACCCTTATTCATCTGGCCCGTAAAATGGCGGAAAAGGCTGTTCGTACCGGGCGGCGGGTAGAGCTTGAGCCTATGAATCCCAATGAGCGAAGAGTTGTTCATCTGGCCTTGCAGGAAGATAACCGGGTAGAAACCCTGAGCAAGGGGGAGGAGCCCTACCGCCGGGTTGTTATCAGCAGCAGGAGAAATTCCCGCAATCGTTAAGAATATAAAACCCGGCTTGCCGGGTTTTTCTTTTAAGGGTATTCTTTTAGGCGGTAAAAATTCTCCAAGGTTTTTCTAAGATTAATACCCGGGTATAATAAGTATTGCCTGGGGTAATTTATTTAACCCCTTTAGGGAGGAGGATGAGCCAGGATGCAAAACCCCATTGCAGATACAATTGCCGGCCGGGCTACCCCGGCCGGAGCCGGCGGCATCGGCATAATCAGAATCAGCGGCAGCGGGGCTTTAGATGTTTTAAATGCCGTTTTTAAACCCCGGGGTAAAAATATTCAAGCCTCTGAAAATGCCGAAGGCTTAAAAAACCCTCCCCGGGATATTTTAAATAAAGCCCATGGGGCAAAAGAGTTTTACCCTCCCAGGAAGCTGGTTTTAGGCCGGGTTTGCCAAAAAGACGGCTCTGTAATTGACGAGGCTTTGGCGGTGTTTTTCCCCGCTCCAAACTCTTATACCGGGGAAGATATGGCGGAGCTCCAATGCCATGGGGGGGCCTTGGTTTTAAAAAAAGTTTTAGGCGAAGTTTTAGCCGCCGGGGCTCGTTTAGCCCAGCCGGGGGAATTTACCTTGCGGGCCTTTTTAAACGGCAAGCTTGATTTAACCCGGGCCGAGGCGGTTATGGATATTGTTTCGGCTAAAACTCAAACAGCCCTTGATATGGCCGAAGACCAGCTGCAAGGGTCTTTATACTCGGCCCTTCAGCCCATAGAGGATGAAATTTTAAATCTTCTTTCCCGCTTGGCGGCGGCGGCGGATTTCCCCGAAGAAGTGGACAGCCTTACAGAAGAGGAATTGCTGCCCCTTTTAAAAGAGCTTAAAGAAAAAATTGAAAAGCTTTTAAGCGGCGCCGATGCGGGGCGAATTTACCGGGAGGGTCTTTCCGTTGTGCTTTTAGGGCCGGCAAATGCCGGAAAATCCAGCCTGCTTAATGCTCTTCTTAAAGAGGAGCGGGCCATTGTTACGGCCTCCGCCGGTACTACCAGGGATGTAATAGAGGAGTATTTAAACTTAGACGGCCTGGCAATACTCTTAAGTGATACCGCCGGGCTGAGAAAAGCGGAAGATGAGGCGGAATCTATCGGAATCAGTAAAAGTAAAGCTAAGGCTAAAACGGCTCAATTGCTCCTTCTGGTTATTGATGCCTCCTCCCAGCCGGATGAAGAAATCATCAGTTTATTGCGGGAATACGCCAATTATAAACTTATGCTTATTTTAAACAAAACGGATTTGGCGAGCCCCGCCCCCTGGGAGGCGGCCTTAAAAGAGCTTGCCCCCAAAATCCCCGCAGTTGCAATTTCCGCTAAAACCGGGGAAGGCCTCCCCCATTTAAAGCAGGCAATTTTAGATTATGTTTTACAGGGGGAGGCCCATATACCCTCTTTAATTAATAATCTTCGTCATCAGGAGGCTTTACTTTTAGCGGAGCGCCACTTAAGCCAGGCAATTGAAACTTTGGAAAATGGCCTGACTTTGGATTTAGCCACCATAGATATTGATTTGGCCTGGCAGGCCCTGGGGGAAATTACCGGCAAAACCGCCGGCGAAGATGTTATAAACCGGATATTTGAAAACTTTTGCTTAGGCAAATAAAGCCGGGTATATAAAATACAGATATATATTGTTAAAATGTTTCATGTGAAACAAGGGAGAAATATGGGATTGAATCTAAAGAAAAATCAATATTTAGCCGGCAAATATCCGGTAATTGTAATTGGGGCCGGCCATGCCGGCTGTGAGGCCGCCTTGGCCTCCGCTCGTATGGGCATTAAAACCCTTTTAATTACCCTAAGCCCGGAAACCACCGCTATGCTGGCCTGTAACCCTTCTATCGGCGGCTCCGCCAAAAGCACGGTAGTTAGGGAAATTGATGCCCTTGGGGGAGCCATGGCCGTTGTGGCGGATAAAGCCCAAATACAGCTGAGAATGTTAAATACAGGGAAAGGCCCGGCTGTGCAGGGGATTCGCGGCCAAATGGATAAGCCCGGCTATCAAATGACGATGCGGCATATTTTAGAAAACGCCCCTAATCTGGATATTCGCCAGGGGGAGGCCGCAAGCCTTATTTTAAATAATAATTGCGTACGGGGTATTGTTCTTCGGGGCGGGGCTGTTTTTCAAACAGAAAGGGTGGTTTTAACCTGCGGCACCTATTTGCGGGGGAGAATTGTCATCGGCGAATTTTCCTATGCCTCCGGCCCGGCAGGGCTGCCCCCCGCCACCTTAATGGGGGAGTATTTAGAAAGCCTGGGCCTTGAAATTGAGCGCTTTAAAACCGGCACCCCCTCCCGGGTGGATAAAAACACCATAGATTTCAGTAAAACTTTAGAGCAGCCCGGGTCCAAGGAGTTTTTAGCTTTTTCTCCCCTTACAAAAGAAGAAGATTTTTATGCCCGGCCCCATATGTCCTGCTGGTTAAGTTATACTAATGAGGCTACTCATCAGGTAGTGCGGGATAATTTGCACCGTTCCCCGCTGTACAGCGGGGATATTAAAGGCGTAGGCCCCCGTTATTGCCCCTCCTTTGAAGATAAAGTGGTTCGCTTTGCCCACCGCAATTCCCATCAGGTTTTTTTGGAACCTGAGGGGCTGGATTGCCGGGAATACTATGTGCAGGGAATGTCTTCAAGCCTTCCGGAGGATGTGCAAATTTCTTTTATGCGCACCGTCCCCGGTTTAGAAAATATAATCTTCATCCGCCCCGGCTATGCCATTGAATATGATTGCCTGCAGCCTACCCAGTTAAAATTAACCCTTGAGCATAAGGAAATTAAGGGCCTTTTTCCGGCGGGGCAAATTAACGGCACCTCCGGCTATGAGGAGGCGGCGGGCCAGGGGCTTATTGCAGGCATAAATGCCGCCGGAGTTTTTTTAGATAAACCACCCCTTATTATGGGGAGGGAGAATTCCTATATCGGCGTTATGATTGACGATTTAGTTACCAAAGGTGTGCAGGAGCCTTACCGGCTTTTTACCTCCCTTTCCGAATACCGGCTTCTTATGCGGCAGGATAATGCCGATATGCGACTGACGGATATTGCCCTTGAATACGGCCTTATCAGCGAGGAGCGCCAAAGGCTTTTCTTTGCGAAAAAAGAGGCTGTGGAAAGAGAAATCACTAGGTTTAAAGATTATTATCCTTCTCCCAGCCAGCTTGAGGAATTGGGCCTTAGCGCCAAGGGGGGAACCTCCTTAGCCGGGCTGCTGCGGCGGGCGGATATAAGCTATGAGTTTTTAACGGAGTACTTCCCTCCCCCCGAGCCCCTAAAAGCTAAAGAGGCGGAGGCTGTGGAGATTGCCCTTAAATATGAGGGCTATATAGAAAAACAAGCCCAGCAGGTAGAGCGCTTCCATAAGCTGGAGAAAAAACTTTTACCTGCGGAGCTGGATTATTTTCAAATTAGGGGGCTTTCTAATGAATCCGCCCAGAAGCTGGCTAAATTGCGCCCGGTATCCGTCGGCCAGGCCTCCAGAATTACCGGAGTTTCCCCAGCGGATATAAATGTTTTGCTTATTTACCTTCAGCAATGGGGTAAAATGCAGAATAAAAATTAAAATGTTTCATGTGAAACAATGCGGCTAAAAAACCGGGCTTAAAACTTCGGCCCTTAACTAAGAGAATTCTGCCGCCGGGGGTTTTATGGAAAAGAACAAAGCAAAAGTTGAAGAGGTTTTTATAAAAGAGTTTAAAGAGAAGCTTTTTAGCCTTTTGCCGCCGGGAATAAGCCTCTCTTCTGGGGATGTTGAGGCTATGGCCTTACATTGGCATTTAATTGAGGCTACCAACCGCCATACAAATTTAACGGCCATAAAGGAATTGGATGCCGCAATTCAAAAGCATTATTTAGATTCTCTCTTTCTTTTGCCCTGGGTAAATTCAGACCAAAGGGTTTTGGATATTGGTAGCGGGGCCGGCTTTCCCGGCATACCTTTAGCTATTGCCGCCAAAAAAAGCAGGTTTTTTCTTTTGGATTCCTCCGCCAAACGCTGCGCCTTTTTAGAAGAATGCCGCAAAAAACTGGGGCTTGAAAATATTACTGTTTTAAACTCCCGGGCCGAAAAAGCCGGGCGAGATAAAGACCTAAGGGAGACTTTTAAGGTAGTTACCGCCAGAGCGGTGGGGGCTTTACCTGTGCTTTTGGAATATGCCCTGCCCTTTGTTGAAATCGGGGGGCTGTTTATTTCTCCCAAAGGCCCGGCCTTAGATGAGGAATTAGCCGCCTCCCCCTCGGCTTTAGAGATATTGGGGGGAAAATATTTAGAGAGCCGGGAATACCGCCTGCCGGGAGGGGAAATCAGGCGCCTTGCCTTTTTTTTAAAGGAAGCCCCTACCCCTTTAAAATACCCCCGCCGCGAGGGTATGCCCGAGAAAAAACCCCTTCTTTAGCGCCTGAAGCCCTATAAAAAAATCGCAAATAAAATAAATAAAAAACAAAAGCGCCGAAGCGCGCTTTTTTGTTTAGTTAAATGTTTCACATGAAACACTTATAAAACGGGCATAGTTTTTTGCCCGGGGGGCGATGTTGGTGGGAAAGAGACGGAGAAAGAGGGACAGAGAAAGAGGGACAGAGAAAGAGGGACAGAGAAAGAGAGGCGGAGGAAGAGGGGCAGGGGAAGGGAGACGGAGGAAGAGGGGCGGAGAAAGAGAGACGGCAGCTTGTTTAAAAGCAGGGGTTCCCGGTTATCTTCGTAAAATCATTATGGGGCGTTGGCGAATAAACAAAAGGGCTATTCTATATGCCGGATTAGGGGTTTATGTCTAAATAAAAAGGAAGAAACCCCTTTGCGTTGAATAAATATAATGGCCTGCTCTTAGGGTGTGGCTCTTATACCCGGGGCCTTCTTAGGTTCAAAAAAGAAAGAGGCAAAAAAATGGGAAAAATCATCGCTTTTGTTAATCAAAAGGGCGGCGTAGCCAAAACCACAACCGCCATTAATTTAGGGGCCTGCCTGGCTCAAAACGGGAAAAATATCCTCCTTGTGGACTGCGACCCTCAGGGTAATGCCACCAGCGGCCTGGGTATAAACCGCCGCCAGGTGGAGCACTGCATTTATGATGTTCTCATTCATTCCGTTCCGGCTCAATCTGTAATTTTACAAACAGCCTTCCCCCGCCTGGATATTCTTCCGGCAACAATTCAATTGGCCGGGGCCGAAATAGAGCTGGTTTCTTCCATTTCCCGGGAAACCAAGCTTAAAAGAGCCTTAAAAACCGTGGGGAAAAAATATGACTATGTTTTATTAGATTGCCCCCCCTCTTTAGGGCTTTTAACCCTAAATGCCCTGACTGCGGCGGATAGTATTATTATCCCCCTGCAATGCGAATATTACGCTCTGGAGGGGGTAAGCCAGCTTTTAAATACCTATGAGCTTGTAAAAAGGCATTTAAACCCGGATTTGGAGCTGGAGGGGGTGCTTCTGACTATGTTTGACCCCCGGACAAATCTCTCTCTTCAGGTTATGGAGGAGGCCAAAGAGCATTTTAAAAATAAAATGTTCCGGACGGTTATCCCCAGAAATGTGCGGCTTTCCGAGGCCCCCAGCCACGGCTTGCCTATAATACATTATGACGGAAAATCCAAAGGGGCCGAGGTATATTGCAGCTTTGCCCAGGAGTTTTTAGGTAAAAACGGAGATGCCGGCTGCCCTGCGCCCTTGTTTGAAAAAGAATAGACAAAAGGTTTTATTGCGGCGTTTAATATAAGGAGGCTTGTTTTATGGTAAAAAAAGGCTTAGGCAAGGGGCTAGCTGCCCTTTTTGATGAAAACATAAATCCCCCCGCCCCTTCCGGCGAAGAAATTATCCGTTTGCCCATAAGCCGAATAAAGCCTAACCCCAATCAGCCCAGGAAGGCTTTTAATGAGGAAAAGCTGGCGGAGATGGCGGAATCCCTGCGCCAATACGGGCTGGTGCAGCCCCTTGTTGTTATTAAAACCAAAGACAGCCCCGAAAAAGACCCCTGTTATGAAATTGTAGCAGGCGAGCGCCGCTGGCGGGCGGCTCAATTAGCCAATTTGGAAGAGCTGTCCTGCATTATCCGGGAACTCTCTCCTGAAGAAATAGTGGAAATTTCTTTAATCGAGAATATTCAAAGGGAAGATTTAAATATTATGGAGGAGGCGGAAACCTACCGCCAGCTTATGGAAAGCTTCGGACATACTCAGGGAGATTTAGCCCGCCGCCTGGGCAAAAGCCGCCCTTATATTGCCAATACTTTACGTTTATTAAATTTAGAGCCTTCTTTAAAATCTCTTTTGCAGGAGGGGCATTTAAGCCCGGGGCATGGCAGAGCCCTGCTTATGGTGGGGGATACTGCCTTAAGGCTTAAAATGGCAAAGCGTATAATTACCGGTAAGCTCTCGGTACGCCAGGCGGAGGATTTGGCAAGGCAGATAAACAAAGAAAAAGCCTTAATTTTGCCGAAAAAACAAAATAAAGAAGAAGCCCCTATTTTAAGGGAAATTGCAAACCGCTTGCGCCTGCGTTTGGCTACTCAGGTTAAGGTAGAAAAGCGCGGAAAAGGGGGAAGAATAATTGTAGAATATTATTCCGATAATGATTTGCAAAGGGTTTTAGATGAGCTCCTCCCGGGGGAGGAATTTTAAAAAGCGTTATAAAACATAAGTTAAAAGGCGGAGCGTAAAAGCGCTCCGCCTCTTTTATTTCAAAAACTATCCACAATCCTGATTGTTAAAGCAGTTTTATTAAAAAAGAAACATGGCATAAGCTGTGACAAAGCTCTAAGGCTCTTAACTGGGGTTATAAAGAAATGCCAGCATGGCCAATTCCTTTAAGAAAGTGAGTAATGTTTTTTTGTATCCGAAAAACCAAAGTTTTCCACAGTTTATCAACAAGGGAAAAATAAGTGTCTTAGCCGTGGTAAAATAAAAAACTTTTTCTATAAAAAACTCAAAACGGAGTAATTTTAAACCTTAGGTTTCTTTTTAATAGAGATTATTCTAAAAAGGTTTTCTCTGTTATCAGGTTTATAATGTCGGATTATGCGGCGGCGCGAGGGCCCGCCGGGTTTAAAGCTTTTTTAAGCCTTGTGTTTTTTCTTTCCAGGCGCTTTTTTTGATAGGCAATTATGGAATAATAAATGAGGGGAAAAACAAGCGCATAAACAATGGCAAAAAGAATAAAGCTGGCAATAAAAAAATTGGCCCCGAAGGCTAAAATAGAGGAGGGGTCAAAAAGCTTTTGCCGGGTAACAATTTCCAATGCCTCGCTGCTTTGGGTGGCTAAATCATCAACCACAATTTTCCCCCGGCCTATAAAGCCCGCCACAACTAAATCCAGGGCATAAAAAAACGGCGTAAGGGGGGTAGCAGCAATAGAGGCTAAAACCCCGGCTGTTTTATTGGCCCGGCAAAGCAGGGCAAATAAAAAGGTTACCGGCGCCCCCAGGCCAAAAGAGGGCACAAAAGAAAAGGCAATCCCAAAGGCAATAGGCAGGGCTAAAGACATAGCGGCCCCCTTTAGGCTAATAAGCATATACCAGCGGTAGCGGATAATCCTCCTTAACCTGCTGATTTTTTGCGAAAGAGAAAACCCCTGTTTTTCCGGGGTTTTCTCTATTCTGTTTTCTTTTTTTGCATTTGAATAAGCAGAGGCGGCAGGCTTACCCGCCGGGGTTTGCCCGCTCTTCTTTTTACGGAATATTGTTAAGCCCTCCAAATAAGCAATATAATCGGGTAAAACGGCTCTTTATTACAGCTTAGGCCTGCCCGCTGCTGCCAAAGAGGCGGATTTTCTCCCGGACTATTTCAATCATGCCCTCTCTGGCGGGGCCGAGAGCCTTTCTGGGGTCAATTTCATTGGGGTTTGCCAAAAGAACTTCTTTTACCTTGCCCATAAAGACTTCTCTAATATTGGTATCTATATTTATTTTGCTTACACCGCGCTTAATAGCCCCCCGGATGGCATCATCCGGCACCCCGGAAGAACCATGTAAAACAATGGGAATTTTAATTAAGGCCTTAATTTTTTCTAAACGGGGCAAATCCAGCTTGGGTTCGCCTTTATACTGCCCGTGGGCGGTGCCAATGGCAATGGCAAGGGCATCAACCCCGGTTGCCTTTACAAAGGCCAGAGCCTCATCAGGGTCTGTATAGAGGGCTTCCTTTTCGCTTACATAAATATCATCCTCGGTGCCGCCTATTTTGCCCAATTCCGCCTCTACGGAAACCCCGCAGGCCCGGGCAACCTCTAAAACCTTATTGGTAAGGGCAATATTCTCTTCCAGGGGCAGCTTAGAGCCGTCTATCATTACGGCGGTAAAGCCTTTGGCAATACATTGCATAACCTGCTCAAAGCTGGTGCCATGGTCTAAATGAAGGGCAACGGGAATATGGGTTTTTTGGGCGGCTATTGCGGCGAGAGCCACAATATATTCCAGGCCGGCATATTTAATTGCTCCCTGGCTGGCCTGAACAATAACCGGAGAGTTTTCCGCCTCTGCCGCGGCAATAATCGCCTGGATTATCTCCATATTATTGCAATTAAAGGCGCCTACGGCATAATTGTTTTTTTCAGCTTTATCTAAAAGCTGTTTCATGGGTACAAGTGGCATTTTTTTACCTCCTAGCTAAATTAAGCCTGTATATTAAATTAATTTGTGGCCGGTTTTTTTTTAGGAGAAAAGCGCAAATAAGCCCTTTTGGCATAGAGGGCGATTTTATCCACTCTTTTCAGCATTAATAAATCCGAGGGGCGGCGGGCTAAAATCCAAACCTGGGCACCGCATTTATTACAGTGAATACCAATACGCTGGCTTTGCACCTCTAAATTAAAATTATGCCCGCCGCAATTACCGCAGCTTATGGCATCAAGGGCAAAAAGGCGGTTAATCTGCTGCAGGGCTCTTGCCATTATGGAGGGCTGAGCAAAGTATTCCTCTAAGGAATCGGCATAGGATATAATTAAGGTCCCCTCTTCGTTTAAGGCGTTTAAAACGGTTTCCCTTTGCCCGAGATAGGCCAGATGCATTTCGGTATCATTGCAGTTAAGGGAAAGGGGATACTCTTTTTTTAATTCGGAAAGCTCATAAATATAACTATGCTTTATGAGGCAATAGGGGCAATCAGTATCCACATAAAGGTGTTTTTTGCCGGAGAGCCTAAGCACAAAGGCTTTGGCCCCGCAGCGGCAGGTAACGGTTTTGGGCCTGGTACCCCTTAAAGAAAACAGGGAAAGGGAGCGGTAAAGAATATACTCCTGGCAGCGGGGGCAGCGGGCCACCAGGTAAATTTCCGGCTTAATAAGCATATTCTTCCTCCTTCCCATAGGCATAGGCTAAGGGTTTAAATTAAATAAAGCTTTTAAAATAATAGCGTAGATTAATAAAAGATTTTTTAAAAACAAGGCGCAAAAAAGCAACTGCCTCTCTATTCTCTTTTGCTTTGGGGAAACCCTCTTTAAAAAGTTAATTCGCTTTTAATTAGCGGCCCGGTTTTTGCTTAAAAGAGAGAATAAAAAAAGCTGCTGGCAAAAGGTTGTTTATAGATTATTTAGTAAGCCATATAAGAGATTAAACCAAAGAATACTTAAAAATAGTTTAGCCCTCATGGGGGGCAGTTTTCTGCAGCTCCGAAATGGTTACGGCCCGCCCTTCTTTAAGATAAATTCTTTTTAAAAGGGGGCTGGCATTTACCCTCCTAAGGCTTATGCCTATAGTATCCCCGGTTTTTAAAAAGGGGGCCCGGCTAATATCTAGAATAGAGGTTTGCATGGCAATTCTCCCGGCCAGGGGCAGGCGAAGCCCTTTAAGATAGCCATAGCTTTGGGGTTTTTTTGCCAGAGCCCGGGCGGTTTGATGGAGGCAGCTTTTTAAAGCATTAATAAGCCCCGGGCGGCAGGGAGGAGAAATTCCAAAGCCGTCGCTGTAACCTATGGGTAAAACAGCCAGCTTTTTAGGGCAGGGAGAAATAAAATCCCCCCCATAGCCAACCTTTTCACCCTTATTTATGCTTCTTACCGCCGCAATGCGGCAGCGGGCTTTAAAAGGGTCTTCTAATTGTAAGCCGGGGGGTAAAGATACAGGGCTTTGCCCATAAAGCAGAGTGCCGCAACGCACCATTTCAAAATGGCTTTGAGGAAGGCGGATTATTGCGGCCGAATTTGCCATATGAGCAAGGGAGGGCCGCAAGCCCGTTTCCTCCAGAGATTTTAAAGAGGATTTAAATACCTCTAATTGCTTTTGAGCCTCTAAGCCTCTGGGGGCAGGGCTATTATAAAAGTGGCTGTAAACCCCCTTAAGCTTAAGGTTTTCGGCTGAGGCTACGGCCCGGGCGGTTTCTGAAACTTCTGCAGCTGAGGCCCCCAGGCGGTTCATGCCGGTATTAATTTTTAAATGGCAGCTTACAGGGGTTTTTATACGGCTGTTTAAAAGCAGGGCGCCTTGGGGGCTATCTATGGTAGCGCTAAGCTTAAATTCCCCGTAAAGGGCGGCGGTATTTTCGCAAGGGGGCAAAAAAACTAAAATCGGCAGAGAAACTCCGCTTTGCCGCAGCTCTATGGCCTCATAAACATTTGTAACCCCCAGCATTTGGGCAATATCTTCTAAAGCCAGAGCAATAGGGGCGGCCCCCAAGCCATAGCCATTGGCCTTTACAACTGCCATAAGGCCGCAGCCCGGCCTTAAAAGGTTTTTAACCGCTAAAGCATTGCGGCGGATAATATCCAAATCAATTTCCAGCCAGCTTTGGCCGCCTTCCGGCGCAAATTGGGGGCTGTATGGCGTAATTTCAGAAGACATTGTTTTCCCCCTTAAACCAGGATTATTTATTTTATAAACCGTTTTTTAAGGCGTTTTTTACCCCAAATAGCCAGGCGGATAAGCTTTTGATAAAGAGGTTCAAAAATTCTGTAAAGCTTATAGGCAACGGGGCGGCAAATTAAATCATATTCCCCTATAAAGCTGGTATATTCACCGTTAAAGCCCCTTTTAAATTTAACAAGGCCGTAAAGGGGGTGGTCTTTATCCACATCCCCGGGGACGCCTCTAAAATCATACATAATACAGCCGGAGGCCTTTGCCCACTTTATCATTTCCCATTGCATAAGGTAATTGGGCATTACATTGCGATGCTCATTGGCAGAGGCCCCATAAATATACCAGGCCTTATCCCCTAGGCGAAAAGCTAAAGCGCCGGCTATTGCCTGCCCCTTATAATAAGTGAGAAAAAGCTGAAGGAAATTCTGAGGCTCTAAATACTTAAAAAAGCCCTCAAAATAGCCATAATTGCGGATTAAAAATTTATCCCTTTGGGCGGTAATTTTTAAAAGGCTGTAAAATTCAGCCAGAGCTTCTTTGCCCTTAAGCTCAACGGTTACCCCTCTTTTTTCCGCCAGGCGAATATTATAGCGGGTCTTTTGATGAAAGGAGGCTAAAAGCTCCTCCTCAGCAGGGCTTATATCCAGGCGGAAAACATGGCGGGGCTGTATTCCCTCAAAGCCCTCGCCGGCTTCCAGGCTTTTAAAGCCGGAGTCTTTTAAGCGCATTTCCCAAAGGGAATTGCCCTGGGGTATATCCGGATCGATTTTACAAAATAAGGCGCGGTTTTCTTGGGCGAGTTTTTTTATCCCCAGCCAAAGAGTATCCCAGGCTGCGGTGTTTTCAATATCTAAAACAGGCCCCCTGGGGGCGTAAAAAATACTCCCCAGTTTAAAAGGCAAATTCCTTTTTAAAATTAAGCAGGAGGCAAGAATATTTTTATTTTCTTCAACAATAACAGCAAAAGGCTTCCAAGAGCCGGCCTCTTTTACCTGCCCCCATTCCCAGCTTTGTAAAATATGCCCTTTGGGGTGCCGGGCATTAAAATTATTAAAAGCTGTTTTTTCGTCTTCTTGTAGCAAGCGCCATTCCAAGGCAAGCACCCTTTCGGTTTTTATTGGCCTTTATGCGGTTTAAATCTATTTTACCTGCTTTTGCAGGATTTAAACAAAACCCTGAGCCATAATTGTATTCGAGATTATCCCCGGCTTTTCCTTTCCTTTAGGGCAGGGCTAATAATAAAAGGCTTATTAGGGGGAAAAAAGAAAGCGGCGGTAAGCCGCCGCTTTAAAATATGGTTTTATTTTTATTTATCGATTGCCGCCTGAATAAAGCTAAGGAAAAGAGGATGGGGCCGATGAGGGCGGGAGAGGAATTCCGGGTGGAATTGGCAGCCGATAAAGTGCTTGTGGCCGGGGAGCTCAATTATTGCCCCTGTTTTGCCCTCGGAGGAATTAGCGCTTATTATAAGCCCGTTTTGGCTTAGCCTTTCCCGATAGGCATTATTTATGGCGTAGCGGTGCCTGTGGCGTTCTTTAATGGTTTTATTCTTAGCGTAAAAATCCCAGGCTTTTGTGTTTTCTATAAGCTCGCAGGGGTAAAGCCCCAGTACCATAGGGGGCAAAGCATCATCGCCCTCTGCTTTAAAGCCCGGGTTTGGGGCAATTACCGGGTTTTGGCTTTGGGGGTCAAATTCATAGCTGTTGGCATCTTTAAGGCCCATAATATTTCTGGCAAATTCCACCACCGCCATTTGCATACCCAGGCCAATGCCGAAGAAGGGTATATTATGCACCCGGGCATAATTTATGGCCAGGATTTTCCCCTCGGAGCCTCTTTCTCCAAAGCCCCCCGGAACAATAACTCCGTCTATGTTTTTAAAGAGTTTCTCCGCCTTTTCCGCAGTAAACTGGCTGGAGCAGCACCAGTGGAGAATAAGCTTATGCCGGAAATAGACGGCGGCATGCTGCAAAGCCTCGGTAACACTTAAATAAGCATCGCGAAGCTCGGTATATTTACCCACTAAAAGTATATTTACCTCTCCAACGGGGGAGGCGGATTTTTTATAATACTCCTCCCAATCGTCTTTTTCCGAAGGGGGGGCATTAAGCTTTAAGGTACGTACAACAATATCATCCATTTTGCCGGCCTGGAGCATTGGGGGAATATCATAAACGGAAACCACATCTTCCGCCTGAATAACAGCCTCTTTATCAATATCGCAAAAAAGAGCCAGTTTATCCACCATTTCTTTAGAAAGGGGCCTCTCCACCCGGCAGACAATAATATTGGGCTGAATCCCCAAACCCCTTAATTCTTTAACGCTATGCTGGGTAGGCTTGGTTTTAGCCTCCCCGGCGGCCTTAATATAGGGTACAAGGGTAACATGAACATAAAGAACATTATCCTTGCCTAAATCGGTTTTAAGCTGACGGATAGCCTCTAAAAACGGGAGAGATTCAATATCCCCCACGGTGCCGCCGATTTCCGTAATAATAATATCGCAGGGGATGTCTTTTTCCGCCTGGCGCAGGCGCTCTTTAATTTCATTGGTAATATGGGGAATAACCTGAACAGTGCCGCCCAAATACTCCCCCCGGCGCTCTTTATTAAGTACGGACCAATAAATTCTCCCGGCGGAAACACTATTGTTTTTATTTAAATCTATATTAATAAAGCGTTCATAATGGCCTAAATCTAAATCTGTTTCGGCGCCGTCTCCGGTTACATAAACCTCCCCATGCTGGTAGGGGCTCATAATACCCGGGTCTAAATTAATATAAGGATCAAATTTTTGAATAACCACTTTAAGGCCCCGGTTTTTTAGCAAACGGCCAAGGGCGGCTGCTGTTGTACCTTTGCCAAGGGAGGATACAACTCCCCCGGTAATAAAAATATGCTTTGCCATTTTCTCCTCCGTTTTCCGGCCCTGCCGGTATTTGGCTAAAATTAAGCTTTTTACCTATTTAAGCTTTTTTATATACTCAGGTTTTTCTACGTATTCAGGGTTTTTTACATTTTTTCCGGGGCGTTTACCCCCATAAGGTTAAGGCCGTTTTTAAGTGTTATTGCCGTCATTTTAGCTAAAGCAAGGCGGGAGAGGGAAAGCTCTTTATCCTCCCCCAAAACCCGGCAATGGGCATAAAAATTATGAAAGCCCGAGGCCAGCTCCTGAACATAGGCCGCAATACGATGAGGCTCATAATGATGGGCGGAATAAATAATTTCATCGGGGAAATCCGCCATTTTGCGAATTAAAGCCAGCTCGCTGGGGTGCTCCAGGCGGTTAAGCTTAATTTCTCCCTTATTTATCGCCGCTATATCCAGCCCCTCGCCTTTGGCGGCCTCTAAAATAGAGCAAATGCGGGCATGGGCATACTGAACATAATAAACAGGGTTATCCGCGGATTGAGAAACCGCCAAATCCAAATCAAAATCCATTTGGCTGTCGGGGGAGCGCATGACGAAAAAGAAACGGGCGGCATCCTTCCCTACATCCTCAATTAATTCGGCTAAAGTAATATAAGTGCCGGTGCGCTTAGACATTCTGAAAATTTCTCCGCCTCTGTAAAGGCGAACCAATTGCATAAGAATAACATGAAGACGGTCTCTGTTATAGCCCATGGCCTCCATGGCCCCCTTCATTCTGGCAACATGTCCGTGATGGTCGGCGCCCCAAATATTAATAACCTGGTCAAATCCCCGTTTAAATTTATTATCATGGTAGGCAATATCGGCGGCATAATAGGTGGGAACCCCGTTTGCCCGTACCAAAACCTCGTCCTTTTCTTCCCCAAAGCCGGTGCAGGCCAGCCAAAGGGCATCTTCTTTAGTATATACGCAGCCCTTTTCTTCTAAAGCCTTAACTGTTTGGGCAACGGCGCCGCTATCGTGGAGGGATTGCTCGCTAAACCAAACATCATATTCCACGCCGAAAAGAGCCAGAGTTTCCCGGATGGAGGCCAGCTTTTTCTCCAGCCCGTATTGGGTAAGGAGCTCCCGCCGAAGGGCGGAATCTATATTTTTATATTTATCCCCATCTCTTTCAATAAGGTCTTTCATTGTTTTAAGTATATCTTCCCCGTGGTAGCCGTCTTCCGGGAAGGGAATATCCTCCCCCAGTTCCTGTAAATAGCGGGCCTCAAGAGAAAAACCGAATTTTTCAATCTGATTCCCCGCATCGTTAATATAGAATTCCTTTTCCACCAGGTAGCCGGCTGCTTTTAATAAAGAGGCCAGAGTATCCCCTATGGCCGCCCCCCGGGCATTCCCCATATGCAGCTCCCCTGTGGGGTTTGCGCTTACAAATTCTACCTGAATTTTTTTGCCCCGGCCAATTTCGGAGCAGCCGAAATTTTCCCCTATTGCCAAAATTTCCCCAAAGCATTGGGGGAGCCAATTATCCCCCAGGCGAAAATTAATAAAACCCGGCCCGGCAATTTCAATTTCTTTTAAAGGCAGAATTTGCTGGGGGAAGTTTTTAAGAATAATTTTTGCAATATCTCTGGGGCTTTTTTTGGCCTCTCTGGCTAAAAGCATGGCGGCATTGGTGGCAAAATCCCCATGAGAGAGCTCTCTGGGAATTTCCACTACAAATTCCGGCACTAAAGCATAGTGAATTTCTCCGGCGGCTTTAGCCCTTTCCAGAGCCTCAATAATACCCCTTGCAATAAGGGCCTTCCTTTTGCCTATAATTGTAGAAAGTGAGCCTTGGCTTGGGAATATCAAATTATTTCATCCTTTCCCGCTGGTAAATATTTCTTTGTTTAATATAAAAACGGCTCGGGCCAAAGCCGTAAGCCATAAGCATATAAATACTCAACAAAACTAATTCTCTTTTTTAGGTAAATATCCTGTCGCCTTTTTGCATTTTGCCATATTTTAGCTATAAAGAATAAGTTTTATCTATTATTTGTTAAAAAGCGCTTGCTTAAAAATAATAGTGCTATTTGGCTTAAAGCTTTCATAAAAAAGCCGAAGGCTTTTAGCCTCCGGCTTTTTATTGTAGAGCAAATTAAGGGTTAAGGGACCTGTATGCAATAAATTTTAGTATAATTATCCTGAGCTTTTTTACCGCTGAAGACAAGGGTTTTGCTGTCCTCAGACCAAGAAAGGGATTTAATGCTGCCGTTAAAGGCCATTAAAACCAGGGATTCCGCCGGGTAGGCCACATAAAGCCTGCCTAAAGAATCATTAAAGGCTATTTTGCCGCTATTAGGGGCCCAGGCTAAAAGATTGCCCCCGGCTTTTTTAGTTAAAACAACCGGCTTGGCGGAGGAATTATTATCAGAAAACCACAGCCCGCCGTTTTCTCCTTTAATATTTGCGGCTACCATTGAAGAATCCGGAGAAATAGCCACAAAGCAATCTAAATTATCAGACCAATCAACCTCGCCTGAATCTCCGGAGTTTGCCCCCATGGCGCTTGTGCCCGCCTCATTAATAAGCTCGGGAGGGTTTTTGGCGGAAATATCCTGCTGCCAGAGCTGATAGCCCTCGGAGGCGGAAACCAGATATTCCACCTTGCCGCCGGCAATTACTTTGGGGCAGATGGCATCTGAACCATTATGATCCGCCAAAAGAGTAAGGGAAAAATCCCCATTGGTTTGGGAGCCATAAGCCACCTGAGGCAGATAAAGCTCTCCGCTTTCCCCGGGCTGAGGCTGAGCGCCGGTATTCTCCTGAGGAGTTTGCGGTTTTTGGGTATCTTTTTTATCCGGGGAGGCCGACTGATTTATATCTTCATTATTATTTGGCTCATTATTATCAGGCTCATTAATAGCAGGGGGAATATCCTGATCCGGGTTTGTGGGTAATTCTGTATTTATAGGGTTTTCAATATTATCCGGGCCGGAAGGGTTTTTAGTGGGGTTTTCTGCTACCGGCAGGCTGTTATTATCAGGCAGGGGGGGTGTTTCCCCAAAAAACAGGCTGCTGGCGGCTAAAACAAGAAAGGCCGCGGCTGCCGTCAAAGCATAACGCTTCCAAGGTTTGGTAAAAAATGTTACTTTGGCAGCGGGCTGGGGAGGGAGGTTTTCCATAATCTGGGCGGCAAAACCCTCCGGCGCATCTTCTAAAACAAAATTTTGAGATAAAAGGGCATGCAAGGCCAGAGCTTCCTCACGGCAGCCGGCGCAAAGGGGGCATTCTTCCAAATGCCGGTTAAGGTTTGCGGCTAAATCCGGCTTAAGAAGCCCGTCAATCTCCATTTGAATTAAGTTTTGCGCTTGACGGCATTTCATGGCCTTTCTCCCATTCTTTGTTCTTTTAAAAAGGGGTATAAAAATATATTTAAAGTGTGATTATTTTTTAAGGGTATGTATTACAGATTATGCAAAGCCTTGCCTAATTGTTTTTGAAGCATTTGCCGGCCGCGGTAAAGCCGGGTTTCTATGGTTGTAACTGGCAAATCCATTTTTGCGGAAATTTCCTGATATGTCAGGCCTTCAATATATTTAAGCAAAAGGGGTATTCTGTACTGCTCAGGAAGCCCCAAAAGATGCTTTTTTAAAAGGGCGGAAGCTTCCTTCTCCTCAAAGGAAAGCTCCGGGCAGGAGCCGGGTTTTGCCTCGCTTTCGGCATAATTTTGGAGTTCATCTAAAATTAAAGCCGCTTTCGGCCGGCGATTAATCCCGTTAATGCAGGTATTATGGGCAACCCGGTAAAGCCAGGGGAAAAATTTACGCTTGGTATCAAAGGAGCGAAGCTCCTGGTAAACCTTAAAAAAGGCCTCCTGAGCCAAATCCTTTGCTTCGTCATAATCCCCGCCCAGCCTGTATGCCAGGCTGAATATTTGGTTTTGATAGCGTTTTACAAGTACGGCAAAGGCTTCGTCTTGCCCGCTGAGGCAAAGCTCCACCAATTGCTCGTCGGTTAGTCGCTCCATGCGCTAAACTCCTGTTTCATAATATATACAATCAAAGCTGGCAAAAACTTGCAATAAATTTTAAAAAACTTATGTTCTCTCTAATTTTAGCATATAAGGCAATTAAGCCAAAGCCTTTTTTATTATGGGCATATAAAAAGCGGGGTTTTTAGAGAATTTATTCTCTCCCTCCCCTGTATAGAGGGGTTTTTATGGTAAAAAAAGGCGGGCAAAAATAAGAAACAGTTTAATTATCAGAAATAAGCCACTCTTTAACCTTTTTAGGGGTTTATTAATAGAATCAGCTGTTTTTTAATAAACATCACCGAATTATGCCTTAAGAACTCTTTTTTAAGGGTAATTTGCAGTAAAAAACCCGCCTAAAACCAAAGGTAAACAGGGCGCGTAAGTGGAATAGCCTTTTTTACCCTTGTTTTTTGAGGGCGAATTAAATTTGGGGGTTTAGGCTATGGGAGAAGTAAAAAACGCCGCATATTCAGGAAGTTTTTTTAAGGGCCTTCTCAGCCGGGAAGAGCTTAAGGGGCTTTTTCCTCAATTGCTGGCCAATGTGAATAAAAGCAACCCTTTAAGCTTGCTTTTAATAAAGGCGGAAAGCCTTTGCCCCGGGGATTTGGAACAAACCCCCTGTTTAAGGGAAGATTTGATATTTTTAAGCGGGGAAACAGCGGAACAATACTTGCCGGGGGGGGCTTTTTTAGGCCGCTGGAATTTTGAGGCTTTAGCCCTGCTTTTACCCGGTTACAGTCGCAGCCGGGCTTTATCTCTGGGGGAAATTATTAATCAGGCCTTTATAAAAAGGGCGCAAAAATCCCCTCTTTTTAGTGGTAAGGAATATTTGCTTTTAAGCGCCGCGGAAAGCGCCCCCCCTGCAGGCTATTTAAATTTAGGCATAAGGGCCCAAAGAGATCTTAAAATGCTTGGGGGCAAATTTTTCCCCCCCGTAAAAGATGCTTACGGCGGGGAAGAGCTTTTAGGCAGCTTTTTAAATGCCCTTTTAAATATAAATGACGGCTATTTAGCCCGCCAGGGCGCCCTGGCCGGGGAGATTGCCCTGTCTTTGGCAGATATCCTCAATTTAGATGAAGAAATTAAGGTAAAATTACCTTTGGCGGCCCGGCTGGAGGATTTAGGTATGCTCTTAGCAGCCGGGGAGAGCCTTTGGAAGCCGGGGGTATTAAATTTGACGGAATGGGCAAAAGTAAAAGCCCATCCCCGCTTTGGGGCGGATTTGGCTAATAAAATAGGCTTGCCCCGGCAAATTCTGCGGGGGATATTATCTCATCATGAGCATTGGAATGGCGGCGGTTACCCTCTGGGGCTTTTGGGGGAGGAAATACCCTTAGAGGGGCGGATTTTGTCTTTTGCCTCCGTTTGGGCGGCTTTGCTTTTACCCAGGCCGTATCGCCCCGCCCTGGGGGAGAGGGAGGCTCTAGGGCTGCTTAAAGCCCTTGGGGGCCGGGTTTTAGACCCTTCTTTAACGGCCAAGGCGGAGGAAATTACCGCAAGTAAAAAACTTTTGCTTATTTAAGGGCCGCCGGCGGCCCTTTTCCTTTTTAGCTTTACCTGTTTTGCCTGGCAGGGAATACATAAATACTAATTATGCGCTTTGTTTTTTCGATACCGGACTATATTGCAAAAGCATTAAAATCATAGATATTTATTTATGCCCTCCTTTGTAGAATTTCGGCAAGGGCTTAATAATTAGCATAACCGCAGTTTTTTATCCGGAGATATGGTATAATTAATAAAGAAGTTTATAATAAGAACAAGTGTATAATAAGAATAAATTATAACCCCTAAATTATTAGGGAAGTATAATTATACCTTTTAGGAAGAGGGATTATAATGCAAATGTCGCCAAACTCTATGCTTGTTATTATTTTGGTTATTTGTTTTTTTTACTTTTTTAGTATTCTCTATTTATCAAGGCAAAATAACCCCCTATTCGGATTAATTTTACCTTTTGCATGTTTATGCATTTCTATATATAATCTCATAAAGTTGATATTTATATATAACCCTCATCCAACCATGAAAGAAGGTATATATATCTCCTTCTTTGGGGCACTATCCATATTGGGTATTATTGTTTTCCTTGTTGCTAAATATATTTGGAGAAAAAGAATAACAAAAAAAGATGGTTAAAGTCTGCCTTACTAAAACAAAAAAGAGATAAGTTAGTTTTAACAATACTAAAAAGACCAATCTGGTCTTTTTTTATGTACAGAAGTTTTCAGCAGAAATAATTGATTAATATGAAGAAATCTATGTTAATGGACAAAAATAGTATTATTAAGAATGCATGATTTTTTGAATATACTATTTAAAGGCGGCTTATTGGCAAAGGCCGGGTAAATATGGTAAAATACAGGCAAAATCCTTTGGGGGTGTTTTTATGGGGGCTTCCTATTCCTGGCTGCCGGGGGTGGATACCATGCTAAACAGCTTAAAAAAGCATAATTTTGGGGAGGAAATACCCCATGCCCTATTGGCAGATGGCGCCCGCCTGGCCCTAAGAGAATTCAGGGAGCTTATTGCCGGGGGCAACTGCCACTATGAAGATAAAGAAACCCTCCAAAAGGCCGCTTTTAAAAGAGGGCGGGAATTAGTTTTTGAGCTGCTTCAAAAGGGCCTTCACCCTATGATAAATGCCACCGGTATAGTTTTACACACAAATCTCGGCAGATCGCCCCTTTCCAAGGCCGCAAAAAAGGCAATTTTGGCGGCCTCGGATTATTGCAATTTAGAGCTTGACAGCCAAACCGGCAGCAGAGGGGATAGGCATTCCCTGGTAGAAGGGCTTTTGCAAAGCTTAAGCGGTGCGGAGGGCAGTTTGATTGTAAATAATAATGCGGCCGCCCTTTTATTGGCTTTAGATACCTTTGCCCGGGGCAGGGAGGTTATTGTTTCCCGGGGGGAGCTGGTAGAAATCGGCGGTTCCTTCAGAGTGCCGGATATTATGGCAAAAAGCGGCTGCGGCATTCGGGAAATCGGCACTACAAATAAAACCCATTTAAAGGATTATCAAAATGCCGTAAATGAAAATACGGCCCTGTTTTTAAGGGTTCATCCCAGTAATTTTACTATTCAGGGCTTTACGGAAAGGCCTAAGCTTAAGGATTTATGCTCCCTGGCTCATGAAAACCGGGTTCCGGTTTTAGATGATTTAGGCAGCGGCTGTATTTACCCCCTCTCCCGTTTTGGAATAGGGCAGGAGCCGTTAGTTGCGGAAGAAATTGCCGCGGGGGCGGATATTATTACCTTCAGCGGGGATAAGCTTTTAGGCGGCCCCCAGGCCGGGATAATTTTAGGCAAGCGGGCTTTTATTAAAAAAATGAAAGAAAACCCCCTTACAAGGGCCTTCCGGGTGGATAAGCTTTGCCTTGCCGCCTTGGAGGCCACCTTAAGGACCTATCTAAATTTAGATAAAGCCGCGGCGGAAATACCTCTTTTGCAAATGCTGCTTAAGCCGGCGGAGGAAATTTACCGCCAAAGCCAAACCCTTTTAGATTTACTAAAAGAGGAAAGGGCAGAAAAACGGCTTTGCCTGGAGATAGAGCCGGGGTTTTCCCCTGTGGGGGGCGGCGCTCTCCCGGGGGTGGAGTTACCTACCTGGCTGGTTAAAGCGGCGGCGGAGGGCCTTTCCCCTCGGGAATTCGCCTTGCGCCTTCGCGGCGGTAAAAAAGGTATTATGGCCTATATCCGGGAAGAAAAGCTGGTTTTAGATTTGCGTACCATAAGCCAAGACCAAATTTCAGATTTAGCCCGGGGAATTAAGGCCGCCCTGAAATAAATCTTTAGACTTTGGGTACGGCAGAAATGAAGTGTATCTGTATTTATACTGCCGGCCGCAGCAGGCGTTTTTTTGGGCTGTTTTATAAGAGGCCTTTTTCTAAAGGGTCTTTTATCTGCCAATTAGTATTTAGGTATATTTGCCTTAGCTTTTAATAGCAGGGGTTAGTTATTTAAGTATAGGGGTATTTAATCGGCAGAAAAAGGCCGCCCAAATTGAGGCGGCCTTTTTATTATTTAGAGAATTAATTATCTTTATTTGTTTTACTTTATTTGTTTTAGGGGATTAAACAACTTTATTTTTGAAGTTTATTTAGCGCAGGTATTTTTGAGGGTCTACGGGTTTGCCTTCTAAATGGATTTCAAAATGCACATGGGGGCCGGTGGCATTCCCTGTTGCCCCTACCTTGGCAATAATTTGCCCCTGGTTTACCTTTTGCCCTTTTTTAACCAAAACCTGGCTGGCATGGGCATAAACAGTTTTTTGATTCCCCCCATGGTCAATATCTACGGCATAGCCGTAAATACTAGAACGCCAGCCGGCAAAGGTAATCAGCCCGCTTTTGGCGGCATAAATCGGGGAGCCTTTAGGGGCGGCAATATCCAGCCCATGGTGAAAGCCGCTTTTGCGCTGGCCGTATTTTGAGGTTATTACCCCTTCAAGGGGTGTGGTAAAGCTGCTGCCTCTGGAGGCCGGCTGGGCCTGAGCAAAGGCAATTACCGCCTGAGGAAGGGCATCCTCAGGTTCTTCCCAGTTGGAAACAGGCATTAGCAGGCTTTGGCCGATTTTCAGCTTATTGGGGTTTTCCAGGGGGTTTAAGGCAAGAATTCTATCTACACTTGTATTATATTTCTTAGCCAGCCCCCAAAGGGTATCCCCTTTGGCTACGGTTATAGACTGAGCAGGCTCCTGAGGCAGCCAAATAAGCTTCCCCGTGGGCAGGCGGGCAGAAACCGAAAGATTATTCATGGCCGCCAATAATTGGCTGTCTATGCCGTTTGCCGCGGCGATTTGCCCTATACTGTCTCCCCCCCGGCAATAATAGGCGGTTTTACCCTCCTGAGCATAGGCGGCGGGGCTAAAAACCAGCATAGCGCCGCAAAGCAAGCCCGCCCAAATAAAGCTGAGGAAGCCTGCTTTTAATTTGTTTTTAATTTTCATTTAAGACCTCCTTTTGCTGCTTTTGCCATTGTGCCCCAAAGAAGGCAAACTTATGCATAAAAAATAGAAGACCGCCCTTACTCTGGCCTTTTAGATAAAAGAATGCTTTCCCCTTGGCAATATTAGGCTTAAATGTTATAATTAGCGGGTATTTAAAGAGGTTTTTATTCTTTAAAAAGTGTTTATTTTAAAATAAAAAAGCGTAAAGGAGCAATATGGCTACAATGCTTTTTACCCGCCCCAATGGGGAATGGCTGGATTTTCCCCCCCTGCAAATGCTGGGCAAAAGCGGCGAGTGTCTTATACTCCCCAATAAAAAGGATTTAATTCCCCTGCCGGAGGGGGCAACTTTAACTATGATGCCGGGGGCCACCCCCTATGGCTTCGATGCCGAAAGCGGAGCCTTTTTATTATTGGAAGAAAACCCCTATCAAAAAAAGCCGGAGCCTGTTTATGCCCTGGCCGCTTTGCTGCCTCAGGGTTTTACCCGGGGTTTTTTACCCGGGGCAACCCTAAGCCGGGAAAAGCTGCCTCTTTTGGGTTATACGGCGGTGGGAATAGAAAAGGGCAAGCTGGTAGTGGCTGCCGCCCAAACGGATGAGCATAAATCATGGCATCCAAAATATTATAATACCCCGGAATTAGAGGGTTTAATTAAAAAACGCCTTAAAGAGTTGCCCCAAAACGGCATAATTAAGCAATTAGCCCATTGCTCTCTGGAATACGGCTGTTTTACCGCCCAAAATATTTTTTACCGTCGCTTTGAGGGGGGGATTCCGGTATCCCCGGCCTGTAACGCCCATTGTATAGGCTGTATTTCCCTTCAGGAAAGCCAATGCTGCCCCTCTCCGCAAAACAGGATTATAAAAGCACCCTCTGTTGAGGAAATAATAGAAGTCGGCCTTTATCATTTAAAGGCGGGGAGAGAGAATATAATCAGCTTCGGCCAGGGCTGCGAGGGGGAACCCTCCCTTGAATGGCAAAGAATTTCCCAGGCTATTGAGGCAATCCGCAAAAACACAAAAAACGGAACCATAAATATAAATACAAATGCCGGTTCACCCCAAGCTATTGAGGGCCTGTGCCGGGCAGGAATGGATAGCTTCAGAGTAAGCCTTTTTTCTCCCCTTGCCCCAGATTATGAAAAATACCACCGCCCCCGGGGCTACGGCCTGGGGGAAGTGGAGAAATCCCTTGCTATTATGAAAAAATACGGCGCAAAAAGCGCTTTAAATTTATTGGCCTATCCGGGCTATACAGATAGGCCTCCTGTTTTAGAGGCTTTAATCAAGCTTTGCCAAAAAACAGGTGTAAGGCAAATACAGCTGCGGAATTTAAATATTAACCCCCGGCAAATGAAGATTTTTCTCCCCGAGGGCTGCGGAATGGGGCTTAGGCAAATGCTGCAGCTTTTAAAAGACGAATTGCCGGAGGCGGAAATAGGCAATTATTCCCGCCCCGCAAAGGTTAAAATGCCGGAATAAGCTTTGGGCCTGTTTTAGGAAAGGAGCCTTTTAATTAATGGAAAAAAATAATAAATTCTCCCGGCAAAACAGAGAATATACAAAGCATAATGAAGAGCATAATGAAGAGCGGGGCTTTGAAGAGCCCGGGGAATATAAAGACCGTAAAGAGCATATTATCCCTACTTGGCTTTTGTTTTCTTTAGGGGTATTTATACTGGTTTTAATTTTTGTTTTGCCTCAAATTAAGCCCGCGACTGAGGAAAGCCCTGAAAACGGAACTTTTACCCAAATAATAGAGGGCCTTATCGATAAAGCGGAAGATTTGGCCGGTATTTTTTCTTTTGCCCCGCAAGAGAGAAAAATAATTGCCCAGGATAAAAGCTACAGCCTTAATATCCCCGCCAAATGGCTGTATTATAATGAAGATTACGGGGATTATGTTTCCGCCTATCCGAGTAATTCTGATTATTATGTGGTTTTATCCCGTACCGCAAAGGCGGATTATAATGAGGAATATTCCCCGGAAGACCTTGCTCAATGGATTTTTTCCTCCGCCTGCAGCGATGAGGATTGCCAAATAAGGCCTGTTGAAACAGAAAGCCTTGAGTTAAACGGGGCAAATGCTCAAAAGAGCCTAGTGGCTCATAATGAGGGCGGGGATATTTACCTGGAGGATATTTTATTTATTCAGGGGCTTGAGAGCTATTATGTTTTAAGCCTTTATTGTAAAGAGGAGCTTTTTGAGGAGGCCTCCGATTTTTGGCGGGATATTTATATGTCTTTTAAAGAGCATCCTAAAGAGGAATGGCTTTACCCCTCTTATGGCTCAAACGATTCCCTAGCCTTTATGGAGGCAGAAAATAATTGGGAAATGTACCCTCAATCCTTAGGCGCGGCTCAAATTAGCTTATACGAGGATTGGTTTAATGAAGAGCTAGCGGATGAAG
Source organism: Clostridiales bacterium (assembly GCA_040767605.1). Classification (GTDB taxonomy): domain Bacteria; phylum Bacillota; class Dehalobacteriia; order UBA4068; family UBA4068; genus JAXGOI01. The sequence goes on from JAXGOI010000001.1 coordinate 1,093,147, forward strand.
AAAAACAGGCCGGCAAACTCCCTTTGGCTTATAATTATTATCAAAAGAAAACCCTTGAAATCAGCCGGGGGGAAAAGGCCAATCTGGAAAATGCTCAGAGCTTTGAGGATTATATAAACGAGTATAAAGCTCTTTTATATGCTAATTTTAGTAAAGAAGAGCTTATTGAGGAAGAGTATTTGCAAATTAACGGCCAAAAAGCCTATAAGGCGGCCTATATTGAGGATATTTATTTAGAAAGCCAAATTACCCAGGCCTATATAATTGAAGGGGAAGACGCTTTTTACCAGCTTTATTTTAGCTGCCCGGCAAGTAAATACATAAGGCATAAAAGAGAATTTGAAAATATGGCGGCCTCTTTTAGCGAATAGCCTTAGGGCGGATAATTTACCAATAAAAAACTTTACAAGCAAATATTTTTATGATATACTTTTTCAAGTCAGCTTATAGAGCTGTTTTTTAGCATTACAAGGGAAAGAGGTGACTCCCATGAAAGAAGGAATTCATCCTAAATATCAAGAGGTTGATGTGGTATGCGCCTGCGGCAATACCTTTAAAACCGGGTCTACAAAAAAATCCATCCGGGTAGAGGTTTGCTCCAAATGCCATCCCTTCTATACCGGTTCTAAACGGTTACTGATGGAAGAAGGCGGCCGGGTAGATAAATTTAAAAAGAAATACGGTCTTTAATCTGCAATATTTTTGTAAAAACAGGGCGGTCTTGGGACCGTCCTTTTTGTGTTACCCCTTGTCAGATGGGGCTTAAAAAGGGTATAATAATTTATTAGTGGTTTATTAATACTGTAAAACAGAAGGCTGTGAAATTTATGGCAAAAAAACCAAGTTATGGGGGGCAGGCCGTTTTAGAGGGTGTTGTTATGCAGGGGCCTTTGGGTAAGGCTATTGCCTGCCGGGGGCCGGAGGGCAATATCATTCTTAAAACAAGCCAAAATAAGCCCCTTAAAGATAAATACCCTCTATTTAAGCTGCCCATAATCAGGGGTTTTATTTCCTTCGGAGAGGCAATGATTAACGGCATTCAGGATTTAACCTGGTCTGCCGCCCAAAACGGAGAAAGCGAGGAGGAAAAGCTTTCCTCAAAAGAAATTATTCTTGCCGTGGGGCTTGCCGTTATTTTGGCTATGGGCTTATTTGTAGCCTTGCCGGTTTTTGCGGCCAATACAATTTACCCCATTGTTGGGGATTTTGGGCGCAGCCTTTTTGAGGGGCTTTTAAGGGCGGCCTTGTTTGTTGGGTATGTGGTGCTTATTTCCCGCATGGAGGATATTAAGCGGCTTTTTGCCTACCATGGGGCGGAGCATAAAAGTATTGCCGCCTATGAGGCCGGGGAAATTTTAACGGTAGAGGCGGCCCGGGGCAAAAGCCCCATTCACCCCCGCTGCGGCACCAGCTTTATTTTAATGACAATGCTTTTGATGATAATTATTTTTACCTTTGTGGGGCAAACAGGGCCGTTTTTAAGAATACTGATTAAAATTGCCCTTATGCCTTTAGTGGCGGGCTTGGCTTATGAGCTTTTCCGCCTGCCGGTATATTTCCCTAAAAGCAGGCTGGTTAAAATTTTAGTGGCGCCGGGGCTTTTAATGCAAAGGCTTACAACCCGTGAGCCGGACGACAGCCAGCTTGAGGTAGCTATTGCCGCCTTAACGGCTGTGCCGGGCTTCCCTAAAGAGCAAATTGCAGTTGAAGAATTGCCGGCAGAAGAGTATGCCCCCCAGGGAGAAGGGGCAGATTTTGCAGGCCCTAATCATAAGGAAGATGAATCAAGGCCTGTACCGGGGGGAGTTTCCGAAGCCCCGGCCCCCTTATAGCTAAAACCGGGGCAAAAATAAAGGCTTTTTAAAGCAAATAAAACTTATGGTTTATAAACAGATATTTGAATCACAAAGGAGATAGATAATGCTTGAGAAACTTGCCGCCCTTGAAGAAAAATTTAATAATTTAACTCAATTAGTTTCGGACCCGGCTGTTATTGCAGACCAGGCAAATTGGCGCAAATATGTAAAAGCCCGGGCGGAGCTGGAAGATGTTGTTTCGGCCTATCAGGAATATAAAGCCTGCATGGCTCAAATTGACGATGCGGAATTAATGCTGAAAGAGAAGGGCGACCCGGAAATGGCGGAGCTTGCCCAAATGGAGCTTGAAGAATTAAAAGAAAAAAAAGCCGAAATTGAAAATAAAATTAAGCTTTTGCTTTTGCCTAAAGACCCTAATGACCATAAAAATGTAATTTTAGAAATAAGAGCCGGCACCGGCGGGGATGAGGCCGGGCTTTTTGCCGGGGATTTATATAAAATATATACCCGCTATGCCGAAAAAAACGGTTGGAAAACAGAAATATTAAGCGCCAATTATGGGGAGGCCGGGGGCATAAAAGAAATTATTTTACTCCTTGAAGGCAAAGGGGTTTTCAGCCGGATGAAATTTGAAAGCGGCGTCCATCGGGTGCAAAGAGTGCCGGAAACGGAATCCAGCGGGCGGATTCATACCTCCGCCGCCACAGTTGCGGTTTTGCCAGAGGCAGAAGAGGTAGATTTGGAAATAAGCCCCAATGATGTAAGAATAGATATTTTTTGCTCCAGCGGCCCCGGGGGGCAAAGCGTTAACACAACTCAATCCGCCGTGCGCCTTACCCATATTCCCACAGGGATTGTGGTTTCCTGTCAGGATGAAAAAAGCCAGCATAAAAATAAAGATAAGGGTATGAGGGTTCTTAGGGCCCGGGTTTTGGAAAAAATTCAGGAGGAGCAGCAGGGGGCGGAATCCAGCATACGCAAAAGCATGGTGGGCAGCGGGGATCGCTCCGAGCGCATCCGTACCTATAACTTCCCCCAAAGCCGGGTAACAGATCATCGTATTGGCCTTACCCTGCATAAGCTGGATTCTATCCTTATGGGGGAATTAGATGAAATTATAGATGCCCTGATTACAAATGACCAGGCTATGCGCTTAAAAATGTAGGGTTTGCTAAAATAAGCTAAAGTAAGCTCTTTAAAAACTTTAAAAGGGCAAAACGGGCCGGGCCTTAGGGCCCGGCTCTTTATAAAGGGGTGAGGATAATTTTAGCCCTGCTGAAAAAAACAAAAGAAAGCCTGGCCGCGGGGGGCATAAAAGAAGCCCAAAGGGAAGCAGGGCTGATTATTGCTTACCTTTTGGGTTTAAGCAGCCCGGCTGCCATACCCTTATATCAGGGAGGTTTAAAAGCCGGGGATAAAAGGCGCCTTGAAGAAATTATTAGCCGCAGACTAAAGGGGGAACCATTGCAATATATTTTGGGGGAGGCGGAATTTATGTCTTTACCCTTTAAAATAAATTGCCATACCCTTATCCCCCGGGGGGATACCGAGTGTATAGTTGAGGAGGCCTTAAGGCTTTTTAAAGATAAAACCCCGGTTGAAGCCGGAGATATTTGCTGCGGCAGCGGGGCAATAGCCGTAAGCCTGGCCTATTATGCCCCGGCTTTTAAAATTTGGGCCGTGGATATTTCTAATCAGGCTCTTAAAATAGCGGCTGAAAATGCCTGCCTGAATAAGGTTGCGGGGCAAATTAATTTTTTAGGCGGGGATTTACTTAAACCCCTTGAAGGCCGCAGGCTGGATATAATTATTGCCAACCCCCCATATATTCCAAGGGAGGAAATCCCCGCTCTGCAAAAAGAAATTATTTATGAGCCTGCCCTGGCTTTAGACGGCGGCGAAGACGGGCTGGATTTTTACCGCCGTCTGGCCAAAGAGAGCCCCAAAAATCTTAAAGAAAAGGGTTATCTGCTTTTGGAAATCGGCTCTAATCAAAAGGAAGAGATTTGTTCTATCCTTAAAGAGCAAGGGTTTATTATAGAAAAAATTATTAAGGATTTAGGCCAAAGGGATAGGGGTATTCTGGCCGGCTTAAAGGCAAAACAGCCCTAATGGCATAATGCAAAATATAAAGCGGATAAAACAAAGACAGCAAAACAGAGGAAATACAGCGGAGAAAATATGGAAACCAAAATCCATACAATTAATAGGGAGGCCCCCCAAACCGAGCTTTTAGAGGAGGCCGCCAAATATTTGCGTAATGGCTTACTTGTGGCCTTCCCGACAGAAACTGTTTATGGCCTGGGGGCCGATGCCTTAAATGCCGAAGCGGTAGAAGCTATTTTTAAGGCCAAGGGCCGCCCGGGGGATAACCCTTTAATAGTTCATATCGGCAGCCCGGAAGACTTAGAGAAAATTGCCTATACCGATGACCGGGTTAAAAGGCTGGCAAAGGTCTTTTGGCCCGGCCCCTTAACTATGGTGCTGCCGAAAAAACCCAATGTGCCGGAAATTGTAACCGCGGGCCTTAATACAGTTGCCGTAAGAATGCCGGGGCATAAAATTGCCCTTGCCTTAATTAAGGCGGCGGGGCTGCCTGTTGCGGCGCCTTCTGCCAATCTCTCCGGCCGCCCCAGCCCAACAACGGCCCGGCATGTGCTGGAGGATTTAAACGGAAGGATTCCCCTGATTTTAGACGGCGGCCGGGTAGAAATAGGGCTGGAATCCACCGTGCTGGATTTAAGCGGCAAAAATGCAAAAATTTTGCGCCCGGGGGCAATAACAAAAGAAGATTTAAGCCCCTATTTAAAAGAGGTGGATTATTTCTCCGGAAAAAGTCTTCGCCCGGCCTCCCCGGGGATGAAATATGCCCATTATGCCCCCAGGGGAAGGGTAATTTTAGGGGATTTTCAAGAATTATTAAGCCTTTGGCAAAAATATAAAGATAAAAAACATTTGCTTATCGGCTGGCAGGAAAGCCTTAAAACCCTGCCCCAAGAGGCAAATACTTATGCCCTTGGCAAAAAAGGAGATTTAGCCTCCTTTGCCGGGAATATTTATGCCGCTTTCCGCATGGCGGATGCCGAAAAAATTGAGATAGTTATTGTCGAAAAAGTGCCTGAAGAGGGGTTGGGGGTTGCCATAATGAACCGTCTTAAAAAGGCTGCCGCCTCTATTTAACCCCGGGGGCAATCTGCCGCAGCAAAGGGCCTAAGCCCCGTTTTAGGTGGGGTTTTAATAATAAAAGCAAGCAAGCCTTGCTTTTATTATTAAAGGTTTGGGGCAAAGACAATATTATACAAAACTGCCTTAAAAACCCTTTGATTCGGGAATAGGAGTATGGTATAATAAATTGCTCGCAGAAGGCAGCCAAAATAATTGACTGATTTTTAAGAATAATTATTTGATTTATAAGAAAAATAGAGCATTTTAATTAGGGTATTGTCTAATTGCATCGTTTAATGTATCCTAGGATACGAGAGTAGTATTTATAATAACTCCCAGCAAAATAAAAAGTAGGCCGATGGGGGATTTTTACGGCAGAGGATTTTATACTTTAAAGTTTTGGCGGGGGTTTTATTGTATAAAAAGATAAATAGCTAAATTGGATGATTTTTTTGGCATGTTTTGCATGCGGAAAGGAGAAAAAAGTGAGCAGGCTAGAAATTATACAACCTGATAGAGCTCAAACTGTGGTGGAAGGTCTTTATAAAGATCTTGAACGCCGCATTATTGCCAGCCCCTCCGGCCTTTGCCCGGTAGATTTGGCTGCATCTTTCCTTAAGCTTTGCCGCGCTCAAACTTGCGGCAAATGCGTGCCCTGCCGTGTGGGACTGGCTCAGCTTGAAAATCTTTTGGAGTCTGTCTTAAATTTTGAGGCTACTTTAGACACTTTGGATCTTATTGAAAAAACCGCCAGGGTAATTATTAACTCTGCCGATTGTGCCATCGGCTATGAAGCGGCCGAAATGGTACTTAAGGGAATAGAGGGCTTCCGCGAGGATTATGTGGAGCATATTGTAAGCGGCCACTGTTCCTGCAGCATGGAAAGATCTGTACCCTGTGTTCATTTATGCCCGGCAGAAGTTGATGTCCCCGGTTATGTCGCTCTTATTAATGCGGGAAGATACGGTGACGCAGTGCGCCTTATCCGTAAGGATAACCCCTTCCCCACCGCTTGCGGCTATGTTTGCGAGCACCCCTGTGAAACTCATTGCAGAAGAAAGATGATAGACGATGCGATTAATATTCGCGGCCTTAAGCGTTTTGCCGTGGATAATGCCGGAAAAGTTGCGCCGCCCCCATGCGCAGAAAAAACCGGTAAAAAAGTTGCCGTTGTCGGCGGGGGCCCTGCCGGGCTTACTGCCGCTTATTTCCTCTCTTTAATGGGGCACAGCGCAACGGTGTATGAAAAACAGCAGCATTTAGGCGGTATGCTCCGTTACGGCATTCCCAGCTACCGCCTTCCCAGAGAAAGGCTTGAAGATGATATTGAGGCTATTTTGGCAACCGGCGTTGAAATTAAAAAAGGTGTTGAAATAGGCAAAGATATTTTAATTGAAAACTTGGCCAAAGAATATGATGCCGTATATATTTCCATTGGCGCCCATTCCGATAAAAAGCTCGGCATAGAAGGGGAAGACAGCAGAGGCGTTATTTCCGCTGTGGAAATTCTCCGCAGTATGGGGAATGGCAATGCTCCGGATCTTGCCGGCAAGAAAATCGCCGTTATCGGCGGAGGCAATGTGGCCATGGATGTTGCCCGCACCGCAATGCGTTTAGGGGCGGAATCGGTTTCCATTGTTTACCGCCGCCGCCAGACGGATATGACCGCTTTAGTGGAAGAAGTTGAGGGCGCGGCTAATGAAGGCTGTGAAATGCTTATGCTTCAGGCCCCCTCCAGGGTAGAGGCAAATGCTCAGGGCGAAGTTACGGCATTATGGGTAAAACCCCAGATTATTGGTAAAATTGATTCTTCCGGCCGCCCCCGTCCCGTTAACGCCGATGCCGAAGAAGAAAGAATAGAATGTGATATTATTGTAGTGGCAATCGGCCAGAGTATTGAAACAGAGCCCTTTGAAGATTTTGGCGTTAAAGTTAAATGGGGCAATATTGAAGCCGAAAACTGCGGCCGTTTAGAGAACTTCCCCCATATTTTTGCGGGGGGGGATTGCGTAAGCGGCCCGGCTACGGTAATTAAAGCTATCGGCGCCGGTAAGGTTGCGGCTGCCAATATTGATAATTATTTAGGCTATCACCATGAAATTTCCTGCGATGTGGAAATTCCCGCCGTCAGCCTGGAAGACAGAATACCCTGCGGCAGAGTGAATATGACGGAGCGCAGTGCAAATCAGCGTAAGAATGATTTTAATTTAATGGAAAAAGGAATGACCTGCCAGGAGGCCATGCAAGAATCTGGCCGCTGCCTGCGCTGCGATTATTTCGGCTATGGATTATTCAGGGGAGGGAGAATAGCAAAATGGTAAAAATAACAATAAATAAAACCACCTTTGATGTTGAGGAAGGCACTACCATTTTACAGGCTGCAGAGTCTATTGGTATTCATATCCCTACTCTGTGCTATTTAAAGGATGTTAATGAAATCAATGCCTGCCGGGTCTGTGTTGTGGAAATTGAAGGCAAGGACAGGCTTGTTACCTCTTGCTCCACCAAGGCGGAAGAGGGAATGGTTATTCATACCAATAGCCCAAAGGTCAGGGAAGCCAGAAAAACAAATGTAGAATTTATTTTATCCCAGCATGACTGCTATTGCGCAACATGCGTAAGAAGCGGAAACTGCAATCTTCAAAAACTTTCCAACGATTTGGGGATTTTAGACCTTCCTTATAAAAGAGAAGTGCCTTATGCCCCTTGGAATAATGATTTCCCCTTAATCAGGGATTTAGGCAAATGTATTAAATGTATGCGCTGCATACAGATTTGCGATAAAGTTCAGTCCTTAAAAATATGGGATGTTGCCAATACCGGCTCCCGCACCACTGTTGATGTTTCCTTAAACCGCAAAATTGAGGATTCCGACTGCTCTTTATGCGGCCAGTGCATAACCCATTGTCCTGTCGGCGCCTTAAGAGAAAGAGATGATTTAGACAAAGCCATTGCCGCCTTGGAAGACCCGGAAATTGTTACCGTTGTTCAGATTGCCCCCGCCGTCAGGGCGGCCTGGGGCGAGCCTTTAGGCCTTACCCGGGAAGAGGCTACCGTTAAGCGTTTGGTTTCCGCCCTGCGTAAAATGGGCTTTGATTATATCTTTGATACTAACTTTGCCGCCGATTTTACCGTTATGGAAGAGGGCACCGAGTTTTTAGAGAAGCTTAAAAATAAAGAAAATGAAAAATTCCCCCTCTTTACCTCTTGCTGCCCCGGCTGGGTTCGTTTTATAAAATCCCAGTATCCGGATATGGTAAATCAGCTCTCTACTGCCAAATCACCTCAGCAGATGTTCGGCGCCGTGGCTAAAAGCTATTTTGCCAAGCTGCTTAAGGTTGACCCTAAAAAAATTGTCTGTGTTTCTTTTATGCCTTGTCTGGCGAAAAAAGAGGAATGCATACTCCCCGGCATGGACAGTGTTGGGGCAGGCCCCGATGTTGATATAGCCTTAACCACCCGGGAATTAGACAGGCTAATTAAAGCGGAGGGCATTAAAGCCGCCGATTTAAAAGAAGAGGAATTTGACAGCCCCTTTGGGGTCAGCACCGGCGCCGCGGTTATTTTTGGAGCCTCCGGCGGCGTTATGGAAGCCGCCCTGCGTTCGGCATATTTCCTTGTAACCGGGGAAAACCCCGCCCCTGATGCTTTTAAAGAGGTTCGGGGTATGGGAGGCTGGAAGGAAGCCAGCATTGAAATAGCCGGCATTCCCCTTAAGGTTGCTATTGCCAGCGGCCTAGCCAATACCAGAGATCTGATAGAAGCCCTGCGCCGCGGGGATGTAGCTTATGATTTTGTTGAAATTATGGCCTGCCCCGGCGGTTGCGCCGGCGGCGGCGGCCAGCCCATTCATGACGGCTTGGAATTGGCTGAGGCCCGGGCCGAGAATCTCTACTTCTTGGATAGCGTTGCCGATTTGCATTTCTCCCATGAGAACCCCACTGTAATCCAGGCTTATGAGGACTATTTTGAAAAGCCCTTATCTCATAAAGCCCATGAGCTTCTCCATACGGACCATGAAAATTGGCAAATGCCTCTTGCGCCGTACCTTACCCAAAAGAAAAAAAGCTGCTAGTTTTTAAGTTAAAAGCAAAAAAGCAATAAAGTAATTAAAGTAATTAAAGTAATAAAAGTAATAAAAGCATATGCCTTAGGAAAATACTGAGGCATATGCTTTTTATTTTGCCTGCGCTTCCACCGGATAACTTATTACATTTCCCTATGATATTTAGAAAGAAAATAGATATTTGAAAAAACAAAAAATAAATAGGCCCCGATAAGTATAAAGAGAATATACATATCCACCTGCATAAGGGCAAAGGCAATTAAGATTGCGGCATAAACGTATATCATTAAATCATATGCCCGGGCTTTTGCCTTATAGTTAATGGCCCTGTTGCGCTCATCTTTTTCTTCTACTTCCATTTGTTTTGCGGCTTGGGGGTTTTTAAGGGCTATTTTGTTTTTAATTGCCGAGCCAAGATTGCCCCCAAAAATACCCGAGCCAACCCCAATACATAAATACGGCAATCTTTTAAATATTCCCCCGGCCTCCGGCAATAGCTTTAAAAGCGCCAGCCCGGCGGCAAAAATAATAAAGCCGATTACGGAGAAAAAAATATATCGCCCTGGCTTATATGGTTTCATTACCTTCATCCTCCTCATAAATAAAGATTTCTTCAATATTCATTTTAAAGTATTTTGCGATTTTAAAAGCAAGAAGGATTGAAGGATTATACCGGCCATTTTCAAGGGAGCCGATTGTCTGCCGGGATACCTCCAATGCGGCGGCCAAATCTTCTTGGCGTATATTATGCTGTTTTCTGATTTCTTCCAGGCGGTTTTTCAAGATAGTATCACCCCTTGATGGAAAGCGTGCTTTGCATAACCAGTATAGCAATTATAATAATTAATGTCAAGCGAACTTTCCATTAATCAAGAAAATTTTAAAGGAGAGGGTTTATATCCAAGCGCACCCTTAGCTCATCCGGGCATTAAAGTTTAGGCGGTATTCTTCGTAAAGCCGGTAAGAAGCGTAAAAAAATATGCCCTAAAGCCTTGACCATTTTAGTTCCCACGGCGGCTATATTTTAAAGCGTTGAACAAAGCAAAAAATAATCCTGTACGCCGTTTTTATCTGCTTAATTATGCGGTAAAACCGCCCTATTGAGGAAAGATGAGTGATTAATCCTAGCGGTAAAGCTGCCTTATTGGAGAAAGATGTACGATTAGCCTTTGCAGCCGGCTCTGCCCCATGTTTATAGGTAAACTGCATAGGGGCTTATCGGGGCCGCATATTTTGCATTATAGTCTTAATAAAGATATAGCCTTTTACAGTCTTTTTTTAATGGTTTAATATATATTGCTTTTTACCTATACCTCATAAAATAAAGCTGGTAATATCTTGATATATACCCCTCTATCTGGTATAATAGTATGGAATTATACATAAAAGAGCTTTCGTTTCCATAGCTTTGGCCTGGGGCGGGCCTTTAGAAGACAAATAAAAAACACTAAATATAATTATGGCAGCGGTATTTATTAAATAGCCGCCGGGTTTACAGGCAGGCCCTAATATAAAAGCATATCCGAGGGGCTTAATGCCGTTATAATAAAAGTCAAAAACAGCCGGGGAGCCGGGGAAAATACACCCCCAACCGCGGTTTTCCCACTCTTTGGGGAAAGAATGCCTTAAGAGGCGCCTTAATAATCCTGCATTAAAGGTTAAAACTCAGGTAATAAGAAGTTTTGGCGCAAAGAATTCGGGAAGCAGCTTTTTGCCCCGTATTCTTTTAAAGATATAAGCGGGGTTTCCCGCCTTTGGATTTTTTCCGGAGGTAAAAACTATGGAATACAGAAAAAACAAGGCGGCAGAACATCATTATTACTCCAATAGGCTAAAGCGTGAGCTGGAGCGGCTCCGTAAGGCTCCCTTTTCCATTGTTGAGGCCCCCTCGGGCTATGGTAAGACCACGGCTGTGCGGGATTTTTTAGAGGCCACCGTTCCCCAGAGCGCGGAGCTCCATTGGTTTACGGCGGCGGATGAGCCCCCGGCGGATGGTTTTAGACGGCTTTGCCGCCAGCTGGAAAGGCTTGACCTCCCAACAGGTGGGCGGCTTTTGAGTATTGGCTTCCCTAATGCGGCGACTATTGGGGATGCCTGCGCTGCCCTGCGCTCCCTGGAATGCAGTCGTGAGACCTGGCTTGTAATTGATAATTTTCAGTTTTTAAGCGCCGACCTTCCCCCCTCTTTTTTGCTGGCGCTTTTAGAGCATGAGAGCGATTCTCTCCATATTGTCATTGTTACGCAAATGCTGGGGCGGGATATGCACACCGCCATTGCGGGGCGGGGCTTTCCTCATATCACCGCTTCCCATCTGAGGCTGGATGCCGGGGATATCCGCCGCTACTATGCCTTGGAGGGTGTTTCCGTTACTCAAAAAGAGGCCCTTGGGGTACAGCGCTGCACCGAGGGCTGGATTATAGCCGTATATCTGCAGCTTAGATCCTTTCGGGAAAGCGGCGCATTTTCCAATATGACCATTCTTTCCCTTATGGAGCAGCTGGTCTGGAATGGGTTGACAGAGGAGCAGAAGGATTTTATGCTGTGCTGCTCGCCTCTGGAAAATGCCTCCCTGCAGCAGATGTGCGTATTATTAGGCCGTAACGAGCTGCCTGATTGCGCTTTGGATGCCCTGCAAGGCCCCTTTATACGCTATGATTCCGCCGAGGGGCTTTATGAGCCCCATGGTATTCTCTTTGAGCTGTTGGCGCAAAAAAGGGCGGAGCGGGGAGATGCCTTTGAGAGGGAATGCCTTCTTAGGGCGGGAGATTTATGCCGGGATGAGGGCAGAACAAGAGAGGCGTTGGGTTTTTATTGGCGGGTAAGAGCCTATGACCGTATGCTGGCCCTTGATCTCTCTTATATGAGCCTGGAAACCCTTGGGGATATCTCTTTTTCAGATATTGCCCTGGATATTGCAAAATTCTGCCCGCCAAAGCTTCGGCAGGAGTTTCCCCTTTCCATGCTGCGTATTGCCTGGGCGCTTTTATCCGCAGGTTATATGAAGCCCTTTAAAGAGCTTATGCAGGAGCTCCATAGTATTATTAAGATTATTGCCGCCCAGGACGGAGATAAGCGCCTGCACGGCGAATGGCTGCTTTTATCCTCCTTTTTGCACCATCCCCGTCTGGAGGAAATGACGGAGGTTTTGCGGCAGGCCGCCCCGTTTTTTGCTGGGGAATGCTCCCGGGTAATTCGTCCGGAGGACCCCTGGCGCTCCGGCGACCATTATCCTTTCTCTGATTTTCATTCCCTTGCCGGTGAGGCCGACAGGGAGGCGGATGCCATGGAGATTTATATAGCCCTGTATTCAAAGCTAACCAACGGCCATGGCAGCGGAGGCGACGCTTTATTTAGGGCCGAGCTTGCTTATCATCGGGGAGATTTAGGCAGGGCGGAAATTTATGCCTATAAGGCGGCCTTTCTTGCTGAAAGCTGCCGCCAGAGCGTAGTTCGGCTGGGCGCCGCGCTGCTTTTGGCTCAGATTGCCATGCATAAGGCGGATACAATGGGCTGGCAATATGCTGTGGATTCTCTGGAAAGGGCTATATCATGCCCCATGAGGGACAGCCCCTTCCTCCGGCGTTTAATGGAGCTTGTCCGGGGTTCTCTCCAGACGGAGCTGGAAAAACAAAGGAGTATTGCGGATTGGCTGAAAATCGGAGATTTTGCCGGGCTGCCCTGTGCTCCGGTTATGAGTAATGCCCTTTTTGTGCATTTGCATTATTTACTTAATGAGGGGCGCTATTTTCAGCTTGTAGGCAGGCTGGAGGCGGAGTTCCCCGAAGGTATTCCGGCTCATCCCTTCCGGGATATGCTCTGGGCCCTCCTGCTGGCGGTGGGCTATTATAAAACGGGAAATAAAGAAAAAGCGGCTGTATTTATCCGGAGAGCCCTATGCGCTGCCTTGCCGGATGATATTTTGTTCCCCCTGGTCTCATTTTCCTTCCTCTTAGACGGGCTTCCTGAGGAGCTGATTGCAAGGGAGTACCCCAAGTATTTAGTAAGCTTCAGCAAGATTAAAGGCCGCTTTGCAGAGGGGTGGATCAAGCTGAACCATGATATAATCCCAAGCGAGCTGCCGGGAGACCTGACTCCGAGAGAGCGGGAGGTAGCTCTTCTTGCCGCCGGCGGTATGCGAAACGGCGAAATTGCCGAAAAGCTTATGGTTACGGAAAATACGGTGCGCGCCCATATGCGTGTAATTTTCCAAAAGCTGGATGTGGACCGCCGGGCTAAATTAGGAGAAAAACTTAAATAAAAGACTCTGTTTTTTGCAAACAGTCTTTTAAGAAAATATAAGAGCCCCATTTATTTTAAAATAAATAGGGCTCTTATATTATTAGGTAGGAGGTATATTTTATTAAGGTCCTGATGATGGCGGGTAAATTTGATTTAGACGGCACAGGCAACCTTGCCGTCCAGGTTCAAGAAGCCCGGCGGAAAGCGTCTTTGGGAATATCGGCAAATAAGAATAACGACTTAATTTAATATTGCAAGGGGTGCAGGGTCTATAAAACCTATGGTGGCGGCAGGGGGTTCTGGGCCAGGCTAGGGATTATAGCCCTACACAATTCCCCGGGCCCTGCAATAAATTATTTAATATACGCCGATACCTGTATTTATCGGCTGCAGGTAAAATCCTCGTCATAAATTGCCCCCTTAGCCCATATATATTTACAAAAAGCCGGGTGGGGAGGCTTGTGCCATGCAGGAATATATTCAAAGAAGAGTAATGGAAATAAGCAATTATATAATTGAAAGCTCCGCTACAGTAAGGCAAACGGCCAGTGTTTTTGGGGTAAGCAAAAGCACAGTACATAAAGATGTAACCGAAAGGCTGCCCCTTATTAATGAAATGGTAGCCGCCAGGGTCAGAGATATTTTAGACACAAATAAGGCCGAGCGCCATTTGCGAGGGGGAGAGGCCACAAAAAGAAAATATTTATCTCAAAAATAGCCTAAATTTTAAAGGTAATATTTGGCCGGGTTTAAAGCTTCGCTAATTTTCAGCTTAAGCAGCTACAAACTTCTCTAAATATTTAGGGGTTAAAAAAATATAAATAAAAGCAGGCATACCTTAAGGTATGCCTGCTTTTAGTGGGATAGAGATTAATCGGGTTAAGAAATTTATCCCAATAAAAAACTGTTTACGGGCCCTTGTTTATAGGTGAGACTAAAGGGATAGATTAGGGGGAGATTAATAGGAGAGATTAAGCAGAGGCCGGATTTAGAGCCAGAAAGGAAAATAGGGCGTAATGTAGAATAAAAGGAAGGATAGCTAAATGTTTTGTCTAAAATAATTTTTATTTATATAATAAACCTGATATTTTAAGTTATTTTAAAGAATAAAAGGAAAAGGGGCAGTGGGATGGGCTTTTTCAGCATGGGGGCAGATATCGGAATAGATTTAGGCACAGCCAGCATTTTAATTTATGTTAAGGGCAAAGGTATTGTTTTAAAAGAGCCTTCCGTTGTGGCAATAGATCAAAAGGCGGGCTATATAATTGCCATTGGGGAGGAAGCCCGCCGTATGCTGGGGAGAACCCCCGGGAATATTGTAGCCATCCGCCCCATGAGGGAAGGGGTTATTGCCGATTATGATATAACCGAAAAAATGCTCCGTTATTTTATCAGCAAAGCCTGCGGCAATAACTGGCTCTTTAAGCCCCGGGTTATGGTATGTATCCCCTCAGGCGTAACCGGGGTTGAGGAAAGGGCCGTTCGTCAGGCCGCCCTTCAATCCGGCGCCCGCCAGGCATATTTAATGGAAGAGCCTTTGGCGGCTGCCTTAGGCGCCGGCCTGGATGTTTCCAGCCCCTCCGGGAGTATGATAATAGATATCGGCGGGGGAACCACGGATATTGCTGTTTTGGCCCTAGGGGGCATAGTTTGCAGTAAATCCCTGCGGGTTGGGGGAGATAAATTTGATGAAGCGATTGTTCGCTATGTACGCAGGGCCCATAATCTTTTAATCGGCGAGCGCTTTGCCGAGGATTTAAAAATGTCGGTAGGGACGGCTTTTGTTAAGGGCCTGAAAGATAATAAAGTTATGGATGTTCGGGGCAGAGATCTTTTAACGGGGCTTCCTAAAAGCGTAAGTATTTCTTCTTTGGAATGCTGCGAGGCCATGCAGGAGCCTTTAGAAAATATAGTTGCCGCCTTAAGAGAGGTTCTGGAAATTACCCCGCCGGAGCTTTCGGCGGATATTATTGATAAAGGCCTTGTTATGACAGGGGGCGGAGCCTTACTTCATGGTCTGGACGCTCTTCTTTCCCATGAATCCGGCTTGCCGGTGCATATTTCGGAGGATCCGGTTTCCTGTGTGGCAAGGGGTACGGGCAAGGCTCTTTCTCAGCTGCATATGCTCCGTAATTCCAAGGGTTTTGCCAAGCAGGCTTTATAGGGGGCTTACAGCGGTTTTTAAAGAGCGGCTTTATTAAAGCCGCTCTTTATGTTTAATCGGGAATATTTTACCCGCACGATATAGGGACAAAAAGTATTTGGCCTCAAAAACCCCTTGCTAAGAGGGGCTTATGCTTTTTGATACAAAGTTTTTAAAGGTAAAAACGGTTTATTGTCGAATAGTTTTGAATAGGGCTTATGGTGCCTAAGAATACCTCAGGCTTTAATGGGGGAATCTTTTAATGAATATTAAGGCAAAAAGGGAGAATATTTTTAAAAAGTTAAAAAACATCGCTTTACCAAATCTGCCCCTAAAGGGGTGGAAGTTTTTAGCTTTTTTCTTTTTACTGGGGCTCTTTTGGGGTTTTTCGGCTTTTGCTTTTAGCCATCCCGGCAGCAGCAGCGACCCTTTAGTAAGCAAAGGCTGGACGGATAAATATATAAATGAAAGCTTTAATAAATTAGAGCAAAATATTGCTTCTTTAAAAATTCAGGCGGCGGCTTTAAAAAAGGGCCGCCATATAGTGCTTTATCCGGGTAAAAAGGAGGCTGCCATAAACGGTGTGGCCTATGTTCTGGATATTGCCCCTAAAATAATTAACGGTACAACCCTTTTGCCCCTGCGCTTTGTAGGGGAGGGTTTATCCGCCGATGTAAACTGGGATAATATAAATAAAACCGTTACCTGCCTAAAAAGCGGAGTAAAAATTATTTTACCCCTTAATGGTAAAACCGCGCAGGTAAACGGCAAAAATTATACCCTCCTTGCGGCTCCGGTTATGGATAGCGGCAGGGTATTGGTGCCTGCCCGCTTTATTGCCGAGGCTTTTGGCGCAACGGTAAACTGGGATAGCGTAAATAAAAGAATAGATATTAAATAAATATAGATATTAAATAATGCTGAAACAAAGCTTAAAGGGCAGCCCTTAAAACGGATAAAAGCCGCCCTGAAATTAAGAAAGACTTGACTTAAGCTTCCTTAAACGGAGGGTGTTAAATGCCTGAAATAGAAAATGAATTTTGGCAGCCCAAGGGGAGATGCTTTAAAAGAGAATCCCGCTTTCACCGGCTTTCAACAGAGAGAAGAATATGTTTGGTTCTTCTTTGTCTTTTTACCCTCATTTGGTGTTTTTATTTAGGGGTGGCTATTGCCGGCGCAAGCGCCCCGGCCTGGGAGGGTTATCAGGTTACCGGGGAAGATTTTATGCCCTTTAACCCCCAAGATCTTATTGAAAACCTTGACCATGACGGCGTTCAGATTATTTTAATGGTAGGCTGCGATAAACGCCCGGATGATATCGGCCGTACGGATACTATTATGCTGGCCTTTATACAACCCCAAACCGGGGAGGCCAAAGTTCTTTCAATCCCCAGGGATACCTATGTTACTATTCCCGGGGGTGGCAAAACAAAAATAAACCATGCCTATTCCTTTGGGGGTATGCCCCTTACCACGGCTACTATTGAAAGCGTTTTCGGGATTAAAGTTGATAATTATGTAGAGGTGGATTTTAACGGCTTTGCGGCCCTTGTGGATGCTCTTGGCGGCGTTACTCTGGATATCCCTCAAAAAATGGTTAACCCTTTGGAGGGGATTAATTTGGCCGCAGGGGATAATCAAAGGCTGGATGGAGCAAGAGCCCTGCAATTTGTCCGCTTCAGGGAGCCTCTTCAGGCGGATATCGGCAGAATAAACCGCCAGCAGCAATTTATTAAGGCGGTTATAAATGAAGTAACCACACCCGGGGTTATTTTAAAAATCCCCAAACTTGTGGATGTGGCTATGAATAATATTAAAACAGATTTAAATACAAAAGAGCTGCTTTCTTTAGCAAATTTAGTTTTACGGGCCGATATTTCCTCTTTAGAATTAATGGTAACCCCGGGGGATGGCAAATATATAAATAAGGTAAGCTATTGGGTAATGGATGAAGACCAGAAGGAAAACCTTATCCGCTACCTTATGGGGGAGGATTTCCCCGACGAAACAAAAAACCATACCGGCTGTGTATGATAATTTGCCCCCCAATAATTAAATGCCTAAATGCCTAATAAATGAATAGTTTTGGACATAGGCAGGCGGGTTAAAAGCGGCCTTAAGGAGCAATATTGTGAAAATACTGGGAATACGGGTGGATAATCTGGATATGGTTCAGGCCCTTTGCCGGGTTCATGAATTTATGGGGGCAAATACCCCCGGGCAGATTATTACCCTTAATGCCGAAATTTTATATAATGCCCGGCGGCTGCCGGAATTTAAAGAGATAATTGAAAAGGCGGATTTAGTTACCCCGGATGGCTCGGGTATTGTTTGGGCCGCAAAAAAGCTGGGGGAGCCCCTTAAAGAGCGGGTTACGGGAATAGATTTAATGACGGAAATCTGCCGCCAAGCGGCCCCCAACAGTTGGCCCGTCTATTTATTGGGGGGGCGGCCGGGCATAGCCCAAGCCGCCGCGGAGAATTTAGAAAAGCTCTTCCCCGGTATAGAAATTGCCGGCTTCAGAGACGGCTATTTTAATCCGGAGGAAGAAAGCTCTGTTGTTGAAGAAATTAATGCCTCCGGCGCTAAAATCCTTTTTGCCGCCTTAGGCGCACCTAAGCAGGAATTTTGGCTAAACAGCCAGAAAAATACCCTTAATGCAAAAGTTTTAATGGGGGTAGGGGGCAGTTTGGATGTTCTCTCCGGCCAGGTTAAGCGGGCGCCGCTAATTTTTCAAAAACTTGGCATAGAATGGCTTTGGCGTTTGCTTTTGCAGCCCTGGCGAATTAAAAGGGCCCTGGTTTTACCTAAATTTATGCTGGCCGTTATAAAAAGCCGGCACCAGCGTAAACTTAACCAGCCCCGGCAGGAGAATAAGCGCCGCCAGCTCCCTTAAAATTAAAGGGCAATAATAATTAATAAATAATAATTGCTAAAGCCTTTGGCGGCCTAAAAGCAAAATTGGCCTTGCTAAATTTTCAAAAACCACCACCATCTTGTACTGGCCTTTTGCCTCGGGGCGCAAAAAATATAAAAAATATTTTAAAAAACCTGCAAGAAAACCGCCAAAAACTTGTATTTATTTACGAAGGGCGTATTTTGCTCTTTATTCCAGTTATATTTTATTACATATTTTAAGCAAGCTTCTTTAAACAAGGCTAACTGTTCTTTGGCAGCTGAATAAAGCATATTTTATTAAAGTTTTTTTAGGTATATAAAGTTTCTAAAGGAGGCTAGCCTTTAGACACTTAAATAAATTTTTTTAAGGAGGATTCACGCATGAAGAAACTACTCGTAGTACTTCTGGTTGTGGCTATGGTTTTTGGTCTGGCAACAAGCGCGCTTGCCTATACCGATACCAAAGCTCTTAACCAAACTCAGCAGGATGCTATTGCTAAGCTGACTGCTCTGGATGTTGTCGGGGGTTATCCCGATGGCACTTTCGGCCCGGAAAACAGCATTACCCGTGCTGAATTTGCAAAAATTGCCTGCAATCTGGCAGGCGTTGGCGGTGCGGCCGATAATCTCGCCGGCACCCCCTCCCGCTTCAGCGATGTAGCCACCGGCGCCTGGTATACCGGCTGGATTAACCTGGCTACCTCTCAGGGCTTTGTCAACGGTTATCCCGATGGCACCTTCAAGCCCAATAACAATATTACCATGCAGGAAGTTGTTACCGTCTTACTCCGCATTGCCGGTTATGACGATAACCTCCCCGGCCCCTGGCCTTTTGATTACATTGCTCAGGCTTCCAAACTTGGCGTAACCGATGATGTTACATTCCTGGCCACCGCCAAAGCCACCAGAGGCGATGTAGCCGTTATGGGCTCCAATATTCTTGATCAGGATGTCGTTTTCTGGAATTCCGACAAAGCCCGCTTTGAAGACATCAATGCCCCTTCTAAAACCAGCGTTTTAGCCGATTCCTTTGGCGCTGTTGTAGATGAAGATGAACTTCTTGGCGATTGGGATGTTGATGATTTTGAAGATATGGTTATTAAAGTCGGCACATTTACTCTTGCTGATTCCTACTATATCTCCGGCGGCTTTTTTGTAAACGACCTTGAAGATATGATTGGTGATGTTTACAAAAACTCCAAAGGCAAAGTTATTTACATTGATGTAACCTCCAGCGTTAAATATTCTGATGATGTTAATGTTAACACCGCCGGTACCCCGCCAGTTACCACAGTTAAAGTAGACGGCAAAGCCGTTAAGCTTGCCGCTGCTCCTACTTTACCCGCTGATAATGATTATGTTGCCAAAGTTTTCTATAATTCGGATAACGAAGTTTATCTGGTTACCGATATTAGCGGCGCAACTAAAACCGGCCTCACCGTTGTTGATAAATACAATGACACCGCCAAGAGAGTGGAAGTTCTCCTTGGCAGCACCCTCAATGTTAAGAGCAAAGATGTTGTTGTAATTAAAGACGGCGCATTTGCCACCTTGGCAGATCTTGAGCGCGGCGATGTATTCTATAAAAACAGCAACAGCAATGGCGTTGATGAAGTAATTGCTGTTTTTGCTATGGAAGAAGGCCTTTTAACTAAAGGTACCGCCACTAAATTAACTATTGACGGCAAAGGTTTACTCTGGGCTGCTGCCGAATATACCGATGATGATTTCGACAGCACTGCCTCTGTAACCTTGGGCGCTCTTGATGATGCCTTCGGCGACACCGTTAAATATGTTACCTTTAACGGCAACCCCTTTAAGCTTGCTTTCTTAAGCTTTGGTGCAACCGAAGATACCACAACCCGTGTTTACGGTATCGTAACCGGCGCTAAAGGTGATATCGGCGGGAATGTTACCTCCATTACCCTCTTCAATCAGGAAGGCAAAGAGGTAGATTATCCCATAGTTAAAGGCGATGCGGCTCGTCCTGTTTGGGGCGATGGCGGAATTGGCTACGGCTCCTATATCGAAGCAAAAGTCAGTGAAGATGGCTCCATCGATACTGATAATTTTGTTAAAAAAGGTAACCTTGCCGATAACGACAAACCCGCAGCATCCGACTACACCGCCCTTGCCAGCAGCGGCAGCTATGTTGCCAGCTCTGCAGGTACTGCAGTTAGCGTATTAGGCTCCCGCTTGCTTATCGGCGGCGTTTACTACACCGTTACCGATAATACTATTGCCTTTAACGTGGCTCTTTCCGGCGGCGCTTATGATGAGGCAACCCTTATTAAGCCTGCCGACCTTAAAGCCGCTTCCAGCATTGCCAATGCCGCTGTAGCAGCTAAAGTTAGCGATGGCAATGTTGTAAGCCTCGTATTCCTCAGCAGCGACCTTACCAGCTCCAGCAGCTACGGCGTCCTCACCGGCGTTCAGTACAGAGGCGGTAACTGGTATGTAAGCCTTGTAGGCGGCGAAGAATATAAAGCCGCTGCAGATTACTCTGCAATAGATAATGAATACTTCATCAAATACAAAATTGCTGACGGCAAATTAACCCATGAGGTTATTAATATTGCCGGCCCAAGCACTACCAACTCAATCTTTACCTTCAACCACACCGCAGCCACCGTTGGCGGTGCAGCAACTGCAGCCGAAGCTTTCTCCGGCAATGCTTATGTACTGGCAAACGGCACATATAGCGCCGCTGCTGCTCCGGTAGCCGCCGCTATTGATTTAGTTGCCAAAAACGGCAATACCTTAACCTTGGGTACTGATGGCGGTTCAACCAAAAACTACATTGTAAACGATAATACCGTTTACTATCTGATTAACTCCGATGATGAGATTGTAGAAGCTGATTCCAGCTATGCATACTCCGGCCTCAATGTTTTTGCAGTAACCACTGATGATCCTGGAGATTACATCATTGAATACCTCTTCATTTTTGAATAAGAGTTTATTCAAAAGGTATATTTGCATAGGCTAAAGTGATGTAAAACAAAAAAAGCCCCCTTAAGGGGGCTTTTTTTATTGCTCTTTAAGCCTAAAAGCCAAAAAACTCAAGTAAAAGCCAAACAAAGGCAGTTTTTTTTAATTGTAAGGGGAATTGAATTAGTATATAATTAGCTGGTGGGCATTTAATTAAAAAAACAGACCTTAAAAGTGATGAAACAGCAGGAGGGAATACTATGCCTTTGGCCTATACAAAAAAAAATCTTTTAATTATTTTGGCGGCGCTTTTACTTATACTTTGCTCCGGCTGCGGCCAAGGGGGGAATATAGAGGGAGAGGCTCAGGCTATTGCCGTAGAAGTTGCCTCGGCCCAAATGGGGGAAATAAGCCAATATCTTAACCTCTCCGGTAAGATTACCCCCCAAAAGGAAGTTTATATTGTGCCGAAAATCCCCGGGGTGGTTAATAAAATAAATGTAGCCGTGGGGGATTATGTAAAAGAAAACGCCGTATTATTTACTTTAGAAAACAGCGAGTACTTAGCCCAGCTTAATCAGGCTAAAAGCGGCTATGAGCTTTCTAAAAAAGCTCAAAACGACGCCCAGAAGAATTACAGCCGTATCCAGGCCCTGTATAATGAGGGGGCTGTTTCTCTGGCTCAACTGGAACAGGCCAAGCTGGCCTGGGAGGGGGCGGATACCTCCGCCGCCGCGGCCGGGCTGGCTCTTGCCCAAAGCGCTTACGATAATACCATAATCCGCGCCCCTATGGATGGGCAGGTGGCGGAATTAACCCTGGTGGAGGGGGCCATTGCCAGCCAGGGTATGGCTGCCCTGCGCCTTTTAGATGCCGAAAAAGTTAAGCTGGAAATAAGCGTAAGCGAGGCCTATATAGGCAAGGTAGAGGCAAAGCAAAATGTTGCAGTATTTGTGCCCTCCGCCGGAAGCGAGGCCTTTATGGGGGAAATTACATCTATTGCCCCGGCGGCGGATACCCGCACAATGTCTTTCCCGGTGGTAATTACCCTGGATAATGCCGAAGGCGCCTTAAAGCCGGGTATGTTCGGCCAGGTGGATATTCTTATGGATAAGGCGGAGAATACTTTAATTATCCCCAAAGAGGCTCTTTTAAGCGTTATGGGCGCTAACAGGGTTTTTGTAGCCGAGGGGGAAATTGCCAGGGCCAAAGAGGTAGAGCCGGGCCTTGAGGACGAAAATTTTGTTCAAATCCTTTCCGGTCTTAAAGCGGGGGAAAGTGTTATAATCCGGGGCCGGGATAAGCTGCAGGACGGAACAAAAATAATCGTAAACCAGCCTTAAGCGTAGGGGTTTACTTGGGCTTTTCGGCTCATTTATTTTAAGGCCAAATATAACAGGAGGCGGCTATGAATTTAATTAAATTATCCGTAAGGCGCTCCGTAACAATAGCCATGATTTTTATAGGCATAATTTTGTTTTCAGGGGTTTCTCTTTCCAAACTTAAATTAGACCTTTACCCCAATATAACCATACCCATGGCCATAGTGGTTGCCAGTTATGACGGAGCAGGCCCCCAAGAGGTGGAGGCCATGGTTACCCGCCCCCTGGAGGGGATTTTAGGCGGGGTTCAGGGTTTGCAGGCCATAGGCTCTCAATCCTCCTTTGGCAGCTCAATGATAATGCTGACTATGACCCAAAAAACAGATATGGATTATGCCACCCTGCAAATAAGGGAAAAAGTAGATTTAATTAAGGATTACCTCCCCGCAGGGGTTAAAAATATAACCGTAATTAAAATGGACCCTAATATGATACCCATTATGATGATGGGTGTTACCGGCGGGCAGGATTTAATTGAGCTTAAAAGAGTGGCGGAGGATGTTATACTCCCCCGTTTAGAAAGGGTAGACGGTGTTGCCAGCGTAGGCTTAAGCGGCGGCTATACCCGGCAAATAAAAGTAATTGCAGACCCCGCCGCCTTAGAGGCCTATTCCCTTAGCCTAAGCCAGATTTCCGGCTTAATCGGCGGGGATAATTTAAATTTTTCTGTCGGCAGTGTGGATGAAGGGGGCAAAACCCTTTCCCTACGGCTTTTGGGGGAATATACGGATATTTCTCAATTGCGGGATATGCCCATACCCTTAAGCAGCGGGGGGGTTATTTACTTAAGAGATATTGCCAAAATTGAAGATACTGTGGATAATCAGGCGCAGATTTCCAGAATCAGCGGCGAGCCCAGCATTGCCCTGAATATTATGAAGCAAAGCGACGGCAATACTGTGGCTGTTGCCGATGCCGTAAATAAAGAGCTTAAAAAGCTCAGCGACGAGCTGCCGGGGAATATTACCGTAAGTAAATTCTTCAGCCAGGCGGATTATATAAAAATGATGATTGGCAAGTTAAGGGATAATGCCCTTATAGGGGCGGTTTTGGCGGTTTTGGTTTTATTCCTCTTTTTAAGGGATTGGCGGCTTACCATAATAGTTGGGGTATCTATTCCAATCTCCTTAATTGCCACCTTTACTTTGCTCTATCTTAATGATTTAACCCTAAATATTATGACTTTAGGCGGCCTTGCCCTAGGGGTGGGGATGATGGTGGATTGCTCCATTGTTATTTTAGATAATATAAGCCGCTACCGGGAAATGGGTACGGAGGCCAAAGAGGCCTCTGTTAAGGGGGCCTCCGAGCTTGCCATGGCGGTTACGGCTTCTACTCTTACCACCATAGCCGTATTTTTGCCCATTGTTTTTACCGATGGCCTGGCTTCTATGTTTTTTAAGGATTTTGCCCTTACGGTAGCCTTTTCTCTTTTAGCCTCTTTAATTGTTTCTCTTACCCTTGTGCCTATGCTGGCCTCAAAAATAAGCCGGGTGCAAAGGCCTGTCAGCCGCCTTAAGTTTTTTCAAAAACTTAAGGATAAGGCCGGCCGGGGCCTGGATAAGCTGGGCGATGCCTATGGGGAATTATTAGGTAAAGCCCTAAGAAGAAGAAAAAGAACCGTAATTATAGTAGTAGCGGCTTTAATACTTTCCATTGCCGCTATACCCCTGGTGGGTATGGAGCTTATGCCCGCTTTTGATCAGGGGCTGATTTCCGTATCCATGAAAATGGAGGACGGAACCTCTTTAAAAGAAACAGATTCGGCAGTTTATGAGGCGGAAAAAATTATTAATCAATTAGGCCATGAAATTGACAGCACCTTTGTTTCTGTCGGGGGAGGGGACATATACAGTATGGGCAGCGGCGGCTCAGACAGCGCCTCGGTTAATATTGTATTAAGCCCTCAAAAAGGGCGCCGCAGCGCGGAATTAATCGGGGATGAGCTCCGGCAAAGGCTGGGCCAAATCCCCGGGGCGGAGATAGCCGTCAATAGCGGAGAGGTGAGCATAACCGGGGGCGCCGAACTTGCCTATACCATTAAGGGGGAAGATTTTGAGATTTTAGGACAGTTATCTGAGGAGCTTAAGGCCCTTATAGAAGGGGTTGAGGGTACCAGAGAAGTGCAAGCCTCTATGGAGGAGGGCCGCCCCGAGGTAGAAATGAAAATAAACCGGGCAAAAGCCCTGCAGTACGGCCTGACTACTTATCAGATTGCTACGGCGGCCAGAGGGGCCATGACAGGGGAAATAGCCACCCGCTACCGGGAAAGCGGCGCGGAAATAGATGTTAAGGTTATGCTGCCGGAGGATAGCGCAAAAAACCTCAGCCAAATAGAGCAGATAAGAATTGCCACCCCCTTGGGTTTTCAAATTCCCCTTTCCGAAATTGTGGAGTTTAAGGTAATTCAGGGGCCGGTGGCAATTAACAGGGAAAACAGCGCCCGGGTTGTAAGTGTAACAGCCTCTACCGCCGGGAGGGATTTAAACTCCATCGCCAGGGATATTCAGGCAAAGCTCCCCGCTCTTGTTTTGCCTCAGGGCTATATAATTGAAACCGGGGGCAGCGTTGAGGAAATGGCTGAGGCCTTTGGGGATTTATTTTTAGCCCTTGTTTTAGCTGTTTGCCTTGTTTACCTTACTATGGCGGCGCTTTTTGAATCCTTGGTGCACCCCTTTGTAGTTATGTTTTCTCTCCCCACTACATTTATCGGGGTGGTACTGGCTTTGGCAATTACAGGTAAAACCCTGAATTTAAGCAGCTTTATCGGGGTAATTATGCTTTCGGGGATTGTGGTAAATAACGGTATTGTTTTAGTGGATTGTATTAATTTGTTAAGATCCCAGGGGCTGGAAATTACGGAGGCCATAAAAAAAGCGGGTAAGCTCCGCCTGAGGCCGGTGCTTATGACAACCTTAACAACAGTTTTGGCAATGCTGCCCCTTGCTTTTGGCGGCGGGGAGGGTGCGGAATTAAGCGCCCCCATGGCTGTAGCCTTAATCGGCGGGCTTTCGGTTTCCACCCTGTTTACACTGGTGTTTGTTCCGGTTATTTATTCTATTATTAGCGGCTGGCGGGGTATTTTTAAGGGTCGCAAAAAGAAAAAAGTTAAAGAGGAGGCGGCAATATGAGGAGTTTTTTAAGGGGCTTTATCTATAAAGGCCAAAAATTACTGCCCCTGCTGCTTATAATAATTATAATCCTGGCCTTTACGGCAAAACCTGCCCTGACCCAGACAGGCGCAGGTACGGAGGGTGAAAATAAATTCCCGGCACCCCTTAGCCTCAGCCTTGAGGAGGCTTTAAAAATGGGCCTGGAGAATAACCCCCAAATTACTCTGGCGAATCTATCTGTTGAAACCGCCAAAATAAGCGTAAACCAGGCGGAAAGCGCCGCTAAAAGAATGGATAAAATGGTAAAAGACGGTAATGAGGCTGGAGGTATGCAGAGAATCCCCCTAACCGCCGATATTTATCAGATTATTAATATTTTCCCGGCTCAGGCCCGGTTAGGGAATGAGCTGGCCCTGCTCAGCAGGGATTATACAAATCAAAGCATTAAATACGGTATAGAGGTTGCCTATTACGGCCTGCAAAAGGCGGAAAAGGCCCTGCAGGTTGCCAAAGTTGCCCTGCGCCGGAGCGAAACCCAGTTAAATAACAGCAAAGCCCGGGAAAAGCAGGGGCTTTCCCCCCGGCTGGATGTTATAAGCGCGGAATCTAATTATCTTATGGCCCAGGCCGGCTATGAGCAGGGGCGCAATTATGTGTTTTCAGCCCGGATGCGTCTTAATCAAATGCTGGGGCAGGATATTAACACCCCTATAATAATTAAAGAGCAGATTAAATTTACCCCAAAAGAGGGTATTGAGCTTATTTCTGAAATAGCCCAGGGCAAAAAGACCGATTTAAGCTACGGGGCGGCAAAAAACGCCTATGAAAACGCCAAGCTGATGAAGGATTTTGAACAGGGATATAATGCGGAAAACACCTTTGTTTACCAAAAGGCGGAAATAAACTATAAAGAGGCCCAGCAAAAAATGAAGGATGCCGGAATAAGTCTGGAAATAAAAATCCGGGAGGCCTACGGCAATTTGCAAACGGCAGCCCTTAATTATAAATCTCTGGAAACTAGCGTTAATTTAGCCGGGGAGGCTTTACGCCTGGCTAATTTACGCTATCAGGAGGGTATGGCCACGGTTTATGATGTTCAGGAGGCGGATGCCGCCTATCAGCAGACGGAAATGGGGCTTTTAGACGCCATTCATACCCATAATCTGGCTAAGGCCGCCTTTCAGTATCAAATATACGGTATGGGGAATTATTAAAAGAATTGCAAACTGAAAAAGTTAAAAAGAGCCGGCTAAAGAGAGTTAGACTTAAGGGTTTAAGAAAACAAGTAAATTTTTCATCGATTCTCTTCAAGCTGAGGCGAAAAGAAAAGGCTGCACTGAAGGCTAAAACCTTTAGTGCAGTCTTTTTTTATAACAGATATTACCGCCGGGGCTGTTTTATTATGGCTTATTTATCTCATATAAGCAAATAGAATATGAAGAATTTTATCCCTAAGGGGCAACAAAGGCCGGGCAGATAAGCCCGGCTCTAATTTATAAACTTGTTCAGTCGGAGATTTTAACTAATTCCAAATCCAAAGCTTTTGCACCCCATGCTTCCCCCATATCTATGTCTTCAAAACCTTCAAGAACTATAGCTTCATCTTTTTTCGATGCAATCAGTTCTATGGTAACTCTTTCCCCAAAAGTAAAGCTGATTTTCCCGCTTGAGGAATCATAACTGGCAAGGATGGTATCTTCATCTTCATCAAAATCCTCATCATAATCAAAAACAAAAGCAATATCTACTAATTTCCCGCTTACCGCCTCAACATAGCATAATGCGTGAACAGTATCTCCAACTTCATAAATCTTTTCGCCCCATAATTCCGCATCCTCAGGATCAAAGCCTTCTTCATGGACTATTTTAGTAAATGTTCCGGTTCCTTCGTAAACACCGGCTATGTCTTCGCTGGTCAAGGTACCGCCGCCTATACCTCCCCCGCCAGAAGAACAAGCTGAAAAAATAAGTAAAAAGGCGCTGAAAGCCGCAACTACTAAAAACTTTTTCTTATTCATGCCGTTTACCTCCTACCAAAATATAGCAAAAAAGTATTTACCTAAATCATACCATAAATGAATGTAAAAGAAAAATCAGCCCTCTTTATAACGAGGCGGGGGTGTTTAGCCCCCCCTTCCCTTGGATTATCAAAGATTTCCTTTAGGTTGCCTTCTTCAACTATAAAACCGTTATTTATGAAAATATTTCTACCGGTAACATCTCTTGCTAAAGCCGTCTTATGAGTTACTCTTAGCATGGTGGTGTTGGGGCGGGCTAAGTTTCTTATGATCTTTAAAACTTCGCCGGTGGTCTCGGGATTAAGGGCAGATATAGGTTCAGTAAAACATAAAATATCAGCCTCTAAAGCTAAGAATTGCCCTAAAAAGGCGCCCCTTTTTGGCGCCTGAAATAGTAGGTCTTAAATAAACTTAAAGTTTGATTCTTGACTTCCCCGGAGGTTCCAGCTTAATTTAGCAAATAAAAGGCAAGGGAGAGGAACAAAAGAAAGGGCTTTTTAGTCAATTACTTAAGGCCCCGGCGCTAAAAATACCTATCTGCCTACGCCTAAAAATGGTATAATACTCAA
Source organism: Clostridiales bacterium (assembly GCA_040767605.1). GTDB lineage: Bacteria > Bacillota > Dehalobacteriia > UBA4068 > UBA4068 > JAXGOI01. The sequence goes on from JAXGOI010000001.1 coordinate 1,121,488, forward strand.
TAGGATAAATACGGCCTTGGGCATATTTAAAATAAAGATTGCAAAGGGAGGATAATATGAAAAAGCTAATGGTTCTTCTGCTGGCATTAACCCTTATACTGGCTTTTGCCGGGGAGGCTCTGGCGGATACCCAAAAAATCACCTTAACATACAGCGGGGTAATAAATAAGGATATTGAGATTAATAATTATAAAATCAGCGGTTCCACAAGGGATAAAGAGATTTTATTGGAAGGCGCTTTAGTTGATTATCTGGCGGAGAAAAATTTAAGTATTCATATAAATTTTACTTATAGCGGGCAAAAAATAATCGTCTCCGGCAAGGCCTTGCAAACGGAGAATTATTTAGCCGCCAAAAAAAGCGGCGAAAATATCAGCGCCCTTATAAAGGTTTTTACCAGCGGAGATTCCCTTATGACAAAATATTTTGCAACGGATGCCATGAATTATAAGGGCTTATATTCCGCAGGGGAAACCGCCTTTAAGCTTCAGGCCAAAATTCTTAAAAACGGGCGCTTTTATGAGGATTACAGCTCCCTTGCCGGGCCTATAACCATTGTTTCCCCTTATACCTGGGGGCAGGGGGCTTTTGCCACCCCGGGGAGAATGACCGCCGATAAACTGCGTTATTACTATATAGCCCAGCCGGATAAAAATCCGGATTATGCCGGTTACAGCTGGGAATATTCCGGCGGCGGGGCCGATTTAAGCAATAAAAATGTTTCTGTTGATGCCATGCACACCGGTTTTTACTGCGCCTTGGCCTCAGCCTCTCATGGGAGCTCGGTAGGAGATGAAAGCCCAAGCCCCACCGGGTTTAAAGATATAAAAGGCCATTGGGCCGAGGCCAATATAGAGTATTTAAAAAATATTAAAACCATCAGGAATGAGGGGGAGTATTTTTACCCCAACAGAGCTATAACCAGAGGGGAATATGCCATGTATTTAGTAAGGGTTCTGAACCTAAATGAAGATTTAAGCTCCGCCTCCTCTATTAAAGATTTAGACAGCAAAAAGCCATATTATAAAGAGGCTGTTACCGCTTACAGCAGCGGACTTGTTAGAGGAAGGGCCGAGGGGGTATTTGCCCCGGAGGAAAAAATAACCCGTCAGGAAATGGCCGCTTTAATTACCCGGGCTTTGGAAATGAAAAATAAAGGCCTTATGCCTAATTCCGATACTTTAAAAACAGCGGCGGATTTTGCAAAAATCTCCCCCTGGGCTCTTAATTCCTGCCGGGTTGTTTACGAGGCGGGTTTAATGAAAGGGATAAGCGGGAATTTATTCGCCCCCTTGCAGAATACCACAAGGGCCGAGGCCTCCGCCATTTTAAGCCGCCTGCATACTTATATATATTAAGCGGCCGTACCTTAAGTATTTCAGGGAATAATTAAGGAGGGTAAAATGAAAAAAGCAATACTTATTTCTGTTTTAGCTGCTTTTATGCTCCTTTTTACGGCCTGCCTCGGAGGGGCCGGGGGAGATAACCCCGCCTTATCCCCCGAGGGGGAAGGGCAGGAAACAAATGCCGGTTCCCAAAACGAAGGGGAAAACGATGGCGAAGAAAATACCGGGGAGCCGGGCTCACCCCCTACTTTGGCGGAATTATCCAAGGCCAGGGGTAAAATAGAATCCTATTCCTATACGGTGGAAATAGAGGATGACTTAAGCGAAGAAACTATTACTATGAATGTTTGGTTTTTGGAAAATAAAATGAAAATTACCATAAGCCAGGCGGAAATGGGCAATAGCATCTCCTATTATGATTTGGATAAAGGGGAATATATTTCCTATACCGAGGGGGAGGATAACAGGGCCTTAAAAATGTCCTTTACCCCCGGGAGTGATAACGCCCCGGATAACCCTTTGGAAACAGATATCCGTTTAGATTTTGAGATTGCAGCCAGAGAAGAGGTAGAGGGTTATAATTGTACGGTTTTGCAAAACCCCGCCGGAGATATGAAGCTTTGGCTTATGGACCGCTACGGCTTCCCTGTAAAAATGCTTACAATTAATACCGCAACCGGGGAGGAATATTATACAAATTATAAAAACATAGCCTTTAACCGGGTTACTCAGGAAGATGTAAGCCCCCCCGGCGGGCTGGAAATAATAGATTTTTCTCAGTAATAAATGGTTTTTATTTAAACCGGGCTTAATTTTTATTCTAAAAGGCAGGCCCGGTTTAAATAATACTTTAGGATAAAGAGGATATATATATTGCCGGGGGAAATTAATATATAAAAGGCTCCGGCGGAGGTGTTTTTTTGATTAAAAAAAGCAAGGCTGATTTAGCGGCCTATATTTTTATAGGCGCCGCTTTAATAGTATCTTTATTTTTTGCCTGGCAAAGGTATGATTTAGAGCGCAGCCATAAGCAAAGCCAAATACTGTTGGATTGGGCCCAGGTTTATGATGCCGCCCAAAGGTCAAATATTCCTTTAGAGGAGGCCTTGGCCATGTTTGCCCCTTATTGCGGCGGGGCCTTAATAAAGGAGCCGACTCTGCCTGAGCTGCAAAATCAGGGCAGTGTGGCCATAAAAACTGCCGAGGCAATGGCTTGGGATTTAAAAACTAAAGGTCTTTCTGAAGCAAAGGAAGCAAATGAGGCAAAAGAACCCTTCACTTATTTGATTTTTTCTCAAAAGGACGATATGCAAAGAGCTCTTTCTCAGCTTAAGGCAAAAATGCCCAAAAGCAGAAGCTATATTTTCCCTCTGGAGGGGGAGAATATTTTGGCCACTGATATTCCCTATGGGGATTTATCACTTTTAGGCATGGGCTTCCCCAAAGCCTGGCTGGAGGCTCTTTCTCAGGCGGGGCTGGGGGTTGCGGTGCAAATAAAAAGCTGGCACGGCTTTACCCCTGAAGGCGCCGGGGCTGTTCTTGATAATATAAAAGATTATGAGGTTTTAGGCATAGGCTTTAACGACCCGGATTTACCCGGGGTTTTCCTGCCGATTGCCCGGTATAAGGAAGCCTGCTTAAGCTGGAAGCAAGCCATAGAGGGTTTAAACAGCTCTTTAATAACCATGGAGTTTTACAGCCAAAACGGTATGGGCACTATGGCCACGGTTATGGAGCAAAATGTTCTCAGGCTCCATTCCATTACCGAAAGAGATATGCAAACTACCGTAAGCCGGGAAGGCGCAGTGGACCGCTATCAGCTTGCCGCCTCGGAACGCAATATAAGCCTGCTTTTGGTTCGCTTTTTACCCCATGCCTCTTTAGAGGAAAATGCAGGGTTTTTTAAAGAAATTAATGTTGCTCTGTGGCAGAAGGGCATTATTCAGACAAAACCTTTAAAATTCGGCTTTTTAGAGGCGGGGCGGCTGCCGTTATTAATTATTGCCCTGGGGGTTTTGGCAGGGGCATGGCTTTTGGCAAGAAGCTTCCGTTTGCCCTTATTTTGGGCAAATATAATGGCTGCTTTAGGTTTTATTGTGGCAGCCGGCCTTTTATTTACCGGCAGGGCGGCGCTTTTTCAAAAGATATTCCCCCTCCTTTCGGTACTGGTTTTCCCTACCCTGGCAATAATTAATTTTATGCCCAGAGCCGGGCTTAAGCCGGGGCAGGCAGTTTTAAGGCTTTTATTAACAACAGCTTTTTCCCTCATAGGGGCCTTATTAATGGTGGGCCTTTTGGCGGACGGCAATTATATGCTTAGCCTTAAAATATTCAGCGGGGTTAAGCTGGCCCATTTAATACCCATACTTTTAGTGGGGGCTTGGTTTCTCTTTTTAAGGGAGGATGAAAACCCGCTTAAAAAAACCTCCCAAACCCTAAACTACCCTCTTACCAATAAATACCTGCTTATATTTGCCGTAATTGCCGGGGTTTTAGGAATATACCTTTTGCGTACCGGTAATGACAGTATGCCCTTGCCCCAATGGGAAAGAGCCTTCAGGGCTTTAATTAATAAAATTATGTATGTACGGCCAAGAACAAAGGAATTCCTCATCGGCCACCCCATTATGCTTTTACTCTTTTATTTGGGCTATAAAGATAAGTTTTTGCCCTTGCTGCTTTTAGGTACAATCGGGCAGGTATCTTTAGTAAATACCTTTGCCCATATTCATACCCCTTTAATAATCTCAGCCCTGCGTACGGTAAACGGCCTAATTTTAGGATTTTGCGCCGGATTAATTTTGATTATTATGCTTGGCCTCTCTGTTAGGGCTATAAAAAAATATTGGCCCCCGGCCCAGGAAGGACTTAGTAAAAAGGGCTTTAGTAAAGAAGGATTCAATAAAGAGGCCCTTAATAAAGCAGGCCTTAAAAAAGAGGGTTAAAGAAAAAAGCAGAGGTAAAAAGTAGAGATAATATGAAAAACATTCTTCTTACCGGTTATTACGGTTTTGCAAATACCGGAGATGAAGCCGTGCTTCAGGAAATTATTAAAAGGCTGCGGCAGGCTATTCCCGGCGTAAATATTACGGTGCTTTCCAATTCCCCGAAGGAAACCGCCGCAGCCTATAATGTAAATTCCCTAAACCGCTGGAAAATACTCCGGTTTTGGAAGGCTTTGCGCCGCCATGATTTACTGGTTTTAGGCGGCGGAAGCCTTTTGCAGGATATTACAGGGAGTAAAAGCCTGTATTATTATTTGGGGCAAATATTTTTGGCAAGGCTTGCCGGGAGGAAAGTCTTTCTCTATGCTCAGGGCATAGGGCCGATAATTAAAAGTAAAAACCGCTCTTTAGCGGCGCGGATTTTAAAAAGCTGCGTTTGTATAACCGTAAGGGATGAAAAATCCCAAAGTTTTTTAAGGCAATTAGGGATAAAAGAAGAAAAGCTTTTTTTAACGGCAGACCCTGTTTTGGCCGTTGAGGATGAGGATATGCCTCCTCCCCTTCCTGTTGGAAAAAAGCTGGGCATTTCTTTAAGGCCCTGGCCCGGGCTGGATACGGCGGCCTATGCCAAAGCCCTTGATGCTTTGGCCTTCTCCGGCTGGAAAATAGTTTTTTTACCCTTTCAGGAGCCGGCCGATAGAGAAATCTCCCAAAAAATTGCCGGCCAAATGCAAGAGCCCTATTATTTGGGGGGAGAATTATTCTCAGCCAATAAAATGTTTTCAGCCATCGGCTGTATGCAGGGGATAATCGGTATGCGCCTTCATTCTATAATAATGGCGGCGGCGGCCGGAGTGCCTTTTGCGGCAATCAGCTATGACCCAAAAATTAAAGCCTTTTGCCAAAGTTTGGGCTTTGAGCCTGCCGGGGAGTGCCAAAATATTTCCCCTGAGGAAATTATTAGCGCAGTTGCAGCCCTGGATGAAAACAGGGAAGAATTTATTAAAAATTTAAAAAGTAAAAAAGCCTTATGGCAAAGGCTTTCTCTGGCCAATAGCATTATGGTTAGGGAATATGCCTTCGGCGCCAAAAGCTTTAGCCTGAAAAGGGCTTTGGAGGCCGTTGCAAAACAGGAAAGCCAAAGGCCCGGCGGAATGAAGCGGAATTAACCTTTAGGAGGAGCTTAATATGCCCCCCAGCATAGCAAGGTCGGCAGGGATAATTCTAATTATAAATATGGCGGTAAAAATTCTGGGCTTTTTAAGGGAAACTTTTATTGCCCGAGGTTTTGGCGCCACCTGGCTGACGGATTCCTATTTAGTGGCCTATACCCTGCCTTATTTTTTACAGGCTATACTAGGCTATGCCCTGGTAACGGTGGTGGTGCCGGTTTTAACCAAATACCGTCTGGAAGAAGACAGCGCCCAAGCCTCTCTGGTGGGGAGCTCTTTAATTAATTTAATGTCAATTCTTCTGGCGGGGCTTACAATTATCGGCATTATTATTGCGCCGGGGCTGGTGTTTATTACGGCCCCCGGGCTTCCCCCCGAGGCGGCGGCTTTAAGTGTTAAGCTGGCCCGGATAATGTTCCCCTCCGTGGTATTTATGGGCGTCGGCATGGTAATTACAGGGATTTTAAATTCCGGCTTCCGTTTCGGCTGGGCCGCCTTTGCCCCCGGATGCTCTAATTTAATTATTATTTTGGGGGTGGTCTTTTTCCCCGGGGCAGGTATTACCGGGCTGGCCTACGCTACCCTTATAAGCTTTTTGGGCCTGCTTTTAATACAGCTCCCCTCTTTAAAGAAAAGCGGCTTTAAATATACTTTGGTTTGCGATTTTCGCCACCCTGCGGTAAGGGGTGTTCTCAGGGATATCTTACCCATAGTTTTAGGGGTTGCGGTTAATCAAATTTATTTTGCCTTAAACCGTGTTTTTGCCTCCGGCCTGGCGGAGGGGAGTATTTCGGCTCTTAATTATGCCAGTAAGCTTATGAACCTCCCGGTAGGGATTTTTGTGGCGGCGGTAGCCTCTGCAATTTACCCTTCCCTTTCCGCCCGGGCTTTAGAAAAAGACGCCGGGCTCCTGGCGGAAACCATGGAAAAGGGCTTAGGGTTAGTGGCTCTGGTGGCAATCCCCTCGGCGGTGGGTTTAATAGTTTTAAGAAACCCAATAGTTGCCCTGCTTTTTGAAAGGGGCGCCTTTGATGCCCAAGCCACTCAAATAACGGCCTATGCCCTGTTATTCTTTTGCCTGGGGCTGGTGCCGGTAGCTTTAAACATGGTGCTTACCCGGGCTTATTATGCCTTGGGGGATGTTCGTACCCCGGTTATGGTCGGGCTTTTATCTATTATAGCCAATATTATCGCAAGCCTTTTGTTTTTAAAGCCTTTGGGCCATGGAGGGCTGGCTTTGGCTAATTCTCTGGCCGCCCTTATAAATACGGTTATTTTATATTTAGGGCTGGGGAAAAAGATCCCCGGGCTTATTACCGCCGGTTTTGGGAAGGCCCTTTTAAAAATGCTTTCAGCCTCTCTTATTATGGCTCTTTGCCTTTATGCTTTTTTGCCCCTTTTAAAAGCCCTTGGGGGCTATGGCTCCGCCTGGCTGGCTTTGCGTATCGGGGTTTTGGTAGCCCTGGGGGCCGCCGCGTATTTATTGGCGGCATTCTTCTTAAAAGTTAAAGAAATAAAAGAGCTTTTAACCCTGATTAAGCATAAAATTCTTCACTCCCCCGGAAAGTAGGGTAATTTATCCGGGGCTTGACAAATTAAGCCCATAGATGAGAAAATATTAAGCGAATTCCCCAAAAGGGCTTATCCTTTACCTTTACACTAAGAAGGATATATCCCCGGGGCGAAGAAATATACTTGGAAGAATATAGCCTATTTGGCTTAGGCAGTTTTAAAAAGAGAGAATTCAAAGATATTCAAAGACAATTCAAAGGTATTCTAAGGAGGCCCCATGGTTTTTTGGTTGCCTATAATCGGAGGTATGCTGGCGGCGCTTTTTACCACCCCTCTGGCTATAAAATTTGCCCGTAAATTCGGCGTTGTGGATTTACCCAATGCCCGCAAAGTTCATGAAAAGCCTATGCCCCGTATGGGAGGGATTGCCATATATGCCGGTTTTATGGTGGGGGCTTTATTGCTCGGCGTATATTCCAGGCAAATGTTTTCCCTGCTGCTTTCCGCCAGTATTGTTATGGGAATAGGCCTTTATGATGATATTCGGGGTATATCCCCAAAGGGCAAGTTTTTAGCCCAAATTGTAGCCGCCCTGGTTTTTGTTGAAAGCGGAGCTTTAGTTAAATTTATTACAAACCCTTTTAGCGGGGGGATGATTTCCCTCGGTGTATTTGCCATTCCCTTAACTGTATTGTGGCTTGTGGGGATGAGTAATGCTATTAACCTGGTAGACGGTTTAGACGGCCTTTCCTCCGGTATAAGTACCATTGCCGCTCTTACAATTTCTGTTGTTTGCTATGCCCGGGGGGATTTTCTCACAAGCGCTCTGGCCGCTATTTTAGCCGCCGCCGCTTTAGGTTTTTTGCGCTATAATTTTCACCCCGCAAAAACCTTTATGGGGGATTGCGGCTCCCTTTTCCTCGGTTTTATGCTGGGGGCTTTGGCTGTAATGGGCTTTTCAAAAGGGGCCACGCTAATTTCTATTTTCAGCCCTCTTTTAATTATGGGCATACCCCTTTGCGATACCGTATTTGCTATTTTGCGGCGGCTTTTTCAAAAGCGCCCGATTTTTCAGGCGGATAAAGGCCATTTGCATCATTGTCTTCTTTCTTATGGTCTTTCCCACAGTCAAACAGTTTTAGTTATTTACGGGATAAGCCTTTTAATGGGAATTGCCGCGGTTTTACTGGCAGTGCTTACTACATCTCAGGCTATATTTATTTTAATTATTACTATGGTTTTAATCTTTTTAGGAGCCGATAGAATCGGGGTTTTACGGGGCAGAAAAAAAGCGGCTATTCAAAAGCCGTCTAAAAGCAAGATATAGGCCGGCGGTTTAGGCTAAATTAAAGGAGTGGGATTAATGTCCAAAAACGGTATAGTTATTTTAATCATTGCGGCGCTGGTTTTTCTTGCGACAGGCTTTTTTCTGGGGCAGGCGGCCACCGCTCTTATTAATACTCCCGGCTCAGAGGGGGACCCTTTAGTTTCTCAAAGCTATGTGGAAAAGCTGGTAGGGGAAAGAACAGCGGCTATTCAAACCCAGCTTGAAGAATTGCAGGGAGAAATTAATGAATTAAAAAGCGGGGCGGTAAATACCGCCGCCGGGGATAATAATACCCCGGAACCTCCCGATTCCGGCGGAGAAAGTACTCCCCCTGCTGTCAGCGGAGCCAAAAAGGTGGAAATTACCGCCAATAGCGTAAACCTCAGAGAAAAACCCAGTACATCCTCGGCAAAAGTAGGTTCCGCCTCCAAGGGGGATAAATTTAATTATTTAGGCAGCGAAGGGGATTGGTATCAGATTACCTTAAACGACGGCAGCACGGCTTGGGTGGCGTCCTTTTTGGCAAAGCTGCTGCAATAAGTGTTATTTAAGAGTTTATTTTTAAGCGGATATAATTAAAAGTATAACCTCCACCCGGTGGAGGTTATACTTTTAGGCGGAATATTTGGGGTACATCAAAAGGGGGCGATGTTATTTCTAAAACCAGGGTAGACAGTTTACCTTTAAATTGGGAGGATACTTTACTTTCGGCAGAGCCCCGGCCCTGCCTGGAGCTTTTGCCCTTAATTGAAATGTCTTATAATATAGAAGCCCTCTCTCCTATGGCGGAATTATTAAAAACGGAGGATTTTGCCTTAAAATTCCGGGTTTTATTGGCCTTTAAACGGATTGAAAGAAGGGAGGCCTTCCCCCTCCTTTACCAATATATTAAAGAAGAAGAAAAAACCCATTGGCGTTTGGCCGCCCTTTGGGGGGCTGCAGCTTCCCCCCATCAAAAGCGCTGTGAGCTATTGGCGGAGTTTTTAAGGGATAATGATTTATTGTTTTTAAGGGGGTTGGTTTGGGCTTTGGGCAGCCTGGGTAAAAGCGCCCTTCCTTATTTGGAAGATTTCGCCTCAAGCCAAAGGAGATATAAGGTGCGGGAAGAGGTTTTGGCGGAAGCCCTGTTTTTAGGGGCGGAAAAGGATTTTAGCCGTTTGGAGAAGGCCTTCCCAAAAAACCCGGCCTTAAAGTGCTTTTGGCAAAGCCGCCTTCTGCCAAAAGAGCCCCTGCCCAAATACGGCATTTACCCCTATCCTGACTATTTATGGGATAAAGCCGAAAAAGAAGGCCTAAGTAAAAAAGAATTTCAACAACTTCACTTTTGGTACCGCAAGCCCCGACATTTTACCAAATAGCTAAAAAAAACCCCTTAAGTTAATTGCCAGATAGATAAAGACCGGCAGTTTTATTTAGAAGAAAGAACCTCTTAAAATAAGGGGTTCTTGTTTTTTTTAAGAGAAATATGGGCTAAAAAGCCTGTTTACTCTCGACTGCTTACGGCAATTTCTTAAAAAGCCTCATGCTATACTAAAAACAGTAAAAAGCTCCGGGCTTTTGCCGGGGCAGCGGTATTTTGCTTAAAGAGTTTATCCTGCGGGTTTTAAAAAGCTGTAAGGGAAAGGAAAAGAGTATGCCTTATAAAGTCTGCCCGTCCTGTAATCAAACATCATATTCCGCCGGGGAAAGAGGTATTTGGTATTGCCCTTATTGCGGCGCGGATATGACATTTTGCAATAGCTGCATCCGCCCCAATAAAGCTGAAAATGCCAACCCCCTTCATGGTAATCCCCCGAATTATTTGCGGATAATCCAAGAGCCCCATAAGGATTAAAATGATCCCTTTGTGCCCCGGGCGGCTTTGACTCCCCCAAAGACCGCCCGGGGCGCCTCTCTTAATTAAAAATTTTTCTATTTCAGGCAAAAGCAAAAGGCTGAGGGCATAGAATAGAAAAATCAGGGTTAAGGGGGCTTAAGCATTATGGGGTTTTTTATCGCGGTTTTTTTGATTTTAGGCGCTTGGGCTGTATATTTTATATATAAAAGGCTGCCCCCTGTAAGGGAGCTGCCTGTTTTGTATGTAATTGTGGCAAAGGATACCCAAAATACGGAATGGCTGATTCGCTATATTTTCCGCCAAACAAAAAATTGGCGCTTGAAAATAGTTTGCCCCACCAAAGGGGAAGAAAGGGCTATTTTAGAAAGGCTTAACAGCCAGTATGGTTTTGAACTTTTAGATATTGCCCCGGCCGGCATGGAATTTAAATTAGAAATAAATAAAAAAAGCAAGCCTAAAGAATTAAAGAAAGAGCTGGGGCTTTTAAACGCAAAAATAAAAAGAAAGGGAAACCCTCTCCCGCGGAGAATATAAAGAAAAAACCAAAGGGGGCCATAAAATGAGGCTGGGGCATAAAATTTTATTTATCGGCCGCCAGGTATTCTTCCCGGTTAATTCCTGTCCGGTTTGTAATTGCCCTAATAATTCCCCCGGCCCCTGCGGGGAATGCCTGAAAAAAATTAAAAATTTGCCCCGCTGTTCCTGCGGCTTTATTTTGCAAAACAGCTTAATTTGCCCTATTTGCGGGGAAGATAAAAAACTAAGGCCCTTGACCGGCGTTTTGCCCGGGCTTTTTTATGAGGGGAGCCTAAGGCAAAATATAATTAAGTTTAAATATGGGGGCAAAACTTATTTTGCCCGGCCCTTTGCCGCCCTTTTAGAGGCCTTAATAAGGGAGTTTTACCCCAAGCTGCAATTTGAGGCAATAGTACCGGTGCCCTTATCTTTTAAAAGAGAGAAAGAAAGAGGGTATAATCAGGCTGAGCTTTGCGCCGGGTTTTTAGGAAAAGCGCTGGATTTGCCCCATTTCCCTAAGGCTTTAGAGCGGGTAAAGGAAACCCCTCCTTTAGCCGGCCAAACAAGGGAGCAAAGGCTTAAATATATGAAAAAGGCCTTTATAGCCGATGCCTCTCAGGTAAAGGGGAAGAGAATTCTTTTATTAGACGATATTTTTACCACCGGGGCAACAGCCTTCAGCTGCGGCGAGGCTCTTTTAAAAGCCGGCGCCAAAGAGGTTTTTGCCCTTACTTTAGCCTATACCCCGGCGGAGAATAATCAATCCACAAGTTAAGCACAATAAATAGAGTTAATCCCCAAAAACATAAGGGTAAAACACAAATTATTAACAATATTATCCACATTTTCCACAGAAAAAGCGGCTAAAATTCTATTATGGCAACAGAGATTTTAATTAAACAAAAAGAGGAAAAACCTCTTTTTAGGGGAATTCTTTACAGTAGCAAGGCAAAACCTAAACAAACTAAACCAAGCTAGACGCCGCTTTTGCGGTTGATAATATATGTAAGGGGTGAAGGTTATGAAGGTTAATGTAAAAGCAAGAAATTTGGAAGTAACTTTAGCTCTCCGTGAATATCTTGAAAAAAGGCTTGCCAAGTTTGAAAAGCTTGTAGGCGCCGAGGAAGCCCAGGCTACATTTTCCGTAATTAAGGACAGGCACCGTGTGGAGGTAACCATACCCTTAAACGGGCGGATTCTTCGGGGAGAAGAAGAAGGCTATGATATGTATTCTGCTATTGACAGTGTATCAGATAAATTAGAAAGCCAGGTTCAGCGTTATAAAACCCGCCTTTCCAAAAAGGGCCGGGGCATAACAAAAGATGCCCATCTTGCGGCATTGGTAAGCCAGCCTCATCCGGAAGAGGAGGATGAATTCCCCGTAAGGGTTAAGCGCTTCCCCTTAAAGCCCATGCCTGTGGAAGAGGCTATTATGCAAATGAACCTTTTAGGGCATAATTTTTTCCTCTTTTTAAATGCCGACGGGGAGCAAATGAATTTAGTTTATAAGCGCCGGGACGGAAGCTACGGCCTTTTGGCGCCGGAGGTTTAGCCTATTGCAATCCGGCAAATTATTAATGGCAAGGGGCAGTATTAAAAAAGGCTAATATAGGTATATGCGCCTCAAGGCCTAAACCTGCTGTTTTGTTCCGGCAGGATAATAAAGGCAAGGATATTATTGGAGGAATCCGCAGTTTGTGCTATAATGGCATTAGCAGTTTTAGAATTTGCAGGAGGTTTTAAATGATTAATCAAAGAGAACAAGTCCTACGCAGTCAATATGAGGATGCCCTTGCCCAAATTGACAGCGTAATGGCTTCTAAAATTACCCTCAATGATGAGGGGGCTATTGCCGGAATAAATATTCTTGCCACTGCGGATAGGCTTTCTGAGGATATACTTGAGGATGCGCTTCATGTTTTTCAAACAAAATTCGGCCTGGAAGCGGAGCCTCAATATATTAGTATTACCCAGGATGATTTAAGCAAGCAATGGGATGCTTATATCGGCAGCAATAAAATTATCCCGGTGGAGCCTCCCCTCAATGGGGCGCCTGCTGCTAAACCCTTATTTCCCAGGTTCCGTTTATTATGTGTAAATACCGTTATAACCGGTCTGGAAATGGAGGTTTCGGTTCAAATAGGCTTTATGGGAGAAGTTTTTGAGGGTACCGTAAGAGGGCCAAAGACTTCCTCCGGAAGGCTGTTTATGGTAGCCGCCGCCACTATGCAGGCTGTCAGCAAGTTTTTAGGGGATAAAGCGGCTTTAATTGCAGAAGAAGTAGTAAAAACTAAAATGGCCCAGAGAGATTCTATTTTGGCCAGTGTAACCATGATTACCGAAAACGAAGAGGAAACCCTTTTAGGCTCGGTATTCGTTAAAGAAGACGAAAACGAGGCCGTAAGCAGAGCAGCTTTAGACGCTATTAACCGCAGAATTATGATGCTTGCCGGTAAGGACTGATTTGTTTTTCCGAAGCTTTGGGGCTGTTTATACCCTTGGGTATGGCAGCCCCTTCTTTATAGCTTTGGTTTCTTTTTTGTGTTTTTAAATGTTTTTGCAGGAATGTACGGGGTTTTTTCATGGGAGGTGTTTTTTTGTTAGGGTTTTTAGCTAAAATATTAGATGATAATGCCCGGGATATAAAAAAATACGGTAAAGTTGTAGATATTATCAACGGGCTGGAGGGGGAGATTTCCTCCCTGAGTGATGAGGGCTTAAAAAATAAAACCGCGGAATTTAAAAACAGGCTTGATAAGGGGGAAACCTTGGAGGATTTGCTGCCGGAGGCCTTTGCCGTAGTGCGGGAGGCCGGCAAAAGAGTTTTAAATATGCGCCATTTTGATGTTCAGCTTATAGGGGGCATGGCGCTTTTTCATGGCAGAATTGCGGAAATGAAAACCGGGGAAGGTAAAACCCTGGTGGCAACGGCCCCTGCTTACCTTCAGGCTTTAACCGGCAAGGGTGTGCATATTATAACCGTTAACGATTATTTGGCAAGCAGAGACAGCCAGTGGATGGGGCGGGTTTATAAATTCCTTGGCTTAAGTGTCGGCCTGATTATACACGGCCTGGGGCCGGAAGAAAAAAGGCAGGCCTATGCTGCGGATATTACCTATGGCACCAATAATGAATTTGGCTTTGATTATTTAAGGGATAATATGGCGGTACACCCCAGCCATATGGTACAGAGGCCTTTAAATTACTGTATTGTAGACGAAGTGGACAGTATTCTTATTGATGAAGCCCGTACCCCTTTAATTATTTCCGGCCCTTCCGATAAGCCTACACAGCTTTATTATCAGATTGCCAAAATAATTCCCCGGCTTAAAGACGAAACGGATTATACTGTGGATGAAAAAGTCCGCAGCGCCGCTTTAACGGAAGAGGGAGTGGCAAGAGTAGAAAAGGCTTTGGGGCTGGAAAACCTCTATGATGATAAAAATACCGAAATTTGCCACCATGTTAATCAGGCCTTAAAGGCAAGCGCCTTATTCCGCCGGGATAGGGATTATGTAATAAAAGACGGCCAGGTTATTATTGTAGATGAATTTACCGGGCGTTTAATGTTCGGCCGCCGCTATAGCGAGGGCCTTCATCAGGCCATTGAGGCTAAAGAAAATGTTAAAATAGAAAGAGAAAGCCAAACCCTGGCTACAATTACATTCCAAAATTATTTTAGAATGTATAATAAACTGGCAGGTATGACGGGTACTGCCAAAACGGAGGAAGAGGAATTCCGTAAAATTTACGGTTTGGATGTTGTAGAAATACCGACTAATCTCCCAATGATAAGAAAAGATTTATCCGACCGGATTTACAGAACGGAAAAGGGAAAATATAATGCCGTGGTAGAAGAAATTGCTGCCCATAATAAAGAGGGGCGGCCGGTTTTGGTGGGCACGGTTTCCATAGAAAAATCCGAGCTTATTTCCCTCCTTTTAAAAAATAAGGGTATAGAGCATCAGGTTTTAAATGCAAAATTTCATGAAAAAGAGGCGGAAATTGTTTCTCAAGCCGGCAGGCTTAACGCCGTAACTATTGCTACAAATATGGCAGGCCGGGGTACGGATATTATTTTAGGAGGCAATTATCAGCTTTTAGCCGAAAGGGAAATTGCCGCCCTTGAGGCTCAGTTTGAAGATGAAGAGCAAACTTTAAGCGGCGCCGAGCGGCAGAGAATTATAGACAGGCATACCGAAGCCTCTAAAAATGAGCATGAAAGAGTTGTGGAATTGGGCGGGCTGCATATTATCGGCACAGAGCGCCATGAAAGCCGCCGTATAGATAATCAGCTTAGGGGCCGGGCCGCCCGCCAGGGAGACCCCGGTTCTACCTGCTTTTATCTTTCCGCCGAGGATGATTTAGTCCGGATTTTTGCCGGGGATTCCATGGCGGGGCTTTTAGATCGCTTTGGGGTGGATGATTCCATGCCTATAGATTCGGGTTTGGTTTCTAAAACCATAGAAAACGCCCAGAAAAAGGTAGAGGCCCGCCATTTTGATATCCGTAAAGCCGTCTTAGACTATGATGATGTTATGAATACCCAAAGGGAAATTATTTATAAGGAGCGCCGCCAGGCCCTTTATGGGGAAAACCTTCGGGAAAGTGTTTTAGGCATGCTGGAGGATGTTATCGGTCGAATTATCGCTAATTTTACCTCCGCGGGGCAATATACCGAGGATTGGGATATTCCGGCCCTGCTGGAAGAATTATCTCCCTATTTTGAAAAGAATTGCCCGGACGCTGAAGAAATCCGCTCTCTGGCAGCGGATGAGGTTGCACCCCTAATTATAGAAAGGCTGAAGGAAAACTACGCCCAAAGAGGGGAAAAGCTGGGGGAAGAAACCCTGTCCGAGCTTGAGAGAATAGTTATTTTAAAAGTTGTGGACAGCAAATGGATGGATCATCTTGATGCTATGGATCAATTGCGCCAGGGGATTGGCCTTAGGGCCTATGGCCAAAGGGACCCTCTGGTGGAATATAAATACGAGGCCTTTAATATTTTCCAGCAAATGACGGAAGATATTCAAAATGAGGTTGTCCGCCTTTGCCTCAGGGCAAATTTGGTAGAGGCCCCGCAGGAAAGACGGGAAATGACGGAGAACAAGTACCAGGAAGAGACTAAAAAACCCATACGCAAAAGCCCGGAAAAGCAAATAGGCAGAAATGACCCCTGCCCCTGCGGCAGCGGAAAGAAATATAAAAAATGCTGCGGCAGAGAAGAAGAGTAATAAAAGCGGCTTAAAGGCTTTAAAACCAGGCCTGAAAAAGAGGAGGCAGCCATGGTAGAAGATTTACGCCCTCAAATAAGCGAATACCGCCGGCGGGTTGAAAACCTTAGGAGGTCCCTTTGACATAGAGGGTAAAGAGGCTAGAATAGCCGAAGCCCAAAAAGAAACCCTGGCGGAAGATTTTTGGCAGGATGCGGAAAAAGCCCGCCGCAAAATGGCCTTTATTAATGAGCAAAAAGAGGCCGTCAGCCGATATATGGCGCTTAACCAAAACCTTGAAGAAATTGAAGCCCTTTGGGAGCTGGCCTTTGAGGCCGATGACGAGGCCCTTTGGGCTGAGGGCAAGGGGCTGCTCCGTAATTTTAACAAGCAGCTGGAAAAGGCCGAGCTTGATATTTTATTAAGCGGAGAATATGATAATCATAATGTGATTTTATCCCTCCATGCCGGGGCAGGGGGGGTTGAGGCCCAGGATTGGGTAGAAATGCTTTTAAGAATGTATACTCGCTATTGTGATAAAAAAGGCTATAAAACAGAATTAATAGATTTTCTCCCCGGGGAAGAGGCCGGCATAAAAAGCGCCTCTTTAGCTGTGGAGGGCTTAAATGCCTACGGCTATTTTAAATCGGAAAAAGGAGTGCACCGCCTGGTGAGAATATCCCCCTTCGATTCTGCAGGCAGGCGCCATACCTCATTTGCCTCCGTTGAGGTTTTGCCTCAGGTGGAGGAAAATAATGAGGTTGAAATTGATGAGGATGACCTCCGTATAGATACCTTCCGTTCCGGCGGCAAGGGGGGGCAGCATGTAAATAAGACGGATTCCGCCGTGAGAATTACCCATATTCCCACCGGCATAGTTGTTCAATGCCAAAATGAGCGCTCTCAGCTCTCCAATAAAGATAAAGCCATGAAAATGCTTTACGCCAAGCTTTTGGATTTAAAAATTCAAAAGAAGGAGGCCGAGCTTAACAGCATTCGGGGGGATACTCAGGAAATAGCCTGGGGCAGTCAAATCCGCTCTTATGTTTTTCAGCCCTACCGCCTGGTTAAAGACCATAGAACAAATTTTGAAGCCGGTAATGTGGATGCCGTTATGGATGGGGAAATTGAGGATTTTATTTCGGCTTATTTGCAAATGCAATCTTTAGGCAGAAACTCTTTAGAAAAAACTTTTTAGAACAAACCTTATAAGCAGCAAAGCGATTTAATAAATAGCTTTAAAAGGATGCGTATATGCAAAAGGATAAACCTAAAGAAGAAGCAAATGCTTTAGAAAAAACCAAAGCCCCGGCAGAATTTAATAATTCAGAGGGAAATACACAAATAAAAGAGATTAAAACCTTTGCCAAGGCAGATTTTGACTCTGTTTTGCCAAAGGAATTTTCCTCCCGGAGCAGGAATGAGTACAGAAGTAAAATGCGTAAAAGAAGAACGGCTCTTCAATTTACAGTATTTTGCGGTTTTTTACTGGTGTTTTCTTATTTATGGGCCGGTATTTTTATGCCCTTAAGGGGCGAAGGCCAGGTGGCGGAGAGCTTTAAGCAGGGCCTTGAGGCCTCAACAGCTTCCGCTAAAATAAAGGCCGGGGCCCGGCAATTTTTTAAAGGCGGGGTAAATTCTTTAATTTTGAATTTGGAATTCCCCCAGGCCTCCCCTTTAAATTTAAGGGCTTTGGAGGCCAAATGGCTTAATTCCTCCAATATTTTTAAAGAAATTAAAGCCGGCCGGGGAGGCGGGGAGGAAAACACCCCTCAAGAGCTTACACTTTTTTGGGATGAGGAGGCCCTTGGCGGCTATTTGGAAAAGGCTGTTTTAGCCGGTTTTGATTTTAGCGATTCCCCTGAGGTAAAAATAAAAAAAGATGCAATAATAATTAAGGGCGGCCTTGAGCTTTGGGGGGCAAAAAGAGTCCTTTCTATTGCCCTTTTGCCTCAGGTAATCGAGGGGGATTTAGTCTTTTCTCTTAAAGAGATTAAATCCGACGGAGGAATTCTTGACTCTTTTATTGAAGGAAAGCTTAGGGAAGGAAAGTTTGGGGAGAATTTTATTTTGCCTGTGGAAATCCCCAAGCTGGGTTGGAAGATAAACGCTGAAAGCCTTCAGCTTAATGAAGGTAAAATGGAGCTTAAGGCGGTTGCAAAAAACTTGCCTTAAGGCTTAAAGGCCTTTTAAGGCTAAAATTGTTTTTAATTAAAACCGCCAAATAAGGGCGGAGAATAAAAATAAAGAGGTGTATGGAATGTCTCAAAAAACTCAAGAAAAGGCATTGGAAATCCGTAGGCAAATTATAAAAATGCTTACCGCTGCCGGTTCCGGGCATCCAGGAGGCTCTCTTTCTGCCGCGGATATTATGGCGGTTTTATATTTTCAGGAGCTTAAGCTGGACCCTGAAAACCCCCACTGGAAAGAGAGGGACCGCTTTATACTTTCCAAAGGCCATGCCGCACCAGCCCTTTATGCCGCTTTGGCTTTAAAAGGTTATTGCGGCTTAGAAGAGCTGGCAAATCTGCGCCGTTTAGGCAGCCGCCTTCAGGGGCATCCGGATATGCGTAAATTCCCGGGGATAGAAATTTCCACCGGCTCTTTGGGCCAGGGGCTTTCCGCCGCCTGCGGTATGGCATTAGCCTCCCGCCTGGATAAGCTTAATAATACAGTTTTTGTTCTTATGGGGGACGGCGAGGTTCAAGAGGGGCAGGTTTGGGAGGCCGCCATGTTTGCCGCCCATTATAAGCTGGATAATCTTATTGCCTTTATTGACCATAACGGTTTGCAAATAGACGGCAATATTTGCGATGTTTTATCCCCCGAGCCCCTTCCTGAAAAATGGCTTAGCTTTAACTGGCATGTTCAGGTAATAGACGGCCATGACCATAATGAAATTACCCGGGCCATTGCAAATGCCCGCAGTGAAAAGGGCCGCCCCTCCATGATAATTGCCAATACCGTTAAGGGTAAAGGGGTTAGCTTTATGGAGAACCAGGCCGGCTGGCATGGGAATGCCCCTAAAGAAGAACAATGCAGCCAGGCTCTGGCGGAATTGGTTTAAGGAGGCTTAAAAATGAAAAAGATTGCAACCCGTGAGGCCTATGGTAAGGCTCTTGCCGCCTTAGGGCGGATTAATTCGGATATAGTAGTTTTAGATGCAGACCTTTCAAAATCCACTAAAACGGCGGATTTTGCCCAGGAATTCCCTGAGCGCTTCTTTAATGCCGGTATTGCGGAGCAGAATATGATGGGGGTTGCGGCAGGCCTTGCCGCCGCCGGTAAAATCCCCTTTGCCAGCACTTTTGCGGTTTTCGCCTCCGGCCGGGCTTTTGAGCAAATCCGTAATAGTATTGCCTATACAGGGCTTGGGGTAAAAATAGCGGCTACCCATGCCGGTATAACAGTGGGAGAGGACGGCGGCTCTCACCAGGCCATTGAAGATATTGCCCTTATGCGCTCCCTCCCCGGGATGAAGGTGGTTGTTCCCTGTGATGCCGAGGAAACCGCCCAGGCCGTAAAGGCCCTGGCTGAAGATAACGGCCCGGCATATTTGCGCCTGGGGCGCCTGGGCACCCCGGAGATTAATGATAGCTCTTATAAATTTAAATTAGGCAAAGGGGTTTTATTGCGCAAGGGTACCGATGTGGTTATTTTTGCCTGCGGGATGATGGTTGCCCCGGCTCTTGAGGCTGCGGAGCTTTTAGCTCAGGAGAGTATACAGGTAGCTGTTGTTAATATTCATACCCTTAAGCCTTTGGATACTGAATTAATTAATGAGCTGGCCACTGCCTGCGGCGCCGCTATTACAGTAGAAGAGCATAGTATAATCGGCGGTTTGGGCAGCGCAGTTGCGGAAACCCTAGTGGAAAATACTCCTATCCCAATGATAAGAGTAGGAATAAGAGATACCTTCGGCCAATCGGGCAGCCCCGCCGTTTTACTGGAAAAATACGGCCTGACCCCTATTTATATTGCAGGCTGGGCCAAAAAGGCTATGGCCCGTAAATCCCATAAATAAAGATAAAAATAACTGGTAAGTTCGGAAGTATAAATAAAAGCCTGGATAAAAATATAATTAAAAACTATAAACGAAATAAAGCCCTCAATAAGAAAATTTTATTGGGGGCTTTATTATTTTGCTTAAAACTCAATGGCCTTAAAGCCCGCTAAATGACGAAATAAACATATAGAAGGGGAACAAAGGCCAAGAGAGAATAGTCCCAATAAAGAGGATTGTTTTAATAAAGAGCATGATTAGGATAAAGCCGGGCTTAATACAGACAAACACCCTTAAATTAAGGGCGGCCCCTATAAAAAAGCCTTTTTAAAGGAGCTTTTTTAATCGATACGCTTTTTATTTATAAAGGGGAGAATACTTAAAGGGCTGTTAAAATATTCCAGATATGTTTTTGATTTAAAAAAGAGCAGGAAATAGGCATTTAGCTGTCGAAAAAGATATATTTATTACCCCGGTTAACTCAAGTTAACCCGAAAAAACAAAGGGGAAATTTTATGCTAATCCAAGCTGTAAATTTATGTAAATGTTATGCAAACGGCCTTGTGGCTTTAAAAGATATAAATTTAAATATCAGCAAAGGAGAATTTGTCTTTCTCACAGGGCAAAGCGGGGCCGGCAAAAGCACTCTTATCCGCCTGCTTTTTCGGGAGGAATTGCCCACTTCCGGGCAAATACTTATTGCCGGGCGCAGTATTGTAAGGCTTTCTCATGTGCAAACAGTTGCCCTGCGGCGCAATAGCGGGGTAATTTTTCAGGATTTCCGCCTTTTGGAAAATAATAATATTTTTGATAATGTGGCTCTCACCATGAAAGCCGTAGGGGCCCCTTGGCAGGAAATAAAAATAAGAGTGCCGGAGATTTTAGAAAGAGTAGGCCTAAAGGGGCGGGAGAAGGAAAGGGTTATTCATCTTTCCGGCGGCGAGCAGCAAAGAGTAGCCGTTGCCCGGGCCATAATTAATAAACCTATGATTGTTTATGCCGATGAGCCAACCGGGGATTTAGACCCCCAAACCTCCGCCGAGCTAATGGAGCTTTTTATGGAAATAAATAAAGAGGGCACTACTATTATTATGGCTACCCATGATAAAGAAATTGTTAATGCCCATCGCTGCCGGGTTATTACTTTATCCCGCGGGCAAATGCTAAGCGATACCGTGGGGGGGTGGGCATTATAAAAGGCTCTTATTTCAGATATGTTTTTCCCCAGGCCCTTAAATCTTTAAGGATTAATGGCTGGATGACTTTTGCGGCAATATTTACAATTGCAATTTCCCTTTTTTTATGCGTAATGTTTTGGCTTTTAATTATTAATTTAGATGCCAATGCCACCGTTATAGAATCTGAGGTTGAAATTATCGGCTATATCAGCGATGATATCCCCGAGGGGGATTATTATTTAATTGAGAATGCCTTAAAAAGCCTTCCCGGCTGCGCCAGCGTTGGGTATATCAGTAAAGAAGAGGGCTTAAGGCGCCTGGCCCCCCGTTTTGGGGGGGAGGAGGAATTGCTTGCCTCCTTAGGCGGGGTTAACCCTTTGCCTAGCAGCTATTATATAAAAGCCCTTACCCCCGGGGATGTAGCCCCCTTAGCGAAAATGATGGAAGGGGTTGCCGGGATTACCAGTGTTCGCTATGGCCAGGGTACGGTGGATAAGCTTTTTGCCTTTACGGATATTGTTCGTAAGGCCGGCCTGGGCATTATGCTGCTTTTAGGCTTTGCCGCCATTATGCTGGTAGCAATGACTATCCGGATAACGGTTTATGCCCGCCGTAAAGAAATTATGGTTATGAAATGGGTTGGGGCAACCAACTGGTTTATTCGCTGGCCCTTTTTATTGGAAGGGATTATTTTAGGGCTGGCAGGCTCAATAGCCGCCGTGGTTTTGGCCCTTGTTGCCTATAATAATGCATTTGCCTATATTGGGGGAATAGTTCCCTTTTTAACCTTTTTAGAAACAGCCGCTATTTGCCGGGCTGTTGCCTTATATTCAATTATAGGCGGTATTTTAATGGGGGCTGTCGGCAGTATTGTTTCTATGGCGAGGTTCCTTAATGTTTAAAGAAGGGGGCTTGGCATGTTTAAACAGAATAAAATAGAAACGGGAAAAGAAGTAAAAAAGCAGGGCTTTAAACAAATAAAATGGCCTGTTTACATATTATTAGCAATTTCACTATGCCTTTTAGGCTCTTTTATGCTGCCGGAAAGAGGAATAGCCGCCGGAGACCCTTTGTCTGAATACAAAGCGGAGCAAAAGCGCCTGAAGGATGAAATGAATGCTCAGAAAAAGCTTATTGCCCAGCAGAATGCGGCAAAAAAAGATATTCAGGGAGAAATAAACGATTTGGATTTAGATATAGACCGCCTGGAAAAGGATATGGAAAGCGCCAATATTCAGCTGCAGGTTTTGCAAACCCAATTAGGGGAGATAGAAAACCAATTAGATGATGCCCTCTCAAGGCTGGATAAGCGAACACTGCTCCTGCAAAACAGGGTTTTAGAGATTTATACCAATGGGGATGTAACCCTTTATGATGTTTTATTTGACAGCACCAATTACAGCGATTTTCTAATGCGTATTGATATGCTTGAGATTATTATTCAGCAGGATTTAGTTTTATTGGAAGAAATTAAGGCGGATAAGGCTTTAATTGAGGAACAAAAAGCCTTAAAAGAAAAGCGCTTTAATGATTTGATTGAGTTAAGGCAGATAAAGGCTAATTCCATCAGCGAGCTCTCAGGCCTTCAAGGGCAAAAGGCGGAAAAGCTTGAGGCAATAGAAAAGGATAAAAAAGCCGCCGAGGCTGCTTTTGCGGCTATGGAGGCGGCCTCTAATGATATTGCCGCCCAAATCCGTAAAATTCAGGAGGCCTCAAAAGATAAAGGGGTTTTTAACGGAGTTTTTAAATGGCCGCTCCCCGGCCATTCTAGAATAACATCAGATTACGGTATGCGGTTTCATCCTACTTTAAAGCAGAATAAATTACATACCGGGGTTGATATCGGGGCCCCTAACGGAACCACTATTATTGCGGCGGAAAGCGGCACGGTTATTTTTTCCGGCTGGAATAATGCCTATGGGCAAATGGTAATTATTGATCATGGCGGGGGTATTTCCAGCTTATATGCCCATATGTCTAAAATTGCGGTTTCCGACGGCAAGGCTGTATCCCAGGGGGCTACCGTGGGTTATGTGGGGAGCACCGGCTGGAGTACCGGTAATCATCTGCATTTTGAAGTTAGGGTAAACGGCAGCCCCGTTAACCCCTGGACTTATTTAAAATAGCTGCCCCTTAAAAGGCAGTTATTTATTAAGGCCCTCCCGGGCAGAATAGGATTATTGCTTAAAGAGTATTATTGATTAAATAGTATTTTTGGTTTAGATAGTATTTTGGGTTTAAATGGAAGAGGGGGAGATATGCAAAAAACCTTTAGCTTATTATCGCTTTTATTAATTATTTTGCTTATTCTTTTGCCCGGCTGCGTAAATCAGCAGTTGGGGGAGACTTTATCCGGCCCGGGCATAAATGCCCGGGAGGCGGCGATTGCCATAGATAATCTGATGAGCGATCTTTTAGGGGAAAATAAAGATAATTACGCCACTTATTTTACCCCGGAGGAATATGAAGAAATTTACGGTAAATATACCGGCAGCTTTGGGGGGGTAGGGGTATATTTAATCGCCCAGGAAGATGAGGGCTACCCCCTGATTGTTAATACCATGAAGGGCCGCCCCGCGGATTTATCCGGGGTGCAGCCCGGGGATATTCTTTTATCCATTGATGATGAAAGTACAGCCTTTTTAGATATTGATTTAGTTGCCCGCATGGTTAAGGGTGAGATCGGCACCATGGTTAAGCTGGAAGTTTACCGTCCAAATGACGGCACTACTCAGTTTATTTCCGTTTGCAGAGGCTTAATAGAAACAGAAAGCGTAAACGGCAAGATGCTTGCCGGTGAGAGTGGTATTTCATATATTGCGGTTTATGATTTTAATAATCATACCCCGGAGGAATTTGTTAAAATATTTAATCAGTTAAATAAGAATGACGCCGTAAAAGCCCTGGTTTTGGATTTAAGGAATAATGGGGGGGGCAGTGTGGAAGCCGCGGTAGATTTAGCCTCCTTTTTTGTGCCTAAGGGAGAAGTTATTTTTTGGCAGAAAAAGGCGGAGGGCATGGCAAATTACCGCTCCAGCTCAAATCAAACTTTAAAGCTGCCTTTAGTTTGCCTGCAAAACGGTTCCAGCGCCAGTGCTTCGGAAATGGTAATCGGGGCGATAAAAGACCACGGCTTAGGTGTAACCCTGGGGGAGACCAGCTTCGGCAAGGGTATAACCCAATTGATATACCCCTTAAAAAGCGGGGCGGCCCTGCGCTATACCGAAAGCAAGTATTTTACCCCCAATAAGTATGATCTTCATAATAAGGGCATAGAACCCCAAATTAAAATTGAAAACAAGGCGGATTTTTTCCCCGATGTAAGTAAGCCGGACCCTAAAAATGATGCCCAGCTGCAAAAAGCTGTGGAAATATTAATGGAGCAGCTTGATTCTTAAAATATCTTTAAAATTAATTTTAGATAAAAAAGAGCCGAAGTACGGCTCTTTTTTATTCCGGTTTTTTGGCGGGCAAAAAAACCCAATAATAGGCAAGAAGAATTTGCCGTGATTTAATCAGCAGAAAAATAAAAAATAAATCAATCAAAATAAGCCCGTTTTAACCCCCGGCGGTGCCAATTGGCCTGGCGGCTGAAAGAGAAATTTTACAGATTATTCTAATAGGAATAGTTCTTTGCCGATATGGACAAAAACCGGGTTTGGTGCTAAAATAGTTAGGTATGAATATATTAGTCTTTACATATTAAAATGTATTATTTAGGCTAAATAACCATAAAGGAGCAGAACCATGCTTATAACTGGCGGAGAGATAGTAGTTAATGCTTTAAAGAAAGAGGGAGTGGATATAGTCTTCGGCTATCCGGGGGGCGCCGCATTACCCCTTTACGATGCCCTGTATAATTCCGGCATCAGCCATATTCTTACCCGGCATGAGCAGGGGGCTGTTCACGCTGCAGATGGCTATGCCCGCGCCAGCGGCAAAGTTGGGGTCTGTTTTTCCACCTCCGGGCCGGGGGCCACAAATTTAATAACCGGAATAGCCACCGCGTATATGGATTCTATCCCTCTTGTTTGTATTACCTGCCAGGTTGCTTCCAGCCTTTTAGGTAAGGATTCCTTTCAGGAGGCGGATGTTACCGGGATTACAACCCCCATTACAAAGCATAACTTTATGGTAAATGATAAGGATTCCCTATGCCAAATTATGGCGGAGGCTTTTTATATTGCCAAAAGCGGCCGCCCGGGGCCTGTTGTAATAGATATTCCCAAGGATATTTTTACCCAGCAAGCCTGGTATGATTACCCGGGCAAGGTAGCCCTAAAAGGGTATCGCCCTCAAATTACCGGCAATGCCGGGGATATTACCCTGGTTGCTAATGCTCTGGCCGCGGCTAAGCGCCCGCTGCTGTTTATTGGGGGCGGGGCTGTTACCGCCGGTATTGCTGAGGATGTGGAAAAATTGCTGGATAAAACAGGTATGCCCTTTATCAGCAGCCTTATGGGCTTGGCTGTTATGCCTAAAAACCATAAGCAGAATTTAGGAATGGTGGGTATGCACGGAACTTATGCCGCCAATATGGCGGTAACAAATTGCGATTTGCTTATTGCCTTAGGGGCCCGCTTTGATGACAGGGTTACGGGTATTGTAAGCAAATTTGCCCCCCTGGCAAAAATAGCTCATTTTGATGTTGACCCCTCTGAAATAAATAAAATAGTTAAAACCCGTTATAGGGTTTTGGGAGATTTGCGCTGGTCCGCCCCGCTTTTGGCTGAAATGGCCCAGGAGGCGAATAATGAAAACTGGCTTAATCAAACCAAAGCCTGGATGAGCCAGCGCCCCCTAAAATATAAGGATGATTCCAAACTTCTTAAACCTCAGGCTGTTATCGAGGCCGTTAATTCCTATTTGGCGGATGATGCCATTATTGTAACGGATGTAGGGCAGCATCAGATGTGGGCCGCCCACTATTGTGATTTTAAAAGCCCCCGGGGTTTTCTTACCTCAGGCGGCTTAGGCACTATGGGCTATGGTTTGCCTGCCGCCATTGGGGCCGCTTTAAATAACCCCAAGCGGGAGGTTTGGTTCTTTACCGGGGACGGCAGCCTAATGATGAATTGCCAGGAGATTATTACGGCTGTGGAATTGGAATTGCCCATAAAAGTTATTATTTTAAATAATCAGGGCTTAGGTATGGTACGCCAATGGCAAAGGCTTTTCTTTAATAATCGTTACAGCAACTCCAAGCATCAAAAACCGGCGGATTTTGTCCGGCTGGCGGAAGCCTTTGATGCCACAGGCATAAATGTAACAGAAAAAGAAGATTTAAATCAGGCCCTCTCTAAGGCTAAAGCTTCTGCCACCCCCATATTCCTTAATGTTCGGGTAGAAGACGATGAGGATGTTCTGCCCATGGTGGCGCCTAATGCGGCTTTAGACCAAATGATAGAAGAATAAAGCCCAAATAAAATTATTCGCGGCTTAGGAGAGTAAAAAAGGAGGCTATTATGAAGCAGAGTCTTTCCGTATTAGTAGAAAACCGCCCCGGGGTTTTAACCCATGTTTCGGCCCTTATTTCCCGCCGGGGCTATAATATTGAAACCATTGCGGCATCTTCAACAGAGGTGCCGGACGTAACGAGAATTTCCCTGGTTATGGATGTCAGCTCTCATCAGGAGCTGGAGCAGATTCTTGCCCAGCTGGAGAAGTTAATTCATGTAATTAAGGTTCTGGATTTATCTACAACCGATAAAATAGGCAGAGAAATGGCTTTAATAAAAGTCCGGGCTCAGGCGGAGGCCAGGGGGGATATTACAAATGTTTGTGATATTTTCCGGGCTAAAATTGTAGATGTTCACCCCGAGACGGTGGTAATTGAGGTTACCGGGGAAAGCACTAAAATTGATGCCTTTTGTGACCTGATGGGAAAATACGGCATTGTGGAAATTATCCGTACCGGAGAAATTTTCCTTACCCGCTATTCCCATTCTGCCTTGGAAGGTATTTGTGATTAGTTTTAATTAAGGGTAATGTTACAGGCGGAGGCGCTAGGGATGAAAATAGGTATACCAAAAGCATTGCTTTATTATTATTATTACCCCCTTTGGAAGGCTTTTTTTGAGGAATTAGGCCATGAGGTTATTGTATCCTCCACCACAAATAAGTTTTCTATAAACGAAGGGTCTAAAGTCAGCGTTCCCGAAATTTGCGTCCCCATCAAGGTTTATAACGGCCATGTGCTGGAGCTTTTAGATAAAGGGGTAGATTATATTTTTGCCCCCCGAATGGTAACGGTAGAGAAGGATAAAACTTTTTGCCCTAAATTTTTAGGCTTACCCGATATGCTTCGCTATACCTTCCCCAAAGAGGTAGGGCGCTTTATTTGCCCGAATATTTCCGGGGAGAGCGAGTGGCAGGCTAAGGCGGAGGATTTAAAAAAGGCGAATTTATTAAACCGTTACAGCCAGGTGGAATTAAGCAGAGCCTGGCAAAAAGGGGTGGAAATTTGGCGGCATTTCCGAAATATTTGCCGCCGGGGTTATAGAATAGACGAGGCCTTAAAGCTTTATTTAAGCCCTAAGCTCCCCCCGCTTAAGGAATGGACGGGTAAAATTAATATCGGTCTTGTAGGCTATGTATATGATATTTATGATGAATTTGTAGGTATGGAAACCCCGAAGCGCCTCAGCGATATGGGGGCCAATGTATTTACCTTTGAAATGCTTAAAAATAAAGATATTGATAAGCAAATAGCCCCTATGAAGAAGTCCCTGTTTTGGACATTCTCCAATAAGGCTTTCGGCGTCGGGCTGCATTTTTATTCGGACCCTAAAATTGACGGCATTATTCATTTAACGGCCTTTGGCTGCGGGCCGGATTCCCTCTCCGGCAAAATGATGGAGCTGGATTCTTCTATTTATGCCAAGCCTTTTTTAACCGTAAGGGTGGATGAGCAAAGCGGAGAAAATCATCTTCAAACAAGAATAGAAGCATTTGTGGATATGCTTCTGCATAAAAAATATAAAGATTCTATTGCTTAATTTGCCTGAATAAGCCTTAAATGGCCTTGCCTAAGGCTTATTCAGCGAATATATTTTACCCTAAACCCGGATTTGAGGTGTATTATGAAATTATCTTTCCCTTATATGGGCGAAGCAACAGTAGCCTATAAAAAACTTGCCACCATGCTGGGGCATGAGCTTATACCCCCCCCTAAGCCCACAAAAAAAACAATCGATTTGGGGGTAAAGTACGCCCCGGAATTTGCCTGTTTCCCTTTAAAGGTTCTTATGGGCACCTATTTGGAAGAAATAGAAATGGGAGCGGAAACTATTATTTCCTCCGGCGGCCACGGCCCCTGCCGGGCCGGGTATTATGGGGAGGTACATAAAAAGATTTTGCAATCCCTGGGTTATGATAATATACGGGTTATAATTTTAGACAGTATTTGGGATGATACCTTGCGCTTTATCAGCGATGCCAAGCATATTAAAGGCAAAAATTCTATTTTTAGGCTGGGGCAGGTGCTGCGCCTGGTTTATAATTCCATTAAGCTTTTAGACAACACCGAGCAAAGGATTACCTCCTTAAGGGCCTATGAAAAACGCCCGAATACGGTAAACAGAGCCTGGGAAGAGGCCCTAGACCTGATAGACAGGGTAGAATCCATGGCTCAGCTTTCTAAAACCGCCCAAGATATAGATGAAATAATCAAAGGGGTTGAAATTAACCCCGTAGCCGAGGAAGACCGCATCAGAATAGGGATTGTCGGCGAAATTTATGTGGTAATGGAAAGCTCGGTAAATATGGAAATGGAGAAAAAGCTGGGAGAGCTTGGCTGCGAGGTTCGCCGTTCCCAGTACCTTTCAGACTGGATAGATTTTAACGCCATTCCCCATTTCATCAGCCGCCCCCATGAGCTTGAGGTGGAAAGATTGGGCAGAGAATATTTCCCTATCCCTATTGGCGGCCATGCCCAGGGCAATATGGGCTGGATTAAGCAATATCATCAATGGGGCTATGACGGGGTTGTGCATTTGCTCCCCTTCGGCTGCCTTCCGGAATTAATGTCTCAAAGTATAATTCCGGCTATTTCCAAAGAATTAAATATCCCGATTATTTCCTTTGCCTTGGATGAACAAAGCGGCCTTGCCAATAATCTTACCAGGCTGGAAGCCTTTGTGGATTTGGTAAAGGCCCAAAAGCCCCAGATTTCTCAAATTAAGAGGGCGGTGTAAATAAGTGAAGAAAAAGACATTTATCGGCATAGATATCGGCTCTGTAAGCACAAATTTAGTGGTGTTGGATGAAAACTTTGAGGTATTATTTTCCCGCTATGTTCGTACCAGCGGCCAGCCTGTGGAATCTGTTAAGGGCGCTTTAAGAGAATTAACTCAAGACCATATGGATATGGAAATCTGCGGTGTCGGCACCACAGGCAGCGGCCGTCAATTAGTCGGCCTTATGGTAGGGGCCGATGTGGTTAAAAATGAAATTACAGCCCATGCCACGGCAACAACCCATTTCTTCCCCGATGTAAATACAATTTTTGAAATCGGCGGGCAGGATTCTAAAATAATTATTATTAAAGACGGCATAGTGGTAGATTTTGCCATGAACAGCGTTTGCGCCGCCGGCACCGGCTCCTTTTTAGATCATCAGGCGGAAAGGCTGCAAATTCCCATTGAAAAGTTTGGCAAGCTTGCCCTTACCGCCCAAAGAGATGTAAGAATAGCCGGCCGCTGCACCGTTTTTGCGGAATCTGATATGATTGCCAAGCAGCAATACGGCTTTTCCAAGGCCGAAATTATTAAGGGCCTTTGCGGGGCCCTGGTAAGGAATTATATAACTAATTTAGGGCGAGGTAAAAATTTGCGGCCGCCCTTTGTTTTTCAGGGCGGGGTAGCGGCTAATGAGGGGATTGTAGCCGCCTTTGAAAAGGAAATGGGCCATAAGGTTCTGGTTCCGGAGCATTATGGCATTATGGGGGCAATCGGGGTGGCTATTTTAGCCGCGGAGAATTATTATCAAACAAATAAGCCCAGCAGCTTCAGGGGCCTCGATATGGCGGATTTAGATTTTGTCTCCTCCAGCTTTGAATGCGAGGGCTGCTCCAATTGTTGTGAGGTTATACAGGTTTCTTTGGATAATAAAGTTGTGGCCTCTCTGCGGGATCGCTGCGGCAAATGGAGCGAGGCTTCAAACGGCTAGTTTTTGCGCCCTTTGGGTAAAATAAAAACAATAAAAAAAGCCCGGCATGCCCGGGCTTTTCTATTTTGTGCTTGCTTAATTCTTTTAACTTAGCTTTGCTTTTAGCTGAAGAAACCCCCGGAGCCTATTTGGGGAACCCGGATTTGGGTTGCCTTTTCAACTCTGGTGCCGGCGCAGTCATTGCAATCCGCATCAGGGCGGGCTTTTTCCTCACAGGGCAGGGTAGTGGCAGGTAATGTACAGAGGCAATGCTCCTGAACAACGGTTTGGCGCAGGCAAATTCTGGCGCCGACTACAACACTGACTACTACATAATCCCGCTCCACATGGGTAATAATCGCCGAAAGTACTAAAATACGGCTATTTTGGGTATCCAGCACGGAATAGGGGGTGCATTTTAAGCCAACAGTATGGAGGGAGGTAAAAGTTTGGCTTATATAAGGGGGGTCACATTCGCATAGAGAAGCGCAGGGGTCTAAAAACTTAATGGGGTAACGGGTCAGTACGGTGGAAAGGCAGGTTCCGTTTAATTCTTCCCGGTTTACCTCAGTACTTGTAACATCGCCGTCAATTTGAATATCAAGCTGTCTGCCCAGCTTGAGGTTGGAAAGATCGCAGCATTGTGAAATGGGGACTATGATATCCTTTTGTACCTCCTCAAATTTGCAGCAGCTGTCTATAACCGTATTTATCAGCGCCTTAATTAAAGAAGGGGGAACATCCATCCGGCACCCATTACCCACCCTGGAGTTTTGGGCTGCGGGGCTTACTTTGTTGTTGGGATAGCATTTCATGGTAAGCAACACCTCTCAAAATAGTTTTTCTATACTCAGTTTATGCCGCAAGGCCTTTGCTTGTTAATATTGTCCGGCAAGAAGGGGCTAAAATATAAAAAAAATAAAGTAACCTTAGGGCTATGTCTTTTATATACTAAATGTAATGGCAGGGTTTTTAATAAGCCGCTGCCATAAGCCGCTTACTAAAAGTAAGCGTTAATATAAAAAAGACGGCTCTGCCATAATAGCAAAGCCGTCTTTTTTAATAATAAATTAATAAACTAAGAGTAATAGCCTAAAAAAACTAATTGCTAAAGGAGATAAATATAAAAACGGGAACAATAAATATGGGGTAAATGTCTTATTTATGGTTTAGCACCGGCCGGGAGCTCCTTAAGGGTTTCGGCAACTTTGCCGATGGCCGAGGCTAAAAAGGGCTTATAATAGCTTTTTAAAGAAAGGCTTATTTCTAAAATCAAATCCGCCATGGCCGGAATATCCGGAGTGCCGCCTTTACGCTTAAGGGAGGCAGCCTGTTTTTGAGCTAAAGTTTCAGGGCTTACTTTGTGTAAGGCAAAAATATCGCCGGCGCGGCTAAAAACGGCAATAAAATTTTGCGAAGGTATTTTTGTATAGGCCCGGAGTATATTACTAACCTCAACAGAGGCTGTTTTATCTTCCAAGGCGGCAAGTATTTCTAAATTTAAACCGGGGTTTTCTTCCAAAACCAAAAGCTCCAGAGCCATTTCAATAAAATTGTGGGCCTTCCACCAGATTAAATTATCGGCAAGGCCTGTGGCCTTTTTTACTTTTGGCATCCAGGGTACCCCTTGCTGAAAGCACCAGCCCTTTTCCCCTCCGGGCCAGTATTCATCGGCAAAAAAATCCATGCCGGGGGGCTTATTCCCATGGCAGATTATCCCTTTGGCCAAAGGCAGCCCTATAGGGGCGTTTTCCAAACACCAGGCGTAGAAATCCCCCCCCATTTCATGGGCGGCATCCCGGTTCATGCCGGCATTTATGGCCAAATCCGGAAAAATCCCCCCAAAAACCATAAAAGGGTGAATCTGGGAATGCAATAATTTATTGGCATAATGATGAACAATAGGGAACATTTTAAACCTCCCGAAGAAAATAATAGCTATAAGCGGAAAAAAGCAGGGGCTGAATCAAACTGCTTTTCAAAACCGCCGCCATAGTTTATTATAAAGGTAATTAAGCTAAAAATATACTTAAAAATAAAAGGAGAATAATAATAAATCTAAAACTAATAATAAAGGATGATATTAATGGCGCAAAATACCGGGGGTAATAACCCGTTAAAGGGGGGCTCTTTTAAAGGGGGCCCTGTTAAAGAAAGGATAAAAATGCACAGTAAGGATACTTTAGGGCAAAATACTGCCCCGGGGGGCGGCGCCCCCGGCCATTTAAAAAAGTCAGGGGGGCTTTTTTTAAATACCCCGTGGAATAAGCATATACTGTATATAGGCTTAATTACTTTAGCCAGCTTAATAGATGTTATTGCCTACATAATTTTTGTGCAGGCAAATACATTTTTGCCGGGGGGAATTTGGGGTATTGCCGCAATTTTCCGCTATTTTTGGGGGGGCATTCCCTTTGGGGTTTATTTGCTTACCCTTAATACTCCCCTGCTTATTTGGGGCTGGAGACAAATGGATTTGCGCTTTGCCGTATACACCCTTTTTGCCATGATTCTCCAAAGTGTGCTTTTAATTGTTTTAGAGCCCTTTTTGCCGGTTTATCAAAGCAATCTTCTTTTGGCCTGTATTTTCGGGGGTGCTTTAACCGGCCTGGGGGCAGGGATTTTAGTCCGTTTTCATGCAAGCGGCGGCGGAATTGATATTGTAGGGCTGATTATGAAAAAGAAATACGATATAAGCGTGGGGGCGGTATCTTTTGGCGCCAACGTGGTAATAGTCTCTATTGCGGCCCTGCTTTTTGGTGTGGAAAAAGCCATGTACACCATTGTTTTTCTTTTTATTGTTTCGGCGGTTTTTGATAAAGTTCTGGAGGGCTTTAATTCCAAGAGAAATGTTATGGTTATCAGCCTAAAAGGGGAGGAGCTGGCAAAACATTTTATGGAGGAGCTGGGCAGAGGGGTTACCCTTATTAAGGGAAGGGGCGGCTACAGCCATGAGGAAAAAGATGTGCTTATTTGTGTTGTAAGCCGTTTTGAGCTGATAGCATTGAAAGAAATAATTAAAAAAATAGACCCGGATGCCTTTGCCTTTATTAATGATGTCCATGATGTAATGGGTCTATTCCCCAGAAAAGGCAAAGAAGGCGGTTTTACTTTATAGCCTGTTATCAGATTTACGGGGCTTACTTTTTTATTTACTTCTTTTTTGAAGGAGGCATATCCTTTAAGCCTGAAGAAGAAAGTTCTGCCTGGCGGGGATGGTGTAAAAAAATGAAAAGAGCGGTTGTTTTAGGCGGGGGCGGCTCCCGCGGGTCATATCAAATAGGTGTTTGGCAGGGAATAAGAGAATTAGAGCTGGAATATCAAATTGTTACGGGTACATCCGTCGGCGCCTTAAACGGCGCCTTAATGGTTCAGGGGGATTATGAGCGGGCCAAAGAAATTTGGAGCAGAATCAGCCTTAAGGATGTGCTGGATATTGATTTGACGGATTTGGATTTAAAAAAGAAAGACCACCGCAAACAGCTGTTTAATATTTTTTTTAAAGAAAAGGCCGAAAAATGGGGGGCGGATTTAAACGCTCTTTCTCATACTATGGATAATTATATCTCAGAGGAGGCCTTTTTTGCCTCCGGGGTGGATTTTGCCCTTATGACTGTAAAATATCCCTCCTTTAAGCCGGTTCCTGTTTTTAAAGGGGATATACCCCCCGGTATGCTAAAAGATTATTTGCTGGCCTCCGCGGCTCTTTTCCCCGCTTTTCAGGCTCAAAAGGTAGGCAAGGATATTTATATTGACGGCGGCTATTATGATAATATGCCGGTTAACCTGGCCTTGGATATGGGGGCCCAAGAGGTTTTAGCGGTGGATCTCAGGGCCTTTGGTAAAATTCAAAGAGTTAAGAGGACTAAAGCGTTTATAAAATATATCCGACCCTATAATCCTTTGGGCACTCTGCTAAGCTTTAATGAAACCCTGGCAAAAAGGAATATGCGCCTGGGTTATCTGGATACCCTTAAGGCCCTGGGGCATTTAGAGGGTATCGGTTTCAGTTTTTACCTAGGGGAAAGTAAAAAAAATCCTCAGGAATTGGGGGAGGCCTTTAAAGAGGGCTTAAGGCTTTTAGATGATTCAAAAAAAACCCCTCTTTCCCGCCTTGCCGTAGCCAGAGTTTGCAAGCTTTTAGGGCTTAATAAGAATAAAGGTGATTATTTAGAGCTCCTGCCCTGGGGCGCTCAATATGCCGGGGAGATTTTTAATCTTGAAGATACTAAAATATATTTTTATCAGGAATATAATTACCGGCTTTTAGATTCTTATAAAGAATTTATAAAAAAATGGGAACAGCTTATGCCTGGGCCGGGAATCTTTAATTCCGGAGAAATTAAGGACAAGCTGGCTCTTTTAGATAAAAGAGCTGTCAGCGCCTTTTTAGTTTGGTTAATTAATCAGGTGGATGAGGGTAAAATCCCCGCCTGGGATTTACAGGCCCTGGCCTTTGCCTTCGGCAAAGAAACGGCGGCGGCTTTATATATAAGGTGCCTGCTTTCTCTGGAGGTTTAAATTAAGGGTTTAATTTAAGCTAAGCCTGAAACATTGTTTTTAATTTGGGATAGATGTATAATAAAGTTTAAGTCTCTTAGGCTTTTAAGGCTTTTTAAAGCCGGTGTAAAAGGGGGATTCTTTTTGTTCGGTAAAATACTGAAATATGCCAAAAAGTATCGGTTCTATGCTGTTATGGTTCCGGTAACGATTATTTGTGAGGTTCTGCTGGAGATTCGCATCCCGATTTTAATGGCAAAAATTGTAGATATTGGAATAGAAAACCATGATATCTCCTATGTAATGAAAACAGGGGCAATGATGATTGTTATTTCCCTGCTTTCCTTAATTTTCGGGGCTTTGGCCGCCCTTTGGAGCGCCAGAGCGGCAATGGGCTTCGGCAGCCAGTTAAGAAAGGCCTTATTTGATAAAATTCAGGAGCTTTCTTTTGCTAATTTAGATAAATTCAGCAATTCCTCCTTGCTTATTCGCCTAACAACGGATGTTAATAATACCCAAAACGCTTTCGGCATGGTTTTACGCATTTTAGCCAGAAGCCCGGTTATGCTGGTTAGCGCAACCTTTATGGCATACCGGATTAATGCCGGCCTGGTTAAGATTTTTTTAATTGCCATTCCTTTTTTAGGCCTGTTTTTGGCCTTAATTGCTTATAGCGCCTACCCCCGTTTTATGACAATGCTTAAAAGATACGATGATATGAACGGCTCGGTGCAGGAAAATTTAATTGCTATCAGGGTGGTAAAATCCTTTGTGCGGGCCGGTTATGAGAAGCTTAAATTCAAAGCCGCCAATAATGAATTGCTTAAGGCCTCAATAAAGGCGGAAAGAATTTTAATTTTATCTAACCCTCTTATGTTTTTAACCATGTATAGCTGCATTGTAGCAATACTTTGGTTTGGGGGGAATATGATTGTGGCCGGAACCATGCTCACCGGCGAGCTTATCAGCTTTGTGGCCTATGTAACTAATATTTTAATTTCACTCATGATGATTTCCATGGTTTTTATTATGATAATCCTTTCCCGGGCCTCCATAAGCCGTATTGTTCAGGTTTTGGAGGAAGAGCCCGATATTAATGACGATAATGCCGACGGCAGCCTTGAGGTGGCAGACGGCTCCATTATCTTTAAGGATGTATCCTTTAAATATGATACTCAGGCGGAAAGCTTTTTACTGGAAAAGATTAATCTTAAAATTAATTCCGGGGAAACCGTAGGAATAATCGGGGGTACCGGCTCCGCCAAAACCACTTTAGTTCAGCTTATTCCCCGTCTTTATGATGTTTTGGAGGGCCGGATATTGGTGGGAGGCAGAGATGTTCGGGAATATACCCTTTCGGCCCTGCGTAAGGATGTTGCCATGGTTTTGCAAAAGAATGTGCTTTTCTCCGGCACAATAGAGGATAATCTCCGTTGGGGTAATCCTGCTGCCGGGGAAGATATTATTCGGCAGGCAGCCGAGGCCGCCTGCGCCCATGAATTTATAGAATCCTTCCCTGCCGGCTATCAGACTCAATTAGGCCAGGGAGGGGTAAATGTAAGCGGCGGGCAAAAACAGCGGCTTTCCATTGCCAGGGCCTTATTAAAAAAACCCAAAATAATAATTTTAGATGACAGCACCAGCGCCGTTGATACCGTTACCGATGCCTCAATAAGAAAGCGCTTAAAAGAAGATTTAAAAGGCACCACAACCATAATTATTGCCCAAAGGATAAACTCCGTGGCGGATGCCGATAAAATTATTGTCATGGATGACGGCAAAATAGTTGATATAGGCAGCCATGAAGAGCTTTTGGCCGGTAATGAAATATACAGGGAAATTTATCATTCCCAGCAAAAGGGGGTGGCTTAAATGGCAGGTCCCGGCGGGCCCCACAGAGGGGGTATAAAAACCCGGAAGCCTAAAAGCGCCGCCAAGGCATTTTTACGCCTTATAAAATATTTGCTGCCCTATAAATTTCAGCTTATAGCCGTGGTAATTTTAGTTTTTATCAGCGCAATTTCCGGCGTGGCAGGCTCCTATTTTATTAAGCCCCTTTTAAATGACCATATTGTGCCCTATATAGGCAAATCTCCTTCCCAGCTGGAAATGCAGCCCTTTATAAGAATGATAGTTTTAATGGCTTCAATTTACCTTGCCGGGGTTTTGGCAACCTATGGTTACAGCCGCCTGATGGTAAATATAGCCAATAGAACTTTATTTGCCTTGCGCAATGATCTTTTCGGCAATATGCAGGATCTTTCTTTAAATTATTTTGATACCCATACCCATGGGGAATTAATGAGCCGTTATACCAATGATGTGGATACGGTAAGGGAGGCCTTAAGCCAGGGAATAACCCAGTTTATTTCCTCGGTTATTACAATTTTAGGGGCCTTTATAATGATGCTTGTTTTAAGCCCCATTCTTACCTCTCTTTTAATTGTAATGCTGATTTTAATGTTTATAATTGTGAAGGTTTTAGGGGGTAAAAGCGCCCATTATTACCGTAAGCAGCAAATGGCTATCGGAACCGTTAACGGCTATATAGAAGAAATGATTGAAGGGCAAAAGGTAATTAAGGTTTTCGGCAGGGAAGAAACTGTTAAAAAAGACTTTGGGGAATTAAATGAAACCCTGCGTAAGGCGGCAACCAGCGCCAACTCTTATGCCAATATTATTATGCCTATTATGGGTAATCTCTCTTATTTTAATTATGCTTTAACGGCGTCTGCCGGGGCTTTACTGGTTATAGCCGGCAGAATGGATATCGGCACCGTGGCTTCATTTTTACAGTACAGCCGTTCTTTTTCCATGCCCTTAGTTCAAATGTCTCAGCAATTTAATGCTGTTTTAGCTGCTTTGGCGGGGTCTGAGCGGATTTTTGAGATTATTGACCAAAAGCCGGAATATGATGAAGGCTATATTAGCTTGGTAAATGCCGAAGAGGACCGGGATAAAACATTAAAAGAGTGTGATTGCCCCACGGGAATTTGGGCATGGAAGGAGCCTGTTGGGGGAGGCGGTTTTAAATATACCCGCCTTTTGGGGGAGGTTCGTTTTCATAATGTGGGTTTTGGCTACGAGAAAGATAAAAAGGTGCTTAAAAATGTTTCTCTCTATGCCAAGCCCGGGCAGAAAATTGCCTTTGTAGGCTCAACAGGGGCCGGTAAAACTACAATAACCAATTTAATAAACCGCTTTTATGAGGTTGAAGAAGGGCAGATAACCTATGACGGCATAGATATACGCAAAATAAAAAAAGACGATTTGCGCCGTTCTTTAGGTATGGTTTTACAGGATACCCATCTTTTTTCCGGCAGCGTAAAAGAAAATATCCGTTACGGCAAGCTGGATGCCACGGAGGAGGAAATTATTTCCGCCGCTAAAATGGCTAATGCCCATGGTTTTATCGGCCATTTGCCCAAGGGTTATGATTCCCTCCTTAAAGGAGACGGCTCTAATTTAAGCCAAGGGCAAAGGCAGCTTTTAAATATTGCCAGAGCCGCTGTGGCAAACCCCCCGGTATTAATTTTGGATGAGGCCACAAGCTCCATTGATACCCGTACGGAGGCTCTGATAGATAAAGGGATGGATACCCTTATGGCCGGGCGCACCGTTTTTGTAATTGCCCACCGCCTTTCCACAGTCAGGAATGCGAATGCCATTATTGTACTGGAAAACGGTGAGATAATTGAAAGAGGAGACCATGACCAGCTTTTAGCCCAAAAGGGTAAATATTATCAGTTTTATACCGGCCAGTCTGAGCTGGCATAAAAAAAGCGCCTAAAGGCGTCCTACCATAGGGATTGGTAATCCCTGAAAAACTCGGCATAGTCGTGTGATACGGCTATGCCGTTTTTTCGTGCGTTTTCGGAATCTCGACTGCGCCGATGCAGTTGTAGATAATCTGGATGCGCTGGGTACGGACGCCATCGACCTTTTCTGCCTTGTAGACGATGATTTTCTCAATGAACTCGCGGATTATCTCTCCGTCCAATTCCGTGAAATCCGTGTAGCCCTTGACCCGTGTGAGAAAGCGGTCGATGTTGAGCGCCCTCTCTTTTGTGGCGTCGAGCATGGCTTTGAGCACCGTGGCTCTCTCCACGAGGGCTTTCTGCTCAGCCTCGTAATCGGCGGACATCCGGCTGAAACGCTCCTCCGAGATTTTCTCCATCACATGGTCTTCGTAAAGACGCTGCATGATTTTGTCCAGCGCCGCTATCCGCACCTGCCCTTGCTCGTATTCCTTCTGCGCAAGCCGCATATCCGCAGCGTGTTTTTTCTCGGAATCCCTTTGCACCAGCTCGACAAACTCGCGCTCGTGTTCGCTGGCAAAGGCAATGACCCGCTTCAAATCGTCCATCACCAGCTCCTCGATGACCACATTGCGTATCTGGTGGGAACTGCACAAGCCCTTCTTTTTACGGTATGTAGCGCAGACGAAATATTCCTTGTCGTGCGTCCAGCCGTTGGCTCTGACCTGATACAGCTTCGCGCCGCAGTCGGCGCAGTACATCATGCCGGAAAGAGCGCCCATTTGGCTAATGCCGCCGTGTAAGCTGCTGCGGCATTCTGTGGGAGTGCACAGAGGTGGTGTGCCGGGTCGTTTGCCATGTCACGCAGTTCCGGCGCAACAGTGGCGTTCTTCATGCTTTTCCAGAAAGCGTCGGTGATTTTTTCGTAAGTTAACATTGTAATATCCTCCTAATTTAATAACAGTTTTTGCAGGTGTAGACGGCCAGCGTGTGCCGGTCGAGGTGCGGCGCTATGGAGTCCATGACCGCACCGCAGTAGGGACAATGGATGGTGTACCTGAGATAATCCGTCATGCTGTGGGGCTGCCTTGCATGGAGCCGGTATCGATTCGGGATGAATTCTTCAAGGTATAGGTCGTGATGGTCGTTGACGCAGCCATAATCGGTGTTGCCGAACATGGGCGTTTTGTCGGTGCCGTCCATAGTGGTGTCCACAAGCGGGTGGTACTTGATGTCCGTCATGCGCTTTTCCTCCTGAATTTGTCATAACGGCGTTTAAGCAGAATGGCGCGAATACGGCTGATGTAGCCTCTGTCGATGCAGTCCTGCAGCATCTGGTCGATTGTGCCGTACCAGCAGCTCCCGCCGCGACAGCGCATATTGAGATATTTGTCCTTGCTCATGTCTCTGGGAACGAGCAGGACGGCGGCGTCCTCGTGCGACTGCGGCACGACAGCCAGCAGGTGGAAAGTGGCAAGGTTCATATCCATGCGCAGGTAGCGCTCCAGTCGTCTGTTCAGCTTCATGCGCTCACGCCTCCACGTCGGCAAGGGGATTGCCGGAGAGGTCAAAGAAGCGTCCCTTGCAGTACGCCATCGCCTCGTCATAGCTGCCGAACACAAGGCAGGAGCAGCCGTATTCGACCTTCCATATCGGGAAGTCCGGGTCGTTGTTCTGGGAGACAGCCACAGGCTGGCCCTTGCGATTCTGTAGCAGGAAGTGGCAGTCGTAGTGGCCGCGAGAGAACATTCCTCTGTCGTTGGCTGTGAAGCGCGGCTTCGCGCCGTAGGTTATCTTGCGTTTCATGTTGTTTTCCTCCATTTGTTTGATTTTGGGTATATACCCCGTTTGAATTCGCGTTTTTGTGTACGAAGCCCCACGCCGCTGTCCGAGATGAATAGCTGTGGAGATTCGACCTCCCCCTGATAAGTACCCCAAAAATTGGACAGCCATAGTTGTCCTTATCCGCGTTTGCAAGAGCAACGAAGCAAAGGCTGTTTCATTCTCTAAGGCGCGTAACGAGCAGAATGGCACGCTCAGTTGCGGAAGCAAGAATCTTCACGATATTCTTGTTTTGTTCATCCCGGACTACCAGCCGAAAAAGCGGTACAAGGTTACGGGCGAATTTGATGCCGAAAACCGTGTGATGTACTACGATATGACCACAGCGGAGGTGTCGGAGTTCCGCGCTGTCAAGGAGTAAAGTGCCGCCGTATCGGTGGTGCTATGCCGTCGGTGCGGCTTCCTTAGGGATTTTTCTGCACGCAAAAAAGCAGCCATGCAGGAGCGTAAATGCTCTTACATGGCTACTTTCTTGTTTGCGCCGCTTGAAGCTGTCACTCAAGTTTTTTTGTTAAATCCCTGTGTGAACGCTCCAAAAAGGCGCTTTTTTATTGGCGTAAATTTGGCTTTTACCCCTTAAAGTGTTACCGGCGAAGGGAATTCTTATTTTATAAGTTCCTCCCATAATTCTTCCGGGCAGATTTCTTTTAAAAGCACTTGTTTATATTCGGTTTTATTTTTAAGGCCTTTTGGGGGGTAGTCCTCTTTATTAAGGGCTTTTAAAAGCCTTGGTTTTGCCCCGGCTTCCTCCTCTTCCAGTAAAAGGCGGATAAGCTCATCCTCCCCCTGGTTAACAATGGCGCTTCTTAAGGCCTTGGCCCTTGGGCTTTGGGGTATGCAATAATGGCTCCGGCAGACAAAGGGCCGGGCATTATGGTTTCTACAGCGCTTGCCTTCAAAATTCAAAAAAATACAGGCCCCGTTTCGGCGCTTAAGGGTAATATCCCCGCAGCCGTCGCTATTAATTTTAAGGCTGCCAAAGGCATTTACAGCCTCATGAAGGGGAAAGCCGCTCTCTTCTAATAGCTTCAGGAGGGCCGGCATATCCATGGAGGTTAAAGGGGCTCTTTCATGGCAGCAGCCGTCGCAGCCAAGGCAGCTGTTAAGGTTTTCCGCCGCAAAGGCCTCCAGGGCATCTAAATAATCCTGGCAATTAGCCTTTGGGGAAAGGATTTTTATATCATAGCCGAGGCAGGGGAAGCCCCATTCATCCTCAAAGGCCATGGGGAGTACGGCTATATTTTTATTCACAATTAATACTCCCGGCGCAGGCCTCTATGGTATGGCGGCAAAGTATTGCGGCGGTTACCGCACCAACGCCTCCGGGTACCGGGGTAATGGCCTCAACTATGGTTTTTGCCTCATTAAAATTAATATCCCCGCAAATAAAGCCGGGCTTATCAGGGTCTTCATTTATGCCTACATCAATCAGAGTTTGCCCGGGGCGGGTATATTCTTTGCCAATATAAGCGGGCCTGCCAATGGCCGCAATAAGAATATCCCCCTGACGGCAGACGGCAGGCAAATTCCGGCTTTGGGAATGGGCAATGGTTACCGTGGCGTTTTCTTTTAAAAGCAGCATGGAAAGGGGCCTCCCCACCACCTGAGAGCGGCCGATTATCACTGCCCGGCTGCCTTTAACGGGTATGGAATAGTATTTAAGTATTTCTATTACAGCCCGGGCCGTACAGGGGGCAAAGCCCATTTCATCCCCGGCAAAAATTGCCGCGCTGCTGGTTCTGGTGAGGCAATCAATATCTTTTTTAGGGTCAATAGCCTCCCTGGCGGCTTTTTCATCAAGCTCTTTAGGCAAAGGGCAAAAAAGCAATATGCCATGGATTTTAAGATCTTTTGAAAGGGCTGTGAGTTTTTTGCTTAAATCCTTAGTTTTAATCTCGGCGGGCAGGGTATGAATCT
This sequence comes from Clostridiales bacterium, assembly GCA_040767605.1. Taxonomy (GTDB): domain Bacteria; phylum Bacillota; class Dehalobacteriia; order UBA4068; family UBA4068; genus JAXGOI01. The sequence goes on from JAXGOI010000001.1 coordinate 1,163,701, forward strand.
CACATTCCATGGCTATACGCTTAGCGCATCTTTCCAAAGTTTCCTGGTAAGATATATCGTCGGGGTTTTCCCCCACCCTTACCAAAGCCATGCGGGGTATAATTCCCCGGCCCTTAAGCTCTTTTATAAGCTCTGTATTTTCGGCCTCCAGGGCCGCGGCAACCTCTTTGCCGGATAGTATTTTTGCCATGGCATTTTCTCCTTTTTATACTGCCTAAGTAATTCTCTTATGCCGCTTAAAAATCCTTTGTGGGGTGTTATGGGTCAAAGAGAATAAAATGACGGAAAAACCCGCTTTTTAAGGGAATAGCCCCAGCTTTAATAAAGGATAAAAACTTGAAACAACCTATATATTGTGGTATAATAAATTAGTTTAAGGTATAGATTGACAAGATACGGATTAGCCTGATAAAAAAGCGTATATATTGGAAAGCGGAGGTAATTGATTCATGGCTCACATGGACAAACCGGAAAATCATAATTACGATGCCGGCCAAATTCAAATTTTAGAAGGGCTGGAAGGGGTAAGGAGGCGCCCGAGTATGTATATCGGCTCCACCTCCGGCCGCGGCCTGCATCATTTAGTGTATGAAATTGTCGATAATAGTATTGATGAGGCAATGGCGGGTTTTTGCGATACCATTTTAGTAAATATCCGTACGGATAACAGCATCACCGTTTCAGATAACGGGCGCGGCATACCGGTAGGCATACATGAAAAAACAGGCCGTTCCGCTGTAGAGGCAGCCCTTACCATGCTCCATGCCGGGGGTAAATTCGGCGGCGGCGGCTATAAGGTTTCAGGGGGTCTTCACGGGGTGGGGATGAGTGTCGTTAACGCTCTTTCTTCCTGGCTTGAAGTAAAGGTTGAAAGAGAAGGCTATCTTTATCAGCAGGAATATGAAAAAGGCGTTCCCAAATACGATTTGCGTAAAATAAGCCTTTCCGACCGTACCGGAACCACAATTTCATTTTTGCCTGATGCCACGGTTTTTGAGGAAACCGTTTATGATAAGGCCATTCTTTCCAGCCGCTTAAGGGAGCTTGCCTTTCTTAATAAAGGGCTTACCATTAAGCTTAGGGATGAAAGAGATAATACGGAAAAGGTTTTCCGCTATGACGGCGGGGTAATCGATTTTGTTAAATATTTAAATAATAATAAAGATACTCTCCATCCGGTTGTCAGCTTTTCCGGGGAAAAGGATAGGGTTCAGGTAGAGCTGGCCTTGCAATACCATGACGGCTATACGGAGAATGTTTATTCTTATGTAAATAATATACACACCCAGGAGGGGGGCACCCATGAAGTCGGGTTTAAATCCGCCCTTACCAGAATTGTAAACGACTATGGCCGGCGCCTCAATATTCTTAAAGAGGGGAATGGCAACCTTTCCGGCGAGGATATTCGCGAGGGGCTTACGGTGGTTATCAGCGTTAAAGTGGAAGACCCTCAGTTTGAAGGCCAGACAAAAACAAAGCTGGGTAATGTAGAGGTCCGCGGTATAGTAGATTCTATTGTGGCGGAAGGCATGAGTACCTTTTTAGAAGAAAAACCCGCCTTTGCCCGGCGGATAATCGAAAAAACCCTTCAGGCCAGCCGGGCCCGGGAGGCTGCCCGCAAGGCAAGGGAGCTTACCCGGCGTCAAAGCGCTTTAGAAAAAACCTCTCTTCCGGGGAAGCTGGCGGATTGCTCCATGAAAGACCCTGCTCTCTCCGAGCTTTATTTAGTGGAGGGGGATTCTGCGGGAGGTTCCGCCAAGCAGGGCAGAGACCGGCGCACCCAGGCCATATTACCCTTAAGGGGCAAAATTTTAAATGTGGAAAAGGCCAGGCTGGATAGGATTTTAGGCAGCGAAGAGATTAAAGCCATGATAACCGCTATGGGAACGGGGATTTCCGAGGATTTTGATATAGAAAAGGCCCGTTATCATAAGCTGATTATTATGACAGACGCCGATGTGGACGGAGCCCATATCCGCACCCTTTTACTGACATTTTTCTTCCGCTATATGCGGCCTTTAATTGAGGCGGGCTATGTTTATATCGCCCAGCCGCCCTTATACAGCCTGAAGGCTAAAAAAGGCAAAGAAATTCATTATTTTTACGGTGATGAAGATTTAGAAAAATTTTTAGAGCAAAACGGCAGGGATAAATATAATATACAGCGCTATAAGGGCTTGGGGGAAATGAATGCCGACCAGCTTTGGGAAACCACCATGAACCCGGAAAACCGGACCTTTTTAAGGGTTACTCTAGATGACGAGCTGGATACCGAAGCCACCTTTACAACCCTAATGGGAGATAAAGTAGAGCCCCGGCGGGATTTTATTACGGAAAACGCCGTTTATGTAAAACATCTGGATATTTAAACAGTTTTTCAAACCAAAGATGCGGAGGTTAAAGTATGAATGAGTTTAGCCATGGTAAGATAATTCCCCGCAGTTTAGATAAGGAAATGCGGGAATCCTATATTGATTATGCCATGAGCGTTATTGTAGGCAGGGCCCTGCCCGATGTAAGGGACGGCTTTAAGCCGGTTCACCGCCGGATTTTATATTCCATGTTTGATCAGGGTATTACCCATGATAAACCCTTTAAAAAATCCGCCCGTATTGTGGGGGATGTTTTAGGTAAATACCACCCCCACGGAGATACCGCGGTTTATGATGCCCTTGTTCGTATGGCTCAGGATTTTTCTCTCCGCTATACTTTGGTAGAGGGCCAGGGTAACTTTGGCTCCATAGATGGGGATTCCGCCGCTGCCATGCGTTATACCGAGGTGCGTTTGCGGAATTTAGCTTTGGAAATGATGGCGGATATTAATAAGGATACCGTTGATTTTACAGATAACTATGACGGAAATGAAACCGAGCCGGTTGTTTTGCCCTCCCGTATTCCTAATTTGCTGGTAAACGGTTCGTCAGGTATCGCAGTTGGGATGGCCACAAATATCCCCCCCCATAATTTGGGAGAGGTTATTGACGGCATTATCTCTTTAATAGATAACCCCGATATTACCTGCAAAGAATTAATTAAAGATATTCCCGGGCCGGATTTCCCCACGGCGGCCCTTATATTGGGGCGCCAGGGTATTAATCAAGCTTATGAAACAGGCAGAGGCTCTGTAAAAATAAGGGCGCGCTGTGTTATTGAGAGTATGTCCAATGGCAAGCAGAGGATTATTGTAAGTGAATTGCCTTATCAGGTAAATAAGGCCTCTTTGATAGAAAAAATAGCGGATTTAGTTCGGGATAAAAAAGTTGAGGGTATTACAGATTTGCGGGATGAAAGCGATAAAGACGGCCTGCGTATTGTAATAGAGGTTAAAAAAGAGGCCAATGCCAGAGTAATTTTAAACCAGCTTTATAAGCATACATCCCTGCAAACCAGCTTTGGTATTATTATGCTGGCATTGGTTAACGGCATCCCCAAGGTTTTAACCCTAAAAGAAATTTTAGAAGAATATATTCTGCATCAAAAAGAAATAATTGTTCGCCGCAGCCGCTTTGATTTAAATAAAGCTCAGGAGAGGGCCCATATTGTAGAGGGCTTAAAAATTGCCCTGGATTTTATTGACGAGGTTGTGGCTACTATCCGCTCCGCCTCCTCCACCGAGGAGGCCAGAGAAAAGCTGATGGAGCGCTTCGGCCTTTCCCAACGCCAGGCCCAGGCTATTCTGGAAATGCGCCTGCGGGCTTTAACAGGCCTTGAAAGAGAAAAGCTGGAGGATGAGTACCGGGAATTAATTAAAACCATAGCTTATCTTACCGAGGTTTTAGCCAATGAAAAGCTGGTGCTTTATATTATTAAAGAAGAATTAAAGAAAATTCAGGAAAAATACGCGGATACCCGCCGCACAATTATTACGGCGGATGACAGCGAGCTTTCCGACGAGGATTTAATTGCCGTAGAGGATATGGTTATAACTATAACCAATAACGGCTATATTAAGCGTTTAAATTCCAATACTTACCGGCAGCAGAAGCGGGGCGGCAGAGGAGTAACCGCCATGACGACCAAGCAGGAGGATTTTGTAGAGCAATTATTTATTGCCACCACCCACCATTATTTGCTGGTATTTACCAGCCGGGGCAAGGTTTACCGCCTAAAAGTTCATGAAATACCCGAGGCGGGGCGCCATGCCAAGGGTACGGCTATTGTTAATCTGATTTCTCTTCCCGGGGATGACAGCGTAACGGCGGTAATCCCGGTTAGAGAATTTAATGATGAGCAATACCTCTTTATGTGTACCTGCGCCGGAATAGTTAAAAAGAGCCTCTTAAGCGAATATGACACCTCCAGAAGGGACGGGCTTATTGCCATTAATCTCGATGACGGGGATTCTCTTATCGGGGTTAAGCTTACCAACGGCAAGCAGGAAATTGTTATTTCCACCGCTCAGGGGGCGGCAATCCGCTTTAATGAAGAGGATGTCCGCTTTATGGGCCGGGCCACCCGGGGCGTAAGGGGAATTACCCTTAATAAAGGGGATTCTGTTGTAAGTATTGATACGGCTCAGGAAATGGACGGGCTTTTAGTTTTAAGCGAAAACGGCTATGGCAAGCGCACCCTTATTTCCACCTTCCGTAAAACCAAACGGGGGGGCAAAGGTGTTTATGCCATGCGCTGTAATGAAAAAACAGGCAATCTCGCGGCTATTCAGGTAGTAAGGCCCGGGGATGAAATGATGATTATCTCCCGGGAGGGGATAATTATCCGCATTAATGCCGATGACATCTCCGAGCAGGGCCGTTATGCCTCAGGGGTAAGAGTTATTAAGCTTGGGGAGGGAGATTCCGTAGTGGCCATGGCAAGGGTTCTCTCTAAAGGCGAGGATGACGACGCCGAAGAGGATTAAACTAAAAAAACAAACTAAATTATAAAAACCTAATACACGGCATATTAGCGATAAACAATAAAAAGCCCCTGCTATAAAAGGGGCTTTTTTTTACTTCACTTGAAAATAAAACATAATAGGGGGATAAAATAAGAGATATTTTCCGGCGCATAAGGCAATTATTGCAACTAAACATATATTATTGTATAATAGCAGAGATCTATAAATAGATATACTTTTATTAATATTCCGTAAATATTAAAAGCGGAATCTGAAATTTGTTGATTTAAGCCCGGGGTTTGGTGTTTTACGGCTTTTTATTCCCCTTCCCTTTTATGTGTTTCTTTAGCGGTTTCCCTTTGGGGCAGAGGTGGGATGGTAGATAATGAAATCGGTATTATGCAATCTTAAATATTCCCTGGCGGGTGTTTTTAAAGAGTTTTTTGCAAAAGGAAAAGAAAGCCTTGATTTAGATGAGGATTCAAAGCTTGAGGCCGAAATTGAAATAGCCTTAACTAATGTAAAAAGAATTATTCCTCTTGCAATCCTCCTTATTTTTGTTGAAATTGGCAACGGGCTGTTTTTTGCCTATAAATTATTCTTTAAGCCCAATATAGCGGTTTTTGTCGCCGCCAGTATTTATCTTTTGCTTTTAGCTATTGTATATGTTTTTTGGGGGGGCTATGCCCTTTCAAAATATAAAGAGGATGTTGGCCGCCTTAAGCTGGTTTACCGCAGCTTTTGGCTGCTTTTCTCTTTTGGGATTGTTTTAATTTCCGCTGTGGAAATTGCCTATGCCAGCATTTATAATAATTATATAATTTTTTTTGTTTTAATAAGCGTTGTGCCTCTTTTAACTATTAATGAGGTTGCAATGATTATTCTCCCCAACCTTATTATAGTTTTATCTCTGCTTTTTTATAATCAGGGCAGTATTAAGGTTACCGGGGAAATTGCCATAATAAATTTAGCGGCCATTGTTTTTTCTCAGGTTCTGCAAAAGAAATATTTTGAGATTATTGCCAGTAAAAAAAGATTAGAAACGGCAAATTCAAAACTGGAAACAATGGCGGAAACCGATGAATTAACCAATTTATTTAATCGCCGGGGTTTAGAAAATAAAATTAATGTGCTTTGGCCCTATTGTATAAGGAATAAAACAAATGTGGCCGCCATTATGCTGGATATTGATTATTTTAAAGGCATAAACGATACATATGGTCATGCCGTCGGCGACAGCTGCCTAAAAAGCATTGCCCGCTGCCTTACCATGAGCGTAAGAAGAGTAACGGATGTTGTCGCCCGGGTGGGGGGAGAGGAATTTATTGTTTTCCTCTATGATGTTGATGCGGAAGAGGTGCTTAATTTAGCCTATAAAATCCGTAAAAATATAAATGCTCTGGAGCTTAAGGCCGCAAACCAGACTAATTCGGCCTATATAACGGTTTCCATGGGAATAAACACCATGGTGCCTACTATTTATAATAAGGCGGAGGAGCTTTATAAAAAAGCGGATGAGGCCCTTTACGAGGCTAAAAGCAGCGGAAGGGATTGCATGGTTTTTAACAGAAAGGTCTTTCGCTAAGGGCTTTTGCAGATTAAGCAAAGGCTCTTTGTTTTTTATAAAAATAGTTTAGATAAAAGAAAGATATACTATAAAATATTATAGTGGAAAATTCTAAAGTTTTCCGCTATAATATTCTGGCTAAGTATTTTAATTTTTTAGAGAGTTTTTTAAGGAGGTCGGGAATGGACACAGAAAAAAAATTAACGCTACATGGTTTTAATAACCTTACTAAAACCCTTAGCTTTAATATGTACGATATTTGCTATACAAAATCTGTTCAAGACAGAATTGCCTATATAGAGTACATTGATGAGCAGTATAATGCCGCCGCTTTAACCGAAAGGCTAAAAGAGGTTACAGAAATTATCGGGGCTAGAATTCTTAATATTGCAGTGCAGGATTATGAACCCCAGGGCGCCAGTGTAACCATATTGGTTTGCGAAGCATGCGGCAGCTATATTGCCCCCCAGGGGGAAGCCAATCTTTCTGTGGCGGCTCATTTAGATAAAAGCCATATAACGGTTCATACCTATCCGGAATACCACCCCGACGGAGGGGTTTGCACATTCCGGGTAGATATTGATGTTTCTACCTGCGGGGAAATTACCCCCCTAAAAGCTCTTAATTACCTTATTAACAGCTTTGAGGCGGATATTATGACTTTGGATTACCGGGTAAGAGGCTTTACCAGAGATATTGCCGGCAATAAGCTTTTTATTGACCACCCCCTAACCTCAATTCAAAATTATATTGATGAGGATATTAAAAAGAAATACCATTTTATTGATGTAAATGTATATCAGGATAATATTTTCCATACAAAATGCAAATTGAAGGATTGCGATTTGGATAATTACTTTTTTCACTTTTCTCAGGAGGATATTAGCGGCAGAGAGGTTAAAGAAATAACCGCAAAGCTGCAAAAGGAGATGGATGAAATTTTTTACGGGCGAAATATGTCCTGATTAAAATAATTGCCCGCTTTAAAGAGTTACGGGCACTACGGGAGGAAGGCTAATTGATGAACAGGGAAGTTTTTGACATTTGGTACTCGGAGTTTCACAGCCCTAAAGGAGATGTAAAGTTCTCCCTTAAGGTGGATGAAGTTCTCTGGTCCGAGCAAAGTCCCTTTCAGAAAATTGTTTTTATGAAAAACAATACTTTTGGGACCTTCTTTACTCTGGATGGCTTCGTAATGATTACCGAAAAAGATGAATTTATTTACCATGATATGATTTGCCACCCCGCCATGGCGGTAAACCCCAAAATTAAAAGGGTACTGATTATAGGGGGCGGCGATGGAGGAACAGCCCGGGAGATGGCAAAATACCCCCGGGTAGAGCAAATTGATTTAGTTGAAATTGATGAAAGAGTAGTCCGGCTTTGCCAGCGCTTTATCCCTCAAACCGCAAGAGTTCTGGGAGAAGACGGCAGAATAAATATGTTTTTTGAAGACGGCCTTAATTTTGTTAAAAATGCCCCGGCGGAATCTTATGATTTAATTTTAGTGGATTCCACAGACCCCATAGGCCCCGGGGAAGGCCTTTTTACTTTGGATTTTTATGAAAATTGCCGCCGGCTTTTAAATTCGGAGGGCATACTTGTAAATCAGCATGAAAGCGCCTTCTACAGCGGGGATATTCAGGAAATGCAAAGGGCCCATGAAAAGCTTAATAAAATTTTCCCTATTGCCGGGGTGTATGGGTTTAATGTTCCCTCTTATGCTTCGGGGAATTGGTATTTCGGCTTTGCCTCAAAAACTATGGACCCTTTAAAGCAGCATAAGGCTAAAGAGTGGGAAGCCCTGGGCATAAAGACCCGCTATTATAATAAGGATATTCATAAGGCTGCATTTGCTTTGCCTAATTATGTTCAGGATATACTTAAAGGGGAATAATTTTAATTAATTTAACTTTTGTTTTTCTTTTAAATACTAAAATAAAAGACTAAAATAAAACGGAAAAAGCCCGGTTTTCTTTAAGCCCCGGCAAAAAAGAAGCCTTAGGTATTTTTAGTTGGAATACTGTTTGACATGATATATATTTTGCTATAAAATAACCATGTATGAATAAACAGATATAAATAAAATAAAGCGGCTAAAAAAGAGTGGATAAATCAGGGTGAATAAGGTGTAAAAAATAAAAATAAATTTTAAGCAACATAAACGGAGGTAAAAAGAATGGCCAAGCAAAAATTTGAAAGAAAGAAGCCCCATGTAAACATCGGAACAATCGGACACGTAGACCATGGTAAAACAACCTTAACGGCAGCAATAACCCAGTGCTTGTCCACAATTGGCGGCGCAGTAGCCACCGCATATGATAAAATCGATGCCGCCCCGGAAGAGAAAGCCCGCGGTATCACAATTAACACATCCCATGTGGAATACGAAACAGAGAAGCGCCATTATGCCCATGTAGACTGCCCCGGCCACGCCGACTATGTAAAGAATATGATAACCGGTGCAGCCCAGATGGACGGAGCTATTTTAGTAGTAAGCGCCGCAGACGGCCCCATGCCCCAAACCCGGGAGCATATATTATTGGCCCGTCAGGTAGGCGTGCCCTATATAGTAGTTTTCATGAATAAGGCAGACCAGGTAGACGACCCTGAATTATTGGAATTGGTTGAAATGGAAATCCGTGAGCTCCTTTCGGAATATGAATTCCCCGGGGATGATATTCCTATTATAGCAGGTTCAGCCTTAAAAGCCGGCCAATGCGGCTGCGGCGGCCTGGATTGCCCCCATTGCGGGCCTATCTTTAAATTGATGGATGCGGTAGACAGCTATATCCCCACCCCGGAAAGAGCAGTGGATAAACCCTTCCTTATGCCTATTGAGGATGTTTTCACCATTACCGGCCGCGGCACTGTTGTAACAGGCCGTGTGGAAAGAGGCCAGGTAAAAGTAGGGGATCAGGTTCATATAGTAGGCTTACAGGATGAAAGCAAGCAAACCGTTGTAACTGGTGTAGAAATGTTCCGTAAGCTTTTGGATTATGCGGAAGCCGGAGATAATGTCGGCTGCCTGCTCCGGGGCGTTGAGCGTAAAGATGTAGAAAGAGGCCAGGTATTGGCCAAGCCCAATAGTATTCACCCCCATACCAAATTTAAAGGTGAGGTTTATGTATTAACTAAAGAAGAGGGCGGGCGTCATACTCCCTTCTTTAATGGTTACCGTCCTCAGTTCTACTTCAGAACAACAGATGTAACGGGTGTTGCAAACCTTCCCGAGGGTGTTGAAATGGTAATGCCCGGGGATAATATCCGTATGGATATAGAATTAATCAGCCCCATCGCTATTGAAGAAGGCCTTCGCTTTGCTATCCGCGAAGGGGGCAAAACCGTCGGCGCCGGCGTTGTTACCGGGGTTGATGAGAAATAGGCTTTATAAAAGCTCTTTATTAGGCTAAAAACAAAACTCCAATAAAAAACCAGTAAAAAGCAAACCCTTATGTAAAAGGAAAAAAGGGCGGATTAATCCGCCCTTTTAGATATATTCCAGGTAAAGCAGGGGCTTTTTGCTTTAGGTTTTTAACTCGCTTTAAGGCAAGAATTTCTTGACAGACTGTAAAAAGTATGCTAACCTAATTAGGTGCCCCTTGCAAGGGGGGCTAATTTGCCCATGAGGAGGTGCCGGAATGAGAGTAGCTGTTACCCTGGCTTGCACAGAGTGCAAAAGACGCAATTATATGAGCAGCAAAAATAAAAAAACAACTCCGGACAGAATTGAATTAAAAAAATACTGCAGCTTTTGCAAAAGTCAAACCCTCCACAAAGAAACTAAATAAACCGAATAAATCAGGCAAAGCATAAATACTTATTTAGGCTTTGTGCAGCAATTAATTTTTAAGGATGTGAATGGCATGGCTGCAGCAAAAGCTATGGATCCTAATAAAAAAGGCAAGACTGTCGCAAAAGTTAAAGGCTTTTTTAAAGGCGCCTGGATTGAGTTAAAAAAAGTTCACTGGCCTGCAAAAAAGCAAATAGCCGTATATACCGGTGTTGTAATAGCCACGGTATTTGCAGCGTCTATTGTTATTTCTGTGGTAGACAGTATTTTATCCTTCCTGCTGGGTTTTCTTTTAAAATAAGCGGGCTCTGTTTTGTTTTGCCGTTTTTGTTTGTAAAGGAGGCGGGGCAGTTAATCTGCCCTAAACAATAATGGAAACCACCGAAAAAAAAGAATTAAGCAAAGAGCTTCACTGGTATGTTATTCATACCTATGCGGGCTATGAAAACAAAGTTAAGGCCAATCTGGAAAAACGGGTAGAATCCATGAATATGGAGGATTCTATTTTCCGGGTAATTGTACCTATGGAAAACGAGGTGCAAATTAAAAACGGCAAAAGGAAGGTTACTCCCCGTAAGGTGTATCCCGGGTATGTTCTGGTAGAAATGCAGCTTACCGATACCTCATGGTATGTTGTGCGCAATACTCCCGGTGTTACCGGTTTTGTAGGCACAGGCGCCAAGCCGGTGCCCTTATACCCCCATGAAGCCGAGCAGATATTAGAGCAAATGGGCTATATGGAAAATCATTTTAAAGTCAATTTCAAGGCGGGGGATAATGTACGCATTATCGACCAGCCTTTTGAGGATTTTATAGGTCGGGTGGAAGAGGTTTGCCCAGAGCGGGGCAAGCTTAAGGTTGCGGTTTCCATGTTCGGCCGGGAAACTTTAGTAGAGCTGGATTTTTCTAAAGTAGAAGAATTATAATCGCCCTTTGAGCAGGTTTGGCCTGCTTTTTGTGGGAGGGGAGCCATCCCCGCTGAACCACATTTTAGCTAAGGAGGTGTCCAAATGGCAAAAAAAGTTGTTGCAATAGTTAAGCTGCAAGTTCCCGCTGGCAAAGCGAATCCTGCGCCTCCCGTAGGTTCCGCCCTCGGCCCCCATGGTATAAATATTATGGGTTTTTGTAAGGAATTTAATGAAAAAACAGCTAATCAGGCCGGGTTGATTATACCCGCTGTTATTACTGTTTACGAAGACCGTTCCTTTACCTTCGTTTTAAAAACCCCCCCTGCCGCGGTATTGCTTTTAAAAGCCGCCGGTATTCCAAAGGGTTCCGGCGAGCCCAACCGCAATAAAGTTGCTAAGGTTTCCAAAAGCAGCGTTCGGGAAATTGCCGAGCTTAAAATGGTTGACCTAAATGCTTCCTCCGTTGAAGCGGCAATGAAGATGGTGGAAGGTACCGCCAGAAGTATGGGTATAGTAATTACTGAATAAAAAAGGTATGTTTTAAAGTTAGTGGGAGGAAGATTGCTTCCGGAGAACCACAAGGAGGTTTTAATTATGCCAAAGCATGGCAAAAAGTATAATGAAGCTGCAAAGGCCTTTGACAGCGGCACTTATTTTGAGCCGGAGGAGGCCATTGCTTTAGTAAAAAGTAATGCCAAGGCTAAATTTGACGAAACCGTTGAATTGGCTGTGCGCTTGAATCTTGACCCCCGCCAGGCGGATCAGCAAATCCGCGGCGCGGTTGTTTTGCCTAACGGTACCGGTGTAAGCCGCACCGTTTTAGTCTTCGCCAAAGGGGATAAAGCCAAGGAAGCCCAGGATGCCGGGGCAGATTTTGTCGGCGAAGATGATATGATAGAAAAAATCAAAGGCGGCTGGTTCGGCTTTGATGTAGCCGTTGCCACCCCGGATATGATGGGCCTGGTTGGCCGTTTAGGTAAGGTTTTAGGCCCCAAGGGCTTAATGCCCAACCCCAAAACCGGCACGGTAACCATGGATGTAACAAAGGCCATTGCCGATATTAAAGCCGGTAAAGTTGAATACCGCCTGGATAAGGCGGCTAATGTTCATTGCCGGATTGGCAAAGCATCCTTTGAAACCGAAAAATTACTAGAAAACTACAAAACTATTTTAGATATTTTGCTTAAAGCTAGGCCCGCGGCGGCCAAAGGGCAGTATATTAAAAATATTACCCTTTCTTCCACCATGGGCCCCGGGGTTAAAATTAACCCTGTTAAACCCTTGGGTAAATAGTTTTATTTAAATTTAATTATATAATTTGCCAAAGACAGCCGGTTCAATTTGAGTAAAGGGTTTTCCCGCCGGCCCAGGCAGAGCTTAATATACCCGGGTTTGCCCGTTTTTTTGGTATATTTATGCCCCTGCCTGTGCGGGGGCTTTTATTTTAGCTGTTTTGGATATTGAGAGGAGGTGCAATAGTGGAAGCAAAAACCAATAAATCTCAGGATATTAAAAAAGCCAAAAAGGTCGTTGAGCTTAATGAATACTTTAATAATCATGAGGCGGTTATTTTAACGGATTACAGAGGGGTTACCGTTGCTCAGGATACTCAATTAAGAGCTAAAATGCGGGGTATAGGCGCAACTTATTTAGTTGCTAAAAATACTCTTATTAAAAGAGCTTATGACCATATTAATGAAGGGATGCTGGATGAATATTTATCCGGTCCCACGGCAATAGCCTTTTCTAATGACCCTGTAGAGTTGGCAAAAGCATTTAATGCCTTTATTAAAGAGAATAAAAAGCTTTCTTTAAAGGTTGGGGTATTAAATAATAAGCTTGTTAATGCAGAGGGTATTGATAAACTTGCCAAGCTCCCTCCCAAAGAGGTTCTTTTAGCCAGGGTTGCCGGGGCTTTTCAGGCTCCCATGGTTGGTTTTGCCAGCGTTTCCGCGGGTTTACTCCGTCAATTAGTTACCGTTACCGATAGAGTTAGAGAACAAAAAGAACAAGAAGCTTAAGTTTGATTAAAAATGGATAAACAAATAATTTAAAGGCAAATATGGATTAGCAAATAAGGAGGAAATAAAATGTCTAAAGTTAATGAAGTATTGGAAATAGTCAAAGGGATGACTGTTTTGGAATTATCTGAATTAGTAAAAGCTTTTGAAGAAGAATTCGGGGTAAGCGCCGCCGCTCCCGTAGCCGCCGTTGCCGCTGCTCCGGCCGCCGCTGCCGATGCCGCCCCCGCTGAAGAGAAAACCGAATTTACCGTTATGCTTACCGGTTTTGGGGATAAAAAGGTTAATGTTATTAAAATTGTCCGGGAAATTACCGGCCTTGGCTTAAAAGATGCTAAAGATTTAGTGGAAGGCGCTCCCTGCCCTGTTAAAGAAAATATCAGCAAGGAAGATGCCGAAGCCATTAAGGCTAAATTAGAAGAAGGCGGCGCCTCTGTAGAAATTAAATAGGTATATATTTTAAGCCCCCTAATTAGGGGGCTTTTTTTATTTGCCCCGGGCAAAGGCAAAAAACTGGTAATTAAGCTTAATTTGTATTATCATAGTATGGTATTGATTTATTTTAATAATTTGGAGGTAAAAATGAGCTATAATTTAAGATTGGTTCTGGCCGCGGAAGGCAATTGCCCCATAGGGCAAATGCGGGCTGTGGGGGCGGATATTCAAGGCGCCGATTACATGGCGGATAAAGCTCGTTTTTATATTTTACGGGGAGACGGGCTTTTAAACCCCGCCGCTCTCATTTTAAAGCAGGAGGCTTTATCCAAAGGGGCCGAGGCGGTTATTCACCGCCTGGTAATTGTGAATAAAATTGAAAAAAGCGGTTTTTTGCTTATGGGTACCGAAAGGCAATTAAGGCAAATTGGAGAAAAGCTCTCCCGGCAGGCCTTCGGCCTGCAAAAGCTGGCCCTGGAAATAGAAGAGGCCTTAAATAATATCTTAATAAAAGAATGGGAAATCCCCTGTACCCCTAAGCCTCTAAAATTGGGAGGCAAAACATTAATAATGGGTATTGTTAATATTACCCCGGATTCTTTCAGCGACGGGGGGGAGTTTTTTAATACTCAAAAGGCCATAGACCATGCCCTGGCTTTAGAGGCCGCCGGTGCGGATATTATTGATATTGGCGGGGCCTCAAGCCGCCCGGGGTTTACCCCCGTTCCCCTTCAGGAAGAAATCTCAAGGGTGCTCCCGGTAATAGAGGGGCTTCTTTTAGGTAAAATTAAGGTACCAATTTCTATAGACAGCGATAAACCCCCGGTGGTAACAGAGGCTCTTAAAGCCGGGGCGGCTATTATTAACGATATAAGAGGCCTGCAAGGGGCTGGGGAAATGGCCCAAGTGGCCTCCCGCACCAAGGCGCCTTTAATTATTATGCATCAGGGTTATAATAAGGCCGACGGCCCGGGGGAAATTTGCGCTTATTTTCGCCGCAGCCTGGAAATAGCCCAGGAGGCCGGAATAGATAAGGAACAGATAATTCTTGACCCCGGCCTGGGCTTTGGCAAGGATACTTTAGATAATCTGGAAATAATCCGTAATTTAGAGGCCTTTAAAGTTTTAGGCAGGCCTTTGTTAATGGGCGGCTCTAATAAGCGCTTTGTGGGGGATATTACCGGCCTCCCTCTGGGTAGGCGGCTAAGCGGCAATTTAGGCTGGGTGGGAGCATCTATTCAAAAGGGCGCCGCTATAATCAGAGTTCATGAGGTTGAAGAAACCCGCCGTTTTACAGCCATGGCGGATGCCATAAAAGGAGCGCCTGCCTATGAGGAATAATAAAAATTACGATAAAATAATTTTAAATAATTGGGAATTTTGGGCCTGCCACGGCGTATATGAGGAAGAGAAGAAAAATAAGCAGAAATTTAAAATAGATATTACTCTTTATTTAGACCTTGCCCCGGCGGCAAAAAGCGATGATATTAAGGATACCGTAGATTATGCCCTGCTCTATGGCGAAGTTAAAGAACTGGTAGAGGGTAATAGCTATAATCTTTTGGAATGCCTTGCCGCTGCCGTTGCCGGGCTTGCTTTAAAGCGGCCCCTGGTAAAAATGGTAAAAGTGGGGTTAGAAAAACCCTGCGCCCGCCGGGGGGGAGATATTTTCTCTTCAAAAGTAGAAATAAAAAGAGGCCGCATAAATTAGGCAAAAAATAAAGCGGCGGGGGTTTTATGGCAAAAATAAGCTATTTGGGGCTAGGCTGTAATTTAGGGCAATGCAAAGCCCAAATGATAAAAGCAAAAGAGCTTTTGGCAAATACCCCGGGGATAATTATAAAAGCCAAATCCTCTTTATACGAAACGGAGCCCTGGGGCCTTAAAAACCAGCCCAATTATTATAATGGGGTATTAAAAATAGCTACTACTCTTAAGCCTCTTTTATTGCTTTCAGCCTGTTGGGAGGCGGAAAATGCTCTGGGGCGGCAGAGGGAAATAAAATGGGGCCCCCGAACCATGGATATAGATATATTGCTCTATGCCTCAGAAGAATTAGATTTACCCCGGCTGAAAATACCCCACCCCTATATGACGGAAAGGCTTTTTGTGCTGAAGCCCCTGCTGGAAATCTCCCCAGATTTACTTATACCCGGTAAAGGCCCGGCGGCGGATTATTTAAAAAACCTTCCTAATCAGGGCCTTAAACTGGCATTTGCCCCGGAGGAATGGTAAAAAAGTTTAAAAGAGTTAAAAAGGGTTAAAAAATTTTATTCGGCAGTAAATAAAGTAAGGCAAATACAGCAAATTGTCCTAAAAGCAATAAACCTGCCTAAGGAGGCAATAATTATGAAAATAATAAATTCTCCCCAAAAAATCCAGGAGATAGCCGGGCTTTGGCGGGCTGATAATTTGCAAATTGGTTTGGTGCCCACTATGGGAAATCTCCATGAGGGGCATCTTTCTTTAATTAGGGCGGCGGTTGAGGATTGCGATATTACGGTATTAAGCATTTTTGTTAACCCGGCTCAATTCGGGCCCAGTGAGGATTATGCCGCCTACCCCCGGAGCTTGGCAAGGGATATTCGCCTGGCTTATGAAGCCGGTGCGGATTGTATTTTTGCCCCAAGCCCTAAGGATATGTACCCAAAGGATTTTTCCTGCTATGTTGTGCCGGAAAACCTAAGCCATAAGCTTTGCGGTAAAAGCCGCCCGGGGCATTTTAAGGGGGTTTGCACCGTTGTTTTAAAGCTTTTTAATTTGATAAGGCCTCATTATGCCTATTTTGGGCAAAAGGATGCCCAGCAATATATAATTCTCAGGCAAATGGTAAAAGATTTTAACCTGAATTTAAAATTATGCCGCCTGCCTATTATACGGGAAGAGGACGGACTGGCAAAAAGCTCCCGCAACGCCTATTTAAGCTCTGAAGAAAGACGGGAGGCGGCGATTATTTACAGAGCCTTGAAGGAAGGGCAAAGGCTGTATGAAGCAGGGGAGAATTCCGCCTTAAAACTCAAAAAGCAGATGGCGGATATAATTAAGGAGGCCCCCGGGGCAAATATAGATTATATTGAAATTGTGGATGCCAATACTCTAAATTCCCTAAACACCCTTAAAAAGCCCTTTATGCTTGGGGCGGCGGTGTATTTCGGTAAAACAAGGCTTATAGATAATATTATTTTAGATTAGTTTTAATAATATTCCCCGGCGCTAATTGCCAAGGGAGAAATCCGGCAGGTGGTAAAATGAGGGACTATGAAACCCCTAAGGGCTTAAACGGTTATTTAGAAGAGGGCAGGCTGTTTTTTATTATTAACCCAATGGCCGCCAATGGTAAGGCCGGCAAATGGTGGCAAAAAACCAGCGCCGATTTAAAGGCAAAAGGCCTGAGCTTTAAGGAAGCCTTTACAAAGGGGGCTAATCAGGCTCAAGGCCAGGTTAAGGCGGCGATTCTTGAAGGCAGCCGCCTTATTATCGCCGTAGGGGGAGACGGCCTTGTTAATGAGGTTTTAAACGGGGTTTTAGATGAAAAGGGAAACCTTTTGGCCCCGGATTTAATTTTTGGCTTTTGGCCGGTGGGTACGGGCTGCGATTTTGCCCGGAGCATTTTTAAAAGCAGAAAAGATGAGGATTTATACGGCCTTCTTATAAACGGAATTGTAAAAAGGGTGGATATTGGCCTTGTAAACTGCACCCTGGGGAAAAAAAGGGTTAAACGGTTTTTTCTTAATTCTTCCGATGCGGGATTAGGGGCTTATACCTGCCATTTTGTTAACAGCGCCACTAAATTTGCCGGCGGCCGCCTTTCTTTTATGTGGGCGGCCCTAAAGGGTGTAGTCAGCTATAAATATCAGGATATAGAGGTGGAATATGAAAATAATCTCCGGCAGGGCAAATTTTTAATGATTTTTTGCAATAATAGCCGCTATGCCGGGGGAGGCATGAAAATCACCCCCCGGGCCATTTTAGATGACTGCTTTTTTGATTTGCTTATAGTTCGTAAAATGCCTAAGCTAAAAATTTTATTTTATTTTTTCAGTATTTATAAAGGCCGCCATATAAACCTTAAAGAGGCTACATATATTAAGGCAAAAAATGTAAAAATTAAAGGCGCCCCCCTTTATGTGGAAACAGACGGCGAAACCCCGGGTAAAACCCCGGCGGAATTTAGCCTGCTGCCTAAGGCTTTGCCTCTTCTTTTGCCCAAAAATTATAATCGGGATTTATTTTGCGAAAGTTTTATTGACAATTTGGATAAGCTTTAATATACTGTGGGTATATCTTATTAACATAGTAAGGAATGCGTTTTGGGCCGGTTATGATTTAGGCTGATTATGAAACGGAGGATTAAAATGCATATTTCCACCAAAGGCAGATACGGCTTAAGGGCTTTACTGGATCTTGCCGTAAATTCTCAAGGGGGGCCTATTGCCTTATCCGCAATAGCGAAGCGCCAGCAGATTTCCGAAGGCTATTTAGAACAAATTATGATGCCCATGAGAAAGCATGGGCTGGTAAAAAGCATAAGGGGAGCTAAAGGCGGCTACCTTTTGGCCCGCCCCCCCCATGAAATAATGGCCGGAGAGGTTTTTGAGATTTTAGAGGGGGATTTGCTCCTTTCGGATTGCATAGGCAAAAATAAGCGCCCCTGCTCTTTTGAGGAAAGCTGTTCCGCCCGTATACTTTGGAAGGAAATTGAAGACAGTATAAATAAAATTCTCTTTTCTTATTCTCTGGAAGATTTATTGCAAAGCGGCTCTAAAAATAAACCGGAATAAATATTCTCTAAAAGTCAAGGAGATGGTTTTTTGCAGCGCGTATATTTGGATAATGCCGCCACCACACCCCTTTTCCCTCAGGTGGCGGAAAAAATGGCGGATTATTTAACCCATAATTTTGGTAATCCCTCCAGCCTTCACAGCTTCGGCCGGGAGGTTAGGGCAGATATGGACAAAGCCCGCAATCAGGCGGCGGAGCTTATAAATGCCAAGGAGGGGGAAATATTTTTTACCTCCGGCGGTACGGAGGCGGATAATTTAGCAATTTTAGGCACGGCCCAATATAAGGGCAAGGGGCATATTATTACCTCAAAGGTGGAGCATCACGCGGTTTTACATGCCTGTGAGGCCTTAGATGAAAAAAATTATGCTATCACCTATTTGCCGGTGGATGAATATGGAATGGTTAAACCGGATACGCTTAAAGCCGCCCTGCGGCCGGATACAATTTTAGTTTCCATAATGCAGGGGAATAATGAAATGGGAACCATAAACCCCATAAAAGAGCTGGCGGCTATTGCTAAAGAGGGCGGGGCTTTATTCCATACGGATGCGGTGCAAAGCGTTGGCAAAATTCCGGTGGATGTTGAAGATTTAGGTGTAGATTTACTGGTTTATTCCGGCCATAAAATAAATGGCCCCAAAGGCATAGGTGTTCTTTATAAGCGCAGGGGTGTGGTTTTAAAAAGGCTCTTTTACGGCGGCGGGCAGGAGAAGAAGCTCCGCCCCGGTACGGAAAACCTCCCCGGCATAGTAGGCCTGGGGCTGGCCGCCCAATTAACCCGGGAAAATATGGCCGCCCTGAATAAAGAATGGCTTGAATTAAGAGATTATTTTATTAAAGAGGCTCTGGCAAAAATTCCTCATCTGCGTTTAAACGGCCACCCTAAAGAGCGTTTGCCCCATAATATAAACCTCAGTTTTAATTATATTGAGGGGGAGGCCCTTTTACTCCATTTAGATTTAAACGGTATTGCCTGCTCCGCCGGGTCTGCCTGCTCTTCGGCCTCTTTAGAGCCTTCCCATGTTTTAAAGGCTATGGGGCTGGCCCCGGAATGGAGCCAAAGTTCCCTGCGTTTTTCTCTGGGGCTGGGGAATACCAGGGAGGAAATTGATTATACCATTAAGGTGCTGGCGGAAAAAGTAGCACTTTTGCGTTCTCATTCCCCTTTTTATAAAGGCTGAGTTTTTACTTTAAGCGCGGTTTCCCCGCGCTTTTTTTATTGCCCCTATATTGCAAAAGGGGCAATGCGCAAAAGTGGCAAAAAACCTCCTTTGGCATAATATGGCAGAAAAAGGAGGGATTTTATGAAATTTTTAGGCCTGCTTGTTCTTTTTTACTTAATTGCGGCCTTAATATTACAAAGCTGGCAAACGGCCTTTTTAGTGCTTTTGGGGATGGTTTTTTTAGGGGTTTTAATTGCTCTTTTAGTTTACAGCTGGCAGTATATGAAAGAAAAGGATAATCTGAAAGAAAAAGAAAAATGGGATGAAAGCCCCTGAGCCGGGGCTTTTTCTTATATAGGCTGTTTTATGAGGATAATATAAGAAGGGCAGGAATAAACCAAAAAAATGTAGAAGTATTAAAAAATTAAGCCTTAAAAGTATAGCGGAATAATAATCGGGGGGTTCCCCCGCCTATAGATTGGTTGTGATACCTGTGCAGGAAGAAAATAAAAATCTGTTTACCGGGGAGGCTGTCAATAAGCCAAATTCCCCAAAACCTAAAAGCAGGAAACTTATTTTTGCTTTACTCCCTGTGTTTTTCCTGGTTTTGCCGATTATCTCCAATGCTTTTGCCGCCGGCCCCCCTCAGGAGGGGGTAATTTCTTCTCAGAGTGTACATATTAAACCTCTGCCGGCTCTGCCAAAGGTTGCCATCTGCGATTATTTTATTAAAAACGCCTTAATTGTAGACGGTAGCGGAGAGCTGCCCTATGAAGGGAATTTAGCCGTCCGGGGGGATACCATTGTAGATGTAGGGCAATGCCTCCCCTCCCCCAAGGCAAAAATTATTGATGCCCAGGGTAAAATTGTTGCCCCCGGTTTTATTGATATTCATACCCATACCGACGATTATTGGCCTCAAAAGGGTAATGGGGCCATGGTTTTAGCCCAGGGTATTACCACCCATATTGTGGGTAATTGCGGAACCTCTACCGGGAATGTCTCCCGGTATTTAGAAAGCGCGGATAATGCCGCCATTAATGTGGGAACATTTTTAGGCTATAAGGCCCTGAGAAGGGGAATAATACCCGATAACCGGGAGGTTACCCCGGAGGTATTATCCAAAATGGAGGAACAACTGGCAGCTGCTCTGGATAACGGCGCTATGGGGCTTTCTTTGGGTCTTTCATATTACCCTCAAAATAAGGCCGGCTATAATGAGCTTTTAGCTCTGGCAAAAGTTGTAAAAAGCCGGAATGCCCTACTTGCCGTGCATATTAGGGATGAATATGACGGAGTTATCCCCTCGGTGGAGGAATTAATAAGGCTTGCCAAAGAAAGCGGGGCCCGCACCCAGTACAGCCATATTAAAGCGGCGGGAGAAAAAAACTGGCCTAAGCTGGATAGGGTAATGGAATTATTTGATAAGGCTGTTTTTGACGGGCTGGATATTAAGGGAGATGTATATATTTATCCCTATTCCAGCTGGGATATAGGCTCAAGCCGGGATTCCCTCTCGGTTAAAAATATTAAAAAAATCCTTTCCAACCCCAATGTGGCAATCGGCAGCGATTCCGGCCTGAATAAAAACGGGAATGCCATACATCCCAGAGCTTACGGCAATGCCATTGCCTTCCTCTGCCTTTATGTAAGGGATGAGCCCCTTTTATGCCTTGAGGAAGCGGTTATGAAAATGACATCCCTGCCGGCGGCAATTATGAATATTGAAGGCAGAGGCCTTTTGGCAAAGGGAATGAAGGCGGATATTGCCGTATTTAATTTAAAAGATTTAAAAGAAAACGGCAAGAGGAATGACCCAAACCGGATTGCCCAGGGAATGAGCTATGTTTTTGTTAACGGTAAGCCGGTTATAGATGAGGGGAAGTTTACAAATATTTTAAACGGCAGGAACTTAAGGCTTAAGGGCTCTTATACCAATAAATAAAAGCCCTGCGGAATTAAGCCATACCTAAACTAAAGGCATAAAGGGATTTGCTTTTAAGGAAAATTATAAATTAAGGGCAATTATAAGAGGGGGCAAAATAATGTGGGCTGCTAATTTAAAAAAAGAAGAATGCCAGATTCTTGAAAAAGTATTAAGGCAGGGGCAATATATGCAAATTGCTTTAAGCTATCAGGGAGAGCCTCACTTAATTGCCATGAATTATGCCTGGGAGGGGCAACGCATTTACCTCCATGGGGCCAATAGGGGGCGCAAAAGCCTGATATTTAATAAAACTGTTAAAGTTGTATTTCAGGTTGTGGAAGGGGCGGAGATTATCCCCGGGGAAGAGGCCTGCAGTATTTCCGCCCGTTTTTACAGCGTAGAGGGCAGAGGTACTCTTTTTACGGCAAGCCCTGAAGAAAAGATTAAGGCCCTGGATTGTTTTACCCGTAAGTATGCCTCTAAAGAAAATTGTGTTTATTCCCAAAAAATACTGGATGCCACTACGGTTTGGGTTATAAGCATAAGCAGCCTAAGCGGCAAAATTAAAGGCTATTCCCTTTAATTTATAGGCCTGCCTTGCCAGGCACAAATAAAAACAGATTGAAATATTATGGCATAACTGACTTATAATAGGGAGGTTATGCCATGTTTATTCCCGAGCAGCAGCAGTATGAGGATTATGAAACTATCCGCCTGCTTAAAGAGGCCATGGCGGCTGAAAAAATGGCCGCCAGAGACTATGAATTATTAATTGCCGCCACTGAAAATCAGGAGGGGGGAATCTGGCTGGGGCATATTCTCAATGTTGAAAAGCGCCATTTTTTGCTTTTAGAGGATATTTATCAGGATTTAACCGGGGAGAATTACCCCATAAAAAATTCCCCCGCCAGTATGCCCCGGGAATACCCCGAAATGCTTAAAACCTCTATTTGCGATGAGCTGGAGGCGGTGGCTTTTTATGAAAAACTGGCCCCCCGCCTTTTATGCCTTCGCCATAAGGAAATTATTTGGAGAATTTTAAATGATGAAAAGGAGCATGCCAGAACCCTGGCGGGGATATACAGCCAATGGCATTAAGGTTTAAAATAAAGGCTTAATAATTAAATTTAATAAGCTGTATTTAAAAGGCGGCCAAGCCGCCTCTTATTTTTGGAAATAATCAAAGATTTATTTGAATGTTCTTGACAACGCTGGTTAAATCTTTATAATAATAATCAAAGAGAGCTTTGAGTGTTACTTATTTTAATTATTTGTTTTTATTGGGAGGAAATATGAATATAAAAGATTTTCAGAATAAAAAGGTAAAAAAGGGGGTAAAAAGGCAAATAGAGGCCTCCGTAACAAGTAAGGCCAAAGCGCCTCTTTGTGCGGTTTTTGAGCCTCACCCTAAAAATGTGGCCAGAGGCCGGGAGGTGGCTGAAGGAATTAGCGGCCTGGAGAATTTTTTTAAGGCCTTAAGCGATGCCACCAGGCTTAAAATTCTTTTTGCCCTTTATGATGCCGGAGAATTATGCGTTTGCGATTTAGGAGAAATAGCCGGGGTAAGCCTGGCAAGCGCCTCTCATCATATTAGGCTGCTTTTTCAGGCGGGGCTTGTCCGTTATGAAAAGCGGGGGAAATTCGTTTATTATGCTCTGGATGACAGCCATGTTTTTACCCTGCTGGAGCAGGCCTTAGTACATTGCCGCCATAAGGAGGGAGAAAATTGTGGAAGCAAACTATAAAATTAAAGGGCTGGATTGCCCCAGCTGCGCCCGGGAATTTGAGCTGGAATTGGCTGCCCTCCCCGGTATAGAGGAAGTCAGAATTAATTATTTTTCATCCTCTTTATTTTTAAAGGGAGATTTAGATAGAGATTTACTTAATAAAACCGCGGCCCTCCATGGCCTAAGCCTTACTCCGGAGGATGAAATAAAAGGAGAAGCCCGGGAATACCGGGCCGAAAAAGATCTTTTAAGTAAAACCAGAATTTATTTAGAGGTAGGGGCTTCTCTGCTCCTGCTTATAATCTATTTGGTATGCTCTTATTTGGGATATAATTGCCCCTGGCTTTTGCCCTTTGCCGCCCTTTTGGGAGGGGGCCGGAATTTTATCCGGGGAATCCGAAATTTAATGAGTTTAAAATTTAATACAGATGTTCTCATGTCTTTGGCGGTTATCGGCGCCTTTGCCATAGACCAGTGGCAGGAGGGCGCTTTAGTGGCCTTTCTTTTTGGGGTATCGGAAATTTTAGAAAGCTATACGGCCTCCAGAGCTAAAAAGAGTATCAGTAAGCTTATTGATGCCAAGCCCGAGACGGCCATTATTATAGGGGAGGGAAAAGAGGAAAAAATCCCCGCCGCTGAGGTTTTACCCGGGCAGCGCCTTTTACTGAAAGCCGGGGAGAAAGTTCCCGTAGACGCTTTGGTAATAAAGGGGAATTCCTTTATAGAGCAGGCCGCCATTACCGGTGAGCATTTACCGAGGGAAGTGGCCCCGGGGGATATGCTTTATTCGGGGAGCCTTAATCAGCAGGGGGTATTGGAAATTGAAGCCCTACAAAGGGCTAAAGACAGCACAATGAGTAAAATAATCCGCCTGGTGGAAGAGGCCCAGGGAAGGCGGGGCAACTTTCAGGGTATGGTAGAGCGTTTTGCCAAGTATTATACTCCGGGGGTTTTATTTTTGGCTGTTTTTATCTCGCTCTTTTTCCCCCTTGTAACGGGGGGGGAATGGTCCGCCTGGATATACAGGGGCTTAACTCTTTTGGTTATTTCCTGCCCCTGCGCTTTGGTTATTACGGCCCCCATTGTTTTGGTTTCCGCCATAAGCAATGGCGCCAGGCGGGGTATACTTATTAAGGGAGGCAGTTATCTGGAAAGGCTGGCGGGAATAAAAATTGCCGCCTTTGATAAAACCGGAACCCTCTCTCAGGGCCGGCCTCAGCTTTGGGCCGTTAAAACCTGGGGTATAAGCGAAGAAAATGCTCTGAATTTAGCCGCAGCTTTAGGCAAGGTATCTAATCATCCCCTTAACCTTGCCCTTATAAACGAAGTGAAAAACAATAAAGTTAAAAAGGCTGAAGATAAAGAGCCTGAATTTAAAAAGAACGAAGTTGAAAATAATGAAATTCCAAATAGCGGAATTTTAAATATTGAAATCCAAAAGAATAAAGCCGAAAACAATAAAACCGCGATGGAATCTAAAGAAGATTTAATTTTTGAGGATTTGGAGAATATCCCCGGCCGGGGAATACAGGGCCGCCAAGGGGGGGATTTATGGTTTTTAGGCAATAAAAAGCTTTTTAATAATATCCCCGAAAATATTGCCGGAGAATGGCAGGCCTGGGAGGATAAGGGCAATACGGTTTCCGCCCTGGGGAATAAAGAGAAAATAAGGGCTTTATTTGCCTTTAGAGATAATCCCAGGCCGGAGGCCGCCCCTGCTTTGGTGCGCCTTCGCCTGTTGGGGATTGAAAAAACGGTTATTCTCAGCGGAGATAATCCCGCCGCCGCCTCGGCCTTTGGAGAAAAATGCGGTGCGGATGAGGCAATAGGCGGCCTTTTGCCGGAGGATAAAGTTAAAGAGATTGCCCGCCTCCAAAAGCAGGGCCCGGTTTTAATGGTGGGAGACGGCATTAACGATGCCCCGGCTTTAGCCGCCGCCGATGTATCCGCCGCCATGGGGGCCGCCGGTTCCGCCGCGGCTCTGGAGGCTGCCGATATCGCCTTAATGAATGATGATTTAAATAAGCTTGTTTATGGGCTTGCTCTCTCTAAAAGGGCGGTAAGGGTTATTAAAGAAAATATCGCCTTTGCCTTAGGCCTAAAGCTTTTGGTGATTTTTGCGATTTTCCCCGGCTGGCTCAGTTTATGGCTGGCAATATTATCGGATATGGGGGCAAATATTTTAGTAACCCTAAACGGTATGCGCCTATTGGCCTTTAAAGAAAATAGACAAATAAATAAATAAATAAAGCTCGGGGCTGAATTATAAAAATTTATAGGGTAGTGTAATAAAAAACAAGGCAAAAGCCTTGTTTTTTTATTTATCTGTTTATTTATTGGCTAAACGCCTTTGTATGGCTAGGCTTAGGGGCGTAAATAAAAGCAGCTTGGCAATATCCCCCGGAATAAAGGGCAGGCAGGTTAAGCTGATAGAAACCCAAAGATTGCTTTTAGTTAAAAAAGAGAACCATAAAACCCCGAAAAATAAAACCGTAACTGTAAGTATTCCCACGGCCAAATAGGCCTCTTTTAAGCCTTTTTTAGGCAGCCTTTCCCTTATTGCGGCGGCAAGCCAAAGGGCGGGCAAAAAGCCCATTAAAAACCCCCCCGTGGGGCCTAAAACTATGCCCGGTCCGGCTTTCCCTCCATGAAAAACCGGCGCTCCGGCCAGCCCTAATAAAATATAAATAGCCACAGCCATTAAGGCCGGCTTTTTACCCCCAATTAAAAGGGCAATTATAAGCCCGGCGGTTTGCAGAGTAAAGGGTACGGGGGTAAAAGGCAGGGGTATGGCAATTTGAGATAAAATTGCCATAGTTGCGGCAAGCATAGCGGTTAGGGTAATTTCCCTGGGGTTTAACTTCATAGGGTATCTCCTTAATTTGTTTATAATTAAACAGGGCGCTTAAAAAAGCAAATCCCCGCTGGGTATGGGGGTAATAGCGCCGTTATCATTTTCTAAAAGCAAATAGCCCTCGGGGCTCATCCCCCGGGTTATCCCGGGGATTTTTTTGCCGTCTGCAAGACTTACATAAGCCCTTTGATTCATCAACCAGGCTTTTTTTAGCCATTTTTGGCGGATAGGCTCAAAACCCTGCCGGCATAGAATTTGGTATTCCTCTCTTAAGGCTCTTAAAAGGACAGCCGCCGCTTTGGGCCTGCTTATCTCGTTTTGCCCCTCTATTTTTAAGGAGGTGGCAAGCTCTTCTAAATAAGGGGGGAAGGCGGAATTATTAATATTTAGGCCAATCCCCACAACCTGCCATTTTACGGTATCCGGGTCGGAGCGCATTTCAGAAAGTATTCCGCATATTTTTTTGCCGTTTAAAAAAATATCATTAGGCCATTTAATGCGGCAATCAAAACCCAGCTCTTCAAGGCCTTCAGAAACCGCCACGGCGGAGGTTAAGGTAATGGTTTGAGCCAGCATGGGGCTTAAAGGCGGCCTAAAAAGAAGAGAAAAAAACAGGCTTACCCCCTTGGGGCTATGCCAGGCTCTGGCAAGCCTCCCCCTGCCGGCTGTCTGCTCCTCCGCAAAAACCGCGGTAAATTCCGGGGCCCCCTCTTCCGCCAGGCGCCGTAAATATATATTGGTGGAATCTACTTCGGGCAGATAATAAATGTTTTTAAAAAGCTCTTTATCCTCCTCGGAAGGGAAAAAGCTGAGAATTTCCCTGGGCAGGGGTTTATTGGGAGTATTTATTAAGGAATAGCCTCTTTGAGGGGCGGCCTTAATTTCATAGCCCTCTTTGCGCAGGGCCTGAATATGCTTGCCCACCGCCGCGCGGCTTATGCCCAGGCAGCGGCTGATATATTCCCCGGAAACCTCGGGCATTTCTTTAAGTTGCTGTAAGATTTTTCCCCGCATTGTCAACCCACCTTATTTATTTGGTTTACATAGCTGATAGTATAACAGAAAATTTTCCCCCCGGCAAGGCAAAACCTGCCCCCTTGTAAATAAAAGCCGCAAAATGTATAATACCAATATAATTATAAGCATT
The DNA here is from genome assembly GCA_040767605.1 of Clostridiales bacterium. Lineage (GTDB taxonomy): Bacteria > Bacillota > Dehalobacteriia > UBA4068 > UBA4068 > JAXGOI01. The sequence continues at coordinate 1,190,865 of JAXGOI010000001.1, forward strand.
TTTATTTTTAATTTTAAAGCCGGATTTTAAGGGGGCCAAGCCGTGTTTTTAGGTGTTGATATAGGTAATACCCATATTGTAGCAGGTATTTATAAAGGGGAGGAAATTCTCCGCAGCTTCAGGTTTTCCAGCGAAAAGCAAAAAACCGAAGATGAATATATAAATCTTTTAAGCCAGCTTATGGGGCTTTACGGCCTTTTTTGGAGAGATATTAAAGGAGTTGCCATCGGCTCCGTTGTACCGGCTCTTACCGAAACCTGGCGCAATCTAGCCCGCAAATATTTAGGCCTGGAGCCTTTAATAGTGGATAATAATACCGATACCGGAATGCCGATACTCTTAGATTACCCTGCCGAAACCGGGGCGGACAGAATAATAAATGCCGTTGCCGCTTATGACATTTATAAAAGCCCTTTAATTATTGTAGATTTCGGCACGGCCACAACCTTTGATTGTATTTCCTCCCGGGGGGAATATTTAGGGGGGGCAATTGCCCCCGGCATAGAAATTTCCCGGGAGGCTCTTTTTGCCCGGGCCGCCCGCCTTTCTTCCGTACCAATGGAAAAGCCGGAGCGGGCAATAGGCAGAAATACCGCCGAATGTCTGCAATCCGGCATTTTATGGGGTTTTACCGGCCAGGTGGACGGTATTGTGCGCCGCCAAATTAAAGAAATGGATAAGGGCACCAGGGTAATAGCCACCGGCGGCCTGGCGAATTTTATAGCCGAGTTCAGCGAAACCATAGAAGAGGTGGATATGCTTTTAACCCTTAAAGGACTGCGGCTGATATATCTGCGGAATACAAAAATTCCGGGAAAATAAAAATTTATTTTTAAGGGATTCCCCAAAAGGGGAGCACAGGGGAATATAGATGAAGCAATTGCAAATAAAAGACCTGCTTTTACCCAATTGCCTTATTACCGCGCCTATGGCCGGAATAACGGGGCGGGCCTTTCGGGATATTTTAAGGGGCCAGGGGGCAGGGCTGGTATATGGAGAAATGATAAGCGCCCAGGCCCTTTGTTACGGCAATAGCCGTACTTTTGAATTATTGGGCCTGGAGGGGGAGGCTTACCCCAAAGGGGTTCAGCTTTGCGGGGGAGACCCGAAAATGATGGCGGAAGCCGCCGCCATGGTGGAGGAAAAAGGCGCCAGCATAATAGATATAAATATGGGCTGCCCCGCCCCGAAAATAGTTAAAAACCGGGAGGGCAGCTATTTAATGTGCCGCCCGGCTTTGGCGGGGGAAATTATTAAAAGAGTTAAAGAGTCGGTAAAAGTGCCGGTTACGGCTAAAATCCGCGGCGGCTGGGATGAAAATACTTTAAATTATCTTGAACTTGCAAAAATTCTGGAGGCAAGCGGCGTTTCCGCTATTACGGTGCATGGCCGTACCCGCAATCAGTTTTATAGTGGAAAAGCTAATTGGGAATATATTTCGGGGGTAAAAAAGGCGTTAAAAATCCCCGTTATCGGCAATGGGGATATTTTTTCGGCCTTCGATGCCCTAAAAATGCTTGAAGAAACCGGCTGCGACGGAATTATGGCAGGGCGGGGGCTTTTAGGGAACCCTTGGCTGGCAGGGGATATAATCTCCCTGCTTAAGGGGGAAAAGCCAAAGGGCAAACCCCAAAAAGAAGAAATTATAGCCCTGGCTATGAATCATTTAAAAAGCCAAATTGCCTTTGCCATAGAAAAACAAAAAGAGAGAAAGCCGGCGGATAAAAAAAGCCTTAAAGAGGCGGAATTGGCAGGGATTAAATCTATGCGGGGGCATTTAGCCTGGTATATTAAAGGGATGAGAAATTCCGCCGCCATGCGTAATTATATAAATCAGCTAGTTGCAATTCCTCAGCTGGAGGAGGCCTTTAAACTTTGGCTGAAAGAGGATAAAATAGGGAAGCCGAATAATTAGTTGAAATAATTAGTTGAAATAATTAATGGGGAAGGAAGTTAAAAATGGATTTAAAAACCAGGGCTTTAAAGGCTCATGAAAAGTGGCAGGGCAAAATAGAAGTTATCAGCCGCTGCGAGGTTAAAAATAAGGAGGATCTTACAATTGTTTATACCCCGGGGGTGGCGGAGCCTTGTCTGGAAATCAGCAAAGACCCTGATTTAAGTTATATTTATACCCGCCGCTGGAATATGGTAGCCGTAATTACCGACGGAACCGCTGTTTTAGGCCTGGGGGATATCGGCCCCGAGGCGGGTATGCCTGTAATGGAAGGCAAATGCGTGCTTTTTAAAACTTATGGGGATGTAGATGCCTTTCCCCTTTGCATACGCTCTAAAAATGTTGATGAAATTGTAAATACGGTTCGCCTTTTGGCCGGTTCCTTCGGGGGAGTTAATTTAGAGGATATTTCCGCCCCCCGCTGCTTTGAAATAGAAGATAAATTAAAAAAAGTCTGCGATATTCCTATTTTTCATGATGATCAGCATGGCACGGCAGTTGTGGCTTTAGCCGCCGTTCTTAATGCCTGCCGCCTTACAGGTAAAGATATAAATAAGCTTAAGGCGGTAATCAGCGGCGCCGGGGCCGCCTCTATTGCCGTAACAAAGCTGCTTATGGCAATAGGCCTGCCGGAAATTATTTTATGTGACCGCCGGGGGATAATTTCCTCAGGGAGGGAACATCTTAACCCCGTTAAAGCCGAAATGGCTGAAATAACCAATAAAAGGGGCCTAAAAGGGGGCCTGGGGGATGCCTTAAAAGGGGCGGATTTATTTATCGGCCTTTCCGGCCCGGGGCTTGTAACAAAAGAAATGATTGCCTCCATGGCTAAAGACCCTTTGGTTTTCCCTATGTCTAACCCCATGCCGGAAATTCCCCCTAATGAGGCCGTAGAGGCCGGGGCTTCCGTGGTAGGCACGGGCCGTTCGGATTATCCCAATCAAATTAATAATGTTTTGGCCTTCCCGGGGATTTTCCGGGGGGCTTTAGATGTAAGAGCCAAAGAGATTAATGATGAAATGAAAATTGCGGCGGCCTATGCCATTGCAAATTTAGTCTCGGCGGAAGAAATAAGTGCGGATTATATAATCCCCAGCCCTTTGGATATGCGGGTGGGCAAAGCCGTTGCCCGGGCCGTGGCGGATGCCGCCATAAAAAGCGGTGTTGCCCGCTTAGTCTAGCTTTTTATTAAAGTAAAATAAGCCCGCCTTATATTTATTTAAGGGGGCTTTGTTTTTGCCTCAGGCAGGGAGTATGCCCCGGCTTTGGGCCAAGCGGCGCATATAGCTTAAAATCTCAAAAAAATCTCCGCCTACGCGGGCTTGGCTTTTATAATTTAGGCTATCCCAAAGCAAAGCCTCCCCCCAATAAAAAGGAATGTATTCCCCTTTAGGGAGCAGGGCCCGGCGGGGCCAGCTCTGCCAGGTATAGGGGCTGTTTTTTAACCCGGGGCAATTAGGGGGAAGAATAAAAAGCCCGCCTGGGGGGTAATTTTTACCCAGGGTGCAGATTAAACCGCTTTCTTTAAAAATCTGGGCGGCAAGCTCTTCTCTATTTTTACCCGGGGGGGCGTAAAGGTGCAAAAACCTGGCTTCAGAGGCGATAACTCTGGCCGCAGCCGCCATAAAACTGCCGTTTAGGGGAATTATTATAGGCAAATAGCGCCAGTTTAAATTGCCTTTATCTAAAAGCAGGGGTAAAAGAGCCAGAGAAAAAAGGGAACCGTTAATAAGGCCTTCCCGTTTATTTCCCCTAAGGCGGCAAAGGGAGGGGGGCAGGGCAAAATAGCGGCAGCCAAGAGCTTCTCCCTTATATAATGCCCCATCCAGCTTTTTTAAGGCTTTTAGGGGCTTATCCGGCAGCCGCAGAGGGAAAATATAAGCCGGGATTTTTACCCCGTTTAAGTTAAAGCAGAATTCTTCTGTTTTAATTTTTAAGGCTAAATAATCCCTGGGCCGGAGCTTGCCGGCATAGTAATATAAGGCGCAGGCCAAAATAACTCCTCCTATAATCCCTTAAGGGTATATATATAGGCAAAAAAATTATTTTAATGAGTATATTTGAATATTTTTTGGGCTATATGGCAATATAAATTTCATTAATAGCTTAGAGTAAAGAGGGATGTAAAATAAGGGCTTGACAAAAACCATTTAGGCGAATATAATCCACATTAAGCAGAAGCCTATTTTTGGGGAATATCCGGCAAGCACTTTATTAGTGCTTGCTAATGGTTTTAGGTGGAATATATTATTATGCTCTTGCATAATACCAGATATAAAAGGATTCTTGCAGCGCAATCGGCGGGAGGAAAAAATGAAAGAAAAAGAAGTTCTTATGTCTTTTGACGGCCTTAAAAAAATGGAAGAAGAGCTGGAATTCCTTAAAACGGTACGCCGCAGAGAGGTTGCCGGCCGGATTAAGCAGGCGATTGAATTTGGGGATATAAGCGAAAACTCCGAATATGAAGATGCCAAAAATGAACAGGCCTTTATAGAAGGCAGCATTATGGCCCTGGAGAAGAAGCTCCGTAATGCCAGAATAATTGATGCAAGCGATTATAATGGGGATACTATTGCCGTCGGCTCTACCGTAAAAATAAAAAATCTGGACAAAGATATAATTATGGAATATACAATAGTAGGCTCGGTGGAAACCAACCCCGCCCAAAAGAAGATTTCCAATGAAAGCCCGGTGGGCAAGGGGCTCTTAGGCCATAAAGTTGGGGATGTTTTTGAAATTACTATTCCTGCCGGTATACTTAAAGTAGAGGTTTTAGAGATAAAATAAGCATAGCCTTGGGGCGGACGGTAACCGTCCGCTCCCTTTAATTGCAAACAAAACAAGGGGGTAAATGCTTTGTTAGATTTAGATTTTAATGAACAGATGCAAATTAGGGTTAACAAAATGGACGAGCTTGAAGCCTTGGGTATCGACCCGTTTGGGGCCTCCTTTAAGCGCAGCCATACCGCAGAAGAAATACTTGAAAATTTTCAACAGCTGGAAGGGAAGGATGTTATAATTTGCGGGCGGGTAATGTCCATCCGCGAGCATGGGAAGGCCTGTTTTATAAATATTGCGGATTTCTCCGGCAGTCTTCAGGTTTATATTCGTGAGGATTATGTGGGGGAGGAGCAGTTTTCTAATTTCAGACTTTGGGATATCGGAGATATTGCCGGGGTGCGGGGGGAGGTATTCCGCACAAAACGGGGGGAAATCTCCATTAAGGCCAGAGACTTAAACTTTTTGACTAAAAGCCTCAGGCCCCTGCCGGAAAAATGGCATGGTCTAAAGGATGTAGAGCTGCGCTACCGCCAGCGCTATTTAGATTTAATTGTAAACCCCGATGTAAGGCATACCTTTGTAAACAGGAGTAAAATAATTTCCGCCATTCGCCGCTATCTGGACGGCCTGGGCTTTCTTGAGGTTGAAACACCCACCCTGCATTCTATTGCCGGAGGCGCCGCGGCAAGGCCCTTTGCCACCCATCATAATGCTTTGGATATTGAGCTTTTTATGCGGATTGCTCTAGAGCTGCCCCTAAAGCGGCTTATTGTAGGCGGTTTAGAAAAGGTTTATGAAATCGGCCGCGTTTTTAGGAATGAGGGAGTTTCCATTAAGCATAATCCCGAATTTACCATGCTGGAGCTTTATGAGGCTTACAGCGATTATCATGGTATGATGGAATTAACGGAGAATCTTATTTCCTCGGTGGCAAAAGAGATTTTAGGCAGCGATAAAATAAACTTTCAGGGGCAGGAAATCTCCCTGGCGGCCCCCTGGCGCAGAATTACCATGCTGGATGCCATAAAAGAATATTCCGGCATTGATTTCTCTCAAATAAAAACCGATGAAGAGGCCCATGAAGCCGCAAGGCTTGCCGGCATTCCCGTAGAAGAGGATGCTACCCGCGGGCATATTATAAATGCATTTTTTGAAGAGAAGGTAGAGGACCATTTAATTCAGCCTACCTTTATTATGGATTACCCTATTGAAATTTCTCCCCTAACTAAAGAGAAAAAAGCGGAGCCGGGGCTTACCTATCGTTTTGAGGCTTTTATTTACGGCTGGGAACTGGCAAATGCATATTCCGAGCTGAACGACCCACTTGACCAGAGAAAGCGCTTCGCCGCCCAAATGGAGGAGCGGGCCAAGGGTAATGAGGAAGCCAATGAAACCGATGAGGATTTCCTCCGGGCTTTAGAATATGGCATGCCTCCGACAGGGGGGTTAGGTATAGGGATAGACAGGTTAATTATGTTCCTGACTAATTCCCCTTCCATTAGAGATGTTATTCTCTTCCCCACCATGAGGCCAAAGGATTAAACTCCCGTTTATTTTAATTGCTCAACCCGGCCGCCATATATTTAGCCTTTCTATATATAGTAGAAATATATATGAGAAAGTGGCAAAGGCGGTTTTAAGAGCCTTACAGTTTAAAAGCTAAGCTCCTTTTAAAAGAGGCAGGGGCCAAAAGCTCCGGCCTCTTTTTGATTTATATTTAAAATTATTTAAAATATATTGACAAGGTATTGACCTTATGGTATATTTAAAATCGCCTTGCAAAAAGGCAATTGTTTTTCTTGGGGGAACCTTAAAAAAACCCTAAAAAAGCAGTTGACAAAAGGTGATAGGAAATGATACAATAGCGGAGCGCCCATAAGGGCGAGAGAAGCAGAGGTCTTTGAGAACTAAATAGTGAAATGCCAAAAAAGCGTAAAAAAAGTCCTTTAGTTATATTCCGAAAGAAATATTCAAAAGGTTAAAAGAAGAGCCAAAAGGCTCGAAATAAAGATAATCAATGCTTCGGCAAAGATATAAATTTTTATGGAGAGTTTGATCCTGGCTCAGGACGAACGCTGGCGGCGTGCTTAACACATGCAAGTCGAACGGACTTATTAAGAAGAGATTTTCGGATTAATTTTTAATAAGTTAGTGGCGGACGGGTGAGTAAAGCGTGGATAATCTACCTTAACCACCGGGGCAACAGCTGGAAACGGCTGCTAATACCGGATAAGACCCAAAGGCGGCATCGCCTATGGGGGAAAGATGGCCTCTTTTTAAAAAGCTATCGGATTAAGATGAGTCCGCGTCTGATTAGCTAGTTGGTGGGGTAACGGCCTACCAAGGCAACGATCAGTAGCCGGCCTGAGAGGGTGGCCGGCCACACTGGGACTGAGACACGGCCCAGACTCCTACGGGAGGCAGCAGTGGGGAATCTTCCGCAATGGGCGCAAGCCTGACGGAGCAACGCCGCGTGAATGAAGAAGGCCTTCGGGTCGTAAAGTTCTGTCTTTAGGGAAGAAGGCTTCGGGTGTAAATAATGCCCGGAGATGACGGTACTCTTAGGAGGAAGCTCCGGCTAACTACGTGCCAGCAGCCGCGGTAATACGTAGGGAGCGAGCGTTGTCCGGAATTACTGGGCGTAAAGGGCGCGTAGGTGGGCGTTTAAGTCAGATGTGAAAACTCCGGGCTCAACTTGGAGATTGCATTTGAAACTAGATGTCTTGAGGGCAGGAGAGGAAAGTGGAATTCCTAGTGTAGCGGTGAAATGCGTAGATATTAGGAGGAACACCAGTGGCGAAGGCGACTTTCTGGACTGTACCTGACACTGAGGCGCGAAAGCGTGGGTAGCGAACGGGATTAGATACCCCGGTAGTCCACGCCGTAAACGATGAATACTAGGTGTAGGAGGTATCGACCCCTTCTGTGCCGCAGCAAACGCAATAAGTATTCCGCCTGGGGAGTACGGCCGCAAGGCTAAAACTCAAAGGAATTGACGGGGACCCGCACAAGCGGTGGAGCATGTGGTTTAATTCGACGCAACGCGAAGAACCTTACCAGGGCTTGACATCCCGGGCTCACCTGGGAAACCAGGTTTTCTAACCTTCGGGTTAGACTCGGAGACAGGTGGTGCATGGTTGTCGTCAGCTCGTGTCGTGAGATGTTGGGTTAAGTCCCGCAACGAGCGCAACCCCTACTTTTAGTTGCCAGCACTTTGGGTGGGCACTCTAGAGGACCGCCGGTGACAAATCGGAGGAAGGTGGGGATGACGTCAAATCATCATGCCCTTTATGTCCTGGGCTACACACGTGCTACAATGGTCGGTACAGAGGGCAGCGAAGCCGCAAGGTGGAGCGAATCCCATAAAGCCGGTCTCAGTTCGGATTGTAGTCTGCAACTCGACTACATGAAGTCGGAATCGCTAGTAATCGCGAGTCAGCATATCGCGGTGAATACGTTCCCGGGTCTTGCACACACCGCCCGTCACACCACGAAAGTTGACAACACCCGAAGCCGATGGGCTAACCGTAAGGAGGCAGTCGTCTAAGGTGGGGTTGATAATTGGGGTGAAGTCGTAACAAGGTAGCCGTATCGGAAGGTGCGGCTGGATCACCTCCTTTCTAAGGAGTTCCGTTTGGCTGTTGCCAAACGTATCCTAGGTCGGTTGAGGCATTCACTATTTGGTCCCAGGGACTTCTATAGTCATCTGGCGACCTGTTCTTTGAAAACTACACAGTGGAAAGCGCAAAAAGGTAACCGGATTGGCCTAGAGATAGGTTAATCTGGTATTACAATGAAATTTAGGAAGAAAAGGTCAAGATAATAAGAGCGTATGGCGGATGCCTAGGTATGCCAAGAGTCGAAGAAGGACGTGGTTAACTGCGAAAAGCTTCGGGGGAGCCGTAAGCAGGCAAAGATCCGGAGATATCCGAATGGGGCAACCCGCATGGAATAATATCCATGCATCATATACTGAATAAAATAGGTATATGAAGACAACCCGGGGAACTGAAACATCTAATTACCCGGAGGAAAAGAAAGAAAACTCGATTCCCCCAGTAGCGGCGAGCGAAGAGGGAAGAGCCTAAACCAAGTGTTTCGGCACTTGGGGTTGCAGGACTTCCGCAATCAAGCAAGAGCTAATTGAAGAGGACTGGAAAGTCCCGCCAAAGAAGGTAAAAGCCCTGTAGGTGAAAGCTTAAGTGCGAGGGAAGTATCCTAAGTACCGCGGGACACGTGAAACCCCGTGGGAATCCGGGGGGCCCACCCCAAGGTTGAAGGCTAAATACTCCTTGGCGACCGATAGTGAACAAGTACCGTGAGGGAAAGGTGAAAAGCACCCCGGGAGGAGTGAAAAAGAACCTGAAACCATATGCTTACAAACCGTCAGAGCACTTTAAATGTGTGATGGCGTACTTTTTGTAGAACGGACCGGCGAGTTACGATTGCAGGCGAGGTTAAGTTGAAGAGACGAAGCCGTAGCGAAAGCGAGTCTTAATAGGGCGAGTAGTCTGTAATCGTAGACCCGAAACCCGGTGATCTACCCATGTCCAGGGTGAAACTTAGGTAAGACTGAGCGGAGGCCCGAACCGACTTACGTTAAAAAGTGAGGGGATGAGGTGTGGGTAGGGGTGAAATGCCAATCGAACCGGGAGATAGCTGGTTCTCCCCGAAATAGCTTTAGGGCTAGCCTCGTAGCGTTATTAATGGCGGTAGAGCACTGTTTTGGCTAGGCCTTACCAGGTTACCGAACTTTCACAAACTACGAATGCCATTAATATGCACGGGAGTCAGACTGTGGGGGATAAGCTTCATAGTCGAAAGGGAAACAGCCCAGATCTACAGCTAAGGTCCCAAAGTGTGTGCTAAGTGGAAAAGGATGTAGGGTCGCGTAAACAACCAGGATGTTGGCTCAGAAGCAGCCACCATTTAAAGAGTGCGTAATAGCTCACTGGTCGAGTGACCCTGCGCCGAAAATGTAACGGGGCTCAAGCACACCACCGAAGCTTAGGGATTGTGTGTGTAATTAAGATAATTGCGATATTGGTTAATGTGATTTGCGGTGCGAGGTAACGAGCAGCGCCAAATGCTTTAAGCTAAAACACAACAATTGAGTTGAGTTTAAGGATATTAAACACAACAATTGAGTTGAGTTTAAGGATATTAAACACAACAATTGAGTTGAGTTTAAGGATATTAAACACAACAATTAAGTTGAGTTTAAGGATATTAAACACAACAATTAAGTTGAGTTTAAGGATATTAAACACAACAATTAAGTTGAGTTTAAAAATATTAAACACAACAACTGAGTTGGGTTTAAAGATGTTAAACACAACAAGAATATGTGTTAGGCAAAGATATCAGCAATTGTTTTAATTACACACACAATCGGTAGGGGAGCGTTCTGTATGCATCGAAGCTATACCGTAAGGAGTGGTGGAGCGTACAGAAGTGAGAATGCCGGTATGAGTACACGATAAGGCAGGTGAGAATCCTGCCCGCCGAAAATCTAAGGATTCCTGGGGAAGGCTCGTCCGCCCAGGGTAAGTCGGGACCTAAGCCGAGGCGTAAAGCGTAGGCGATGGACAACTGGTTAAGATTCCAGTACTAACTGTAACCGTTATTAGGATGGGGTGACACAGGAAGGTAGGCACAGCCCACCGTTGGTCGAGTGGGTCCAAGCAGGTAGGAGGAATGGTAGGCAAATCCGCCATTCATAAACTCTGAGAGGTGATGGGGAGCGAAATTTAGTAGCGAACTGGCTGATCCTAAACTGTCAAGAAAAGCCTCTAACGAGGTTGCACAGGTACCGTACCGCAAACCGACACAGGTAGATAGGATGAGAAATCTAAGGCGCGCGAGAGAACCTTTGTTAAGGAACTCGGCAAAATGACCCCGTAACTTAGGGAGAAGGGTCTTCCCGATAGTGTGACATTTTAACTGATGAAGCATGAGGTGGCCGCAGAGAAGAGGCCCAAGCGACTGTTTATCAAAACACACGAGCCTCGCAAAGTCGAAAGACGACGTATAGGCGCTGACGCCTGCCCGGTGCTGGAAGGTTAAGAGGAGAGCTTAGCGGCAACGCGAAGGTTTGAATTGAAGCCCCAGTAAACGGCGGCCGTAACTATAACGGTCCTAAGGTAGCGAAATTCCTTGTCGGGTAAGTTCCGACCCGCACGAAAGGCGTAACGATTTGGGCACTGTCTCAACAAGGGGCTCGGTGAAATTGTAATACCGGTGAAGATACCGGTTACCTGCGACAGGACAGAAAGACCCCGTGGAGCTTTACTGCAACCTGATATTGGGTTTTGGTATATCATGTACAGCATAGGTGGGAGGCATAGAAGCTAGGACGCTAGTCTTAGTGGAGCCACCGTTGGGATACCACTCTTGGTGTACTGAAATTCTAACATCACGCCGTAAGCCGGCTGGTGGACAGTGTCAGGCGGACAGTTTGACTGGGGCGGTCGCCTCCTAAAGAGTAACGGAGGCGGCCAAGGTCTTCCCTCAGTCCGGATGGAAACCGGACGCAGAGTGTAAAGGCAGAAGGGAGCTTGACTGCGAGACCGACAAGTCGAGCAGGTACGAAAGTAGGGCTTAGTGATCCGGCGGCTCCGAGTGGAAGGGCCGTCGCTCAACGGATAAAAGCTACCCCGGGGATAACAGGCTTATCTCCCCCAAGAGTTCACATCGACGGGGAGGTTTGGCGCCTCGATGTCGGCTCATCACATCCTGGGGCTGTAGTAGGTCCCAAGGGTTGGGCTGTTCGCCCATTAAAGTGGTACGTGAGCTGGGTTCAGAACGTCGTGAGACAGTTCGGTCCCTATCCGTCGCAGGCGCAGGAAATTTGAGAGGATCTGTCCCTAGTACGAGAGGACCGGGGTGGACGAACCGCTGGTGCACCAGTTATCTTGCCAAAGGTACAGCTGGGTAGCTATGTTCGGACGGGATAAGCGCTGAAAGCATCTAAGCGCGAAGCCCCCCTCAAGATGAGATTTCCCACAGCAAAAGCTGGTAAGACTCCAGAAAGACTAACTGGTAGATAGGCCGGATGTGGAAGGGCAGCAATGCCCGGAGCTGACCGGTACTAATAGGTCGAGGGCTTGACCTTTAAGTCTTAAAGAAAGCGATTCACTGTGTAGTTTTGGAAGAACAGAAGTCTGAAAAAGACTAAAGAATTCTTGCAAAAGCAAAAGAAATATAGTAAAATGACAATTGCTGGATAAAGGCGGGAATAAATGTTATACTAAGTTAGTAAACAAAGAGGGTATAACAAAAGAAGATTTGAACAAAAGAAGATTTGAATAGAGAAAATAAAGTTTCCTGGCGGTTATGGCGGAGAGGCCACACCTGTTCCCATCCCGAACACAGAAGTTAAGCTCTCCTGCGCCGATGGTACTTGGGACGCAGGTCCCCGGAAGAGTAGGGCACTGCCAGGTTTAAGTTTAAAAAGCTCCGGCTTATGGCCGGAGCTTTTATTATATAAAAAACCCTATGTTTTATGTTTTTAATACAGATAAACCTTCAAAAAGTTTATTTTTTTAGGGGTTTAAGGCCGAAGGCTATGGCTCCCAAGGGAATTTTACGGCCTAAAAGTACGATTTTATAGGAAAGGGCGGTAAAAAGAAAAGAGGCAATAAGAGTAATAGCAGCCAACAGCCCCTGATTTACGCTATAACAATAATGGATTAAAAAGAAGGTAAAGCCGGGGTGAATAAGATAAATCCCCAGGGAATAGCCCCCGATTAAAGAAAGAAAATTTAAACCGGGGCGAATTTCCTTTTCAGCCAATATCAAAGCAAGGCGCAGGAGAGCCAAAAATACGAAAAATACGAAAAAGTACCAATTGAGGGTATAAATAAAGGTATCCAGAGGCAGGCTACGCACAAGAAGGGATTTATGATACAGAAAATTAGCGGTAAATAGAAGAGCCGGGGTGTAAATTAACAGGCTGTGTTTTTTAAGCCCCGCCTTAATCTTTGAATAATTTAACCCAATCCAAAGGCCGAGAAAGCCTAAGCTTATATACCAAAAATAGCTGGAAGCAAAATAAGGGCAGCGAGTATAAATATAGAGTAAACCAGCATTTGGCAGGAAATGGCGCTTAAAAGAGCCATAAAAGGCTTATCCGCCGTTTTACGGGCTGCCCAAAGTAATGGCGGCAGGAGAATATAAAATTGAATAAGCAGGGCTAAAAAATAAAGATGGGTATAGCTCCGCCCGGTTAAAAGCCAGGCTCCCCAATTGGCGGGGCTGAGAAAAGAGATAAAAGTTAATTCCCCTGTAAGCGTTCTGGCAGCTAAATAAAGAAGGCTCCAGATTAAATAGGGCAGGCCAATTTTAAGCAGCTTTTTGCGGTAAAAAACCCTCCAGTTAATTTTACCCATACCGGCGCTGTAAGTAACCATAATGGCGCTGATTAGAAAAAAACAGGGTACGGCGAAATTTAAGAGGCTTTGCCAGTAGTAGAAGAAATTATTGGGAATACTTAGAGATAAATTGCGGATAGGAGTATTTAAAACATGAATTAAAACCACGGCTATAATAGCTATACCCCGCAAAATATCAATTTCTCTCAAATGTTTTTTAGGCATATCCGCCTCCGAATTACTTATTAAAAAAACATATTTAATGTTGGCACATAATTATAGCATTATGATTTAGCGAAAGCAAATCTAAAGCAGGGTTTTATCTGGCGGCGGGGGCTAATAAATTAATCCTAGTAAAGTGCTATCTATTATATGGACATTTAAACCCCTGTAGAGTATAATTAAACTAAAGGAGGCTGATTATGAACAGAAAAACATCTTTGACTATTTTAACCCGCAGCGCTTTAATGCTTGCCGTAATATTGGCATCTCAGGGCTTGCATTTACCCCAAATGATAACCGGGCCGCTGGTTAACGCCGTACTTATTTATTCTACTCTTACTTTGGGGCTTACAAGCGGGGTTGTTTTAAGTATTTTAGCTGTTGTGGGCAGTTTTATTTTAGGGTTTATGAAGGTTCCCCTGCCCCCTCTTATTCCCCTTATAATGCTGGCTAATATAGTTTTTGTTCTTTGCTTTAAGGCTTTTATTAAGGACGGTTCCTTAATTCGCTTAATAACTTCAATGATTACCGGGGCCTTTGCCAAGTTTTTGGTATTTTATTTAGGCATAAATTATATATTTAGCTGGCTCAATATTGTTGTTCCGGCTCCGGTTTATGCGGCTTTTGGGGCAATTCAGCTTTTGACGGCTGTTATTGGGGGTATTGTGGCTATTTTAGTGGATAGGGCCATTGGCGGCAGGGGCCGCCTGAAGGCCGGGGTTTAAAGCTTAATAAATTATGCATAAAGAGAACCGCTTTTGCGGTTCTTTTTTATGTTTAAAACATTCTTAAAATAAAAAGGCGGCGCTTTCCTCGCTTTAATTCCACCGGTTGTTTTGCATATTCCGGCCTTTTTAGGCATAAAAGATGGCAAGAGCGAGATATTTGCCGGGAGGAATTTAAATGATTTTTATTAAAAGAATGTTTGCAGATAAAAAAAGAGCGGCAAAAACCTTTGGGATAATCTTAATAGCCCTTTGTTTTCTGATAATAGGGGGCAAGGCCCTTAAAGCTCATTATCTTTTAAGCGAAGTTAGTAAAACTGTGCGCCTATTGCCAATTTATAAGGTAGATACAGATAAAAAAGCCCTTGCCATCAGCTTTGATGCCAGTTGGGGGGCGGAGTATACGCCGGAGATTTTAGATATTTTAGATAGCCATCAGGTAAAAACCACCTTTTTTTTAGTGAATATCTGGCTTGAGGATTACCCCGAAATGGCCGGGGAAATCAGCAATCGGGGGCATGAAATCGGCCTGCATTCCGCAACTCATCCCCACTTCAGCAAGTTAAGCCCTAAAAATATGGAGGAGGAATTAAATAAAAATTTTGCCTTGATTAATGAATTAACCGGCCAGAGCCCGGCGCTCTTTCGCCCTCCTTTCGGGGATTATAATAATCAGGTTATAAGGACTAGCCAGGGTTTGAACTTTCAGCCCATTCAATGGAGTATCGACAGCCTGGATTGGAAAGACCTCACAGCCGAAGAAATTAAAAAAAGGGTTTTAAAAAATATCGGCCCCGGAGATATTATCCTCTTCCATAATAACGGTAAAAATACCTCAAAGGCTCTGGATTCCATTATTAAAGAAATTAAAAGTATGGGCCTTGCAATTGTGCCCATAAGCGAGCTTTTATTAAAAGGGGATTGGTATATTGATTATAACGGAGTGCAAAAAGCCAAATAATAAGGCCGGGTAATTTAGCCCGGCCTTATTATTTAATAGGCAGGTAAAATTTGTTTTTAATAGACAAATAAATAGCGGGCTGGTATAATAGGGGCTATGGGAGCGGGTCTGGTCTGGTGACCGGCACGGACTTCAAATCCGATGTGGCGCGGTAAGCCCGCGTTTGGTGTGTTCGATTCACACACGTTCCCGCCAATTAAAATCAATGCTTTGGCGGTTTATAGTATAGAAGGCAGGCGCTTCCCAGAGTGTTGGCGTCTGTTTTTGCTCTTTTTGGAGCGTCAGCCCATTCAAGGTAAAAGGTATCGGCAGGGCAATTTCTCTTATGGGGCACTTTATATTTTAGAAGTTTTTATGCCTGCATTAGGGGACGGGTTTTTATTATAAGATAACCAAAGAAACTCTCGCCTAGGGGATGAAAGAACATAAAAAGGGTGTTATTATAGGAAGGATGTTTTTAGATGAAAAGACTTTTCTTGGCAGCTTTGCTTGCAGGTGCTTTTTTATTCGCCTGGGCTATGCCGGCTTTGGCCCAAGATGGGCCGGCTCTGTATATCGATAATAAGCAGGTGCCTGTCGAGCCGCAGCTTTATAATTATGGAGATACAGAGAGGGCAAGCAGGTATTTTATGGATATTGCGCCGCAAATCCGGGAGAATCGCGCCTATGTGCCGCTGCGGGCTATTTCTGTCTTTTTAGAGGCAAAAATCCATTGGCAAAGCCCTCAAATTTCCCTTATATACGGCGAAACCGCCCTTACTCTAACCCCCGGCAGCAAAAGTGCCCTTAAAAACGGTGCCGATTGGGATTTAGATGCAGCCCCCCATATTAAAAATGGCAGAACCATGGTACCGGTGCGCTTTGTGGCGGAAGCCTTTGGCTGTAAAGTTGGGTATGCCAACAGCAAAATATATATTAATACAAAGCCCCTATATATTAAGGGGGAAGAAGTGAAGGCCCTGCATCAGAGAACCAGAATGACTATGGGCGGCTATATTGATGAATGCCAAAGCAATCTTTGCATCAAAGAGATGCAAAGCTTTTAAGCTGCTAATTGCGGGGAGGAAATCCCGGAGCCGGAATATTTCGGCGAGAATATTCATATGGACCCCGAGGAGTACTATTATATGCTGGCGGAATGGTCCTTTTTGAATAAGACGGGGCATGATACAGGCGCTGATTTGCTGCAGCAGTATAAGATTTATGCCCGAAATTCCAGCGATGCCTATTTGGAAGAAATCGGTTTCAGCGGCATCAATTATGGGTATTGGCTGATTTATGATGTTACCGCTAACCAATGGCATAAACTTATTACAGAAAATTATTATTTGGATGTGCAGGAAATTAGCGGCTTGGGTCTTTGGGAGGAGATTTTTAATAATGTGGTATAGGCCGATACTTTTGGGTTTGCCATTATTAATGAGGTGAGTACGCTGGGATAAGCGCGAAAACAGGGAATGAGCTTAAGTGCGGGGATTGTTTTTTAGTGGTTCCCCATAAAAGCAAAGAAAATGCCTTAAGGCTTTAATCATAAGGTTATGTAATTTATAATTTGGTTATTGCCATACTCCCTCAGGTATGCCGACAGTACCCGGAAGCGGCTTTGGTGACCGGCACGGACTTCAAATCCGATGTGCCGCGGTAAGCCCGCCTTTGGTGTGCTGGATTCACACATCTTCCCGCCAATTTATTATTGGTTTTAGCCTTTAAGTAAAAAATAAAAAAGTTTTCTGTCTTCGGGCACGCCTTTTCAGGCGTGCTTTTTTATGGGTGGGGCGGTATAAAAATGGGCAAGCTATTGGGGGAATAGCGTGTTTTTTCTAAGTATTTATTCTTATTTAGAGATTAAAAGGGCAATAAAGATAAAAAGAGAACTCTCTTAGGCGCGGTATTTAGGCATACCGCTGCGGTACTTTTTCGGGCGGAAACATCCGCCCCCCGGCAGGGCTAAAAGCCCAAGACCGGGGAAATAAATAAATTTGGGGGGTCTGCTAATGACAAACACTGTTAATTTAAGAAAGAACCTGGAAGCTATGAATTTAAAGAATTTAGGCAATATCTACCATAATCTTGAGGTTGCCAAATTGGTTGAGGAGGCGCTGGCCCGCAAAGAGGGGGAATTAATCAATACCGGGGCTTTGGCTGTAAAAACCGGTAAATACACCGGGCGTTCCCCTAAAGACCGCTACTTTGTGGATACCGAAAGCGTTCATGATAAAATTAAATGGGGCGAGGCCAATAAGGCTATGACAGCCCAGTGCTTTGAGGGGGTTTATAATCGCCTTAGCGCATATATGATAGGCCGCGATTTTTTTATTTTTGACGGCTATATCGGCGCGGATCCTGAAAGACGCCTTAAAGTAAGAATTATAAACCAGTATGCCTGGCAGAATATTTTTGTGCATCAATTATTGGTTAGACCTACCCCGGAGGAATTAAAAGACTTTGAGCCGGAATTTACAGTTATTGCCGCCCCGGGTTTTAAATGCCTGCCGGAAATAGACTGCTGTAATTCCGAAGCGGTTATTGCCCTTAATTTTGACGCTAAAAAAATTATTGTGGCCGGCAGCAGCTATGCCGGGGAAATTAAAAAAGCCTGCTTTACCCTGATGAACTTTCTTCTGCCGGAGCAGGCTGTATTGCCAATGCATTGTTCGGCAAATCAGGGCGAAAACGGCGAAACGGCCTTATTCTTCGGCCTTTCCGGCACCGGTAAAACAACCCTCTCCGCCGACCCTAACCGTAGCCTAATAGGCGACGATGAACATGGCTGGTCCGAAAAGGGAATATTTAATTTTGAGGGCGGCTGCTATGCCAAATGCATAAACCTTACCGCCGAGGGGGAGCCGCAAATTTGGGATGCCATTCGCTTTGGCGCAGTTGTTGAAAATGTGGTTTTTGACCCCCAAAGCCTTGTGCCGGATTTCTTTGATTCCTCCATTACTGAAAATACCCGGGTAGGCTACCCTTTGGATTATATACCCAATGCCGTTGAAAACGGCCTGGGGGGGCACCCTAAAGTTATTGTTTTTTTAACCGCCGATGCCTTCGGAGTTATGCCACCCATTTCCAAGCTGGATATTAACCAGGCCTGCTATCATTTTATGTCCGGCTACACCAGTAAGCTGGCAGGTACCGAAAGAGGCATAACCGAGCCTACGGCAACATTTTCCGCCTGTTTCGGCGCGCCCTTTTTACCCCGGCCGGTTACCGTTTACACCCATATGCTGAAAGAAAAGCTTTTAAAATTTAAACCGGATGTATATTTGGTAAATACCGGGTGGACGGGAGGCTCCTATGGCATTGGCAGCCGGATTAAGCTTGCCTATACCAGAGCCATGATTACAGCCGCCCTAAAGGGCGAGCTTAATAAGGCGGAGTTTAAAAAAGACCCCTGCTTTGGGCTGAATGTCCCTCTAAGCTGCCCCGGGGTTCCGGAGGGAGTATTGGATGTAAAAAGCACCTGGGCGGATAAAGCCACCTATGATACTACCGCCCAAAATTTGGCCCGCCGCTTTAAAGAGAACTTTAATAAATATTCCGGCATAGAGGATTCTATTGCCGCCGCAGGGCCTAAGGCCTAAGGGGTTTTTAAACCTTTAAAAAGGGCGCTTTTGCGCCCTTTTTTTATTGGAAGTATTTGACAGGGATTATTTGGGAGTATTTCGGCAAATTTTGGAACAGAAAAGGGGTTTAGCCTGTCCTATTTTAAGAACATAAAATAGGAGGGCTTTTATGAAAAGGTTTTTTTTGCTTATTTTGATATCTTTATTTGCCCTATGGCTGGAGCTGCCGGATTATGCCCAGGCTGCCCAAAGGGCAATTACAATTGAGGTTAACGGCGGCGTAGTTAAGCCGGATGCCGCCCCCTTTATTGAAAACGGGGTAACCATGGTGCCTTTGCGCTTTGTTTCGGAGCCTATCGGGGCTTTGCTTACCTGGGACGGCAAGACAAAAACCGCCGGGGTTTTCAGGGAAGGGCAGGAGGTTACGGTTGAGCTGGGGAATAAAACGGCCTATGTTAACGGCCAGGCTGTAGAAATGCTAAAAGCAGCCCTTATTCGCAGCGGCCGCACCTTTGTACCTTTGCGCTTTATTGCCGAGGGTTTAGGGGCTCAGGTAAACTGGCTGCCTCAAACCTCCACAGTTACGGTGGATTTCCCCGGTATGGAAAGAGCCATGAAAGTAAGCGGCTATTATTTTGATTACCGCTCTTTAGATATGCTTCAAACCCATAAAGAAACCTTTGATGATATTATTCATTATGGCTACCGGCTTTTAGGGGATGGCTCCATAGCTGAAAAGGACTATTTTCTTTTAGATAAATTCCAAAATGAGGGGCAGGCTTGCGCTAAAGAAAGCGGCTGCCGCACCCTGATGCTTATGACCGCCTTTGATAAGGCCATTTCTGATCAGGTTCTTTCCAGCCCTAAGTTAAGGGCAATTGCCATAGAAAATATTTGCCGCCTGGTTAAGGAAAAGGGCCATAATGGAGTAGATTTAGATTTTGAGGCCGTAAGCGCCGCCCGCAGGGATGATTACCCGGCCTTTGTCCGGGAGCTAAAGGCGGCTTTAGGTCAGGATTACATAGTTTCCCTTTCTGTTACCTGCCGTAATAATGATTCCCAAACCTGGAAGGACGGTTATGATTATGCGGCCCTTGCCAAAGCCGCGGATCAGGTTTTAATTATGTTTTACGATCAACATTACGGCGGCGGCCCCCCGGGGCCGATAGCCGGGGCCGATTGGATGGAAGAAAGCATTTTATATTTGTTAAAATACATACCAAAAGATAAATTCCATGCAGGCCTTGGGGCCTATGGCAGAAATTGGGTTATAGGCGGCTCCGGCAGTGCGGAATTTATTGCCAATGCCTTTAATCTGGCGGCCTCCACAGGGGCGGAGATTCAAAGGGATGAGGCCTCCGGTGTGCCCTGGTTTAAATATACGGCAGATGACGGCAGAGAAAGGGTAGTTTGGTTTGAAGATGCCCAAAGCCTGGGGCAAAAGGCGGCTTTAGCAAAAAAATATAATTTAGCCGGCATAACGGTTTGGCGTATGGGGGTTATCCCTGATGAGGTATGGCTTTCCATTGTTAATGCCGTTAAATAAGCCCTATATTTAAATTAAGCTGATTAAATAAATTTGTTTTTAATAAGAGCAGGCCCTTTTTAAATAAAAGGGCCTGCTCTTTTTTTACCAAAAGGACATA
Organism: Clostridiales bacterium; assembly: GCA_040767605.1. GTDB lineage: Bacteria > Bacillota > Dehalobacteriia > UBA4068 > UBA4068 > JAXGOI01. Next base: position 1,211,092 of record JAXGOI010000001.1, read on the forward strand.
GTATTAGAATAGCTGCTTTAAACTTTTAATTATTTTTCTTTAGCTGCGGCTATGCCTAAAATTCTATTAAAAACCCGGCTTGCGGTAAAATCCACCGCCTCAAAATCCATGGCTTTAGTATAAAAGGTTTCTAAATCATCATGGTTTTCCTTAGCTCTATTTATATACTCCGCGGCTTTTCCGGTTAGCTCAATTATAGAGGCGGCTAAATTTTCCCCTTCAAGGTCGGCGGCCTCATCCGGAGTCAAAAAATCCTTAAGCTCTATTATTCTATCCTGAGGCAGGGGTTTAAGGGGGGTTTCACCGCTGTCGGCGGCTATGGCTACATCCAGCTCCGGCAAAAGTAAAAGCTCAATATCTTTGGGATTATATGTGCTGTGATACACCTCTATGGAATGGCCGCCTTTTTGAGCGGTTTTAAATACGGAGGCCATAAAAATATCCTGGCCGCTGCCGGGGGCGCCTTTTAGTATATACCGGATAGAATAACCCTGGCTTAGGGAATCCATATAGCTTACAAGGCCTGCGGGGGTAATGGCGGAGGAAAATAAATGGCGTGTTTTATGCTCTTGCTTTTTAAATATTTCATCCCCCAGGCGCAGGGCGGCGTTTTCTGCCTTATTTAAATCCAGGCGGCGGCTTTGGAGCGTTTCAATATCCTTTCTTAATTCACCGGCCTTAAACAGGGCGTCATAGCATTTTGTAAAATCATTTTTTATCCTATGGGTGTAAGATACTATTTCCGGCTTATGGTGGCGCAAATACTGTTCATCCCAATGATCGCCTAAATTAATAATTTCATCTACTGCGCCGGGGTATTTAGGGTCTACCGTATGGGGGGCAGTGCCGTCTATAATTGCCACAGAAATTGCCGGAATAAGAGCGCCGTCTAAAGAATCATTATCGGAGGAGCATTGCCAGAATTCAACATCATAGCCTCTATCCAGCATTGCCGAGCCTATTTTCCGAATCAGGGTGGATTTCCCCGTCCCCGGCCCCCCTTTAAGAATAAAAACCTGATCCATCCCTGAAAGGCCCTGCTCGTAAAAGGAAAAAAAGCCCAGGGGGGTATTGCTGCCGGGAAAAACATATTTTGCCTTGCCTTGCCTCATATTTAGCACCCCTTAATTAAGATTATCTAAGATAAATAATATGCCCTTAAAAGCAAAGGGTGAGAGGCAGGGGGTTTTTAAGAGCCTTAAATAAAAAAACCCTAAAAAAACCGAAGTTTTGGGGGAATTTTAAGGGAGGACAGTATCAGATAGGTTTTTTTTGCATATGTATAAAAAAAGTGTGAGTTTTTAAAGGAGGCAATATTATGTCTGATACCTATGTTCTTTTAAAAAGGACAGTCTTCTTGCCTAAAGGTTCTCCGGGAATTTATGAAATAAGCAATCTTAAAGTAGATATCCGCAACCCCCAAATTAGTTCCGCCGAGGGGAAAACTCTCTGCCGGGGGGATGCCGATTTGCTTTTAGAGTATAAGGCCCTGGAGGACAGCGGGGATATTAGCCGCAGTATCTGGCAGGAGGGAGGGGATGCCCCGCCCCCCACCAAGCCCTGGCAGGCTCTGCTTACCCTAGCCATTGAGGCCTTAGCCCAGGGGGAATTTTCCTGCCCGCCCCTTTGCCAATTGGAGGCCGGGGATATAAAATGGTATGTAATTGCCCCCCGGGCTCTGGAGCTGGAGTTTAAATTATTTATTAAAGAACCTCTGCCGGAAGGGGAGGCAAAAGTATTTAAGGAAGCCGATGATACCCCTTTAAAAGGGGCCGGGTATATGGAAAGACCCCTTTACCCTGAGGCCGCCCATAAATGGGAAAGGGATATAGGCCAAGACGAGCCGGCCCTCGCCCCCAGAAATTTAAAAGAGAAAACAAAGCCGGAGCCGATAATTCCTAAGGCGAAATATAAAGAGCCCGAGCCTAAATATAAGGAGCTTGAGCCGATTATACCCCCTAAGGAAGTCCCTCCTGCCCCTGCCCTTCCTAAAGAAGACATCCCAAGAACCAGACCCCTGCCGGAAAAGCCTTTGCCGGAAGTGAAGGAGCCTGCCCCTATTGAGCCGCCTAAAAAAGTAAAACCTATACCGCCGCCTGCGGAGCCGCCCAAGGAGGAAAAGCCAGCCCCTTGCCCTGTGGAGCCTCCTGAAAAAGTAAAACCCGCACCCGCCCCCGTGGAGCCGCCTAAGGAGGAAAAGCCCGCACCTTGCCCGGAGGGGCCCTCTAAAAAAGTAAAACCTGCCCCCTGCCCCCGGGAATTACCCCCCAGATACTATGATTCCCCTCCGCCTAAAAAAGCAAGCGGCTTTAATATCCGCCTTTGCAGGGTAATGCCGGGGGACGATTTAAACACCATTGCCCAAAGGGCAGGGGTTTCCCCGGCTAGTTTAGCCGCCAGAAATAAAATTAAAGGGGGAGAGCTGGCGGAGAGTATGTATCTTATTATCCCTTAAGCAAAAAATTCAGCGTAAAATAAAATTTTGACGCTAAAACAAATAACTCTTTTAAAAGCCCGCCGTTAATACTTATGGCGGGCTTTTCTTTTAACAGCTCTTAACCCCGTAAACTGCGGCTTAATATTTTTTAAATTTGCGGCTAATAATATAGGGGCGGTGCAAAAATTGCTTTAAAATAAAAAGCATTTTAGAAAGGAAATAATATGCAGCTTAGCATTTTTTTAATTATGGCGGCCATAGCCGGAATTTTAATGGCGGTTCAGGGTTCAATTAACGGGGCCCTGGGGAAAATTACCGGCATGCTAGAAGGTAATTTTATAGTTCATGTAATAGCCCTTTTGGCGGTAGCGGTTTTACTTTTTCTTTTTGGTTTAGGCAGGGGGGATCTTAGCAAAATAAAGGAAGTTCCCTGGTATTTATATTTAGGGGGGCTTATTAATGTAGCTATTATCTATGGGGTTATGTTTTCCATCGCCAAGGCCGGGGCCGGCAATGCCACCACGGCAATTCTTGCCGGGCAATTAGCCATGGCCTTAATTATTGATAGCTTTGGGCTTTTTGGTTTAGAGAAAAACCCCTTTACCTGGTCCAGAGGCTTGGGCTTTGTTATGATGGCGGTAGCCGCCAAATTAATTTTGGTTAAATAAAAAAAAATCCAGCAAAAAGTAAAGAATAGGGTGGTTTTAATAATTAGCATATTTAGATATATTTTACGTTTTTGCTTTAGGATAAATTCCGCTTTTTAAGCGGATTTGCTTTTTTTGCCTGATTCCGGCGAATAATAGATTATTAGCAGGTAAATAAAGTATAATAAAATATAATAAGGAGGAATTATCAGTAATGTGGGGCTAAAGAAAGGCAAAAATAAAAAAGAAAAAAGCAAAGCCTTAAGCGGGCTATATATTACAGCCGTATGCTCCCTAAGCTTAGACAGGGCTTTTTTTAAGGTAATTCTCTTTTATTTTTGAGTTTTTTAAGATATTTATTTTGTAAGATAAAAAATACATCTTGACATTTAGCTTAATTTTTGGCAGAATAACTAAGTGGGGTTTTGGCGGTGTAGCTCAGTGGTCAGAGCACTCGGTTCATACCCGGGGTGTCACTGGTTCAAATCCAGTCACCGCTACCATAGGGCGCGTTGGAGAAGCGGCTTAACTCACCAGCCTTTCACGCTGGCATCCAGGGGTTCGAATCCCCTACGCGTCACCAGGCATCGGCATATTGCCGATGCCGCCTTTTTTGGCCTTTATTATGTGGGCGCTTTATTGCGGTAGGCCAAAAAATTTAAAAATTATAAATACCAGGGCATAAGGCTTATGGGTAAATTTGTCTTTTTAGGGGGGAAAAATATTTCCTCTTTTTTTTTGTCGTAAAATTATTGCCGCCCCTCCGCCTTTGCGACAGTTTATCTGTTAGGGAGGGTTTATAATTTTATTAACCCCCGCCTATGCCTGGTTTTGGCAATAAATAGCCGGGGGACAAGCCGGAGGTGATTATGGTGTCGGAAAATCCTCATATTTATCCCTTTAAAAGAGAAAGTACTTCCCCTCCCCAGGCCACCCTTTTGCCCCAAGGGCAGGAAGCATTTAAAAGCCCGGTTCTCACCCAGGGGAGAAGCCTAAGCCTGCCATGGGTAATTATTGCCCTGGCCCTAACGGGCTTTCTTTTTGCCCGCTCTCAGGTTTTAGGGGGTTTATACCCCTTTGGGCCGGCCTTTTTGGCGGCTATATCCGTAAAACAGCGCAAACAGGGCCTATTTTATTTGCTGCCGGTTCTTTTAGGGCTTAGCAGCAGTATGCGGGGGCAGGATCTTTTTGTTTATTCCGCTATTTATTTGCTTTTGGCCGTGGTGTTTTTTCTCTATAGCGTGGATGAGAAAAAGCAGTGGGTGGTTGTACCGGGTATGGTTTTAGCCGCTGTGGCCGTAAGCAAGGGCCTGGTTTTAGGCCTGGGGGAATTCAGCAATTACCTTTTACTTATAAGTATTTTTGAAAGCGTTTTTGCCTCCGGCCTCTCTTTGGTTTTTTTAGTGGTTTTAGGGGCTATAGAGAGGGTGGAAATCAGCCGGAGATTCTCTCAGGATGAAACCATTTGCCTTTTTATAATTCTTATGGGCGTAATAGGCGGCCTTGGCAGCTGGCAATTGGGGGGCGTCAGCCTTCAGGATGCCATTAGCCGCTTTTTTATTCTGGTGGTAGCCTATTTGGGGGGCGGCGGCGCCGGCGCGGCCTGCGGCGCCTTAGTTGGCATTGTACCCAGCCTTTCCGTTGTTGTTGCTCCTACGGCAATCGCTACTTATGCCTTTTCCGGCTTACTTGCGGGGGTATTTGGTAATTTTGGCCGCTTGGGAACAATTATGGGCTTTCTTTTAGGTAATTTAATTTTAGCTCTTTATCTATTTTCCGGCAGCCAAATCAGCGCATCCTTGGGGGCATCCGCCGCCGGGGCAATAGTTTTCTTTCTTTTGCCCCATCGTTTTTATAAAGGGTTAAAAATGGTTTTCAGCGCTACTTCTTTAAAAAGCGCCAAGGAGGAAAGAAGCGAGAGAATGCTCCGCCTTTCTGTAAGAAGGCTTAGAAATGCCGGCTGGCTCTTCCGGGATTTAAGCCATTCTCTGGAGGATGTTCTGGAGGATGAGGATAAAAACGAGGAAGAGAATATAAAAACAGTTTTAAATCATCTTTCCCGCCGGATTTGCGCCCAATGCACAATGAAGGAAATTTGCTGGGAAATGGATTACGCCCATACATACCGGGGGGTTTTGCGGCTTTTTAAGGCGGTTGAAGACCAGGGCGCGGCAAGTGTCAGAGATGCCCCAGAAAGCTTCCGCAAGCGCTGCCCTCATATTAAAGAGCTTATAGCCGTGGTTAACTGCCTTTATGAAATGTATGTGCGGAGCAATTATTGGAATACCCAAAGGCAAAACAGCCGCAGGCTCCTTTGCCGCCAAATGGCGGGGGTATCTGAGGTTTTGGCTAATATAGCCCGGGAAATAAGTGATTTCAGTAATGAACGGGAGCTTTTGGAGCGGGAAATGGCGCCGGCTTTAATAAAATGCGGCCTGAACATAGAAGGTGCGGGGATAACTTCTTTTACCGAAAAGGCTATGGATTTATGGGTTCAATATCAGGAATGCCCCGGAGAAGACCTTTGCCGTCAGGCCGTCGGGGATGAAGTAAGCCGTATTTTAGGCAAGGAATATATAGTTCATGAGGTTAGCTGCGACGGGGGCTCCTGCACGGAGCGCTGCCGCTACCGCCTTCTGGCGGCAGGGGCCAAACGGCTTAAAATCGGCAAAGCCCAGCTTGCTAAAAATATTAAAGGCATTTGCGGAGATTGCAGCGGCACAATATTATTAGATGAAGGCAAGCAGCTTTTAATGGTCAGCGACGGCATGGGTATAGGCCAAAAAGCCGCCCTGGAATCCGGCGCGGCCCTATCTTTAATCTCCCGGCTTTTAGAGGCGGGCTTCAGGGAGGATACGGCTATTGATACGGTAAACGGGGCCCTATCCTTAAGAGCCAATGAGGAAAGCTTTGTAACTTTGGATCTTTGCCTGGTTAACCTTTATAACGGAGAGGTTGAATTCTTTAAAACCGGGGGCGCCCCCAGCTTTATTAAAAGCGGGAATGAGGTAAGAATAATTAAAGGCTCCAGCCTGCCGGTGGGTATGATAGCCCCGGTAGAAAAAGAAAGAATATCCGAGCAGGTGGAGGCAGGGGATGTAGTGATTTTAGCCAGCGACGGCCTTTTGGAAATTGATGATGAAATTGATACCCAGCTTTTAGGCCGTATTTTAGAGCAGGCCCCCCGCCTGGGGCCTCAGGCCATGGCCGAATATTTGCTGGAAAAAACAGTTTCTTTAAACGGCGGCAAAATTAAGGATGATATAACCATACTGGTAGCCCAAATTGAGGCGGCCTAGGCCCGATACAAAAGGCTGACATATAAGGCTGATACAATAAGCTGATACAATAAGTAAATAACGGATAAATTAGTTTATCCGTTATTTTTTCTTGCCCGGATAAAGCCCGGTTAAGTAATTTATTTAAGGGTAATTTTAATAGTAAGGATTAACGGGCAAAAAGAAAAATTCCGCCTTAAAGAGAATAACCAAGAATTCCTCCTATGGGGAGGAAAATCCCCTAAAAGAGCGAAAAACAAGAAGTGAGTTGGAATAAGAGATGCTAAAAAATAAATTAAAAGCCGTTAACCTCGGGAGGTTCTCTCTTAATGCTGAAGGATAAAAACGGTATTATCCCTAAAACCTTAAAATATATAAAAGCCCATGAAATGATCAGCCCCGGGCAAAATGTCTTAGCTGCGGTTTCTGGCGGCGGAGATTCCATGGCTCTTTTATTGCTTTTGGCAAGCCTCAGGGAGGAGCTGGGCTTTTCTCTTTGGGCTGCCTATTTTGACCATCAATTAAGGCCGGAAAGCGCCCGGGAGGGGGATTTAGCCGAGGAGCTGGCCCAAAGTTTAAATATTCCCTTTTACAGAGGGGCGGCCCCTGTAAGAGAGCTTTGCGGCGGGGAGAATCTGGAGAACTTTGCCAGGGGAATCCGGTATAAGTTTTTAAAGGATGTGGCCCGCGCTACAAAATCCCAGCGTATCGCAACAGGCCACCATGGTGATGATCAGGCGGAAACTCTTCTTTTGCATTTGCTGAGGGGCAGCGGCCTTGAGGGGCTGGCTGCCATAGCGCCCGTAGAGGGGCTTTTAATCCGCCCTTTTTTGCAGATTTCCAAAGAGGAAATTTTGGAGTTTTGCCGGGAAAATAAAGTAGAATACGCCACGGATAAAAGCAATTTCAGCCTGGATTATACCAGAAACCGCCTAAGGCTTGAAATATTACCCCTGCTTAAAACCATAAACCCCAAACTTACAGAAAGCCTTATGTCCACCGCGGAAATATGCCGGGGTGAAAATCAGCTTTTGCAGGCGGCCGCCATAGGGGCTATGGAGGATGTCCGCCTTCCCTCTGAGGGATTGAGGGGGGAAATCTTGGCTCAATTGCCCCTGGCTTTACAAAGAAGAGTATTGCGCCTGGCATATGAGGAATACACAATGCCCCGGGGCTTATTTAAAGGGGCTCTGGGCTTTGAGCATACCCAAAGAGTACTGGAGCTTAAGGAAGGCCAAATGCTTTCCCTGCCAAGGGGGCTTTGGGCTTATCGCCGGGGGGGGGATATTCTCTTTTCCAAGGGTAAGCCAAAGCAGCCCGGTTTTTTTGGGGATATTCCCCTTAAAAGCGGCGGCTTTTATACCCTGGCCGATTGGGGCTGGGAGTACCGCCTGGAAACTCTGGCCTTTAATCAAGGGGAGGAATTGCTGCTTAAAGGCGGGCTCCCTTTAAATACCCTGCTTATACCTGAAGAATATTTGTCTTGCCTGAGCTTTCGCACCCGCAGGGAAGGGGATTTTATGCGTCCTACGGGGGTAAAATCACGCAAAAAGCTTAAAGATATATTTATAGACGCCAAAATACCTCTTTTTAAACGGAATAGCTGGCCCCTGCTTTTACTGGATAATGAAATTATTTGGCTGCCTGAGCTGCGCCGCGGCCAAATACCTAAGGGTAAAAGCAATTATTTGCGGATAATTTGCCGCCCCCTGCCGAGAGCTTGATAATTATAAGGAAATCGTGTTATAATATTAAAATGCACTGTAAATGAAAAAGCAATGAAAAAGTAATGGAAAAGTAAATAAAATAGATAAATATAAAAGATAAATATTAAGAATAAATTTATAAAAAATAATTAATTATGGCCTGACGGCCTTTTGCGCAGACGGACGGGAGGAGGATTTTTTTGAACCGATTGCTTAAGAATTCAATGGTTTTTTTGCTTATAGTTTTACTGGTGCTTTCCATATATTCTTTCAGCAGCCCCCCGGCTGCTCAGCCCGAAAAATTAGACTATACGCAATTTAGGGATAAAGTTATAAGCGGGCAGGTAGCTGCGGTAGATATAACCGGAGACAGCAAGGTTTTTACTATCGAAGGCGAATATAAAGACGGTAAAAGCTTTGTGGTAAAAACATTCCCCAATGTAAATATTGCCGATTTTCTGATTGAGCATAATGTGGCAAGCATAGATTATGATCAGCAGCCTCCCACCCCCTGGTGGATAGAAATGCTGAGCATACTTATTCCCATGCTTTTAATTGTGGGAGTTTTAATTTTTATTATGAATCAAAGCCAGGGCTACGGGGGCAAGGTTATGCAATTCGGCAAAAGCCGGGCCAAGCTCCATACCGACGACAGAAAAAAAGTTACCTTTGCGGATGTGGCAGGGGTAGACGAGGTTAAAGAGGAGCTTGAGGAGATTATAGAATTTCTGAAAGATCCCCGTAAATTCAATGCCTTAGGAGCTCGTATTCCTAAAGGGGTTTTACTTTACGGCCCTCCCGGAACAGGCAAAACTCTTCTGGCAAGGGCTGTGGCCGGAGAAGCCGGCGTACCCTTTTTCTCCATCAGCGGCTCGGACTTTGTGGAAATGTTTGTCGGCGTCGGGGCCTCTCGGGTAAGGGATTTATTTGAACAGGCTAAAAAGCATTCCCCCTGTATAGTTTTTATAGACGAAATTGATGCCGTAGGCCGCCAGCGGGGGGCAGGCTTAGGCGGAGGCCATGATGAAAGAGAGCAGACCTTAAACCAATTATTAGTGGAAATGGACGGCTTTTCCGCCAATGAGGGGATAATTGTTGTAGCGGCTACCAACCGCCCGGATATTTTAGACCCGGCGCTGCTCCGCCCGGGACGCTTTGACAGAGAAGTTACCGTTGATGTTCCGGATATTTTAGGGCGCAGGCAAATTCTGGAGGTTCATGCCAAGGGCAAGCCGATTTCCCCTGATGTGGATTTAGAAGTAATTGCCCGGCGCACCCCCGGCTTTACCGGGGCGGATTTAGCCAATGTTATTAATGAGGCCGCTCTTTTGGCTGCCAGAAAAGATAAAAGAAGAATAGAACTGGATGATTTGGAGCAGGCCGCGGAAAGGGTTATTGCCGGGCCGGAGAAAAAATCCCGGGTTATCAGCGAAAAAGAGAAAAAGCTGGTTTCATACCATGAGGCCGGCCATGCGGTTATTTCTTATTTCCTCCCCAATGCGGATCCCGTGCATAAAATATCCATTATCCCCCGGGGCAGAGCCGGGGGTTATACCCTGCTTTTACCTAAGGAAGACAGACGCTATGCAACAAAATCTCAAATGCTGGAAGAAATTGTGATAATGCTGGGGGGCCGTATTGCAGAGGCCCTGGTGCTTAAAGATATTTCTACCGGCGCCCAAAACGATTTAGAGCGGGCCACCCATACAGTGAGGGAAATGATAACCCGTTATGGTATGAGCGATGAGCTTGGCCCTCTTACCTTCGGCAAAAGGCAGGATACCGTCTTTTTGGGGAGGGATATTTCCCAAGAGCGCAATTACAGCGAGGCTATTGCCTATGCCATAGATAAAGAGGCCCGCCAGATTATGGATACGGCTTATCAAAGGGCGGAGACTATTTTAAAAGAAAATATGGTTAAACTTCATGAGGTAGCTAAATGCCTTATGGATCAGGAAACTATTGAGGCGGATGGATTTTACCGGATTATGGAGGGCCGCAATAATGACAATAATGTCAATAGCGATAGCAGCGGGAATAGTGATAATTGCAGTAATAGTAGCAATAGCGGCAATAACCATGAAAAAATAGAGCCTTCTAAAGCGGCCTCATCATCTGATGAGAGCCCGGGGGTGAATATTTCCTATTCCCAGCAGGAAAGGGCCGTAAAAGAAAACCCCAAAAAAGGGACTACCGCCCCTAAAGACGACATACTAAAAACCCCGGAGGGGGAAAACAGCCCCCCGCCTGAAGAGGCAGGAAAAGACTAGGGGCAAGTTTTAAAGCCCTCTGAGGGCTGGAAGTTTTTAACCCCGGCCCTGAGGATTTTAAAGCCCTATAAAAAAAGATTAGCTAGCTTTAAAAAGAATACGGCTTGTTTTGATTTATTATAAGCAGGGAAAGTAAAAAATACAGGCAATTTAGCGCCATAGAGTAAAGGGATTCCCTTTACTCTATGTGTTAAGCATATTTTAAAAATCGGCTTAAGTTTAAGCTAAATAGGCTCCGGCGGGAATAGTTTTTAGCCTCCTTTAGGCCGGTTACCGATTATATGTATAAGTTATTAAGAGGCGGTTTTTTTTAAACATAGATTGAACGCGTATAATTAATTTTGGCTAAAGCAGGCAGTTTTTATCCGCCGGTTTTTTAAAGACAGACTAAGAATGCCTGATAATTATTGTTATAAAAGGGAGGGCAAAATGAAGAGAACACCTTTATATGATGAGCATATTGCCTTAGGCGGTAATATGGTGGATTTTGGCGGCTGGAATTTGCCAATTCAGTATACCGGCATTGTGGGCGAGCATAAATCGGTAAGGGCCGCGGCGGGCTTATTTGATGTCTCCCATATGGGGGAGATTTCTATTAGCGGGCCGGATGCCGGGGCTTTTATGGAGTATTTAATTACAAATGATATTAGCGGCCTGGGAGATAATGAAATTGCCTATTCCCCAATGTGCAATAAAAACGGGGGCACCGTTGATGATTTACTTATATACCGCTATTCTAAAGACCATTATTTGCTGGTAGTAAATGCCGCAAATATTGAAAAAGACTGGCAATATATTAATGAAAACAGCTTTGGCAGAGTTAAATTAGAAAATATTTCAGATAAAACCTCTCAGCTGGCTATTCAGGGCCCTCAGGCTCAGGAAATTTTATCCGGCCTTACCGATGCGGATTTAAACGCCCTTAATTTCTATTGCTTTTACCCCCAAATAAAAATAGCCGGAAAAGATACTATGATTTCTCGTACCGGCTATACCGGGGAGGACGGCTTTGAATTATATATAGATAATAAAGACGCCCCCGCCTTATGGAAAATTCTTTTAGAGCATGGTAAAGATAAAGGGCTGGTTCCCGTAGGCTTAGGGGCCAGGGATACCCTGCGCTTTGAGGCGGCTCTGCCCTTATACGGCCATGAGCTTTCGGAATCCATAAGCCCTGTGGAAGCCGGTTTGGGCATATTTGTAAAAATAGATAAGCCCGGAGATTTTTTAGGCAAAGCCGCCCTTACGGAGCAAAAAATAAACGGCCCTAAAAGAAAGCTGGTGGGGCTTGAAATGACCGGCCGGGGTTTACCCCGCAAGGATTGCCAAATTGCCAAAGAAGGCCAAATTATAGGCTATGTTACCAGTGGCAGCTTTTCTCCCAGCACCGGCAAGAATTTTGCCATGGGTCTGGTGAGTGCGGAATACGCCGTAATAGACAGTGAGGTTGAAATTATAATCAGAGATAAACCGGTAGAGGCAAAAGTTATCCGCAGGCCCTTTATTGCCAAAAAATATAAAAAATAAGATTTTTATAAGCTTAAATATAATTCAGCTATTATGAGGAGGTAATATTTATGAAGGTTTTACCGGGGCTTTTTTATACCCAAAACCATGAATGGGTAAAAATTGAAGGGAATAAGGCATATGTGGGGATTACCGATTATGCCCAGGAGCATTTAGGGGATATAGTTTTTGTGGAAATGCCTGTTTTAGATGATCGGCCTGAAGCCGGAGATGTTTTCAGCGTTGTGGAAAGCGTTAAGGCTGCAGCCGATATTTACGCTCCCCTGGGAGGAAAAGTAATAGAAATTAATGAGGCCCTGGAAGATAACCCGGGGCTGATAAACGAAAGCCCCTTTGAAGCCTGGATAGCCATAATGGAAATTGGGGATAACCCCCAGCTGGAAGGTCTTTTTGACGATGAGTCTTATGAGGCCTTTTGCGCTAAATAAGGAGGGCCTTTGTGAACAGATTAAGCGGCAATACCCCAAAGGCCCGGGAGGAAATGCTGGCCCAAATGGGTTTAAAAGATATTGAAGAGCTTTTTTTAAGCGTCCCTCATAAGGTGCGCCTAAACAGAAAGCTTAATTTGCCCCCGGCCTTATCCGAAGGGGAGTTAAGCCGGTATTTTACCGGCCTGGCGGAAATGAATTGCAATTTGCAGGATTATACCTGCTTTTTAGGGGCGGGAGCCTATGACAGATATATTCCCTCTGTTATTAAGCATTTAATTTCCCGTCAGGAATTTTTAACGGCCTATACCCCGTATCAGCCGGAAATCAGCCAGGGCACTTTACAAAGCATATTTGAATACCAAACCATGATTTGTGAGCTTACGGGTATGGACGCTGCCAATGCCTCAATGTATGACGGGGCCAGCGCCTTAGCGGAGGCCTGCTCCACGGCCTGTAATGCCACCAGGCGGAATAAAGTTCTTTTAAGCGCCGCCATAAACCCCCAGTTTAAAAAGACAGTTGCCACATATTGCCGCTTTAACGGTATTGAAGTGGAGGAATTCCCCCATAAGGGCTCCAGCGACTGGCAAGGCCTTGAAAAAATGCTGGATAATACCGTAGCCTCCGTTATGGTGGCCCAGCCTAATTTTTTCGGCATAGTAGAAGATTTAGCCCAAGGGGCGGAGCTTGCCCATAGCTTTAAGGCTCTTTTTGTGGTTGCGGCTTCCCCCATTTCTTTGGCCATATTGGCCTCCCCCGGTTCTTTGGGGGCGGATATTGTAGTGGGCGAGGGGCAGGAGCTGGGTAATCCATTGGCCTTCGGCGGCCCTTATCTTGGTTATTTTGCCGTTAAAGAAAAATATCTCCGGCGTATGCCGGGAAGAATAGTCGGCCTTACCCGGGATAAAGAAAACCGCCGGGGCTTTGTGCTTACCATTCAAACCAGAGAGCAGCATATACGCCGGGAAAAGGCAACCTCTAATATTTGCTCCAATCAGGCTCTTTGCGCTCTAAGCGCAGGTATTTACCTGGCCTGCTTAGGCAAGGAGGGTTTAAAAAAGGTTGCCGGGTATTCATTTTCCAAAGCTCTTTACGCTTATGATGAATTATTAAAAACCGGGGCCTTCAGCCCCCTTTTCCCCGGGCAGCCCTTTTTTGGGGAATTTGCCCTGAAGGCGGAAAAAGAGCCTGTTGAAAACTTGAACAAAAGGCTTTTTAAAAATAAAATTATCGGAGGCCTGCCTCTGGAGGATTATTACCCTCAGCTTAAAAACGGCTGGCTTATTGCAGTTACGGAAAAACGCACCAAAGAAGAAATTGATATTTTGTCTAAAAAGGCGGGTGAAGTTAAATGATGGCCAAAAACAGGCAAATAGGGCTTTTGTTTGAAAAATCCCGCCCGGGAAGAATGGCCTATTCCCTTCCTGATTTAGATGTCCCAAAAATTTCCTGCGAGGAATATTTTGGCAGGGAATTACTCCGCCGGGAGGACAGCCGCCTGCCGGAATTAAGCGAGCTGGATGTAGTGCGCCATTATACCCAGCTTTCTCAGCTTAACCATGGGGTAGACGGAGGCTTTTACCCCCTCGGCTCCTGCACCATGAAATATAATCCTAAAATAAATGAGGATATGGCTTCCCTTACAGGTTTTAATCAGCTGCATCCTTTGCAAAAACCTGCTCAGGCCCAGGGGGCTTTAAGGCTTATTTATGAATTGGAGCTGGCCCTGGCGGAAATTACCGGCATGGCGGGAATAAGTATGATGCCTGCCGCCGGCGCCCATGGAGAGCTGGCGGGTTTAATGATAATGAGGGCATACCATGAAAGCCGGGGGGATTTTAAACGCAAAAAAATTATCGTGCCGGATTCCGCCCATGGCACAAACCCCGCTTCTGCCATGATGGCAGGCTTTGAAATTATTCAGGTAAAATCTGATGCTCAGGGTAATGTGGATATTGAGGATTTAATTTCTGTAATCAGCCCGGAAATAGGGGGGCTGATGCTTACAAACCCCAATACTTTAGGGCTTTTTGACCCGAATATTTTGCTGATAAGCCGCATTATTCATGAGGCCGGGGGCCTGCTCTATTATGACGGGGCAAATGCCAATGCTATTATGGGCATCAGCCGCCCCGGGGATATGGGCTTTGATATTGTGCATTTAAATCTTCATAAAACTATGTCCACCCCTCATGGGGGAGGCGGCCCTGGGGCCGGCCCCATAGGGGTAAAAGAAATACTTTTGCCGTTTTTACCCGCGCCTATTGTAAAAAAAGAAGGGGAGAGTTATTTTCTGGAATATAATCTTCCCCAAAGTATAGGGCAGATAAAGGCTTTTTACGGGAATTTTCTGGTTTTGGTAAAGGCCTATGCCTATATTTTAAGCCTGGGGGCCGAAGGCCTTTTAGAGGCCTCCCAAAATGCGGTGCTTAATGCCAATTATCTTATGCATGGGCTTAAGGGTGTTTTTCATTTGCCTTATGAGCGCCCCTGTATGCATGAATGTGTTTTCTCCGGCGCCTGGCAAAAAGAGGGGGGCGTAAAAACTCTGGATATAGCCAAACGCCTTTTGGATTTCGGCTATCATCCCCCCACAATATATTTTCCTCTTATAGTTGAGGAGGCTTTAATGTTTGAGCCTACCGAAAGCGAAAGCCGGGAAACTATAGATGAATTTATTGCCGTATGCCGGGAAATTGCCCAAGAGGCCAAGGAAAACCCTCAGGTACTGCAAAATGCACCTTATAATACCCCGGTAGGCAGATTAGATGAAGCCCTGGCCGCCCGGAGCCCGGTTTTAAAATATTCCTTCCCGGAAGAAGATTAAAACTTAGTATTTTGCCTGCCTTAGGCTCAAGCCCCTAGGGAGAATTCTTCCCGGTAAAAAATAATCAGGCCCCCTTAGGAGGGCCTGATTGCTCTTAAAAATAGATTTAAATATCTCTGAGTATTTTTTCCGGAGGCAGCAGAAGAATTTCCGGATGCTTAAGGCACCATTTAAAGATTTTAATTGCGGCGGCAAAATAGAAGCCGTCGCAAATTCGCTCATCAACAACAAAACGGAAATTCATATAGCGGCGGGTTTCTCCTTCAAGGCGCTTGCTTTTTTTGCGCCCCATGGCCACAAAAACCGACGTTGTGCCGAATTCATAAAGATGATGATAAACGGGGTCTATCCCTAAGGAGCCCACATTGGTAATAAAAAAGCCTGAATGAAAGGGGCTTATTTCATGTATTGCTTTGGGCATCAGCCCCATTTTATCTAAATTCCGCAGGGCAAAAACAAAAAATCTTTTTATAAAGCCGGGTAAAAGGCCTAATATCCGGGCAGCCGCATCGGTATCATTCCCGTTTTTTGTTGTGGTATTTAAGGCCTCATCCAGGGCTTTATTATAGCGGGCTGTAATATCATGTATTGTGCTGTTTAAAAGAAAATAGGGCATAATTGTAGTTTCATAAGCTGCTATGCTAAGGCTTTTTTTTACCGTCATTGAAACACGGAAATACTTGCGGGCATAAATTTTGCCCCCGCTTACAAAACGGTTAACCTGCGGATATTGGGAAGTCATTCTTACAAGAGCTGCCAGGATAATATGAATTGTACTTAGGGTTGAAAACCCGCTTTTTCTTTGTTCCAGGATAAAATTCTCTAAATTGGTTATATCAATTTTTTCATCAAACATAATTTGGCTGTCCAGCCGGGAGCGCATAATATAGGGGATAAGGGTAAACATAGGGTCTAAATTACGAATCCGCCAGCCGTCATAGCGATCCCCCCGGCGTTTTTTTCTGTTTTCAATCTGCTCCAAAAAAACCTCTCCCATTAGCTTATTTAGCCCCTTTAGCCGGAGGCCGGATAGGCTTAAAATATTTTAGCGGCGCATTAATAGGAATGGCCGCCCTTGCTTATAATCGGTTTTCCCTCTTTATCAATTAAAGGGGTTAATCCTCCGGCATAGCCGTTTATGGTTTGCAGATAATTTACCCCGGTTTCCTTATCCAGCAATATTCTGCAAATATCAACAGCGCCCTGTTTATATACAACTTCAAATCGCTTATTATTACCCCTCATTTTTTGGCCTCCTTTAATTAGTCCTTAAAAAGGTTTAAAAAAATACTTTAATTATATGCAGTTTAGCACAGAAAAAAAGAATTAACAATAAATAATCCGGGTATTTTAGAGGCTCCGGAATAAGCCCTACTTATTAAATAAGCGTTTTAAATAATTTTTTTAAAATAATTATCCGCTTTCCGACAAAACTTCTTAAAATAAATAAATATTTTTGTTGACGGCGACTTTCGTTTGTGATAATATTAATAAATGCCATTAACATGGGTGTATATCGCTTTTTAATGGCTTGTATTTGTTGCAAGACCGGATGGCATTAGCTTATCCGGAGGAGGCAACTACTATCCTAGCTGGTCAGGGTAAACAATATAAGGGGTGAAGTTTATAAATGAGATATCCCGTCAGAGGAGAGAAAAGGGAACGCAGGAGTTATGCCCGGATTGCAGAAGTGCTTACAATGCCCAGCCTTATTGAAGTACAAAAAAAATCCTATGACTGGTTTTTAACAGAGGGGTTAAAAGAGATTTTTCTCGATGTTTCCCCCATTCAGGATTTTACAGGCAATTTGGTATTGGAGTTTTGTGATTATTCCCTGGGCGAACCAAAATACTCCGTTGAGGAATGCCGGGAAAGGGATGCCACCTATGCGGCGCCTCTCAGGGTTAAGGTTCGTTTAATTAACAGAGAAACGGGAGAAGTTAAAGAGCAGGAAGTCTTTATGGGGGATTTCCCCTTAATGACCAATAAAGGCACATTTATTATTAACGGGGCCAAAAGGGTTATTGTAAGCCAAATGGTCAGAAGCCCCGGGGCTTATTATCATGTAAATATAGATGCCAACGGAGAAAAGCTTTTCGGCTCAACAATTATTCCTAATCGAGGGGCCTGGCTGGAATTTGAAACCGACGCTCTTGGCAATGTTTATGTAAGGGTGGATAGAATGCGGAAAATCCCCGCTACCGTTCTTATCAGAGCTTTGGGCTATTCCACCAATGAGGATATTTTAGCTGTTTTAAATGACCATTCCGCCATAAAGCTGACTTTAGAAAAGGATGCCACCAATAGTACAGAGGAAGCTTTAATTGAAATATATAAACGCCTGCGCCCGGGGGAGCCGCCCACTTTGGATTCGGCCCGCCTGCTTTTGCATGGCTTTTTCTTTGACCCCAAGCGCTATGATTTCGGCAATGTGGGCCGGTATAAAATTGATAAAAAGCTCCGCCACGGAATTTTAAAGCGCTATGATGAAAAGGGAAATATCTGGAGCGATGACGAGCAAAAATATATTGAAACCGATATGGTGCCGGGGGAGCATAATGCACCCCGTAATGATTATATCCGTTACCTGACAAAGCCGGATATAATTCATGCCATGATTTATTTTTTAGAATTAATGGACGGCCTCCACGGCCCCGACGATATTGACCATTTAGGTAATCGCCGGCTTAGAAGCGTTGGGGAGCTTTTGCAAAACCAATTCAGAATCGGCCTCTCCCGTATGGAGAGGGTTGTAAGGGAAAGAATGACAATTCAAGATGTTGAAGCTATTACCCCGCAGGTTTTAGTCAATATCCGCCCGGTTGTAGCCTCTATTAAAGAGTTTTTCGGCAGCAGCCAGCTTTCCCAATTTATGGATCAAACAAATCCCCTGGCGGAGCTTACCCATAAGCGCCGCTTAAGCGCCTTAGGCCCCGGCGGCCTCTCCAGAGAGAGAGCCGGCTTTGAGGTAAGGGATGTTCACCACAGCCATTACGGGCGGATGTGTCCTATTGAAACCCCCGAGGGGCCCAATATCGGCCTTATCGGTTCTTTGGCCACCTATGCCAGAATAAATGAATTCGGCTTTATTGAAACCCCCTACCGCAAAGTGGTAAACAGCTGCGTTACCCCCCATATAGATTATCTTTCCGCAGATGAAGAAGATAATTATAATGTGGCCCAGGCCAGTGAAGAATTGGACGAAAACGGCTGCCTTGTTAATGATCGCCTTAATGTCCGTTATGAGGATAAAATTAAGGTGGCCGCGGCGGATAATATTCAATATATGGATGTTAGCGCCCAGCAATTGGTTTCTGTCGCTACGGCTCTTATTCCCTTTTTAGAGCATGACGATGCCAACAGGGCTTTAATGGGCGCCAATATGCAGCGCCAGGCCGTGCCTCTTTTAGAAACCGAAGCCCCTTTAATCGGTACGGGTATGGAATATAAGGCGGCTATGGATTCCTTTGTAGGGGAAATTGCGGAATGCGACGGAATTGTGGAAAGGGTTTGCGCCGATGAGATAATTATCCGCAGGGATGATGATTCTCTTGAAAAGTATAAGCTTTTAAAATTCCAGCGCTCAAATCAGGGCACTTGTATAAATCAAAAGCCCATTGTTTATAAAGGGCAAAGAATTAAAAAAGGAGACCCCATTGTAGACGGGCCTTCTACGGACCATGGCGAGCTGGCTTTGGGCCGGAATATTCTGGTAGCCTTTATGACATGGGAAGGCTATAATTATGAAGATGCCATTTTACTCAGTGAAAAACTGGTTAAAGAAGATTATTTTACTTCCATTCATATTGAGGAATATGAATGCGATGCCAGAGATACTAAATTAGGCCCGGAAGAAATTACCCGGGATATTCCCAATGTAGGGGATGATATCCTAAAGGATTTAGACGAAGAAGGGGTTATTCGCATAGGGGCGGAGGTTCGCCCCGGGGATATTCTTGTGGGTAAAGTAACGCCGAAAGGCGAAACCGAGCTGACTGCCGAGGAAAGGCTTTTAAGGGCAATTTTCGGAGAAAAGGCCAGAGAAGTCCGGGATACCTCCTTAAGGGTTCCCCATGGCGAAAGCGGCATGGTTGTAGATGTTAAGGAGTTTAGCCGTGAAAACGGCGATGAGCTGGCCCCCGGAATTAATAAGCTTGTTAGGATTTATGTGGCGCAAAAGCGGAAAATCTCCGTCGGAGATAAAATGGCCGGCCGCCATGGGAATAAAGGCGTTGTTTCCAGAATTTTACCTCAGGAGGATATGCCCTTTTTGGCAGACGGCACCCCGGTGGAAATTGTTTTAAACCCCTTAGGGGTTCCTTCCAGAATGAATATCGGACAGGTTTTAGAATGCCATTTAGGCTTGGCCGCTAAAATGCTGGGCATACATGTGGCTACCCCGGTTTTTGACGGCGCCGATGAGGAGGATATCAGTATTGCTCTGGCGGAGGCCGGCGTAAGCCCGGACGGCAAGACGGTACTATATGACGGCCGCACAGGCCGCCCCTTTGATAACCGGATTACCGCAGGCTATTCCTATATGCTTAAGCTGGCTCACTTAGTTGATGATAAAATTCACGCCCGCTCTACGGGCCCTTATTCTTTAGTTACTCAGCAGCCTCTGGGAGGCAAGGCCCAATTTGGGGGCCAGCGCTTCGGCGAGATGGAGGTTTGGGCATTGGAGGCCTATGGCGCCGCCTATACCCTGCAGGAAATTCTTACCGTAAAATCCGACGATATTGTCGGCCGGGTAAAAACCTATGAGGCCATAGTTAAAGGGGAGAATGTTCCCGAGCCCGGGGTTCCGGAATCTTTCAAGGTTTTAATTAAAGAGCTGCAAAGCCTCTGTATGGATGTTAAAGTCCTCTCCGATGAAAACGAGGTTATTGAAATCCTCGAAGATGACGATGATGTAAACGCGGCGGCAAAAGAACTGGGCCTTGATTTAACCGTTGAAAGCGAGACCCCCGCTCCTAAGCCTGTTAATGAATATGAGGATGATTTACTGGAGGATTCTCTGGATTTAGATGACGGTGATGATCTCACCCTGGATTTAAGCCATTTAAAACTGGCTAAGGTAAGCCCCATAGATGAAGAAGAACTGGCCTTGAACTTGGAGGATGACGAGTTCATAGAATAATTAATGAGCTGCCCGAAGGCTAATTGTATTTAGGAAGGGAGAGAGGCTCTTTGCTGGATGTTAGAAACTTTGATAGTATGAGAATAGGTCTTGCCGCTCCGGAGCAAATAGAAGGATGGTCTCATGGGGAGGTAAAAAAACCGGAAACTATAAATTACCGTACTTTAAAGCCGGAAAGAGACGGGCTTTTTTGTGAGAGAATTTTTGGCCCCACCCGGGATTGGGAATGCCATTGCGGCAAATATAAGCGGGTACGCTATAAAGGTATAATTTGCGACCGCTGCGGGGTTGAGGTTACCCGGGCCAAAGTTCGCAGAGAGAGGATGGGCCATATTAAGCTGGCCACTCCTGTTTCGCATATTTGGTATTTTAAAGGCATACCCAGCAGAATGGGGCTGCTTTTAGATATTTCCCCCCGTAATTTAGAGAAGGTTTTATACTTTGTTTCCTATATAGTTATAGATCCCGGGGATACCCCTCTTTATGCCAAGCAAATCCTAAGCGAGACGGAATACCGTGAGGCCAGAGATGAGTACGGAAGCACCTTTACCGCCGGTATGGGGGCTGAGGCTGTAAAAGCTATGCTTGAAACAATGGATTTAACTGTTTTGGCTGAAGAATTAAGAACGGAGCTTAAAGAGGTAAGCGGCCAGCGGAAAATCCGCGCTATTCGCCGCCTGGAAGTTGTAGAGGCCTTTTTATCTTCCGGAAACAAACCGGAATGGATGATTTTATCTGTTGTGCCGGTTATCCCTCCGGAGCTTCGCCCCATGGTGCAGCTAGACGGGGGCAGATTTGCAACCTCAGATTTAAATGATTTATACCGCCGGGTAATAAATAGAAATAACCGCTTAAAGCGCCTTTTAGATTTAGGGGCTCCGGATATTATTGTCCGTAATGAAAAGCGTATGCTTCAAGAGGCGGTAGATGCCCTTATAGATAATGGCAGAAGGGGCCGGCCTGTTACAGGCCCCGGCAACAGGCCTTTAAAATCCCTTTCGGATATGCTTAAAGGCAAGCAGGGCCGCTTCCGTCAAAACCTCTTAGGTAAAAGGGTGGATTATTCCGGCCGTTCCGTTATTGTTGTCGGCCCGGAATTAAAATTCCATCAATGCGGCCTTCCTAAAGAAATGGCCTTGGAGCTGTTTAAGCCCTTTGTTATGAAAAAGCTGGTGCAGGAAGGCTATGCCCATAATATTAAAAACGCCAAAAGAATGGTAGAGAGGGTTCGCCCCGAGGTTTGGGATGTTTTAGAGGATGTTATTAAAGGCCACCCGGTTCTTTTAAACCGTGCCCCAACCCTTCACCGCTTAGGTATTCAGGCCTTTGAGCCGGTGCTTGTAGAAGGCCGGGCTTTACAAATTCACCCCCTGGTATGTACGGCCTATAATGCCGACTTTGACGGCGACCAAATGGCGGTTCATGTTCCCCTTTCCGTAGAGGCTCAGGCCGAGGCCAGAGTGCTGATGCTTTCCTCCAATAATATTTTAAACCCCAAAGACGGCAGGCCTGTAGCCACCCCAACTCAGGATATGGTTTTAGGCTCCTATTATCTTACCGTTATAAAAGAGGGGGCAAAAGGCGAGGGCAAGGTTTTTGCCAATTATGACGAGGCTTATTTGGCATATTTAAACGGCTATGTGGATTTGCATGCTAAAATTTCCCTCCCTAAGCCCAAGGAATGGGATACCCAATGGATAAATAAATCAGAGGAAATCCCGCTGGAAAAATACCCCGACGGCCGCTATAAGCGCCTTGAAACCAGTGTCGGCCGGCTGATTTTTAACTATGAAATACCCATGGATAAAGAAATGGGTTATTTTAACAGCTCCATAGATAAAAAGGTTTTAGGCAGTATTGTAGACCGCTGCTATCGCAGGCTGGGGATTTCCAGCGCCGCCAGTATGCTGGACGGCATTAAGGCTCTGGGCTTTAAATATTCCACCCAGGCCGGGATTACCGTAGGGATTGAGGATATTAAAGTTCCCCCCGCCAAAAAAACCATTATGGATGAGGCGGAAATGCAGGTTGTGGAAATTGAAAATCAATTCCTTCAGGGCTTGGTAAGCGAAAACGACCGCTATCAGGCTACAATAGAAGTCTGGAATAAGGCCACAAATGATGTAACTAGAGAATTAATGGCTAATTTAGATGAATTTAACCCTATTTATATGATGGCGAATTCCGGGGCCCGGGGTAATGTTCAGCAAATCCGCCAGCTGGCCGGGGTTCGCGGCCTTATGGCAGACCCTTCGGGGAGAATTATTGACGTTCCCATTAAAGGGAATTTCCGGGAAGGCCTTACAGTTTTAGAATTCTTTATTTCAACCCATGGCGCCAGAAAAGGTCTGGCGGATACCGCCCTCAGAACAGCAGACTCCGGCTATCTTACCCGCCGTTTGGTGGATGTGGCCCAGGATGTAATTGTCCGGGAGGATGATTGCGGAGATAATTTAGGTATTTGGGTGGAAGAGATTAAGGATGTAGAGCCTATTTCCGAAAGAATAGAAGGGCGCATGCTTAATAAAGATATTATAAACCCCGAAACCGGCGAAGTTATTGCAGAAGCGGGGCAGTTTATTGAAATGGAATTGGCGGAGAAAATTGATAAATACCTGGCAGGCCGCCTCAAAGAGGAGCGCCGGGTGAATATCCGTTCCGTTCTTACCTGCCGCACCCGTTACGGGGTTTGCCGCAAATGCTATGGCCGCAATTTGGCCACCGGCTCCATTGTGGATATTGGCGAGGCTGTGGGGATTATCGCAGCCCAATCCATCGGCGAGCCGGGAACACAGCTTACAATGAGAACATTCCATACCGGCGGCGTTGCCGGAGACGATATTACCCAGGGTCTCCCCAGGGTTGAGGAGCTTTTTGAAGCCAGAAAGCCCAAGGGGCAGGGTACCATTGCCGAATACGACGGTATTATCTCCATTGGCGAAAGCAGAGGCCGGAGGGAAATTAGTATTTTAGGCGAGGGAGAAAACGCCAGCCAGGTATTGGCGGAATACCATGTTCCCTATGGCTCTACCCTTAAGGTTCAGGAGGGCCAGCGGGTTGAGGCCGGGGATGACCTGACGGAAGGCTCCATTAACCCCCATGATCTTTTAGCCGTTAAGGGTATGCGGGGAGTGCAAATGTATTTGCTCAGAGAGGTTCAGCGGGTTTACCGCCTGCAGGGCGTTGATATTAATGATAAGCATATTGAGGTTATAGTCCGTCAAATGCTTAAAAAAGTTAAAATTGAAGAGGCCGGCTCAACAGTATTATTGCCGGGGGCCCTGGTAGACAGCTTTGAATTTGAAAGAGTTAACGGGGAGGCCCTTGAGGCGGAGCTGGAGCCCGCCCTTGCCAAACCCATGCTCTTAGGTATAACCAAGGCCTCTCTCGCTACGGATTCCTTCCTTTCCGCCGCGTCTTTCCAGGAGACAACAAGGGTTCTTACGGATGCCGCCATTAAAGGCAAGGTTGATCCCCTTTTAGGCCTTAAGGAGAATGTGATTATCGGCAAGCTTATTCCGGCCGGTACGGGGCTTTCCCGCTATCGGGATGTTGTAGTTAAAGAGGCGGCCCGGGAGGAAACAGAAGAGGATTTAAGCTATGAGGATATTGCCGCTAATCTCCATATGGAAGTTAATCCCTTTGACAATTTAAAAAACACCCTTTCCAACTTAGAAAGGCTGGCTGAGCAAGTAAGTTTATATGAAAAATAGTCCTTAAACAAAAAGAAGCATTAGTTATGGCAAAAAAGCCATAACTAATGCTTGACAGCTGTTATCCCCGGTGATAAAATAGGTAGGCACGCTTATTTAGGGAGGTTTTTTTGAGTGGACTCGGGAATGCTTTCCCAGGCAAAAAAAACAATCGGCCTAAGGGAATCTCTTAAAGCCATTGATAAAGGCGAGGCAATGGCCGTTTTTATTGCAAAAGATGCCGAGAGCAGGATTACCCAAAGCGTTATTCAGGCCTGCAAGGATAAAAACATACCCTGTTTTGAGGCGGAATCCATGGCTTCTTTGGGCAAGGATTGCGGCATACAGGTGGGTACGGCAGTTGCGGCCCTTTTAAAAGAATAAAATTATTAAGCCAGATAATTTATAAAATATTTTAATAGATGATAAAGAGATAAAGTTTGGAAGGAGGTGGGTGTCTTGCCTACGATAAATCAATTGGTGAGAAATCAAAGAGAAAAAATAACCAAAAAGTCACTTTCTCCGGCGCTTAAAGAGTGTCCGCAAAAAAGAGGTGTTTGCACCAGGGTTTATACTACAACCCCTAAAAAACCCAATTCCGCTTTGCGTAAAGTAGCCAGAGTCAGACTTACTCATGGTACTGAGGTAACTGCATATATTCCCGGCATCGGACATAATCTTCAGGAGCACTCCGTTACCCTGGTCAGAGGCGGCCGTGTTAAGGATTTACCCGGTGTTCGTTATCATATTATTCGCGGTGCTTTAGATACAGCTGGTGTTAATAGCCGTAACCAGGCAAGAAGTAAATACGGTACTAAAAAACCTAAAACCAAAACTAAAAAATAAGCGGTATATTGGGCCGCGGCGAGTTTTATTCGCTTAAGTAAGGGAGGGGAATCAATGCCCAGGCGTGGCAATATAGCCAAAATAGAGGTCTTGCCGGATCCCGTCTATAAGAGCAAGACTTTAACTAAATTTATTAATCAAATTATGCTGGACGGGAAAAAGGGTACAGCGGAAGCTGTTGTCTATGGCGCATTTGATATCATTAAAGAAAAGCTGGATCAAGAGCCCATGGATGTTTTTAATAATGCAATGAAGAATGTTATGCCGGTTTTAGAGGTTAAAGCTCGTCGTGTAGGCGGCGCTAACTATCAGGTCCCTATTGAAGTCCGTGCCGAAAGGCGTCAGGCTTTAGGGATTCGCTGGCTTGTTACCTTTGCCAGAAAGCGTTCCGGCAAAAGCATGGAAGAAAAATTGGCCGGTGAACTTATGGATGCCGCCAATAATACCGGCGGGGCTATTAAAAAACGGGAAGATACCCATAAAATGGCCGAGGCCAATAGAGCCTTTGCTCATTATCGCTGGTAAACTAATTGGAGGATTTGAATGCCTAGGAAATACCCATTGGAAAAAACAAGAAATATTGGTATTATGGCGCATATTGATGCCGGTAAAACCACCACCACGGAGAGGATTCTCTTTTATACCGGCAAGGTGCACCGTACGGGAGAGGTTCATGATGGCGCCGCCACCATGGATTTTATGGCTCAGGAGCAGGAGAGGGGCATTACAATTACCTCTGCTGCTACTACCTGTTTCTGGCGGGATCACCGCATTAATATAATAGACACACCCGGCCACGTTGACTTCACCGTTGAGGTTGAGCGTTCCCTGCGCGTTTTAGACGGCGCGGTGGCGGTTTTCTGCTCCGTAGGGGGGGTGGAGCCCCAGTCTGAAACAGTTTGGAGGCAGGCCGACCGTTATAAAGTGCCCCGTATTGCCTATATAAATAAAATGGATAGAGTAGGCGCGGATTTTTTCCGGGGTCTGGATATGATCCGTAACCGCCTGGGGGCTAATCCCATTGCTCTTCAATTGCCAATTGGCAGCGAGGATTCCTTTAGGGGCATTGTGGATTTAATCCGCATGGATGCGGAAATTAACCTTGATTCCGAAGGCAAGGAAATCGGTATCGGGGGAATTCCCCAGGAGCTTGAGGAATTGGCGGCTCAATATCGGGATAAGCTTTTAGAGGCCATTTCCGAATCCAGCGATGAATTAATGTCTAAATACCTTGAAGGCGAAGAGTTTACAGTAGAGGAAATTATTAAGGGCGTTCGCATGGCAACTCTGGGCGGCTTAATAACCCCTGTTTTATGCGGGTCTTCATTTAAAAATAAGGGCGTTCAGCAGCTTTTAGACGCCGTTGTTGATTATCTTCCGGCCCCTACGGATGTTGAAAGCATAAAGGGCCATGATATGGAGGGTAATGAAATAGAGCGTGCCTCCTCAGATACTGAGCCTTTTTCCGCCCTGGCCTTTAAAATTATGACCGATGCCTATGTAGGAAGGCTGACCTTTTTTAGAGTTTATTCCGGGGTTTTAAAAAGCGGCTCTTATGTTTATAACAGTACAAAAGGGAAGCGGGAAAGGGTTGGCAGGCTGCTGCAAATGCATGCCAATCACCGGGAGGAAGTTCAGGAGGCCTATGCGGGAGATATTTTAGCCGTTGTAGGCTTTAAAGATACCGCCACGGGAGATACCCTTTGCGATGAAAAATCCCCTGTAATTCTTGAATCCATGGATTTCCCCGATCCTGTTATTGATGTGGCGATTGAGCCCAAAACCACCGCCGATCAGGAAAAAATGTCTTTAGCTCTTCAAAAACTCTCTGAGGAGGACCCAACCTTCCGGGTGCGTACCAATGCCGAAACAGGGCAAATGCTTATTGCGGGTATGGGTGAGCTCCATTTGGAGATTATTATAGACAGATTGCTGAGAGAATTCCGGGTAGATGCCAATGTGGGTAAGCCTCAGGTGGCCTATAAAGAGACAATCCGTAATTCTGTAAGCGCCGTGGGCAAGTATATTAAGCAATCCGGCGGCCACGGCCAATATGCCCATTGCGTTGTGGAATTTTCTCCCTTAGAGCCCGGCTCCGGCTTTATATTTGAAAGTAAAATTGTAGGCGGGGTTATACCTAAGGAATTTATCGCGCCGGTGGAGGCCGGAATTAAAGAATCAATGGAGAACGGTGTTTTGGCGGGGTTCCCGGTTGTTGATATTAAAGCCACTTTGGTGGACGGCTCCTATCATGAGGTGGATTCCTCCGAAATGGCCTTTAAAGTTGCCGGCTCTCTGGCCTTTAAAAGCGGCGCCGCCAAAGCTAACCCGGTTATTTTGGAGCCTGTATTTAAGCTGGAGGTTTTGGTTCCTGATGAATATATGGGTGATGTTATCGGCGATATCAGCTCCAGGCGGGGCAGGGTTGAAGGTATGGAGCCCCGAAGCGGCGCAACGGCCATTAGAGGCAATGTGCCCCTTTCCGAAATGTTTGGGTATGCGACGGATTTGCGTTCCAAAACCCAGGGGCGGGGAACTTATGTAATGCAGTTTTCCCATTATGAGGAGGTCCCCAATAGTATTGCCGAAGGAATAATCACCAGAAGATAATAAGATTAGAAAATAAAATTAAGATAATAAAGGCATAAAAGAGCTTTAAAAACTTCAAGAATTAAAAGAAATTATAAGAAGAATTATAAACGGAGGTAAAAAGAATGGCCAAGCAAAAATTTGAAAGAAAGAAGCCCCATGTAAACATCGGAACAATCGGACACGTAGACCATGGTAAAACAACCTTAACGGCAGCAATAACCCAGTGCTTGTCCACAATTGGCGGCGCAGTAGCCACCGCATATGATAAAATCGATGCCGCCCCGGAAGAGAAAGCCCGCGGTATCACAATTAACACATCCCATGTGGAATACGAAACAGAGAAGCGCCATTATGCCCATGTAGACTGCCCCGGCCACGCCGACTATGTAAAGAATATGATAACCGGTGCAGCCCAGATGGACGGAGCTATTTTAGTAGTAAGCGCCGCAGACGGCCCCATGCCCCAAACCCGGGAGCATATATTATTGGCCCGTCAGGTAGGCGTGCCCTATATAGTAGTTTTCATGAATAAGGCAGACCAGGTAGACGACCCTGAATTATTGGAATTGGTTGAAATGGAAATCCGTGAGCTCCTTTCGGAATATGAATTCCCCGGGGATGATATTCCTATTATAGCAGGTTCAGCCTTAAAAGCCGGCCAATGCGGCTGCGGCGGCCTGGATTGCCCCCATTGCGGGCCTATCTTTAAATTGATGGATGCGGTAGACAGCTATATCCCCACCCCGGAAAGAGCAGTGGATAAACCCTTCCTTATGCCTATTGAGGATGTTTTCACCATTACCGGCCGCGGCACTGTTGTAACAGGCCGTGTGGAAAGAGGCCAGGTAAAAGTAGGGGATCAGGTTCATATAGTAGGCTTACAGGATGAAAGCAAGCAAACCGTTGTAACTGGTGTAGAAATGTTCCGTAAGCTTTTGGATTATGCGGAAGCCGGAGATAATGTCGGCTGCCTGCTCCGGGGCGTTGAGCGTAAAGATGTAGAAAGAGGCCAGGTATTGGCCAAGCCCAATAGTATTCACCCCCATACCAAATTTAAAGGTGAGGTTTATGTATTAACTAAAGAAGAGGGCGGGCGTCATACTCCCTTCTTTAATGGTTACCGTCCTCAGTTCTACTTCAGAACAACAGATGTAACGGGTGTTGCAAACCTTCCCGAGGGTGTTGAAATGGTAATGCCCGGGGATAATATCCGTATGGATATAGAATTAATCAGCCCCATTGCTATTGAAGAAGGCCTTCGCTTCGCTATCCGTGAAGGGGGCAAAACCGTCGGCGCCGGCGTTGTTACCGGGGTTGATGAGAAATAGGCTTTATAAAGACTGATTAAGGGTTTTCGGAGCGTGGGCCGGTGTTCCGGCTCGCGCCTCCCTACATTTTCCTTCCGCCATGGCTTTGCTTAAAAAATGCCAAAAGCGGAAGGCAATAATTATAAGCAAAAAGGACTGCGATGAAGCGGGAGGTTGCCTTTTTGGTCAGGCCAGGCTAAAAAGGGTTTTTCCGCCGAGAATGTCCGTAAAAATGCGGGCGAAAAGGAGGTAAGTTTAATGGCTAAACAAAAAATTCGCATCAGGCTCAAAGCATTCGACCACAAATTGCTGGATCAATCTGCCGGTAAAATAGTGGAAACCGCTAAAAGAACAGGCGCATCGGTATCGGGGCCTATTCCCCTGCCAACCGAAAAAAATATTTATACCATTTTGCGCTCCCCACATGTTAATAAAGATTCCCGGGAGCAATTTGAAATGAGAACTCACAAGCGCCTTATTGATATCGTCGAGCCCACTTCCAAAACAATGGATTCTTTGATGCGTTTGGAATTGCCGGCCGGTGTCGATATTGAAATTAAACTTTAGGCGTTTGTCTAAATAATTGCTTTGTAAGTTTTTATAAGGCACACCCGGAGGCGTGTGCTTTTGACTGAGTTTTCCTCAAAGATTATCTGCCTGCGGTTTTAGCCCAGGGCGGGTAAGAGAAATGAAACGGAGGTGCTAATTATGCCGAAAGCAATTCTCGGCAAAAAGCTGGGTATGACTCAAGTATTCAGCCCGGAAGGCAAGATTATTCCGGTTACCGTTATCGCTGCCGGTCCATGTATGGTAGCACAGATTAAAACCAAGGATAATGACGGCTATGAGGCGGTGCAAATCGCTTATGACCCCCTTAAGCCTGTTAATATTAATAAATCTGCCGCAGGCCATGCAAAAAAAGCCGCTATTGCCCCTTGCCGCTTCCTAAGAGAGATAAAAGTCGCTAATTTAGACGATTATAAATTAGGGCAGGAAATTAAAGCGGATATCTTTGCCGCCGGTGATAAAATCGATGTGGCAGGGGTTTCCAAGGGTAAAGGCTTTGCCGGAACCATTAAAAGATGGAATGATAGAAGAGGCCCTATGAGCCACGGCTCTAAAAGCCATCGCCGCCCCGGCACAACAGGGGCAAAAGGCCCTGCCCGGGTATTTAAGGGTAAACATTCCCCCGGCCATTTGGGGAGTGAAAGAGTAACCGTTCAAAATCTTGAAATTGTTAAAGTAGACTCGGAGCGTGATCTTATTCTTGTTAAAGGCGCTGTGCCCGGCCCTAAACGGAGTATGGTTATATTGCAAAGCTCCGTTAAGTCTGTCTAGTATTTAGGAAAGGAGGGCAAATATGACTAATCTAGCAATCTTAAACAGAGAAGGCGCTTCCGTTGGGGAAGTTGAACTTAATGAAATTATTTTTAACGGGCCTATTAATGTCCCGGTTATGCATCAGGCGGTCAGGCTTTATCTGGCCTCTCAGCGCCGGGGTACCCATGGGGTTAAAACCCGGGCCATGGTATCTGGCGGCGGCAAAAAGCCCTGGCGCCAAAAAGGCACCGGGCGGGCCAGAGTAGGCTCTTCCAGAAACCCGGTATGGCGCGGCGGCGGTGTTGCCTTCGGGCCTCAAACCCGCTCCCATTCCTTTGTCATGCCCCGCAAAATGCGCCGCCTGGCATTATTATCCTCCCTTTCTCAAAAGGCTCAGGAGGGGAATATCGTGGTTATTGATGAGCTGACTTTTGAAGCACCAAAAACAAAAGAAATGTTCAGGGTTTTGGCTAACCTTAAGGCCTCAAATGCCCTTTTAGTGCTTGAGGATGAAAACTCTAACGCCCGTCTTTCCGCGGGGAATATTCCCGGCGTTTCGGCGGTAGGAGCCGATGGGGTAAATACCTATAATGTTTTGCTTCATGATAAACTTGTGCTGACTAAAGAAGCCCTGGCTTCCCTTGAGGAGGTGCTGGTATAATGCGTAATCTTCATGATGTTTTAGTTAAGCCCCTTGTTTCGGAAAAATCCGTTATCTTAATGGAAGATAATAAATATTCATTCCAGGTAGCAAAAGAAGCAAATAAAATCGAGATTAAGCGGGCTGTGGAAGAAATCTTTAAAGTTAAAGTTTTAAATGTAACAACCCGCACCATAAAGGGTAAGCTTAAAAGAATGGGCAAATATCAAGGTAGGCGCCCCGATACCAAAAGAGCTATTGTGACCCTGAAAGACGGAGATAAAATCGAAGTCTTCACCGGCATGTAGCAGCTAGGTTAAAGGAGGAAAGTAAACTATGGGGATTAAAAAATACAAACCCACTTCTCCGGGGCGCAGGCAGATGACTGTTTCCACCTTTGAGGAAATTACCGCTGCCCGCCCAGAGAAATCCTTATTAAAGCCTTTAAAAAGACAAGGCGGCCGCAATAATCAGGGCCGTACCACAACCCGCCATCAGGGCGGCGGCCATAAAAGAATGTACAGGGTTATTGATTTTAAACGGAATAAAGACGGAGTACCCGCTAAGGTAGCAAGTATTCAGTATGACCCTAACCGTACCGCAAATATCGCTTTATTAAATTATGCCGACGGCGAAAAACGCTATATTTTAGCCACCCACGGCATGAAAGTCGGGGATGCGATTGTTTCAGGCAGCGGCTCGGATATTAAATCCGGCAATGCTTTAGTTTTATCTGAAATACCCGTGGGTACCATTGTCCATAATATCGAGCTTCAACCGGGCCGGGGCGGCCAAATAGCCCGTTCTGCCGGTTCCTCTGTACAGCTTATGGCTAAAGAAGGCAAATATGTTACCCTGCGTCTCCCCTCCGGGGAAATGCGGATGATTTTAGCAAGCTGCCGGGCCACTATCGGCCAGGTAGGGAATATTGATCAGGAAAATATCAAAATCGGTAAAGCAGGCCGAAACCGCTGGCTGGGCATTCGCCCCGGCAACCGCGGCGTTGTTATGAACCCCTGTGATCACCCCCATGGCGGCGGTGAGGGCCGCAGCCCTGTTGGGCGCAATCCCGTTACTCCCTGGGGCAAGCCTGCCTTGGGTGCTAAAACCAGAAAGAAAAACAAAGCATCCAGCCGCCTTATTATTAAAAGGCGCACCAAGTAAATCCCGGGCCGCATAAGGCGGATATAATTAATGTTTTTGAAGGGAGGCTAAGACTGCATGACCAGATCATTAAAAAAGGGACCGTTTTGTGAGGAAAGGCTGCTTTCCCGTATTGAAAAAATGAATGACTCCGGCGATAAAAAGGTTGTAAAAACCTGGTCCAGGGGTTCTACAATATTTCCGCAAATGATTGGGCACACAATTGCCGTTCATGACGGCAGAAAGCATGTTCCCATCTATATTACAGAAGATATGGTGGGCCATAAACTAGGTGAGTTTGCTCCCACCCGTATGTTTAGGGGTCATGGTAATCATACTGAGAGATCCACAGCCCTTAAATAACGGCAAAGCTTGAGAGAGGAGGAAGTATTTTGGAAGCAAAAGCTGTAGCAAAATATATCCGCATCTCCCCGCGAAAAGCTCGTCTGGTAATAGACCTTATTCGGGGGAAAAATGCGGTTCAGGCAGAAGCCATTCTTAAATTTACCCCTAACCGGGGTGCGGAATCCATAGCCAAGGTTCTCCATTCGGCAATTGCCAATGCGGAAAATAATTTGAACCTTAATAAAGAGGATTTAATTATAACACAAGCCTTTGTGGATGAAGGCCCCAGCCTTAAACGGTTTAAGCCCAGAGCCATGGGGCGTGCTGATAGAATGGTTCATCGTACCAGTCACATCACCGTGGCAGTAGGTAACAGGGAGGAGGTTTAAGAGTGGGTCAAAAAGTCAATCCTAAGGGTTTAAGAGTAGGAGTTATTCGCGATTGGGATTCCCGTTGGTTTGCCAATAATAAGGAATTTAAAGAATTACTCCATGAGGATTATAAAATCCGTAAATATATCAAAGAAAAACTCTATGCTTCCGGGGTTTCTAAAATTGAAACCGAAAGGGCGGCCAAAAAAGTCCAGATTAATATCTTTACCGCAAAACCCGGTATTGTTATTGGCAGAGGCGGCCAGGAAGTAGAAAACTTAAAAAAACAGCTGGAAAAAATGACGGGCAAAAGCGTTTCCGTAAATATTACGGAAGTTAAGCGCCCCGAATTAGATGCCCAGCTGGTGGCGGAAAATGTTGCCGCCTCTTTAGAAAAACGCATAGCCTTTCGCCGGGCTATGAAGCAAACCGTTACCAGAACCAGAAGAATGGGCGGGGAAGGGATAAAAATCATGTGCTCCGGCCGTTTAGGCGGCGCGGAAATAGCCCGTACCGAATGGTATGCCGAGGGCAAAGTGCCCCTTCATACTTTGCGGGCCGATATTGATTACGGTTTTGCCGAAGCCAATACCGCTTATGGGAAAATAGGCGTAAAGGTTTGGATTTATAAAGGCGAAGTTCTGCCTCAAAAGGCGGCTGCGCCTGTGGAAATTAAAGCTGTGGAGGAGGGCGAGTAAGATGTTAATGCCTAAAAGAGTTAAATTTCGCCGCCAACACCGCGGACGGATGAAAGGCATTGCCACCAAGGGCAATAAGGTAGATTATGGCCAGTTTGGCTTGCAGGCTCAGGAATGCGGCTGGATTACCAGCCGGCAGATTGAGGCGGCCCGTATTGCGATGACTCGTTATATTAAGCGCGGCGGCCAGGTTTGGATTAAAATATTCCCCCATAAGCCTGTAACGCAAAAACCTGCCGAAACCCGTATGGGTAGCGGTAAGGGCGCCCCTGAGTTTTGGGTAGCAGTAGTTAAGCCCGGCCGGATTATGTTTGAAATTGCCGGGGTTCCCGAGGGATTAGCAAAAGAAGCTATGCGGCTGGCCCAGCATAAACTGCCTATAAAAACTAAATTTGTTAAACGTAATGAAATGGGTGGTGAAGCAAATGAAGGCTAAGGCAATTCGTGACCTCACCTATGAGGAATTATTAAAAAAAGAAAGCGATTTAAGAGCGGAGCTCTTCAACCTTCGTTTTCGTTTGGCAACCGGGCAAATGGATAATCCCATGGCTATTAATGCCGTAAAAAAAGATATAGCTAGAGTAAAGACTATTATCCGCCAAAGAGACCTGGAAGAGGCAAAATAGCCTGGTCTTGCAAGAGGGAAAGGAGGAAGTATTAAGTGGTTGAAAGAAATTCCCGCAAATCCCGAATCGGTATTGTGGTCAGCGATAAAATGGATAAAACCGTTGTTGTGAGAGTTGAAACCCGGGTGCGTCATCCCCTTTTGGGCAAAATTATCCGTACCGGTAAAAAATTCAAAGCTCATGATGAAGAAAACCAGGCTAAACAAGGGGATAAGGTTATGATTGCCGAAACCAGGCCCCTTTCCAAAGATAAGCGCTGGAGAGTAGTAGAAATTTTAGAAAAAGCCCAAATAGTCTAAAGGCTGCTAAATTGCCTTTATCGGCAAAAACTAAAGCCATAAAAGATTTAAGGGCATAAATAAACTCAAAGCATACAAAATATTTTGATTGATAATGAAAGGGGGCGGCTTTTGTGATTCAAGCCGAAACCAGACTTAAAGTAGGGGATAATACCGGCGCTAAAGAGCTTTTATGTATTAAAGTGCTGGGCGGCTCCCGTCGTAAATATGCGACTGTGGGTGATATTATCGTCTGCTCCGTTAAGGAAGCATCCCCCGGCGGCGTGGTGAAAAAAGGGGAATTAGTTAAGGCTGTGGTGGTACGCACCGTAAAAGAAATCCGTCGTCCCGACGGCTCTTATATCCGCTTCGACGAAAACTCCGGCGTTATCATCAACGATGCCGGCCAACCTAGAGGCACTCGTATATTTGGCCCGGTAGCCAGGGAATTGAGAGATAAAGACTTTATGAAAATCATTTCTCTTGCTCCTGAAGTGCTTTAAGGCGGAGGTGACAAAATGAATAAACCTGTTAAAGCTAAAAAAATTCATATTAAAAAAGGCGATACCGTTATGGTAATTGCCGGTAAAGATGCAGGGAAAAAGGGCAAGGTTCTTTCTGTGGAAACCAAAACAGGCAGAGTCTTTGTGGAAAAGGCCAATATGATAAGCCGCCACACTAAACCTACCCAGGCTGCTCCCCAAGGCGGTATTATTAAAAAAGAAGCCGGAATGGACAGCTCCAATGTGATGATTTTCTGCAATCAATGCTCCAAGCCTGTGAGAATTGCCAAAGAGCAATTGGAAAACGGCAAAAGAGTTCGCAAATGTATAAAATGCGGAGAAGTATTTGATAAATAAAGAGGGAAAGGAGGAAGCTTAATGGCACGCCTTAAAGAATTATACAATAATGAGATTCGCAATCAGCTCCAGGAAAAATTTAAATACACCAATGTTATGGAAATTCCCAAGCTGGAGAAGATTGTTATCAATATGGGATTAGGCGAGGCAATTCAGAACCCTAAAGCTCTGGATGCCGCCGTAGCTGATATAACAGCTATAACCGGCCAAAAGCCCGTTATTACAAAGGCCAAAAAATCTATCGCCGCTTTTAAACTCCGGGATGGAATGTCCATCGGCTGCAAGGTAACCCTGCGCGGCGAGCGGATGTACGAATTTGCGGATAAGCTTATTTCTGCTTCAATCCCTCGGATTAGGGACTTTAAGGGTGTATCCGCCAAGGCTTTTGACGGCCGCGGCAATTATTCCCTGGGCCTTAAAGATCAATTAATCTTCCCGGAAATTGAGTATGATAAAATTGATAAACTTCGGGGTATGGAAGTGGCATTTGTTACTTCTGCCAAAACAGACGAAGAGTGCCGGGAGCTTTTACGGCTTATGGGCATGGCCTTCGCCGATAAATAGCCGTTGTTTTAACAAGAGGAGGGAAATTCGTGGCTAAAACTTCGATGTTAATGAAACAAAAACGTACGCCAAAATTCAGCGTTAGAGGCTATAATCGGTGCAATATTTGCGGCCGCCCCCATGCCTATATGCGTAAATTTGGCATCTGCCGTATTTGTTTCCGCAATCTGGCCTACAAAGGAGAAATCCCCGGCATCACCAAGTCAAGTTGGTAGGCCGAGAATACGGAAGGAGGTTAAACTCAAATGGTTGTTACTGACCCTATCGCCGATTTCTTGACCAGAATCCGCAATGCTAATATGGTTATAATGGAAAAGGTAGAAATACCCGCCTCAAAAACTAAAGTGGCATTGGCAAATATTCTTAAAGAAGAAGGCTTTATAAAGGATGTTGAATATGTAGAAGACGGTAAACAAGGCATTATTCGTGTATATTTAAAATACGCTGCCAACCGTAAAAGAGTTATTACCGGCTTAAAGCGGATATCCCGCCCCGGTTTGAGAGTTTATGCCAGAAAGGACGAACTTCCAAAAGTATTGGGGGGTCTGGGCATTGCTGTCGTATCTACATCCTGTGGTTTAATGACAGATAAAAACGCGCGGAAACAGGGCTTAGGCGGAGAAATTCTCTGCTATGTCTGGTAATCCGCAAAGCCGCAATAGGAGGTGTAAATATGTCCCGAATAGGAAAAATGCCCATAACTGTTCCCCCAGGCGTGGAGGTTAATATAAACAACAGCCAGGTGGAGATAAAGGGGCCCAAGGGTGTATTAAAAAGAGAGTTTTCTCCGGAAATAGAAATCTCTTTGGATAACGGCGTAATCTCGATTACCCGCCCCAGCGATAACCCTAATCATCGTTCCTTACATGGTCTTACCCGTTCTCTTTTAGCTAATATGGTATATGGCGTAACCACAGGTTTTGAGAAAAACCTTGAGGTTATCGGCGTAGGCTATAAAGTGGAAAAGAGCGGAGATAAGCTTATCTTAAATGTCGGTTATTCCCACCCGGTGGAAATGGATCCCGGCTCCGATTTAGAAGTTGTGGTTCCCGCCGCCAATAAGATTACTGTTAAAGGAATCGATAAGGAAAAGGTCGGCGTTTTCGCCGCCAATATCCGGGCAGTCCGTCCTCCCGAGCCGTATAAGGGCAAGGGCATTAAGTATGCAAATGAAACAATCAGGCGTAAAGCAGGCAAAGCAGGGGTTAAAAAATAGCCTGCAAAAGCTTTAATCTTAGACAAAAGCTGAGTATAAAGCCGCAGGCTGTTAAAGGAATGACGCGGCTTCGGAAGGAAGTGAATTTATGTTTAAGAGGATAGACCGTAAGGCTATCAGAGCCAAAAAGCATTATCGCATCCGTAAAAATATAAGCGGTACGGCCCAATGCCCCCGTTTAGCGGTATACCGCAGCATTAAGCATATTTATGCTCAATTAATTGATGATGTCGGCGGGGTTACTTTGGCGGCGGCCTCCACTTTGGATGCCTCCCTTAAGGGTGTTAACGGCGGCAATAAGGAAGCGGCCAAAAAAACCGGTTTGCTTTTGGCGGAAAATGCCAAGGCTAAAGGTATTTCCCAGGTAATATTTGACCGCGGTGGTCTTAAATATCATGGCAGAATCGCCGCTTTAGCCGATGGCGCTAGAGAAGGCGGCCTGGACTTTTAGGCGAAGGAGGGTAATAGATGGCTAGAACAGAAGCCACCAGTATGGAATTAAATGAAAAAGTTGTGTTTATTAACCGCGTTGCCAAAGTCGTAAAGGGCGGCCGTCGCTTTAGTTTCAGCGCTTTAGTAGTTGTTGGAGACGGCGAGGGCAAAGTTGGCGCAGGGTTAGGTAAAGCAAGCGAGGTTCCCGAGGCTATTAGAAAAGGCGTTGAGGACGCAAAAAAGAATATGGTAAAAATTCCTTTGCTTAACGGAACAATACCTCATGAAACCATAGGCCGCTTCGGCGCCGGCAGAGTATTATTAAAGCCTGCCGCCGAGGGTACCGGCGTTATTGCCGGGGGCCCTGTGCGTGCTGTATTAGAAGCAGCCGGTATGAGGAATATTCTTACAAAATCCTTAGGCTCTAATAATGCAATTAATATGGTTAAGGCAACCATTGAAGGCTTGGAATCCTTAAAAACTGTTGAAGAAGTAAGCCGTTTACGGGGCAAAACTCCTCAAGAGATTTTGGGTTAGGGGGGATAAATTAATGGCTAAAATTAAAATCACTCTTACCAAAAGCCCTATCGGCTATAATAAAAAACAGAAAGAAACCGTTAGAACTCTGGGCTTAAAGAAAATGAATTCCACAGTTATCCAGGAGGATACCCCGGATATTCTGGGTAAAATTCACAGTATTGCCCATTTGGTTACGGTTGAAAAAGTTGCAGAATAATCATAGGGGGGTGTTAGCATGAAACTAAGCGAGTTAGTACCTGCTCCCGGTTCGCGTCAGAAAGCTGCCCGTGTCGGCAGGGGTACCGGTTCCGGCTCGGGCAAAACCTCCGGCCGCGGCCATAAAGGACAAAAATCCCGCTCTGGCGGAGGGGTGCGCCCTGGTTTTGAAGGTGGGCAGATGCCTCTTGCCCGCCGCCTGCCAAAGCGCGGTTTTACAAATATATTTAAAAAGCAAATTGTAAATGTGGATTTAGAGGCCTTAAATCAATTCCCCAATGAAACCGTGGTTGATGTAGAATTACTCTTTGACTGCGGAGTTATCGGCAATCCTAAAGACGGGGTTAAAATCCTTGCCAATGGGGAATTGACAAAAAAACTCACCGTTAAAGTTCCGACCAGTAAGCCAGCAGCGGAAAAAATCGCCGCTCTGGGTGGAAAAGTCGAGGTGATTTAATTGTTTGAAACCATAGCAGGAGCATGGAAAGTTATTGAGCTGCGTAAAAAGATTATTTTTACCCTATTAATGTTCCTGGTGTTCAGAGTAGGCGCCCATATACCCGTGCCGGGAATAAACAGCGCAGAGCTTGCCGGTATGCTGGATAATGCCATATTCGGCTTTGTGGATGTTATTTCCGGGGGTTCTTTTAAAAACTTCACTATTTTTGCCATGGGCATTATCCCTTATATTAATGCCTCTATTATCGGCAACCTTCTTACCATGGTTATTCCTTATTTTGAGCGC
Organism: Clostridiales bacterium; assembly: GCA_040767605.1. Lineage (GTDB taxonomy): Bacteria > Bacillota > Dehalobacteriia > UBA4068 > UBA4068 > JAXGOI01. The sequence continues at coordinate 1,249,765 of JAXGOI010000001.1, forward strand.
TTAGCCAAGGAAGGCCCCGAGGGCAGGAAGAAAATGATGCAGATAACCCGTTACGGCGCCGTTGTACTGGGCTTTGCCCAGGCTGTGGGGATGTCTTTATATTTGCGCCCCGCATTGGTTAACCCCGGGTTTTTCAACCTTTTGGTGGTAGCCATAACCCTTACAGCCGGCACAGCCTTTTTAATGTGGCTGGGCGAGCTGATTACGGAAAAGGGTATCGGGAACGGGATTTCGCTGATTATTTTCGCGGGGATTGTTTCCCGCTTGCCGGCGGGTATTATTAAGCTTTATCAGTATGTAAAAACCGGCGAGGCCAGTATTTTTATGATAATCCTTTTTTTACTTCTTGCGGTTTTAGTAATCGCTGGGGTAATAGCCATACAGGAAGGAGAAAGGCGTATTCCCGTCCAATATGCTAAAAGGGTTGTGGGCAGGAAAATATACGGGGGCCAAAGCACTCATATTCCCATGAAAATAAATCAGGCAGGGGTTATACCTATAATTTTTGCCATGAGCTTATTGATTTTCCCCGCCACAATTGCTGGCTTTTTCTCGGCAACCAATAGTTTTGCGGCCTGGGTGGAGCGGATATTCGCTTTTAATCACCCTGTATATATGATTTCTTACAGCTTATTTATTTTCCTTTTCACTTATTTTTATACCGCGGTAACATTTAATACCTCAGATGTGTCTGATAATCTTAAAAAGCACGGCGGTTTTATCCCCGGCCTCCGCCCGGGAAGACCTACTGCGGAGTATTTGGATAGAGTCCTTTCCCGGATTACATTTACCGGGGCTTTATTCCTGACAGCTATTGCCCTTATGCCTAGTATCGCAATGCGTATAACAGGCATGAACCTCTACTTTGGCGGCACCTCCTTACTGATTGCCGTCGGTGTTGCTCTGGATACCATGAAGCAAATAGAGTCTCAATTATTAATGCGGCATTATCAGGGCTTTATGAAATAACAGTGGAGGATCAAAAATGAATATTGTTTTATTGGGACCGCCGGGTGCCGGCAAAGGCACTCAATCTGATGTCCTGACTAAAAAGCTTTTTCTCCCCCATATTTCTACCGGGGATATGTTCCGTTCGGCAATCAGCGCCGGCACTCCCTTGGGCATAGAGGCCAAGGATTATATGGATAAAGGCCTTTTGGTGCCTGATGAAGTCACCATAGGAATTATCAAAGACCGCATAAGTCAGCCGGATTGCCGGGAAGGTTTCCTTTTAGATGGCTTTCCCCGCAATATTCTTCAAGCTCAGGCCCTTGATGCTTTGCTGGCGGAATCCAATACCTCTTTGGATGCCGTTATCAATATTCAAGTTCCCTTGGAGAATCTGATAGACCGTTTAACCGGCCGCCGTATGTGCCGTAATTGCGGCAATATTTATCATCTGCTTTATAACCCCCCCGCTGTTGAAGGTGTGTGCGATAATTGCGGCGGCGGGCTCTATCAAAGAAGCGATGATCAGGAGGAAGCGGTTAAGCAAAGGCTTGCGGTTTATGAGGAGCGCACCGCGCCCTTAATAGAGTATTATGCAAATAAAGGTTTACTCCATAATGTAGACGGCGACCGTCCTATTAAAGATGTAATGGTGGATATGGGGAAAATCTTTGGTAAAAACTGGAATTAATCGTAATGGTTGGGCTCAAGTGATTAACCTTGGGCGGATGTTTATCTTTCTGCGCTTAGCTAAAGGGTAAAAGAAAACAGATTGTGCTGGTGAAAGCGCTGGTGAAAGCAATGAAAGAAAATTCATGCAAAAAAAAGGCAGGGCCTAAAAGCCATGCCTGGCAGGGGCTCTCAACTCAGGAACCTCTAAAAGCGGGCCAGCTTGTTAAATCAATTAAAGGACGGGATATTAATTGCTATTACCTGGTTTTAGCCGCCAGGGATAATCTTGTTCTGGTTGTTGACGGACGCAAGCGCAGCGTAGAGAAGCCTAAAAGAAAAAATCGCTTGCATCTTCAGGCTACGGGCAAAGTTGCGGCTGACTTAGCCCAAAGGCTTGCGGCAGGGGAGTCCATCAGAGATGAAGAAATTCGAGAGAACTTAACCGGCTTTTTGCAAAGCCCGCAGGGTTAATGACAAGGAGGGCAGAAATATGTCCAAACAAGATGGCATAGAAGTTGACGGCATCGTAGTAGAACCGCTGCCGAATGCGATGTTCATGGTGGAGCTGTCTAACGGCCACCGGGTGCTTGCTCATATTTCGGGCAAAATCCGCACCAATTATATTCGTATTCTACCCGGCGACAGAGTTACGGTGGAATTATGCGCCTATGATTTAACTAGGGGCCGAATCACTTATCGTCATAAATAAAAGGTTTTAAGTAAAGAATGTGCTTTTGCCTGACAAAAGCAAAGGAGGTTCCCGATGAAAGTTAGAGCTTCGGTTAAGCCTATATGTGAAAAATGCAAGCTTATTAAAAGACGGGGTAAAATTATGGTTATTTGCTCCAATATTAAGCATAAGCAAACTCAGGGCTAATCAGTCTTCGGGCCTTTGCCCGAAGAATTAAGACTATTTAAAAGTATAAGGCAAAAAAGTGGAGGTGTTTACATTAAATGGCACGTATTGCTGGCGTGGATCTGCCCAGAGATAAGCGGGTGGAAATAGGGCTAACCTACATCTTCGGAATTGGCCTGTCTACCTCCCAGAAAATCCTGGCCGAGGCGGGGGTTAACCCCGATACCAGAGTTAAGGATCTTACGGAAGAGGAAGTAGGCAAAATAAGAGATATAATTACCCATACCTGTCATGTTGAAGGCGATTTAAGAAGGGATATTGCCCTGAATATTAAGCGCCTTGGTGAAATTGGCTGCTACCGTGGTATTCGCCACCGCCGCGGCCTGCCGGTGCGGGGACAAAAAACTAAAACAAACGCCAGGACAAGAAAAGGTCCTAAGCGTACAGTAGGCGCCAAGCGCAGAAAATAGAGGGAAGGAGGTTATTTAATTGGCAAAAAGACAAACCCGCAGAAGAAAAGAAAGAAAAAATATTGAAGTTGGCGTTGCTCATATTCAATCCACCTTCAATAATACGGTTATAACCATAACCGATAAATCCGGAAACGCCATAGCCTGGTCTTCCGCCGGGGCAATGGGTTTTAAAGGCTCCCGCAAAAGCACTCCCTTTGCCGCCCAAATGGCTGCAGAGGTTGCCGCAAAAGAGTCTATGGAGCATGGTATGCGTCAGGTTGAATGCATGGTAAAAGGCCCGGGTTCAGGGCGGGAAGCAGCTATTCGTTCCTTGCAGGCAGCCGGTTTGGAAGTAAGCATGATTAAAGATGTTACTCCCATTCCTCATAACGGGTGCAGGCCGCCCAAAAGAAGAAGAGTTTAGGAGGTAAACTTTAGATGGCGAGATATACAGGAGCTGTTTGCCGGCTTTGCCGCCGTGAGGGCGTCAAGCTTTACCTCAAGGGTGACCGCTGCTATTCCGATAAATGCGCTTTAACCAATAAAGCATATGCACCAGGGCAGCATGGGCAATCCAGGAAGAAACCTTCCGAGTATGGCATTCAGTTAAGAGAAAAGCAAAAAGTGCGCCGGATTTACGGCATACAGGAAAGACAATTCCGCAATTATTTTGAAAAGGCTGAACGGCAAAAAGGTGTTGTCGGCGAAAACCTGCTGAGACTTTTAGAATGCCGTTTAGATAATGTTGTTTATCGTTTGGGTATGGCTTCTTCACGGGTTGATGCCCGTCAATTAGTGCGCCACGGCCATTTTACAGTAGACGGCAGGAAGGTTAATATACCCTCTTTTTTAGTACGGGTGGGTAATGTAATTTCCGTTAGGGAAAAAAGCCGCTCCTCCGCTAAATTAACAGGTATTGCAGAGGCTATTGCCCATCGCAATCCTCCGGCCTGGCTGGAATTAGATAAAGAAAACCTAGTTGGCAAGGTTATTGCCTTGCCTGCCCGGGAAGATATTGATTTGCCGATTACCGAGCAATTAATAATTGAGCTTTATTCCCGTTAGAACTTGTAGCCGCCGAGTACAAATTAAAGGAGGGCGTATAGTGTTTGGTATAGAAAAGCCCAAAGTACAATGTGTAGAGATGGCGCAAGACAACTCTTTTGGTAAATTTGTTGTAGAACCTCTGGAGAGGGGCTATGGTACAACCCTGGGTAATGCTTTAAGGAGGGTGCTTTTATCCTCTCTGCCGGGGGCTGCCGTAACTTCGGTTAAAATTGAGGGAGTATTGCATGAATTCTCCACTACTGCCGGGGTAATAGAGGATGTTACGGATATTATTCTTAATCTTAAGGGGCTTTCTGTAAAAATGTATTGCGATGAGCCCCGGACAATCTATATCTCGGCCTCCGGCTCGGGTTCCGTTACCGGGGGGGATATAAAATGCGATGCGGATGTGGAAATCCTAAACCCCGACCATTATATAGCAACCCTGGACAGCGATGGTGAATTGCATATGTCTATTACCGTTGAAAAGGGCCGCGGTTATGTAAGCGCGGAAAAGAATAAAAAAGAAGAGCAGCCCATTGGGGTTATACCCGTGGATTCTCTCTTTTCCCCCATTACCAGGGTTAGCTTTTCCGTTGAGGATACCCGGGTAGGCCAGCATACCGACTACGATAAATTAACCTTAGAAGTATATACAGATAAAACAATAGCACCGGATGAGGCTGTAAGCACCGCAGCTCATATTTTAAGCGATTATCTTAACCTTTTTATCGGTTTAACCGAGAGCTACCCCCAAGAGGTTGCCTTAATTGAAAAGGAAGAAAATAAAAAGGATAAATTGCTTGAAATGACTATTGAGGAGTTGGATCTTTCCGTCCGCTCCTATAATTGCCTGAAGAGGGCGGGGATTCACACCACCCAGGAGCTTGCCCAAAAAACCGAGGAAGAAATGATGAAGGTTCGTAATTTGGGCCGTAAATCCCTTGAGGAGGTTACAAGCAAGCTTCAGGAATTGGGTTTATCCTTGAGAAAAAGTGAGGAATAATTGCCCCATTACAGGGCAAAGGAGGTTTTTCAATTGGCATACCGTCGCTTAGGGGTTAAGAGCGCCCATCGCCGCGCAATGCTGCGTAATGCGTCTACTTCCCTTTTTAAAAACGGCAAAATAGAAACCACCGAGCCTAGGGCCAAAGAGTTGGCAAGCGTTGCGGAAAAAATGATTACCCTGGCCAAAAAGGGTGATCTAACCTCCCGCCGCCGGGCTCTGGCTTATATTACCGAAGAGGATGTTGTTACAAAGCTCTTTGGTGAAATTGCCGAAAAATATGCCGACCGTCAAGGCGGCTATACCCGAATTGTCCATATAGGGCAAAGACGGGGAGATGCAGCGCAAATGGCCCTGGTTGAATTAGTATAATTACCGGAGCCGGTATTTTAAAGTCAGGGTGGGGCTTTTGCGCCTATCCTGACTTTGTTGTATGCAAACAACTATATATAAACAACTAAAATAAAGAAAAAAAGCTTTCAGCTTTTATTTCAGCGCATTTAAACAAAAGAAAGGCCGGGGGATTATATGATAGAAGTTAATAATATCAGCTTCAGCTATTCAAATAATGGGCCTGAGGCAATTTCCGGCCTTAGCTTTAATTTATACCCCGGCCAATGGGTAGTTGTTATCGGCGCCAACGGCTCGGGCAAAAGCACAATGGGCCGGCATTTAAACGGCTTATTACTCCCCCAAAAGGGCGAGGTTATTGTGGATGGCATAAGCACCTTAAAAGAAGATGGTTTAGTTGCAATTCGCCAGAAAGTGGCCTTCGTTTTTCAAAACCCCGATAATCAAATAGTAGCAACCACTGTTGAGGATGATATTGCCTTCGGCCCGGAAAATTTAGGTTTGCCTGCCGAAGAAATACGCCGCCGGGTGGATGAGGCTTTAAAAATAACCGGCCTGACCCATTTACGCCATAAGGAGCCATATTTGCTTTCCGGCGGAGAAAAACAAAGGCTGGCTATTGCAGGGGCTTTGGCAATGGAATCCCCCTATTTAATTTTAGACGAGCCTACCTCCATGCTGGATCCTCAAATGCGCCGCCAGGTATTGGATACCCTTGCTTATTTACATCGTCAAATGGGCAAAACCATTATTTATATTACAAATTTGATGGAAGAGGCTTTATTGGGCCAGAGGCTTTTGGTATTATCCCGGGGTAAACTGGTTGCGGATAGCTCCCCAAGGGAAGTTTTCGGCAACTTTCAGGCCATGGAGGAATGGGGCCTTAAGCCCCCAGTATTAAACAGACTTTCCGCTCGCCTTGCGGAGGCGGGCTTCCCCCGGCTAAAAGGCACTCTGACTTTGGAAGAAATGGTGGATAGCATATGCGAATCCTGATGAAGGATGCCGGATATAATTATCAGCCCGGGGATATGTCTCATCCTTCGGCTGTTTCCAAGCTTAATCTAACTATAGAAAATAATGAGTTTACCGCCCTTATAGGCCATAGCGGCTCAGGTAAAAGTACCCTGGCCATGCTTTTGGCCGGTCTTTATTTGCCTACTCAGGGGCAGGTTTTAATGGACGGTAAGCCTGCTGTTAAAAATTCGGTTTTCCCCGGGGCGGGGGTGGTCTTTCAATACCCGGAGCAGCAATTATTCGGGGAAACTGTTTATGAGGAAGTGGCATTTGGCCCCAAGAATTTCGGCCTTTCCGGCCGCAAGCTGGAGGAGGCCATTAAAAACGCTTTAATTGCGGTTAATTTAAATCCGGAGCTTTTTTTGCCCCGTTCCCCCTTTACATTAAGCGGGGGAGAAAAACGCCGGGTGGCTTTAGCCTGCGTTTTAGCCGCCGGGGCTAAACTGCTTATTTTTGACGAGCCCAGCGCCGGATTGGATGAAAAAGGCCGCCAATGGATTATAGATTTAGCTAAAAAAGAGCATAAAAAAGGGAAAACCATTATTTGGATTTCCCATAATATGGATGAGGTAGCCCAATTAGCCAAAAGAATTCTTGTTTTAGATAAAGGACAATTAGCGGCAGACGGCAGCCCTCTAGAGGTTTTTGCCAAGGAGGAATATTTAAAATCTCTGGGGCTTTCCATTCCTCAGGCGGCCTCCCTTTTGCGGCGCTTAAAAAAGCGCGGCCTGAATATTCCCGCCCTGGGCCTTAACGAGGATGAGGCTTATTTAGAAATTATGAGCCTTAAGGGGGGTGAAGGCCGTGCTTAAAGACGGTTTGCTTATAGGCCAATACCATCAGGCATCTTCACCTATTCATAATTTAGATTCCCGGAGCAAGCTTATTGCGGCAATTATTTATATGGTTTGCCTTTTTACCGCTAATGCTGCCGAAGACTATATTTTATTAACGGCGGTTTTTATCGCCGCGGTGTTTTTGTCTAAAATTCCCCTGGTTAAGCTGTGGCGGGGGATGAAAATGATTTTTATTTTTGTTGCCTTAACCGTTATTTTTAATATATTTTTAATCCCCGGGGAAGAATTATGGCGCTGGGGTTTTTTAAAAATTACCAAAGAAGGGCTTATGCAGGGTTTTTTAATGGGCCTTAGAATTTTGCTTTTAATTGCCTTCGGCACTTTGCTTACCCTTTCAACCAAGCCTATGGATTTAACCGACGGTATGGAAAGGCTTATGTCTCCTTTATCCAAAATTGGCGTGCCCACCCATGAAATTGCCATGATAATGTCTATCGCTTTACGTTTTATCCCCACCATTTTAGAGGAGCTGGAGCGTATAATGCTGGCTCAAAGGGCCAGAGGAGCAGACTTCAGCTCTAAAAATATAAAAAACAGAATTAAGCAGCTTTTGCCTCTTTTGGTACCCCTTTTTGTTTCAGCCTTTCGCCGGGCAGATGAGCTTGCCGAGGCCATGGAGGCAAAATGCTATACCGGCGGAAAAGGCCGCAGCCATTGGCGCCGCAGCCGCTGGCAATTTAAAGATACCCTTACCGTAATGCTTTTTGCTTTGCTTTTTAGCGTTTTATTTTTAAAGCGCCTGGGTTTGGGGGGCTTTTTATGAGGGTTAAGCTGAAAATAGCCTATGACGGCAGCGATTATATAGGCTGGCAAAAACAGCCTAGCCATCATGGCAAAAGTGTGGAAGGGGTGCTTTCCAAGGCTTTATCTGTTTTACTGCGGGAAGAAATTATTCTCTGCGCCTCCGGCCGCACCGATGCCGGGGTTCATGCCCTGGGGCAAGTGGCCCATTTTAATACTCAAAAACCCCTGCCGCCGGAAAATATCCCTCGGGCTGTTAACCGCCTGCTGCCGGAAAGTATCAGAATTCTTGAGGCCCAAAAGACCGATGAGGATTTCCATGCCAGAAAAAGCGCCCTTTTAAAAACATACCGCTATACCCTAAGTATGGCCAAAAATGCCCGGGATATAATTTTTGGCGGCCGCTATTTTTGGCCTTTAGGCAAAGAGCTGGATTTAGAGGCTATGGCGGCGGCCTCTGAATATATTTTAGGGGAGCATGATTTTATTTATTTCTCGGTTACCGGGCGCCCGGTTATAAGCTCCCTAAGGAATATAAGTAAGCTAAAGATTTTTACCCCCCAAGAGCAGGGCTTCTTCCCCTGGCAGCAAATACCGGAGCCCCTTTGCCTAGAGATTACGGCAAACGGCTTTCTTTATAAAATGGTAAGGCTTATTACTGCCCGTCTGGTGGAGGTGGGCCTGCATAAGCTGGAGCCGGGAGATATTCAAAGGCTTTTAAAGGGAGAAAGCTTTCCCGCAGCCGCCCCCGCTCCCGCCAGAGGCCTGATGCTTATTAATGTTAAATACCCCGAAAATTAAGAGGGCTCTAAAAAAAGCCTGTTAAAATAAAGCTTTTAATACTTTCCTCTTGACAAGAGCCATGGGTAAATATATAATATTTAGGTAGCGCTTTCGTCTTCTGCCCCGTTGGCGAATGGCGCTTTGCACTGAATTAAGCTAAAAAAAGAAAAAATAAAATTAAAAAGTAATTAAAAAGCGGCAAATATTGAAGCTTTGAAGATTTAAGGAGGTAATTGACTTGGGTACTTATATGGCCAAGCCAGCGGATATCCAAAGGAATTGGTATATCCTTGATGCTGCGGATAAACCTCTTGGCCGGCTGGCAACTGAGGCCGCCCGGATTTTAAGAGGCAAGCATAAACCTATTTTTACCCCCCATATTGATACCGGGGATTTTGTGATTATTCTTAATGCCGATAAAGTTAAGCTTACCGGCAATAAGCTTACCCAGAAGAAATTATATCGCCACACTTCTTACCCGGGCGGTTTAAAAGAGATTCGCTACGACGAGCTTTTGGCTAAAAGGCCTGTTTTGGCAGTGGAGAAGGCCGTTAAAGGTATGCTGCCCCATAATAAATTGGGCAGGGCCAGTTCTTCCAAGCTTAAAGTTTATGTTGGCGGCGAGCATCCCCATGCCGCGCAAAAGCCCCAAAATTGGGAATTTTAAGGTAAAGAAGGGAGGATAAAAAAGTGGCTCAAGGAATAAAATTTTACGGCACCGGCCGCAGGAAGAATGCTATTGCAAAAGTATGGCTTACCCCCGGCAGCGGTACCGTTACCATTAATAAAAGAGAGCTGGGGGAATACTTCGGCAAAAAAACTTTGGAAATGATAGTGCGCCAGCCTTTGGAGCTAACCTCCACTTCGGGCAAATACGATGTAATTGCCAGTGTTCATGGGGGGGGCACCACCGGCCAGGCCGGAGCGGTACGCCATGGTATTACCAGAGCTTTATGTATAGCAGACGGCGAGTTGCGCCCCGCTTTAAGCGCGGCCGGCTTTGTTACCCGCGACCCAAGAATGAAAGAGAGACGCAAATACGGCTTGAAAAAAGCCAGAAAAGCCAGTCAGTTCTCCAAACGTTAAAATGGCGCACCTTTCGGTGCGCTTTTTTGTTTTTCCATTGTTTGCTTTTGCTTTAAAGTTTAAAGCGTCTTGCCTTTTGAAGGATAACGCCGTTAAACGGCGAATATTCAAGGGTCCGCCGGATTAGGCTAAAAAATTAAAGAGCCCAAGGGCATAGGGTAAAAGGAGCAGCAAATGAATAAAAATAATAATGATGATTATAATAAGCTTACTCATATAGATGCTAAGGGCAGGGCTAAAATGGTGGATGTTTCCGCCAAAGGGGAAACCCGCCGCCTGGCTGTTGCCAGAGGCTGGGTAGAAATGGCCCCGGAAACCCTTAAAACTATAATGGGCGGCGGCATAAAAAAAGGGGATGTTTTGGGGGTGGCGCAGGTTGCGGGTATTATGGCCGCCAAACGCACCCATGAGCTTATTCCCATGTGCCATACTTTGCTTTTAACCGGGATTGAAATGGATTTTAAATTTAATATTCCCCAAAACAGGCTGGAAATTGAAGCCAGGGTAAGCAATATCGGCCAAACCGGTGTGGAAATTGAGGCCCTTATGGCCGTATCCGTAGCCGGGCTTACGGTATATGATATGTGTAAGGCCATAGACCGGGGAATGATAATCGGAGATATTCGCCTAATTGAAAAAAGCGGGGGTAATAGCGGCACGTTTATAAGAGGAGGCGAGGAAAAATGGCAGAAATAGTTGCCGTCTGCGGCAGTGAAAAAAAGGGAATGCGGAAAAAAGACCGGGGCCGGGCCAATTTAATTGTGGAATTCGGCATGGAAAATGATGCCCATGCCGCCTATGGCAATCATCGCCAAGTAAGCCTTTTAGCCCTGGAAAGTATAGAAAAAATGCAGGCCAAAGGGTTAAATGTTGGCTGCGGTGATTTTGCCGAAAATATAACAACAAAGGGTATAGAGCTTTATACCCTGCCCCTTGGCGCCAGGCTGCGCCTGGGTCAGGAGGCTATCGGTGAAATCAGCCAAATAGGCAAGGAATGCCATAATCATTGCGCCATTTATATTCAGGCCGGGGATTGCGTTATGCCCCGGGAGGGGATATTTATCCGGGTTTTAAAGGGCGGAGAAATAAAAAACGGGGATGAAATTAAGGTGGAGGATATTCTTACGGCGGGTATTCTTACCGTAAGCGATAAAGGCTCAAAGGGAGAAAGGCCCGATGAAAGCGGGCCCCTTTTAAAAGCTCTTCTTAAAGAGGCCGGCTTTGAGGTTTTGGAAGAAAAAATTGTCTCAGACGATAAAGAAGAAATCAAAAAGGCCTTAATAAACTGGGCCGATATTCGCCCTCTGGATTTAATTTTAACCAGCGGCGGCACCGGATTTTCCCCAAGGGATAATACCCCGGAGGCTACTCTGGAAGCGGCGGAAAAATTGGTCCCCGGGCTTTGCGAGGCCATGCGCTATAAAAGCCTGGAGAAAACCCCCCATGCCATGCTTTCAAGAAGTGTTGCCGGAATCCGCAAAAAAAGCCTGCTTATAAACCTTCCGGGGAGCCCAAGGGCTGCCAAGGAAAATTTGGAGGTAATTTTACCCGCCTTAAATCATGGTCTTAAAATAATTCAGGGTAAAACCGGGGAATGCGCCCGCCCCTTATAAATAAAAATATATTTGCCTTAACTTTAATAAAAGATTTGAAGATTTAACCCTCTGCCGGTAAAATCAGGCGGGGGTTTTATTTTAAATTTACTAAAAAGCTGATTGTTTTTTTATAAAGCATACCCTAAAAAGTCGCTATATTAAGCCCTATTAGCCCGGCTTTATAGTTAAAAGCTAAATTGCCCCTTGTAATGTTATGCCTTTAAAAAGCATATTCTGAAAGGGGAGGTGGGGCTGTGAGGCATATAAAATCCGCCAGGTTTTATATTTTTAACCTTAATTATAAAATATTTACGGGTATAATTATTTTTCTTGCTCTGGGGCTTATACTTTCCTGCCGTTTGGGGATAAAGGCCGAGAACGAAAGCCGGGAGGTTATTTCCTGGGCTATGGCGGGTAAACTTATAATTATCGACCCCGGCCATGGCGGAACAGACCCCGGTGTGGTTAGCCCCGGTGGCCTTTTAGAAAAAGAGCTTAATATGACAATTGCTCGTTATTTAGGGGAATTATTGCGCTATAGCGGCGCGGAAATTATCTTTACCAGAGAAGGCGATACGCCCCTTGCCGCCGGAAAAAGAGAGGATCTTTGCGCCCGGGCCCAATTAGCCCTGGATAATCCGGCCGCAGCTTTTATAAGCCTGCACGGTAATTCCTTCCCCTTGCAGCCCTCTCAAAAGGGGGCCCAGGTTTTTTATTCCGCCCTAAACCCCGCAGGGCGGGAGCTTGCCATGGCTGTTCAGGGCTGTTTATCCTCTCCCCCTATGGAAAGCAGGCGCAAGGCCCTGCCCCATAGCAGCTCTTATTTACTAAAAAATATAAAAATCCCGGCAATAATAATCGAGGCGGGCTTTTTCTCTAATCCGGAAGAAGAAAAGCTCCTGCAGCAGCCGGAATATCAATGGCAATTGGCCTATGGAATATTTATGGGCATAGTAGATTTTTTTGCCCGGGAGGCTTAGCTGAATAAAGCGCTAAAAATGCCTAAAGCCAAAGCCATAGGGAGGAAATAGAATAAAAAAATAAAATATAATATAAAAATAAAGCAATTAAGGCTGTTTTAGCTTTATCCCTAATTGCTTTAGAGTAAAAAAGGACAAGTTAGGAGTTTTAATATGAGGGAAATACCTTCTGCTTACAAGACGGAGCAGGGAGCTTTTAATACCTCCTGGGGTTTAATGTTTGCAATTTGGCAAAATGGAGTTCTTTATTCTCTGAGCCTGCCGGCCAAGGGGGAAAAAAATATAGATAAGCCGGAAGCCGGCAGTTTTTTATGGCGCTTGGCCGCCGAGGTTGAGGAGTATTTTGCCGGTAAAAGAAAGGCTTTTTCTATCCCCTATTTTATTCCCCAGGCTCCCGATTTTTACAGCAAAATTTGGCGCCAATGCGCTAAAATTCCCTATGGGGAAATAATCAGCTATGGGGAATTGGCGGCTCTTGGCGGCAATCCCAAAGCCGCCAGGGCGGCGGGGGGCGCCATGGGCAATAACCCTTTGCCGCTTTTAGTCCCCTGCCACAGGGTTGTGGGGGCAAAGGCTTCTTTAGGGGGGTTTTCCAGATCCCGCGGCGGGGCTGCCTTAGAGCTTAAAAAACGCCTTTTAAATTTAGAGGGGCATAATTTTTAATAAAAGGAAATGCATAAAAACAGGCATAATGTATATTCTTTAGGCGGTTTTTAAAAAGCATTTATTCATTTATGCAAGCGTATATGCGTAAATCAAAATGATTTTAGGGTTATTATAAATTATCCTTGCATTATTATTCAACATAGTTTATAATTAACTATGAGAAAAAACGGAAGGTGATAATATGCTTAAAGCTTCTATTATTGGCGCCAGCGGCTATGCCGGAGGAGAGCTGCTGCGCCTTTTATTAAATCATGGCGGTATTGAAATAGCCCATTTAGTCGGCTTCAGCAGCGCCGGGGAGGATATAGACGCCCTCTTCCCTTATTTAGAGGGAATGGAAAATAAAAAAATAAGCAGCCTGGATATGGATATCCTTGCTAAAGACAGCGATATTGTCTTTATGGCAATGCCCCATGGCCAGGCGGTTGAGCCGGCTATGGCGGCTTTGGCCAAGGGTAAAAAAGTTATTGATATCGGGGCGGATTTCCGCTTTAAAGACGCTAATATATATGAAAAATGGTATAAGGTTAAACATGGCAATCATGAATTATCCGCCTCCGCCGTTTACGGCCTGCCGGAATTATACCGCAATAAAATTAAAGGAGCCTCTTTAGTGGCAAACCCCGGCTGCTACCCCACGGCCTCTATTTTGGCCCTTTACCCCCTGCTTAAGGCCGGTATAATTAAGCAGGACAGCATAATTATAGATGCAAAATCCGGCATATCCGGGGCAGGGAGAAAGCCCTCTTCCGGGAATATCTATTGTGAGGCGGCGGAAAGCCTTAAGGCCTATAATGTTGCTCATCATCGCCATACTCCTGAAATAGAGCAAATTTTAAGCGATGTTTCTGGCATGGAGCAATTAATAAGCTTTACCCCCCATCTTGCTCCAATGAGCCGGGGGATTTTAGTAACGGTTTATGCCCAGCTTAATTGCCCTGCCCAAAGCAAAGATTTAAATACGCTTTTCCAAATGACATATAAAGACGAAAAATTTGTTAAAGTTCATAAAGAGGGTAATTGGCCCCAAACAAAATGGGCAACCGGAACAAATTTTTGCCATTTAGCCCTGACTTATGACAGCCGGACAAAAAGGGTAATAATAACCGGCGCCATCGATAATTTAATTAAGGGGGCGGCAGGCCAGGCCATACAAAATATGAACCTTATGTTCGGCCTTCCGGAGCATCAGGGTTTGGAATTTACCCCGGTTTTCCCTTAAAGAATAAATAAAAAAAGTAAATCTATAAAAACAGTATTTTAAGTATTTAAGAGTATTCTTAATATTTAAAGGAGAGTAAAAAATGTTGCAAATAGCAGGAGGAATTACGGCTCCTCAGGGTTTTATTGCCGCAGGAGTAAATGCGGATATTAAAGGCAATGGCGATGAAAAAAAAGATATTGCCTTAATTTGCTCCCAAACCGCGGCGGCCTGCGCCGGGGTATTTACCCAAAATAAATATGCCGCCGCCCCGGTAAAATGGAGCCGGAGAGTTTCCGCTCCCGGCCTTGCCCGGGCAATTGTGGTAAACAGCGGCAATGCCAACGCCTGCACCGGCCAAAAAGGCCGCCTGGATGCCCACAATATGGCAAATTTGGCGGCGGAGGCCTTAAATATTCACGGCAAAGAGGTTTTGGTTTGCTCCACCGGGGTAATCGGCGTTACTCTGCCTATGGAAAAAATTAAAACAGGTATATTTAAGGCTGCAAAAGCTCTCAGCCCTGAGGGGGGCAAAGAGGCCGCCCTGGCGATTATGACTACAGATACCTTCCCTAAAGAAGTTGCCTTGGAATTTGAGCTGGGGGGTAAAAGGGTGCGCCTGGGGGGTATGGCAAAGGGCTCCGGGATGATTCAGCCTAATATGGCTACAATGTTGGGCTTTATTACATCAGATATTATGATTGCCCCTGTGGTTTTAAAAAAGGCCTTAAAAAAGGCGGCGGATAAAACATTTAATATGCTTTCAATAGATGGAGATACCAGCACAAATGATACGGTTTTGGCTCTGTGTAACGGTATGGCAGGGAACCCCTTAATCGACAGCGAGGAGCACCCTTTGTTTGAGAGATTTTATCAGGCCCTGGAGGAAATTTGCCTGGCTTTAACAAAAATGATGGCCTTAGATGGAGAGGGTGCCACAAAATTCCTGGAAATTGTTGTGGAAAACGCCCGCACCTTAAAAGACGCCGCAAAAATCGCCAAGGCGGTTGCCGGCTCCAGCCTGGTAAAGACGGCCTTTTTCGGGGAAGACGCTAATTGGGGGAGAATAATTTGCGCGGTGGGTTATTCCGGGGCAAAGTTTAATGCCAATACTGTGGATATTGCCTTAGAAAGCCCCGCCGGGCGGGAGCCGGTAATGGAAAACGGCGCGGGCCTTAGCTTTAATGAGGCCAATGCGGCAAAAATTCTGGCGGAAAAGGAAATCCGCATAATTATTAACCTTCATGACGGTCTTGCCGGGGCCAAAGCCTGGGGCTGCGACCTTAGCTATGATTATGTTAAAATAAACGGCAGCTACCGTACCTAAGTTTTATCTGCCGGATATTTCTTTATTAAAGGGCCCTTGGCCCCGGGAGGATAAAAAAATGAGCACAGCTTTAGAAAAGGCAACTGTTTTAGTGGAGGCTTTGCCTTATATACAATTATTCCACGGCAAAATAGTGGTTGTTAAATACGGCGGCAATGCAATGATAAACGAGGAATTAAAGCAGGCCGTTATTAATGATGTTATTTTAATGCAATTAGTCGGTATGCGCCCCGTAATAGTTCACGGAGGCGGGCCGGATATAAATGATTTGCTGAATAAGCTTAAGATTAAATCTCAATTTGTTAACGGCCTGCGCTATACGGATGATGCCACTATGGAAGCGGTAGAAATGGTCTTAAACGGCAAAGTAAATAAAGGCATTGTAAGCCAGATTAACCATAATGGCGGCAAGGCCGTGGGCCTTAGCGGCAAAGACGGTAACCTTTTTATTTGCGAAAAGCTTGTTCAGCCGGATTTAGGTCAGGTTGGTTACATTAAAGAAGTAAATACCCATATACTTCTTACTTTAATGGATCAAGGCTATTTGCCGGTTATTTCCCCGGTTGGGGGAGGGGAGGACGGCAAAACCTATAATACCAATGCTGATTATGCCGCCGGTAAAATTGCCGAGGCCCTGGAGGCAGAGAAGCTGGTTTTACTTACAGATGTAGAGGGGCTTTTTGCCGACCCGGAAACAAAAAAGAATTTAATTTCTGTTATCAGCGCGGCGGATATCCCCCCTTTAATTGAAAAGGGAATAATCTCCGGGGGGATGATACCCAAGGTTAAATGCTGTGTAGAGGCTCTTTCTGCCGGGGTTAAAAGCGCCCATATTATAGACGGCCGCAATAAGCACAGCCTGCTTTTGGAAATCTTTACCGATAAGGGCGTCGGTACTCAAATTATTAAGGCATAAAAATTAAGAGGATAAAGAGCAAAACAGCGGCAAGGGGGTTAATATGAATAATCAGGAAATTGTTAAAGAAGGCTTAAAATATGTTATGAATACCTATGGCCGGCAGCCTATTGCTTTAGTGGAAGGCAAAGGCTCCTATGTATATGATGCCGACGGCAAGGAGTATTTGGATATGCTGGGGGGTATTGCCGTAAATGCTTTGGGTCACTGTCACCCCAAAATTACCAAAGCAATTTGCGCCCAGGCTCAAAAGCTAATGCATTGTTCTAACCTCTTTTGGATAGAGCCTCAGGTTAAGCTGGCAAAGCTTTTAGTGGAGAATTCCTGCTTTTCTCAGGTTTTCTTTTGCAATAGCGGGGCAGAGGCCAATGAGGGGGCCATTAAGGCCGCCCGGAAATATGCCAAGGCAAAGGGTAAGCCGGAGCGTTTTAAAGTCATTACGGCTCTTAATTCCTTCCATGGGAGGACTATGGCAACCCTGGCAGCCACCGGTCAGGAAAAGATTCATAAAAACTTTGAGCCATTAACCCCGGGCTTTAAATATGCCGAGCTTAATAGCCCGTCGGCTATTGAGGCCGTAATTGATGAGGAAACCTGCGCCATAATGGTAGAGCCTATTCAGGGCGAGGGGGGTATTATTGCCGCGGAGGAAGAGTATTTAAAAGCCCTGCGTAATCTTTGCGACCGCCATGATTTATTACTGATTTTTGATGAGGTACAGGTTGGCATGGGCCGCACCGGCAAGCTGTTTTGTTATGAACATAGCGGGGTTTTGCCGGATATTGCCACAATGGCCAAGGCTTTGGGGGGCGGAACGGCCATTGGGGCGTTTTTAGTGAATGAAAGAGCCAATGTCCTTGTTCCCGGCGAGCATGGCAGCACCTTTGGGGGGAACCCCTTAGCCACCGCCGCAGGTATTGCCACCTTAGAAACAATTTTAGAAAAAGGCTTTTTAAACGAGGTTTCCGCAAAAGGCGAATATATAAAAAGTAAGCTTGAGGAGCTGGCAAAAAAATTCCCCAGTATTATGGAAATCCGGGGCAGGGGTATGCTAATTGGTATCCGCCTTAATAAAGAAGGGGGAGATTTAGTTAAAACCTGTCAGGATTTAGGGCTTTTGGTTAATTGTACGGCAAAATCTATAATCCGCCTGATGCCGGCTTTAAATATTACCCGGGAAGAAATAGATAAAGGCCTTAATCTATTGGCTAAGGCTATGGAAAAAGAACTGAGCGAAAATTAAATAAAAAATAAACAAAATAAATAAAATAAGAAATAAGGAGCGGTTAAGATGGTTAAAAAAGTTGCTTTGGCTTATTCCGGCGGGCTGGATACCTCAATTATTATCCCCTGGCTTAAAGAGAACTATAATTGCGAGGTAGTTGCGGTTTGCGGGGATGTCGGCCAAGGCGCCGAGGTTGATATTGTTCATGATAAGGCTTTGGCATCCGGCGCCTGCGCGGTTTATATCGGAGATTTAACCGAGGAATTTGTTAAGGATTTTGTTTTCCCCACCCTGAAGGCGGGGGCAAAATACGAGGGTAAATATTTATTGGGGACTTCCATGGCAAGGCCGATTATTGCCCGCTATTTGGTGGATATAGCCAAAAAAGAGGGCTGCGATGCCGTTTGCCACGGCTGCACCGGCAAGGGTAATGATCAGGTTCGTTTTGAGCTTGCCATAAAAGCCCTGGCTCCGGAAATGAAAATTATCGCCCCCTGGCGGGAATGGGATATCCGCTCCCGTAATCAGGCCATAGATTATGCCCGGGAGCACGGTATACCCATACCCGTAACTAAAAAGCACCCTTACAGCATGGATAGAAATATCTGGCATTTAAGCCATGAAGGAGCGGATTTGGAAGACCCCTGGAATGAGCCTAAAGACGAGCTTTTTCTTATTTGCACCCCGCCTGAAAAAGCCCCGGATAAGCCAACTTATTTAGAAATTGAGTTTGAAAAAGGCGAGCCGGTAAAAGTAAACGGAGAGGCTCTTTCCCCCGCCGCTCTTTTAACTAAATTAAATGAGCTGGGGGCCGCCAATGGCGTGGGTATAGATGATTTAGTTGAAAACAGATTGGTAGGGATGAAATCCCGCGGTGTTTATGAAACCCCTGGGGGCACAATATTATACGAGGCTCACAGAGCATTAGAGAGCCTTTGCCTGGATAGGGTTACCAGCCATTATAAAGAGGGTATGGCTATCCGTTACGGGGAATTGGTTTATGACGGAGTTTGGTTTGCTCCTTTAAGAGAGGCCATGGATGCCTTTGTAAATTCAACTCAGGAAACGGTAAGCGGCACCGTAAGGGTAAAGCTTTATAAGGGCAGTTGTGTAAGTACAGGCGTAAAAAGCCCCTTTTCCCTTTACGACCCGGATATTGCCACCTTTGAAGAAGATGATGTTTATAATCAAAAGGATGCCGAGGGCTTCATAAACCTTTTCGGCCTTCCCCTTAAGGTTAGGGCCCTAATGGAGAGAAAAAATAAAAAATAAGTAAATATTTAATAGGGTAAAAACCATAAAAAACTTATTTTCTAAAAAATTTATCACATAAATAGTTTAGAATTAAAAGAGACGGCAACGCCGTCTCTTTTAACTTTCTCTTTTTAAAACGGTTTTATTATTTTAAAAATATTTTTATGCGGGCCTTTGTTTTTTCTCCCCTTTGACGAATGCAATCCCTTGTATTATAATTAGGCTAGAAAAAAAAAGGAGGCCTGCCATGAAAACTGCTGTTTACCCCGGCACCTTCGACCCTATAACCAACGGCCATTTAGATGTGGTTAAGCGGGCCGCTAAAGCCTTCGACAGAGTTATTTTAGCCGTTGCGGAGGATAATTATAAAAACAATCTTTTCAGCCTTAAAGAAAGGCTGGAGCTGGTTAAGAGTTCCACCGCCAATATCCCCAATGTAGAGGCCTATGCTTTTTGCGGCCTTTTGGTTAATTTTTGCCAGGAGCAAAACGCGAATATTATTATCCGGGGTATGAGGGCGGTTTCTGATTTTGAGCAGGAATTACAAATGGCCCTGATGAACCGCAAGCTTAAGCCGGATATTGATACGGTGTTTTTTGTTTCCGCCCCGGAGTATTTATATCTTAGCTCCAGCATTATTAAAAGCGCCTTCTCGCTTAAGGGGGATATTTGCGGTTTGGTTCCCTCTTGTGTAATAGAGGCCTTAAAGGGTAAATTCCCCGTAAGCTAGCTAATAAGAGGGAGGTTTATTTATGCCGGAAAAGGAAAATGCAAATGAAAAAACTCATGGTTTTTCTCATAATACAGAGGACAGCGTTTTTGGAGATTACTTTTTAGTTAAGGCGGAGGAAAACGGGGTAGCCATTATCGGCCTTACCCGAGGTAAAGAAACCCGCTTTCATCATAATGAAAAGCTGGATAAAGGCGAGGTTATGATATTTCAGTTTACCACGCATACTTCCGCAATGAAGGTAAGAGGCAAGGCAAAAATATATTCCCGCTATGGAATTGTCGATGTCGGGGAATGACATTGACCCATAAGACAGGTGAAAGGAGCCGGTTTTATGTGGAAAATTGTGTATATTGCCAGCAGCTTAAAAACAGCCCAAAACCTGACGGATTATCTCTCTCAAGAGAGCATAATGTTTCGCACCAGAGCATTAGGGGCTTTAGGCTCTCAAAGCCCCGCCCATATTGAAATTCTTGTGCCTGAAAGCGAGGCTGAGGATGCTCTGGAAATTTTAAATAATCAACTGGGTTTATCTTATTGCCAAAGGGGAGCCCCCGTCGGATAAAGGCCAACTAACCGAAAATTCTAACTCTTTGCATATGCCATGGTTTATGGGTATAATAGAGATATGGTATTATTGTATACATTATTAATAAGGGCTTAAGCCAAGGCTTGGGCCTAAAAATAGCTGTCTTTAAAAGACAATGATAGGAGGATAATAATGACCCAAGATTCAAAGAGAAAAGTGCTGATAACAGATACGACATTTCGTGATGCGCATCAGTCCCTTTTTGCTACCCGCCTAACAACCGATGATATTTTAGAAGCCGCCAAGGATGTGGATAAAATCGGTTTTCACGCCCTGGAGGTTTGGGGGGGCGCAACATTTGATTCATGCATGAGGTTTTTAAATGAGGACCCCTGGGAGAGGCTTCGCTCCATTCGGGATGCGGTAAAAAACACAAAGCTGCAAATGCTTTTAAGAGGCCAAAACCTGGTGGGTTACCGCCACTATGCCGATGATGTTGTAGATGAATTTGTTAAAAGGGCTGTGTCAAACGGCATAGATATAATCCGTATTTTTGACGCCTTAAATGATGTCCGTAACTTAGAGCGGGCAATGAATGCAGCTACAAAAGAAGGCGCCCATGTTCAGGCTACTATTTCCTATACCAATAGCCCTGTGCATAATTTAGAGTACTTTACTAAAATAACTAAAACCTTAAAAGAAATGGGCGCTGATTCCATTTGTATTAAGGATATGGCCGGGATTATTTACCCCTATATCGCTTATGATTTAGTTAAGGCCATTAAAGAGGCAACTAATTTACCCATCGAGCTTCACTGCCATTACACCAGCGGCATGGCCTCCATGGCCTATTTGAAAGCGGTTGAGGCCGGCTGCGATATTATAGACTGCGCTCTTTCCAGCATGGCTCTTTCCACTTCTCAGCCTGCGGCTGAAAGTATGGTTGCCGCCTTCCAGAATACACCCTATGATACCGGCCTGGATTTAGAAACCATGTCTGTCGCGGCCTCCAAAATGAAGGACATCCGCTGCAAATACTGTAACTTCGACAGTGCGGACCCCAGAGTTGACCCAAATGTTCTTCTTTTCCAAATGCCCGGCGGCATGATTTCAAACTTCCTTTCCCAGTTGAAGGAAAGCAATGCTTTGGATCGTCTCCCCGAGGTTTTAGAGGAGGTTCCAAGAGTCCGCAAGGATTTGGGCTATCCTCCTCTGGTTACTCCCTCCAGCCAGTTAGTCGGCTCCCAGGCTCTGCTTAATGTCTTAAATGGGGAACGCTATAAAATGGCTACCAATGAAATTAAAAATTACTTCAGAGGCGAATACGGTACTCCCCCTGCTCCTATGGATCAGGAAATCCGCAAAAAGGTTATTGGGGATGAGCCTGTTATTACCCACCGCCCCGCCGATGATATTCCGCCCCAGCTTGAAGAGGCCAAGAAGGAATTGGGCTATTTGATGGAAAGCCCGGAAGATCTCCTTTCCTATATTCTCTTCCCGCAGGTGGCTAAAAAGTTCCTGGAAGACAGAATGGCAAGCAAAACCAATGTTGAATACAGCATGGTTGGAGGCGAAAAAGGCGTAAATTACTGCCCGGTTTAAAAAAATGCTTCCATAATTAAATTAAGAAAAAGAACGGCTTAGCCGTTCTTTTTTATTTCCGGATGTTATTTTGCTTAAAAGGCCGGTTTTTATAAAAATGGAACAATAATCCTGTTTTTGCCGTCTTTAAAAGGGATAATATTTAGGTTAAAACCCCAAAAATGGCAGTTAAAATTCTTAAAAAAGCTTATGGATACTTATAAATAGCTGATTAGGGGCTTTTTAAATATCCCTCCGCTTTTAAGTTTATATAAAAATGGCAAAAGTGCAAAGAGATTTTTTATTTAGCACTGTCCTAAGAGGATTAATACAATATTTAGGCGAAATACTATTAGGCAAAAGGGGGTTTTTTATGTCGGGGCATATATCAATAAAAAAAGCGGCTTTAGCCGGCCTGATTATTTTAGGCGCCATTTTTATGGCCCCAAAGCTTTCTTTGGCTGAGGATAATACATATAAAAAACTTGCCCAATGGCAATATACCATTATTCATCAGGTGGTTGTAGAAAACCCGTCCTCTGATGCGGCTAAAGATATTAAGATTACCCTGCCTTTAATGGATAATTCCTCCCAGGCCTATCAGGGTTTTTTAGGGGAGCAGTTTTTGCCCTGGCCGGAAGAGATAAAAGTTTTAGAAAATGGCAGCAGGGAGGCGCTTTATAATATCCCCCTGCTTAAAGCCGGAGAAAGGCTGGTTTTAGAGCAGCGCTATGCTGTTTCCAGCTTTGGTTTAGAATATACCTTTAACCCCGGCGGGGTTTTAAATGATTATTTAACCCTGCCCCCTTCCCGCTACTTACTCCCCGCCAAGGGCATAGAAAGCGATAATGGGGAAATAATTGCCTATGCCAAGGAAATTGCCGGGGAGGAAAAAAACCCTTACCGTCTTGCCCGCAAGGCCTTTGCGGATATTAATCTTTTTTTAAATTATACTGAAGAAGGCCCGGGGAATCAGGGGGCTTTAAAAACCCTTCGTTTGGGCAGCGGCATTTGTGATGATTATGCCGGCCTTTTTGTTGCCGTAATGAGGGCCTTAAATATTCCCGCCAGAGTGCAGACGGGGTATTTGTATAGCCCAAAGCTGCATAATGCCCCCCCCTATACAGATTGCGAAAAGGGATATGTTAATATCGGCCTTTTGCGCCATGCCTGGGCGGAGTTTTATCTGCCGGAAATCGGCTGGGTAACGGCGGACCCTTCCTTTACATATGAAGTGGAAATAAACGGCAAGGAGAATAAATTTGTAGATTGGAGTTATTTTGCCTCCATGCCCAGTGCCCGCCGGTATTTAATCTTTAGGGAAGGCGGAGACAGCCCGGATAAAATAAGCCATAATACAAAAAGCGGCAAATGCGATATTTCTTTTAATGCCCGGCTGATTTTTGGCAATTATGTAGAGCCCTATAATGATATAAATACCCATTGGGCAAAAGAGGGCGTTATTGATCTTCATAACAGGGGTTTAACAGCCGGGGTGGGGGAAGGCCGCTTTGGGGTAAACCAAAATATTACCCGCAGCCAAATGGCGGTATTTTTAAGCCGTATGGGGCTTTTTGCGAATTCTGAAACTAAAACCGCCTTTGGGGATGTTCCCGCCGGGCATTGGGCTTATAGCCAGATTTATGGCGCCTTTGCCGCCGGGCTTATGGTGGGCTTTGAAGACGGCAGCTTTCACCCGGAAGACCCCCTTACAAGGGGGGAGGCCGCTGTAATTTTAGTCAGGGCCTTTAAGCTGAAAATGGGGGAGGCAAAAATAAACTTTAAAGATTTAAATCAGCCCCCATGGTCTTATGCCGCAGAATCCATTGCTATTTTGGCCTCAAACGATATAACTTATGGAGTATCCCCCGGTTTTTACCGGCCTCAAAAAAATCTCTCCCGGGGGGAGATGGCGGTGCTTTTCAGCAGATTACTTAAAAAGCAGGAGGAATAAAGGTATCCAATTATAATGAGAATAAATTAAATAGCTTTTAAGTGTTTTTTCGGTTTTAAACCTAAACCTCTTTGCGTAAGCATATTAGTAAAAACGCGGAGGAGGTATAAATATGACAGAAAATAAGCCGGAGCAAAAAAACAAAAAAGAAGAGAGCAAGGTTGAATACTTAACCCTGAAAGAAACGGCTTTTTTAGCGGCAACTCCCTATGCAAAGGTAAAAAGAGATATTGAAAGCGGGTTTTTGCAGGCCTACCATATTGGCAGAAAATATTTTATTAAAAAAGAGGCCGCTCAAGATTATGCAGAGAAAAAAAGCGCCTTATTAGCCGTTAAAGGTTTTACAATTCGCGAAGTTATGGAGATTATCCCCTTAAGCTATGCCTTTATTATGGGGTTAATCCGCAATAATAAGCTTGAGGCAATAAAAGTGGGGCGCCAATATATTATTCCCCATAAAAGCTTTTACAGGTATTTGGAAGAGAATAAAGCCAAGGCCCAAGAAGAGCAAAAAACTCTTTAAAAGGCCGGAGCTATGTAAAATTGCAAATATGCTGTATAATTAAACAAGAGTTAAGATTATTTACATAAGGCGGTATTTATGCGGTTAGATTGGCAGCAATGGGAAAATGAATATCTCTCCCCCTATGCCTGTAAAAGTGCGGAGAGCAGAGGAAGGCAAATCCCCGAGGCGGAATGTGAAATCCGTACGGCCTTCCAGAGGGATAGGGACAGGATAATCCATAGTAAGGCCTTTAGAAGGCTGAAACATAAAACCCAGGTTTTTATTGCAAATCGGGGGGATCATTTTCGTACCCGTTTAACCCATACTTTAGAGGTTTCCCAAATTTCCAGAACTATCAGCCGGGCCCTGCGCTTAAATGAGGATTTAACCGAGGCCATCGCCCTGGGGCATGATTTAGGGCATACCCCCTTCGGCCATGCCGGAGAGCGCTCTCTGGAAAGGCTTTGCCCCGGTTTTTCTCATAATCGCCAAAGCCTTCATGTGGTGGATGATTTGGAAAGGGAGGGCAAGGGGCTTAACCTTACCTATGAGGTTAGAGACGGCATTTTGCACCATAGCGGCCAAGAGGGCCTCCCCTGTACTTTAGAGGGGGCTGTTGTCCGTATATCAGACCGGATTGCCTATATTAATCATGATATTGACGATGCCTTAAGAGCCGGGCTTTTTACGGTAAATGAGCTCCCTAAAAAGGCCCTTGATGTTTTAGGCTTTAGCCATAGCCAAAGGATTAATACCATGGTTGGGGATATAATTAAAAACAGCCAGAACCGGGGGGAAATCACTATGTCTTTTGCTGCCGCCCAGGCTATGGATGAATTAAGGGATTATTTATTTAAAAAAGTTTATTTAAGGGAGGAAGCCCAGGGCGAGGAAGTAAAAGTAGCCCATATTATTGAAGAGCTTTTTAATTATTATCAAAAGCACCCTCAGGAATTACCCGGGGATTGCCAAAAAACCCGGCTGCAAACGGGGATTGTGGATTATATCGCAGGGATGACGGATACTTTTGCCCTGTCTGAATATCAAAGGCTTTTCAGCCTTTAAATTATAAAGAGGTATAAAGTTATTAAGCTAAAATCTGAAAAAGAGGCGGAGTTTTCCGCTTCTTTTGCCTTAAGAAGGGCAAATGGTTAGGCAGGGTATAATTACCAGCTTGAAAGGGCAATAATATGCCATAGACTAGGCTTGTTTGCCGTAAATTCATCCTCCCCTTATAAAGCCCCGTAAAGCAGGAAAAAACTGCCATAGCGGCGAAAGCTATGTAAAATCCCTATATTTTAGGAGAGCGGTGAGCTTATGCCTTCTTTTGTGCCGCCGGAAATCCTTGATGAAATTATTGCCCGTACGGATATTGTTGAGGTTATCGGCGCATATGTGTCTTTAAAAAAACAGGGCCGCAATTATGTGGGCCTTTGCCCCTTCCATAATGAGGATACCCCTTCTTTTACTGTTTCCCCCGAAAAACAGATTTT
Source organism: Clostridiales bacterium (assembly GCA_040767605.1). Taxonomy (GTDB): domain Bacteria; phylum Bacillota; class Dehalobacteriia; order UBA4068; family UBA4068; genus JAXGOI01. The sequence goes on from JAXGOI010000001.1 coordinate 1,275,537, forward strand.
TTATTGTTTCGGCTGCCAAAAAGGGGGTAATGTATTAAACTTTTTAATGGAGGAAGAAAGCCTTACCCTGGTTGAGGCGGGGGCAAGGCTGGCAGGCTGCTGCGGTGTGGAAATACCTAAAAAGCCTCATTCCCCGGCTCAGGCAAAAAATATCCGGGAAAAGCAGGCTCTGTATAATATTCATAAGCTTTCGGCGGAGTTTTACCGGCAAAAGCTGGCGGGGGGTTCTTACCCTTTGGCCGGCGAATATTTAAAAAAAAGAGGCATAAGCCGGGAAATTCAGGAGAAGTTTTCCTTAGGTTACGGCCCGGAGGAGGATTGGCGGGCCCTGGCCGATTTTTTACTGGGGGAGGGCCTTTCGCCGCAGCTTTTAGAAAAATCCGGCCTATGCTCTAAAAGCCCTAAAAACGGCAAATTTTATGATAAATTCCATGGCCGTTTGATTTTCCCCATTGAGGATTATCAGGGGCAAATAATTGCCTTTGGGGGAAGAATTATTGGGGAAGGCCAGCCAAAATATTTAAATTCTCCCCAAACCCCTATTTATAATAAATCCTGCCATCTTTTCGGCTTAAAAATAGCGGCCCCCGCCATCCGTAAAGGGGATTATGCCGTTATTGTAGAAGGTTATATGGATGTAATAGCCTGCCATATTTGGGGGCTGGATAATGCCGTTGCTCCCTTAGGCACCGCCTTTACGCCCCAGCAGGGGGCTCTTTTAAAGCGCTATACCAATAATGTGCTTTTAGCCTTTGACGGCGATGATGCCGGGGCAAAAGCCACGGTTAGAAGTATAGATATTCTGCGCCCCTTAGGCTTTAATCTTAAAATAATGCCCTTCCCCCAGGGGATGGACCCTGATGATTTTTTAAAAAGCCGAGGGAAAGAGGGTTGGGAGGAGTTTTCCGCCCAATTTGCTTTAGAACCTTTGGAATTTCTTTTTAACCAGGCTTATGAAAAATACCCCGGGAATACCCCGGCGGAAAAGGGCCGCCTTGTGCAGGAATTGCTGCCCCATATTGCAAAAACTACCAGCCAGGTGGAAAGAGCCGGTTTTATCAGCCTTTTAGGCCAAAAGTTAGAGGTAGATGAGGCTATAATTTATGCGGATTTGCGTAAAAGCGGTTTAAAGCTGCCGGCGCCGGAAAGAAAGAGAAATACTCAGGCTGTATCCATCGGTATTATTGGCTCCCCCGAGCCTCTTTTACTCAGGCTGATGCTGGAAAACAAGGCTTTTTATAAAATTATTCTGGAGGAATTAGGGAAGGATTTTTTTCAAGATCCCAACAGCCTCCGCCTGATAGCCCTTATAAAAGAAATGCTCCCCAAGGAGCAATGGAATGCGGCGGGGCTTTTAAATAATTTTAGCCCCCAAGAGGAGGAAAACGACAATAAGCCTGAAAAAGACGATTTAAGGCAATATTTATTAAAAATATTCCAAATTGAGCTGCCTTTTGAGGGTAGTGAAGAAGGAAAAGAGCACCTTTTGGGTGAATATATCAAAGCCTGCCAAATTCACAAAAGGCAGGCCAAAGTAAAAGAGCTGACAATTGCCTTGTCATCCCCGGATAGCGATGACAGGTTTTTATTGGAGGAAATCAGCCGTTTGCAGGCTGAAATACAAAGGCTTAAGGCGGCCTCCTCCTAATGGCGGCTTAGGAATAATCCGGATAAAGAGGGGTTTTTCGGTGGCAGAATACACCAAAACTGAGGCAGTAAAAAAATTAATAGATTTAGCCAAGCAGCAAGGCCATATTACCTATAATGAGGTTATGGATGCCCTGAACGAGGTTGATTTAACCCCGGAGCAAATAGATGATATCTATGAGCAATTGGGGCAATCCGGCGTGGATATCGGGGCGGTTCCCCCTGCTTTAGATGCCATTGAGCCTGCGGCTGAAAACGGGGAATTTATTCCGGAAGAGGATATTGCAGAGGTAGATTTATCTATCCCCGAAGGGGTTGCAATTGACGACCCGGTTAGAATGTACCTTAAGGAAATCGGCAGGGTTCCCCTTCTTTCAGCGGAAGAAGAAGTTTGCCTGGCTAAAAAAATGGAAGCCGGGGATGAAGAAGCCCGCCGCCGCCTGGCGGAGGCTAATTTACGCCTTGTTGTAAGTATTGCCAAGCGCTATGTGGGCCGGGGTATGCTCTTTTTGGATTTAATTCAGGAAGGGAATTTAGGGCTTATTAAAGCTGTGGAAAAGTTTGATTACAGCAAGGGCTTTAAATTCAGCACCTATGCCACCTGGTGGATAAGGCAGGCCATTACCAGAGCCATTGCCGACCAGGCCCGGACTATCAGAATCCCCGTCCATATGGTTGAAACCATAAATAAGCTGATTAGAATTCAAAGATATTTAATTCAGGAGCTGGGGAGAGACCCCTTGCCTGAGGAAATCGCCAAGGAAATGGAAATCCCTGTGGAAAGAGTCAGGGAAATTTTAAAAATATCTCAGGAGCCGGTTTCCTTAGAAACCCCCATCGGCGAAGAAGAAGACAGCCACTTAGGAGATTTTATTGAGGATGAGGATGCCCAGGCCCCGGCAGAGGCCGCTTCCTTCTTCCTTTTGCGGGAGCAATTAGAGGATGTTTTAAGCACCCTTACCCCCAGGGAAAAGAAGGTTTTACAATTGCGCTTCGGCCTTGATGACGGGCGGAGCCGCACCCTGGAGGAGGTGGGGCAGGTCTTTGGCGTTACCCGGGAGAGGATTCGCCAAATTGAGGCAAAGGCCCTGCGTAAACTGCGCCACCCCAGCCGCAGCCGCAAACTTAAAGATTATCTTGATTAAAGCCTTAAACCGGGATATTTTTTATCTCTTTTTCAGTATTTATTAAGGATATCCGGGGCGGCTGCCCGCCCCGGGTTTTTTATGGCTAAAATATGTTTTGCTTGTAAAAAAATATCCTTGGCTTAAATATTTATTAAAAATGCCGATTTACCCTTTGTTAACCTGCTTTTAGAGGTTTTTAGAGAATAAATTCCCACTGTATTTTACTTGACCAAATATAAAACTTCTAGTATAATAAGTAAGGCAAAATCCCAAATCCGGGCCTATAGCTCAGCGGTAGAGCCCCCGGCTCATAACCGGTCGGTCCCTGGTTCGATCCCAGGTGGGCCCACCATAAAACAGCCCCGCAAAGTTTTGCTTTGCGGGGCTGTTGTTTTTAGCTTTTCAGCCGAAATATAAAATAGAGCCCCGCTTTTGCCGCACAGGCGGGCGTCTTATGCCAAATAGCTTATGCCCAATAGTTTAAGCTCAATAGTTTAAGGCAAACTATTTTAATGGATTAGAATACCCTTAAGTAAAATATGTAAAAAGCTAAAAAGAGTGGCATTATTTTAGCGGCTATGATAGAATTTATAGGAAAATGTAGTTTGAGGGGGTTGTAAATGTTAATTCCGTCCCATTTGTCTCTTGCTAAAAAACTTTTAAGTAAAACCCGTAATTACTCCAATAATTTAAATAAAATCGCCTTTTACTGGGGCAATATTCGTCCGGATATTCATTCTCCCTTTAACCGGGGCAAACATAAATATGAAATCAGCCTGGATATTATAGAAAAGAAATGGCAGAAGCTTGAGGAAACCCCTGCCGCCTGCAGTCTCCTTTGCAGCTACCGCTTAGGGGTTATTCTGCACTATATTGCGGATTTCTTTTGTTATGCCCATAATAATGAGTATTATGATAATAATTTAAAGGCTCATTTAATATATGAGCAAAAACTCCATGGGGAGATTTCCGCCATAGAGGGGATTGAACAAGGCTATGGCAGCCCGGAAGATATTAAGGCTTACCTTGGCCGCCAAAGAGAAATTTATTTTAAAGGCCGGCCCTCTCCCCGGCGGGATTGCGATTTTATCTGCCAATGCACCTGGGCTATGACACAATGGGCCATGCTGCCCGTAGTTGAAAGAAGGCTTGTTTTTGCCTAGAAAAGCCTTAAATTTTTTGGGCATTCTTAATCTATTTTGGATTATCAGCGGCTTAAATTTAAAAAACCGGCATAGCTTATGTATTAAAAGCTATGGCGGTTTTTCTTTTATGGGCTAAAATAAATTTAAAAAGAATAGAGAAATACTTAAGGGTTATTTAAAGAGTATTTAAAGGGTTTTTAAAACCAAAAGCGCCGATATTTTCTAAGAATTAATTTATCTGAAAATTGTAGCTTTGGCTACATACAGATTATTCAGAAAAAGATATAATCTATTTAAGAAAGTTCAGAATATTAAAGGAGGGCCATAGATGAAAAAATTGCAGATTACCTCAAATATTGTCTTCTTATACTTTAAAGATATGCATAAGGCCAAAAGCTTTTTTATCGATACCCTGGGGCTGGAAATTGCCTATGACCCGGGCTGGGCATGCGTTTTTAAATTAGGGGGTAAATCCTTTATCGGCGCGGTAGATCAAAGCCAGGGCTCCATAGAGGTAAAGGCCAAAGGCGGCACGCTCATTAGCATAACGGTAAACAATATTGAGGAGGCCTATGAAAAGATTAAAAATGCCAATGCGGAAGGCCTTTCTGAAATTAAGCAGGTTAAGGCATTATCTTTAAAATCCTTCTTCTTTAAGGGGCCGGAAGGTTATGAATTTGAAATTCAGCATTTTGGCTCCCCGGAATTAAAAGAGATTTTCGGTTAAGCTTTTGCTAAAGAAAGTTTAAGAGAGCAAAAAGAGCTAAAGTGAGCCCCGGGTTTAACAGTCCAATACCCTGTAAAGCCGGGAGTTGCTTAAAGCCTGCGGAAACGGCCTTTTTACTTAAAACCCTGCCGGATTTTAACTTTTTAGATTATTGCCGCTTAAGGGGATGATTTTAATTAAATATATTGATTTACGCAGCGATACTGTTACCCTGCCCCCTAAAGGGATGCTGGAGGAGATTTTAAAGGCCCCTTTGGGTGATGATGTTTATGATGACGACCCTACCGTAAACCGCTTGCAATCCTTAGCTGCTGAAATATTAGGCAAGGAGGCGGCCCTATTAGTGCCCAGCGGCACAATGGGCAATCAACTTGCTATTATGACCCATACAAGGCGGGGGGATGAAATAATTGCCGGTCAGCACAGCCATTGTGTAGAAAATGAAGTGGGGGCGGCGGCAATACTCTCCGGGGTGAGTATTAATCAAATTGATAATCCCCAAGGGATTATTTACCCTCAGGATATTTTAATGGCCATTAGAGAGGATAATATTCATTACCCAAAAACAAGTTTGCTTTGCCTGGAAAACCCCCTTAGTAACGGTACGGTTATACCTCTTGAAATTATGAGGGACTCTTACGCCCTTGCCAAGGAGGCCGACCTTGCCGTCCATTTAGACGGCGCCAGGATTTTTAATGGAGCTATTGCCTTAGGGGTAGATGCAAAAGAGCTTGCTGCCTGCGGGGATAGCGTTATGTTTTGTCTTTCCAAGGGTTTGGCCGCCCCTATCGGTTCTTTATTGGCCGGCAGCGGAGAATTTATTAATAGAGCAAAGAAAAACCGCAAAATTCTGGGCGGGGGTATGCGCCAGGCAGGGATAATTGCCGCCTGCGGAATTTTTGCTCTGGAAAACACTCTGAAAAGGCTCCATGAAGACCATGAAAATGCTCTCTATTTAGCGAAAAAGTTATCTGCCATCCCTTTTATAAGGGTAGATATGAATAAAGTTCAAATAAATATGGTTTTCTTTAAAGTTGAAAAAGGCGGCTTTGCCTCGGAGGATTTTGTACGCTATATGTTTGATAACGGCGTTAAAGTATATGGAATTATAGGCGATAGTTACCGTTTTGTAACCCATGAGGGAATTAAACGGGAGGATATAGATAAAGTAATTAATCTTCTTATCCTATATATAGAGTTAGGGAATAAAAACAAGAATAATTAATATTTTAATAATAGGCTGAAGGTCTTTTAATGAAAATAAGGAGGCGCCGTATGGGATTTAAAGAGATAAGGGAAAATGAATACCCGGCATTAAACGAAATAACATTTTTAGATGCGGCCTGTGTAAGTGTTGCGCCGGCCAGAAGTGTAAAGGCTTTAAAAGAATTTGTAGATTATTGCGGGCGTAATGATGAGGAAAGCTCTACCGCCCACCATGTGGCAATGGATGCAAGAAGAGGTAAGGCCTACATAGAGGCGGCCAAATTACTAAATGCGGATATAGAAGAAATTGCTTTGGTAGAAAGTATTACCCATGCTTTAAATATAGCGGCAAATTGTATCCCTTTAAATAAAGGAGATATTATTTTAACCACCAGCCTGGAATTTTTACAGGTTAATATTCCCTGGTATATGAAAAGGGATAAAGACGGGACAGAAATTGTTGTAATCCCCGGCAGAGACGGCAAATTTACAGTGGAGGATTTTGCCGCCTATTATAATGAGAGGGTTAAATTAATTGTAATTTCTTCCGTGGAATGGTGCAATGGCTGGCGGATAGATTTAGAAGAGCTGGGGCAATTCTGCAAAGAAAAGAATATTTACTTAGTTGTAGATGCCATTCATGAAATAGGCGCTCTTAAAATCGATACAAAGAAAATCTATGTGGATATTATGGCAGCCGGCGGTCATAAATGGCTTAATTCCCCCTTTGGCACCGGAATTATGTATGTGCGTAAAGATTTAATTCCGAAATTAAAACCTGTATTTTGGGGCTATTTAAATTTAGAAGCCCCGGAGGGGGGCTGGGGGGCCCATTTTGGCAACCCCGGGGCCATGCCCATTATGGATTGGCAATTCCCCGAAGATAAAGCGAAAAAGTTTGAAATTGGGGGAACCACAAATTATTTAGGGGCCATAGCCCTGGGAGAAAGCCTGGCCCTGGCCAATGAAATGGGAATAGAGAATATTGAAAAGCATATTCTTGAATTACGGGATTATTGCTGCCTGAGGTTAAAAGAGGCCGGGGCGCATTTAATTACCCATGAAGACCCCCGGCATAAATCGGGCCTGGTTGTATTTAGATTTTATAAGGATTTAAAGGATGAAAAGGAGCTTTTAGACCATTTTCATAAGCATAAAGTCTATTTGGCCCTTCGTTTTACCTCAAATATAGGGGGCATCAGGGTAACCTGCCATTATTTTAACACTAAAGAAGATATAGACCGGATGATTGAGGTTTTAAATTTATTCGCCCAAAAAAAAGCGCCTACCTATATATAGGCAGGCATGGGCATAAGCTAATATATAAGCGGCGGTACATAAAAAGCAGTATCTAGCAGGCAGGGCTAGATTATATCCATCAGATATTGAATATTTGAGACAATAACCCGGCCGTCCTTTTTAGAGAGTACCCCCTCCCGGGCCAGCTTTGCATATACTTTAGAAACCGTTACCCTGTTTAATCCTGTTAAATTTGCTACCTCCTCATGGGTAAACTTAATGCCGATTTCTATTCCGTTTTCAATATTTTTTCCGTATTGATTGCAGATTGCCATTAAAGCAATGGCAACCCGGGAAATGGCCTTTTTAGAAAAATACTCCATTTCTGAGTTCATTAAACGGATTTTACGGCACAGATTAGCCATAACATAAGCGGAGATTTCCCTGTTATTGCTGCAGGTTTCTAAAAAGCTGGCGCTGTCGATTTTATAAACAAGAGAATCCACAATGGCATAGGCGGAGGCATAATTGGTCTTGCCGTCTAAAACGGTAATCTCCCCCATTATACAGCCTTCTTCCGCAATATAAACACAGCTTTCATTACCGTCCCAATCCTCAAAAAACAGCCTGAAGCGGCCCTTTTTAACAATATAAACATGAGTATTGCTTTCCCCCCGGCGGAGCATGGTTTTACCCTGTTTTACCAGCTCGGTAGGGGCATTGGCCGTTAAGGGCTCCCAAATGGATTGGTCCAGCTTAAGCCAGGGCGAGACAATATTTTTATCTTTTAAAAAGTTTTTAATTTGCATAAGGTAATCCATTTATAATCACCCCTATACGAAAATCTCCCCCGGTTAAAAAGGCTATACAAAACTATTATATCAAAAAACGGCTCAGAATTACAGTTATTTTATATTTGATGAGGTGTAATTAGTGTGGAACGACAAGAAAGCGGAGCAATTTGCCGGCAAGATCAGATTGGGGTTTTACTGTTTAATTCAGGGGGGCAAAAACTATTAGGAGACCCGGGCTTTAAAGGCACATTCCCCTTTCCCGTAACTTTAGGCTATATAGAAGGCAGCTATCAGGATGTAATTAAACCCTCGCCGGAGGTTTTGGCTAAAATTATTCATAAAGCCCAAGAGCTGGTAAACGGTGGGGCGGCGGCTATTGCGGGGGATTGCGGCTTAATGGCGATTTATCAAAAGCAGATTAGCGACGAAATTAAAGTTCCCTTTATAGCTTCAAGCCTGATATTAATTCCCCTTATACGCAAAATTATTGCCGAAAGCCTGCCTATTGGTGTTATTACAGGGCATTCCGGGCTTTTGGGCAAAGAGCATTTAAAAGCAGCCGGAATAGACAAAAGCTTTAATTTGGTTTTTCAGGGTATGGAGGAGGAAAATCATTTTAATCAGGCGGTAATTCAAGGCAGTATTAAGGCGGATTATGAATTAATGAAAAACGATATTCTTTCCGCTATGGATAAGCTTATCCAAAAAGAGAGGGAAATTGGAGGCATATTATTGGAATGCAGTAATTTAGCCAGCTTTAGCCATGAGATTTATAAAAGGTATAAAATACCGGTTTTTGATATTAATTTGGCTATTGTTATGCTTAAGCAGGCGGTATATCCTAAAGAATTTTTTATTGGCGAGGCTTAGTATACAGAGTGAGAAAAGTAAATACGAGGTGATTTTATGAGTTTTCTTGAGTATGAAACCTGGAGGGTTAAAGAGGGCGTAAAAAAAGAGGATTATGATCAGATTATTCGGGATTGGTTTAACTTTTTAAAAAATAATAAGGAGGAGATGTTTGCGGAATGGGTCGGCGCTAAATATTATCGTAAAACGGATAAAGACGGCAACCCCACCGGTGTGTTTGTAATGATTTTTGAATATGAATCTCTTGAGGCTCACCATGCATACAAGGAAAGGCGTAAAAACTGGGACGGACCCTATGAAGAGTATAAGAAGGTAGACCCCTACCAGGAATTTTTTGACCTTGATTCGGTAACTTGTGAATATTGGCAGCCGCTGGAAACGGATTATTGGTTTGATTACAGCAAGTAGATATGGGAAAAAGGAAGAAAAACAGAAAAAACAAAGGAGTAATGTTTATGAAAAAAATATTATTATTTACTCTGGTCTTTTTACTCGCCTTTGCCCTGATGGCATGCGGGGGCGGCAATGAGCAGCCCACGGCCGGCGATACCGATGTTGATACCGATGCCGGTGCAAGGGATACCCTGATTATCGGGCACTATTAAGAACAAGCTTGCGATTTTAGGTCTTATTATTCTTTTAGTTATGATTATTTTTGCGGTTTTTGCAGGCTTTATTGCCAGCTATGAATCGGTTATTCGCCATAACTTCCCCGAAAAACTCCAGGGTGTCAGCGCCCAGCACTGGTTTGGAACAGATGCCTTCGGGCGGGATATTTTTGCCAGAATAATCTACGGGGCCAGAATTTCCCTCTCCATAGGCTTTATTGCGGTTTTTGCCTCCATGGTTTTAGGCGGGGCTGTGGGCTCTGTTTCCGGCTTTTACGGCGGCAAATTAGATATTGTGGTAATGCGCTTTATAGATATGTTAATGGCAATTCCCTCCATGCTTTTGGCTATTTGCATTGTTTCCGCCCTAGGGGCGGGGATGACAAATCTGGTTTTAGCCATTACCATTGCCAATATACCTTCTTTTGCTTTAATAGTGCGCTCTTCTGTTTTAACCATTAAAAACTCGGAATTTATTGAGGCTGCCCGGGCAGGAGGAACAAAAACCGCCAGGATTATTACCAGGCATATTCTTCCTAATGCCATGGGGCCCATTATTGTACAGGCAACCCTCAGTATGGGCGGGGTAATTCTTACTGCGGCATCCTTAAGTTTTATCGGCCTTGGGGTAATGCCCCCTACGCCGGAATGGGGGGCCATTCTTACCGACGGCCAGGAATATATGAGGGATTACCCTTATTTGGTTATTTTCCCGGGTTTATCAATTATGCTGGCAGTTTTAGCCTGTAACTTCTTAGGGGATGGTTTGCGGGATGCTCTGGACCCCAAACTTAAGCACTAAGCGGCAAAAACAGTTATGGAGTGAGTATAATGAGCGATATTTTATTGGAAATAAAAAACCTGCAAATTACTTATGATACCGACGATGAAATTGTTTTTGCGGTAAATGATATTTCCCTGCAGCTTATTCGGGGTAAAACCCTGGGCATAGTAGGGGAAACCGGGGCCGGCAAAACAACCACGGCTTTAAGTATTTTAAGGCTTTTGCCTGAAAGGGTAGGCAATATTCGCGGGGGCAGTATTTGTTTTAACGGGCAAAACCTTTTAGAGCTTTCCCCGGAAGAAATGAAAGAAATCCGGGGTAAAAAAATCTCCATGATATTTCAAGACCCCATGACAAGCCTAAACCCGGTTTTAACCGTGGGGGAGCAAATTGCCGAGGTTTTAATCCTCCACAGCCCGGAGCATAGCAGCCCTTTGGGCAGGTTCTTCCGTAAAAATAAAAACAAGGCCCAAAAACAGGGGGCCAATAAATATACTAAAGAAATCGAAAACCAGGTAAATTGCATTTTAGAAATGGTGGGCATACCGGCATCCAGAAAGAATGAATACCCCCATCAGTTCAGCGGGGGTATGAAGCAAAGGGTTGTAATTGCCATGGCTCTGGTTTGCGACCCGGAGCTGGTAATTGCAGATGAGCCCACTACGGCTTTGGATGTTACAATTCAGGCTCAGGTTCTGGATATGATAGACGGCTTAAAGGAAAAGCTCAATACCTCAATGATTTTAATAACCCATGATTTAGGGGTAGTTGCCCAAACCTGCGATGATGTGGCTTTAATTTACGCCGGGCAAATAATAGAGCTGGGTACTATTGAGGATATTTTTTCCGGAGAAAAGCATCACCCCTATACAATAGGCTTATTTAATTCTCTGCCTCGTTTAGATGATAAGGCCAACCGCCTGCAGTCTATTAAAGGCCTGATGCCAGACCCCTCAAATCTGCCGCCGGGTTGTAAATTTCATCCCCGCTGTTCTAAATGTATGGAAATTTGTAAAACCGTGGAGCCCCCGGTATATACCGAGGGCAGCCATTCCATAAAATGCCATCTATTTAATTCATAATGGCTTTTAAGATAAAAATATGGGATGACAGGAGGTAAAGACGGGTATGCCTTTAATCGAAACAAAAAACTTAAAAAAATATTTCCCTACTTCAAGGGGTTTACTTCATGCGGTGGATGATATTAATATCTCTTTAGAAAAGGGCAAAACCCTTGGGGTAGTGGGGGAATCCGGCTGCGGTAAATCCACCTTGGGCCGGCTTTTACTCAGGCTTATAGAGCCGACAGCCGGGGAGGTTCTCTATTCAGGGGATAATATTTTAAAGTATAATGCAAAAAAAATGGCCCAAATGCGCTTTAAAATGCAAATGATATTTCAGGACCCCTATGCCTCTTTAAACCCCAGAATGTCCGTTAGCCAGATAATTGCCGAGCCCCTGATTGCCGGGAAGGTTTTAAATAATAAAAAAGAAATTCATTGCCGGGTTGAAAGGCTTATGGAAACGGTGGGCCTGGCCCAGAGATTAATAAATGCCTACCCCCATGAGTTGGACGGCGGCCGTCGCCAGAGAATAGGGGTAGCCAGAGCTCTATCGGTTAACCCGGAATTTATTGTCTGCGATGAGCCGGTCAGCGCTTTGGATGTTTCTATTCAGGCGCAAATATTAAATCTTTTAATGGATTTACAGGATGAAAGAGGCCTCTCTTATTTGTTTATTACCCACGACCTTTCCGTTGTAAAGCATATCAGCGATGAAATTGTCGTAATGTATTTAGGCCAATGTGTGGAGAGAGTTCCCAGCGACGAATTATTTATTAAACCCCTTCATCCCTATACACAGGCCCTTTTACAGGCTATACCCATACCCAGTTTGGCCTCAAGGGGCAAAAAACGCCAAATTATTAAAGGGGAGGTGCTTAGCCCCATTAACCCCGCCCCGGGCTGCAGATTTGCTCCCCGCTGCCCATATGCCAGGCCTCAATGCAGCCAGGTAGATTTCCCCCTTAAAGAGGCGGAAAAAAACCATTATGTAGCCTGCATTTTATATGAGTAAATATATATAAATTATTAAGCGGTTTATAAAATTTTGCAAAAAGTTAAAGCAAAGGCAGATACCAGCCTTAAGCCGATGGTATCAGGCAAAAATGCTGCGTGGGGCCCCGGATACGGCTTTTGCAACTTTGGGCGAAACAAATACCGGTATAAAAAGCAGGCCGTAAAAGCGCCTGCTTAGGATAATTAGATTAAGATAAACAGATTAAGATAATAAAGCCGATAATTCCTTTATTATACTAATTAAGCTTTTTAAAAAGCTTATATAATAGAGGGGTTTTTGGCCTCTTTTTTTGTATATTAGAACGCGGCAATAAAATAAAGAACAATAATTATCCCCAAAACTATTCTATAATAGCCAAAGGCCTTAAAATCATGGTTTTTAATATAGCCCACCAAAAATTTTATTGCCCCAATGGATACAAAAAAGGCTACCAGCATCCCCGTTAACAGCACAGCCAATTCCAGGCCGCTTTTTAGCCAGCCGAATTTCAGAATTTTAAGCAGGCTTGCCCCCAGCATAATAGGGACTGCCAAAAAAAAGGAAAACTCAGTGGCCACCCCCCGGGATGTACCCAGTAAAATAGCCCCTAAAATAGTTGAGCCGGAACGGGATGTTCCCGGAATAAGGGCTAAAACCTGAAAAACCCCGATTAAAAAGGCATTTTTATAGCTTAATTCCTCCAGGCTATTAAAGCGGGCCTGTTTTTTGCGGTTTTCCAGCAGAATAAATAAAACCCCGTAAATAATTAAGGCCGCCGCTACTACCTGTGGGTTATAAAAAAGGGCGTCTATTTTATCCTCAAAAAGCACTCCTATAAGGCCAGCCGGGATTATTGCAATAAATACCTTATGCCATAGGGAAAGGGTGGCGCTTTTTTGCAGGCTGTCTTTTTTATTTGTAAAGGGGTTTAATTTATTAAAATAAAGCACCACTACGGCTAAAATAGAGCCGAATTGGATTACAACCAAAAACATACTAATAAATTCCGGGGAAAGGCGCATTTTAAGGAATTCGTTTACTAAAATCATATGCCCGGTACTGCTAATTGGCAGCCATTCGGTTATGCCCTGAACTATGCCTAAAAAAACTGCCTTTAAAATTTCAATAAAAAACATATTAACCTCCGGCCTTTTTTATGCTTATGCCCTAGTTTATTGCTATACCCAGGGCACTATTAATTTTACAGCCTAAATAAATAAAAAACAAGTTAAAAGGGTAGGTAAAAAATAAAAATATTCTCTCAATAGGTATCTGAAAGGGTTTTTCCTTTAAGCTGCGAATTATATTAATTAATATGTGAAATACTAAGAGTTGGGTCTAAGGCGGGTATTTGCTCCGGGCAGGGGGGGAAGAAATGGAAATTAAGCTTAGCAATCGTTTAAACGCTGTTGCCGGCCTGGTTTTGCCGGGCAAAGCCGCCGCGGATATCGGCACAGACCATGCCTACCTTGCCGTATATTTAATTATTAACGGTATTTGCCCTATGGTAGTGGCCTCAGACAGAGTAAGGGGCCCCTTAGCCTCCGCCAGCCAGCTGGTGGATTTACTTTCCCTAAATAAGCAAATCCATGTCCGTTTTGGGGAGGGGTTAAAGGTTCTTGCCCCCGGAGAAGTTAAAACCATTTGTATGGCCGGCATGGGGGGCTATACAATGAAGGATATTTTAGAAACCTCCCCCAAAATAGTTGCGGAAACCCAGCGCCTGGTATTGCAGCCCCAAAGCAATATTCCTGTTTTGCGTAAATTTCTAATGGATAGCGGCTGGAGGCTGGTAAAAGAAGAAATAGCCTATGATAACGGTTTTTATTATGAAATATTAGCGGCCGAAAAAGGGCAGATGGATTTAAGCCCTGAGCAATTGGAGTTTGGCCCTATGCTTTTAGCCTCTGCTCACCCTTTGCTTAAGCCGTACCTTAGCCAAAAAAGAGCTGATTTAGCCAGCCTTATTGGAGGCCTTGCCTCCAGCAAAGGCCCCGGGGTGGAAAAGCGCCTTAATGAGCTTACTGCCGCCGCCGGGAGAATAGATAAAATTTTGAATTCATTAGCGAAAACAGAACCAAAAACAGAACCGAAAACAGAACCAAAAACAGAACCGAAAACGGGAAAAGAAAAGGCTTAAGCCTTTTCTTTTTCTTGCATTTTTAGGGGTTAATCCTTTAGAGGGCTGGCCAAAAGGAGGAATATAATGCTGAATTTATTATTTAAACTGCAAAACTTAGAAAGCGAGGAAAGATATTGGCGGGAAAAGCAAAAAAACACATCCCTATTAGGCCAATTAAGAGAGCTTAAAAGTGCTTATCAGCAGCAAAGTGCAAAGTATGTGCAATTAGAGGGCAATAATAAAAATCTGGAGGCGGAATTAAAGCATCAGAGAAGTCAGGCTATGCAAATTAGGGAACAGCTGGCTAAAGAGGAAAGAGAGCTCTATGAAGGGGCCATGAACAATGCTAAAATTATAGCCGCAAAAGAGCAGCAAATTAAAGGCCTCTCCCAGAAAATAGGCGCTTTGGAAGAAGAAATAATAAAAAATGCCGAAGATTTACGCTGCCGCCAAATGGAGGCCTCCCATTTATATGATGTATTAAGTAAAACAGCGGCGGAATTTGAAGCAATTAAAGAAAATTACCTGGCGGAAAAAAATACCCTTGAAGAAAAACAAGCTGTTTTAGCTAAAGAAAAGGCAGAGCTTTTAAGCCGAATAGACAAGCTTTGGCTGGATTGGTATTATAGCCGGATTTGGGATTATGCCGGCTTTCCTGTTGCCCGTTTAGAAAGGGGCAATACTTGCAGCCGCTGCCATACCATGCATACTAATAATCAGGCCCGTAAAATTACCCTGCAGGAGATTAAAGACCCCAGTATGCTTATTTTCTGCGAAAAGTGCGGGCGGGCAATGTTTTATGAGGAAGAGGAATAAAGCTAAAAAACGGCCTGATAAAAGAGAGATAAAGGAATTGCTAAAAAGCTGTTCAGATGCTATAATAAATAGCCAAGCTGTACTTGAAGTTGAGTAAGCCAGATGAACGCAGGCATATGCCGGAAGGCTGTGTCTGAGGAAAGTCCGGGCTCCCCAGGGCAGGATGCCGGCTAACGGCCGGTGAGGGTGACCTTAAGGATAGTGCCACAGAAATGCAAACCGCCGGGGTTTTTACCCGGGCAAGGATGGAACGGTGCGGTAAGAGCGCACCAGCGGGCAGGAGACTGCCCGGCTAGGCAAACCCCATTCGGAGCAAGACCTAATAGGGAAACATCAGGGGTGGCCCGCCCCGTTTCCGGGTATGGTCGCTAAATGCTTTTGGCAACAAAAGCAGTAGATAGATGTTCATCAAATACAGAACCCGGCTTAAAGACTTGCTCAGCTTTGTACGGCTAAGGCCCGGGTAGGCCCGGGCCTTATTATTTTGCTTAAGTAATTTTATTTAGGTAATTTTGCATAGGTGTTTTTACTTAGGTGATTTTGTTTATGTGATTTTGCTCAGTTAATAATTTTTGGGAGGCCGCAAGATGAAAAAGCTTTTTGCAAAAATAAAGGAATATGTAAAAATGACTGAGGAATTATCTTTTAATGAGTTTTCTGAGTACTATCAGGAGGTAATTTCCTTTTTGCAAAGCGAATATCAGGATTTAAATGAGGAAGATTTACTTAAAGCCCAGGGTATTTGCGGTATTATTTCTTCAAATGCTCAGGCAAGGGCGGCAAAAAAAGATTCCAACCGCAAAAAATTTCAAAAGATGGGGGAAAAGGCCGGCTTTTGGGAGGGCTCAATTAAAATGCGCCTGGCAAAATCCGGTTTAAGCCCTGCGGAAATAGATAAAAAACAGGCGGAGCTTTGGCAGGAAGATAATGATAATGCCCCCTCCCTAAATGAGGATTAAGAGCCAAGTATTTAAAAATTCAATAAAAATGAATTTCCCTATAAAAGGGGAGGATTAATTTGCGCCTGAGAAGAAACCCTAAAGCCAGGGAAGAAATTATGGCCAGTGCAATACTGGCTAAAGAGCCTTTAAATTTAAAGGGCCAATGGCGGCGGGAATTAAAATTACCCCCGGAGGCCGGGCTTAATTTAGAAATCGGCATGGGGCGTGGTAATTTTATAGTTAAGGCTGCGGAGCAAATCCCTCATGAGGCCTGGCTGGGTTTGGAGTTTCGGGAAGAAATGATTGCCTATGCCATTTTACGCCTAGAGGGGAAAGAGCTTAGTAATTTGCGCTTTATCTGGCAAAATGCCCTGCTTATAGAAGAGCTTTTTGCCCCGGGGGAAATCAGCAATTTATACTTAAATTTTTCAGACCCCTGGCCCAAGGCCCGCCACAGTAAGCGGAGGCTTACCCATAAAAATTTTCTTAATCTCTATAGGGGGGTTTTAGCCCCGGAGGGGTATATTCTTTTTAAAACCGATAATTTAGATTTTTTTAAGTGGTCTAAAATAAGCTTTAGTGAGGAAGGCTGGGTTATTGAGGAAGAGGATGAAAATTCCCCTCCGCAGCCTTTGGGGCTTATTACGGAGTATGAAATGCGTTACAGAAGGCTGGGGCAGCCTATATATTATTTAAAACTAAAACAGGGTTAATACCCCGGCTAAAATAAAGCTGGGTTTTCGGGGAAGGGAGAGTAAAGAAGGATTATGAATTATATCAGCACCAGAGATAATTACCCTGCCAGCAGGGCTTCAGAAGCTATTTGCCTGGGGATGGTCCCCGGCGGCGGCCTCTTTGTGCCGGATAGCTTCCCCTCTTATTTGCCGGAAAATTTAGCGCAGCTATCCTACAGGGAGCTGGCTTGTGATATTCTCGGCCTATATTTAGATGATTATTCATCTGAGGAAATCAGCCTGATGGTGGATAATGCCTATTACAGCGGCAGCTTCCCCCAAAGCGTAGCGCCCCTTGTTAAAGCCGGGGAGCATAATATTCTGGAGCTTTGGCATGGCCCCACGGCGGCCTTTAAAGATATGGCTCTGCAAATAATGCCCTATGAATTGGCGGCGGCAGTAGCAAAAAGCGGGGATCAAAAAGAAACGGTTATTTTAGTGGCTACCTCCGGGGATACCGGTAAAGCCGCTTTAGAGGGCTTTAAAGATGTTCCCGGGGTGAGAATTATTGTCTTTTATCCGGATCAGGGCGTAAGCCCTATTCAGGAACGGCAAATGCTTGTTACAGAAGGCAATAATACCCATGTTGTGGCGGTAGAGGGGAATTTTGATCATTGTCAGACGGCGGTTAAAGGCATTTTTGGTGATGAGGAATTAAAAGCCCAAATGAAAGCCAAAGGGAAAAGCTTTTCTTCGGCTAATTCCATAAATTGGGGCAGGCTTTTGCCGCAAATTGTGTACTATTTTTATGGCTACGGGCAAATGGTAGCCCAAAACAGGCTTAAAATGGGGGATGAAATTAATGTTTGTGTGCCCACCGGCAATTTTGGGAATATTTTAGCCGCCTATTATGCCAAAAGAATGGGCCTGCCTATTGCAAAGCTTATTTGCGCCTCCAATAAAAATAATGTTTTAACCGAGACTATAAAAAGCGGTATTTATGATACCCGGAGGGAATTTTATAAAACCAACAGCCCCTCTATGGATATTCTTATTTCCAGCAATTTTGAGCGCTTTTTCTTTGAAATGGCCGGCAGAAACGGAGAAATTTGCGCCCGGGCCTTTGAACAGCTTTCCCAAGAGGGGTATTTTAAAAATTCCGATGCCCATGAGGCCTGGAAGGGCTTTTTAGAGGCAGGCTTTGCCGATGATAATGAAGGGGCCAAGGCTATTGCCGCCCTCTGGCAGGAGGAGGGCTATTTATTGGACCCTCACACATCCATAGCTATTGCGGTGGAAAGGGCTTATAAGGCAAAAAGCGGGGATAAGCGCCCCACTCTTACCGCTTCTACCGCTAACCCCTATAAATTCCCGGCCGCCGTTTTAGAGGCCTTGGATGAGGATATTAGCAGCTTGGATGAACAGGCCCTTTTGGCAAGGCTTTCCGCTTTAACAAAAACAGAAATTCACCCCGGCCTTTGTAATTTAGAGGAAAAGCAAATCCGCCATAACCGGCGGATTAAGCGGGAAGAAATAGCCCAGGTGGTAAAAGAGCTTTGCGGTATTTAAAACGCCTTTTAGAAAGCCTTTACTTTGTGGCTTTTTAAAGTAGAATAAATAAGATAAAATAAATAAGATAAAAGAAATAAGATAAAAGAAATAAAATAAAAGAAATAAAATAAAAGAAATAAGATAAAAAAATTAAAAAGCAGCCCGAAGGCTGCTTTTAGTTCTGCTTATTTATTAAAACTTAGTTTTAATATTCCTCTTTGGATTTCTGGTAGCAATCCCGGCAATAAACGGGACGGTCTTCCGTAGGACGGAAGGGCACTTGGGTTTCTACACCGCAGCTGGCACAAACAACATTAAAAAGTTCTCTTTCTCCGCGAGAGCTGTTCCGCTGACGCTTACGATTAGCGCGGCATTCCGGGCAGCGGGCTGGGTCGTTTTGGAAACCTTTTTCGGCATAAAACTCTTGCTCAGAGGCAGTAAAGGGGAATTCGGCACCACATTCTTTACATACTAAAACTCTGTCTTCAAAGGCCATTATAGGTCCTCCTTCTTTGGATTTTCCCTAATGTTCAACCCCGGGGACAATCCAAAGCTCTGGTCCGGATGGACAAAGGGGGCCTCGCGGGAAAAAAAACATTTAGGTAATGCTATTATATTTCTATTTGTCATAAAAATCAAGCAATAATTTTTAAATTAGCAAATTTTCGCCAAATGTATGCTTTAGAGAGGGTTTTTCAGCTAAAAATATAATTTGCCAAATGGCGAAACAGCTTAAAAACAAAAAACTTTTTTTAAATGCCTTGTAAAAAGAATTACCCCATGATATAATACTAAAGCTTATATTATTTTTAGGAGGTACCACATGAACGGCAAAGTTAAATGGTTTAATGCGGAAAAGGGTTTCGGTTTTATTGAAAGAGATGGCGGCGAGGATGTATTTGTGCATTTTTCCGCAATCCAGGGCGATGGCTTTAAAACCCTTGACGAAGGCCAAAGTGTTGAGTTTGATGTAGTTGACGGCCCCCGCGGTCCGCAGGCAGCCAATGTCTTTAAGATGTAATCACTCATACCTAGACCTTAAAGCCTTGTTCCGAGTATTCGGAGCAAGGCTTTTTTATTATAATATTAAGCCGGATAATAATGGTTATTTATATTATCCGGTTTGTTATGATATAATAAACCTATGTTAGCAGGAGGTAGTTTATGGCTTTGTTTCAGCTTCAGGCTCCCTATACCCCCAAGGGGGATCAGCCTCTGGCAATAGAAGGCCTTGTTGAGGGTATAAAGGCCAATAAGGCTCATCAGGTGCTTTTAGGGGTAACGGGCTCGGGCAAAACATTTACGGTAGCCAATGTAATTGCCAAGGCCCAGCGCCCTTCTTTGGTTATTGCCCATAATAAAACTTTGGCGGCTCAGCTCTACGGAGAGTTTAAAGAGTTTTTCCCCCATAATAAGGTGGAGTATTTTGTAAGTTATTATGATTATTATCAGCCGGAGGCCTATATTCCCTCCAGCGATACCTATATAGATAAAGACGCCTCTATAAATGAGGAAATTGAAAAGCTGCGCCATGCGGCTACGGCAGCCCTTTTAGAGAGGCGGGATGTAATTATCGTAGCCAGCGTTTCGGCTATTTACGGCCTGGGGGATCCTGCCGATTATTTAGGTTTAAGCCTTGCCCTAAGCCGGGGGATGAATTTGGATCGGGATTATATAGCCAGGCAGCTTGCTATTATGCAATATAGCCGGAATGAAATAGATTTTCACAGGGGGGGTTTTAGGGCCCGGGGGGATGTTATGGATATTTTCCCGGCCGGGGCGGATGACAAAGGCTATCGCCTGGAATTCTTTGGGGATGAAATAGAAAAAATCGCCGAGATAAATACCCTTACCGGGGAGGTAATTAATATTTTGGAGAGTATTAATATTTTCCCCGCCAGCCACTATGTTACGGAAGAGGCCAAATTAAAAAAGGCCATTGTTGAAATCCGCAATGAGCTGGGGCAGCGCCTGGAATACTTCCGTAATGAGAATAAGCTTTTAGAGGCCCAAAGGCTTGAGCAGAGAACCCTTTATGATTTGGAAATATTGGAAGAGCTTGGCTATTGTATGGGCATAGAGAATTACAGCCGCCATTTAACAGGCCGCAAGGAGGGAGAGCCCCCCTATACTTTATTGGATTATTTCCCCGAGGATTATCTGGTATTTATTGATGAATCCCATGTTACCCTGCCCCAAATAAGGGGGATGTACGAGGGAGACCGTTCCCGCAAGCAATCTTTAATTGATTATGGCTTCCGTCTGCCCTCCGCCAGAGATAACCGGCCCCTTACATTTAAGGAGTTTGAGGAGAAAACTCATCAGCTTATTTATATTTCGGCAACCCCCGGCCCCTATGAGCTGGAGCATTGCCCGGAACCGGTGGAGCAGGTTGTTCGCCCGACAGGCCTTGTAGACCCGGAAATTGAAGTACGCCCGGTTAAGGGGCAAATTGATGATTTATTAAGAGAAATCCGCCTGCGGGCCGAGAAAAAGCAAAGGGTTTTAGTTACCACTCTTACAAAAAGAATGGCCGAGGATTTAACCTCCTATTTAGAGGAGGAGGGGGTTTTAGTCAGGTATTTGCATTCCGAAATTAAAACCCTGGAGAGAATGGAAATAATCAGAAATTTGCGCCTGGGGGTATTTGATGTTTTGGTGGGGATTAACCTTTTAAGGGAAGGGCTGGATTTACCCGAGGTTACTCTGGTGGCGATTTTAGATGCGGATAAAGAGGGCTTTTTACGCTCTAACCGCTCTTTGATTCAAACCATAGGCCGAGCCTCCAGAAATACCGAAGGCCGGGTAATAATGTATGGGGATAAAATAACGGATTCTATGGCCCAGGCCATAAACGAGACAAATCGCCGCCGGGAAAAGCAAATTGCCTATAATAAAGCCCATGGAATTATACCCAAAACCATAATTAAAGAAATCCGGGATGTTGTAGCCGCGGTTTTGCCGGCCTCGGATAAAAATAAAAAAGCTTTGGCAGACTCGAAAAAGCTCCCTAAAAAAGAGAGGGGAAAAGTTCTTTTATCTTTGGAAAAAGAAATGAAAGCCGCCGCCTCCCGCCTGGAATTTGAAGAGGCCGCCCAGCTAAGGGATTTAATTATGGAAATTCGCTCCCAAAAATAAGCATTCTTATAAAATTAAAATTTTTTACGGAAATAGTGGAGAAATATGTCGACAAAAACAGAAGGTAAAAAAATAATTATTCGCGGTGCCAGAGAGCATAATTTAAAAAATATTAATGTGGAAATCCCCAGGGATAAACTGGTGGTGCTTACGGGCCTTTCCGGCAGCGGCAAAAGCTCCCTGGCTTTTGATACCATATATGCCGAGGGGCAGCGCCGCTATATGGAGTCTCTTTCATCTTATGCCCGGCAGTTTTTAGGCCAAATGGATAAGCCGGATTTAGATTCCATAGAGGGGCTTTCCCCGGCTATTTCCATAGATCAAAAAACCACCAGCCGCAATCCCCGTTCCACTGTGGGTACGGTTACGGAAATTCATGATTATCTGCGTTTGCTTTATGCCAGAATCGGGCATCCCCATTGTCCTCAATGCGGCAGGCCCATTGAGCAGCAAAGCGTAGACCAAATGACAGATGCCGTTTTGGCTTATCAGGGGGCAAAAGCTCAAATTTTGGCCCCTCTGGTAAGAGGCAGAAAAGGCGAATACCAAAAGCTTTTTGCCGATTTAAGGGCTCAGGGTTTTGCCCGGATAAGGGTAAACGGAGAAATGCGCGGCCTTGATGAAGAAATTCTTTTGGATAAGCAGAAAAAACATAATCTGGAGCTTGTGGTAGATAGGATAATTATTAAGCCCGATATAGATAAGCGCTTAAGCGATTCTCTGGAGCTGGCCTTAAAAATGGGCAAGGGTACTGTTATGCTTCTTTTGCAGGCTTCGGATGGGGCAAATTCCGAAATTGTTTTCAGCCAGAATTTTGCCTGCACCCATTGCGGTATCAGCATTGAAGAAATAAACCCCAGAATGTTCTCTTTTAATAATCCCTTCGGCGCCTGTCCCAAATGCACCGGCCTGGGTTATTCCATGAGTGTAGACGAAGGGCTCTTAATCTCGGATGAAAACCTTTCAATAAATCAGGGCGGCCTCTGCCGCTGGAATGAGAATACCCAGGGTTGGTATTTTAAATTTATTCAAGCTGTGGCCAAAGCCCATGGCTTTTCTTTGGATACCCCTATTAAGGATATGCGGCGTAAGGATTTGGATGATATTTTTTACGGCTGCGGTAATGAAAAGTTTTTAATTATGTATCAAACTGAGGATAAAGTTGTGCCCTGGAGCCATACCTGGGAGGGCCTTGTAAATAATTATGAGCGGCGCTACCGGGAAACCAATTCGGAATCCATGCGGGAAGAGCTGGAAAGATATATGAGCGTAAAGCCCTGCCCGGAATGCGGCGGAGCCCGCCTTAAGCCGGAGAGCTTGGCGGTTACCATAGGCGGCCTTAATATTAATGAAATCAGCCATTTTTCCGTGGCTAAAGCCTTTGATTTTTTTGATAAGCTTAAGCTGAAGGAAAGGGAAATTTTTATCGGGCGCCAGGTATTAAAAGAAATTAAAGAAAGGCTTAGCTTTCTTATAAATGTGGGGCTGGATTATCTTACCCTTGCCCGTAGCGCTTCTTCCCTCTCCGGGGGGGAGGCTCAAAGAATACGCCTTGCAACCCAAATAGGCTCTTATCTTATGGGGGTTTTATATATTTTGGACGAGCCCAGTATAGGGCTGCATCAAAAAGATAATGCCCGTTTAATTCAAACCCTTATGCGCCTGAGGGATTTAGGCAATACGGTTCTGGTGGTAGAGCATGATGAAGAAACCATGCTGGCCTCGGATTATATTATTGATATCGGCCCCGGGGCCGGCGCCTTAGGCGGGGAAATTGTCGCCGCCGGCACCATAGATGAAATTATGGCAAGCCCGGATTCCATAACGGGCCAATATTTAAGCGGCAAAAAATATATACCTGTGCCCCAAAGCCGGAGAAACCCCGGAGAAAAAAGCCTGAAAATCAAAGGGGCCGCCGCCAATAATTTAAAAAATGTAGATGCCAGCTTCCCCCTGGGGCTTTTTATTTGCGTTACGGGTGTTTCCGGCAGCGGCAAAAGCTCATTGGTTAACGAGACTCTTTATAAGGCCACGGCCCGGCTTTTAAATAAGGCCCATACAGTTCCCGGGCCTTATAGCGCAATTGAGGGTTTGGAATATCTGGAAAAGGTTATTAATATTGATCAAAACCCTATTGGGAGAACCCCTCGCTCTAACCCCGCAACCTATACAGGGCTTTTTGATTTAATCCGGGAGCTTTTTTCCCTTATCCCGGAATCCAAAGCCAGGGGCTATAAAGCGGGGCGCTTCAGTTTTAATGTTAAGGGAGGGCGCTGTGAAACCTGCCGGGGGGACGGCATAATTAAAATTGGCATGCATTTTTTGCCTGATGTTTATGTTCCCTGCGAGGTTTGCAAAGGAAAAAGATATAATCGGGAAACCCTTTCGGTTTATTATAAAGGCAAAAATATTGCGGATATTCTTAATATGACCGTTGATGAGGCCACAGATTTTTTCAGCAATTTACCGAGAATTAACCGCAAGCTAAAAACCCTGCAGGATGTGGGGCTGGGCTATATTCGCCTGGGGCAATCGGCCACTACCCTTTCCGGCGGGGAGGCGCAAAGGGTAAAGCTGGCTACGGAGCTTTCCCGCCGCTCCAATGGGCGCACCCTCTATATTTTAGATGAGCCCACAACGGGGCTTCACGCGGCGGATATTCACCGTCTTTTAGAAACCCTTGCCCGCCTGGTAGAGGCGGGGGATACCGTAGTGGTAATTGAGCATAATTTGGATGTGATTAAAACGGCGGATTATATAATCGATTTAGGCCCCGATGGGGGAGATAAAGGGGGAACCGTTATTGCCCTGGGTACCCCTGAGGAAATAGCCTCCAACCCTCAAAGCTATACGGGGGAGTTTTTAGCAAAGGCTTTGCTTAAGGCTAAAATTTAATTGTTTTAAGGGCTTAAGGCGGTGAATTAAAGAGTGAGCGATGAGGTAAAAAGGCAAATAAACCCCCTGATAAAGGAAAAACTGGAGCAATTGCCGGCTAAGGCCGGGGTTTACCTTATGAAGGATGAAGAGGGGCGGATTATTTATGTGGGCAAAGCGGAAAGCCTGAAAAACCGGGTTCGCTCCTATTTTCAGGATATACGCCGCTTAGAGCCTAAAACCGCTGCCTTAGTAGATAAAATACGGGATTTTGAAACTATTATAGTGGATAATCCCCAGGAAGCCCTGATTTTAGAAAGCAATTTAATAAAAGAATACAGCCCTCATTATAATATAAGGCTAAGGGATGATAAGCATTACCCCTATTTAAGGCTGACCCTTGAGGAGGATTACCCCCGGCTGATAATTGCCAGAAGAGCCCAAAATGACGGCAGCCGCTATTTTGGCCCCTATGTAAACAGTAAGGCCATGCATCAGGCCGCAAATTTGATTAAAAAAATTCTCCCTTTGCGCTCCTGCTCCGGCAAAAGCTGGCCTAAAAACCACAGGGCCTGCCTTAATGCCCAGATTAAGCTTTGCCCCGCCCCCTGTATAGGGAAGATAAGCAGGGAGGATTATGGGGAAACAGTTAAACAAATCAGCCTTATTTTAGAGGGTAAGGCTAAAGAGATTTGCCGGCAAATAGAGAAAAAAATGCATGAGGCCAGTAAAGAGCTGCGCTTTGAAGAGGCCGCGCATTTTAGAGATATGCTTGCCGCCTTAAGCCAGGTGCAGCAAAAGCAGGATTTAGACCAAAGCGATAAAGGCGGCAATTATGATTTATTGGCCTGCCGGATTAAAGAAGAGCAAGGCTTGATTCAGGTTTTCTTTATCCGGGGAGGGAAGGTTATCGGGCGGGATCATTTCTTTATTATAAATGGTGAAGAAAACCGTGAGGATGAAGCCCTTACCCGTTTTTTGCTGGATTATTACGGCAATTCAAGCTTTATTCCCCGGCGGATTTATTTAAGCCATAAGCCTCAGGATATTGGGGAGCTTATTTCTCTTCTGGGGGATAAAGCAGGCCGCAAAGTAGAAATAATAGTTCCCCAAAGGGGGGATAAAAGAAGGTTAATGAATTTAGCGGCCAATAATGCCGCCCTGGTTTTAGACCAATATTTAAATTCCCGGGAGCGCAAAAGCCGGGATGCCGCCGAGGGCTTAGAGGATTTACGCCAAAAGCTCTCATTAGGGCGTACCCCCTCCAGAATAGAATGTTATGATATCAGCCATATTCAGGGCAGCAATACCGTAGGCTCTATGGTTGTTTTTAATCAGGGGCTGCCGGCGCCTAAGCTTTACCGGCGTTTTAGAATTAAAAGCGTAGAAGGGGTCAATGATTTTGCCTCCCTGCAGGAGGTTTTAAAGCGCCGCTGGCAAAGAGGTTTAAAAGAAAAAAGCGAGGGTAAAAACCCTGCGGATTTTGGCCTTTTCCCGGATTTACTGGTTATAGACGGGGGGAAGGGGCAATTATCCTCAGTTTATGAAGTTTTAGAGCCCTTAGGTTTTCAGGGGGCGGCTCTTATTGCTCTGGCGGAGGAAGAGGAGGAAATTTTCTTCCCCGGCCAAAAACAGGGCCTGATTTTAGACAGAAATTCCCCCGGCCTTAGGCTTTTGCAAAGAATACGGGATGAGGCCCATCGCTTTGCTCTCAGCTATCATCGCAAGCTAAGGGCAAAGGAGCAAATACATTCCTCTTTAGAGGATATCCTCGGAGTGGGGCCTGCCCTTAGGCGGCGGCTTATTGCTGCTTTTGGCAGCGTTAAGGGGGTTTCTCAGGCAAGCCTTGAAGAATTATGGGAGGTAAATTCCCTGAACAGAAAAACAGCCGAGAATATTTATAATTATTTTAATAAAGAAAATGATGCGGAAAACTGGCCTTAAAACGCTTTAAAAACTTGCCTTAAAAATAATTTTTATTAAAAAGCCGTAAAAGCTGCGGCTAAAGGTAAAATACTTTAAGGAGTAAAATAAAACATTGGCCATAAAATTAATTGCTCTGGATTTGGACGATACCTTATTAAACCGGGATAATCAAATTTCCTCAACGGATGGCAAGGCCATAGGCCGGGCTATGGAAAGGGGGATTAAAATAACCCTTTCCACCGGGAGGATGTTTGCTTCGGCCGTCCGTTTTGCCAAAGAATTAAATATTTTTACCCCTCTTATTACTTATCAGGGGGCTTATGCCCGGGCCGTTAATGAAGAGAAGCCTTTTTTTGAAGCCCCTTTAAATATGCCCTTGGCAAAGGAGGTTATTGCCCTAGGAATGGAAGAAGGCTTGGGGGTGCAGGTTTATGTTAAGGACAGGCTTTGCGTACCTTATATAGATGGGGCCGTGGCAAAATACTGCCAAAGATTCGGTGTTAGGGCTATGGCAGTGGGAGATATTAAGGGCTGGCTGCATAATGACCCCCATAAAGTATTGCTTAGAGGCGAGGCGGGAAGGCTTGATGGGCTTTGGCCTCTTTGGCAGGATTATTTTAAAGAAAGAGTATATATAACAAAATCCAAGCCCTATTATTTGGAATTTGTAAACCCCAAGGCCGATAAAGGCAAAACCCTGACCCTTTTAGCGGAAAATTTGGGCTTTAAAAAAGAGGAAGTTATGGCCTGCGGAGACAGCTATAATGATCTCCCCCTTTTTGAGGCTGCGGGGCTTAAAATAGCCATGGGTAATGCTATTAATGCCCTAAAAGAAAAAGCGGATTATATTACAGCCCCTAATTATGAGCGTGGCGTAGCCGAGGCAATTTATAAATTTGCCTTATAATAGGGATTTTGCCCTAAAATAAAAGGAGAAATTTAAGATGAGCCAGGATAAAAACCCCCTAAAGGTATTGGTTATAACCGGAATGAGCGGAGCAGGCAAAACAAGGGCCGTAAACTCTCTGGAGGATTTAGGCTATTTTTGCATTGATAATTTGCCCCCTTATTTATTCTTAAAATTTATGGAGGGGATATCCTTAAGCCAAAGCAGAATAAAACAGGTTGTAATGGTTATTGATGTGCGGGGAGGGGAGTTTTTTACCCAGGCGGAGGAGGCCCTGGCAAATCTGCGGGAAATTGGGGATTGCCAGGTGCTTTTTTTAGAGGCCTCAGATGAGGTGCTTATCCGCCGCTATAAGGAAACCCGGCGCAAGCATCCCCTGGCGGATGAGTATTCCAGCATTAGCCAAAGTATAGCAAAGGAAAGGGAAATGCTTCAAAATATCAGAGGTATGGCGGATTATATTATAGATACCTCCAATTTAACCTCAAATGAGCTCAGCCGGGAAATAGTCGAGCTTTTTTCCAGCAAAGGGCAGGAAACCATGAAAATTTCCATAATGTCTTTCGGCTATAAATACGGCCTGCCCATAGAAGCCGATTTAGTTATGGATGTGCGTTTTTTGCCAAACCCTTATTATATTAAAGAGCTTAAGCCCCTAAGCGGTTTAGACAGCGAAATAAAAGATTTTGTTTTTGGCTATGAGGTAAGCCGGGAATTTATCAGGCGTTATATTAATTTGCTGCGTTTTTTGCTCCCCCACTATAAACAGGAGGGTAAAAGGCATATTACTTTATCTATCGGCTGCACCGGAGGCAGGCATCGCTCAATAGCCATTGCCGAGGCTTTGCATCAGCATTTAACAGCCTTTGGTTATCGGCCCTCTATATACCATCGGGATATTGCAAGGGATAAAAAGGGAAACTAGCCGAAGGGAAGCTTACTGAAATAAAGCCGGCCAAAGGGAGACTGCTAAAGAAAAGCCGGTTAATACAAGCCGGTTAATACAAGCCGGCTGAATACAAGCGGCTAAAGCCAATTACCTTTAAGGGCTTTTAGGGGAGGTTTGCATATGTCTTTTTCTAAAGCCGTAAAAAATGATTTAGTAAGAATAAACCCCAGCCGGGATTGCTGCCAGCTGGCGGAATTTGCCGCTTTTTTAAAAATCAGCGGCTCTATTCAAATTGGGAGCAGGCAAAGCATTTCCTTTTCTATTATTACGGAGCACCCCGGGGCTACCCGGAGGATGTTTGTTTTTATCCGTAAGCTTTTTGGTTTAGAGGCCCAAATTTTAGTTCACAGAAAAGCCCGGCTAAATAAAAGCCAGGTTTTTGATATTAGAATCCCCCCCCAAAAAGGTACCGAAAAGGTATTAGCCCTTTTAGGGCTAAAAGACCCGGGCCAGGCGGCTTATATGGATTTTCCCGGTAAAATAAAAGAAGATATGCTTTTAAAGCCCTGCTGCAAAAGGGCTTATTTGCGGGGGGCTTTTTTAGCCGGGGGCAGCATTAATAATCCGGAGGGGAATTATCATCTGGAAATAGTCTGTAATGATAAGGAGCATTGCCGGCTTATCCGGGAGATTCTGGCAGATTTTGGCATAGAGGCCAAAACAACCCAAAGAAAGCAAATGTTTGTGGTGTATTTAAAGGGCAGCGAGGCCATTGCCGATACCTTAAATATTATGGGCTCTCATCGCTCCTTATTGGAATTTGAAAATATTCGGATAGTTAAAGAAATAAGAAACAGGGTTAACCGCCAAACTAATTGTGAAAACGCCAATATTAATAAAACGGTAAATTCGGGCCTAAGCCAGGTAGAGGATATTAAGCTTATAGATGAGCATATAGGCCTCGATAGGCTACCTTCCACCCTTCGCCAAGCGGCTCAGGCCAGGCTTTCAAACCCCGGGGGAACTCTGGCGGAGCTGGCGGAGAATTTAGGCCTGGGCCGCTCGGGGATGAATCACCGCCTGAGAAGATTAAGAGAACTTGCCTCCGATATACGCGGGGATAAAAAAATATAGAGGCCGAGATATAATAGGCATCTGATATAATTGGGCAGAAAAGGCTGAATATGGCAAATATAAATTTTATGAGAGGATTTTAATTGTTATTAGCGAATGAACAAAGTGGGGCCTGGATTTATTACAGGGCTTATCCTGTAAAAATATATATAATATAAAGGGAGGCTTATAAAATGTCGGTAAAAGTGGCAATCAATGGTTTTGGTAGAATAGGGCGGCCGTTTTTCCGCCTGGCTTTTGGCGACCCTGATTTTGAACTTGTGGCAATCAATGGCCGTTCCAACCCAAAAACCTTTGCCCATTTATTGAAGTATGATTCCACCCATGGGCGTTACAACAGGGATGTTTCCTGGGATGAAGAAAATATTATTGTAGACGGTAAGAAAATTAAGGTTTTAACCGTGGCAGACCCTGCCGATCTCCCCTGGAAAGAGCTGGGTGTGGATATTGTAATTGAATCCACCGGTAAATTTAATGATGCCTTAAAAGCCAAAGCTCATTTAGATGCCGGAGCAAAGAAGGTTATTTTGGCAGCCCCCGGTAAAAATGAGGATATTACCCTTGTTTACGGGGTTAATAATCAGCAGTATGATGCCGGCAAGCATCATATTATATCAAATGCCTCCTGCACAACAAATTGCCTGGCGCCTGTTGCCAAAGTAATTAATGATAAATTCGGTATCGAAAAGGGCTTAATGACAACTATTCATGCCTATACCAATGATCAGCAGATTTTAGATAAAACCCATAAGGATTTGCGCCGGGCAAGATCCGGGGCAGTTTCGATTATTCCTACAACTACCGGGGCGGCCAGAGCTGTCGCTTTAGTGCTGCCTGAGCTTAAAGGTAAGCTAAACGGTTTTGCCCTGCGTGTGCCTACCCCTAATGTCTCCGCAGTGGATTTAAATTTGGAGCTTAAAAAGGATACCACGGCGGAAGAGGTTAATGCTGTTTTAAAGGCGGCCTCTGAAAATCAGCTTAAAGGCGTTTTAGGTTATAGCGAAGAGCCTCTGGTTTCTATTGATTATAATGGGGATGCCCATTCCGGAGTTGTAGACGCTCTCTCCACCATGGTAATTGGCGGCAATATGCTTAAGGTAATGACCTGGTATGATAATGAATGGGGTTATACCTGCCGAATAATTGATTTGGCCAAGTATATTGCGGCTAGTTTATAGGGTAAAGGAGAGAAAAAAATTGTCCAATGGCATAGTGCAAAAAAAAGCTCTGTCAGATATGGATTTTAACGGTAAAACGGCTATTGTAAGGGTGGATTTTAATGTACCCTTAGATAATGGCAGCCAGGTAAGGGATGATACCAGAATAACCGCTGCCCTGCCTACCCTCCGCTATTTAAGGGAGCATAAGGCCAAAATAGTTCTTATGTCTCATTTAGGCCGGCCTAAGGGTAAAAAAGATTTAAAATACAGCCTTAAGCCCGTAGCCCGGCATTTAAAAGGCCTTTGGCCTCAGGAAGTTTATTTTTCTTCGGATTGTATTGGCGAGGAGCCTAAAAAACTGGCTAAGGCCTTAAAACCCGGGGAAATTCTGCTTTTGGAGAATGCCCGTTTTTACCCCGAGGAAGAAAATAATGACCGGGAATTTGCCCAAAAGCTGGCTGAAATTGCCGATATTTATGTAAACGACGCCTTCGGAACCGCCCACAGATCCCATGCCTCCACTGAGGGTATAGCCCATATTTTGCCTTCCTGCGCCGGTTTTTTGCTGGAAAGTGAAATTAAAAGCCTTTGCGAGGCCATTAATGAGCCTGCCCGGCCTTTTGTGGCTATTATAGGCGGGGCAAAAACCGCGGATAAAATTGCCGTAATTGAAAATCTTTTAAATAAGGTGGATAAGCTTTTAATCGGCGGGGGGATGGCCCACACATTTTCCGCAGCTAAAGGCTTTAATACAGAAAATTCTTTAGTGGATAGGGAAAAAATCCCCTGGGCTAAAGAAATTTTAGCTCTTGAATCCGCCTCTAAGCTGGTTTTACCGGTAGATATTCATGTTGCCCAAAGTTTTTCTGAAGACAGCCCAAGTAAAATTGTAAGGCCGGGGGAAATACCCCCGGGTTGGGAGGCCTTGGATATCGGCCCGGCTACAATTAAGCTGTTTACTAAAGAATTGGTGGCTGCGGCAACCATTGTTTGGAACGGCCCTTTAGGCGTATTTGAAATGCCGAAATTTGCAGTCGGAACCATAGAAATCGCCAAAGCGGCGGCAAATTCCCCCGGGTTTACCATTATCGGGGGGGGGGATTCTGTTGCGGCTGTGCATAAAGCCGGCGTAACGGATAAAATCGATCATATTTCCACTGGGGGCGGGGCCTCTTTAAAAGTGCTGGAGGGCAAAGTCCTCCCCGGCCTTGCCGCTCTGGAGGATAAATAAAGGGCTTAATTACTTTTTTAAGGGGGTTTTCTTTTGAGGAATGCTTCAAGGCAGGTAATTATTGCCGCAAACTGGAAAATGTATAAAACTAAAGAGCAGGCTAAGGATTTTTGCCGGAGCTTTTTGCCTTTGCTTTTGCCGGATTCCCCCGAGGCTGTAATTATTCCTCCCTCTATTCTTATAGATGCCGTGGCTGGGGAGCTAAAAGGCAGCGGGGTTAAAACAGGGGTTCAAAATATATACTGGGAAAATGAAGGGGCCTATACCGGGGAAATCTCCGGGGAAATGGCCGCGGATTGCGGCTGTTCCTATTGTCTTTGCGGGCATTCGGAAAGGCGGCAGTATTTTAAAGAAAATGCCCTAATAGTTGCTAAAAAGGCCGAGGCCGCCCGCCGCTGGGGTATGCGGCCCATTATTTGCCTGGGGGAAACTCTGGAGCAAAGAAAAAGCGGCCAAACCATGAATGTATTAAAAAATGAGATTGAAGCCCTTCTGGCCGGCATATCTAAACCGGGGGAGGATATAGTTTTTGCCTATGAGCCGGTTTGGGCTATCGGCACCGGCGCTGTTGCCGCCCCTGAGGATGCTGAAGAGGCCATTAATTATATCCGCGGCCTTATTGGCAATTTATGGGGGCCTGTTACTCAGAAAATCAGCATTTTATACGGCGGCAGCGTTAAGCCGGGGAATATTTCTCAAATTATGGCCTGCCCCAATATAGACGGGGCCTTGGTAGGGGGCGCCGGCCTTAAGCCGGATAGCTTTGGAATGCTGGTAAATTATAAAAAACTCTAAAAAGCCTAAAAACAAAAAGCCGGGCTAAGGATATATTCCCGGCCCGGCTTAAAAGTAAAACAGAGTGTATTTTTATTTGGGTTGGGGGAAAGAGTATGAAAATTGCGGGCAAACCACTTGTACTTATAATTTTGGATGGCTGGGGCATGCCCACAGGCTCCCCGGGAGATGCCATTTCCCATGCGGATTTGCCTAATTTTAACCGTCTTTGGAATAATTATCCTCATACCTGTATAGGGGCTTCCGGCCCCTATGTAGGGCTGCCTGAGGGGCAAATGGGGGATAGCGAAGTAGGCCATATGAATATAGGCTCGGGGCGGATTATTTATCAGGAGGTTACCCGGATAAACAATGCCATTGAAGACGGCAGCTTTTTTACCAACCCGGTTTTTACGGAAAGCGTTAAAGAGGCCAAAAAGAAAAATGGAGCTCTGCATTTATTCGGCCTTTTATCCGACGGGGGAATTCACAGCCATATTGACCATTTGCTGGCCTTAATTGCCATGGCTAAAAAACAGGGTATGAGGGATGTTTATATACATTGCTTTGCCGATGGCAGAGATACCCAGCCCCGTTCCCTTTTACGCTATATTAAAAGGCTGGAGGATGAAATTGCCCGGCAGGGAATAGGAGAAATAGCCTCTATTATAGGGCGTTTTTACGCAATGGATAGAGATAAGCATTGGGAAAGAATAAAAAAAGCTTACGATTTAATGGTCTATGGCAAGGGCAAGGCCTTTACCTCTCCTGATGAGGCCGTAAATGATTCTTATGATCAAAATATAAATGATGAATTTATGGAACCCATGGTTATTACCAGGGAAGACGGCAGCCCCAAGGGGCTGATAAAAACCGGGGACAGCCTGCTGTTTTTTAATTACCGTTCCGACAGGGCCAGGGAAATCAGCCATGCCTTTTGCGACAGCCATTTTAATTTTTTTAGCCGCGGGGAGAATTATCCTAGAGTTCACTATGCCTCTATGACAAGCTATGA
This sequence comes from Clostridiales bacterium, assembly GCA_040767605.1. Taxonomy (GTDB): domain Bacteria; phylum Bacillota; class Dehalobacteriia; order UBA4068; family UBA4068; genus JAXGOI01. The sequence goes on from JAXGOI010000001.1 coordinate 1,308,894, forward strand.
CGATACTTTAAAAATCCCCGTGGCCTTTCCGCCTCTTCCTCCTAATAATACTTTGGGCAAAATTCTTTCCCGAAATAATTTGCGCCAGCTGAGAATTGCCGAAACAGAAAAATATGCCCATGTTACATTTTTCTTTAACGGAGGGGTGGAAAGAATGGATGTAGGGGAGGACAGGGTTATGATACCCTCCCCCAATGTAGCCACCTATGATATGGCCCCGGAAATGAATTGCTCCGCCGTTACCAAGGCCGTTATAGATAGAATCGGCAGCGGTATTTATGATGTAATTGTTTTAAATTATGCCAACCCGGATATGGTGGGGCATACGGGGAATTTAGGGGCCACAATTACAGCCCTAAATGCGGTGGATTTTTGCCTGGGCCAGGTGGAGCAGGCCGTTAAAGAGGTTCATGGCACCCTGATAGTTACGGCAGACCATGGGAATGTTGAGAAAATGATGGCCGAAGACGGCAAGCCCTTTACCTCCCATACCACAAATTTAGTTCCTTTTATTCTGGCGGATGACAGCCTTCGCAATTTGGAATTGCGCCAGGGCAGGCTGGAGGATATTGCCCCTACTATTTTGCAGCTTTTGGGCTTGCGCCAGCCGTCGGAAATGACCGGCAGCAGCCTGATTGCTTCCGGCTTGCAAAATTACAGCCAGCTTTCCTTTGCTTTTTAAGGGTTTTATGCCTAAAGGTTTATAAGCCCGGGTTAATCTTTATTCCCGGGATATAATAAGCAATATAATATAAAATTTGGAGGTCTTGATCATGTGCATGATTTGCGATGTAAACGCCCGGGAGATCCTGGATTCCAGGGGTAACCCCACTATTGAAGCGGAGGTTTTTTTAGATGACGGCTCTCATGGCAGAGCCGCCATACCCTCGGGGGCTTCAACCGGCGCTCATGAAGCTGTAGAGCTGCGGGACGGAGGCCAGCGTTTTCTAGGCAAAGGTGTATTGCAGGCCGTAAAGAATATTATGACGGTAATTGCCCCGGAGATTATTGGTCTTTCCCCCTTTGAGCAGGCAGCCATAGATAATTTAATGATAAATTTAGACGGCACAAAAAATAAGGGCAAGCTGGGGGCAAATGCCATACTTGGGGTTTCTCTGGCTGTTGCCAGAGCCGCCGCGGCATCTCTCGGTATTCCTTTTTACCGTTATATCGGCGGCGTAAACGCCAAGGTTTTGCCTGTGCCCATGCTGAATATTTTAAACGGCGGCCAGCATGCCGATAATAATCTCGATATTCAGGAATTTATGATTATGCCTGTAGGGGCTTCTGATTTCAGCCAATGCCTGCGTATGGGGGCCGAGGTTTTTCATAATCTCCGTAAAGTATTGAAGGAGCGGGGCTATAATACCTCCGTTGGGGATGAGGGCGGCTTTGCCCCCAGCCTTAAAACCAATGAGGAAGCCCTGGAATGCATTATTCTCGCCGTTAAAAAGGCGGGTTATACCCCGGGGACGGATATTAAAATTGCTTTGGATGTTGCGGCCACCGAGCTTTTTGAGGATGGCAAATATCATTTAAGGGGAGAGAATCTGGTAAAAACATCTAAAGAAATGGTTGAGTACTATACGGGGCTTTGCCGGAATTACCCCATAATTTCTATTGAAGACGGCCTTGCCGAGGATGATTGGGAGGGCTGGCAGTATCTTACAGAAAAGCTGGGGCAGAAAATCCAGATAGTAGGGGACGACCTTTTTGTTACTAACCCCGAAAGGCTGGCCAAAGGCATAGAAATTAAGGCCGCCAATAGTATTTTAATTAAGCTTAATCAAATCGGTACTTTAACGGAAACCCTGGATGCCATAGAAATGGCGAAAAAGGCGGGCTTTACCACGGTTATTTCCCATCGCTCAGGAGAAACGGAAGATACTACCATAGCGGAGCTTGCCGTAGCCACAAATAGCGGCCAAATTAAAACCGGCGCCCCCTCCCGTACAGACAGGGTTGCCAAATATAATCAATTATTAAGAATAGAGGAAGAGTTGGATATAGCGGCGGAATTTGCCGGTATAGAGGCCTTCTATAATTTAGATTAATTTAAGCCTAAAAAGGGGGGGGCCGCCCCCCTTTTTATTTTTGTCTTAGCGAATTAAGCCCCGAGTATGGGCAGATTAAGAAATTTAGGAAATAAACCCGCCCTTTAGGGGCTAAAATGTTGTATTTGATTTTTGTTTGTGGTAAAATAATTTGGCAGCTTTAAATTTGCCGCTGTTTTTTAGTAAAAAATTTTAATATATATACATAGGGTGTTTCGGAGGTGAAAAAATGAAGGTTTTTCTGACAATTCTTCAAGTTTTAATATCCCTGGGGATTATTGCAACAGTTCTTTTGCAATCCGGCAAAAGCGCCGGGCTTTCAGGCTCCATTGCCGGGGGTGCGGAAACCTTTTTTGGCAAAAAAAAGGGCATGGATGACTTTTTAAGCAAAATAACAATTTGGCTTGGGGCGGCTTTTTTTGTGCTGACCTTAATCCTCGCCTTAATAATCTAATTAACTATTATTAATTAATATAAACGGAGAGTGTACAAAATGGAGAATATGAAGTTCTTAGCTCTGTTAGCGGGTATAATCGCGCTATTTTTTGCTTTGTTCCTGGCTAAAAAGATTAATAAAGTAGATTCCGGCAATGACAAAATGAAGGAAATTGCGGCCGCAATCCATGACGGAGCTATGGCTTTTTTAAATCGCCAGTATCGCACATTAATTATCTTTGTAATATGCCTGGCGGCAGTTATTACTTTTGTCGGCTTTATGACAACCGGGGCGGACAGCCTTCAGCCCTCCACCGCTTTTACCTTTATTATCGGGGCGTTTTGCTCTATTTTAGCGGGGAATATCGGCATGAGGGTAGCCACTAAGGCCAATGTTCGCACAGCCAATGCCGCAGCAAAAAGCGGCTTAAACAAGGCTCTTGATATTGCCTTTTCCGGCGGGGCCGTAATGGGTATGAGTGTTGTGGGCCTTGGCCTTTTGGGCTTGGGCATTGTGGTTTTAATTTTCCCCGGGCAGCCCGGTGTTATAAATGGTTTTGCCTTAGGCGCCTCTTCCGTTGCTCTTTTCGGCCGGGTAGGCGGGGGTATTTATACTAAAGCCGCCGATGTCGGCGCCGATTTAGTCGGCAAAGTGGAAGCGGGCATTCCCGAGGACGATCCCCGTAATCCTGCCGTAATCGCGGATAATGTAGGGGATAATGTAGGGGATGTAGCCGGTATGGGCTCCGACCTTTTTGAATCCTATGTAGGGGCAATTGTTGCGGCTATCGCCTTAGGCGCCGCTTTAAGCATAGGAAATAGGGGCGAGGGGATAATAGCTCCTATGTTAATTGCGGCGGTAGGGATTATCGCCTCTATTATCGGCGCATTTTTTGTCAGCGCCAAAGAGGGCAGCGACCCTCAAAAAGCTCTTAACACAGGTACTATGGTTGCGACTATTTTATCTATTATTGGTACCTTTGCCGTATGTAAGCTAGTTTTGCCTGCCGCTTTTACCGTAACAACCCTGGGCTTTACCAAGACTTATACGGCAAACGGCGTCTTTATAGCTACAATTGCCGGCCTTTTAGTGGGTTTTGCCATTGGCAAGGTTACCGAATATTATACATCCGCAAAATATGGCCCGGTACAGGCAATTGCAAAATCCTGCGAAACGGGAACGGCTACTAATATAATTTCCGGCATTGCCTCTGGTATGGGTTCTACCGCCATGCCGATTATCCTGATTGTAATAGGTATTTTAGCGGCCTATCAGTTTGCCGGCCTTTATGGTATTGCTTTGGCGGCAGTCGGTATGCTTTCCACAACCGGCATGGTTGTAGCCGTAGATGCTTACGGCCCAATTTCCGATAATGCCGGAGGTATTGCGGAAATGGCAAATTTAGGCAAGGATGTACGCAAAATTACAGATAGTTTGGATTCCGTCGGTAATACCACCGCGGCTATCGGCAAGGGTTTTGCCATTGGCTCCGCTGCTCTTACAGCCCTTGCTTTATTCTCCGCCTATACTCAGGCTGTAGGAATTGAAATGCTGAATATTTTAGACCCCAAGGTTGTTGCCGGTTTATTTATCGGCGGTATGCTGCCTTTTGTTTTCTCCTCCATGACTATGCAGGCTGTGGGGAGAGCCGCCGGCGCCATGATTGATGAAGTCCGCCGCCAGTTTAGGGAAATACCCGGCCTTATGGAGGAAAAAGCCAAGCCGGATTATGCCCGCTGTGTGGATATTAGCGCCAAGGCCGCTTTAAGGGAAATGATTTTGCCCAGTGTTTTAGCGGTTGTTGTGCCGGTTTTTGTAGGCCTTGCCCCGGGTTTAGGTAAAGAAACTTTAGGCGGCGTTTTAGCGGGCACTTTAGTCTCCGGCTTCCTTTTGGCAATTATGATGGCTAATGCCGGCGGCGCCTGGGATAATGCTAAAAAATATATAGAAGACGGCAACCATGGCGGCAAAGGTTCTGAGGCTCATGCTGCCGCCGTTAACGGGGATACCGTGGGAGACCCCTTTAAGGATACCTCCGGCCCCTCTATTAATATTTTAATTAAGCTGATGACTATTATTTCTTTGGTATTCGCGCCTTTATTTATGTAATAAGGCTATACGGATAAAGCGGTTTAAGCCCCTTTGCTTTCCCTTACTTTATCCGGTTTTAGGCAGGCAGATTTATGCTTATAATTGTGAAGCCGGGCTTGCTCTCGGCTTCACCTTATTTTAGGAGGGTGAGCCTTGAGGGAAATTTATTTTGATAACAGCGCCACAACAAAGGTAGCCCCCTTTGCGGCCCAGGCTGCCCTTAAGGCTATGGAAGAGGATTACGGCAATCCCTCCTCCCTTCATGGTAAGGGGGTTGCCGCCTCCGAAATTATCCGAAAGGCCAAAGAAATTCTCAGCCCCCTATTACAAGGGGGGGAGGGAGATATTTATTTTACTTCCGGCGGCAGCGAGAGTAATAATACGGCAATTTTCGGCGTGGCGGCAGCTCATGGCAAAAGAGCAAAAAGAATCTTAGTTTCTCCCATGGAGCATCCTTCCGTTTTGGAGCCGGTTGAAGATTTAAAAAACCGGGGCTTTATTATGGAGAATATACCCTTGGATAAAGAAGGCCTTATCTTGCTGCCGGCCTTTGAGGAAATGCTGGGGGAGGATATTTTATTAATCAGTATTCAGCATGTAAATAATGAAACCGGCGCCGTTCAGCCTTTAGAGGAAATCGGGGCTTTAATCAGGGAAAAAGCGCCCCGGGCTTTTTTTCATATTGATGGCGTTCAGGGCTTTTGCAAGCTCCCTACCCGCCTTGCCTTATGGGGCGCTCATCTTTACAGCGCCAGCGGCCATAAGCTTCATGCCCCTAAGGGCTGCGGCTTCCTTTGGCTTAAAAAGCAAATGCGTATAGCTCCGCTTATACTCGGCGGGGGGCAGGAGAAAAACCTGCGCTCCGGCACGGAAAATGTCCCGGGTATTGCGGCCTTTAAGGCCGCCGCCGAGTATTACGGCAAAAGGCAGGCCAAAAGCGCCGCCCATATGGGGCAGCTTAGAGAGTTTTTATGGCAGGAGCTTAATAAAAATATTGATGATTGCTTTTGCAACAGCCCCAAGGGAGGCGCCCCCCATATTTTAAATATTTCTTTTTTAGGAATTAAAAGCGAGGTGCTTTTGCATTATCTGGAAGGGGAGGGGCTTTATGTATCCTCCGGTTCTGCCTGCCACAGCAATAAAAAGCTCTCCGGCAGTCCGGTTTTAAGGGGTATGGGCCTGCCCAAAGAGCGTATAGACAGCGCCATCCGCTTCAGTTTTTCGCCCCAAAATACTCTGGAGGAGGCTAAAGCCGCCTCTGTTATTATTAAAAAAGCTGTGGCGGAATTAAGATTATTATAAATACCCTGCCAAAGAGGAAAGGAGAGCCTATGGAAAGCCGCCTTTTATTAATACGCTACGGAGAGCTTGGCCTTAAAGGCAAGAATAAAATCCGTTTTATAGAAATGCTTACCCGTAATATACGCCATGCCTTGTCGGATTTGCCCAAAAGGGAGATAAAATATACCTGGGGCCGAATTTGGGTTGAGGTTAAGGATGACCTCCCCCAGGTAATGGAAAGGCTGAAAAAGGTTTTTGGTATTTATTCAATTTCCCCCGTTTTGGAATGCCCCAGGGATTTTAATGAGATTTGCGCCGCCGCTTTGAAGGTTTTAAAAAATGCCCTGCCTCAAGGGGGAACCTTTAAGGTGGAAACCCGCCGTGCGGATAAAAGCTTCCCTATGATATCCCCGGAGATAAGCGCCGGGGTTGCCGAATATTTATTTGAGAATATAGGCCCGGAATATAAGGCGGATATGCACTCTCCCCAGCGGATTGTTTATGTGGAAATCCGTACGGAGGGGGTTTTTGTTTACGGGGAAATTATAGCCGGCGCTAAAGGGCTGCCGGTGGGCTGCTCCGGTAAGGCATTGCTTATGCTTTCCGGGGGTATAGATAGCCCCGTTGCCGGTTGGATGGCCATGAAAAGAGGTGTGCCCATTGAGGCAATCCATTTTCATAGCTTCCCCTTTACGGGAGAAAAAAGTAAGGAAAAGGTTTTGGAGCTTTGCCGTTTGCTGGCTCCCTGGCAGGGCAGGCCTATTATTTTGCATATAGTGCATTTTACGGAAATTCAAAAGGCCATTCATAAAAACTGCCCGGCGGAATACGGTATAACAATTATGCGGAGGATGATGTTCCGCCTGGCAGAAATTTTGGCCAAAAAAAACAGGGCCTTGGCAATTTATACCGGGGAAAGCGTAGGCCAGGTGGCAAGCCAAACTCTGGAAAGCATAAATACGATTAATCAGGTTGTAAATATACCTGTTTTGCGCCCTTTAATCGGCCTGGATAAAGAAGATATAGTTAAATACGCCCAGCATATATCCACTTATGAAACATCTATATTGCCCTATGAAGATTGCTGCACAATCTTTTTGCCGGAATTCCCCAAAATACGCCCCAAAATAGAGGAGGCCGAGGAAATAGAAAAGGCCTTAAATATCAAAGACCTTTTGGATGAGGCTTTATCTAAAACCGAAAGATTAAGCATAAAATAAAAAAGGGCTCGCCCTTTTTTATTTTTTAGGATATTAGCCGCCTTAGGAGGGGAAAATAAAGAGCAGAACTTAGTTTAAAAATCAAGGAGAGTTATGAATAAAGAAAAAACCCCTAAAATTGATGCCATAGAGTCTGTAAAAGAGGAAATAATTAAATACTTTAATTCCCCAAAATACAAGCCCCAAAATTTACGGGGCCTTGCGTCCGCCCTTCCTTATGACCGTTTTAGCCTGCGGCAGGCAATTTCAGAATTAACGGAGGAAGGGGTAATTTTATGGGGGAAAAAGAATTGTTATTTTCTCCCTCAAAGCCTTGGCTGGCGCAGAGGGAAAATCCAGGGACACCCCCGGGGCTACGGGTTTTTCCTCCCGGAAGGGGAAGGGGAAGATATTTTTATTTCCCCCGGGGATTTAAACGGCGCCTGGCATGGGGATACGGTTTGGCTTAAACCCAAAGAATTAAAAAGCCGCAGGCAGGCAGAAGAAAGAAGGCAAAGAGGCCAGGTAGCCTTTATTATAAAGCGGGCCCACGGCCTTATTTTAGGGCAGTACGAAAAGAGAAACCGCGCCGGTATTGTTTACCCACTGGAAAAGAGAATAAACCAGCCTATATTTATCCGCCCCGGCCAGGGCAAAAGAGCCAAGGATGGGGATACGGTTTTAGCGGAAATAGATACCTGGCCCGAGGAGGGCAGAAGCCCGGCCTATGGTAAAATAAAGGAAATTATTACCCATTTAGGGCAAAAAAAAGGGGATACTTTAATTACCGTAAAAAAATTCGGCCTGGAGGCGGAATTTGCTCCCAATGTTCTTTTGGCGGCTCAAAAGGCGGCCAAAAATGGTCTTGGCGGCTTAGAGCAGCTTAAAAACCGTGAGGATTTACGGGAAGAATTTATTCTTACCATAGACGGCTTAGATGCCCGGGATTTAGACGACGCCCTTTCTCTTACAAAAACAAAAGACGGCAACCGGCTTTTAGGGGTGCATATTGCGGATGTTGCCCATTATGTGCCGTTAAATTCCCCTTTGGATAAAGAGGCGAAAGAAAGGGGAACCAGCGTATATTTTCCTAATCTGGTTTTGCCCATGCTGCCGCCGGAGCTTTCCAATGGGATTTGCAGCCTGAATGTAAATGAGGACAGGCTGGCCCTTTCCTGTATTATGGAAATTAACCCAAAGGGAGAAATAATAAACCACCGTTTGACGGAAAGCATAATCAGAGTTAAGCACAGATTATGCTATGAGGATATAAATGCCGCTTTGGAAGAGGATAATCAGCAGGCTTTAGAGGTTTTAGCCCCTTGTTTAAATATGCTTAGAGATTTATGGGCTTTAAGGGATGCCCTTCTCCAAAGGAGAAAGGCTAAAGGTTCTTTAAATTTTGAATTCCCGGAATGTAAAGTTATAATGAATGAAGAGGATGAAATAATTGAGGTTAAAAAGCAGTATAGCCGCCTGGGAGAAAGCCTGATTGAAGAGGCAATGCTTGCCGCCAATCAAACTGTGGCCGAGGCCTTTGCCCGCTTAAAGCTGCCCTTTATTTACAGGGTTCATCAGCCCTGCCAGGGGGATAAACTTTTTGAGCTAAACGAGAGTTTAAAAATGCTTAATTATTATTTGCCCGGCAAAGGGGGTAAGCCAAACTCCAAGGATATGCAGGAATTATTAAATAAAGTTAAGGGCAAGCCGGAGGAAAGGCTGGTTTCCACATTATTGCTCCGTTCTATGGACCATGCCTTTTACAGTACGGAGCCTTTAGGCCATTTTGCTTTGGCCTTTGAATATTACAGCCACTTTACCGCCCCTATTCGCCGCTACCCGGATTTAGCCATTCACCGCCAAATAAAAGCCTGGCTTATTGGGGAAAAATCCGGCGGCACTGAGGAAGGCCTGGCATTTATCGCCTCCCATAGTTCCGGCCGGGAAAGATTGGCAGAAAAAGCGGAAAGGGAAATTACGGCTATTTTATGCTGCCGCTATTTAGAGGATAAAATCGGTGAATGTTTTTGGGGCAATATTTCCGGCATTACATCCTACGGCTTATATGTGGAAATGGATACCGGCATAGAAGGCCTGGTAAGAATAGGGGATATAGAAGACGATTATTATATATTTTATGAGAAGGAATATTGCCTGAAGGGCAAAAAAGGGAAGACATACCGCCTTGGCGACAGAGTTAAAGTAAGTATTGCCAGGGTGGATGCCTCCCTAATAACCATAGATTTATTTTTAATGCCGGAGGAGGCAGAAAACTCTTGCTAATAATTTAAGTTTTAGCCCCCGGCCATAATTGGGTTTTGCCCTTTTTTAGATGTATTTGTTATAGGTTTTTACTTCTGTTAACTTTTTTTATGGTTTTTTTGATACCATTTATGGTAGGGTATGCTTTCCTTATATAAGCTATCCGGGCAGCAATCAATATCATCATTCCAGGCCAGGGTACTTCTTTCAGGGCAGATATATGCTTTTTTAAAAAAATTAATATCTTTTAAAGGCTCAAAAATTATGTTATTAGAATTTTGAATATCATCACAATTGTAAACACGCTTTTCATCATTACAAAAAGTGATTAATAAATTCCAGCCATTTAGATATTTGACAGCCTTTGGAATTACTGTTTTGCTAAACATACTGTGCCCCCTCCATATTAGCCTATTTTACTAGGCGCTTTTTTACCGTTCATCATATAACAAAATGCCTTTTTAATAGCATTTCTATTCTTCATAATATAGCTATATATTTGTTCTATTTCCTTTTAATAACCCTAAACCATATTGCCCCTCCAATTATATTGCAATCTATTAAGTTTTTCAACGGTTTGCAAAGCGCCGGCTCATTCATGGGGTATAATACCAAAAATAATAATCATCCAGTGCTTCTTTAAACCCTTTGGCCCGCAAAATCCGGCAAGCTTATCCTGATCCCTATATAGGGGTTAAGCCAGAGGAAGAGGGCCGGCAGGTTTAGCCCAAAGATTTTTAAACTATTAGCCTTAATTTAAGGCGCGAATATTAAAAATTTATTTGAGGAAACAGGCAAGATTATGTTAAGATAAGATGTAATAGTAAAAGGAGAAAATTTTTATTAAGGAGATATTATTGTGGCAGACGGGCAAAAAATTAAAATTATAACAGAAAACCGCCGTGCCCGCCATGAATATCATCTGGTGGAAATTTTTGAGGCCGGGCTGGAATTAAAAGGTACGGAGGTAAAATCCCTGCGTAACGGTAAGGCCAATTTGCAGGATGCCTATGCCCGAGTTGAAAAGGGCGAAATATTCATATATAATATGCATATAAGCCCTTATGAAATGGGCAACCGTAATAATCATGACCCAAAGCGCGTACGGCGTTTACTCCTCCATAAAAGTGAGATAAACAGCCTGTATGCCAAAGTGAGGGAAAAGGGGCTGACTTTAATCCCCTTAAAAATTTATTTTGTCAGGGGTAGGGCAAAGCTGGAGTTGGCTTTGGCCCGGGGCAAAAAGCTTTACGATAAAAGGGATGATTTAGCTGCAAAAGAAGCAAAAAGAGATATGCAGCGGGCTGTAAAAGAACGCAGCCAGGCTCTTTAAAGCCCAAAAGCCCAAAAGCCCAAAAGCCCAAAAGCCCAAAAACCCAAAAACCCAAAAACCCAAAAACCCAAATGGGGGTGTATTGGTTTCGACGGGGGATGAATTGGCATAAGTAGCGAGCCGGTGTTCCATTGGTCCGTAAAACGGTGGAAAATTTTTAATTGCCAAACCTAATTTAGCTTTAGCCGCTTAATTGCGGTTAACCTTCTTCCTGCCTCGCCCGTAGGGGAGAAAAGAAGGCCATTAATACGGGTTGCCTTAAGGGTTTAGCCTTGAGCCTTTAAGGGAGATTAAAAGGCTGGCAAAGAAAAAGGCTGCCATTGGCCGTTTTTAATGCGAGAATAAAAGCAGTGGCTGCGCTCGGAGAAGCTTATGTGGGTTCTCTTTCGGACGGGGGTTCGACTCCCCCCACCTCCACCAAATCAAATACCATCTATTGATAAAAGGAATTTTGTCAGCAGGTGGTTTTTTGTTTGCCCGAAAGTCCGCTGTTTGCGGGCTTTTCTGCGTTTGTGGGTCTTGGCTTGTAGCAATAGCTGGTACTTTTGAACAGCTGTTTTCGGAGGACACTTGATATGAACCGTAGTGTTTTTCCGGAAGGCTGCAAGGGCAAATCGTTAAAAGAAAGGTAATCGTTAAAAGTTGCACCGAAAATCAGGCTATCTTTTAACGATACACCGAGCCGTTAAAAATTAGGGCATAGACAAAGAAAAACAGCCCGTCTTAAGACGAGCCATATACCTTGGCAACCTTGCAATCTTGACCGAGAAAGCCGCATAATCACAGGGTTTATAAATGATTTAAGGTTGCCAACGCCTTTGATGGATTGGCAACCTTGATATTATGAAAATATTAAGCAGTGACTTCTGAGCCGTTCTTGAACTTAAACGTCATTGTGGCATCTCGCTCAACTGTCACTTGGTCGATTACGGCAAGCCATAGCTTTTCATCAAAATTGTCGATAGCGAGTGGGCGATTCTCGATGTCTTTGATGAAAACCTCGATAATCTTTGCCTTGCCGAGCCGCTCCCGTTTGGCGTTTTCCAGCTCATCAACTTGTTCGGTAGCCTTACGATGGCGGTCGAGGTAGGCGTTGTTTCGCTCTGCCCATTCCGTTTGATTGACGGCAGTTCGAGCATTTTCATAAATTGCTTTTCGGGAAAGTTCTGTGACAACCTCAATCTCACGGAGCAATTCAGCAAGTTTTGTATCAATCACTGTCGTATTACAAAGGACATTTTGAGCAAGGCGGCAGTCTTCAATCAGTCCATCTCGGTCATTCATTAGGTGGTTGAAAGCTGTTAAAAACCTTAATCTCTTGGTCGTGGGCGTATTCCTCCCATACAGTATCAGGAACAGGAAACTTGGATAAACGCTCCTGAATAGAGTGTTCCACTTCCACATCGCGTTGATTATATGCCTTGAACGCTTGCCATTTGTCAGGGTCGTGTTCCGGCAGATTCCGTGTCCGATGCCCGTTGGCAGCAGTGGGTTTACAGGGCGAACAGAAATAACGGATGAGTTCCTTGCCTTCGGTTAGCTTTTGTTTCTCCAAGCCCAGAACCGCACCTGCACCTTCAAGGGATAGGGGTAGGGGTGGCTTTTTTGCTAAAACCTGGATGCAAAATAAATACTTATTATGGGGGATAAATACTTTTAAAAATCATATTGACAATACCTCTAATTTATGTGATAATTTGCATATAGTAATCACTGATGATTAATGTCTGATTAATAGCGATTATTAATAGCAAATAGGGTTTATGGGAGTAAGCCTTAGAGTAAGATAAAGGGGTTATAAAGACTATATGGGTAAAACGGATTGTTATCAATTCAGCCTTACGAGTTTGGGCACCCATTTATGGTTATAAAGACTATATGGGTAAAACGGATTGTTATAGTAAATAATAAGAATTTAACAAGTGGCGCAAAATATCAATAGCCACTTAAATCTATTTTAATTAGCTAAATACTCTGTTTGTAACAGTGTTGGGCAAGCTGCAAACAGAGAATTTATAGCTGCAATGTTTTTCTTTAAAACTATTAAATTTTTTTAGGAGGCGATCTAATGGTAGGTAAAAAGGTTTCATTTCTTATGGTATTGGTTCTGTCTATTTGCCTGGTTTTGGTTGGATGTGCTGATAGTTCAGTACAGTCTCCCGATCCGGGGGACACCTCAGATACCAACATTGAGGCTCCCGCAAAGTTAACCAAGGTTACATTTGGATTTGGCGCTGCCCAGCCGTCCCAAACACATGCACCCTTCTATGTAGCTAAAGAATTAGGCTATTGGGATGAGGAAGGTATTGAGGCAGAATTTGAGTGGACACAAGGTTCCAGCCAGGCTATTCAGTTGCTTAGTGCCGGGCAAATCGATTTTTCTGCAGCTAACCACGATACTTTGATATTTGCTGTTCAGCAGGGTGCCGGCTTAAAAGCGGTATTTCAGGAACATACCAAGTGTGAGTTTGTGTTTGCCATTCCTAAGGATAGCCCAATTAAAACCCTTGAAGATATAAAAGGCAAGAAGCTTGGGGTTTCCAGTCTCTCTAGCGGTTTTATTTCTTTTGCTAAGGCAGCTTTCTTTGAGGCAGGCCTGGATCCTGAGAAGGACCTCAACTTTATAGAGGTAGGGTCTGGCGCTACAGCTGCAACGGCTATTACTACCGGAGAGGTAGATGTTCTCGGTCTTTGGGAAGTAGCTTTTGCAAACCTGGAAAATACCCTGGGGTATGACTATTTCCGCTATATCAAGGTTCCCCTTTATGACCGTCTTTCTTGTAATGCGACTATGACTTCGGATGCGTTTATTAAAAATAATCCGGAGGCCCTGGCCGGTTTTCTGCGCGGTTTGGCAAAAGGTACCTTATTTATGCAAACTAACCCGGAGGCTGCAATAGAGATATTCTTTAAGCATGTTCCGGAAGCAAAGCCGCAGGGTAAAGATGAGGCAACAATTATGAAGGAAGCTTTACATACTGCAGCATCTGAAAATGAGCAGCGCACCAATAAGAATCGTCCGCAGCAGAATCCAAATGGTCTGTGGGGATTCCTTGTTGAATCAGAATTCGTAGAAGCCCAGGATGTGCATTATAAAATGGGCTCTATAAGTGAAGTGCTGTCGGCGGATCACTATATGGATAATCAGTTTATTGAGGCAATTAACGACTTTGATTCCGAGGCTATTATTAAGCAGGCACGGGAATTTAAGCTACAATAGTTAAAAATCCCATTGTACGCTGCCTGCCGGATATTTATTAGCTGACAGGCAGCGTGCAATAAATACCGTTGCAGATAGATAGGGGGCCGTAAGTAATGCTATTTGAAGTTAAGCACCTGAATAAAACCTATACTACCAGAAAAGGCGAGAAGGTTAAAGCTTTATCCGATCTTTCCTTTTCGGTAGCGGAGAAGGAGTTTGTTTCCATAGTTGGGCCAAGCGGATGCGGTAAGAGTACCCTGCTAAAGATTCTCTCAGGGATTCTAAGCCGTGATAACGGAGAGGTTTTGTTGTCTGGAGATAATGTAACCGCTCCCCGTCCGGATATTGGAATGGTTTTCCAAGATGCTGTGCTTTTGCCTTGGCGGACTATATTGCAAAACGTTTTATTACCTATTGAGGTGCGCAAGCTTAACCAAAACCTATATCGTACAAGAGCCATGGAGCTCCTTAATTTAGTAGGGTTAAGCGGATTTGAGCATAAATATCCCAATGAACTATCAGGGGGTATGCAGCAGCGAGCAGCAATTTGCCGTGCCCTGGTTGCCGATCCGGCGATTTTATTTATGGATGAGCCCTTTGGCGCTCTTGATGCCATGACACGGGAATATATGAATGTAGAGTTGTTAAGGATTTGGCAGGCTTCCGGTAAAACAATTTTATTTGTTACCCATAGTATCCCTGAGGCGGTGTTCCTTTCCGACCGAGTTATCGTCCTCAGCGAAAGACCCGGTACAGTTAGTGATGAAATTATAATTGATCTTCCGCGACCACGCTCCCTTGCAGACATGAATACCGACCGCTTCGGCACTTTTGTAAGCCAGCTGCGTAAGTATTTCTCCGAAGGGGGGATTTATTAAATGCTAAGCAAGAGGGATTGTTTTGGGAATTTGCGGGATCACCCGGAACGAGTCAGTATCCCCGTATTTGGCATAGGCATTATTTTGTTATGGGAATCCTTGGTGCGGATTTTTAATATACCAATATATTTATTACCCGGACCTATGGCTATAGCCAAGGTACTGTGGAACTTACTTTCCAGTGGGGTGGCTTTTAAGCATCTTCTTATTACTGCGCAGGAGGCAATAATAGGCTATGTTATAGCAATTATTACCGGCCTTACCCTAGGAACCCTAATTGTGCAGGTAAAAATTTTGGAAAAAACATTTAAGCCGTACCTGATTGCCTTTGGAGCCATCCCCAAAATTGCTTTAGCGCCGCTTTTTATCGTTTGGTTTGGTTTTGGCATTACTTCAAAAATTGCAACTTCAGCATTAGTAGCCTTTTTCCCATTGTTAATTAACACTATTAATGGCTTAAACTCCGCAGATGCATTAAAGTTGGAGCTGTTTAAATCCCTTGGAGCCAGCCGTTGGCAGGTATTTAAAATGCTTAAGGTTCCCAATGCCATGCCATACCTTTTTGCTGGATTGGATATTGGGGCTGTGTTTAGTGTTTCCGGCGCAATTGTAGGAGAATTTGTTGGGTCTCAAGGCGGTCTTGGGCATTTGGCCTTGAGAATGCAATATGAGTTTAATATTCCGGGATATTTTGCTGTAATGCTTGTTATAGTGCCTCTGGGGCTTCTTATGCACCTGCTGGTAACAACTACCCAAAAACGCGTAGTTTTCTGGCTTGATACTACGAATAGATAGTATGACAGTAGGCTGAATTTATCCTATATGCGTGTTACCAAAAACATTTTGAAAGGTTGAGATCATATGTTTAGCAGGGGAGACCCAAATAGCAAACAGCAGAAAAGCTGCGGATTTTTACGCAGACGTCCCGAAATTATTACAATACCCCTTTCTTTGATAATTCTTTTTGGCATATGGGAGATTATTTGCAAATCTTTTAATATCCCCACTTATATTCTTCCGGCGCCATCGCTTATTGGGAAAGCTTTTATTGCAGGGATAAAAACAGGTATTTATAATCATCATACCTTTGTTACTTTAAAGGAAATTTTATTAGGTTTTGGCATAGCGGTTTTTCTAGGTTTATTTTTCGGAGGTTTAGTGGCTCAATGGCGGCTTGCGGAAAAAACGATTTACCCCTATTTGGTGGCAATTGAAACCATCCCCAAAATAGCCCTGGCACCGATTATGATTGTGTGGATGGGGGTTGGGATTGTATCTAAGGTGGCCATTGCCGGCCTGGTAGCCTTTTTCCCCATATTGGTAAACACAATCCAGGGGCTTGTGTTGATAGACGAAAACAGGAT
The DNA here is from genome assembly GCA_040767605.1 of Clostridiales bacterium. Classification (GTDB taxonomy): domain Bacteria; phylum Bacillota; class Dehalobacteriia; order UBA4068; family UBA4068; genus JAXGOI01. Next base: position 1,324,994 of record JAXGOI010000001.1, read on the forward strand.
GGATTTAATGCGCTCTTTAGGCGCCAACAAATGGCAGATCTTTTGGAAGCTTAGGGTTCCCAGCGCCCTGCCGCTAATTTTTACTGGATTAGATACGGCATCGGTATTATGTGTTCTGGGAGCAATCACAGGTGAATTTGTGGGTTCCCGTGCCGGGCTTGGAAGCTTGATTCTCCATTACCAGTTTATGTTGGAGATACCATCCTTCTTTGGTGTCGTGATTATACTTGCGGCTATCGGTCTGATTTTTCATGGTATCATACGACTTTTACAGAAAAAAATTGTTTTTTGGGTTAATCTGGATCATATTGATTCCGTTTAATTTATATGGGCTGCAGCTGTATATATAATTTTCAATGGGATTCCAACAAATATTAAGTAAAGCAAGGGAGTTTGATTCAATGAAAAAACTGGAGATAGGCAATTTTTATGTAAAGGATATTGTGTTTGGTGAAAAAACCGCATTTAAAAACGGTGTGCTTACAGTTAACAAAGAAGAGGCAATGGCAAGTGTGGATCCGGACGGGGTGTTAAAAAACATAGAATTATATATTGTGCGCCCCGGAGACAGCACGCGTATTTTACCCTGCAAGTCCGCAATAGAGCCTCGCTTCCGCCCCGACGGGCGCTGCACTTTCCCCGGTTTTACCGGGCCCGTATCAAGCTGCGGGGACGGCGTAATTTATGCAATGAAAGGCATGAGCGTTATTTGCTGCGGCAAGTATGCGATTTCGTCTGACGGATTAATCGATATGAGCGGCCCGGCGGCGGAGCATAGCATTTTTTCTCAAATGGTAAACCTTGTAGTATATACTGAGAAAGTAAATGCCATAGACCTCGACGAGGCCTTCAGATATGAAAACGACCAAAAAAAGGCCGCGCATAATCTGGCCGATTATTTGGCTCAAACCCTGGCTAATCAAGAGCCTGAAGATTGGGAATGCTATGAACTGGAACCGGGCGCTGCCGAGGCGGAGAAAAAGGGTTTACCTAAAGTTGCATACCTTTATACCGCCGAGAGCCAGTATCCCCCCGGCTGTTGTGATACAATTTTAGGCGGCGACAGCTTGAATATGCTGCCGGTTCTGGTGCATCCCAATGCAATGTTAGACGGCCAGCTTGTGAGTATGACAGGCCTTATGGGGGATTCTTTTATAACATATGGTTTCCAGAATAATCCTATTGTTAAGCGCCTGTATCAGGAGCATGGCAAAACAGTTAATTTTATGGGTGTAATTGTTTGCCCCTCTGATGCCTCTCATGAGGTTAAACTTCGTGTTAAGGTTTGCGCCGGCGAAATGGCATCCATGCTTAAGCTGGATGGGGCCATTGTGGCCAGCCAGGCGGGGGGCAGTAACTTTGATGTAGACTTTTTCTTCCTCCTGGCCGAGTTGGAAGACCGCGGCATTAAGACTGTCGGCTTTACGGGAGAGCATAATGGGAAATCCATGCTGGACCCCAAGGGTAATGCCATTGTTGTAGGCGGCGATTCAGGCATGATTATTGAATTGCCCCCAATGGATTTGGTTATCGGGGATATTGATTCCGTGGTGAGGGATTTCTATTACGGGGCCTGGTCGGTTCATGATGAATACGGCCCCAGCCTGCGCCCGGACGGTTCTTTAATTGTTAACGGCTGTATGATTGCCGATTGTACTAATAATAATGGGTTTACCACAAAAACTGTAAAGAATTTCTAAATTATTAAGACAAGTCAGGGGAGGTAGCTAAATGAAGAAAATGAAGAAAGCGATTTATTATATCAATCAATTCTTTGGCGGTGTGGGGGGAGAAGGCGAGGCAGATTTTGAGCCTATCATTAAAGAAGGCCCGGTGGGGCCGGGTTTGGCCCTTCAGGCAGCTTTAAAAGGCGTTGAAATTACTCATACCGTGATTTGCGGGGATAACTTCATGGCTGTACATAAGGATGAAGCACTCAAGCGCATAACCGGGTTTTTAGAGGGTAAGGAAATTGATCTTTTCCTGGCCGGACCGGCCTTCCGCGCCGGGCGCTATGGCGTTAGCTGCGGAGGAATGTGCAAATTCGCTTATGAAACATATAATGTTCCGGCCATTACAAGTATGCATGAAGAAAACCCCGGGGTAGAGGTATACCGGGAAAGCCCCTTTTATATCCTCAAAGGCAGCGCCGGGGCCGCTAAGATGCGCCAGGATATAGCAGCTATAGCAGCTTTTGCTAATAAAATTATTGCCGGAGAAGAGATTTTGTGGGCAGAGGCCGAAGGGTATTTCTCCCGGGGCATCAGGCGGGAAGTATTTGGAGATAAAATTGCCGCAGACCGGGCGGTAAATATGCTTTTAACCAAGCTTGCCGGCGAGCCCTTTGAAACAGAATATAAAATTGAAGAGCGGGATAATGTAGTACCGGCTAACCCCATTGCCGATCTGAAAAAAGCCAAAGTGGCCCTTGTAAATACCGGGAGCCTGGTTCCTGTGGGCAATCCCGACCGTATGCCGACGGGTACGGCCTCTATTTGGAAGGCTTATGATATTTCTAAGCTTGAGGCCTTTAAGCCGGGAGAGTTTTACAGTGTGCATGCCGGTATTAATACAAATAATATTAATGATAATCCGGAGATTCTGCTGCCTTTAGCCCCCCTTAGAAAACTGGAAAAAGCAGGGGAACTCGGCGCGGTTCATCCTTACTTATATACAACAACCGGCAACCTTACCTCATTAAAGGATTCCATCCGGATGGGGCAGGAAATTGCCCAAGCGCTGAAATCTGAAAATGTAGACGGCGCTATTATGGTCAGTACCTGAGGCAGCTGTACTCGTTGCGGCGCAACGATGGTAAAAGAAATAGAAAAAGCCGGCCTCCCAATTGTGCATATTACGGCCATGACTCCCATTGCTCAGGTTACAGGCAGCAATCGTATTATCCAGGGAATTACCATTAATAACCCTTGCAGTGATATGACGCTCCCTGACGATGAGCAGGAAAAGCTGCAGGAAAAATTCATAGACCGCGCCCTTAAGGCAATTTCAACAGAGATTAAGGGGCAGGCGTTCTTTTAATAGGCTTAATTAAACTAAATAAAGTTAATTAGATTAAAGAGAGTTAATTAAATTAAACAAAACTAATTCCCGTATTAGCGGCCTGGGGGTGGCATCTGTAAACAGAATATATGATGTAATAATTATCGGAGCAGGCCCCGCCGGTTTGGCGGCGGCATTATATGCCGGCCGTTCCCGAATGGATACTTTAATTATTGAGAAGGAAAAGGAAGGCGGCCAAATTGTTATAACCAGCGAAATCGAAAATTACCCCGGCAGTATCGAAAATGAGACCGGCCCCAGCCTTATTGGGCGCATGGTTAAACAAGCCGCAAATTTCGGCGCTGAAAAGGTTTACGATACAATTACTGAGGTAAATCTGGAGGAGGGAGTAAAAACCCTTAAAGGGCAAAGGGGCGAATATCAAGGTAAAACAGTGATAATCGCCACCGGCGCCTACCCCCGGCAAATAGGCTGCCCCGGTGAGCAAAGCTTAATAGGTAAAGGGGTTTCCTACTGCGCCACCTGCGACGCCGCTTTTTTTGAGGATTTTGAGGTTTATGTTGTAGGCGGCGGCGATGCGGCGGTAGAGGAAGCGATTTATTTAAGTAATTTTGCCCGCAAAGTAACAATTATTCACCGCAGAGACGAGCTGCGGGCAGCTAAATCCATTCAGAAAAAGGCTTTTGCCAATCCTAAACTGGATTTTATGTGGGATAGTGTTGTACTTGAGCTTAAAGGGGAAAGCCTTTTAAACTCTATGATAGTACAAAGCACTAAAACCGGGGAAAAAAGAGAAATCTTTGCGGATGAAGAAGACGGAGCTTTTGGTATTTTTGTGTTTATCGGCTTTACCCCCCATACAGATATTTTTAAAGGTAAATTGGAAATGGAGGCTAATTATATTAAAGCCGATGAGAATATGAGAACCAGCCTGCCCGGTGTTTTTGCAGCCGGAGATGTAAGGGCTAAATCTTTACGCCAAGTGGTTACCGCGGCGGCGGACGGCGCCATTGCCGCAAACCAGGCCGAAAAATATTTGGCCGGGCTGGAATAAATGCCAAAGAAAGGCGAATTATTAATATTGCGAGGTGCCAATTAATGATTGAGCTGAATAAGGACACATTTGAAGAGGAAGTTCTCAATGCCGGGGGCAAAGTTTTTGTTGATTATTACAGCGATAGCTGTGTTCCGTGCGCGGCTTTAAAACCCTTTGTACATGCCTGCGCCCATAAGTATGGCGATAAATTAAAATTTACCATGCTTAATACAACAAAGGCCAGACGCCTAGCCATTAGCCAGGGGGTAATGGGCCTTCCGGTTATGGCAATTTATGAAAACGGAGAAAAGATTGAAGAGCTGATTAAAGATAATGCAAATGAGACTAATATTGAGGCAATGATTCAACGCTATATATAGTATTTTTGCTTATGTTTTTAGCTTAAAGGGCAATACCCTTTGCTGAAATACCCAATGCCATGAAAAAGGAGGAAAAGCTGTGGAAATTCTTAAAGGCAAGAAAGCAGTTATCATTGGCGACCGTGACGGCGTACCTGCCCCTGCCATTGCCGAATGTATATTAACCGCAGGCGCAGAAGTTGCTTTCTCTTCTACGGAATGCTTTGTCTGAACAGCGGCAGGCGCAATGGATTTGGAAAATCAAAAGAGGGTTAAGGAGCTTTCGGATCAGTACGGCCCCGAAAACCTGGTAGTGGTTCTCGGCGCTGCCGAAGGCGAAGCAGCCGGCCTGGCAGCTGAAACCGTTACCGCAGGAGACCCCACTTATGCCGGTCCATTGACAGGAGTCCAGTTAGGGCTCAAGGTTTATCATATTTGCGAAGAAGAAATTAAAAGAGAAGTTGATGCAAGCGTTTACGAGGAACAGGTTGGTATGATGGAAATGGTTCTGGATATTAATGCGATTGCCGAGGAAATGGCCGCTATCCGGAATCAGTTTACAAAATACTGATATGTTTGCGCCTAAACAAACCGGGCCGGTCCGCCTGATTTTGGCGCCCTTTAGGGAAACTGCTTGTAATTCATAATGCTTTACAAAAGTTATCCCGCAAAAATAATGCGATTGCATGGTGATTTATTATCATGATACGCAGCGCTGTGGGATTATGCCCCGGCGCTGTTTTTATTGAACAGGAAATGAGGAAAATCGATGAATAGCGTTATCAAAGGGACTTCTTATATTTTGGTGCATGGGCCGGATATGGTGGTTCATAATGGTACGACTCAGACGGCGGAATACGCCCTTAATCCCGGCTCGGAGTATTTAGCAAAGCTCCCCGGGCATTTACGAGTTAATGAGGATGCCGTAAGCTACCCGCCCAATCAGGTTTATATTGGCAATATGACCCCGGCCGAATTGGGAGAAATTGAATCTCCCTGGTATGATAAAAAGGCCAAAGAATCCGGGCGCTTCGGAAAATTAGGCGAAATAATGCCCCAGGATGAGTTTTATATTCTCCTTCAGGCCTGTGATGTTTTTGATTTGGTCTACCTGGAAAAGGGTTTTGTGGCTGAAGTAAAGCCCCGTTTTGAAAAACATCCTCTAATGGATGAAAGCCTGCTGGCCCGGATTAAAGAAGGGGTGGAGCAGGCGGAGATTGAAAGGGCAATACTTAAAGAGAATGCCGCGGGGCTTTATCAGGATGCAAAGCTAATTGGCTGTGTCAGAAAGGCCCACGATGTTGATGAGAATCTTTCGGCCCATATTATTCAGGAGAATCTTATCTCAAAGGCCACCTCTGTTTTGGCTATTTTACATCTTATTAAGACATCCGGTATTGATAAGGCCTTAGTAGATTTTGTTATTGATTGCTCTGAGGAGGCCTGCGGCGATATTAATCAGCGGGGTGGCGGCAATCTGGCTAAGGCGGCGGCGGAAATTGCCGGTTTAAAAAGCGCCTCAGGCGCTGATGTCCGGGCTTTTTGTGCGGCCCCGGCCCATGCCATTATTCATGCGGCGGCCCTTGTTGCCAGCGGTACCTACGATAATGTTATAGTTACAGCCGGCGGCTCATCTGCTAAACTTGGGATGAACGGCAAAGACCATGTTAAAAAGGGCCTACCTATTTTAGAGGATTGCCTGGGGGGCTTCAGCGTGCTTATTTCTAAAAACGACGGCATAAACCCGGAAATCCTCAGCGAGTATACCGGCAGGCATATGGTTGGCAGCGGTTCCTCACCCCAGGCGGTAACCACAGCCTTAGTTGCCGACCCGCTGGATAAAATGGGCATAAAATTTTTTGATATTGATAAATATTCCGCAGAGATGCAAAACCCAGATATCACTAAGCCGGCCGGCGCCGGCGATGTGCCTTTGGCAAATTATAAAATGATTGGCGCTTTGGCTGTTATGCGCGGTGAAATTGAAAGGGGAGACCTTGCCGGTTTTATAGAAAAGCATGGCATGACGGGCTGGGCCCCAACTCAGGGCCATATACCATCCGGTATTCCCTATTTGGGCTTTGCCCGGGAGGATATTTTATCCGGTAAAATTAAGCGCTGTATGATTATAGGCAAGGGCAGTCTCTTTCTTGCCCGGATGACAAATCTTTTTGACGGTGTCTCCTTTATTGTCCAGAAAAACTCAGGCCGGGCTAATCAGGCCGGTATTTCCGAGGAGGCCGTTAAAAAGCTGATTGCCCAATCCTTGCGGCAGCTGGCTCAATCAATGGCTGAGGAATAGAGGTGATAAAATGGCGGATTTAACTAAAAAACTCATTGCAAAAACTTTTCTTGATCTCGCTGATACTTTAGAAACAGGCAGTTATAAAAAAGCTCCCCGTATACTGGTATCTGGTTTGGGCAGCGAATACGGGGAAGAAAATATTATGGCTGGCGCGGCGGCTGCTGCGGCGCAAGGCGCCGAAATTATTTATATCGGGAATGCAAAGGATGAAAAAATCCGGACTATAGCGGCCTCTTCCGAGGGGGATGCCCATGATATTATGGGGAGGCTGCTTAAAAATGGAGAGGCCGACGGCGCTGTTACTATGCATTATTCTTTTCCCATCGGTGTTTCAACGGTGGGGAGGGTGATGACCCCTGCCAGGGGTAAACCCATGTATATAGCCACAACAACCGGAACCTCCTCTTCCAACAGATTAGAGGGCCTGATAAAAAATGCCATAAACGGAATTATAACGGCTAAGGCTTGCGGTTTAAAAGAGCCGACTATCGGCATCCTCAATATTGAAGGCGCCCGCCAGGCCGAAACCGCCCTTAAAGAGCTGCAGTCAAGGGGCTATAAAATCAATTTTGCCTCATCGGGGCGGGCCGACGGCGGCAGCATTATGAGGGGTAACGATATATTAACCGGCGCCTGTGATGTTCTGGTTAGCGACCCTTTAACAGGGAATATCTTAGTTAAGGTTCTCAGTTCCTTTACAACAGGGGGCGGCTATGAGGCCACAGGCTGGGGGTACGGCCCCGGAATAGGGTTTGGCTATGATAATTTGATAATGATAGTTTCCCGGGCTTCGGGGGCGCCGGTTATCGCTAATGCTATTGCCTTTGCCTCGGAGTTGGTAAGGGGTAATTATCGGGAAATCGCGGCGGCCGAGTTTGCCTCTGCCGAAAAGGCGGGGTTAAAAAATATCCTTGAAAATATCCGGCAGAAGCAGCCTTCTGCAACACAGCCCGCGCCCTGTAAAGCGCCGCCTAAAGAAATTGTTACGGCAGATATTGCCGGCCTTGAAATTACCGACCTTGACGATGCTGTCGGCGCTCTTTGGCAGGCGGGTATTTATGCCGAAAGCGGTATGGGCTGTACCGGGCCTATAATTTTAGTTAATGAGGCCAGGCTGGATGAGGCTCTAAAAGTGCTGGCTGCCGGAGGCTGGGTTTCGGCATCATAGCTATAACCATGGAGCCTAAGAGCCCTCTAAGGCAGGGCTGTGCCATCGGCATACCAATAATTTGATTCACGGCACGGTTTAGGCGCCGGCAATAAAAAATATATAAATTAGGTTTAGAGTAATTTAGATTATTATAATAAGCGGAGAGGTCTTACGGTATGGATTATTCCCTATTACCAAAAGTGGATCAGCTATTATCGGCATTAGAGAAATTGCCTGAAATACCGGTGGATGATTATAATAGGCCCATAGCCTTAAGCGCCGGCCGGGAGGCAATTCAGAACCTGCGTATGGAGGTTAAGCAATTTTCTTCTTTTACCAGGGAGGCTTTATTTGCCCAATGCCTGGAGGAAACTCTGGCAATTTATAAACAAAAATCCGCCCCCTCTTTGCGGCGGGTAATTAATGCCACCGGTATTGTGCTGCATACAAATTTAGGCCGTTCCCCTCTGGCAAAAGAGGCGATTAAAGCGGTAGCCGAAGTAGCCGGAAATTATTGTAATCTGGAAATAAATCTTACCGATGGCAAACGCAGCAGCCGCTATGATCATCTAAGTAATTTGCTAAGAGAGCTCACCGGGGCAGAAGACGCTTTAGTTGTTAATAATAATGCGGCGGCGGTTTTACTCACCCTGGATACCCTTACCTGCGGCGGAGAGGCTATTGTATCCCGCGGGCAGCTGGTGGAGATTGGCGGCAGCTTCCGCATACCGGATATTATGCGAAAAAGCGGGACGGTATTGCGGGAAGTGGGTACCACTAATAAAACTTATCTCAGTGATTATAAAAATGCCATTAATGAGAATACAAAGGCATTGGTGCAGGTACACCCCAGTAATTTTACTATGAGCGGCTTTGTGGAGGAAGTAGCCGCCTCTGATTTAGCAGGGCTTGCCCATGCTTATAAATTGCCTTTAATTTATGATCTGGGCAGCGGCTGCCTATTCCCCTTTAGCCAAAAAGGTATAGGCAAAGAGCCGCACCCGGAACAATTAATTAAAGACGGTGCGGATATTCTTACATTCTCCGGAGATAAACTTTTAGGCGGCCCCCAGGCAGGGATTATTATCGGTAAAAAGAAATACATTGATATAATTAAAAAAAACCCCCTAACCAGGGCCTTGCGTGTTGATAAGTTTACCGTAGCCGCCCTGGAGACTACATTGCGCCTTTATCAAGGCGGAAGAGCCGGGGAATGCATACCCACAATAGCCATGCTTACGGCGGAGCCTGAGGCCCTTAAGGAAAAGGGGGAGATATTATACCGGCTTTTAATTGAAGAGCCTGAGGCGGCATCCTTGTATGAAGTTAATCTATTGCAGGGTATTTCACCGGTGGGGGGCGGTTCTTTGCCGGGAATTGAGCTTCCCGCCTATGTTTTGGAAATTAGCCCCAAAAAGAATAAAGCCGCGGCCTTATTATCCGATTTGCGGGAGGGTAACCCTGCCATACTGGGGTATATTCAAAACGATAAAGCTTTATTTGATGTCCGCACCATTGATAAAAGCCAATTATGTATTGTGGCGGCAGAAATTATGGCCGCTGCCCGGAGGATAAGTTTGTGAATAATCCCAAGCATATTATTGTCGGTACCGCAGGCCATGTAGACCATGGAAAAACGTTGCTTACGGCGGCGTTAACCGGCATCGATACAGACCGCCTGCCGGAGGAGAAAAAAAGAGGTATGACTATTGTTCCCGGCTTTGTCTCTTTGAATTTGCAAAGCGGACGCAGGCTTGGTTTAATTGATGTGCCGGGGCATGAGAAGTTTGTTAAAAATATGCTGGCCGGCGTGGCCGGAATTGATATGGTAATGCTGGTTATCGCAGCGGATGAGGGGGTTATGCCTCAAACTGTTGAGCATCTGAATATTTTGCATTTACTGGGCATTGATAAAGGTGTGGTGGTCATCACCAAAATCGATATGGTAGATGAAGAATGGCTGGCTATGATACATGAGCAGGTGCAGGAATTAATCGCTTCAACCTCCTTAAAAAACGCGCCCATAGTTGCCGTTTCCGCCTATAAGGGCCAAAATATCGATACCCTGCTGAATGTTTTAGATGAAGTTGCGGCGAGTTTGGAAGAAAAGCCCTGCTCCGGTTATTGCCGCCTGCCTATTGACCGGGTCTTCAGCAAAAAAGGCTTTGGTACTGTGGTTACAGGCACTCTTTGGAATGGTAGGATAAGCATAGGGCAGAAACTACAATTAATGCCGAAAGAATGCGAGGTGCGGGTTCGCGGCTTACAGGTCCATGGTAAGCCGGTAGAGGAGGCGCTGGCCGGGCAAAGAACAGCCATTAATTTGGCGGGGACTGAAATTGATAAAGTTGTATGCGGCAGCTGGCTGGCGGAGCCGGGCTTATTGCGGGAAACCCTGAGGATAGATGTAAATCTGAATTTACTGGCTTCCGCCAAGGCTCTTCCTCAACGCGCCCGGGTACGCATTCATCACGGTACCGCCGAGGTATTAGGAAGAATCAATCTTCTGGACAGGGATAAATTAATGCCCGGCGAAAGCCATACGGCCCAGTTAATTTTAGAGGCGCCTTTATCGCCCTTAAGGGGAGACCGTTTAATAATACGGGCCTATTCCCCTATGCTTACCATTGGCGGCGCAATTGTTCTTGACCCAAGCCCCCCAAAGCATAAACGCTTTGATCAAGCGGTTTTGAATCAATTATCCGCAAAACAGGGAAAAGATACCGGGGAGGCAATTCTGGATTTAATATGTAAATCAAAAAAGCCTCTGACCATGGCGGAGATAGCTAATTTAGCCCAATTAATGCTTTCAGAGGCAGAGCCTTATATTGAAAAATATAGGGAGAACGGTAGCCTGATTGCTCTAAAAATAGATAATGAAGCACAATATATATCTTTGGAACAAAAAAACAATTTACTTTCCCTCACCCTTATACAGCTTAGGGATTATCATCAAAAATATCCTTTGCGCAGGGGTATGCCGGTTGCGGAATTACGCCAGCGAATCTTTCCGGCCTATCATGTTAAGCAATTGGCCGTATTATTAGAAAAATGGCGGGAAGAGGCCTTTTTAAGCGTCAATGGAGCGGTGGTTTCTTTGGCGGATTTCCTCTATCGTCCAAATTCTAAGCAGGAAAAGGTCCTTGAGAAGATTATAGAGTATTATGAAACGGCAAAATTTACCCCGTTAAAATGGAATGATTTAATGAAGGAATTCTCTATCCCCTCAGCCGAAGCCGGGGAATATCAGCTTTGGCTTTTGGAAAACGCTAAATTAATTAAAGCGGGAGAGCTTTTCTATGCCACTGGGGCCATAAAAGAAGCGGCAGATATTTTACGCAAAAAATTTCAGGCCCGGAGCTTTACTATAGGAGAGGCCAGAGATATTTTGAATATAAGCCGTAAATATACCCAATATATTTTAGATTATCTGGATATGCGGAAAATAACCGTAAGAGAAGAAGATACCCGCCGTTTTCTGGCCTGATTTTTAGCATAATATGGGGGCGGAGCCGGCCTGGTGGCCGGGGCGGACTTCAAATCCGTTTGCGAGGCGGCAGCCCCGTCTCTGGTGTGTTCAATTCACACACGCCCCCGCCAAATTTATCTGAAGCTCGATAAGGTTCTTCTTTTTATAATCTACTCTTACCAGGCAGATAAGCTGTTTTTTATTATTTTAAGTAAGTCTTTTAAGATAAAAAGAGGCAAAGGGCAGTAATCCTCTTTTGGATTACTGCCCTTTGCCCTGACGCAAGAATTAATTTAAAATATTAATCTATTTTATAAGCTTTCAGCCCCATCCCCTTTAATGCTGGGGAAGGGTCTTTCCGAATTAAATAATTCACTTGCTAAATCCATAATATGGCAATGCATTAATTGCCCGGCTTTATCAGCATTGCCATTGGCCATGGCTTGTAAAATCTCTATATGTTCGTGTTTTTGCAGAGAAATTTGATATTGAATATAAGAAAACGGCATATAAGAATTGTTTTGCAGTAAAATAATTTTTAACAGTTGCTCTAAGACTTTATTCCCGGAATAGCGGGCAATTTTTGTATGAAATTCCAGGTTTTCTTCTTCCCCTAATTCCCCTTTTTTTTGCTTCTCCGCCTGTTTATCTAAAATGGTTTTAAGGTAGTCTATTTGCCCGGCGGTTATTTTTTGGGTGGCCAGGCGAACAGCAGGCGGCTCTAATAATAACCTTATATATAAAATATCCGCATAAATTTGCTCATTACTGGTATTAATTACCTTTACCAGGCTATGGGTAAATTCGTTAAAGTGGTTTTCGTTTTTCAGCTTATTATAATATTGTTTGCCGGCTTCGGTAAGTATGCGCCCTTTATTACTTACTTTAGCAATATGCCCGCTATGCTCTAATTCTTGCAGCATTCTGCCAATTGTGGCTTGTGATTGCGTTAGCCTTAGAGAAAGATAACTGGCGCCAATAGGCATATTGGCTTCCTGCATCTCTTCTAAGATATAATACTCCAGTTTTTTAGGCATATTTATATCCCCTATTTTGCTTTATTAAACTGTACTGGGATGCCAAGCCCCGGCCCTTTAGGCTGAATTATAAATTGAATTAAAAAAGCCGGGTATTAAGCTAATATAAAAAATATGAATATTGCCTGAGAAATTCGGCTATCCCATTATAGTTTGTGTTAATGTTTTATTGCGCGCATATTTTAAAAAAATGAAATTGTATGCTATAAGCACAATTTTTAAAATTGCCAACAGTTTTATTTGTATAGGGGAGTAGTCTGCCATAGGCTATATAAACCTGAGGGGAGAAAAACATTATATATTTTAGCTGGGCTTAATTTCAAAGAGGTTCAGGAGTGATGAATGATTACTGATAAATGATGAATTAAATATATTGTAATGCCCTTTACCTAAAAAGTCAAGAAAATACCCCCATAATATGGTAAAAATAAAAGTAAAATACCAATAGAGGGGTTTTGCCCGCCGTATAGCAAGGGAAGAGGCTAATTATTTATAAAATAGCCGGAGAAAAGCTGCTTTTAACTTCTTTAGAAGGCCTTAAAAGAATTCAGGGAAAAGCCCCGGCCTATCTTCTTTGTGGGATAAACCGGCTATTTCCGAAGGGGGTATTAAAATCTAAAATAATAGGGGCTTAAACTTATCCGTACTTTTTATTTCAATTATTTTAAATATAAATTATCTTGAAAAGAGGGGGACACTTTGGCGGAAACAGAAAGCCGGATTATGGTAAAAGCTAAGAGTTCGGCTAAAAACTTAAATTTTATTACACTAACAAGCTTTTCAGGATACATGGCCCATGATATGTTACTTTTTGTACTGCCGATTTATTTTTATGAATTGGGTATGGTTAGCTCTCAGGTAGGGTTATTCGCATCTGTTATTAGTATATCTTCTATGCTTATAAGGCCTTGGTCCGGCTATAAAATTGATACCATAGGCAGAAAGAGTATTTTACTTATTGGTTTATCCGCTTTAATAATAATATCTTTAATGTATGCCTTTGTAGAAGCTTTGTTTTTATTGCTTATAATCCGCTTTATGCATGGAATTGCCTGGGGCGCTTTTACAACCGCCGCCGGAACTATAGCGGCAGATAATATTCCCGCGGCGCATTTAGGCAAGGGTATGGGCTTTTACAACCTTGCGCCGGCCATAGCAATGCTTTTTGCCCCGGCCATAGGCATTTGGCTTGTGCAGACATTTTCTTTTGCGCATCTTTTTTATTTGTCCGCCGCAATTTCCGTAGGGGCAATTTTATTAACAATACCTTTAAAATACGCGAATATTAAACCCGCCAAAAAAGTTTTTAATCCCCTGGATTATGAAAAAACAGCCCTTAAGCCATCCATAGTAAATTTTTTAATATCTTGCACCATGGGGGCAATTAGTTCCTTTATTGTTTTATACGCATTGCAGCGGGGTATAGATAATGCGGGGTTTTTTATAACAATCTTTGCCTTATTTACTTTAATTTCCCGGCCCATAGCCGGCTGGCTGGTAGATAAAAAAGGCTATAATATTGTAATAATACCGGGTATAGTTTTTTTTATTAGTACAACAATTATTATTCCTTTTGCACAAACAATCCCTGTATTTGTTTTTGCCGCCATTCTTTACGGGTGCGGCCTGGGTTTTTTAAGAGGGAGTATTCATGCCCTTACAGTAAAATATGTTGCCTTAAACCGGCGGGGAGTAGCTACAAGTATGTTTCATCTCTCCATAGATTTCGGCATGGCCGCCGGGGCTCTTTTAGGGGGCTTATTAATAGATATTATCGGGTTTTCCTTAATGTACCTGTGTTTTACTATTACAAATGTTTTAGCCTTAATTATATACTTAGATGAGAAAAAGCGAAGGCAAAAGCGGGGCAGATATATAAGTAAAATAGATAAAGATCAGGTTTTATCCGCCAAAATTAATTGTTGATTTATACGGCTTTTAAAAGGCCATATAAAAAACATAGCCGCATTGCGGAAGTAAAAGCGGAGTTTCAGGGATTGATTTGCCTTCAATAACCCATATTAGCCTGCCTACCGGCAGGCTTTTTGGCCGGGCTTGCAATATGCTAAGGGTTAAAAGATATTTTGCATATGAGAAATAAATATTGATATGGATGGTCTATTCATGTTAGACTAAATCTAATCTAAAAAGGTTAGACTGGAGAATTAATTATGGCAAAAAGTTTTATTTTAACTGCCGCGGAAGAAAAACTCGCGGCTATAATATGGCGTAATGCCCCCCTAACCTCCCCTGATTTAGTGGCGATGGCAGAACGGGAAATGGATTGGAAAAAATCAACCACATACACGGTTTTAAAAAAGCTTTGCGATAAGGGCGTATTTAAAAACGAAAACGCCAATGTATCGGTTCTGCTTACCCGTGAAGAGCAAATCGCGCTTCAGAGCCGCCGCTATGTAGAAGATACCTTCGGCGGGTCTTTGCCTAAGTTCATCACTTCCTTTTTTGGCGGCAGGAAGTTAACAGCTGAGCAGGCGGCGGAATTAAGGCGTCTGATTGAAGAACATGAAGGGGAGGGCGCTAATAATGGATAAACTCTTCCTCTCAATTCTTAATATGAGCCTGATAGGGGCATTTGTTATTGCTGTTATATGTATTGCCCGCCTGCCCCTTAAAAAAGCCCCAAAGATAATCTCCTATTGTTTGTGGGGGGTGGCGGGGTTTAGGCTTGTTTTCCCCTTTTCAATCGAAAGCATTTTTAGCTTAATACCCTTTAAGGCTCAGATTATACCGGCTGATATAGCTATGCAGCGGGTACCGCGCATTGATAGCGGCATACTCTTTGTGAATAATGCTGTCAGCAGTATTCTTCCCGCCGCTGAGCCGGTAGCAAGCGTTAATCCCTTGCAGGTATGGACGGCAATCGGGGCATGGGTTTGGCTTGCCGGCGTTGCCGGATTAGTTATTTACGGTGTGGTCTCTTTCCTTATCCTCAAAGGGAAAATGAACGGGGCGGCTCATACAGAGACGAATATTTATGAAGCGGAGAATATAAAATCCCCGTTTGTGCTTGGTATTTTTAAACCGAAGATTTATCTGCCCCTTGGTTTATCCGCGGAGGAAAAGAGCTATATTCTCCTGCATGAAAAAACCCATATAAAACGCCATGACCATATTATAAAATTTGCGGCGTATTTTATTTTATGCCTTCACTGGTTTAATCCGTTTGTGTGGGCGGCCTTTTTGCTAATGGGCATTGATATGGAAATGTCCTGTGATGAGAGGGTATTAAAACAAATGGGCACCGAAACTAAAAAGGATTACTCGCTTTCGCTGTTATCGCTGGCAACAGAGCGGCGCATTATCGGCGGCAGCCCCCTTGCTTTCGGCGAGGGCGGCGTTAAGGGGCGGATAAAAAATATCTTAAACTTTAAAAAACCCTCCCGGATGATTATCGTTGCGGCGGTGTCTTTAGCTGCCGTATTAAGTATAGGGTTTGCGGTGAACCGGGTTTCTCTTAATAAGGATATTAGCGAAAATAAAATACTCTCAACTCTGGGCTATACAAAGGGGCTGGTTTTGAGTGTACTGGATAATAGAACAATATTTTCAGAGAATAATGAAAATATAAGCCGAATAATAGAATCATTACCCGTGCCGGATTATAGGGAATATAAATTATTTTCTCTTCAGGCAGAACCCTTAAAAGAAATCAATATTGTTTACCAATTTAACGATAACTACACCCGGGGCGGTAACGGTATAGACCCTTATTACGGCGCCGTGGAAGAAAATAATGCCCTGCTTTTATTGGCCTCTGTGGAGGGTTTGCAAACGGTAAATTTTTTAAGTTATGAAAACCGGGAGCTTACCGAGCTTAACCGCAGAGATTCCTATACCATAAATGATTTAACCCAGCGTTTTGGAAATATTAAGCCTTTAGAGATGGGCTTTACGGATTTATATAATGCTCTGGGGGCAAATATCTATTTATCGGAGTTTTACTTTGCGCATTATGCGAGGATTTATTTAGGTAATGAGCCCGGGCATGTTGCATACCGAAACGGCGAACCGGAAGAAATCAGGGAGAGGGCAGACGGTTCCATTGTATGGATATACCCGGATTTTGGTAGAATCTACAATGCTTCACCCGATGGTATTGTTAACCCGGGATATACGGCCTTTTATTATTTTAATAATCCTCAAGCCGAAAGGGATAATATTTTTGGCCTTTATGCTACAAGATTTATTAATGCCGAAAATTATGAAAAGACCTATGACGAGATTATTGGGCTCTTTGGCTTACCCACCACAATTAAGGATATGGCCGGCGGCGATAAATATATGGCCTATTTGCTTATATCGGAATATAGAAACATTAATGCCTACTTTGTTTTACATAATAACCGGGTTATTGAGGAAGGCATTATGTATGGGGATGATTATTCCGGATTAGAAATTAATGACGGCAAGGGAATGCGGTATGCCTCCGCGCCGTCTGAAGAGGCAAAACTACCGAAGCTGGAGCTTTATTCAGGGGTTCCGGCGAACCTGCAAGCGGCAAAGCCTATTCCAAAAAATGAAGCGGGCTGGTACCCCCTTGATTATATTGTATCGGCAGTTGTTTACTGCCCTTGGGAGGCGGATATTATGCTTTACCTTGCCGAAGCAGGAACGGAGGTTACTCCTGTTTCTGTTCCGTTCCCGATAGAAAAAAATACAGATACTCATATAATTCGTATTGACATCGGGGATATTTTCCCTGAAGGTTTTCTTGGTCATGCCTGGGCGGTAGCCACAGATTCAGAGGGAGTGGAGCATTACAGCGAAACTATGAATATTATTTACCCCCGCCCGGGGTATGATATAAACGGCAATCCGCTATTTTCGGATTAAGAAGGTGCCGCTGTAAAAACACTTGCAGAAAATATTTTAAACATTGGCTATAAATATAGATACATGGTGGGCAATATGGGGGAAGGAAGAACCTGGGAATATTACTTCGCTTGAAGGTTGGTCTATAAACCTAGATGGTATAGGATAAAGTTAAAAATAACGCTTTTGGCAGTTTGGCATATAAAAACGGTTCCCCCGAAGCGGGGGAACCGTTAATTTTTGGCGGAGAGGAAGGGATTTGAACCCTTGGCACCTTTTAAGGGTGCAGCAGTTTTCGAGACTGCCACCTTAAGCCAGCTCGGACACCTCTCCAATATTCCTTTTTTATATTTTAGGCGCCGGGTAAGGCAGGGTATATTAAAATTAATAGCGCAGGTTTTAAGCCCTAAAATAACAGACTAAGTTAAGGGGTTTTATTCTTTATCCAGGGCCTGGCAAAGTAAATCCCTGACCATTGGGGGGTTAGCCTGCCCCCCGGTGGCCTTCATAACCTGGCCTACCAGAAAGCCCAAAGATTGTTTCTTGCCATTTTTATAGTCTTCAACAGGCTTGGGGTTAGCGGCAATAATATCCTTAACGGCTTTAGCCAAAGCCCCCGTATCGGAAATCTGCTTAAAGCCTTTTTCTTCAATAATTTCCTCAGGGCCCTTGCCGCTGATAAACATTTCCTCAAGCACGGTTTTAGCGGTATTATTATTAATTTCTCCGCTTTTTATGGCATTAAGCAATTTAGCAAGATCCTCCGGGGGGATGGGGATAACTTTAATTTCCTCTTCCTCCGAGCTTTTTTGGGCATTTAAAATCCGGGAAATATCGCCTAATAGCCATTTTGCCACAGATTCCCCATCCTCATAATGGAGAATTGCCGCATCAAAAAAGTGAGCCAAAGCCGGGCTTGCTACAATTATTCCGGCATCATATTCCGAAAGGCCGCATTCTTCTACCAGCCTTTTAAGGCGGCGGTTCGGCATTTGAGGCAATTCCTCCCCCAGGGCATCAATCCAGCTTTGTTCCAGAACAATAGGCATTAAATCCGGCTCGGGGAAGTAGCGGTAATCATGGGCATTTTCCTTGCTGCGCATGGAAATAGTGCGGCCATTATTATCATCCCAGGTAAGGGTTTCCTGAAAAATTTCCCCGCCCTCATCTAAAATTTCCCCCTGGGCAATTTCCTCATGTTTTATTGCCCGGAGCATTGCTTTAAAGGAGTTAAGGTTTTTAATTTCCCGCCTTGTGCCAAACTTTTCCTGGCCTTCCGGGCGCAGGGATATATTAACATCGCAGCGTAAAGAACCCTGCTCCATCTTTACATCAGAAACATCCGCGTATTCCAGGGTAAGCTTTAAGAGCTGGGCGAATTCATAAGCCTCCTGGGAGGAGGAAATATCCGGCTCGGTTACAATTTCAATTAAAGGCATTGCGGAGCGGTTATAATCCGCCAGAGAATAATGGGAGTTTGTAATGGTATCCCCGCTATGCACAAGTTTACCGGCATCTGCCTCAATATGAATCCGGTTGATGCGGATTTTTTTACGGTTTTTGCCGCTGCCGATTTCCAGCCAGCCGTTTTTGCATATAGGCAGGTAAAATTGGGTTATTTGATAGGCAGGGGGTAAATCCGGGTAAAAATAGTTTTTGCGGTCAAATTTGCTATAATGAGAAATTTCGCAGTTTAAGGCCAGCCCGGCTTTAACCGCCAGCTCCACCGCTTTACTGTTTAAAACAGGCAAGGCCCCGGGGAACCCTAGGCAAACAGGGCAAATATTAGTATTTGGGTCTCCGGTAAAAGTTGTGGGGCAGGAGCAAAAAAGCTTGGTAGCGGTTTTTAATTCGGCATGGAATTCCAGACCGATAACGGTTTCATATTTAGCCATTATTTTACCTCCTTCAGAGGGTTTTGCCCGGGAAGATCCGGCGCAGGTACAGGCTGGGCTATACTTGTTAAAGCATTTGCCGCCTGAAAAAGCTTATCCTCGCCAAAGGCCGGAGCAATTATCTGTAAGCCCAAGGGCATTTTATCCAGCATACAATAGGGGACGGAAATGGCGGGGAGCCCCGCTAAATTAGCAGAGGCGGTATAAATATCCCCTATAGCCATGGAAAGGGAATCGGCGGCCTTTTCTCCAATTTTATAAGCAATAGAGGGATTTACAGGGGTTAAAAGGCAATCCACATTTTGAAAGGCCTTAATAAAATCCTCTTTAATTAATGTTCTGGCCTCCAGGGCTTTTTTATAATGCGTTTCATAATTCCCGGCGGAAAGGATATATGTCCCCAGGATAATCTGATGTTTAACCCCATCCCCAAAACCCTGGGAACGGGTGGCGGTATAAGTTTCCTCCAAATCTTCCCCTTCTCCTTTAAAGCCGTAAGCGATTCCGTCATAGCGGGCCAAATTAGTGCTGGCCTCGGCAGCTAAAAGAGTAAAATAGGCGGGGAGAACATATTTTGTATGGGGCAAGGAAATTTCTAAAACTTCTCCCCCCAGGCCACGCAGCTTTTGGGCCGCTTCATATACGGCGTCTGCAATTCTTTTATCCTCCGCATTTTCCAGGTATTCCAGGGGCAAGCCTATTTTAAGGCCGTTAAGAGGCCTTTGGCAGGTGGCATAAAAATCTTCCACCGGGGCGGGGGAGGTAGTGGAATCATATTCATCCAAGCCTGCGATTACCCTAAAAATAAGGGCGCAATCCGCCAGCTTTTTAGTGAATATACCTACCTGATCCAGAGAAGAGGCGCAGGGCACAACCCCGGAGCGGGAAACCCTCCCATAGCTTGGCTTAAAACCAAAAACCCCGCAAAAGGAGGCGGGCCCCCGCAGAGAGCCGCCGGTATCCCCCCCTAAGGCATAGGCTGTAAGGCCGGCTGCTAAAGCCGCGGCGGCGCCCCCGCAGGAGCCGCCGGGAACCCGGCTTAAATCATAGGGGTTATGGGCAGCCCCATAATAAGAGCTTTCAGTGGATGCGCCTATGGCAAATTCATCTAAATTGCATTTACCTAAAAGAACAGCCCCGGCGTTTTTAAGCCTTTCCCAAACTGTGGCATTATAAGGAGGCAGAAAATTATTCAGCATTTTAGAGCCGCAGCTTGTTAAAATACCCTCTGTACAGAATATATCTTCCAAAGCCATAGGTACGCCGTCTAAAATACTTAAAGGCTCCCCTTTGGCCAATCTTTTATCGCTGGCTTCCGCGGCTGCCAAAGCCTCGGCTTTTGTTACAGTTATATAGGAATTAAGGCTTTTATCTATTTCCTCAATTCTGTTTAAAAAGGCAAGGGTTGCCTCTTTGCTGGTTATTTTGCCATTTCGCAGTGCTTGGGCTAAATCTTCCAAGCTGTATTCCCAGATTTTCAAATTATTTACCCCCATTTTTATAGGATTTTTGGTATATGAAAATAGCCTTCATTACTATCAGGGGCATTGGCAAGTGCCTTTTCCCGGGGGAGGCAGGGGCGCTCAATATCTTCCCTGAAGACATTTTCTAAAGGCAGGGCATGAGTTGTGGGAGGGATACCGGAGGTATTCAGCTCTTGCAAGGCCTCAATATATGCCAAAAAGGCATTAAGCCTGTTAATATAGCCCTCTTTTTCATTTTCCTTCAGCCTAAGCTTGGCAAGGCTTGCCATATGCTCTACATCCTTCAGGGTAATAACCATAAAAAGCCCCCTTTTCCGCAATAGCAAATTTAACCGGTTTAAGAACATCTTTAACCACAATATTATATCATAAGGGAATTCTCTTGCGCAACTTTTGCAAAGGGCAAAATAAAAAACTCAAAAAATAAAATTTGAGCTTAATTTGTAAAGGCTTTAAATAAAACAATCTTTGTTTTAAAAATAAATTATTTGGAGAGTTTAAATTAAATACTTTTTTATATTTACCCTAATCTTGGCTATTGCCAAAAAAGGCAAAAAAATAGTATAATTATTGGATAATAAATTAGGGAGGCAAAGACTATTTGTTTTTGTTGCCCCTAATAAACAGGAGGCCTTTTTGTGGATGTATTAGCAATAAAGAATAAGCCCGTAAGGAATGAAACCATTGTTTTGCTGGATTTTGCCGCCCAATACAGCCAATTGCTTGCCCGGAAAATCCGCGGGGCAAATGTATACTGTAAGGTTTTGCCCCCTCATGCCTCTAAAGAGGAGATTTTGGTAAATAAGCCCAAGGGCATAATTCTTTCCGGAGGCTTTAACCCCGTAAACGAGGCTGCCCCCCCTAAAATTGATGAAGAAATATTTAAGCTTAATCTACCCATTTTAGGTATTGCCGGCGGTGCGCTGATAATGAGCCGGGCTTTTGGCGGCCGGCAGGCTCCCTTAAAAGAAGGGGAATATTTTAAGGGGGAGATTAGTGTTTCTCCCTCCCGGCTTTTTAAAGGGGTGGATGCTAAAACCCGGGTTTGGATGATTAATAGCTGCCAGGCACAGGAAGCCCCCGGCGGTTTTAATATAAGCGCCTTTTCCGCTAATTGCCCTGTTTTGGCAATAGAAAATGAAGAAAAAAGCCTTTATGGCGTGTTTTTCCACCCAGAATCAGACCATACTCTTCAAGGGGATATTATACTCAAAAATTTTCTTTTTGATATTTGCGGCTGTAAGGGCGATTGGGAAATGGCCTCCTTTATCAGGGCTGCCGTTGAGGATATTAAAAAGCAGGTGGGAGAAAAGTCTGTTTTATTAGGCCTTTCCGGCGGGGTAGATTCCGCCGTGGCTGCGGCCTTAATCCATAAGGCAGTGGGGGATCAGCTTATTTGCGTTTTTGTTAATCATGGTTTATTAAGAAAAAATGAGCAGCAAGAGGTGGTTGATGTTTTTAGGCCCCGCCTGGGGGATAATTTAATAGTTGTTGATGCCTCTCAAAGGTTTTTAAGTAAACTGGCAGGGGTAACAGACCCGGAAAGCAAAAGAAAAATTATAGGCCGGGAATTTATTGAGGTGTTCGGCGAAACCGCCCGTTCCCTGGGCAAGCTTGATTATTTGGCCCAAGGTACAATTTACCCCGATGTAATTGAAAGCGGCGGCGGCGGAGCTGCCGTAATTAAAAGCCATCATAATGTAGGGGGTTTGCCGAAGGATTTACCTTTTTGCGGCATTGTTGAGCCTTTGCGCTATTTATTTAAGGATGAAGTCCGCAAGGTGGGGGAGGAATTAGGCTTGCCTAAGGATATGGTTTGGCGGCAGCCCTTCCCCGGGCCGGGCCTTGGCATAAGGGTAATTGGGGAAATTACCCGGGACAAGCTGGAGATTTTAAAGGAGGCCGACGCTATTTTGCGCCAGGAAATTGCCTTAAACGGCCTTACCGCCAGCGCCAGCCAGTATTTTGCGGTTTTAACCGGCCTAAAAAGTGTAGGAATAATGGGGGAAGAGCGCAGCTATGATTATACCATAGCCCTGAGGGTGGTAAATACCAGCGATTTTATGGCGGCGGAGTGGGTGCGCCTGCCCTATGAAGTTATGGATAAAATCTCTAAAAGAATTGCAAATGAAGTACCCCATGTAAACAGGGTGGTTTATGATATTACCTCCAAACCCCCGGCCTCCATTGAGTGGGAATAGTAACGAAGAACCCCTTAAACCCTGTAAAATCAAGGGATAACCCCCATAGGTACATTTACTGAACCGAGGGGCAGCCGGTACGGAGCAGGAAACAAGAAGCAGATGTTTATTTGGACATCTGCTTTTTGTCAGTTTATCAAAGAGCTCCGTCAAGGTTGGAGGTAGCGTGCAATAAGTTTCTTGAATAAAAAAGAATAAGGTTTTAAATCTCTTATGAAATGAGGTAAGCACACCACCATTTCGAAAGGAGACGGAAAGTCATGTCCGAAAACTGCACATTTAAATGAGGAAATAATCAAGATTAAATTAAAGGAATCGGTGCGCAGCGGCGAAACCCTCAATGACTTTTTGGGTAGGAGGCTCAGCGGCAGATAGGCGCTGCGAAATACGAGCGTAATGCAGAGCGTCAAAGATCCCGAAGCGGTCAGCCATACGCTCTGAAACCTGCAAGGGATAACAAGGTATATGGCTTGAATGTTCTGTGACTATACAATATAATACATAAAAAGCAAAAGGATAAGGGGGGGGTGAAGCGGTGGCGGTAAAATACAGGAAAAGGCACAACGATATAATCCTCCTGACAGCCATTGCCATGCTTATTTCGATTGCGTATATACCCGCGTTCCTTTTATGGAGCCGTGATGTGCATGTGCATCCCTACTTTAAATATACCCGCAATATTATTTATATAGGGCTGTTTGCGGCATGGGGAATTTCAGTTTGGTACAGGATTATCCGCCGCCAGACGCAAAGATACCTGCTGGCTATTGCGGCTCTTATGGTGTTTTGGATCGTTATTCGTAGCGTCAAGTGGCTTTCTGTGGACGATGTAGACTTTGGGCGCTACCTTTGGTACGCTTTTTATATCCCTATGCTGCTAATACCGATATTCAGTTTTCTTGTTGCCCTCTCCTTGGGCAAGCCGGAATATTACAGATTGCCAAAGACCTTTGGTTTTGTTATGATCCCTGCAATCACACTTCTTGTTCTCGTGCTGACAAATGATTTTCACCAGTTAATCTTCATATTCCCCCATATCACCGAAACAGGAGGGGTCTGGTCAGATGGAGATTACTCCTATAACATTGGATATTTCCTCATTGTTGGCTGGAGCTTGCTAATTACTCTTACCACCCTGGCCCTTATGCACTTAAAGCTCCGTGTTCCCCGCACACGGAAAATAATATGGCAGCCCTTTGTGCCGCTCACTATCCTCATTGTTTACAGCACTTTGTATGCCTTGAATTGGGCGCCTCTGCAGCTTTTCGCAAGAGATATGACGATTATCTTCTGCCTGCTGATAGCGGCAATATGGGAAAGCTGTATTCGCAAAGGCTTAATACAGTCCAACTCGCGATATGATGAGCTGTTTCAAGCAGCCGCAATCGGGGCGCAGATTATTGATAATGGCGACAGGGTCTTTCTCTCTTCGGACGGTGCTGTGCCAGCGGACAAGGCGGCGCTGCTAAAAGCACAGGCTGAAGCTGTGCTTATTTCTGATGGAATCCGTCTTTCAAGCATAGCCGTAAAAGGCGGACGCGTTGTGTGGCATGAAGATGTATCACAGCTTGCAAGGCTTTTAGAAGAACTGCAGGACACGAACGAGCATCTTCAGGGTAAAAATATTACGCTGCAGGAAGAATACGCTACCCGCCGACAGCTCCACCGCCTGACGGAGCAGAATCGGATTTACAATAAAATGCAAAACCAGACACAGGAGCAGATCCGTTTGCTGGACGGCCTTGTTGATCGCCTTGAAGCAAGGGTTGACGCACAGGAGGAAGAAAAGCTCCTTGCGAAAATAGCTATGGTAAGCGCATATATCAAACGGCGCAACAATCTCATCTTTCTTTCCGAAGATAACAATGCAATCCCGGCGGTGGAGCTGAAATACTGCTTCAATGAATCCGTACAGAGCTTAACACTGTTCGGCGTTTCCTGCGACTATTTATTCGCTGTGGATGGCACACTGCTGTTCTCCGAAATGATGCGTATCTATGATGTTTTTGAAGCCATTATTGAAAAGGCCTTCGATACGCTGACTTCCCTGTATCTTTATGCGGGCCGTGACGATTGTGAGATAAAAATGACAATGCGCCTATCAAGCGGTGCGGATCTGTCTTGCCTCGGAATTGAAAATCTCGCTTCGGAAGCGGAAAATGACGGAGAGTGGCAGCTTTCTTTCAGCATACCGAAAAGAGGTGATTCCCTATGAGGTGGCTTCAGCGTCGAAGCAGGCTGACGAAAAACTCCGTCAAGGAAGCCCTTGACAACCTTCCGTCGGGGATATGCTTCTTTGACCGTAACGGATTATTAACCCTTTGCAATTTCACCATGCACAGACTTTCCTTTGAACTGACGGGGCGTGACCTGCAAACCATTTTTGAGCTCAGAAGCGCATTACAGGCTTTGCCGGAGCATAGCAGTGTCACGCGGGACGGTGACAAGTTTATATTGAAAGACGGTACGGTATGGAGATTTAAGAAAGAAAGCATATCTGACAAATACGGCTACCCTTATACACAGTTTACCGCTTCCAATGTCACAGACCTTTACCGTGCCGCGCAAGCCCTGGAGCAGAAGAATAAGGAGCTGGCTGAAATGGCTGTCTACATGGAGCGTATCACGGAGAATGTGGCGGCAATCATGCGGGAGGAAGAAATTCTCGCTATGAAAATGAAAATACATAATGAATTGGGCGCAACCGTTCTCAATGTCCGCAAATATTATACGGGCGGCTGTGAACCGTCGCAAAAGGATGACCTGATACAGAATTTGAGAAAAACAATCGGCCTGCTTGTCGGTGAGATCGGCAGGGATGATGAAACGGACGGATACAAGGAGCTTTTGGAACTTGCCGCCGCAATAGGCATCACCGCAGAACTGAACGGAGCCATGCCTGAGGATAAGACTTCTTATCTGGTAATCGTCTCCGCTGTCCGGGAATGCATGACGAATTGTGTCCGTCACGCACAGGGCAGCAAGCTGTTTGTTTCTCTGAAAGAGGCGGAAAATATGCACACCGTTGTCATTACCAACAACGGCAGACCGCCGGGGGGTGAAATCATCGAGGGCGGCGGGCTTTCCACCCTACGGGCAAGTGTTGAAAAGGCAGGCGGTGAAATGCGGCTGCAAAGCCGGCCGGTATTTTCCCTTACCGTAAAAATACCCAAATTATCGCCGAAAGGAGCTGAACTCTTATGACAAACGTACTGCTTGTGGACGATGAAAGAATGATACAGGAGTTGTTTTCCTACTATCTTTCAACGGCAGCCGACCGATACAGGCTGGTGAACACCATCGTAGACGCCGCCAATGCGGAAATGGCATGCATGGGAGCCAGAGTTGATTTGATTCTGATGGATGTTTGCACGGCAAACTATGCAAGCGGTCTTGACGCCGCGGCAAATATCAAGAAGAAATTTCCCCATATCAAGATTATCATCGTGACCTCATCGCCGGAACACCGCTTCCTTGAAAAGGCCCGTGCCGCCGGTGCGGAAAGTTTTTGGTACAAAGAGGTTGACAGCGTGGAGCTCCTTGATGTAATGGACCGTACCATGGCAGGCGAGTCTGTCTAGCTATGCTTTACACGCAGGCAACTTTCAAACTTATTTAACTCGGGTAGGCGCTATGGTGCTGAAGTGGACGAAGAATACAGCGGGAACACAAGGCAACGCATATACCGGGACGCTGAATTATACTGAAGCTAACTTTGATGTTAACACCTCCGTTGAGAACACAGAGACTTATACTTGGAAGGGTGAGGAGGGGGAGCCTGATACTGTTATCACCACCGTTAGCCTGGCTGCTAAAAGTCAAAGCAAAGCCTGCCATGCAATGGGCTGTGGAAAATGGCCTTATAACAGGAGTCGGAGAGGATTTACTGTCCTCGGCCACCACAGCAACAAGGGCTCAAATGGCAGCCATATTGCAAAGGTATATTGAAACCCTTGTAAAGTAGATGTAAACAGAGGCAAAGGCAGGAATAGTTTTACACCAAAGCAATTTAGCAGCAGGCACAGCGATAAAATGCTATCGCTGTGCCTGTCTTTGTATGTGTTTTAACTTTGACAAGCTGGGTGCTTTGTGTAGGCGATGACGAAAGCCGCCTGCCTTATTTAACCTCTCGGGTGGTCACATAATACAAACCTTGCAGTGAGGAATAATCCGTCCTTCAGTACTCCCGCTGGGCTTGCCTTATCATACGATGTGCCTCTCGCCAGACTCCGAGTCTGCCGCTCTCACATGCTCGGCGCAGTCTGTTCAGCGACTTATCTCTGGCTTTTATCAGTGCGTTTTGGGATGGATAGAATACCACAGCGGCTTCAATCCTGATGCCGAAGTTACCATTCAGGAATTCACAGATTTTGCTTCAGGGGTGCTTGCGTGGGCAAGCCCAACATAAATTCAAAAGAGAAGGCAGGGCTTTTCAGCTTTGCCTTCTCTTTCGCCGCAAGGCGTGTTATAATCAAGGGGTACTTGGATATAGGCAAGGGGCTTTTCATGTCATATAAACGATTATATGAGGTCATTTTAAGGATGTGAAGCATAATGGGCAATACTACAATCACAATTTCGGATGAAACAAAATTTATCATTGAGAAATACGGAAAAATGACAGTTGAAGAACTGTTGGAAAAAACTGTTGCTGAAATCAAGAAGGCAACTTTCCAAGGCGGCAATGTTTCTATTGCGGAAGCGGCAAAGTTGATGGAAAAAAGTCAAGAATTTGTTCGGCAAGGGTTGATTCGTCAAACCCTTCCCTTCGGTCATGCGGTCAAGATGCCGGGTGGGAAGTACTCATATCACATTAGCCCGAAGTTATTTCAAGAATATCTTGGGTTGATGCCAAAAGGCATAGATGAAAATATAAGCAACATGTGAAAGTGTGCGTACTGAAAACGTACTAATATTGTTTGAAGCCCTATAATATCAATGAAAATTATGAAAATATAAATCTATAAACCCGGTAAAATCAAGGGATGAAAATATAAACAAACCCATTAGCACAGAGTGGGAATAAAATATAGCTTAATTAACATTTTTTTACTAAATATATAAAACAGTAAGGTTAAAAAGAATAATTTGTTAAAAGAATTGAAAAATGCCTCCTTATAGCATATTATATAAGCAGTAATATAAATAGGAATAAAATATAGGGGGCTTATTATGAAAAAAATATTAACAATAGCCTTAGGCCTGTTATTAATTGTCAGTATTGCCGGCTGCTCTAATAATCAAACTACCGGCGGGGGGGATGCCCCTAAAAAGGTTCTTATTGAAGCTAAAAATGTAAGCGATAGCCCCTGGGTTATTTGCATGGGTACCGTTAAGGATCCTGAAGTGGATTGGCATTATATAATGATTGAAAATTTTACCATTGAACCCGGCGAAAGTGATACGACGCATCTTTTCGGCGAAGAGTTGAACGGACATAAAGATCTGGGATATTTTACAGAAACCTCAAATTCCACCTATGAATTAAAACTAATAGTATCTGAAACCCCCATCCCTACCGACCCGGAAATTCTTGAAGACGGCCAGACGGATGAATATAATGACCACCTTGTAGATATATCCGGTAAGTATAATGAGTACGCTGTTATAGAGTGGGACGGCAGTGTTTTTAAACAGGTTAAGTAATAGTTTTAATTTATGTAAAAAAACAATTTATTAAAAACAGCCTTGAGGATTAAAAATCCCCAAGGCTGTTTTCTTATTTAATAATTGCCGCTTTAATAATTGCTGCCGGCTTATATGGAGATTGAGATATTCCCTAAGGCCACGTTTTCTTAAAAGGCCGGTAGAATAGCCCCCGGGCTTTTTTTATGGCGGCGGGCTGTTTTTCTTCAAAAACCCAATAAGGGTTGGCTAAAGAAGGGCGGGCAAATGCTTCTTACCTAAAAGGCGGGATTTTTAGATTACTTGAGGTCTTTTAATAAATCTAAAACTCCTAAGGCCGCAGAAATTTCTGCAATCTTTTCATAGCTTGCCGTATCCAGAGAAAAAAGCTCCCGAATCCGCTTTAACTTATAATTAACTGTATTGCGGTGGCAAAACATTATTTCGGCAATTTTTTGTACGCTGCCGTCATTCTCAATATAGGTTTTTAGCCAAAGTAAATAATCTGTTTTATGGTTCTTATCATAGCGCAGCATTTCTCCTAAAACCCGGTTTAAATAGTCACGGGCTGTTCCGCTTTTTAAAAGGGGGAAAATAATCTGGTAAATTCCTGTATCCTCATAAGCCAAAAAGGGTTGGCGGCGGCTTTCCGCCGCTTTTTGGGCCCAGGCGGCCTTTTCATAACTTTGCTCCAGCCGATTCAGACCTTTTTGATTTTCCCCGATTCCCATAAAAAAGCGCCATTTAGGGTACTCATTAGTAAGCTCCAAAAAAGCGGCCCGGGCGGCGGCAAGGGTTTCGGAGAATTTGCTCCCGCTGAAAACAATAATAATATTTCCCTCCAAAGAGAAGGCAATTCCATGATCCCCATGAAGGATAAGGGCATTTTGGAGGTATTTTAAGGCCTCATTTAAAAAGGGGAAGTCCTCCTCCACCCCAATTTTTACTACGCAATAATCGGCATTTTGACGATACCCGGCTTCGGAAAGCTGAGAAAGGTATTCCCCGGCCT
This sequence comes from Clostridiales bacterium, assembly GCA_040767605.1. Taxonomy (GTDB): domain Bacteria; phylum Bacillota; class Dehalobacteriia; order UBA4068; family UBA4068; genus JAXGOI01. The sequence goes on from JAXGOI010000001.1 coordinate 1,354,421, forward strand.
CCGGGGCGAGAATTGCCGTTTTAAAGGCCGTGGCAGCCTGAAAGAGGCTGCGCTCGCTGTCAAAAATCAGCCGGGAAAGATAGCGGGTAATATCCACCAGCTTAACGCTCCAGGGTACGGTAAAAAGGGGTAGGGCATAGCGATTGCAAAGGTCAATGGCCTCAGGGGGTATGCTGTTAATATAGGGGCCGGTATTCACCACAAAGCCGCAGGCCTTATAATGATGGAGCTCTGTAATAAAATCCAGCAGCCAATTAGCGCCTTTGGCAACAATTCCGGTAGTAAATACCAGCTCATTGCCTTTAATAAAGGCGGAAAGCCTTTTATCTTCCAGAATATGAAACCATGCCATATCCCCTTTTATGCCGGTGCCTCCCGCAATAAGCTCCATCGGGTAAATTTTTTTCGCGTTTTCGTAAACAGTTTCTAAAAGCATGGTATAACCCCCTCTTATTGGGCAGGCAAGGCCGCAGCCCGCCCGCTTATTTTAATTTTAGCCTATTATACCCTTAAAGGCAAGCTTTCTTTGTGCTGGAGCCAAAAAGTTGGGCCGATTTTTAGGCTCCCGCTCTCTTTAAACTCCGGCTTTTTTGTGCTACAATTTAATACAGTTAGAAGTATAAGGAAAAATACGGGAGGGAATTTATATGGCAAAGGGTACGGAAATTAAAAACCGGCATTGCACTTATAATTTACAGTCTTGGTCAAAGCAAAAGGGGCTTAACCCCCTGGCCATTGAAAAGGCGGAGGGTATTTATCTCTATACCTATGAGGGGGAACGCTATACAGATATGTCTTCCCAGTTGGTAAATATGAACCTTGGCCATGGCAATAAGGCTATTGGCGATGCCATAAAAGACCAGGTGGATAAATTCTGTTTTTTAGCGCCTTCCTACGCGGTGGAAAGCCGCTCCGCCTTGGCGGAAAAGTTAATTTCTCTTATGCCTGAGAATATGGCTAAGGTTTTCTTTGTAAACGGCGGCGCGGAAGCAAATGAAAACGCAATTAAAATTGCAAAAATGTTTACGGGAAGGAATAAAATCTTCAGCCGTTACCGCAGCTATCATGGGTCTACTTATGGGGCCGCTAATTTAACCGGCGAGCCGAGGCGCTATACCTGTGAGCCCGGAATTCCCGGCTTTGTAAAGTTTTTTGACCCCTATATTTTTCTGGAAAAGCTTTCTTTTAAAAGCGAAGAAGAGGCGGGAGAATATTATCTTGCCAAGCTGCGGGAGCAAATTTTATATGAAGGCCCGGAAAATGTTGCCGCTATCTTTATGGAAACCATTACAGGTTCCAACGGGATTATTATCCCTCCCTCAAATTATCTGCCCGGGGTGCGGGAAATTTGTGATGAATTTGGTATTTTAATGGTGCTGGATGAAGTAATGACGGGCTTTTGCCGCACCGGTAAAATGTTTGCCCTGGAGCATTGGCAGGTTAAGCCGGATATTATTACATTTGCCAAAGGGGTTACCTGCGGCTATGTTCCCTTAGGGGGGGTTGCCGTCTCTAAAGAGATTGCCGCCTATTTTAATGAGCGCCCCTTAATGTGCGGCCTTACATACAGCGGCCATCCTCTGGCCTGTGCCGCCGGGCTGGCCTGCGTTAATTATTATCTGGAGCAGGATATTGCCGCCAATGTAAACAAAGTGGGCAAAGTGCTTAAGGAAATTTTAGAGGGCTTTAAAGATAAATATGCCTGCGTGGGGGATGTGCGCTCCATAGGCCTTTTTGCCGGAGTAGAGCTGGTAAAAGACCCTGCCACAAAAGAATCTTTTATTCCCTACGGTAAAGACCCCGAGGGCAAAATGGGCAAAATTCTCGCTCTTTTAAGGCAGCGCCATTTTATGACTTATTCCCATGAAAGCGTTATTATTGTCGCCCCGCCCCTGATTATAACGGAAGAGCAGCTAAAAGAAGAGCTGGCTAAGCTTGACGAAGTTCTTGCCATTATAGAGAGGGAAATGATATAAATAATTCGATTGCGTTTTTTGAATATAAGGAGGAAACTATATGTTGAGATTAAGGCCTTTTATAAACGGAGAATTTGTGGAATCAAAAACCGAGCGCTATATGCCGGTTTATGACCCAAGCACCGGCCGGCAGATTGCCGAAACTCCCTGCTGTACGGAGGAAGAGGTGCTTTCCGCCATTGCAGCGGCTAAGGCGGCCTTCCCGGCCTGGAGCGATACCCCCTGCGCTAAAAGGGTGGAGGTTCTTTATAAATTCAGAGATTTGCTCATGGAGAATTTGGATGAGCTTACCCATATTCTTTGCCGGGAAAACGGCAAAAACTGGAATGAGGCCACGGGGGATCTTTTAAAGGTTAAAGAGCCTGTGGAGGTAGCCTGCGGCGCCACCTCCCTTATGATGGGGGAGGCCCTGATGAATGTTACATCCGGCTTTGATACCACATTATACCGGGAGCCTATCGGAGTTTTTGCCGGAATCGCCCCTTTTAACTTCCCGGCTATGATACCCATGGGCTGGATGATGCCTATGTGTATTGCCACAGGGAATACCCTGGTTTTAAAAGCCGCTTCTATGACCCCCATGACAAGCCTGCGCCTGATTGAATTACTCCATGAGGCGGGGCTGCCTAAAGGGGTGGTAAATATTGTTACCTGTTCCCGCAAGGAGGCGGAGCTTTTCCTTACCCACCCGGATATTAAAGGTGTTACCTTAGTGGGCTCTACGGAAATCGGCCTGCATATTTATGAAACGGCGGCGGCCCATGGCAAGCGGGTGCAAAGCCTTTGCGAGGCTAAAAACCATGCTCTGGTTCTGGAGGATGCGCCAATTTCCCGCACGGCGGCAGGGATTATTAACTCTTCCTTTGGCTGCGCCGGGGAGCGCTGCATGGCTCTTCCGGTAGTGGTTGTGCAGGAAAGCATTGCAGACAGCCTTGTTGAAGAGCTTTTAAAGCAGCTTAAAACCAAAAACATAGGGCCTGCTTATAATAAAGATACTAATCTTGGCCCTGTTATAACGGCTGCCCATAAAAAATCTGTTTTGGATTGGATCGAAAAGGGTGTAGCTGAAGGGGCAAAGCTTGTTTTAGACGGCAGAAATGTGAAGGTTCCCGGCTATGAAGAGGGTTATTATATAGGCCATACAATATTTGATTATGTTACACCGGAAATGTCTGTGGGGCAGTCGGAAATCTTCGGCCCTGTGCTTTGTATAAAAAGGGTTAAAAATTTTGAAGAGGGCCTTGCCGTAATGAATGCCAATGAATTTGCCAACGGCTCCGTTATTTTCACTCAAAGCGGCTATTATGCCCGGGAATTTGCCAAAAGAACACATGCCGGCATGGTAGGAGTTAATGTTGGAATTCCCGTCCCGGCGGGGATGTTCCCCTTTGCCGGCCATAAGCGCTCCTTTTTTGGGGATCTTCACGCTTTAGGCAAAGACGGCCTGCGTTTTTATACGGAATCAAAAGTGGTTACAACCCGCTGGTTTGACGAAGAAGAAATTAAAAAGACAAAAATCAGCACCTGGGACGGCGCTCTCTAAAAAGCTGAAAACTTTAAGGCCCGGTATTTGCCGGGCCTTAAAAGTATAAAAGAGGGAAAAAAAGAAAAATTAAAAGAGAAATTAAAAGAGAAAAACAATAAGGGCAGAATAAATACTTATAGCTAATTTTTTAAAGGGGGCAAAGGGGATGGGCAGGTTTTTAAATGTAGGAATACTGCAAATGCCGGTTTCTCAGGATACGGCGGTTAATTTGCGCTATTTGGAGGAGAAAGTAAAATTAGCCATGGGGGGTTACCATAAGCCGGAGTTGGTTTTAGGGGTAGAGGGCGGTATTGGCTATAATACGCCGCAGGAAATCCCCGGCCCTATTACAGAATATCTCGGCGGAATTGCCAAAAAGCATGAAATATATTTTATTCCCGGAACAATGTCTGAAAAAGAGGGGGATAAAACTTATAATTCCGCCCCGGTATTTAATCCCAAGGGGGAGTTAATTGCCTGCTACCGCAAAATGGCCCCCTGGCGCCCCGCTGAGGATACTTCCACCCCCGGCCGGGAATATATTGTATTTGATATACCGGAGAAAAAGACAAAAATCGGGGTGCAGATTTGCTATGATTTAAACTTTCCGGAAATCTCCCGTAACGAGGCTCTAATGGGGGCGGAGGTTCTTGTAAAACTTACTATGGACCCGGAAGAGCTTTTTCATTTAAATAAGCCCCTTCATTTTGCCCGGGCTTTGGAAAATCAATGCTATTTTGTTTCCACAAACGGGGTGGGAATCTTTAACGGTAGCGGCCTTTACGGCAATTCCCTTGTAATTAATCCGGAGGGGCATCTCCTTTGGGAGGGGGGGGTTGGGGAAACAATGGCCTTCATTACTTTAGATTTAGATTTAGCGGAGCGCTCCCGCCGCTACGGAACAATATTTATGGATCACTATTTGCGGCATTTAAGGGATTATAATTTCCCTATGCCTTTTGCCGGTAAAATAGATTCGGCCCCTCTTTATCAAAATTTGCCCCCCGGAGCAAAAAACTTGGCCGAATATGAAGAAGAAGTTAAAGAAATAGGCGTTTGCACCATAGGCAAGCTGCAAGAGGCAAAAACGGATTATAAACTGTATGAAGAAAATTTAAAAAAATTCCTCGCAGGGGTTAAAACATCTTTTGAGCCAAAATAATATAAGGTTTTTAAATATAAATTTGTTTTTAGATTGAAAACATTAAAACAGCTTATTTGCTTTTAAATAGGATAAAAAAGGGCCGGCATAATTTGCCGGCCTTTTTTTATTGTCTAAAACAATTAATTCTTTGCAAAACAATTGATTTTGCATGTTCTTATCTTTTTACCCCCGCTATTTTAAAATAAATGAAGCCAATATTTCCGTCGCCGCCTTTGGCTTCCCCAATATCAACCCTTAAGGGTGTATAAAGCAGTTCATCCGGCGCCTCAACAAAAGCGGTTTTTGAATTTTCGCCTTCCGCGCTTATATATTCAAAGCGAACAGCGCCGTCCTTTATATTATGCTGGCCGTAATCTGAATAATAGAGACCGTCATCTTTCACTATTGTTGGGTTACCGTAAGTGTCGGTATCCGCATGGAAAAGGTCTTCATCTTTTTTGCCGTCATATTTCAGCACAATATGGGATTTTAAGGGGTACTCTCCCCCGGTTTCATGAATAAGGTTTAAATCCAGATTAATTTCAATACTTTTGCCTTTTTCTAAAAGATATTCCCCGCTTAGGGAAACGGTTTTGTAATATGCCCTGTAATAAAATACCGGCTGCAATAAAATAGCCTTGGGGGGTTTTTCACTCATTGCATATTGCAGGTAATCGCCCTCTTCAAAACTTTTCCCTCTTTCCAGTCCATAGGCTTCGTAGGGGTCCTGCATAGCCCCGCTTCCGGCAGAATCTCCGCCGCCGCAGCCTGTTAAGGCAATAGAGGCAATTAGTAAGAGCACAATAAGCAGACTTAAATACTGTTTGCCCAATGGGTTCTTTTTAAAAAGATTCTTCTTCATAATTAACCCCCTTAAATTATTCTCCGGTTTCAGGGCAGCGCAAATAATTTTCTAAAACCTCTAAAAGCACTCTTCCGCTTAAGGAGCGCAGGCCGATTATATCGCTGCCCAGAATAAAATAGCCAATATCCCTTAAACCGGCAATTACGGCAAGGCCGCTGTTTAAATAGATTTCCCCCGCGCTGTCCTGGGAAATACCCTCAATTAAAAGCAGGCTTGAGGGAATCAGCAAACTTCTTGCAAAAGTTTCCAAATCCTTATTTAGGCTGTTATCTTTATTAATAAGGCCTTTTTTGCGGAGGGTTTCAAGAATATTTTCTATTTCTTCTTTTTTAGGCACGGTATAGCCGTAATTATTTGCCAAAAGCTTTACCAGGCCGTTTCTTTCGGGGCTTTCCAGCCCTTTAAGAATATCCTTAAGGGTAAAAGCCTGCTTAATCTCCTCCTTATTCCCATGGTACAGTAGAGTATTAATTCTATAATGGTCTATAAGGGAAAGCAGGGTAAACATTTCCCCGGGGGGGAGCTCAAGCTCAATATCTACCGTTTTAAGAAGAGACATCCCGGTAAATTCCGCTACTTCAAAGGTTATATTTTCAAAACTAAGCAAAGGGTAAATAGAAATATATCCGCCGTCATTTTCCGCAAGGACATATTTATCCCCCAGCCGATAGACATATTTTTCTAAAAACGCAAAGTTATCCTGAAGCACTAGCCTTGCGGATTTATCGGCTTTTGCCATTATTTCCAGAAGTTCTTTGGCATCCTCGCTAAGGGCTCCGTCAACTAATATTCCTTTTTCTGTTAATGTTTCCTTTTCGGAGCCGTCCTTATTTACCTGAATATTAGAAAGCAGGCTTATGGGGGTCTTTTCTTTAAATAATTCTCCTAAAAAAGCAGCCTCTTTTGTTGTTATTTTCATATTATCAGCTCCTCCTTACTTGGTTGTGCCAAGGTTTTTAACTGCGTCTGATGCCCCCTGGGATAAAGGCTGGGTAACCGTGGGTTTTATGCCGAATTCATTTATTACGCCGCCTACAAGTTTTGTAGTTACATTTTTCTTTAAGGCGTCGTATTTATTATTTACGAAGCTATTTGCGCTTTTTGTGGAGAGTACTTTGCCAACCCATGTATCGCCGGATTTAACTGCCACCCGAACTTTATCTGTTCCCACAGCCATGGTTTTCACATCGTTGCCAAAACCTTTGCCGGCAAATTTATCTATGGCGCTGCCTACCCCGACATTAATTGCACCCTCAACAAACCCTCCGGCTGCGCCTTCCCAGCCGTCTTTAATTGCCCCGGCAGCGGTTTCGGCCCCAATGGTTACGGCCGCTTTGGCATAGGGGTTATCAATAAATCCTCCTGCCACATCCGCTCCGCCTTTTATGGCGCCCCGGGCAAGGCTTGAGGTACTGATTCCGTCTTCCGCCATTGTACCTGCAACATTCTTTGTAAATTTATAGGTATTGTTAATCACTTTACCGGCAGGGCCTGTTACCTGCTCCAGGCCGTCTAGGGCCACATCCGCAATTACCACCGTAACCGAGGCTAGTTTTTCTCCCGCATCGGCCACATTTGCGGCTCTGGTCCATGCGGCGGCAATATCCCTGTTAATTTCATTTTGTTTGGCTATGATTTTTTCAAGCTCTTCCTGATTGGAGGTGCCGTATTTTTTCCCAAGCTTAATCAGGAGTTCCTCATGAGCAAGAGCCGCTTTTCTTTGGGCTTCGGCCTCCCGCAAGGCCTTATCAAAGGAGGTTTGCCCGGTGGATACCTTCTCCCATTCTTTTTCAATAAATTCCTTATCGGCTGCAAAGCCCGGCTGAACAATTTTTTCATAAGCCTCCCGGTCAAGAACTCCGCCTGTCAGGGGGTTAACATATTCGCCGGTTACAGGGTCTTTTACATAGGTGGTTTTAGTGCCCTTATAATCCGTTACCAGCTCAATTTCATCGGGGCCGGTATCGGCAGGGGCTGTATATGTTTCCGCTCCGGCTGCTTCCTGCCCTTCCCCGTAGGAAGGGGCGTCCCCGCCATAGCTTTCTCCGGTGTCGGAGGTTTCATAGCCTGATTCATAGTCTGAATCATAACCCGAATCATCATCAGATGAGCCGAAGAGGCCGCTTTCCTGGCTGCCGCCGCCGTCTGCCGCCGCCCTTTCATTATCCCCAATGGATATGGGGTCCCCCTCGTCTCCGCCTGAGGCCCCCAGGGCATCCGCCATAATTGCCCAGGCTCTGGCCTCATCATCGGAGACCAGCCCTTTGCCTAGAGAATTATTGGCATCCTTCATGGCCTGCTCGCCTACGGAGAGCTTGCGTACAGGCTCTTTAGGCTTTAAGGCGCTTTGGAGGGCGCTTACAATAAGCCCTACCAGAGGCGGGAAAAGTATCCCTGTGGCCGCCTCAAGGGGGGTATCCGGTCCCGGTATATTCCCGGCCCCAAAGGCGGCCCCAATGGCTGCCATTACATAGGTGGGGAGGGAATCCTTTACTTTATTCCCTTTGGCGCTTAAATCATAGGTATTGCTGTCTGCACCCTTATCTTTAGAGGCTGCGCGGTCAAAAAAGCCTTCCCCTTCTATACTAATGGTAAATCTGCCATTGGCTTCTTTATTAAAGTAGATTTTCCCCTGGGCGGAAATTTTTGCCTTATAAGGCAGGCCTGAAAGATCCGCCCCGAAAGAAAGCACTGCAATTGCGGAATTTGCATCCCTTTCAATTACCTTGCAATTCTGAGAGAAGGGCATATTCTCATATTCGCCGATAATCTCTATAAAGCTGCCTTTATCTATTACCGCAATAAGGTTTTGAGAGAGGCTGAAGGCGCTTTCCGGCGGGTCTACCGGCCCCATTAAGGTGTGGGTTTTCATAAGATTTAAATCTATTCTGTAACTCCCCGTAAAACTTGCCGGAATTTCAGGAGGGGGTTCTACACTTACATAGAATAAAGGCTCCCCGTTTTCGTCAAAATCCAGCGCCCATTGGTCTTCAATGTCCAGGAAGTATCTCCCGGCAGGCAGCTGAATTTCAGGCATGGCAACCCAAAGGGTGTTTGGTACTCCCCCTTTGCTGTAGCCCTGAGCCTTAAAAAGGTCTACCAAATCTCCGTTGCCGTCATAGAGGAAAACCATCCCTGGCATTACCCCTTCGCCGTTATTCCAGGTGCTTAAAACAATTTCTGTGATTATGTATTCGTCATCCAGCTCAAAGGCAGGGTATTTATAGATTTCCGGAAGGCCCATCCATAAGGGCTCTTCTACTTCTTTTCCTTCAAAAATATTTTCCAGGTCTTCCTTTAAATCTTCGCTGCCAATGGCTTCGGCATCTTCTTTATCTGTTCCGGCCCATTGGCTAAGCCCGGCCTGGTATTTTTCATAGGCCGTATAGTTAATGCCCTTGATTAAAAAGGCATCCGCCGGCCAGCCCTCTGTGTTTAAATAAATAGCATACTGCCCTTTGGGGAGAATCAGGGCATTTTCAGGGCTGAAGTAGGCTAAAGAATTCCCGGCTCTTTCCTCAATTCTCAGTTCGTCTTCATTGCCGGTTTCCCGGTCTCCGTCAGCTTTAAGCTTATTTGTATAAGTTATTTCTGCCGTGAAGCCGGAGTAAATATTGCCCTGATCCGAAACCAGAGAAACCTCGGCCGCCCCGGCAATTCCCTTTAAGGGTATATAAATGCCGGTAAGGACGGTGTTTTCCCGAATATTAAATTTAAAATTGAAAATATCCCCGGCTTTTTCATAGCTTCCGCGGTAACCTACTATAAGGGAGCTTTCACCTTCATAAGAAAACTGGGATGAATACCAGTCTCCCTTTTGGGCAACCATTTTTTCATAGGGCTTTTCCGGCGGGGTGCCTTTACCCGCCGCCAGAGCGCTTGCCGGCAGCAGGGCGAATAATAGCATACAGGCCGAAAGAGCCAGGCTGAATAATTTTCTCATAGTCCGCCACCTCCCATAAAAGAGCGTATCAGCTCAAAACCCCCCTCTAAAAAAGAGGGGATTTTGTAAAGAAAGGTAAAAGAGAATGTCCAAAGGGCGGAAAAAGCAAAGGACATTATCGACGCGGCAATAGTGTTTTTAAAGGCCGGGTTTTCCAGCATTTTATTCATTTCAATTGCCGAGGCGGTTCCCACCGCCATTATCCCTGCGGTAATAAAGGGAATACTCATAGACCATTTAAGGAAGAAAACGGTAATTAAAAGCATAAGGGCAAAAGGTGCTAAAAAAAGCATGCCGTTATCTATGGCATATTTTACAGCCTCCTTGCCCTTGTCTTTTTTAATTTTGCCGTTAAACATACTTAAAAAGCCTTTTAAAAACAGCCTGAAAAGCCAGCCGAATAAAAGCCCGAATAAAAGGCCTGCCCCTAAATTAAAGGGGTTTAAAAGGTTAAAAGGATCTGCAAAAGCGCCGATGCCTAAAGCGATGAAGGAAAGCTTTCTGATAAAGCCCCTTGCGGATTTGCCTTTTTTAAAATCCATATCCATTATATCACCCCCTATAAATTTCCAAAGATTGACCAGGAGAGAAGCACCAAAGCGCCGATTAAGGCGGCCAGGGGGACGCTTAATGCGTTTTTGCCGCCGGTGAGCTCTCTGATGGTGAACATCATAGGCCCGATAGCCCAGAGCACTCCTGTTACACCAAAGGCTATGGAAGTTTTCCAGCCTAGGGCCAAAGAAAATATAAGGCCCAAAACCCCATAAATAAAGGCGCCGCTATAGCTTAGGCAAAAGGCGGAAACAGCCTCCATCAGGCTTTTATCGGTTTTAGCGGCCTTAAGAATAACCCAGACCAGCATTCCAAGAATGGGAATTATAATAAGCCCGTAGGCCAGGCCGGTGCCGGCCGCCAAAAGAATAAAGCTTATACCTTTTTGCCCTGTTTTGTAAAGATCCAAACCGGTTTGGAGAAAAAACAGACAAAAAGCAATGGCAGATACCGCTGCCGAGAGATACCATTTATTGGAGAAGGCACTCTGAATAGCCCCCGAGGGGTTTATCATCATTCCAAAAATGGTTCTGGGTAGGGATCGTCTTTCCTGTTCCATATTAAATTAACACCTGCCTTCCGGTTTTTTTCACCTTCTTACGCCGGTTATTTCGCAAAGCAATTCTCCTGAATTCCCAGGTGCGCCTTTTTCTCCAAGAAAAATAACCAAATAGGGCTCATAGGGTATGCCTTCTACGCCTATTTTAGCAATTGAGTAGATGATTTCGCTGTCAAAGCTTTCCTCCCTCACCTTGGGCTCCTTATAACCTACATGCTCATTTACTATTTTATAACCGCCTTTATTATGTATAGTAAACATTAAGCCTTCTTTTTTGGGCGGGTCAAAAAGGATTTCGATTTCGTCATTCATATAGCCGGTTTGCTGGCCTGTGCTGCTTTTAGAAATTAAAACGGTTTCGTCTATATTTATGGTGCAGGCCTCGCCTTTTTCAAGAGTTATTTTCTCCATTTCAAGGGGTATTCCCTCACGGGTGAAGGCAAGAAGCAAAAAGGGTTTAATTTCAATAGCCTTCGGCGGATTATCATAAAGAGCACCGCTTATTTCTAAATCGCCTTTTTCCAAATTATATGCTTCATAGGGGCATAAAAAACCCTTCCCTCCGGAGGTTTCCCCGCCGCTGCCCTCGCTGCTGCAGGAGGTAAAAGAAAGTACTGCTATAAGACATAAAAACAGGATTAAGGATTTTTTCATAAAAGCTCCTTTCTTGTTTGTTTTATTAAATTATAATTACACAAATTATACCAATATAGTGAATAAAAGTAAATGCTCCGCCTGATAAACTCCCCGATATTTTAATAAAAAAATATTAACTTTTAAGGCGTTTACAAAATTTGGTAAACAGCAGGCAAATTTTAAAATAGAAAGCCTTTAAAAGCCAAAAAGTTATAAAGTATGCGCAAAAATTAATTATTTAAAAAGCTTGCGCATTATCTTTAAACGCGGGTGTTTAGTGAATATTTATAATTAAACTCAAAATTGGGATAATTAATTTATCTGAAAGTATAAATTTTTTAAAAACCTAAAAAATTAAGGCAAAAATATGTTATAATTTTACAATAGGGTTAAATTTAGAATTAATGTTTCAAGGTTTATTCTGGCCCCTAATTTATAAAAACCAGGATATTAAAGGAAAGAGCCTTTTGATAAAAGCGCTTATAAGTAATCCTATAAAACAGGGGTAAAAAAGGCGGGGAGAAAATGGCTGCAAAATATATTTTTATCACGGGGGGCGTAGTATCCTCCTTAGGCAAGGGCATTACCGGGGCCTCTTTAGGGCGTTTATTAAAATGCCGGGGGCTTAAGGTAGTTAATCAGAAGCTGGATCCATATATAAATGTGGATCCGGGTAATATGAGCCCTTATCAGCATGGCGAAGTTTTTGTTACCGAAGACGGCGCCGAAACCGATTTGGATTTAGGCCATTATGAACGCTTTATTGATGAAAATCTCAGCCGTAACCATAGTTTTTCCGCCGGTTCTATTTATTCCGCAGTTTTAGAAAAGGAGCGCGGCGGCTGCTATTCCGGCGGCACAGTGCAGGTAATCCCCCATATAACGGGGCAGATAAAAGATTGTATTAAGGCGGCGAGCCAAGGCGAGCCGGATATTGTTATTTGCGAAATTGGGGGTACCGTAGGGGATATTGAAATCCTCCCCTTTTTAGAGGCCGCCCGCCAATGGAGAAGGGAAATGGGGCAGGATAATTGCCTTTTTATCCATGTAACCCTTGTGCCCTATATTAAATCCGCCGGGGAATCCAAGACAAAACCTACCCAACATAGCGTTAAGGAGCTGCGCTCCATTGGTATTCAGCCGGATATTATTGTTTGCCGCTCCGATAGACCCTTAGCCGAGGATATACGCAAAAAAATCTCCCTGTTTTGTAATGTGGAAAATGAGGCCGTTATTTTAAACAGCGATACCCCTATTTTATATCAGGTGCCTTTGCTTTTGCATCAACAGAATTTAGATGCCATAGTTTGCCATAAGCTGGGCATATCTGCCCCTCCCCCCGAGCTTGAACAATGGCGGCAAATGGTTAATGATTTAGAAAACCCCAAAGATAAAGTGGAAATTGCCCTGGTGGGGAAATATATTCAGCTTCATGACGCCTATTTAAGTATTGTAGAGGCTCTTACCCACGGAGGGGTTGCCAATAATTTGGAGGTTAAAATCCGCTGGGTTAATGCCGAGGATTTAGAAGGGGAATGCGCCGGGGAGCAAATTAAGTGGGAGCTTGGGGGAGTAGACGGCATAATAGTACCCGACGGCTCCGGCCGAAGGGGCCTTTTAGGTAAAATTGCGGCTATTGAATATGCCAGGGTTAAGGATATTCCTTTTTTAGGGATTTCTCTGGGTATGCAAATGGCTGTTGTGGAATTCTCTCGGAATATTATGGGGTATAAGGATGCCCATAGTACGGCCATAATGCCCCATACCCCATACCCGGTTATAGATATTATAGAGGATCAAAGAGAGATTAATAATAAAGGCGGCACCATGCGCCTTGGGAGTTATCCCTGCAGAATTTTTCCAGGGAGCCTGGCGGATAAAGCCTATGGCAAATTAGAGATTTCTGAAAGGCATCGCCACCGCTATGAATTTAATAATAAATACAGGCGGGATTTAGAGTCTGCCGGGCTTTTAATTTCCGGGGTAAACCCCCAAAAGAATTTGGTGGAAATTATAGAACTGCCTGAAAAGCGCTGGTTTATGGGGGTGCAATTCCATCCGGAATTTAAATCCCGCCCTAATCGGGCTCATCCTTTATTCAGGGATTTTATCGAGGCGGCCTATAAATATCATAAGCTGTAATAAGCTGCCCCTATTAACGGGGGCAGCTTAATAATTGAGAATAAAATTAATGCCTCAAACCTGTATAAGAATAAACCGGGCCTTAAGAATAACATTATTTGGAACATTTTGGGGGAAAATAAAATCTTATATTAAGAGCATTTTTAGGTAATACCCTGTATTTAAAAATAATTCCCCCGGGTTTATTTTGGGGTTTTAAGGGAGCCATAGTATGAGAAAATATATTTTTTGGATAATTATAATGGCAATCGGTATAATAGCCGTTTTAGCCGCTTATTTTTTAGGCCAAACCGGGGAAATCCCTTTGGCTCAGGCTGCCTATGCTCAAATGAACCCCACGGTTTATGATGACGGCGGGGTGGATATTAATTCCGCCTTTACAATTTCTTTTGAAAGCCCCGTAAGCGCCGCCCAGATCAGAAAGTTTTTATCCGTTGAGCCCTTTTTAGAGCTGGGTATGCATCAGGGTAAGAATAATCAGGAGGTATTGGTGGTGCCCTCGGAGCCCTTGGCCCCTAATACCCTTTACCGCTTTAAATTAAACTCAGAAGGGGGAAATTTGGGCTTTGCCTTTCAAACCAAAGCCCCTCTGGAAATTAAAGGAGTTTTCCCCGCAGATAAATCTTTAGATATTCCCCTTGATACTTCAATTAGGGTAATTTTTAATACGGCCAATAATGCCAATTGCCAGCCCTATTTTAAAATAGAGCCAAAAACAGAGGGGCGTTTTGAGTTTAACGGGAGGACGGTAAGCTTTATTCCCGAAGGCCCCCTGGCCCCGGAGACAATTTATACGGTAACGGCTCTTGCCGGCTGGCCCCTTTCCGGCAGCAGTATTCTTTTGGAGGAGAGTTATCAATTTCAGTTTGAAACGGCCCCCAAAAACGGGGAAGGCGGGGCTCAAATAAAGCTTTCTATGGCGGGGCAAAGCTTTCTCCCGGGGGAACTGCCCTTTTTCCGTTTGGATAATTTGGATAATCCGGATTCCGGCAATTTTGCAAATGTAAAAATATATGCCTATGAAGACCCTAAAAGCTATGGGGAGGCCCTTTTAAAAGATATTCAAAATCTCCCCGCCTGGAGCCGTAAGGCGGAAAACTCCTCTTTAAGTGATTTTAATTTATTAAGGCCGGTAATGGAAAGAGATTTACCCTTAATAGAAGGTGAGGGCTGCCATTATCTGGTTTTGCCTGAGGATTTGCCTCTGGGGCATTATGCTTTGGATATGTCTTTAGGGGATATTAACCGCCGGCTTCATTTTCAGGTTTCGGCCCTTAAAGCCTTTGTGCAGCCGGGTATAGAAGAGACCCTTATTTGGCTTAAGGATTCAAAAACCGGGAATTCCCTTGGAGGGAGAAAAATCAGGGAGCTTATAGGGGGAGATTCCTCCCTTACCGGAGAGGACGGAATTGCCTTAATAAAGGGGGTTTCTCCTCAGGGTTTTGCTATATATTATATAGAAGATATAAAAGATAAAGGGAATGCTCTGGTTTTGAGCCAAAGGAGCGCCTCGCCCTTAAATAAGGGGCTCCCCAATGGGCTTACCGTTTATTTATATACAGACCGTTATTATTATCAAAATAATGATACCCTTAAATTTTGGGGTATAATTAAAGCCCCCCCGGGGGAGGAAACGGTTTTGCCGGAGCTAAAAATGGCCCTTTACGGCCATTTGGAGCAGGAAGGAATAATTAATGAAAGCCCTCTGGAGCTTATTGGCAATACCTTCAGCGGTGAATTTGATTTGCGTAATTTTAATAACGGCGGTTATAGCCTGGGCCTTATTGGGGGCGGAGAAATTTTTGCCCGCCGGGATTTTTTAGTGGAGGAACCCTTTGCACCCCAGTATAAGCTGGAGATTACAGGCCCTGAAAAAGCCATATTTTGTGGGGAGGATTTAGTTTTTAAGATTATTCTTAGGGATTTTGAGAATAGGGGAGTCCCCGGCATCAGATTAGATTATCGCCTTTTAGACGGCGAAAAGGGCAGTATAAATACGGATAAAAACGGCCGGGCCAATTTAGTTTTAAGCCCTCAAAGCTATAATCAGGGGGATGGGCATGAGGATATCAGCGGTTTGAACCCCAAGGAGCTTAAAACCCTTAAAGTTTCCGCCACTACCCCCAATGGTCTTAAATTAGAGGCTCTGGCCTCGGCGCTAATTTTAAAAAGCCCGGTGGAAATTGAAAGCCGGGCCGGGATAATCAGAGGCCGGGGTATTTTTAAATGGGAAATTTATCTTGCCGATACTGAAAAGGTTGAGTTTAACCCGGCTGCTATTCTAAAAGACGGAGATTTTAAGAAAGACCCCCTTGCGGGGCAAAAAATAAAGGCGGAGATTTTTCGCCTGGAAATTAAAGAAGAAATCCCCGGCCTAAAAGAAGGTGTTGGGCCTGATACAGGCTATAAAGAAGAAAAATTAAAAATAGCCGAAAAAGAGCTTATTACAAATGCCCAGGGCAGGGCCTATTTGGAATTGAATTTGCCGGAAAAGCTCCGGCCGGATTTTAAATATTTAATTTGCCTTAAATCCCTGGGGGGGGAGGATTTTAAGCTGGAGTACTACTTTTACCCCTGGCTTAAAAACAGCTCCGGGCCCTATTATATTGCTTTGGATAAACCCGAGGGCTATATTGAGGGAGAAAGCTTTACGGCGGTTTTCTCAGAGGGTGATGCCGGGGATTTAAGAACCGGGGAATTAAGAAGCGAAGAATTAAAAGGAGATTTTCTTTTTTATAATCAAAACGCCCCCGGGGATAATTATCAGGCGGGGAAGGCTCCGGAATATACGGGGGTTTTTGAGGCCGGGGAATATTCATGCCTTTGCGGCGTTTATTTTGACGGCCGTAATTTTAATCCGGCTAAGGCCGCCCTTATTAAAAATAAAAATGCTTTGCCAGGCCTAAATATAAGTATTTTGGCGGATAAAGCCACTTACAGCCCCGGGGAGAGGGGCAAAATTACCATAGAAGTAAGGGATGAAAATAATAAACCAATAGAGGCGGATTTGCATTTAAGAATAGCCCCGGCGGCTGCTTTGGCAGGGGATGACGGAGGGGGCTTTACTGAAATATTTTCACTCCCGGGGGAGAGGGCGGATTTACCTAAGCCCCTCCTCAGCCATGAGGATTGGCAAACAAAACCCCACGAGTACAGGCTGCAAGGCCCTGCCCCGGAATATTTTGGGGAAAGCGTCAATAATAATGTGCCTCTTTTCAGCGGAGCCAAAACTGATAAAGAGGGTGTATTTGAGCTGGAATTTACAGCCCCTGCCCAAGCCGGTAAATATATAATAAGCGGCCTTTCTTATAATAAGGATAATCAGGATTTTAAAACCGGGGCGGGAGAAAGCTTTTTTGAGGTTAAAAGTGCCTTTTCTTTGGGGATTATCGCCAATTCCCATTATATAAACGGAGACAGCCCCACTATCTTTTTAAAAGCCGTAGGGGGCCCTGATCAGGGAGTAATTAATTATGAATTGCTTATTGAGGGCCCTGAGGGGAGCAGTAAGCTTCTTGCCTCCGGCGAGGCGGAACAGACAGTAAAGGTGGATTTAGGCATTCTGGCCGCCGGGGATTACCGCATTGAGGCCAGCGCTTTTTCCCCCGGAGGGGAAAAGGCTAAGGCCGGCTGCAGTTTTGCCGTAAAAGAAGATTTTATAGAGATACACCATTGGGAAAGCGCCCCCTTAGAGCAGGGTGAAGTTTCTTTTAAGGGTGAGGGGGATTCCTCTTTATTAATTGTATCTTCCCCCCAGAGAAGCATCGTTTTAGAGGATTTATGGCAGGCGGCCGGGGATATTAGCCCCCGCTTGGAAAACAGAATTGCCAAAGCCGCGGCTCAAAGGCTTCTTAAAGATTATTTAGGGGATGAGCTTGATATTCTGATTGAGACTCAAGATGATGATTTGCGTAGCTATCAAAATCATGACGGCGGGGCGGCGCCCCTGCCGGGGGCGGCATCCGATTTGGAGCTTTCCGTAAAGGCCGCGGCCTTGGGGAGCTATCAATTTGCCAATGAAGAATTAAGCGCTTATTTTACGATAAATAGCCAAAACGCCCAAAACAATAAAGATTTTGCCTTATCCCTGGCCGGCCTTGCCGCTTTGGATAAACCGGTTTTAAATGAAATTAAGGGGCTTTTAAATAAAGAAAACCTCTCGGCGGAGGAAAGGCTTTATCTGCTCTGGGCCCTTGCCGTAGCGGGAGATTCTCAAAACGCGGAGCGGCAATTAAAAAGCCTCCTGGCCGAAAAGGGGGAGGGTTTGGCATTATGCCGCCAAAACGGCGATTTAACTCCGGAGCAAGCCTATAATTGCAGGTTATGGATAATGATGATTAGTTCCCTTTACGGAGATACGGAGCAATGGGAGGCCGCCCGAAATGAGGTTTTAGAAGGCTCCGGAATGAATAACCCTGCCTCCATTGAAATAGTTTTAGCCTCGAGGGCTGTTTTGCCCCGTTTAAAAAATGAGGAAAGCGCTTTTAGCTATAATCTGGAAAATAGCGGCTATAAAATAAATCTATCCCCGGGGGAGGATTTTTGCCTTATTTTAAGCCCGGATAAATTAAAGACTTTAAGCTTTAAAAATGTAAAGGGCAGCCCAAATATTACCTGTTTATATAAAACCCCCTTGGCTAATGAAACCTTTATAGCCGAAGGAGGGGAGATTGGCAGATATTACAGTATAACCTCCGGCGGCGGCCAGGAGCTTAAAGCCGGGGTAATGAAAATTAAAATAGATTATACCCTGGAAGAGGGCTTGGAGCCGGGCTGGTATTATATCAGCGATTGTCTTCCCGGGGGTTTGGCCCCCTTTGAAGGAGAGGGCTTAAATCCGGGGCAGGGGGTAACCCCTAGGTTGTTTTCCCCGGGGGGGCAAATAACTTCCTTTATGATATATAAGGAAGAAGGCCGGGAGCTTAAAGGCAGCCATGTTTATTATGCCAAAGTTGTTTCGGCGGGGCGTTTTATTGCCAGGCCGGCAATTATCACCCAAGGGCTTAACCATAAAATAATTGCCAAAGCTGAAGAAAAAATAATCCGGATAAAATAATCCGGATAAAATAATTTTATTAAATTAGTGCAAATAATAAAGCCCTGTAAACACAGGGCTTTATTATTTAAATTACTGTTTTAGGCGGTTTTAGTATTCATCCAGGCTTTCCAGGGCGGTTAGTAAATCTTCCGGGCTTTCAAAATCGATGCCGCCGGAATTTAATTCTTCCTGCCAATCGGCGCTTAAATAATCCGGCTCAATGCCTAATTCCTCCAATAACGGCCCCCTGGCGGTGCTTGGCCCCGCAAATGCCGCCAGCTTGCCCCTATAAAGCTTTAAATGCCTTTTGGGGGCATCCTCCGGGGTTAAGGCATCGGTCTCTTTATAAATAACTATTTGGCCCCCTTCCGCCTGGAAAATATTCCAGCCCAAAGCCTCAATTTCAGCCTGATTTTTACCCTGTAATTCCCCGGGGGCCGGGATAATTTCACTAATTGTCCGGCGGGATTGCAGATAATAAATATCCTGACGAATTAAGGTATTTTTATCAATAAAAATATCCTGGGCCTGCCCCACCGGGGAGGACGGATGCTCTCCCGGTTTACCGTTTAAATAAATATCCATAATAATGCTTCCGGCAAGAATTAAAAGCAGCATTATAAAAGTAATCCCTATGCCGGAAAGAATTCTGCGGTAATTAGGCATAAAACCGCCTCCTTTAGGGGTATTATTCCCTTTACAGTGGGGTTTTATACATGTCTTTTGCAAAAAACCTCTGAATTAAGGAGTTTGTATAGTCGGTATTGTTAGAAAATTCCCTCTGCGGTAGCACTAAAAAAATAAAAAATTTTTATTTTGGGCCTTAATAAAAAAAGCCCGATTATGCAGGAATTTAAAAACAGGCCTACTGGAAATCTGCCGGGATATTGGCAATTTTCTTTTAAAGAAAAAAATTTTTGCTGTACAAGTTAAGGAATATATATTATAATGCATAATAAGATATTGGCGGGTTTCACTATGCCCTGATATATAAAACATATATTTGTTTTTAACAGTTAATATGCCGGCTTAATTTTATCTTAATATCATAATTCAGACTATTTTTTTATTAAGGGTTTAGCGGCGCGTTTTTTTATGCCTCTCTGTAAACCGGAGCTGCTTTGTTTAAGCATAACATGAAGTGTTTAATTAGGTTTTGCGAGGGCGTAATATTATGGGAATTATCTGACAGCTAAAATCCGTTAACTCCAATTTTTGCGCAGGCGAATATTGCCTGAATTATCTGATATGCTTACTGAATGGCCGGATTATTCTGTTATTTTTTTTGACCCTTCTTCTGTCTGTATCCGAATGCGCAAAACAAATAATTTTTCTTTTTTGGTTTATCATATAGTTTATCATATATTTAAATAATGTTTGGGGGGAATAGTTTAATGGCCTTATTGGAAACCAAACAAGTTTCAATTAATTTTGGAGGCTTGTGGGCAGTAAAGGATGTTGATTTTTCCATAGAACCAGGGGAAATCGTCGGCCTCATCGGCCCAAACGGCTCAGGGAAGACAACCTTCCTGAATATCATCAGCGGTATTTACCAGGCAACAAAAGGCAGGACTTATTTAAAGGGGGAGGATATTACAGGGCTTAAACCTTATAAAATCTTTCAAAAGGGTATTTCACGCACATATCAATCCAGCCGCCTTTGCTGGGATTTAAGCGTTGCCGATAATATCCTGCTCGGTCTTTATACCGGCCAAAAAAGCGGCTTTTTTGATACGGTTTTGCGCCCAGGGAAGGTAAACGAGGAGATTTTCCAAGGGGAGCAAAAGGCCATGGATTTACTTTGCTATTTTAACCCAGATTTGGTGGATAAAAGATATGTTCTTACAAAAAATATCCCCCATATTGACAGGCGCAGAATTGAAATAACCCGCGCCCTTATTGGCGAGCCTGCCGTACTTCTTTTAGATGAACCCACCGCCGGCTTAAACGATGAAGAAACCATGACAATGATGGCGGATATTAAAAAAATTAAAGATAAAATGCAAAATATCAGCATTATAATTATTGAGCACGATATGCAGGTGATGAAAGAGGTTCCCCAGCGGATTATTGTGTTTAATGCCGGAGAGAAAATTGCCGAAGGCCTTTATAATGAGGTTATCGAAGATCCGGATGTTATCAGTGCTTATCTGGGGGGTGCGGCTGTATGAGTGATATTAATAATCAATACACATTAAAAATTGATAATCTCAGTACCCATTACGGGCGGATTCCCATGCTTATGGATGTCAGCCTTCAAATTGAAAAAGGTAAGGTTGCCTGTGTTTTAGGGGCCAACGGGGCCGGTAAAACCACTTTGGCAAAGGCTATTATGGGTATGGTTAGCGCCGATACCGGCCATATGTATTTAAACGGAGAAAATATTGATTCCTATCCTACTCATAAAAGGGTGGAAAAGGGTATTCAAATTGCCGCGGCGGCTTTCGGCACCCTGCAAAAAATGACTGTGGAAAAAAACCTTAAAATGGGTGCATACTATATTAACGATACTAATTTGCTTAATGAGCATTTGGAAGAAATTTATCAATCCTTCCCTGTTTTAAAGCAGCGCCTTCAGCAAAAGGCCGGTACTCTTTCAGGTGGGGAAAGGACAATGCTTGCCATTGCCCGGGCTGTTATTAATAAGCCCAAGCTTTTAATTTTAGACGAGCCCTCTTTGGGCCTTGCCCCAATTATGGTTGAGGAAACTTTTGAAATTATTAAGCGCCTTAATGAAAAGGATAAAATGACCATCCTTTTAGTAGAGCAAAACGCCCAAAAGGCTCTTGGGGTATCTCATTACGGTTATGTTATTCAAAAGGGCCAGGTTGTTTTCTCCGGGGATAAAGATGCCCTAACAACCAGCGAATTTGTTGAAAACCCGGTTGTTTAAATTGTTTTAAATTTGCTGCTTTTTATGAATACGGCAAGGAGGGCCGTATTCATTAACCCAATATTTAGCAGCATAGTTAAATAATCATGTTTTAAAAAAAAGGAGGAATGTAGATGTTTAGAAGGAAGAATGTTTTAGCTTTTCTGCTTATTGCCTTAATGTCCGTTGCTTTAATAGTTTCCGGCTGCGGCGGCACAGAGACTCCCGGGGGTTCCGATGTTGAAGAAGGTACTACTCCTGAAGTTGTTAAAATCGGTTTTCTTGGCCCTATTACCGGCGCTAATGCAGCCGAGGGTGCAGCAGCCCGTAATGCTTTTTTAATGGCAATCGATAATGTAAATAAATCCGGCAAATTCCCCTATACTATTGAAGTAATGGTAATTGACGATGCCGGCAAGCCCGAAACCGGTATGGCCGGGGCTCAGCAAATTGTTGCAGATCCCTTAATAGTTGCCGCTTCCGGCCACTGGAATTCCGGTGTTGCCGAGGCTACTATACCCATTTTTAAACAGGCTGAAATTCCCCTGCTTATCTGGGGCGCCATCCGCGATACTTTAACCAGCCCTGAAAACTATCCTTATATCACCCGTTCCGCACCCACCGCGGTACAGGAAAACGAGCCTCTTTCCCATACCATGATTACTGAAATGGGCTATACGGATTGGTTTATCGTTTCCGATGTTACTACCTATGGTGAATCCAATACACAGGAATTTACCAGAAAAATTCAGGAATTAGGCGGTAACCTCCTTGGAACCGAGAAAGTTCAGGAAGGTACTGTTGACTTCCGTCCGATTATTGCTAAAATCCGGGAGGCTAACCCCCAGGCTGTTTATTACGGCGGTATTGTAACCGAGGGTTCTCTCCTTAAAAACCAAATGTATGAAGCAGGCCTGACAGATGTTCTTTACTGCGGCATTTCCGGGATTTTCTCCGACGACTTCCTGAAAATTGATGCCAAAGCTGCCGAAGGCACCGTTGCCATTAAGCCCGGTATCGACCCTGCCAGCACTGCCGAAGGCCGCGCCTTCTTAGATGATTATAATTCCCATGGTTATAGCGAGCCTGTCGGCGCTTACACCCCTTATGCCTATGAAGCTGCTATGATTTTAGTGAAAGCTTTAGAAATTGCCGGGGATAACCCAACCCCCGAAATTATGATAGACGCTATCAGAAACAGTGAAACAACAGGGATTATGGGCACAACAACCTTTAATGAAATCGGCCAGACTAATAATGTCGCCGCCTATATGCTTGTTGTTCAGGATGGACAGTGGGTTGCCTATGAAGAATCCGAATATGCTTCCGGCGTCCGCCAGCTCCCTAAAAAGTAATTTTTAAAATAGTTTTTCTAAACCGGGGCACAGGTTTTTCTGTGCCCCGGTAAAAATAAAAGCGGATTTGCCCTGCGGCTTGCCGGAGAGGGGGTAAGCCCTTAGTTGCGGAAGGAGTTGGGAACTAATGGAGATGATTTTTGAGCAGATAATAAACGCCATCCTTTTAGGCTGCACATATACATTAGTTGCAATCGGTTTTTCTCTGTTTTTCGGGGTAATGGATGTCGTTGTTTTCTGCGTCGGTGATATTGCCATATTCGGCGCCTTTTCCATTTTAGGTGCCTATACAATTCTGGCCAGCGCCGGAATTTTTGAAATACTGCCATTTTCGGTAGTTATTGTTATGCTTTTGCTTATTGCGGCTTTGCTTTGCGCGGTACTCGGCCTTTTAACCTACCGGGTTTCCATAAAACCTTTTGAAAAAACCTCTGCTTTAATGCCTCTTTTAAGCACAATAGCTTTAGGTACGGCTATCAGAGAGACTTTGGGTCTTGTTTTTCAAAGGGTTGTTAATCCTATTTCCAAGGCCGCAGCCGGCGGCGGGGAGGCTATTTTAGTTAAGGGCGGGCGCAACCCTCAGGCTATGCCCAGGCTGATTGCCCCAAACGGAACTATTGATGAAAGAAATATTATTATTATTGTAGTAACTTTAGTAATGCTTTTGGCATTATTCCTTTTCTTGAGCAAGACAAAAACTGGCCTTTCAATGCAGGCCATTTCTCAAAATAAAGATGTATCCCTTATGATAGGGATTAATGTACGCCGAACTATCGTCTTAACATTTGTCATCGGCGGGGTGCTCCTTTCCGTTGCGGGTTTCCTTTTAGGAACCTACAATACAATTATTCGTTTTGATAACGGCTCTATGTACGGTACCAAGGGTTTTTCCGCCGCGGTTGTAGGCGGCTTAAGGAATATTTACGGTTCTATCCTAGGGGGAATGCTTTTGGGCTTTGTTGAGGTTTTTGTTTCCGGCTATTTCCCCAATGGCACCGCATACGCCAGTATTATTGCTTTCGTCGTCGTTGTTTTGTTTATCGTCTTTAAGCCTGAGGGCATAATTGGCGAAAAAACAATAGAAAAAGTTTAAGCGAAAGCTTGGGGAGGATATTATTATGGCAGAAAAAACCAAAAAACCCGGCATCGCTAATTTTATTAACAGCGGCTTTGGTGTAATCGGGATAAATATTTTAATTTTTGCTCTCGTTTATTTTATTTTGCTCTGGAATTTTGCCGCCAGCTTGTCTTTACTGGCAGCAGCTATTATCGCTTTGCTTTATTTGGATAAAAAAGGCTATATTAACTCGGTTTTTGAGGCCTTTATCCGCCATAAAAAGCTTGCCTTAATTACCGCAGTTTTATTAACGCTTATATTACCTCTTTTACTTGCTAAAGAGCGTTATATTACCCATATTGCCATTATGGTTGTAATTTATGCCATGGCTTCTATGGGGCTTAACTTCCAAATGGGTTCTACGGATATGGTAAACTTTGCCCCCGCCGCATTTATGGGCATTGGGGCTTATACTTTAGCAGTTTTCACTGTTAAACTGGGCTTTAATATTTGGATGGGCTTATTTGCATCTATTATATTATCCATGCTGACGGGTCTTTTAATCGGTTTGCCAACCCTCAGAACAAAGGGGTATTATTTATCTTTGGTAACCATGGCCCTGCAGCTGGCTTTTACAATGCTACTTTATAATGTGCCTTATTTAGGCGGCCCTATGGGTATGCCTGGGGTTAAACCCTTCTCCATCGGCGCCTTCTCTTTTTTAAAGAGTTATACCCTTTTTGGCGTAAAAATGGTTCCTCAAATCCCTTACCTGTATATGTGCCTGATTATGCTGATTATTATGACCTATATAGCTATGAGGGTTTATATATCCCGCATCGGCCTTTCTCTGAATAATATTGCTCAGGATGAGGTTGCCGCTAATTGTCTGGGAATTGATATTACCCGCCGCAAGCTTTTTGCCTTTGTTATCGGGGCTGTTTTCTGCGGTATTGCCGGGGCCTTATACGGCAGCTACACCACTTATGTCGGCCCGGATGATTTTGGCTTCCCCCGCTCTTTAATGATTATTTGTATGGTTATTTTAGGGGGTATGGATAATACCATCGGCGTTATTGTGGGGGCCTTTATTCTTACGGTTATTACGGAAAAGCTCAGGGCATTTTCCGATTTCCAGCAGCTTATTTACAGTATTGTTCTGGTAGTGGTTTTAATTGTGCGCCCGGCGGGGCTTATTCCCAAGCGTATCCGCAATTACTGCCTGCTCTTTAAAAAGAGTATTGTTAAAAATCTTTCCTATAAGGGCGGTACTACGACTTGCGGTTGCGATGGGGGCACCCCCGAGGCTAAGCCGGAGGAAGCTTAAAATACTTTTTAAGTAAATAAATAATAAAATGGGGCCCGTGGGCTCCATTTTTTATTAATCTTTAACTTATTTAAATATAATGCAAAAAGGCTTCTCGACTTTATTTAAGCTTTCTATTATAATATAAACTATATATAAAATTGTTTATTTTAAATAAGTTGAATCCCGCAAGGCTAAAATCAAGAAGAAAGCCTCTTAAACTAAAGAATAGCTTAAGCCGCCGGCAAAGGCTGCCTGCTAAAATAAATACCTGAAAGGCCTAAAGATGAAACCTATAATTATTGCTTTTATTGCTTTGGTTTTTTACAGTATGTTTTTAGGCGCTAAAAGCATTTGGTATTATTGGCATAACGGAGAAAGAAAAACGGCTGTAATAAGCCTTGTTATGTTTATTTTAGTCCCTGTTTTACTCTATTTAACGGCCTTAATCCCCGAGGGGAATAATTTTAGGCTTTGGCTGGGGGCCCCGGTAATTATAATGGCGGCCTACTGGTGTGTGGCAGGGTTTTTTATGGACGGCAGAGTAAAAGCCTTAAAAAAAGAGCCTTTAAAGGCCGGGGAGGCCGAGGCCGAAAAAAAACCGCCTGGCCCTAAAACAAAGGCTAAAAATATTTTTCTACTTATAATAGGCCTTCTTATTTGGGTATATGGGGCATTTTGGGGGGCCGGCGGCGCCTATTTAAATATAATTTTGCTTTGCCTGAGTATTTTTTTATGCGCTGTTGCCTTAAGCTCCCTGTGGCGCTGGCGTAAATTTTAAAATAAAAGAGGTGGGAAGATGAAATTTACCAATAGCAATGGCGATTATTTAGAGATTAAAGTTCAGGGCTATGAATTTCCCCAATTGGGGCCTGATGAATATGATGAGTATGATGCCAACTGGCTGGATATTTCTATCCAGGCTAAAGATAAAAAAAGGGTTTGGCGGGCGGTAGCCCCCTGCCTTTTAACCTGGGAGGCCATGGATTTAATGAATTTTCTCCGGGTTTTAGCCGAGGGGGGTAAGCCGATTCCCGTTTATTTTGAGGAGCCTTTAATGCATTTTTTAGCCGATAAATTCGGTGAGGATATTTGCCGGATTAATTGCGGCCTGTGGCTGGATTTTCATCCCGATGAGCAAAACGGGGCGGCAAAGCCTTATTACTTTACTTTTGATATGCCCAGGGAGGTTTTGGCGGCAGAGGTGGATAGCTTTGCCTTTGAGCTTGCCAAATACCCCCGGCGCTAGTTTTTTAGAATTTAGGGGGAGGTTTAAGTATGCTTGATAAAACTTTAAATTCTTTAAGGTTAAACGGTTTTAAGGCGGAATATTTCCCCAGTGGGGAAGAGGCCTGCGCCTGGCTGGTCAGGCAAATAAGCCCGGGGGAAAGAGTAGCCTTCGGCGGCTCCTTAACCCTGGAGCAAATAGGCCTTAGGGATAAGCTGGAAAAAGCCGGGGCGGATTATTTGGATTATCGCAGGGAGGGTACGGCAAAAGAGAAAAAAGACCGGGCCCGCCAATGTTTTTTTGCCGATGCCTATTTTGCCTCCGCCAATGCAATTACCGAAGACGGCTTTATTTTAAATGTGGACGGCACCGGCAACCGAATTGCCGCGACTATATTCGGGCCGGATAGGGTTTATATTGTAGCGGGCATTAATAAGCTTTGCCCGGATTTAGAGGCGGCAAAAAACAGAAAAAGGGAAATAGCGGCCCCCTTAAATTCCCGCCGTTTAAAAAGAAATACCCCCTGTGTGGAAACAGGCCTGTGCAGCGATTGCCAAAGCCCGGAGCGTATTTGCAAGGTATATGCCGTTTTTAAGCGCCCCCCTACAGATACAAAACTTACTGTGGCAATTATTGGAGAAAACTTGGGCTTTTAATAAAAAACTGCCTGAAAATATAAAAAGCTAATAGAAAACAGCTGAGATAAAATAAAAAAAAGAGAATAAAAACAGAGAATAAAAACAGAACTGTTTTTTAATAAGAAAGGCCCGGTTTTAGAAAACCGGGCCTATACTTTAATTATTTATAAAACCTAAAGAATCCCAAGGGTAAACCCTAAAAACAGCTTTCCCCCTTATACTTGCTTTTAAAACCGTACCCACTGCCGGGTCGCGGCTGTCATGGCTTTCATCCCGATTATCCCCAAGAATAAAAAAGGAATCCTTTTCAATAATCTGGCTTATTTCCCCTTTTGTATTGCCTTTAACTAAATACGGCTCCTCAAGAACTTTTCCGTCAATAAAAACAGAGCCCTCTTTAATTGCAATATGCTCATTGGGGAGGCCGATAATGCGCTTAACATAAAATTCGCCGCTTTTATCGGGAGCATCTAAAATAATAATATCCCCCCTTTGGGGCTGGGCCTGAAAATAGCTGATTTTACTGATTATAAGATTATCCCCGTCATGCATATAGGGGAGCATAGAGCCCCCGGAAACCTGAGCAATTTCAAAAACATAGGAGCGCAGGAGTAAAGCAATAATAAAGGCCATAACCAGCAGTTTTAAATAGCCCCAGAGCCTTTTCCCCAGGCTTTTTTTAGGGGGCTGCTCCGGTGTTTTATCAGTATCATCCCGTTTAAACAGGGATTCCGCCGCTGCCTGAGCCGTAATGGCCTTATTGTGGATTTCATTAAGCCTGGCGGTGGCCTCAACAGCCTTTTCCCGGGAGGTTTTTAAAATATTAAAGCTTGCCTCATGTTTTTTTTGATTATCCTCCGCCATAAGCCTGGCGGCCTCTAAGGCCTTTTTAACAGCCTCTTTTTTATTGGCCTTTTCCTCGGCTATTTTTGCGGCTTCCGCGGCGGCTTCCCGTGCATAGAGTGCGCTTTCATCAGCTTGCTCCAATATTTGGGAGAGTCTTTCTACCTCCAGCCTTGCGGCCTCCGCCTTGGCAAGAGCCAGGGAGGTATCGGTTTCGGCCTGGTAAATTGCCGCAGCCGCCGCGTCTCTGGCCCCGGTTTGAGCTTTTAAGGCCGCCTCGGCAGCTTTTGCCGCCTGCTGAGCCAAGAGAATTTTAGCCTCTAAAAATGTATCATCCGGGTTTCCTTCTTCAGGGGAGGCGCTTAAAGTGCTTCTGGCAGCCTGCCCCGCCTCATCTGCTGCTAAAGCGGCGTTTTTTGCCTGTTCTTCAGCTTTTTGAGCTATGTTCAGGAGCTCTTGAGCGTCTAAAGCTTTAACAGGGGTTTCAGGGGCGCTCGGGATTGTTTCCCCCAAGATTGTTTCCCCTAAGAGTGTTTCTTCTAAGGGGGCCGCCCCGCTTAATTCCATGGCGAGGGATTTTTCTGTTTCAGTCAATTAGTTTCACTCTCCTCTTATGGCCTTAAAGGGCCAAAACAGCAATAATAAAACAGATAATAGCTAATAAAGAGCCAAAAAAGCAAAAAACGTTAAAAAGCCAAAAATAATTGTATATTAAGGATTATTATACCATAGTTTGCCACAGGATAAAAAGGCGGAATATATTTTTAATTTTGGCAGGTAATTTGGGATACAGAACAAATATATACTTTGGAGAGAATTAAGGAGGCTAGCCATGACTGCTTCCCAAAAGCTTACCCCTAAAAAAGAAGTAAAAATTTTTACAGACGGCGCTTGTTCGGGTAATCCGGGCCCCGGCGGCTGGGGCTGCATATTGCAATACGGTAATATAAAAAAGGAAATAAGCGGGGGGCAGGCAAAAACAACAAATCAGCGTATGGAAATGCAGGCGGCCCTTGAGGGTTTATCCGCCTTAAAAGAGCCCTGCCGGGTAGATATTTTTAGCGACAGCGCCTATTTAATCAACGGCTTTCTTAAAGGCTGGCTTAAAAAATGGGAGGTAAACGGCTGGCTTAACTCTAAAAAAGAGCCTGTGGAAAACCAGGATTTATGGCAGGGGCTTTTAGAAATGAGCAGAAAGCATGAAATAAACTGGCATAAAATTAAGGGCCATTCCGGGCATCCGGAAAACGAACGCTGTGATGAACTGGCCAAAGAAGCCATAAAAAATAAGATTTAAATTAGAGAGAAATAAATAAATCTATTATAGTCAAAATTTAATAAAATTATTGTATCCAAATTATCTGAAAATGGAAATAATACTTTTATTCTACTTGTTTATATAGTATACTGTCTTTTGGTGAAATAAAAAATAGGGTGTATTTCTATGCCCAAAATAAATAAAAATGAATTGAAGGGGAGTAGAAAATGAAAAAAATTGCAGTTGTGGCCATTGGGGGTAATTCTTTAATTACCGACAAGAAAAAAACATCCATGTATGATCAAATGGAAGCCGTAAAAGAAACCTGCCGCCATTTAGCCGATATGGTTGAACTGGGCTGGACTTTAGTTATAACCCACGGCAACGGCCCTCAGGTGGGTTTTGGCCTTCGCCGCTGCGAAAAATCCGTTGATGAATTACCGATGGTTCCTTTAGAAGGTATCGGAGCCGAAACCCAGGGTAATATCGGTTATATGATTCAGCAATGCCTTTTAAACGAGCTTCATCATCGCGGCCTGCATAAAGAAACCGCTACCGTGGTAACTCAGGTAGAGGTTGACCCCAAGGATGCCGCCTTCCAAAAACCCAGCAAGCCTATTGGGAGCTTTATGGATAAGGAAGAGGCCCTTAAGCATCAGGCTGAAGACGGCTGGGTAGTTGTGGAAGATGCCGGCCGCGGCTGGAGAAGGGTTGTTCCTAGCCCCCTGCCTGTGGATATAGTAGAAAAAGACACCATTAAAGCCATGGTAGAGCAGGGCCGTTTAGTTGTCAGCGTTGGCGGCGGCGGTATCCCCGTTGTTAAAAATGAAGAAGGCTATAAAGGTATTGCCGCGGTTATCGATAAAGACTATGCCTCCGCATTACTGGCAAACTTTTTAGATGCCGATTTATTCCTGATTTCCACCGCTGTTCCCCAGGTTGCTTTAAATTTTGGCAAGCCTAATCAGGAGAATTTAGGTAAAATTACCTTTGCCCAGGCAAAAGAGTATTATAATGACGGCCATTTTGCCGACGGCAGCATGGGGCCTAAAATTAACGCGGTTATCGGCTTTATGGATAAAGGCGGCAAAGAAGCCCTTATTACCTCCCCTGAGAAAATCGCCGAAGCCTTAGCAGGTAAAACCGGAACAAGAATTGTTAAATAAGTATTCCCTGCGGGCATATAAAAGCAGGATTATTTTAAGATAAAAAAGAAGACCGTATCAGCCTTTAGGCGGCGGTCTTCTCTCTATGAATAGCCCTGGGTTTGCTTTTAAGGGCTTAAAAAATATTTAGGGCGGTAATTTGGGAATTTTAGCCTATACCCTTTAAATATTTAATTTAAACAGCCGAATACGGAAGTAAAAAGAGAAATAAAAACGAAAATATAAATGATTATCATATATTTATAGGCCTTTTGGCATACTAAAAGGAAAGTATTTTGAGTATTTTCAGATAGTTCAGCCAAATAGTTTTCTCGTTATTTGTGGCGGCATACAACGAATATATGCTTGCTACAGGCTTTATAAAATCCGCCTAAAATGTTAAAAACCCCGGCTTTTTTAAAACGCCCTAAATATAAAAAATGCTTTTAAAGTGGTATTGTTTATGTTATACTTTAGCCAGGAAACACTGTATCCAAAAACGTTTTTATAATAATTAAAGTGTTGACATTTTTGAATAAAGGAGTTGACAAATCACAATGGAAGAAAAGCGCATTATAGGTCAGAACACTCCGCGCAAGGACGGTATCGCAAAAGTTACCGGTACCATGGAGTACAGCTCTGATGTTAATCTCCCCAATATGTTATATGGAGAGGTTGTCCGCAGCATTTATGCTCATGCTGAAATCGTAGATATCGATACCAGCGCTGCCGAGGCAATGGGCGCCGTAGTTTTAACCCGTGATGATATTAATCCGGTGGTTTATAATGAGCGTTCCGTTAGCGTACCTGCCGCCACATATCGTGACCGGACTGTTTTACCTTTGGATAAGGTTCGTCACTATGGGGAGCCGGTTTGCGCGGTAGCGGCGGAAACTGAAGAGCTTGCCCATGCGGCGGCCAAAGCAGTAAAAATAACCTATAAGGAATTACCTGCTCTTTTAAGTGCCGAAGAGGCCATGAAGGATGGCGCGCCCAATCTTTATGAGCGTATTTGGCTTGATCAGGAAGAGGTTATACCCAAAAACAATATCGGGGTTATCCGTAATATTGATGAAGGGGAAGTAGATAAAGGCTTTGAGGACGCCAATAAAATCTATGAAAGAACCTTTACCCTGGAAAGAATTTACCATGCCCAGCTTGAAACTAAATCTGCCGTTTGCCGCCCCGAGCCGGACGGCGGCATAACCGTATGGTCTACAACTCAGACCATTCACGGTACCCGTCAAATGCTTGGCTTAATTCTTGATTTGCCCTTAAGCAAAGTAAATGTTAAAAAAGTAGCTTTAGGCGGCGGCTTCGGTTCCAGTATTCAAATGAATACAATCGTGCCGATTTGCGCCTGCCTTGCCGTAAAAGCCCGCCGGCCGGTTAAAATTGCCAGCAGCCGTGAGGATGACTTTTACAGCCACCATAAATACCCCACAAAGTTTGATGTTAAGCTTGGGGTAGGTAAAGACGGCATGCTTACCGCCGTTGAAGTAAAAGCCCTTGTAGATTTCGGCGCCCATCAGATTCAGCCTTTGGCATATATGGGCTGCGTTGCCGGTTGGGGAGCTTCCCTTTATAAATACGGCGGCAATATACGCTTTTTAGGCACAGCCGTTTATACAAATAAGGTTCCCTGTTGCGCCATGCAGGGTTATGGTAACCCTCAGATTAACTTTGCCATTGAAAGCATGGTTGATATTATCTGCGAAGATAATGGCTGGGATCCCATTGATTTCCGCCTGAAGAACTATCGCGGCATCGGGGACGAGTTCTGGGGTCAGGGCCCGACTATCCGTTCCATTATTAAATCCTCCGGGGTTGAAGAATCTCTGGTTGACGGCCGCGAGGCCTTTGGCTGGGCAGATAGAAAACCCCATCAGGAAAAAACCGGTGAAATCCGTACGGGTATCGGTTTGGCCCGGGGCTTCCATACCTCCGGTACTGCCGGCCCCAAAGAGGGGGAGGTTATCGATTACTCCTCCGCTATGGTTAAAATTAATGAAGACGGCTCTGTTGACTTGGTTTCCCCCGTTGCGGACCATGGCGGCGGCACCTGGGATGCCTTGGCTAAAATAGTTGCCGATATGCTTCAGGTTCCTCTGGATAAAGTTGGTCTTTCCCCTGCGGATACCTGCAATACCGGCTTTGATGTATGCACCCACGCCACCCGCGGTATTTATTGCGGCGGCGCTGCTGCTTATCATGTTGCCAGCAAAGTTCGGGAAAAGCTCCTTGAATATGCCGGCCGGATTTTAATTGAGCATCCCAAAGAATTGGATATTTACCGGGATGACGAATTAGGCCAGGGTGTTGTTTATACCAAGCATTATCCTGCCAAAAAAATTACTATTGCCCAGGTTGCCAAACATGCCCAAATAAACAGCTGGGGCACAGTTTCCTATATGGACAGCTATCGCCAGAAAAACTGCCCCCCCTGCTTTGTTACCCACTTTGTTGAGGTTGCTGTTAATACCAAAACCGGCGATATTACCATTCCCCGGGTTCTTATGTATGGCGACGGCGGTACCGTTGTTAACCCCGACCTTTTTAAAGGCCAGCTTATTGGGTCCTTTAACCGTGGTGTGGGCTATGTTCTTTATGAAACTCTGGATTATGATAAAAACGGCCAATTAGGGAATAAAGGTTTATTTATTGATTACAAAATGCCAAGTTCCTGGGAAATGCCCAGCCTTGAAAATACGGATGTAAGAATTTGTAAGGTTTATGAGCCTTCCGGCCCCTTTGGAGCCAAAGGTATTGGCGAGGCTGCTCTTGCTTCCGTTTCAGCCGCGATTACCAATGCGATTTACAATGCAATCGGCATTCGCTTCTACAAGCTGCCTATTCGTCCTGAGCATGTTATGGCAGCCTTGAAGGAAAAAGCAGCCGGAAAAGTTTGGGAATAAAGGGGTGATATAAATGAATACAAGAATTTTACCAGTTGATTTTGATTATGTTGCGCCAAAAACTCTGGCTGAAGCCTTAACTATTTTAAAAGAGAAGAAAAATGTGCGGATTTTTGCAGGCGGAACAGACCTTACTGTAAGAATTAAAATGGATTTAGAGAATGATATGGCTCTTATGCTTGATATCAACCATATTGATGAGCTTAAAGTTATTAAGGTTGATGAAAAAGCGGGGGAGGCCTATATAGGCGCCGCCGCCAAGCTTAAGGATGTTAGAGAGCATCCCGTAGTATGTGAGAAATACCTGGCCTTAAGAGAAGCTATTTTCGGCATGGGCGCAGCCGCTATTCAGAATATGGGTACTCCCGGCGGCAACTTCGGCAATGCCAACCCCTCCGCCGATACAGCAGGCCCCATGATGTGCTTTGGCGCCAAGGTTAGGCTGGTTAGCGCTGATGGCGAAAGACTTGTTCCCGCAAGTGAATTCTTTATCCGCCCCGGGGTATCCGTTAAGGCGGAGAATGAATTAATTGCCGGTTTTGTCCTTCCGCTTCCCGCCGCCAATACCGGCTCCTGCTTTGTTAAAAAAGGCAGAACCAAAGCGGATATTTCCAGAATCAGCATTACTGTTGTAATTGCCAGAGACGGCAATAAAATTGCCAAGGCTCAAATTGCTATCGGCTCTGTTGCTCCCACTCCGCTTTTCCGCTCAGATTTAGCTGAAATGCTGGACGGCAAGGTTGCTACACCGGAATTATTTGATGAAGTCGGCTTAAAGGCCGGGGATACCATTCATCCCCGTACAACTCCGGAATACCGTAAAACCTTAGGCCATATTATGATGGTTGAAGTTCTGGAGCTGGCCTGGAAACGCGCTGGAGGTGAACTTTAATGAATAAAAAAGCTATTACCCTTAAGGTTAACGGCAAGGAGCATAACCTTGTTGTGGAAAGCAATGAGCTCCTTTTAAATGTTTTAAGGGATAAATTGCATTATACCGGTACCAAATATGGCTGCGGGATTGCAGAATGCGGCGCCTGCTCCATTTTAGTAGACGGTTTGGTTTATCTGGCTTGTCTTGTCCCTGCTGTGGCGGCAGACGGCTGGAATATTACAACAGTTGAAGGCCTTTCTAAAGATGGCGTGCTCAGCCCCATTCAGCAGGCATTTTTAGATAAGGCGGCAATTCAATGCGGTTTTTGCACCCCGGGTATGGTAGTTACAGCTACCTCCCTTATTAATGAAAATCCCGATCCGACAGAAGAAGATATCAGGGATTATTTAAGAGGCAATTTATGCCGCTGCACCGGATATGCCCAAATTGTTGCGGCAGTTCAGGAAGCAGCACCTAAAATGAAAGCATAGGTTCGCATGGAGGAAAAGGAGGGAAGACCGTGAAAAATTTTAATTACCGTAATGCCCCGGATTTAAAAACGGCATTGGCAATTTTGGCTGAGGAAAAATCCAATGCTTATGTCATCGCCGGGGGCACAAATGTCTTGCCTGCCATAAGGTCTGGCAAGAAAAACGAAGTAACCCTTGTAAATATCCGCGGTATCGAAGCCTTAAGGGGAATTAAATATTCCAGAGGCAAAGTTACCGTCGGCGCTTTAACCACCCTGAAGGATATTGAAAACTCGGAAATTCTGCAAAAAAACGGCTATGCTCTTTATCAGGCAGCCTTAGGTTTTGCGGATCCGACAACCAGAAACAGCGCAACCGTAGGGGGGAATATTTGCAATGGCAGCCCCGCCGCGGATACAGTTGTACCCCTTTTAGCTTTGGATGCTGTTTTAACCCTGGAGAAAAAGGGCAGCTCCCGTGAGCTTCCTCTTAATCAATTTTTCCTTGATAAAGGGAAAACCGCTCTTGAAGAGGGCGAGCTTCTTACAAAAATTACTTTTGCGAAATCCGCAAACAGCGCCTTTATTAAGCTTGGCCTGAGAAATGCAATGTCTATTTCCGCGGCTAACTTTGCGGCTTCTTTTGAAACCGAAGGCAATAAGGTAAAAAATGTTAAAATAGCCACCGGCTGCCTCAGCCCCTTCCCTTGCCGGGCATTTAATGCTGAAGAAGTTGTGGAAGGCAAAGAGCTTACCCCGGAAGTTTTAACAGAGGCGGGAGAAGTTCTTAACGCTAAGGATATTAACCCCCACTCCGGTATGCGTGCATCTGCCAAATACCGCCGTCAGGTAGCCCCTGTTTTCCTTGGCCGTGTGCTTAAAGCTGCTTACGGCCATAGTAAGGGAGGTGCAAAATAATGAGCAATATGGTTAAAGTTAATTTTAATTTAAACGGCAAGCCTGTTTCCTATACTGTTCCCGCTCATACAAGCCTTTTAAAATTATTAAGGGATAACGGCCATTATGAGGTTAAATGCGGTTGTGAAGAAGGGGATTGCGGCACCTGCACAGTTATTGTGGAAGGCGAAACCCTGAAATCCTGCATTACCCTGGCCGCTCAGATTGAAGGCAAAAACATTATTACCGTTAAGGGCATAACCTATGGCGATGATGAGGCCGGCCATATGATTCAAAGAGCTTTTGTTGAATGCGGCGCCATACAGTGCGGCTTTTGCACCCCTGGTATGGTAATGGCAGCTAAGGAATATATAGATAACGGCGGCATTGCGGATAGAGAGGAAATCAGAAAAGCTATTTCCGGTAATCTTTGCCGCTGCACAGGGTATGTTAAAATTGTAGATGCCATTTATAGAGTTGCAAAAGAATTAGGACGGGAGGTGCGCTAGAATGGCAAATTTAAAATTAGTTGGTAACCGTGTTCCCCGGCATGATGCCTGGGCAAAGGTAAAAGGCGAGCAGTTATACTCCGATGATTTCGCAATGCCCGGTATGATTTACGGCAAAGCTTTCAGAAGCGCATATCCGGCAGCTATTTTAAAATCCGTTGACACCTCCGCTGCTGAGGCGCTGCCAGGGGTTCATTGTGTTTTAACTGCCAAGGATGTGCCCAATAATTTAGATTTAACCAAATTCGGCCAAATGCGTGATGTCGGCGGTGGCTTTGAAGGTTTATATAAGGTTCTTGCCGATGGTAAAATCCGCAATAAAGCCGAAGCTATTGCTTTAGTTGCCGCTGATACCGAAGAGCTTTGCGAAGAAGCCTGCAAGCTGATTAAAGTTGAATACGAGGTTCAGCCCGGGGTTTTTAATCCCATCGATTCCTTAAAAGAAGGGGCCTATTTAGTCTCCAGTGAGGATACCTCCAATGAGATTATGAAAGCCCATATCGGCAAAGGCGATGTTGAAGATGCTTTTGCCAAGGCTGATATAATCATCGAAAACGATTATTATGTAACCCCCCAAGACCATGCCTATTTAGAAACCGAGGGCGGCATGGCCTGGGTTGATGAAAATGATGTTATTACCCTGCGTGTAGGTACTCAGGTTCTTGAACATTACCGCACCATAGCCAAGATTTTAGGCGTTCCCCATAATAAACTGCGGAATATTTCCGTTTTAATGGGCGGCGGCTTCGGCGGTAAAGAAGATATTACCGTTGAAACCTATTTGGCCCTCTTAGCCTGGAAAACCAGAAAACCCGTTAAAATGGTATGGAGCCGTGAGGAATCCTTAGAGGTTCACAGCAAGCGCCACCCGGAATATATGCATTATAAAACCGGCGCCACTAAAGACGGTAAAATCATTGCCCAAAAGGCCGATATTGTTTTAGACGGCAGCGGCTATACCTATATTACCCCTTGGGTTCAAATGTATAGCACAATCGGCGCCGCCGGCTGTTATGAGATCCCCAATGTTGAGGTAAATTCAATTTCCGCTTTTACCAATAATACCATTACCAGCGCAAACAGGGGTTTTGGCGCTCCTCAGGTTAACTTCGCTTATGAATCCCAAATGGATGAATTAGCCGAAGCTCTCGGTATGTGCCCCCTGGAAATTCGCCGTAAAAACTGCCTTAAAAACGGAGGCGAAATCTCCACCGGCTTTATTCTGGAAGGCCATATTGCCTTAGAAGAGCTTATTGATATGGCTTGGAAAGGCCTTGAAGAGTACGGCCCCAAGCAGGAATATACCGCCGACGGCAAGAAAATCGGCTGGGGTATGGCAATTGGTATGATGAGCTACGGGCGTCTTACCTTTATGCATGACTCCTCCCGTGTTGCCCTTAGGGTAGAATTAGACGGCAGCGTTACTGTAAGAGCCGGTGTTCCCGATTTAGGCGGCGGCCAGGGCGCAGTACTTTGCCAGATTATTGCCGAAGAATTAGGCCTGCCTATTGAGAAGGCTCATGTATTTGTTATGGACACCCACCTTACCCCCTTATGCGGTACCACTACGGCAACCCGTCAGCTTTATATGTCCGGGAATGCTGCTTTGGCGGCTGTAAGGCCTATCAGGGAAAGAATTATCAATAAAGCGGCCAAGCTTTTAGGCTATAAGCCCCATGAGGTTGATTTAGGGGATAATAAAGCATATGTTATTAATAACCCCGATATTAATATGCCCTTTGTTGAGGTTGTAGCCCATGTTTCCAATGACGGCGAGGAGCTCTTTAACGAAGGCCAGTTCAATGCTCCCTTCACAGAAGTTCCCAACCTGATGAATATCCGCGGCCGTGTTCTGCCGGATTTCACCTATACTGCCCATGCGGTAGAAGTTGCAGTTGATATGGAAACCGGCCAATATGATATTCTTAAAATTGTTGCGGCGGCGGATGTTGGTAAAGCCGTTAACAGAAACAGCTGCGAAGGCCAGTTAGAAGGCGGCGCCATCTATAATATGTGGTACCTTAAAGAGGATATTAAATGGGTTAACGGTATTACAAAAGCTAATACCTTCTCCACCTATCTTATCCCCACATCTATGGATTGTCCCGATGTTAAATTGGCGGTTATGGAATCCGGCGGCGGCTTAGGCCCCTACGGCGCCAAAGGTGTTGGCGAGCCTGCGGATAACTCCATTACCCCGGCTATTACCAATGCTTTAAAAGATGCTACCGGCATACGCTTTACCCATATGCCTATTACCCAGGAAGTTGTTTTAGATGGCATTCTTAATAAAAAAGCTGCCGCAGGCAAATAATTGTTTAATTAAGGCTTGTTAAGCCATAAAATAAGGGGAGCATAGGCTCCCCTTATTTTTGTTTTAGGCTAAAAACCCCGCCTAAACTCAAAATAAATATTTGCCCTTAAATAAAAAGCAGCCCTGAAAATATCAGAGCTGCCTTACTAAATTTAAAAGCAAAAAGAGATAGATTTTTATAAAAAGAACTTAAATATTAAAAAAGAACTTAAACATTAAAAAAGAGCTAAAACATTAAAAGAGAGCTAAACATTAAAGCGGAAATTAATAATATCCCCGTCTTTTACAATATATTCTTTACCCTCTAAGCGAAAGCGCCCTTGCTCTCTGGCCGCCGCCATACTGCCGGCATTTTTTAAATCTTCAAAGGCTACGGTTTCCGCCCGGATAAACCCGCGCTCAATATCGGAGTGGATTTTGCCGGCAGCCTGTTTGGCCGTGAGATTATTATTAATAGTCCAGGCCTTTACCTCATCTTCTCCGGCTGTAAGGAAGGAAATAAGCCCTAAATGGCGGTAAAGAGCCTTGGCCATTCTGTCCATGCCGCTTTTTTCTAAATTAAGCTCGTCTAAAAACAAAGCCCTTTCTTCTTCAGGCAATTGCTCAATTTCTTCCTCCACTTTGGCGGAAATTGTTAAAAGCTCATATTTATGCTCGGCGCAATATTTTTGTAATTCTTCTTTTTGGGGGTAATCTCCCTGGGCAAGCTGGTTTTCATCAAGGTTTAAAACAATAAGCATGGGCTTTGCCGTAAGGAAGGTAATATGTTTTAAGGCCTCCCTTTCCTCCGGGGATAATTCCAGGGAGCTTAGGGGTTTTTCTTCCTCTAAAAAGGCCTGGCATTTTTTAAGGCATTCCTCTTCCAGGGGGTGCTCCAGCTTTTTTTTATGGCCGCTGTTAATTCTCTTTAGCCTGGTTTCAATTAATTGCAAGTCGGCAAAGAGCAATTCGGTATTAATTATTTCAATATCCCGGATAGGGTCAATGCCGTCTTCAACATGAAGCACATCGGGATTATTAAAAGCCCGGACAATTTGAGCCAGAGCATCCGTATTGCCGACGGCGGTTAAAAACTCATTGCCGGTACCCTGCCCCTTGCTTGAGCCCCGAATAAGCCCGGGAACATCAATAATTTCTATTTGGGCAAAGGTGGTTTTTTTAGGCTTAAACATTTCACTTAAATAATCCAGCCTTTCATCGGGGATAAAGGCATGGCTGGTATTTGTGGCGGTTTTGCCGCTGAAAAAGGCATTGGTTTTAACCCCTGCCTTGGTAAGAAGATTAAAAAAAGTTGTTTTGCCTACTGTGGGCAGGCCGATAATACCGCAGGATAATGTCATTTTAATACCTCCAAGGGATGGTAATTTCACCCTTTGCTTATTATAACGGATTTTTCATCTTATCTCAATATGCCTGAATAAGAAAAACCCTTAAAGGTTAAAGGTAAATTTAAACGGGGCAAGAATAATTTAATTGTTCTTTATAGAATAGTTTTAAGGGCAAAACCCGCTTACCCTTAAGCCCCAAAAATTGCAGGATTGGGAAATACTTGTAAAACCGGCTTTTTTTGCTTATAATAAATAGGTATAAACGGTACAATATGCTTTAATGGGAAAGGTGGTTTTACGGTGGCTGCAGATATTATCCTTATCCTTTGCCTTTTGCTCTGCTTATTTATTGGTTATAGGGTTGGTACCATCAAGGTAGTTGCCGGCATAGGCTCTTTTGTTATCGGCTATTATGCGGCCAGAAGTTTTTCCGCCGCTTTTGCTGCCATGGCAACTCAGGCCATGCCCGCCATTGCCCCGGGGAGGGGTACAACGGAGCTTTCTTTTCTTTTCCCCCTTTTTATAGATACCAATACCTTTGCCAACCGTTTTTTACAAATGATAGCTTTTATAATTATTTTTATTGTAATTTCTTATATAATACGCAAGCTGGCTCATTTATTGGATGGCGTCTTCCGGGGCACAATACTGGGGGCGGTAAACGGGGCTTTAGGGGCGGCCTGCGCCTTAGTGGTTTTTGTTTTGCTTTTTAATATCTTTTTTAATTTTGTGGTGCCGGTTTTTGATAATAATGCCAAAATAGGCGCTGTAAGAGATTTTATAATTCAATCTAAAATAGTGCTGCCCTATTTGGGGGATTTTGAGCATTTGCTTCAAAATAATATTAATTTAATTTAAAGGCCCTTTTAAGCCGTTTATAAACTAAATAAGGAGAAATTATGCCGGAGGGTGAAATTCTTAATCATAAAGAAGGGCTGCTTAAACCGGCCCCGCTAAATAGTGAAATAAAAGAAATTTTAATTGGGGCGGGGGCCGACCATTATGGTTTTGCAGATTTAAGCCCATATACAGATGGTTTAAAAGAAGCATACGGGCCGATGTGGAATAATTACCCCCGGGCTGTTTCTTTTGGGGTAAACTTCCCCCTTCAGGTTGTGGAGGAGCTTTTAAAAGGCCCTGCCCGCACTTATTTATATTATTATGATGTATTAAATGATAAAATTAATCAGATTGCTCTGGCCCTTAATACATGGCTGGAGGGGGAGGGTTATTTATCTTTTCCTATTCCGGCTTCTCAAAGGGAAAATGAAGATAAGCTTTCCGGCATATTCAGCCATCGCAGCGCCGCCCGTTTGGCGGGCCTGGGGTGGATAGGCAAAAGCTCTTCTTTAATAAACCCCAAAGTCGGCCCCAGGCTGCGCCTGGGTACTGTTTTAACCAATGCCCCCATGGTTTGTGATTCTCCTCTGGAAAATCTTTGCGGAAAATGTAATGCCTGCCGGGATATTTGCCCCCCTAAGGCCATAAAGGGAGTACCCTGGCATAGCGGGCAGCCTCTGGATGAGAGATTAAATGTATATGCCTGCGATAATTATTTGCAGGAGATGCGCCATGCCTTCGGCAAGCGTATTTGCGGTCTTTGCATTGCGGTTTGCCCCTATGGGAGGAGAATAGCCAAAGACCGGGAAGAGGAGGTGTAAAAATGAGTAAAAAGCGTTTAACGCAAATGGTTAAAAGCGCCGGCTGAGCTGCCAAGTGGGGTCCGGCGGACCTTACAAAAATAATGAAAAACCTGCCTCGCTTCAGCCATCCTAAACTTTTGGTAGGCAGCGATAATTATGATGACGCAGGGGTTTACCAGCTCACTGAGGATATTGCCATTATTCAGACTTTGGATTTTTTTACCCCCATGGTGGATGATCCCTTCCTTTTTGGGCAGGTGGCGGCGGCTAATGCTTTAAGCGATATTTATGCCATGGGAGGCGAGCCTATTACGGCTATGAATATTGCGGCCTTTCCCCTTTGCGGCATGGAGGATGTTTTTGCTCAGGTGCTTTTAGGCGGCGCCTCAAAAATAGAAGAGGCGGGGGCTTTGCTTATCGGAGGCCATACCGTTAGTGATGAAGAGCCTAAATACGGTTTATCTGTTTGCGGAATTGCCCACCCTAAAAAAATAATCGATAATGCCTCGGGCCAAAAAGGCGATTTGCTTTTTATGACTAAACGCCTGGGTATTGGGATAATAAATACGGCAATTAAATGCAATGAGGTTACGGAAGAGGAAATACGCCCGGCTTTGGAAAGCATGGCGGAGCTTAACCGTGATGCCGCTTCGGCTATGCAAAAGGCCGGGGTGCTTTGCGCCACGGATATTACCGGCTTCAGCTTTTTGGGGCATTTAAACGAAGTTATAAGCACAAGCAGCCTGGGGGCGGAAATATGGGCTTCTGCCGTCCCTCTTTGGCCGGAGGCCGTTGATTTTGCCAAAGGGGATATTATCCCCGGGGGGGCTTATAATAATCTGGAATATCTTAAAAACCGGGTTGATTTCCAGGAGGGTATACCCCAGTGGCAGAAAATAATCTTTTTTGACCCCCAGACAAGCGGAGGCTTATTAATGGCTATTGCCCCCCATAAGGCCGCAAGCCTTGAGGCGGAGCTGGAAAAGGCCGGGGTGGCCTATTCTATTGTGGGGAGATTAACCGAAGGCAGCAAAATTAATGTTTTAAAAAAATAATAAGTTTAAGCTAGGCTTTAAGGAGCGCTGAAAATGAAGGCAAATGTTTGGGGCCCGGAGCAGGAAAAACAAAAAAAGAACCCCTCCGTATTTTCCGGCTTAAATCAGGAAAATGATAATAGCCAGGGGGATTGGCTTTTAATAATTAAGGAGCCCTTTTTAGATGATAACCCGGAGGATTGCGGCTTTGCCCTTTTAGAAAGTTTTTTTATGGCTCTGGCTGAGGGGGATTTACCCCCTGCGGCTATAATTTTTATGGGGAGGGGAGTTAGCCTTACCTGTAAGGATTCCCCCGTTTTAGATTACCTTTATGAATTAGAGCAAAGAAAGGTAGAAATATTTTCTTCTTTAGCCTGCTTAAGCAATTACGGCTTTCAAAGAGAGCTTTGTGTGGGGAAAATGATCGGGATGTCCGGCATAGTTTCTAAAATAAGCCATACTCTAAGAGTTGTTACATTTTAAGAGCTCTTAAGAGCAAACTAAACAGGTGGATGAAAAAACCCCTTAATGCCAGTGTACTTTCTTTCCGTCGCTAGAAAGTGTTCGGCATTAAGGGGTTTTTATTTTGTGCCGTAAAGGGATGGCTATAATTTAATAATGCGGCTTTATATCTGTGCCTGCCGGGTTTTATGGCTGCCAATAAACTTTATTAAGCGTTTATCGGTATTTTTGCCCGCCATATTGTCTTCGTATTATATTCGTATTCTCTTTGTAAGGGTGTTGCTCTTTAGGTATTTCCGCCGCTTTTAAAGCCTGCCGTTATAGCGGCAGGCTTTTTTGTTTTCCTACTAGTATTTTTAGGGCTAATAGATTTAATCAGGTCTTAATCCTTATTCTCAGGGTTTTTATTTTCAAACCCTTCTTTTTGGGTAAGGTGAACAATCCCCGCCACATCATCAACAGGGAGGGAAAAAACCAGCCCCTTGCCCTTACTGGTAAGGCCGGCTTTTTTACAGATATTTTGCATAACCGGGAGCTTATCCCGGCGGTGAACAAGGATTAAAATAACTTCTTTTTCCGGCTGAATAGTAATGCCTAAAAACTTTTCAGCCTCTCTTATGCCGGAGCCCCTGGCATGAAGCACTGTACCGCCATGCGCCCCGGCCTCTTTGGCGGCATCCATAACAAGGTCGGCAAAGCCTCTATTTACAATGGTTAGAATAAGGTCAAAATTCCTTTGGCTATCCATAATCTCACTCCTTCTCAGGCTCTATGCCGGATAATAAATTTAAAGCGGAGCTGCCCCCTACGCTGTTTAAAGGTATGGTAAAAGTAATACCGTTACCCCGCTTAGCCAAATTCATTTTTTGGGCTATATCCGCCATAGCCTGGGGGATAATCTCATCAGGTAAAACAGTAAAAACCAAATCCTTCGCTGTTTCCCCTAGGCCCAAATAGTTTAAAATTTCTAAATTAGCCGTGCCGCGGCCTAAAAAAATTAAATTTATTCTGGCACCGTAACCCCGCCAGAGCTGGGCAACCTTTTCGCCCTTCCCCCGGTCTACAATGCAAATCATTAGTTTAAGGCGCTTAACTTCCGCCGCGTTTTGCTCCGCCATAGCCTAAGGCCCCTCCTTATCTTAAAAAACCTTTAACAGCGGTTTATTAATCTTCATCTAAATCAATAATATCAGTTTCTAAAGCGGTATCAAGCTTAACTTCCGCCCGGGTTTCCCCGGCAAGCTCAGCCTTTTTGGTTTTTATGCCATAAACGAGGCCTAAAAGCTGAATGGTGATTAAAGGTGTCATAGCCACCATGGCAACTGTGCCGAAGGCATCTCTCATTAAATCCCCTCCCAAAGCTGTGCAAACCCCGATGGTAAAGGGTAAGAGGAAGGTAGCCGTCATAGGCCCTGAGGCCACGCCCCCAGAATCAAAAGCAATAGCGGTAAAAACCTTAGGCACAAAAAAGGTTAAAATAAGCGCTGTCAGATAGCCGGGAACAAGTATATACCAAATGCTGATTCCCGTCATTACCCTTAGCATTGCCAGAGCCAGAGAAATACCAACCCCGGAAGAAAGGCTTAAAAGCATGGCTCTTTTGGAAATTGCACCACTGCTTATTTCTTCAACCTGATTATTTAAAACATGCACGGCAGGCTCCGCCGCAACTATAAAAAAGCCTATAAACATTCCGATTGGGATTAAAACCCAGTTATGAGAGTAAAGGGCAATTTTGCCCCCCAGATAATTACCCACTGGCATAAAGCCTGTATTTACCGAGGTTAAAAAGATAACCAGCCCTAAATAAGTGTAAATAATTCCTATGCCCATTTTAATAAGCTGCACCCTTGGTAGCTTAAGGAAGAGGAGTTGAAAAATAATAAAAAAGAAAATAATCGGGGAAAGAGCCAGGGCAACTTCCTCCAGAAAGCGGGGGAACGATTTTGCATAAAGGGTAAAAATATCTCTTATGCTTTCCAAATGAACAATTTCAGTTTCGCTGTACTGGCCGGGGGAATTAAAAAGCATGCCCATAATCATTACGGCCATTATCGGGCCGACGGAGCAGAGGGCAACCATGCCGAAGCTGTCGTCCTCCGTGCTTTGGCTTCCCCTGACTGCGGCAATCCCTACGCCTAAAGCCAGAATAAAGGGGACGGTAATAGGGCCTGTGGTAACCCCGCCGGAATCAAAAGCTACGGCTAAATAATCTCCGGGGGTAAAAGCCGCCAAAGTGAAAACCAAAGCGTA
Source organism: Clostridiales bacterium (assembly GCA_040767605.1). Lineage (GTDB taxonomy): Bacteria > Bacillota > Dehalobacteriia > UBA4068 > UBA4068 > JAXGOI01. The sequence continues at coordinate 1,399,201 of JAXGOI010000001.1, forward strand.
AAAGCATAAGAATAATATGGAAAGGCGAATTTTTAAAAGTACCCTCAATACGGCAATTAAAAGGAAAACACCCACCCCCAGCGAGATGGATAAAATTAAAGTTAAATTGGGGATGGCGGGAACCTGCTCTGCCAGTACCTGCAAATCCGGCTCGGCTACGGTTATCATAACCCCCATTATAAAACAAATAATCAGCAAAAGATAGAGCTTGCGGGATTTTACTAAATGAGTGCCGATTAGCTGCCCCATGGGCATCATTGCAATATCCGCCCCCAGGGTAAAGAGACCCATGCCGAAAATCAGCAAAAGAGAGGCGGATATAAATAGACTTAAAAGCTCAAGAGACATAGGTGTAATAGTAAAATGCAGAAAGATTACTATTGCGACAATAGGCAAAACAGAGGCCAGAGCTTCTTTAACTTTTTTTCTTAACTCTTTGTGCAAACGCCCGCCCCCCTCAATTTGCCTAATATAAAGTATAAAGGAGGGTTAAAAAAATGTCAAATAGGCTTTTCCCCAAGAGGTCTTTTAAGAAAAGGGAGGCTAAAAATATATTTTATTCTTAGGTGTATACTTGGGCTTTATCGGTTTTTGGCTTTTAACACCCCTGGGCCAAGCAGCATATAATGTAAAGGAGTCAGCGATATTATTTTTATTTTAGGAGTGATTATTATGCATAATACACCCAAAAACCCTGAGGCCTGGAATAATTGTATGCCCGGGGGGGGAGTTCCCGTAAATCAAGAATTCCCCCTGGAACAATATGGGGGTGAGGGCGAAGAATTAAGAGCCCCGGGGGGCCCATGTAATTATCCCCCCTGCGGTGGGGGGCCGGTTGCCCCAACGGGGGGCGGCCCTTGTAATCGCCCACCCTGCGGTGGGGGGCCGGTTGCCCCAACGGGGGGAGGCCCATGTAATCGCCCCCCCTGCGGAGAGGTACCGGTTGTACCGGTAGAGGAAAGCAATACCGGAGGAGGGCCGGGGCCTAATTGCCAAAATACAAGGGGCTGCAGCGGTAACTGTATAAGCCAGTGGCTTAAGGGCTGCTTTTATTTGCCGAATCTTTACTGTGTTATAGAAAGCCGTATTTGTAATGAAGGAATAAAATATATTTTCCGCCAGGGCCGCTGGCAGGCAATTTTAAAATACACCATTTGGCTGAAGTATATAAACAGATGCAATAAAATTTGCTGGGCTCAGCGGAGGGGCTGCCTTATTTTAGCGGATATCCCCAACGGGCCCAGAGCCTTTGACAATTATTGCGTTCATATCTGCCAGCCCCCAATTATAAAAAAATGCGGGAATATGCTAAAGGTTTGTGCCAGAGTTTTATTTTGCCGCCGTTAAAATAAGCCTGTTATTAGGGGCAAATTATGAAAAGGGAAAAAGCCATAAGCCCTTACAAAAGTAAGGGCTTATGGCTTTTTATAGATATATTTGGCATAAGTATTAAAGAAAAAGCCGAAAAAAAGCAGTTAAAGATACGCTATAAAAATATTTTTCTTAAATGAGTATTCCCGTATACATAAGAAATAATTAATTTTTTTATCCAAGGCCTAGAGCAGGCCGTTTACAATCTATATTAAATTACTAAGAATTTATAAAAAGTCTTGACATCTGAAGTTAGGAGTGGTAAACTTAAGGCAGGAAATTAGGTTAGCCTTAACTAACATATTTTGCTTTATTAAGGAGGGATAGAGATGCCGCTTTCCATGGCTGCAACAGGAGTAGAAAATATGATTAAATCCATAAAAGGCAAGGATGATACCAAAAGGTTTTTAGAATCCCTGGGTTTTGTAGTAGGGGGCAGGGTTACGGTTGTTTCTTCCCTGGGGGGCAATATTATAGTAAATGTTAAGGATTCCCGAATTGCCATAAATAAGGGTATGGCAAACCGCATCCTTATTTAAGAGCATTTAAAGGCAGATACAAAAATCAAACCCTAAATACAGATACACTTTACCGGAGGAGCAGGAAATGAAAACGCTGAAAGATGTTAAATGCGGAGAAACCGTAACTGTTGAAAAAATTCAGGGTGCCGGGGCCCTTAAAAGAAGAATTATGGATATGGGTATTACCAAAGGTGTTTCAATTTATGTCCGTAAGGTGGCGCCCCTGGGGGATCCCCTGGAAATTACCGTAAGAGGCTATGAGCTTACCATAAGAAAAGCGGATGCTGAAAATATTTTGATTATATAAGGCAGAGCATAAAGGCTCTGTATATTTTAAAAGAATTTGTTAGATTACCCTAACTTAATTTGAGGGGGATTTACTATGTCAATCCGAATAGCCCTTGCCGGTAACCCCAATTGCGGCAAGACAACAATGTTTAATACCTTAACCGGCAGCAGCCAATATGTGGGGAATTGGCCCGGAGTTACCGTAGAAAAAAAAGAAGGCCGCCTAAAGGGTAAACAAAAAGATGTAATAGTTGTTGATTTGCCGGGAATTTATTCCCTTTCTCCCTATACATTAGAAGAGGTTATTACCAGAGATTATTTAATTAATGATAAGCCCGATGTAATTATAAATATTATTGATGCTACAAATTTAGAGCGGAATCTTTATCTTACCACGCAATTGCTGGAGGTTGGGCTGCCGGTAATTATTGCCTTAAATATGATGGATATTGTATCAAAAGGCGATGGCAAAATTGATGTGGCGGGGCTGGCCGCCGAATTAGGCTGCACTATAATAGGAACCTCCGCCGTAAAAGGCACCGGGATTAAAGAAATTGCCCAAAAAGCCATCGAGATTGCGGAAGCAAAAACTCCGGCTTTGGCCAAACATAAATTCAGCAAAAATGTTCAAGAGGCTATTGCCGCTATTGAAAAAATTATCCCCCCCGGGTTTAAAGGGGAGAACCGCCCCTGGTTTGCCCTTAAGCTTTTTGAAAGGGATGAAAAGGTTGAGGAGCAAATTAATTTTGATGCGGCGGCTAAAGAGAAGATTCGGCTTATAATAGAAAAATGCGAAAAGGCAATGGATGATGATTCCGAAAGCATAATTGCCAATGAAAGATATGAATATATTACCGAAATTATCTCCAAATTTGCCAAGAGAAAAACCCCCGGCGCTTTAAGCAGATCCGATAAAATAGACCGCATTGTTACCAACCGCTGGCTGGCCTTGCCGATATTTTTCTTAATTATGTGGGGGGTCTATTATGTTTCCATTCAAACCGTGGGGGAATGGACAATTGTTTGGCTTGAAACCCTGATAGAAGATATAATCGGGGGCGGGCTTTTAGAACTACTGGAAACTGCCGGGGCTGCCTCGTGGCTCCAAAGCCTGATTATTGAAGGGATACTGGGGGGGGTCGGCACCGTTATTGTTTTTGTCCCCCAGCTGATGATTTTATTCTTTTTTATCTCCCTTCTTGAGGATTGTGGTTATATGGCAAGGGTTGCCTTTATTATGGACAGGGTTTTCCGCCGCTTCGGCCTTTCCGGCAAATCTTTTATCCCTATGCTGATAGGTACCGGCTGTACGGTTCCCGCCGTTATGGCCTCCCGCACCATTGAGCAGGAAAAAGACCGGAAAATGACGGTTATGCTTACGCCCTTTATTCCCTGCGGGGCAAAATTGCCCCTCTTTGCCCTGATGACGGCGGCCTTTTTCCCTGAGGATGTTTGGGTGGGGCCTTCAATGTATTTTTTAGGTATTGCCATGGTTATAATCTCCGGGGTAATTCTTAAAAGAACCCCTTTATTTGCAGGGGAGACGGCCCCCTTTGTAATGGAGCTTCCCATATATCATATGCCCAGGGCAAAAGGGGTTTTAATTCATATGTGGGAAAGAGGCAAGGCCTTTGTTATTAAAGCCGGAACAATTATTTTTGTGGGCAGCGCGGTTATTTGGTTTTTGCAATCCTTTAACCTGAAAATGGAAATGGTAGAGGCGGGGGAAAGTATTTTAGCCGCCTTAGGAGGTTTTATTGCCCCCATATTCGCTCCCCTGGGTTTTGGTACCTGGCAGGCCTCGGTTGCCACTATTACAGGCTCTTTAGCTAAAGAAATTGTTGTGGCAACCTTCGGGGTATTATTTGGAATTGGCGAGGTTGCCGAAAGCGACCCTCATTTGGTATCAGAAATTACCACGATTTTTACTTTTGTCGGCGCTTATGCCTTTATGGTTTTCAACCTGCTGGCTGCGCCCTGTTTTGCGGCTATCGGGGCCATAAAAAGAGAAATGGGCAGCTGGAAGTGGACATTAATCGCTGTCGGTTATCAAACCGGTTTAGCCTATCTTATGGCCTTAATTATTAATCAGGTTGGCAGCGCCATATTTTTAGGCACTAATAAAATCCCGGCAATTATTGTTTCCGGCATATTGCTGGCATTAATTTTCTGGGCTTTGGCATCCGGCTTTAAAAGGAGTAAAAAGGCCTTGGGCCGTTAATTTTAAAAAGTTAGGTTTAAAGGAGGGTTATTATGGCTGATTTTATTATTGGCGGAATAATACTGGCCTTATTAATATTGGCAGGTTATAAATCTTATAAAAATTATAAAAAGAATAAGTGCGGCTGCGGCTGCACCGGCTGTTCCAGAGCCGGCAAATGCCCGGATGAAGAATAAGCCTGCAATTAATTTATGAGAGCCTAAAGCTTAAGATTTATTAAAAACTAAAAGCCCCGTATTAACGGGGCTTTAATTATTTGCCTATATAATTTGCAAGAGCTTATTGGAGGAAGCCCTCTACAATTCTGCTTTCCGCCTCTTCTTCCGTGAGGCCCAAAGTCATCAGCTTAATTATTTGCTCCCCGGCAATTTTGCCGATTGCCGCCTCATGAATTAAAGCGGCATCTAAATGATTGGCGGTAAGCTCCGGAATGGCGCTGACTATGGCGTCATCCATAATAATTGCATCGCATTGGGAATGCCCTGTACAGCTTGTATTGCCGTTAATTACAGAGCGGAAGATTTGCCTTGAGCTGCCCTTGGCAACGGAGCGGGACATTAAATCCGTACCGCTGTCTTTGCCGTTTAATTCAACCTCAAAGTTTGTTTCCGCATATTGCTTATTATGGGTCATAATTTTTTCTTTAATAATCAGCTTGCCCTTTTCTTTTACTATGGCTTTGGAAGTGCGGCGGGTAGAATCCACCCCTTTAATTTGAACGGTATCCATTTCCATATAGCCGGCTTCTTCAATTTCCACATAGGTTTCGGGGTTTATAATTCTTTTACCGCTGCCTTCCCCTATACCGATATGCTTTTCCTCATAGAGAACTCGGGCATTTTTGCCGATAAAAAAGCGGTGAATGCCGTTATGCTGAGAATCCGCGCAGCCGCTGTTATGAACTCCGCAGCCGGCTACAATTGTAATATCGGAATCTTCGCCGATATAAAAATCATTATAAACTAAATCATCCACACCCTCATGGGTAATAAGAGCCGGGATATAAATTTTTTCACCCTTGGTGCCGGCCTTTACAATAATATCTATGCCGGGTTTATCTGTTTTAGGGATAATCTCCACAGTATCGGTGGATTGGCGGCTGATGGAGGCTCCATCTTTGCGGATATTAAAAGCACCCTTGGGGGATGAGGTATCTGAAATAAGGCCTAAGAGGCTTTCGGTTATTTTATCTAATATAGTCATAATTCTAACCCTCCTGTTTCGGGCAGAAGCTGCATGGGCTGGAGCTTCTTAAAAGCTCGGGTAAAACATCTTTTTTGGCCCCTTTTGCAACAACGCCGCCATTTGCCAGTACAATAATTTCATCCGCTATATCTAAAATACGCTCCTGATGAGAAATAATTATGATGGAACCCCGGGTTTCAGTACGCATTTTTTTAAAGACATCAATAAGATTATTAAAGCTCCATAAATCAATACCGGCCTCCGGCTCATCAAAAATAGAAAGAGGGGTTTTACGGGCCATAACAGTGGCGATTTCTATTCTTTTAATTTCCCCGCCGGAAAGGCTGGCATCCACCGGCCTCGAAATATAATCTTTAGCGCATAAGCCAACCTCGCCTAAATAAACGCAGGCCTGATTCTGCTGGAGAGTTTTACCCGCCGCTAAATTAAGCAAATCATGTACATTTATGCCTTTAAAGCGTACCGGGTGCTGAAAAGCAAAGCTTATACCCAGGCGGGATCTTTCAGTTATGTTTTTATCACTAATATCCTGCCCGTTAAAATAAACTTCCCCGATATCCGGCTTTTGAATACCGGCAATAACCCTGGCCAAGGTGGATTTTCCCCCCCCATTGGGCCCGGTAATAACAAAAAATTTATTATCCTCAAATTTAAGGTTTATATCTTTAAGGATTTTTTTATCCTGCCCTACCGTAAGGGAAACATTTTTTAATTCAAGCATTTTTACCTCCTGTAATAAACCGGAAAATCTGTATTTGAGACATCAAATTATATTTTACCCTATTTTAAGGGATTTGTCTTTACTTTTTTAAAACTTAAATTTAAATTCTCAAAAAGAGTAAAGATAAAAGCTTATTTTTTTGCCAAATAAGACATTAAATGCATTTTTTCTCCCTTTTCATGAAAGCTGAAGCCTAAATTAGCTCCGGAGCTTGTGGAATAGCCTGCATTTGTATGCTCCAGCAAATGATAATTATTCTTTTCCAGGCTGCCGATAAAGGATTTTTTATTAAAATTATGGGCGGCGCTTTCCGGGTATTCGGCCAATAAATTCTTCATGGATTTATGCCCCCCCTCAAAGTAAAAATATGTTCCTAAAACCAGAGCATTATCTGACAAATAGGGTTTAATTTCTTCTAAAAAAAATGTATCGCTGTAAAAATTATGCTCATTTGCGGCAAAGTAATCTATAAGCAAATCAACGCAATTATGCTTTAAGGGCAGCTTAAGGCCGCTGTCTGCAATATAGAGTATATCAAGGTCAAAATTCTGCTTATCAATAAGCTCCTTATACATGGCAAGGGTTTCCGGGAATTTATCCACCACAATATGCATACTTTTTAGGTTTAAATATTTTAAATGGTTATGCATAAAAAACCAGGCATTAACATAATTCTCCATAATTACCTTATTGTTAAGGTCCGTATTTTTAATTTTTTCCACCATCCAATTATAGGAGCGCTGAAAAAGGCTTATGAGGGCGGAGGGTAAATCTCGGTATACCTCCCGGGTAAGGTCGGGGGTATCATAGGCGCTGGTATTTTTATTAGGAGTAATTAAAATTCCGTTTTCAATTGAGGCGCAATAACCGCAAAGGCAGCTTAGCTTACCGCTGAAAATATAACGCAAATCCATTTTAGCATCGCTGATGCCCAGATTAGAATCACAATGGGGGCATTTTAAAAGGGAAAGCATGGAAATTGGCAGCCCGGTAGGGGAGGGCAGGGGTGAAAGCTTTTGGCTGAGGCTGGAAATCTCCCCCTCCAGCTTTAAAATTTTCTCTTCCAGGGCTTTCTTTTCTAAAAAGAAGAAATATCTTTTTTTGCTGTAAATATTTTTTAAATCTTCAATATCCTGTTTATCGGCTAAATTGGATATTCTATGCAAGGATAGTATTTGATGAATTTCCTTTAAAGAAAAGTTTAATTCTTTAAGCTCGGTAATTAATTCTAAATCCTTAAGGGTGCGGGCATCAAAATTATATTGCCCCTTAGGCCTAGGCGGCACAATAAGGCCGTAATTAATATAATAATAAATACTGTCTTTAGAAATATTAAATTTTTTAGATACCTGTCCAATCTTCAAAGCTCTCACCCCCAAAGGTATTTTTTTAGAGGCACCGCCAAAAAAGGCGTTTATTCCCTTAATTATAGCATAAAAGGGCCTAAAAAATAAACCTGAAGCCCTTTCCATGTTTTGCGTAACTTTTTATATAAAATGGCCTTGACCTTGTGCTACCTAAACAGCTTATACTCTTAGTAGAATGTATATTATAAAGCATATTTAAAAGCATATTTTACGGGCCGGACGGAATTTTAAGGAGGAGAGAAAAGTGCAAATATTAAAGCGGGCCAAAGAAAGAACCATGGCCGAAAAAAAAGAATTAACGGATAATGTAAATGAAATAATTAAAAACGTGCGCCAAAAAGGTGATGAGGCTTTGCTGGCCTATAATAAGAAATTTGACCAAAGTGAAAGGCAGTGCCTAAGGGTATCCAAAGAGGAAATTGCCCATGCCTATACTATGGTAAGCCCTGAAGATATTGAGGGGATAAAAAAAGCGGCGGCAAATATTGAGGTTTTTGCTCGGGCTCAAAAAGCCGCTTTAAAAGAAATCCCCGCCTTTTCCCCCCGGGAGGGTATAACTTTGGGCCATAGGGTTATCCCGGTGGATTCCTGCCTTTGTTATGTTCCCGGCGGCGGCTATCCTCTTTATTCCACCGCTCTTATGCTGGCAATCCCGGCCAAGGCAGCCGGGGTAAAGCTGGTTAAGGCTTGTTCTCCACCTCTTAAGGGCAGCGGCGAGATTCACCCTAAAACCCTGGTGGCAATGGATATTGCCGGTGTGGATGAAATTTATGCCTTGGGGGGGGCCCATGCCATTGCGGCCTTTGCCTACGGCACTGCCCAAATAGCCCCGGTGGCTATGATAGTTGGGCCGGGGAATCAATATGTGGCTGAGGCCAAGCGCCAATGCTATGGCAAGGTGGGGATTGATTTTGTAGCCGGCCCCAGTGAGGTGCTGATAATAGCCGATGAAAGCGCCAGCCCCCAAATTATTGCCGCAGATATTTTAGCTCAATCCGAGCATGATTTACTTGCCAGGGGGGTTTTGGTTACCACCAGTAAAGAGCTGGGCCTGGCCGTTATAGAAGAGGTTGAGGAGCAATTAAAAACTCTGGAAACCGCTAAAATTGCGGCTAAAAGCTGGGGAGATTACGGGGAGATTATTTTAGCGGAAAGCCTTGAAAAGGCCGCGGAGCTTAGTAATGAGATTGCCCCGGAGCATTTGGAAATAATGCTTAAAGATAGTGAGAGTATTATCCCTAGGCTCTGTAATTACGGCTCTTTATTTATCGGTGAAGATACGGCCGAGGTTTTTGGCGATTATGCTTCGGGTACAAACCATACCCTTCCTACATTAGGGGCTCCCCGCTATACCGGGGGGGTTTGGGCGGGAACTTTTTTAAAGGTTTGCACCCATCAGAAAATGACTAAAGAGGCTATGAAAAATATTGCCCCCTTAGTTTCCCGTATGGCAAGGGGGGAAGGATTAATTGCCCATGCCAAAGCGGCGGAAATCAGAGCCGGGATATTATTTGAATAAGGCTAAAATATAAATAAAGTTTAAAATATAATAAAGCTTAAGATATAAATAAGAGTATATTTGTTTTCTAAAGTAAAATGCAAATAAAGCAGAATAGAAAAAACTAAAATAGAAAAAGAGTAAAACAGAAAAAGTAAAACAGAAAAAAGCAAAAAGGCAAAAGCGGCAGGCTTTTGCCTTTTTACTTTGGGAGGATGGAAATATCCGCTAAAAGGGAATATAAAAGTTAATTTTTAAAAAGAAGGCGCTAAGCCCGGTATTTTAAGGCTTAAAAGCCTAGACAAATACATTGGGTTGTAATGCGGCTATTTCTTTAGCAAGGGCTTTAATCTCCTCCCTTTTATAGGGCGGTTTTTCAATTCTTTCTTTTTGTTTTTGGGGGTAAACTTCAGGCTTACGATAGGCATTTAAAGCATAGCTGGGGAGGGGAGGCAGTTCCCTTGCCATAATAAGTAAATCCTCCCTGGATAATTGGGGAATAACCGTGGTGCGTACCTGAAAATCAACGCCGTTTTTTAATAAAAGGCCGATAGTTTCCAGAGTTTTTTCCCCCCTAACACCCGGGCCGCAAATTTCTGCATAGCGGCTTAGGGGGGCTTTATAATCCACCGCATAATAATCGCAAAGGTTTTTTTCAAGGGTTTCCGCAATTATCTGGGGGTTAGAGCCGTTTGTATCCAGCTTGACTTTATACCCCAAAAGGCGGATTTGAGCAATCAGGGGTATAAGATCCTTATGAAGTGTCGGCTCTCCGCCGCTGATGACAACTCCATCCAGCTGGCCTTTACGCTTTTGGAGGAAGTCAAAAACCTCCCGGGGGTTTAAAATATCAGGGCTGCCTTGAATAAGAGGGCGGTTATGGCAGTAAAAGCAGTCATAATTGCACCCCGGGAGGAAAATTACGCAGGATATAAGCCCGGGGTAATCCAAAAGGGAGCTTTTTACAATACCCGAGATTAGCATATGGCTTCTTCTTTTATAATATATTTTACTCTTTCGGCGTATTCTTCTTTTTTGCCCTCATTATAGTTTTGAACAGGCCGCAAATAACCTACAACCCTGCTCCAAACCTCGGCGGCGCTGCCGCAATGGGGGCAGGAATAATGCTCGCCGGGAATATATCCATGGTCATTACAAACAGAGAAGGTGGGGGTAAGAGAAATATAGGGCAGCTTATATTGGGTAAAGACTTTTTTAATCAGCCTTTTGGCTATTTCTATATCTTTAATTTCTTCCCCTAAATAAAGGTGCAGCACAGTTCCGCCGGTATAAAGGGATTGTAATTCATCCTGTAAATCCAGGGTTTCGAATATATCCTCGGTAAAGCCTACCGGCAATTGAGAAGAGTTTGTATAATAGGGCACTTTATCCCCGGCGGTTAGAATATCCGGGAATCTGGCAATATCCTGCCTGGCTAAACGATAACTGGTGCCTTCGGCGGGGGTGGCCTCTAAATTATAGTAATGGCCGGTTTCTTCCTGAATTTCCTTAATTATTTCCCGCATATGGGTTAAAGTTCTCACGGCAAAAGCCTGTCCTTCCTCAGTGGTAAGATCATAGCCCTCCCCAAAGAGATTTAAGCCGGCCTCATTCATGCCAATTAAGCCGATGGTATTAAAATGATTATACCAGTAGCTGCCGGTTCTCTCTTTAACATCTTTAAGATAATTGGCGGAATAGGGGTAAAGCCCCCTTGCGGTTTGCTCTTCTATTACTTTGCGTTTAATTTCCAGGCTGTTTTTGGCAATATTTATTTGCTGCCAGAGGCGGGTGCGGAATTCCGATTCGCTTTTAGAAATATAGCCCAAGCGGGGTAAATTAATTGTAACAACCCCAATGGAGCCGGTTAAGGGGTTGGAGCCGAAAAGGCCGCCGCCTCTTTTGCGTAATTCCGAGGTATCCAGCCTTAGGCGGCAGCACATGGAAAGGGCATCCTCCGGGGAAAGATCTGAATTAATATAGTTAGAAAAATAGGGTATGCCGTATTTGCAGGTTATTTCCATAAATTTTTCGATAACGGGGCTGTTCCAGTCAAAATCTTTAGTAACATTAATTGTGGGGATAGGGAAGGTAAAAACTCTGCCCTTTCTGTCTCCTTCCATCATAACATCGCAAAATGCGGTGTTAAACAAATCCATTTCTTTTTGAAAATCCCCATATTTATCAGGCATTATTTTGCCGCCCACAACAACACTTTGGTTTTTTAATGTTCCGGGGGGAACAATATCAAAGGTAAGGTTAGAGAAGGGGCATTGAAAGCCCACTCTTGTAGGCACATTAAGATTAAAGATAAATTCCTGCAGGGCTTGCCTTACAGTCTTATAATCCAGATTATCGTAGCGGATAAAGGGGGCGCAGTAGGTATCAAAAGAAGACCAGGCCTGGGCCCCGGCGCTTTCCCCTTGGGTTGTAAAGGTAGAATTAACAATTTGGCCTAAAAAAGAGCGTAAATGCTTAGGGGGTTTGGATTCCACCTTCCCCGGTACGCCGCCAAAACCGTTCATCAAAATCTGCCTTAAATCCCAACCAGCACAATAAGGGCCGAAAAAGCCTAAATCATGTATATGAATATCCCCGTTAATATGGGCGTTACGGATTGTTTCGGGGTAAATTTCATGCAGCCAATAGCTTTTTGTAAAGGCCTCCCGCACATAATTATTTAAACCGTTAATAGATTTTTGAGTATTGGCGTTTTCATTTATCTGCCAATCCCTGTCATTAAGGTATTCCGTAAACATATTGATTGTCGCCCCGATTAAGGCATTGGATTCCCTGGCGGAGCGGCGCTTTTCCCGGTAAAGAATATAGGCTTTGGCGGTTTTGGCATGGCCCGCCTCAATTAAAACCTTTTCTACAATATCCTGTATGGCCTCAACATCCGCCAGACCCTGGGGGAATTTCTCCTCGGCAATTCTAACAACCTCATTGCCAAGCTTTTCGGAGGTGGCAAAATCATCCCCCCCGACGGCGCTGGCCGCTTTAAAAATAGCCAAGACAATTTTCTCTTTTTTAAAGGGGACTAAAGTCTGATCTCTTTTGATTATTTGCTTCAGCATAATAATTAAGCCTCCTATACCCTTATTTGGGGCGTATTTCTCAGCTTTGCCCCCGGTTTTTTATTTAATGCCCCAAGTTTATTAATTTTAAGCAAATTAAAGGCAATAGGCAAAAACCACAATATATATGTATTTGAACCTGCGTGGTATACTATATATATTAAAAGAAATGTCTCTCAATGTCAAGAGCAAAATACAATTAATAATAGTATTTCTTAATAGAAGCTGAAATATTTTAGCGGCGGGTTTTAGCAAGAAAAAACCCCAAAAAGGGGTTTTAAGCAGATTATTTACATAAAAGAAATTAAAAACTACGGCTTAAAGAGCAAAAGAGGGCTATTAATTTTCCTCCTCAGGGAAGATTTTATCTTTAAAATAAGAATCGGCGCAGTAAAGGGCGGCTAAGGGATTATGCCCCGTAACCCTGTCTTTGGCGGCTAAAACCGTTACCGGAGCTTTGCTGTAACGAATAAAAAGGGTATCGTGGCCTACGCAAAGGCCGAGGATAATATTTAATTGGGTTTTGGCTTTTTCCAGTACCATGGCTTGGCCAATGGGGTTGCACATACTGTCTATTATACCCGGCTTCAGCATATCCTGTTCTTCCAGGCCTAAAAGGGTTTTAGGGAAGCTTCCGCATTTGCAGGCTACGGGCTCTACCTCAAGGCCTAAGGCCTTAAATATTTTAACGGTTTTAGCCGCTTCCTGCTGCAGGCCTATACAATGAGCCAGGCCGACTTTTTTAAAACCGCATTTAAGGGCAAAATCCGCAATTTCTCTTAAGCGGGGGCATTTGCCATAGCCCTGGGCCTCTATTTTAGCGGAATTATAAGCAATAAGCCGGTTTTGGGGCTTTTCATATTCCTTTAGGGATTGCTCCATAAGCTCTTTATCCAGGCATGGGCAATTAGGGGGGAATTTGCCCCCGGTTTTTTTATCGCAGGCTTGTATTTTACAATTGGCGCAGGTATTCATAGGCATCTCCCTTAATTATTTTACTAAAATATTTAAAAGGTTTTTCTATAATTAATCTTAAACCAAAGGCGGGGGGCTGTCAAACCCGGCCTTTTTAATTTGAAAATAGCCTTATTTAGGCCTATTTGCCATTTAAGGCGGATTGTTTAGGAGATTATTTAAGCGGGGGTAATTACCCCCGCTTAATTTTAAATATTTTTATTTGCCCCAATGCTATTTACTGGCCTGGCTGGAGGGGTTTTTGGGTAGCCGGGTTATTTTAACCTCCACCCGGCGGTTAACCATTCTCCCCTCTTCGGTGTTGTTATCGCCAATTGGCTGAAACTTTGAATACCCGGCAATTGATATAATGGATTCATCTATTTGGCATTGTCCCACCATAAATTTAAGTACGGAAACAGCCCGGGCTACCGAGAGCTCCCAGGCGAAATAACTGCTGTTAGGGGTGCCGACAGTAGCCGTATGGCCGCCGATTTCAATATTTTTTGTAAGATGCTCAACGCTTTTTAAGATAGTGCCGATAACATTTAAAATTGTATTGCTTTCCGGCTTTATTTTAGGGCTGTCCGGAAAGAAGAGGACATTATCCCCAAAACGCAGGCGAATATAATCTGTATTTCTTTCAATACTAATGCTTCTTTCATAGCCGTTATCGGAGATTTCTTTTTTTAAGATTTCATATATGGCGTCGAATTCATCGGGTAAATCCTCAATGGATTCTTCAATAATCATTTGCTGTACTTGTGTAGGGCTAAGATATTCTTCAATAATTTCTATGGGGTTTAAGGCATTGCTTAATTCTTCTTTTAGCTTTTCAAATTTAGCCTGGTCAACCATACTGATGGCGTAAAGCATAATAAAAAGGACAAGTAAATTATTCATCATGTCTGAATAAGTAGTCAGCCATCTGCTGCCGTCTTGTTTTTCCTCTTTACCTGCTCGCTTTCGCATTGGCGGCCTCCTTGCTTATTTTTGCTTTACCCTCTTTTGCCGGCGTCTTCTTTTTAGTATCTGCTTTATCTAAAAAAACAGAAAGCTTCTCTTTAAGCATTTTAGGGTTTTGCCCGTTTCGGATGGAGCAAATACCTTCAATTATCATTTCTTTTTCGGTTAAATCGGCCCCAAGCATAATCCTTAGTTTATTCCCCGCCGGCAAAAGTATGGCATTGGCTAAAACAACCCCGTAAAGGGTGGTAATAAAAGCAACCGCTATGGCGGCCGCCATTTGCTCCGGGGATTCCATATTGGCCAGTACTTGTATAAGGCCCATAATTGTGCCTATCATACCGTAAGCCGGGGCATAGCCCCCCATGGCATCAAAGATAGAAATTTCCGATTTGCATCTGTCCTCGTAAATTGTAATTTCTGTTTCTAAATATTCTTTTATTTGTTCTAAATCAGCCCCGTCTATTACCATAAGCATACCCCGCTTAAGCAGCGGGTCCACCGGTTTTTTGGGGTCTTGGTTATTTAAAATTTTCTCCAGGCTTAAAAGGCCGTCCCGGCGGGCATTTTCCGCCAGCATAATCAGGTAATCCAAAGTCCGGTCCAGGCGGGATTTTGGTTTTCTGAACATTTTCATAAACAGCCCGGGCATTTTTAAAAAATGCTTAAGGCCATAGGCAATTATTACAGAGCCTACAGAGCCGCCTAAAACAATAATTAAGGCGCTGAGAAGCCAAAGAGATTTTAGGCTGCCGCTGTCCATGGTATAGCCGAAAACGAGGGAGCCTATGCCTATTAATAATCCTATTAAAGCGCCTAATTCCAATTGAAGAGCCTCCTTCACCGCCTTATAATGGGTATATTAAATAAGGCGGGCATAAACTTATGCAAGCTCGATTTTTATATTTTATAAGTATTTCTACCGTATTTTCTAAAATAAGTAAATAAATTTTACTCTTTATAATCAATTTGCGAGCCGATTTGATTTTCATTCGCCACAGAATAACCTGCGGAGGTATTTTTACGGTTCAAATCTACTATTCTTTCCCGGAATGAGCTGGCTAAAGCCTGAGCCTTTCCGATGGCCTCATTATTTAAAGAGGAAATCCGCATTAAAGCCAGGCGCTGAGCGCTTAAGACATAATTTATTTGCTCAAGGGCTTTGGGTATTTCGTCTTTATTGCCGTTATCGCCGTTAAGCAGGGGAGAAATATTATTTTCCAGAGATTCTGACAGCAGGGCAAATTCCCGGTCAATAATATCTATCCGATTAGTTATGCCGTATTGTTTTTGGCCATGAAGGGCCAGGGCATCGGCATCATTTTTAGATAGCCCGTTGGAAAGCTCCCAAAGGCTCTGGGAAAGGCTTTCTAAAAGGCCCAGCTTCTCCTGAGACAGGGTAAGGAGCTTAATTAAAATGTTTTTTTCCGCGCTGATCATACTATTTTACTCCCCATAAAAGATTTTTTTCTGCTCAGGCTTTCCGCCTGGGCCCAGGCTTCTTTCATCTGTGCTGTTATTTGCAGTACTTCCTCAAGCATTTCCGGGCTTTTTTTAGTATTAGCCTGTATAAGGTGAAGAAAGATAAATTCATAAAGCCTAAAAAGCTCTTGAGAAAGTGGGTAATTCATATCTAAAATATCCGTAAGATAGGTAATAATATCTTCGGCCTTAAGGATATTTTTATGGGCCTCTTCCAGCTTATTCTTTTTAATACTTGCAATGGCCCGGTTAATTCGCGTAGCCATTTCATCATATAAAAAGATTATTAATTCCCCGGGGGTAAGGGTGGATACGCTTTGGGCCTTATACATTGCATAGGGGTTGGCGGCTGTCATTTTTTATCACCTCGTATTATTTGTGGATAATTGCTGAGAAATCCAATCGCTTTGAGAATATAAAACCGAAAGGGCCTTTTCCATAGCTGTAAACTTGGCCCAGTAACGGCTTTGTTCATTATCCAGCTTTTGGCTAAGACGGATAATTTCCAGGTCATAATCAGACATTTTTTTGCTGTAAGTGGTTAAACCTAAGAAGTTATTATCCGGGCTGCCCACCATGGTAACTAAGGCGCCCTTTTTGCCTACTTTGCTTATATTATTTTTTACTATATCGTTAAGGCGCCAAATAAGGCCTGCCTCTTCATACCTGGTTTTTTTCTGGTCGGCGCTTAAATATTGAGAATAGCTTGCAGAAGCGTTTTGAGTTAATAAGGAGAAAACCTCCTGCGGCCTTTCGCTTAAGACTTTGCGAAGGCGGTCTTCATCAATATGCAGCTTGCCGTTTTCGGCATAGGATTTTGTATTTATGCCTATATCCGCTAATACAAGGCCCAATTTATTGCCGCTGCCGTCTAAATTCTTTACGGAATCAAAAAATACGGATCTTAAATCCCCAAGTATTTGCCTTAAAGCCATATCATTCTTTAAAAGCCCGCTTTGGGCTTTTTCTGTCCAAAGCTTTTGATCCCCCTCGCTTAAAGCGGATTTTTGTTCATCGGTTAAAGGTAAAAAGTCTTTATAATAGGGCTCGCTAAGCTTTGTATTTATATGGCCGATAAGCTCATTATAATCATTAATAAATTCTCTGATTTTTTCTACGGCATTATCAATATTTACATAAGTGTTTAAAGAGATATTTTCTTTTTCATTCCCCGAAGCCTTGCCGTGGAGAGTATAAGTTGTACCGTCAATTTCAAAGGAATTTGTGCTTCTTACAAGGGTAATAAGTTTATCCGCCTCAGTTTCCCCGTTTAAGCCAATTTGAATTACGGCATCTGTGCCCTGGCTGAATATACCCTCCCCTAAAAGAGAATTTAAAAAATTTCCCTCTGTATCGTTAAAGGTAATATTTGAGGCGGCGCCGGTTTCTTTTGAATTAAGGGTGAATGTATCCGTAATGGCGGAATAAGTAAGGGATACCCCTGCCCCGCTGCTATTTATATTATTTATAATCCCGTTTAGGGTATTATTGCCGCTAAAAGAGAAGTTTACGCCGTTAATTGTAAATTCAAATTCCTGAGTGGCTAAGGGATTGGCCAGTTTTAAATCTTCTATTTTTGTATTGAGATTTATTCTATTAGAACTGCCATAATCAAAGCCGAGATAATCCAAAGCCTCTGAATTATCCTTGCCCACCGGGTTCAGGCTTATTTTACTGTTTGCGGCAAATAAGGATAATTTATTTTCATTTAGAGTAATTTGAATTTTCCCCGCCCCAAAGGCCTGATTAAGAAGGCTTTCTAATTCGTCGGCCACGGCCTGGGAAGAAGAATAATCAAGATCTCCAAAGGTAATGGTTTTAGTAATGCCATCCAGGGTAACTTTTATTTCCTTCCCGCCTAAAAGGGCATATTCCAGGGGGTCTAATTCCGCCTCTAAGGGGGCGCTTACCGTATTTGTGCCCTGAATTTTAGCCGAGGCGGCCAAGCTTTGAATATCTGAAATAAAAACATTTTGGGGCAGGGAATTACTGCCCCCCACCGCCGTTACATATTGGGGATGGGAGCTTGCGGCGCTTAATTGCTTAAGGGAATCCCCCAGGAAAAGACTGCTTGGGGAAGAGCCAAAGTATTTGTTATTAAAGCTTGTCAGCTTTGTGAGTATTTCCCGGTAATAATCCTGCTTCCATTCAAGCTGAAGCTTTTTTTGCTCGGCTATGCGGATGCGGTTTTGGGTTCCGGTGGTTAATTGCCGGACAAGAGTTTCGGTATCCAGCCCGGAAGAAAGACCGCCTATTCGCGTATAGCTGCTGTTTATAGTGTTTATCATTAATATCAACTCCCCAAGCTATGCTTTTCCCTTTCATATGCTATATCGGCTTGGGCAAAAGAATAATTAGCAAAATAAGCCATTTATTAATAAGAAACAAGCTAAAACAATATCGGAATATTAGTGTATGCTAATTTAGATAGTATATGTCGACAAAAAAAGAGAAAAAATTAGAATAAATGTTGACTAGCGACATATCGGATGGTAAAATTTAACAAAACCTCTTTAAAGGTATAATAAAGACTTGATTATATTGTGAATCCATAATATAGAGCAGGAATTTAATCAATTTTCTGAAAAATGATAAAAAACGCGGAATTCCTAAAGAAAAAAACAATAAAGCCTAAAATAAGCGGCTTTATATTAGCACCTTTAAATATGCTCTAAATATGCTCTTAATAAAAGCGGAACCCTGTAAAATAGTAAAACCCGGGAGGTGGAAATTTTGAGGGATTTTAACGGCAATATTAGTCTGAATATTGCGGAAAAGGGCTTAAACGCTCTTTGGCTTAGGCAAAGGGTAATTTCCTCTAATTTGGCCAATATCGATACCCCCGGCTATAAAGCCCGTAGTGTGGAGTTTGAGGATATTTTAAAGCGGGCAGTAAACAAAAAAGGCGAGGTTTCGGAGCATAAGCTAAATACCCTGGCCCCCAGAATTAGAGAAAATACCTCCTCAGCCCTAAGGGAGGACGGCAATAATGTAGATGCCGGAGCCGAAAATATTGAGCTTGCCCGTTTACAGATTCAATATGATTTCCTTTCCCGGGCTGTTTCCGGGGAGCTTGCAAGAATGAAATATGTTATTGATGAAGGGAAGGGTTAATAATGACATTTCTTAATTCGCTCAATATTAGCGGCTCCGCCTTAACGGCTCAAAAGCTGAGAATGGATATAATTGCCCAAAATATTGCCAATTCCAAAACTACAAGAACGGCGGAAGGCGGCCCTTATATCCGTAAAATGGTAGTTTTTTCTCCCGGCAGAGAGGAAATAACCTTTGAGGGGGCTTTAAAAAATGCCCGGGGCATAGGCGGCGTTGAGGTTTCTCAGATTATAGAAAGCCAGGAGCCTCTAATCCCCGTATATGACCCTACTCATCCGGATGCCGATGAAAACGGCTATGTATTGATGCCGAATATTAATACCGTTGAAGAAATGATAGATATGATGTCCGCCTCCAGGTCTTATGAGGCGAATATTACTGCCTTTAATGCCCTTAAGCTAATGGCTAACCGGGCCTTGGATATTGGCAGGTAAAAAAATTATAAGCAGGTTTTCCGTTTTAATTTGCCGCAGGCCGGGTATAAAGGGGGAAAAGAAAATGGCAATAACTCCGATTTCAGGTACCGAATTTATTACGCCGCAGCAGAAAGTTAATTTAACAGGGCAAGGGAAAGAAGGGTTTGCCCCATTTTCGGATTTCTTTTCCCAAGCCGTTGAGGAGGTAAATGCCTCACAAGCTCAGGTTCAGCAGGATATTTTAAAGATAGCGACGGGAGATACCGACGCTTTGCATACTATTACAATGAATATGGCCAAGGCGGATTTAGCCCTTCACACCTTGGTTCAGGTAAGGAATAAAACTTTAGATGCCTATAATGAAATAATGCGCATTACCCTGTAAGTTTTGGCCCGGTATTCAAAGTAATTAGAGCCCAAAAAACGCTCAAGCAGAGGTTGGAATATGAATCCTACTCCCGACAAAATTATCAAACAACTTGTGGAATATGTTAAGCAATTAAGCCCCAGAAAGAGGCTTATTGCTCTTGGCTCTGCCGCAGGTGTTGTCATAATAATTGTAGCAATAGCCCTGCTTATAAATAAAACCAGCTATACTGTGCTTTACAGAGGCCTTTCCTCTGATGAGGCCGGTAAAATAATTATGCGCCTTAATGAGATGGAGGTTTCGGCAAAGCTGGATAATGGCGGCACTATTTTAGTCCCCAAAAAGCAGGAAGCCCAATTAAAAATGACCCTTGCCGGGGAGGGCTATCCCCAAAGCACCCTAAACTATGATATTTTCAGCAGTAATTCCAGTTATATGACAACAGATTTTGAGAAGAAAAAATATTTGCTTTTTCAGCTGCAAAACCGCCTTCAGGATGCCATAAAGACAATAGACGGAGTACATAATGCCATTGTAACCATTAGCCTCCCCAGCGATGATTCCTTTGTTTTAAAGGAGGATCAAAACCCCGCCACCGCCTCGGTGGTTTTAGAATTAACCGGCACTATTGAGCTTAGCAGCAGCCAAATAAGGGGAATTGAGGAATTGGTGGCCAAAAGCGTGCCGGGGCTGGAGGCGAAAAATGTAGCCATTGTAGACGGCAGAGGGGGTATTTTAAACGAAAAATATTCCATCGATAGCTTAGGTAATTCCTATACAAAGCTGGATTTGGAAAAGAATATCGGCCTGGTGCTGGAAAGCAAAATATACAGGCTTTTTTCTCCGGTATATGATACAAGCGCCATTAGGGTTGCAGTAAGCGCAACGGTGGATATTAATAAAAAAATAAGCGAGCAAACCACTTATACCCCGGTTATAGAAAACAGCGGGGTTATTGCCCAGCAGGAATTATTTTTGGAATCCGCCGGGGGCGGAGCCGCCGCCGGGGGAGTCCCAGGCTCAGGAAGCAATACCGGAGTTGCCGTATACCCCCAGGCCGGGAGCGGGGAGCAAGACGGCATTTCAAGCTCCAGCTCCAATACGGATTATTTAGTTAACCAGCTTAAGGAGCAGGTTCAAAGAGACGGCTATGAAATAAAAGATATTTCCGCCGCAGTTTTTATAAACAGCAACAGCTTAAGCCAGGAGCAAATAAGAACATTTAAGGAAATGGTTTCGGCGGCTTCCGGAATAAATATAGAAAAGATTACAATTGCCTCAGCCCAGTTTATTGCCCCCTCACCCATAGATTCACCGGAGGGCATATTGTTTAATCTCAGCCGTACACAGCTTTTGATTGCCGCTGGAGGGGGGCTTTTGCTTTTAATAATAATTGCCGTTGTAATGATTATTCTTCTTAAGCGGAAAAAACGCCGCCGACAGGAGAGCCGGGATAGTTTTGATAAAGTTTTTGGCGCAAAAGGGCCGGTTGTGGAAATACCGGGGGAGATTATCCTTAATGAAACTAGGGAGCAGGGCCTTAAAAGACAAATTCAGGAATTTTCCTCCTCCAGCCCGGATATAGTAGCACAGCTGTTAAGAACCTGGATAAAAGAGGGCGAGGAAGATTATGAGTAGATTAACTGCCAAAAAAAAGGCGGCTGCCGTAATAGTTGGTCTGGGAACAGATTATGCCTCCAAAATATATAAATTCCTCCGGGAAGAAGAAGTTGAATTGCTCACTATGGAAATTGCCACCATGCGGGAGCTGGGCCCGGAATCTATGGAAAGCGTTATGGAGGAATTTTATAATCTTTGCCTGGCCCAAAAGTTTGTAACCGAGGGGGGCATAGAATATGCCAAAGAAATTTTAAATAAAGCCTTCGGGGTACAAAATGCCAGCACTTTAATAGAGAAGATTACTAAAACCCTTAAAACCAGAGCCTTTGATTTTCTTCGTAAAGTTGAGCCTAAGCATTTGGTTACATTTATTCAAAACGAACACCCCCAAACCATTTCTTTAATCTTATCTTATTTAAGGGCGGACCAGGCCTCGGCTGTTATGTCGGAGCTTTCAAGGGATTTGCAGCTGGAAATTGCCGAAAGAATAGCCACTATGGACCATGCCTCGCCGGAAATAACCAAAGAAGTGGAAAAAGCTTTAGAAAAGAAATTCTCATCTATTATGTCTTTAGGGGTTGCGGAAATAGGGGGCGTCAAGCATATGGCGGAAATCCTCAATGCCGCAGACCGGGGGACGGAAAAATTTATTCTGGAGGAATTAGGCCGAAAGCAGCCGGACCTCACAGAGGAAATCAGAAAGAGAATGTTCATTTTCGAGGATATTGTTACCCTGGATTATCTTTTTATTCAAAGAATTCTGCGGGAGGCAAATTCAAAAGATTTGCTTATCGCCTTAAAAGGCTCCAGCAAGGATGTTTCGGATATTTTCTATGCCAATATGTCTGAGCGCATGGCTGAAACAATGAAGGAGGATGCTCAGTATATGCGGGCGGTGCGTCTGGCCGATGTTGAGGAGGCTCAGCAAAAGCTGGTAGCACTGGTTAGAAAACTGGAAGAAGCCGGAGAAATTATTATAGCCCGGGGCCGAAAGGATGAGTTAATTGTCTAGGGTATTTAAGGGGAATACCATAGTAATGGAAAATGAAAGCGGCTTGCCCGGCGGCCTTGATGAGGATTTATCCCTGGGGAGAATAAGCGGCTATGAAGGGGCGGAAAGTATTATTACCGCCCGCTGCGATGATATAATCTGGCGGGCCAGGCTGGATGCCAATGCCATTGTTGCCAAAGCCGAGGAATACTCCCAGCGGATAATCGCCAAAGCCTCGGAAAAGGCCGTAAACGATTTAAATCAAGCCGTTGAGGAGGGTTTTGCTCAGGGCCTTGAAAAAGGCCAGGCTCAGGCTCTGGATATGCTGAAGCAGCAAATAGATGAGCTTAAAGAAATAAATCAGCAAATAGAAAAAAGCAAGGCCGAAATTCTAGAGGATTATGAGGAAGATATAAAAGAAACCGCTTTAGCCATTGCCAAAAAAATTATTGATGCGGAGCTTCAAAAGGACGACAAGGCTTTTCTTAATCTTTATAAAAAAGCGGTGCAGGAATTAAGCCCCCAGGAATGGGTAAAGCTGACTGTTTCAAAATTTGAGGAAAGCTTTGCAAGCTCCAATTCCGAACTTCTCAGAAGCCTGGCCAAAGAGGCCAAGACGATAAAAATATCTGTTTTAGAAAACGCTTCCCCCGGCACATGCATTGTAGAAACCCCCCAAAGTATTGCCGATGCCAGCGTAAAGACGCAAATTTCCCGCATTAAAGAAGCCTTTGAAAGCGCTCAGCTTATGTCTTAATCTGCTTAAATATTAAAAGCCATTATAAAAACTTATTTTTAAAACTTATTATAAAAACCGCCGGAGGGTAAGGCATTGAAATTTGGCAGCTATCTGCAAGTGCTACAAAATACAAAAACAATTGTATATAAAGGCAAGGTAGATAAAATAATCGGTTTAGTAATAGAATCTACCGGCCCTTATGCCAATATAGGCGATGTTTGCCGTATTTACCTCCCCCATGAGGAAAAGAGTATTCTTGCCGAAGTAGTGGGCTTTAAAGAGCAAAAGGTTTTGCTTATGCCTTATGAGGATATTGCCGGAATCGGCCCGGGCTGTGTTGTTGAATCCACCGGAGATGTTTTGCAGGTTCCGGTAGGCGGGGAATTAATGGGCCGCATAGTAGACGGCTTTGGCAGAACCATAGATAGCCTTAATGCCTTTGGCCCCATGCCTACCTATTCCGTTCAGAATATCCCCGCAAACCCCCTTTCAAGGCCCAGAATAGAAAAAAGAATAAATATCGGCGTTAAGGCCATAGATGCCTTTATGGCCTGCGGCAGAGGCCAGAGAATGGGAATATTCTCCGGCAGCGGGGTAGGTAAAAGCACCCTTTTGGGTATGATAGCTAGAAATATTGAGGCGGATATAAATGTTATTGCCCTGGTGGGGGAAAGAGGCCGAGAGGTTAGGGATTTTGTAGAGAAGGATTTAGGCCCCGAGGGGATGGCAAAATCTGTTTTAGTTGTGGCAACCTCGGACCAGCCAGCGATGATGCGCCTTAAATGCGCTTTAACCGCCACCACAATTGCCGAATACTTTCGGGATAAGGGGCAGAATGTATTGCTTTTAATGGATTCCCTAACCCGCTTTGCCATGGCTCAAAGAGAAATCGGCCTGGCTATCGGGGAGCCCCCGGTGGCCAGAGGTTATACCCCCTCTATATATTCCATGCTCCCCAAGCTTTTAGAGAGAACGGGGAATTTTGAAAGAGGCTCTATAACCGGCATTTATACGGTTTTAGTTGAGGGCGATGATATAAATGAACCCATTGCCGATGCTGTGCGGGGGATTATAGACGGGCATATAGTTTTATCCAGAGCTATTGCCATGCGGAATCATTACCCGGCCATTGATGTTTTAGCCAGCATAAGCAGAATAATGCCGGATTTAGTAAGCCCGGAGCATATGGCTTTGGCAGGAGAAATTCGCAAAATACTTGCGGTTTATAATCAGAATTTTGATTTAATCAGTATCGGGGCCTATAAGGCGGGGAGTAATCCCCAGCTGGATCAGGCCATTCAAAATATTGAGAGAGTTAATGCCTTTTTATGCCAGGACGTTCAGGAAAGCTTCAGCTATGAAGAAACCATAAAAAATATGCAGGCAATTATCCAAAGCTAAGGAGAGGTCAATATGAAGAAATTTGAGTTTTCCATGCAGAGGGTACTTGAATATAAAGCCCATATAGAGGATAACGAAAAAAACACCCTAAAAGAGATGCGCCGCCACCATCAGGATCTCTGTGAACAAATGGAGGGCCTTTGCAAAAGTGTGGAGGAATACAGCGATGAATATAATGAAAAATGCTCCGGCGGGATAATTTTACATGAGGTTATTGCCCTAAGAGGGTATATAGATGAATTGCAAAGGCAAATAGCCCATATTTTTGCCCTTATAAACGAAAGCGAAGGCAAAATAAAACTGCAATTAGATAAACTTATAAGCGTTTCTCAAGAGAAAAACTCCATGGATAAGCTCAAGGACAAACATTGGGAAACATATCAGGTAGAGGCCAGAAAAAAAGAAGAAGCGCGCTTAGAGGAATTTGTGGCGAATTCAAAGATTGCCTCAAAAAGCAAAATAGGCTAAAAGAGGCATAAAATAAATCCGGCGGATAAAACCCGCCAGGGGAAGGGAGGTGAAAAATGATAGCGACAGAAAGACTCAATCCGGCAAATTATTCTTTAACCCCTCTAAAAGGCTTTAATAATAATTTTGGGGGAAAGAATACCTTAAAAGAAAAGGGCTTTTCCCTAATAATGGGGCAAAAAGAAGCGCCTAAGGGGAATGGCCCGGAAAAGCTCAGAGGGGATAAGGAGAATACTTCCCAAAAGCCGGGGCAAAAGAGAAAAGAAAACGGAGTTGAAACCGCCTTTTATTGGCCCGGCTCTCTTTTAAAAGAAGAGGGGGCCGAAATCCGGGATAATTCTCTAAAACCCGCCTCGGGGCAAGGGGAAATAGGCCGGGAGATAGCAGGGGAGGGGCTTTTGCTTAATAAACCCGGAGGGGAGAATTTGGCAGGGCAGGCCTTATCCCTTAATTCGGAAGAGAATATGGATTACACCGGGATTATTAATTCCGCAGAGTATGAAGATATTAAAAACGAAGGTCTTTTAAAGCAGCAGGCCCCGGCGGAAGATAATAAGGAAAACAGCCCCCCGGCAGAGGTTAAAGAGCCCTTGCCCTCCGCCGAAAAAAATATTTCTTTAAAAGGGGCGGGGGCAAAAGAAAGCTCTCTGCTTGGCGGCCAAAAAGGGCTTAGTGAGGAAAGCCCCCCAAATAATAAGTTTTTTGAAGTTCTTTCCGGAGAGCCTAAAGGAGGGGAAGACTTTACAGACAGGGATGAAAGCTTAATTAAAGAAAACCCGATTAAAGAAGGCCCGCTTA
Organism: Clostridiales bacterium; assembly: GCA_040767605.1. GTDB lineage: Bacteria > Bacillota > Dehalobacteriia > UBA4068 > UBA4068 > JAXGOI01. Next base: position 1,424,787 of record JAXGOI010000001.1, read on the forward strand.
AAGAAAGTTTGGTTAAAGAAAGCTTAATTAAACAGGAGCTTTCCCAAGGGGAATTGCCCAAGGAAGAGAGCGTCGGGGAAGAAACAGGGTTTAAAAAGGATATTAGGGGAGCCGATTATATAATGCAGGGAGATTCTCAGGCCGGCTCCGATATAAAAACCCAATTAACACCCGGTGTAAAGGAAGCCCAAAGTACCCCTATTCAGGAGCCAAAAGCCTTTATCCAGATAGCCGAAAAAATACCCCGGGATTTAAAAGAGGGGCTGACCAATATCAGAATTAAGCTTAGCCCCGAGGGTTTAGGGGAGGTAACGGTAAACCTTATTTGCCGGGAGGGTAAAATCAGCCTGGATATTTCAGCGGCAATGGCTTCAACCCAAAAGCTTTTAGAAAGCCAGGCCGGGGAATTAAAAGCTGCTCTTCAAAACCGGGAATACGATGTAAGGGGAGTAAATATCAGCTCCCACCAGGGGCAGAATTTTGAAGGCTTTGCTTTTAGCCATCAAAACTATTCATCCCGGGGCCATTTTTCTCCTAAAAACCTAGCCTATATGAATATGGCAAGAGAAGCGGATTTAAACAAAGAAAAGGCCCTAGGGGGATTGTATTTCGGCGGGAGGCTCAATTACAGGGTTTAAAATATGGCTCCCAAGAGGGGGAGAAAGGAGGAAATATGACGATAATAAGCGATTACAGTCTGAATCAAATTAATAGCAGCCAGGGCAGCTCTCAAAAAAACGGTTACGATTTGGATATGGCGGATTTTTTCAAGCTTTTTGCGGCTCAGCTGCAAAACCAAAATATGTTCGACCCGGTAGATAATACCCAGTACATAGCTCAAATGGCCCAGTTTTCCACATTAAGCCAAATGCAGGAGCTGGTAACCTCTTTTAGAAGCGTTCAGGCTTTAAGCCTTATGGGGAAAAACGTCCATTTAATTTCCCAAAATATAAACGGCGCTTATGAGTCAATTTCCGGGGAGGTGGCAGGCGTTGTTTATAATAACGGTACCCCTTATTTGGAAATAGGCAAAAAGCTCTATGAGGCCAATGCCGTTTATAAGGTGGAAGAGTTCCAAAAAGAAAATTTAATGCCGGAGAGTAGTGAAAATACCCAAAACAAAATTGAAGAAAGCCCTCCGGAAAATGAGCTTGCCGGGGAAGGATTGGAGGAAAGCTTATGAGGGTGGATAATCGCCTGATTCAGTATGGGGAGATACTGAAAAACAATGTGATTAAAGATAACCTGCCCCATGAAGGGGGGAAAACCCCCAATAATGCCTTTGGGGATATACTAAGGCAAAAGATTTCTCAAGGCCCGGTGGTTTTCTCAAAACATGCGGAGCAAAGGCTGCAAGAAAGGAATATAGAGCTTTCCCATTATGAATTGGACAAGCTTAATGCCGCAACACAAAGGGCAGGGTTAAAAGGGATAAACAATACTCTAATTTTAATGAGGGACAGGGCCTTTATTGTAAATGTACCCTCCTCCACCGTAATTACAGCCATGGATGAAGACGATATGAAGGAAAATATTTTTACCCAAATTGATGGCGCTGTTATTGTATAGCCGGACCTTTTAAAGGGGGCTTAGGAATTCCGACTACTTCGGGAATTCCCGGCGGCAGCCAAGAAAAGGAGAATGAATTATGATAAAATCTATGTTTTCCGGCGTAACAGGTTTACGCGGACACCAAAATATGATGGATGTTATAGGCAATAATATTGCCAATGTTAATACCGTAGGTTTTAAAGCCTCCCGGGTTGTTTTTACAGATGTTTATTATCAAACCATTAATTCCGCCAGCGGGGCTATGCTTGCAGAAGACGGAGCAGGGGGAAGAAACCCCAGCCAGGTTGGTTACGGTTCTCAAATATCTACTATTGACCTTTTAAATACTCAGGGCGGTTATATGCAAACGGATAAAATGACGGATTTATATATTTCCGGCGAGGGTTATTTTATTGTAGGTAATAGTGTGGCGGATTTAAACTATACCCGGGTGGGGAATTTTACCTTTGATGCCTATGGGTTTTTAGTTGATTCCGCCGGGAACCATATTCGCGGCGCCAGCCTTGCCTATACTATAGATGAAACCACAGGGGCCCTTACAGCTACCCCGGAGCCGGGGGCGGAGCTTTTGGAAACAGACGGAGTTTACGGAAACCCCCCAACCCTGGATAAATTACGGAATATCCAAATAGATAGGAATAATTATTCCAATGTTGCCGTAGGGGCAGACGGCAAAATTACCGGGATAAATAATACCTCCGGGCAAATAGAAATACTGGCTCAAATTGCTTTAGCCAATTTCCCTAACCCCGACGGCCTTTCTCAAACGGGGAATATGTATATGCGGGCTACCCCCAACTCCGGCACGGCCGTTTTAAGCAGCCCCAATACCACGGCAACCGGGGCTTTAAAAAGCAGCGGCTTGGAAATGTCCAATGTGGACCTTTCCAAACAGTTTACGGATATGATTGTTGCCCAAAGAGGTTTTCAGGCAAATTCCCGGGTAATTACCACCTCAGATGAAATCCTTCAGGAGCTGGTTAACCTTAAACGCTAAATAGGCTTATGGGGAGCCGCAAAAGCGGCTCCCTAAAGAAAGGAGCCAATAAGTGCTGAAATTAACTAAAATGAATCGCGAGCCTTTGTATATTAATCCCTATTTAGTGGAAATTACGGAAACAACTCCGGATACCTTGATTACCATGTTAAGCGGCAAAAAGTATTATGTTTTAGAAACCGCCGATGAAGTAAAAACAGCCATGATAAATTATTATAGTGAGCTTAATCAGAGCAGAAGAAGAAAATAAGCCTTTGATTAACTATTGCACGGGTATTAAGGGCAATTATTAGGGGCAAAACGGGGAAGGTGATGCTAAAATGTCTGAGGTACTGTCTCAAAGTGAAATAGATGCTATTTTAAGTAGTTTTACAGCCGGCAATGCCGAGTTTGAGGCGGAGGAAGAGGGCGGCCGCAGAATAAAAGAGTATGATTTTAAGAGCCCTAAAAAATTCTCCAAAGAGCAAACAAAGATTATTTTGGGAATTTATGAAAATTTGGCCCGGCATCTTTCTTCTTACTTCTCCGGAATTTTAAGGGCATTTTGCGAAATCAGCATTAACTCCATTGAGGAGCTGCCCTATTATGAATATAATAATGCCCTGCCGGATTCAATTCTAATCGGCCGTTATGATTTTAAATCCCTTGAGGGGGATGTTTTAGTAGATATCTCTCATAATATTACCTTTACCCTTGTGGAAAGACTTTTAGGCGGCAACGGGGAAGGCGACCCCTTAGACAGAGAATATACAGAAATAGAAATTTCTCTGATGCAAAGGATATTCAGACAAATTGCCATAGCCTCAACAGATGCCTGGGGCAGCCTGTTGGATATGAAGTGCATTCTTAAAGAAATTGAAAGTAATGCCCGTTTGATTCAGAGTATGGCCACAGATGAGGCCGTCCTGGTTATCGTAATGGATGTTACCATAGATCAAATTAAAGGCACAATAAATTTCTGCCTGCCCTGCGTTAATTTAGAAAATATAATAGACCATTTAAGCCAAAATAAATATGCCGCTAAAAAAAGCAATGATAAAAATTATGAGGAAGCCCTAAAGGATGCCATGGTTACCCATGTTAACGCCGCCCCTTTAATGATGAAGGCGGTTTTTGGGGAAACCGTGCTCAGCCTAAACGATATTGTTAACCTGCAGGTAGGAGATGTAATAAAGTTTGATCAGGCTGTGGGAAGCGAAATTAAGGTAAATATAAGCGAAAAAACCTGGTTTTTAGGTATACCCGGGGTAAAGAGAAATAAAAAAGTAATTAAAATCAGTAAAGTCATATAGAAAAGGGGCTGTTCTAATGGTAGATATTGAAATTACAGATAAAGCGGCGGAATTAGCCGGGGAAATGCCGGTAAGCCTGAGCAGTATCGAAAGCGATACCATAGGCGAAATTCTCAATATTAGCATGGGTTCGGCCGCCACCGCCGTATCCACCCTCTTAGGACTGGGCGTAAGCATAACAACCCCAAGGGTTTCTATAGTTAAAACCGGGGATATGGAGCTTAAAAGCTTTGAGCCCGCCATTGGTATAGAGATTAAATATATTGAGGGTTTAAACGGCGCCAATTATTTAATTATGAAAAGGCGGGATATCCGGGCTATTGTTAACCTTCTTATAGAGGGCAGTGTACCGGAGGAAGATAATCCCGAAGAAGAGCTGGACGATATACAGCTCAGCGCCATCAGCGAGATTATGAATCAGATGATGGGGGCTTCCAGCACCGCTTTAGCCAGTTTTTTTGGTAAAAGCATAAATATTTCTCCCCCGGATCAATTCGACCCCGCGGATATTAAAGAGATAATCGCCAAGGGCAATCATAGTGAATATGTGGTTTCCGTTATGTTTTTACTGGAGGTTGAGGGTGTTTTAAACAGCGAGTTTGTTACAATTATGCCTATTGACTTTACTAAAGAGCTGGTGGCAAATGTAATGAGCCTTATGGATGTTTCAGATGAAGCCCCGGCAGCGGCGCCGGAGGCGGAAAACGCCATGCAAATGCCCCCCGGCAATTATGATACCATTATTACCGCTCCAACCCCAAGCTTTATGCCGGGCCCCGCTCCGGCCCCGGAGCCCCCTCCGATTCCTCCGCTTCCCCCCATGCCAAGCTCTATGCCAAGTTCCATGCCGGCTTACAGCAATAATTCCGCCCCTCTTAATAATTCGGCCGGCCCTCACGGGCAGGCCCCGGCAAAACAGGAGCCGGTGCGTGTTCAAAAGCTTAAGCTGGCAAACTTTGATGAAGACGAGGATTTTGAAGCAGCAGAGGGAAGCCAGGATAATTTCAGCCTTATTTTGGGGGTGCCTTTAGATGTTACGGTGGAAATCGGTAAAACAAAGCTGCCGGTAAAAAATATTCTTGAAATCCGCCAGGGCTCAATTATAGAGCTGGACAGGCAAGCGGGAGATCCGGCGGATATTATAGTTAACGGGCAGTTAATTGCCAAAGGGGATGTTGTGGTAATAGATGATAATTTTGGGGTCAGAATAACGGAAATTGTTTCTCAAAAGGCTATTACTAAACAACTTTCATAATTAATATTCTAAAAAGGGCCTATTCCAAAAGTTTTAAGAATTTGCCCGGCCTGAAAAAGTCAATTAAAAGGCAATTAAAAGGCAATTATAAAGGGAGGTTAGGAGAATTTATGGGGGATAATCTTTTTACCGGGCTTCTTATGCCTTTTTTAGGAGTATTGTTCATAATCTTCCTAGCCTATTGGGGTACCCGCTGGCTTTCTAAAAAATATAATCGTATCTGTACGGGCAAATACATAAAAATTCTGGAAAGAGTTGCCCTGGGCCAGGATAAAAGCCTGGTTTTAATGGAAATGGCGGAAAAGACCTATCTCTTAGGGGTAAGCCCTAAGGGCATAGATGCCATAAGCGTTTTTGAAGAAGGCCAAATAAAAGAGCCCTTAATTCCGGAAAATAAAGGGGGAGAGTTCCCCGCAATTTTTAAGAGCTTATTAAAAAAGCAGGGGCTGTTTGGTAAAAACCGGGATGACTGGCATAAGGAGGAAGATACCGGCAGGGATGGTGAGCCGAGATGAAAAAAGCAGTTTTAATTACTCTTTTTTGCCTTATCTTAATGGTTTTTTTGCCCCAGACGGCTTTAGCCGCCCCCGATGAGGCTTTGCCTTCAATTTCTCTGAATATCGGGGGGGAGGAGGGCAATTCCGATAGTATCCGCCTGCTGCTTATAATTACGATTTTAGCCGTTGCCCCCTCTATTTTAATTATGATGACATCCTTTACCAGGATAATCATAGTATTTTCTTTTATCAGGAATGCCCTTGGCCTTCAGCAAACTCCGCCTAATCAGGTACTTATCGGCCTGGCGCTCTTCCTTAGCCTGTTTATAATGTCCCCGGTAATAGATGAAATTAATACCCAGGCCTATGCGCCTTATTCTCAGGGAGAAATAACCCAAACCGAAGCTATGGGTAAAGCCTCTGTCCCTTTGCGAAACTTTATGCTTAAACAAACAAATAATACGGATTTAAAGCTTTTTCTGAATTTATCCCATGAGCCTCAGCCGGAAACTTTAGATACTATTAAAATGCGGATTATTATCCCGGCTTTTATTACCAGCGAGCTTAAGCGGGCATTTACTATCGGTTTTATGATATTTTTACCCTTTATAATTATAGATATGGTTGTGGCCAGCGTTTTAATGTCTATGGGGATGATGATGGTGCCCCCGGTTATGATATCTCTGCCATTTAAAATAATGTTATTTGTTTTAGTGGACGGCTGGGGCCTGATTATTAAAACACTGGTTTTAAGCTTTAATTAAGGGGGGTGCTTAATATTTTACAGGGAGATTTACTGGCCATTGCCAGAGAGGCTGTAATGACAGGGCTAATGGTGGCCGCGCCTTTTCTTATTGCCAGCCTGATAATCGGGGTTATTGTTTCCGTTTTGCAGGCCGCCACCCAAATTAATGAGCAAAGCATTGTTTTTGTGCCTAAAATAGTTGCCACAGGTTTGATAATTGTTTTTTTAGGCTCCTGGATAATAAATATAATGATAAACTTTACTCAAAATATTTTTGGCTTTATGAATTCACTTTTATAAAAAGCCGCCGCCAAGGCAAATACAAAAACAGGCTCATAAAACCCGGCCTTTAACAGGGCATATTTCAGAATGAGTTTTAACGGGTAAAAATTAATAAGAGCAAATAAATAAAAAAGGAAAAGCAAAATATGTGGGAGCTTTTTTTCGATAAATATATGATTTTCCTGATGATATTTGCCAGAATGTCTGGGATGATTTTGTTTAACCCCTTTTTAAACCGGAGAAGCGTTTCCGCCTTTATAAAGGTCGGCCTCTCTTTCTTTTGCGCGATTATTCTTACCTTTTCTTTAAATGCGCCGGCCGTCTATTTTACCAGTAATCTGATTTTTATTGTAGCCTGCTTAAAAGAGCTTTTTATCGGGTATTTCGGCGGCTTTATAATGCATTTATTCCTTTCTGCCGCCATTATGGCGGGGGAATTTATAGATTTACAGCTGGGCCTCAGAATGGCGGGAATTTATGACCCTCAAAGTAATATTTCAATGCCCATTACCGGCAGTTTATTTAATCTCTTTTTTACAATTGCCTTTTTTGCAACCAATGGCCACCTGACATTTATGAAGATAATTTTTTACTCCTTTGATATTCTCCCCCCCGGGCCGGAGCTTTTTAACCCTCAGGTTTGGCAGTATATAAGCCTTTTATTTTCTCAAATTTTAATTTTGGGCTTAAAAATGGCCATGCCGGTAATCGCCATAGAAATAGTTACAGAAATGGGCTTGGGAATCTTAATGCGTACAGTGCCTCAAATTAATGTTTTTATGGTGGGTTTGCAGCTTAAACTTTTAGTCGGTTTAGTGTTAATTCTTTTGGTATTGCCGGGAATATTTGGCTTTATTGATAATATTTTGGAGCAGATGTTTGAAAATGTGCTTAACGGCTTCCGGTTAATGTCCGGCTAAAATATAATTTTAAGGGGTGAGGAGCATAGCCGAGGGCAATAAAACAGAAAAGGCAACACCCAAACGAAGGAGAGATGAAAGAAAAAAGGGTAATATTTTTAAAAGTAAAGATATTACCAGCGCCTTGGGGGTTCTTACGGTTTTTGGCAGTCTTTGGCTTTTAAGAGGCTTCTTTTATTCTCATATAGCCGGAATTTTTCAGGAATATTTAGGCGGCTTTGCCGCCGTCAGCAGCTTAGACGGCTACGGGCATATTTATTTGGCCTCCTTTGCCCTTCAGATTTTAATTTTAGGCCTGCCCTTGCTATTTGTAGGTATTATATCCAGCGCCGCCATGGAATTAGGCCAAAGCCGCCTTAATGTATCCTTTCAAAAAATTAAGCCGGATTTTAAACGCCTGGACCCTATTAAAGGCTTAAAAAGAATAATTACCCTCCGTTCTTTGGTGGAGCTGTTAAAATCCTCAATAAAAATTTTCATAGTAGGCTTTGTAGTCTACGGGGAAATTAATAAAAACCTGCCGGAATTTATGCGCCTTTATGATTTGGGGATTGCCCAAAGCCTTTCCTGGACAATTAAAACCATTGTTTTTATAGCCCTTAAAGCGGGCCTTGCCATGATGGTCTTAGGCATTATGGATTATCTCTATCAATGGTGGGAGTATGAGCGGCAAATCCGCATGAGCAAGCAGGAGGTTAAGGATGAATATAAGCAAATTGAGGGGAGCCCCGAGATTAAGGGCTTAATAAAAGAAAGGCAGCGTAAAATGGCTATGCACAGGATGATGCAAAGCATTAAATTTGCGGATGCCATAATCAGAAATCCCACTCATTTTGCGGTAGCCATAAAATATGATGAAAAGAAAAGCAAAGCCCCTATTGTGCTGGCTAAGGGGCAGGATTATTTAGCCCTTAAAATTATTGAGGAGGGCAAAAAAGAAGGCATAACAATTACGGAAAACCCGCCTCTGGCAAGAGGCCTCTATGCCGCAGTGGAAATAGGGCAGGAAATCCCCCCTGAATATTATCAGGCAGTAGCCGAGGTTTTGGCATTTGTTTATAAACTTAAAAGAAGGACGGGGCCCAGATGAGAAAATTACTGGATAATACCATAATTATTTTTATCATATGCGTAATAGGGTTGATAGTTATTCCATTAAACCCTGTAATGCTTGATGTGATGATAATTTGTAATATTATTCTTTCTTTAGGGGTTTTTCTTGTCTCTATGTATATAAAAGAGACTTTGGAATTTTCCGTATTCCCCTCCCTGCTTTTAATTACCACCCTTTTCAGGATTGCCTTAAATGTTTCCTCCACCAGATTAATTTTAGGCAATGGGGGGGAGGCCGGCAGTGTTATTAAAACTTTCGGCCAATTTGTAATCGGCGGGAACCCCATTGTAGGTTTTATTATCTTCCTTATTATAGTAGTGGTTCAATTTGTGGTTATTACCAAGGGTTCGGAAAGGGTTGCCGAGGTTTCCGCCCGTTTTACCCTGGATGCTATGCCGGGTAAGCAAATGGCCATAGATGCCGATTTAAATTCCGGCCTTATAAATGAGCAAATGGCTAAAAACCGCCGGGAAACCGTTCAAAGAGAGGCCGATTTTTACGGGGCCATGGACGGCGCCTCTAAATTTGTTAAAGGGGATGCCATAGTCTCAATTATTATTGTTTTTATTAATATTATCGGCGGCTCTTTAATCGGCATGGTTATAGACGGCAAAGGCTTTGGCGATGTCCTTTCCATATATACTATTGCCACAGTAGGGGACGGCCTTGTTTCTCAAATTCCGGCTTTGCTGATTTCCACCGCCACCGGTATGATAGTAACCCGTTCGGCTTCAAAAAATAATCTCAGCACAGATTTATCCCGGCAGCTTGTAAGCTACCCGGTGGCCATAATTATAACCGGGGCCGTACTGCTTTTAATGTGCCTTATCCCGGGGCTACCCATTGCGGTACTGCTTATTTTAGGCGGGGGCCTGATTTTTCTCGGCCGGAGATTATCCTCTAAAACAGTTAAAGAGGAAGAAGAAATCCCCGAGGATTTACCCCCCACCGAGGCCGAGTTTTTCAGGGATATGGAAAATATTTATACCCTTTTAAATGTGGAGCCTATTGAAATGGAATTTGGCTATAGCCTAATCCCTTTGGTGGATGAGAAAAAGGGCGGCAGCTTTATAGATAGAGTTGTAATGCTGCGCCGCCAATTCGCAACAGAAATGGGCATGGTAATCCCCTCGGTAAGGCTGAGGGATTCTAATTCCCTTGAGCCCAACCACTATATAATTAAGCTTAAGGGGGAGAATGTTGCAGGCGGGGAAGTATTAGTAGATCATTTTCTGGTTGTGGGGGAAATTAGCGGGGATGACGGAATAGAGGGCATAGAAACCATAGAGCCCGCCTTCGGTATGCCGGCCCTTTGGGTAGACGGCGAAAATAAAGAAAAAGCCCAGATTTTCGGCTATACCGTTATAGACCCCTTATCCGTCGTAATTACCCATCTTTCAGAAATTGTTAAAAAACATGCCCATGAGCTTTTAACCCGCAGCGAAATTAACCGCCTTTTAGATAATATGCGTAAAGAAGATAAAGCCCTGGTTGATGATTTTGTTCCCGGAGTAATAAGTATTGGCGGCCTGCAAAGGGTATTGGGTAATTTACTTTTAGAGCAAATCCCGATTCGGGATTTACCCACAATTTTAGAAACCCTGGGGGAATTTGCCCCCACAGTTAAAGACCCGGATATTTTAACCGAATATGTCCGCCAGGCCTTAAAAAGAACAATTACCCGTAAATTCAGCGAGGATGGGGCCTTAAGGGTAATTACGGTTAACAGCGAGCTGGAAAACTCTATTTTAAACAGTGTCAGAAGGAATGACCATGGCTCTTATGTTTCGATGGAACCGGAAACAATGCAAAGAATAGTTACCGCTCATTTAAAAGAGGTGGAGAAAATCGGGGAAATGGTTAAAACCCCTATTATTCTTACCTCGCCGGTAGTAAGGCTTTATTACAGAAAGCTGATAGAACAGTTTACCGCCGATGCGGTGGTTCTTTCCTTCAGCGAAATTGAGGCCAATGTTAAGGTTGTATCCATAGGAAATATCGCAGCGGCCGCCTGAGTTTTTTAAAGGGGCCGGGGTTAAGCGGCAGTAAGGTGAGGTGAGATAATTGTCAAATCCATCTGAAGAGAAAATAAGCCGGGAAGTATGGCAAAAGTATCAGGAAAGCAAAAGCGTAGCTTTAAGAAATAAAATACTTATGGAGTATTTATATATTGTTACGGTTAACGCTAAAAGAATGAGCGCCGTATACCAGAATAAAGCCGAGATGGAGGATATAGTAAATCAGGGTATAATCGCTTTAATGGAATCCATTGAAAGGTATGACTGGACAAAAAATGTGCAATTTGATTCCTTTGCCTCCATACGGGTAAGGGGTTCAATTATAGATTATATGCGAAAGCAGGATTGGATTCCCAGAGATATCCGCAAAAAATCCATAGATATTAATAAGGCCTATAATTATCTTCAAAGCAAGCTGGATAAAACCCCCAGTGAAGAGGAGGTTGCGGAATATCTTGATATATCCCTTGCTGAATTAAACAATATTTTGGCCCAATCCCAAAGCTTTGCCCTTCTCTCCTATGAGAGGGTGCTTCAGGAGGGCATTCCGGCCCACAGGGAGCCAAAATCCCATTTAGATACGCCGGAACAAAATATGGATAAGCTTGAAATGCGGGAGGTTTTAGCCTCGGCTATTGATAAGCTTAATGAAAACGAGCGGCTGGTAGTTTCCCTCTACTATTATGAAGAGCTGAAGCTTAAAGAAATAGCCGTGGTTTTAGGCCTGACGGCCTCAAGGGTATCCCAGCTACATGCCAAGGCCTTATCCAAGCTGGAAAAATCCATTTCCAACTATATAGAAAGATAAATACTATATAGAAAAATAAATACTATATAGAAAAATAAATACTATATAGAAAGATAAATGCTATATAGAAAAACAAAAACTATATAGAAAAATAAAGGGGGCGTTAATATGTTAAAAGGGGTTTATTCGGCGGCTTCGGGGATGATGTCCAATAGCCGGGCTATTGATTCCATAAGCAATAATATGGCCAATTCCTCCACCGCCGGGTTTAAAAAAGACGCTATTGTTTTTGGCAGCTTTGGGGATGCCCTTACCTACCGTATGGGGGGCAGCGGCACTGTACCTTTGGGAGTAACCTCAAACGGCGTAATTTGCCAGGAGGTTTTTACCGATTATCAGCAGGCGCCCCTGGAGGAAACCGGAAGAAATCTGGATTTTGCCATTGAAGGGGAGGGGTTTTTTACCCTTCTGCAAAATGACGGAACCCTGGCCCTAACCCGCAACGGCCAGTTCAGCCTTAACCCTCAGGGTTTTCTTACGGATAGCTTTGGGAATCAGGTATTGGGTCAAAACGGCCCTTTGCAAATAAACAGCGGCAATTTTAGCCTTAATTCCCGGGGGGGCATAATTGACGGGGAGAGATACCTGGATACCCTGCGTATTTCCTGCCCTGAAGATAATACAAATCTTATAAAGCAGGAGGGGGGCATTTTAGGCGGCTTTAACCCGGAGAATCAAAAAGCCTTTACCGGGAGTGTTCGCCAGGGGTATTTAGAAAGCTCTAATTTAGAATTAGCCGCCGAAATGGCCGGCCTGATAGAAAGCTCCCGAGCCTTTCAATCCTGCAGCCAGATTGTAAAAATACTGGATTCCATTATGGAGAAAACTGTTAATGAAATTGGCAGAATGTAAAATAGATAACAGATTATAAAGATATTTACAAAAATAAAAAACTTGACGAAATATAAAGCAAAGGCGAAATATAATTGGCGGGGCCCAAAGGAAGGGGTATAATATGATTAATGGTTTTTATACGGCAAAATCCGGCGTGGAGGGGCATCAGAATTTGCTTAATATAAGTGCAAATAATTTAGCAAATGCATCCACAACGGGGTATAAGGCCCAAAGGGCGGCCTTTAGCGAGCTTATTTACACCAATTTGCCTTCCCCTGCTGAAGGCGGAGGCGAATTACTTGCCGGCCACGGCATGAGGCTTGATTCACTTTGTGCTAATTTAGAGCAGGGAATTATAAACCAAACGGATAATAATTTAGATATTGCTATTTTAGGCCAGGGGTATTTCTGTATCGAAACCCAGGAGGGGGAAAGATATTATACCCGGGCCGGGAATTTTCAGATTAATAAAATTCAGGATAAAGACTATCTTTGCACCGCCGCCGGAGACAGGGTTTTGGATAATAACTATCAGCCGGTTGTAATTGAAAAAAATGCCGCCGGAGAAAATGTAACCGGAGAAAGTAATGCTGAAGAAAATATTACCGGAGTCAATCCCAAAGAGCTTAAATTTTATTCCCCGGGGGAGGCAGCCGAGGGAAAGGGCGGTATAATTCTTGCCTTAGTAGCATTTAATAATCCCAATGCCCTGCAGGAAAAAGGCCGGGGGTTACTGGCCGCCAATAAGGAAACAGGGCAGGGGGAGGCGGATTATTCTTCCCGCCTTAGGCAGGGGGCTTTAGAGTATTCCAATGTAAATATGGTTAATGAAATGACAAAGATGATACAGGCTCAAAGGGGCTTTCAGTTTAATGCCAGAATATTACAGGCCGCAGATGAAATAGAGGCTATGGCTAATACCTTAAGAGGCTAAATTATTTCCCCAAAACCATTAAGATTTATTATTTTAAGCCGATATAGATTAGGGGTGATAAATATGAGAATAGATCAAAAAAATAATATTGATCAGGTATTGCATTCAACAATAAGACAAAAAGGCAGCGTAACAAAGGGAAAAGACCAGGCGGAAACCCTTGTAAATCAAAACACTAAAGACAGGGTGGAGCTTTCTAAAAAGGCTGCGGATTATGACCCTGTTAGCGCGGCAAAGGATAAGGTTATAAGCGAATTGGAAAAAGGCAGCGATGCCAACCGCCTGCGCCAGCTTAAAGCAGATATTGAAAACGGTGTTTATCATATTTCAGCAAAGGATATTGCAGGGGCAATGCTTGGTGTTTTAAAAAAAGGTGAGTAGGGGTGAATTTTATGGAAGGTTATGAGCGTTTATCCCTTTTGCTCGGCAGAATATCAGAAACCCAGCATAAATTATTAGCGCTGGAAAATGCCAAAACCGATATTTTAATCCACGGTACAGCCCAGGAGCTTGATGAAATTCTTATTCAGGAGCAGCCTCTGCTTATGAATACTATAAGCCTTGAGCAAAGGAGGGAGGCCCTGCAAAATGAATTGGGAATAGCGGGGGTTTCCCTAGTAGATTTAGCCGATAATTATGACCCGGAAAATAATTTCAGTTTCGGCTTAAGGCTAAAGGAGCTTTCCGAAATAATAATCAGCCTTAAAAAGGCCAATAATTTAAATATAGCAATTTTAAACTCCCGCCTTTCAATGCTGGAGCAAATAATGTCTATTACAGGTTTAAAAAATACGGCCCTGACTTATGAGAAGCCTTAAAGAGAAGCCTTAAAAAAAATATTGAATATAAACCCTTTGATCTGAGGGGGTTAAAAACAAAGAAACAAAAAACCAAGAAAGAAGCAAGAGAGAAACAAGAAAAAACCAGAAGTGCAAGTGGGGTTAATAAAAAGGGGTATAGCTTATGAGATCAACATTTTCCGGCCTGGAAATTGCCAGAAGTACCCTAACGGCAAGCCAAATTGCCCTAAATGTAATCGGGCAGAATATAGCCAATGAACATACGGAAAATTATACCCGCCAAAGGGCAGATCAAATTGCCCTTAACTACAGCTCGGGTATTTATAAATTTGCCATTCCCCCCCGGGTAAATACCGGGCAAGGGGTGGATATAAGCCAAATAAGCCAGGTGCGGGATAGCTTTATCGATGCCCGTCTCCGCACTGCCAATGCGGAATATAATTCCTGGGGCACAAAATTAAATGCCCTGGAAGATATAGAAATTGTTTTTGATGAAACTGAAAATGACGGCCTCCACGCCATGCTGGATGAGTTTTATAATCAGCTGCAGGCTCTTTCAAACCATGTGGGGGATGTTGAATATACAAGTATTCTCCGCTCTGCGGCGGAAAAGGTTACCCAGGTTCTTCACCAGTACGCCTCTCAACTAAAACAAATCCGCCTTGAGCAGCAGGAGGGTTTAGGCATAGATGTTTCGGCGGCTAATACCCTGGTAGATAAAATAAACGAGGTTAATCAGCTAATAAAAGACCAAACCCTTAGGGGGAATATAAGCAATGAATTGCTGGATTTGCGTAATGCCTATTTGGATCAGCTTTCGGGCTATTTAGAGATTAATGTAATTCCTCAGGAGGATGGCACGGTTAAGGTTTCCTCAAGCGGGGGCCTGAATATTTTAGAAAATAAATTATCCATAGTGGAGGATGCCGGAACAATTAAAATCTTCGCCCATGACGGCGGGGCAGACCCGGCCATAGAGTTTTCTCCTAAATTCGGCACCTTAAGAGGGCATTTGGATGTTTTAAACGGCAGCGGCGCTGTTGCCGGGGAATTCAGAGGCCTGCCCTATTATGAAAATGCCTTGAATGATTTTGCAATGGCTTTTGCCGGCACCTTTAATGATTTAAATACTTTAGACCCCCTAAACCCCATGCCTTTATTTGGCAGCACCGACGGCGAGGCCATTAATGCCGCCAATATTACTATTTCCGCCCAATGGCTGGATAACTCAGATTTTATTGTTAATACCTCTACCGGCAACAGCGGGGCAAATGATAATATAATCAGAATGATTAATGCCATGGATAATCCGGTAAATGCCTCGCTTTACCCGGGGATTGATTCTACCTTTTCCGGGTTTTCCCGTATTCTTATGAGTACTATTGCCGTAGATGTGGGGTATCAAATTGATATCAGTAAAATGACAGGCAGCATTTTGGATTCCGTAGCCAATCAAAGGGAGAGTATAAGCGGGGTATCCTTAAACGAAGAAACAATTAATATGACAAAATACGAAAAATCCTTTCAGGCTGCCGCCAGGCTGATGACAGCTATGGACGAGGCCTTGGATATAATAATTAACAGAATGGGTATTGTGGGGCGCTAGAGCCGCCTGCTTTTAGCGGCTTATTTTAACCGGGGGGTGCATTATGCGTATAACCAATAAAATGATTACCAATACATATATGATTAATTTGAATAATAGCTATACCCGTATGAATAAGCTGAACGAAAAGACCTATACGGGGCGTAAATACCTTAAGGCCTCAGAAGACCCGGCTACCGCCCTTAAGGCTTATCAGGTAAGGCAAAGCCTCTCTAAAATAGAGCTTTATAAAAATAATGTAAGTGAGGTTAAAGGGCTTTTTACAGAGGTGGAAACAGCCGTTTCTAATGTTAACAGCATTTTAGGCGAGGTTATGGAGCAATTGATTCAGGCCAGAGGCACCACAAGCCAGGGGGATTTAAATGCTATCGGCCAGGTTATCCGGAATTATCAGGGGCAAATTTTAAGCATTTCAAATTCTAATTTTGCCGGGCGCTATATTTTTGGCGGCAATAATATGAAGAATATGCCCTTTACTTTGGATGCCTCGGGTAATTTGCAGTATCAGGCAATGGATGTAAACAATAATACCCCCTTCCCTAAAGAAGAGCAGTATTATGATATCGGCCTTGGCCTGGCTACAGACGGCGCCGGCAATATATTGGCCGGTACGGCTTTAAATATTGCAAGCCCCGGGAGTGAATTTTTCGGCACCGGTGTTGATGCAGACGGTTTTTCCAATAATGTTTATAATTTATTAGGCCAAATTGCCCAGCTTTTAGAAGACGGCAATGTTGAAGATTTAGGCAAAATTATGAATAAGCTGGAGGAGAGAAATTCCGAGGTTTTACTTGATTATGTAAGTATTGGCCAAAGAAGTAATTTTATTGAATTTTTAGCTAAAAGGTTTGATGTTGACGAAACCAATGCTCTGGAAAAACAGCAGAGGCTGGAGGGTATAGACCCCGCCAAGGCCATTATAGAATTTAATATGCAGGAGCTTTCTTATAAGGCGGCCCTGCAAATGGGGGCCAAGATAATTCAACCCTCTTTATTGGATTATTTAAGATGAGAAGGTTTTGACCTATGTTAAATACCATTTTAAATGTCTCCATGTTTCCTAAACAAATGAAAATAGAGAGTAAAAAAGCCCATGTTTCCCAGGAAACAATGGCTACCTCCTGCCAAATAAGCAGAGAAAAAGGCGGCCATAAAATGGATAGCAAGCCTATCCGCCTGGAAATTGATAATCGGGCTTTTTTTGATTCTTTAGGTTTAAAATCTCTTGAATCTCTGGCCGCGGATTTAGTTGCCAGAGGTAAAAGAGCCGCAGATGAGGGTACGGCAAGATATTGCATAGAAGGCCGCCTTTTAGCCGAAGGAGGCCCTGAGGCAATGAGGAATATTGTCCAAATCCGCACAGGCAAAAGTATAGAAACGGTTTTGGCCTTTATTCCGGAAAGCCCCCCGAAAATGAGCTGGAAGGACGGCTATACAAATATTGAGTATACCCCGGACCGCCTGCATTTTGAATGGCATATAGGCAAAGTTAATTTAAACTATCACCCCTATGAAATCAGCTTTCATTATAAAGCTCATAGCCCTTGGCAATAAGGGCAGATAAAGATATAGCCGGCCCATTATCTAAAATAATCTGTACAATATGGGGGTTAGGCGCATAAATGAGCTTAAATTAAAATAAACGAGAGGGCGTGTTTTTATGGAAATAAAAACCAGAGATTTTGGCTTAATTGATATAGAGGAAAAAGAGCTTATAGATTTCCCTCATGGGGTTTTTTCTTTTGAGGAGCATAAAAAATTTGTTTTTATTGAAAATCAGGGTTATACTGCCCTTTGGCTGCAATCCGCCCAGGGGGAAAACCCCTGCTTTATTGTTTTTGACCCTTTGGAGTTTATTAAAGATTATGCCCCCAAGCTCCCTAAAGGTTCTTTGGCAGAGCTTAAGGCTAAAAGCCCGGAGGAGCTTTGCTTTTTTGTAATTGCGGTTATTCCTCAAAATATCCGGGAGATGACGGTAAATTTAAAAAGCCCCATAGTTGTAAACCCTTCTAAAAACCGGGGTATGCAGATTATTTTAGAAAATGAGGAATATGGCGTGCGCTGCCGGGTCTTCCCGGAGGATGCCGAAGGGGGGCAGAAATAATGCTGATTTTAAGCCGCAGAGCCGGGGAAGCCTTTTTTGTGGGAGAGGATGTTGAAATAATAATTCTTGAAACCCGGGGAGATAAAGTAAAAATAGGCATTAATGCCCCGCCCCAGGTTAATTTAGCCCGCAGCGAACTTAAAGAAACCCAAAAAGCCAATTTGGCCGCCGCCAGTATTGAGCCGGGGCTGGTTTTGGATTCTTTAAATAAATACATCTGCCTTAAAAAAATTTAATATAGTTGTTTTTTGTCTAATTTTTCTTCCTCCTTGAACGATATATGAAGTGAAGCCAAAGAGCTTCCAAAATAAATTCATTGCGTACGAATGAATTTATTAAAATTAGAGGAAAAGGATTTCCGAATAAAATTCAAGGAGGAAAAAATATGCGTATTAATAATAATATCTCGGCTTTAAACACTTTTAGGCAATATACGGCAAATACAAACTCTGCCAATAAATCTATGGAAAAACTCTCTTCCGGCTTACGGATTAACCGCGCCGGGGACGATGCCGCCGGTCTTGCGATTTCTGAAAAAATGCGGGCTCAAATCAGAGGGATTAAAATGGCTTCTAAAAACAGTCAGGATGCCATCTCCCTAGTTCAAACCGCTGAAGGCGCACTTACCGAAACCCATGCTATTCTCCAGAGAATGAGAGAGCTTTCGGTACAGTCCGCCTCCGACACAAATGAATCTATTGACCGCGAAGCATTGCAATCCGAATTTGCCCAGCTGCAAGCAGAAATTGATGATATTGCCAGCCAGACCAAATTTAATAATATGAGCCTTTTAGACGGCTCGTATTCCGCCGGCAAAGCTTCTGCCGTAGCCACCGGCCTGGCAAGCGGTATAAGTGTTACATTATCCACCGGGGCCAGTGCCGGTACCCATAATATTGGCAATGTTACTAACTGGAGCGGGCCATCCGCCGCCCAAAGCGGCACAGCTGCCGTTACCTTTACTCCTACTGCAACTGTTACCGCGGCAAGCGTTAACGGCACTGTAGCGGCAGGGGCTCAGTATAACGGCATCTATTACCTTAAAGCCGAAGGCGACGACCTAGGGGCAATGACATTTACTTTAGTTGATTCCGGGGGAGCAACCGTTGCCACTTCCAGTACTACAGAGGTTGACGCAAGCGGCGCTAACCAGGTTATAAACTTTGGGGCTTACGGTAATGTAAGTATTACTACAAATGCTATTGCAGCTGCCGGCTTAGAAACTACCTTTGATGGTACTGCAGGGGGTCTCACCCTTA
Source organism: Clostridiales bacterium (assembly GCA_040767605.1). Taxonomy (GTDB): domain Bacteria; phylum Bacillota; class Dehalobacteriia; order UBA4068; family UBA4068; genus JAXGOI01. The sequence continues at coordinate 1,443,824 of JAXGOI010000001.1, forward strand.
CTATTTCCGGCGGTGCGGATGCTAAAACTACGACAACCGCCACTATTGGCGGGCAGGCAGTTTCCAGCACAGATTCCACAGTTCAACTGGCCACCGGCGTAACCTTGAATATTTCCAGTTTAACCTCCGCGGATTGGGCTAGTGAGGCCGCCTTAAATACCGCCCTCTTTGGCTCCGCCGGCGGCTCCGGCAGTGTTGCAGTATCTGTTTCCGCCGCTAAAACTCCTCTTACAATTCAAACCGGCGCCAATGAGGCCCAAACCCTGGGCATTAATCTTGGGGATATGGGCACCTCCGCTCTGGGCATTACATCCAGCGTAAAAATTGACAGCCTGAGTGATGCCTCCAGCGCTATTACCACAGTAGATAATGCCATTAAAGATGTTTCTACACAAAGAGCCAGCTTAGGTGCTATTCAAAACAGATTAGAGCATAAAATTAACAACCTGGATACATCTGCCGAGAACCTCCAGGCTGCTGAAAGCCGCATCAGAGATGTTGATATGGCTCAGGAAATGGTGGAATTCACCAAAAATAATATTCTGCTCCAGGCGGCTCAATCCATGCTGGCTCAGGCTAATGCTCAGCCCCAGGGTGTATTGCAGCTCCTCCGTTAAATGCCGGGCGGCATAAGCATAAGCTGAATAAATAATCAGAGTTGTGCCAAAGGGTGGTTTTAAAGACTATCCTTTGGCACAAACTCAAATAAAGCCTTTTTCCCTTCGGGGCCGCCGCTAAAACCTTTAGCTTAAAATATAAGGGGAGATATAAATGGCGGGATAAGACAAAATAGGATAAGAGTGATGATATGAGATTTATTCCGGCAAAATACCTTAAACCTGGGATGGTCTTAAGCAGAAACCTGTTCGGCAGCGATAATCAATTGCTTCTCTCAGAAGGGCAGGTTTTAACGGAGCTCAGCATCCGTATAATTAATGCTAAAAGCTATCGGGGAGTTTATATAAAGGATAGATTTACCGAAGAGATGGAGTATTGCGAGGAAAGCATAAGCCAAATTCTGCGTAATAATGCGGTTAATTCAATTAAAGAGTTTTTCCGTAATGTATCCACAAACAATATCGATCTGAGCAGGGAATCCATTGTTAAGGTTAAGCATGTGGTAGATGAAATGATTATGGAAATATCCTCCTCCCCCCATGCAACCTCAAATATGACAGATTTAAAGCTCTTTGATGATTATACATATTATCATTCCGTTAATGTTACCGTTATATCTCTTTTACTCGGTATGTCAATGTCTATGAACAGGGAGGAGCTTCGCTTATTGGGCCTGGGAGCCATGCTTCATGATATAGGCAAAATATTCCTGCCCAAGAATGTTTTAGATAAGCGCAATCCCCTAACCGATGAAGAGTTTGCTTTAATTAAAACCCATGCCAATAAGGGCTATGAATATCTGATTTCCAAATGGGAAGTCCCGGTAGAGGCCAGCGCCGCCGTATTGGCTCACCATGAAAAGTTTGACGGCACCGGCTACCCCTATTCCTCCAACGGGGAAAGCATACCCCGCCTGGGCAGAATTGTAGCCGTGGCAGATGTTTTTGACGCCCTAACCTCCGACAGACCCTATAGAAACGCTTTACTCCCTTCGGAGGCCATGGAGTATATTATGGGCAATTGCGGCACCCATTTTGACCCGGATGTGGTAAATGCCTTTATGCAGAAGATTTCCCCCTATCCCGTTGGTACCCATGTATTTTTAAGCAATGGTTTAGAGGGAATTGTAGTAGAAAACAGACCAAAATGCGGCCTGAGGCCGAAAATCAAAATCAAAACGGATTCTAAAACCCCGGTTTATTATGATCTTGGTAATGATATGCGTCTTTTAGATGTAACAATTGTGGGAATATCATTTAAGTAAACCCCGGTTTATAAATAAAACGGCAGCGAGAGGTGTCTGCAGTGATTAAAGTCTTAATTGTTGATGATGCGGCCTTTATGAGAATGGCCATAAAAAAAGTTTTAGAAAGAAACGGCTTTGAGGTTGTGGGCGAGGCCGAAAACGGTGCAATTGCCATTACAAAGTATGTGGAATGCACCCCGGATATTGTAACCATGGATATAACCATGCCGGAAATGACGGGTATTGACGCTTTAAAGCATATCCGCCAAAGAGACCCTAATGCCAGGGTGGTTATGGTATCCGCCATGGGCCAGGAAACCCTGGTTAGGGAAGCTATTTTAAGCGGGGCCAAATCCTTTGTGGTTAAGCCCTATAAAGAAGAACATATTGTGCAAACATTAAAAAGTATTGCCGAAGCTTAAAACCCGCTATAAAAAACAAGTAAAAGTAAGCAAAAAGCAATATCTGTAAGGATGTGATTAACTTGTCTGGGGAATATGGAGGCGATTCCCTGCTTGATATATTTTTATTTGAAACAAATGAAAATATTAAGCAGCTGGAAGAAATTGTTTTAGAAAACGAAAGACAAAGTGAATACAGCGAGGAAGCAATTAATGAGATTTTCCGGATTATGCATACCATAAAAGGCTCAGCTTCCATGATGCTTTATAATAATGTGGCCGGCCTTGCCCACCGGGTGGAAGATTTATTTTCCTTTATCAGAGAAAAAGGCAAAAGCGATTGCGATTATTCCCTGATTTCCGATTTAATTCTGGAAAGCGTAGATTTCTTCAAAGGCGAGCTTGGGAAAATAGAAAGCAATAATGAGCCTGACGGAGAAGAAAAAATCCTTACAGATAAAATTGAGGCTTATCTTATATCCTTAAAAGGCGGCCCGCAGGATAAAAACAGAAAGCCTTTACCTGCCGGAGCTTCTTTAAAAAATGAGGCCTCCCCCTTGGAAGACCCAAAAAATAACGGGGAAAAAAGCAAAAAAACCGGCTATAAATATAAGGCGGAGCTGTTTTTAGAAGACGGCTGCCAAATGGAAAGTCTGAGAGCTTTTAATGTTATTTATCAGCTGCAGGATTTTGCCTGGGATATTGATTATTACCCCGAGGATATTGCCGAAAGCGATAATAGCGTAGATATTATAAGGGAAAAGGGCTTTTCCATTACTTTTAGCGCGGATAAAGATTATGAGGGAATGCAGCAGTTCTTTTTAACTACTCCCTTTTTACGGGAGCTGCATTTAGAATACATAAATACTCAAAAGAGGCAAAAAACCGCCGAAGCCGCAGAAATTAATAAAATTAATGAGGCAATTCAAAAGAGTAAAAGCCCCAAAACCAAAGGCCCCGATGAGGCCAAGGTTCAGCAGGGTAATTTAAGCCATTCCCCTGTTACCACCATGGTAAGCGTAAATGTAAATAAGCTGGATAAGCTTATGGATTTAATCGGCGAAATGGTTATATCCCAGGCTATGGTGGTTCATAACCCGGATTTAAAGGAATTAAAGCTGGATAACTTTAACAGGGCAGCCCAGCAGCTTAAAAAAATAACCGGCGAAATGCAGGATGTAATTATGTCGGTAAGAATGGTACCCCTTACAACGGCATTTCAGAAAAATAATCGTATAGTGCGGGATATGTGCAAAAAACTCAATAAGGATGTCCGCCTGGAGATGGTAGGTGAGGATACCGAGGTGGATAAAAACATTATTGAGCATATCTCAGACCCCTTAATGCATTTAATCCGCAATTCTTTAGATCATGGAATTGAAAGCCCCAAAGAGAGAGAAGCCGCAGGAAAGCCCCCCAGGGCCACCATTACCCTAACTGCCAGAAATGAAGGGGGCGATGTTTTAATCAGCGTCAGCGATGACGGAAGAGGCATAGATAAAAATGTAATTTTAGAAAAAGCCGCCGCCAAAGGGCTTTTAACTAAAAACCCCTCTGAGATGACGGATAAGGAAATTTATTCCCTGATTTTTCTGCCGGGTTTTTCCACAAATCAGGAGGTTACGGAATACTCCGGCCGGGGAGTCGGCATGGATGTTGTAGTCAGTAATATAGAGGAAATCGGCGGAAGGGTTTATGTGGAAAGCAATCTGGGCCTGGGCACAAAGACTATTCTGCGCCTCCCCATTACTCTGGCAATTATTGAGGGGATGAATTTAAGGGTTGGCAGCTCCATGTATACTATACCCATTAATGATATTCAGGAATCCTTCCGGGCCGGGAATAAAGATATAATCAGAGACCCGGATGGCAATGAAATGATTATGGTAAGGGGCGGCTGCTACCCCATAGTACGCCTTTATGAAAGATTTGAGATTATCCCAGACAGCAAAGATCTGGATAAGGGAATTTTAATTATGATAGAAAACCAGGAAAAACACCTTTGCCTGTTTGTGGACGAGCTCATCGGCCAGCAGGAGGTTGTGGTTAAGGCGCTGCCTTATTATATAAGAAGGATTAAAGGCCTTGCAGGCTGCACCCTTTTAGGAGACGGAAACATAAGCTTAATTTTAGATGTTACAAGCCTGTAAAGTTTTTGCATAGAAAAGTATTTTTAAAGGGGGATTCGGCTATGGCAAGCCTTAACGAGCTTCAGAACTTTAATTTTGAGGAAGATACGCAAAAAAATCAATTTCTTACCTTTATTGTGGGGGAGGAAACCTATGGTATAGAGATTGCCTATGTTACGGAAATAATTAATATTCAAAAAATTACGCCGGTGCCTCAAATGCCCCAGTATGTAATGGGAATTATAAATCTTCGCGGCAGGATTATCCCCGTTATGGATGTTCGTGTTAGATTTAATATGGAAACTGTGGAATATAATGAGCGCACCTGCATTATCGTTGTGGATATGGATAAAATCTCCGTAGGTTTAATTGTAGACGGGGTATCGGAGGTAATCTCAATTGCCGAAACAGAAATTGTGCCCCCGCCGGAATTTACAAAAAAAAGCAATCATTATATAAAAGGGATTGGCAAAGTTGCAGAAGGAGTCCGGCTTATCTTGGATTGCAATAAGCTTTTAAGCGATGAGGAGCAGGAGGCTGCTTTAAATATTCTAAACAGCTAAATCTTTATACCCTAAAGTTCCCCAAAAGACGGGTTTACCCCATGGATTCATCTTAAGATTTTATTTAATTGTTGTATTTGTTTAATGAAAATACCCCGGGCATAAGTTTTAAAGTATTAGGGGAGGAACTTTTTATGAAAAACCTGAAAATCCGCAATAAGCTATTAGTCTTAACAACAGCGGTAATTATTACAATCGCGGCAATTATTTTGGTGGTTAGCTTTTTATCCATAAACACCCAAAACGATATGTCTACCCTAATTTATGAGGAGGGCTTTACCTGTACCAGCGCTATTTTAAGCGCAGACCGGGATTTGTATAAAATTTATCTGGTAATAGAGAATTCCGGTGAGGTCTGGAAGCACGGGGGAGATATTTCAAGCTCTAAAAATGAATATGAGGATCTTCTTAAGAATATTAGGGAGAGAATAGTATCCGCCAAAGAGATTTTAGAAAGAGATAAAGCCCGCTGGAGTAAGTTTCGGGATGAAAAAACCGATAAAGATATATTCGCCTATTTTGAATCTTTCCTGGGAAATTTTGATGTTCTGGTGGAGCTGGGTAAAAAATCCTCTATGTATGTAAGCGCAGACTCTAATAATAAAATCCCTAAAGGCTGGCAAAGCAGCTTTAACAGCTGCAGAGCGGATATTGTTGAAATCGGCGCCATTGTAGAAGCGGGAACTGAAGAAATTAACTCCGCGGCTCTTGCCAAAAACCGGAATATGCTTTTACTTATTATAATTATCGGCGGTGCGGCTTTAATTATTATCGCCCTTGTAGCCAGGGCTACCATAGCCAGCTTAGCTAAACCCCTAAATGTAATGAAAGACAGAATCAGAAAGCTTGCCACAGGGGATTATACAATATCAATACCTAAGGAATATCAAAACCGCGAGGATGAGGTGGGGGATATTGCCAGAAGCACTCAGGTGCTTATAGAATCTTTTGTTGAGGCCATGGGGAGCATTGCAGCCTCAACCCAGCAGGTTTCAGAGGGCTCGAGGCAGGTTTCAGAAGGCAGCCTTATTCTTTCTCAAGGGGCAACTGAGCAGGCCAGCTCTTTAGAAGAGTTAACAGCCTCCATTGAGCAAATAGCCTCCCAAACCAATTTAAATGCGGAAAAAGCCGATAAAACCAGGGGTATTTCTCAAGCGGCAAGAGATGATGCCGTCAGCGGCAATGAGCAAATGAAAAATATGCTTGCCGCCATGGAAGAAATTAATGAATCTTCCGAGAATATCTCTAAAATTATCCGGGTTATTGATGATATTGCCTTCCAAACAAATATTTTGGCTCTAAACGCCGCCGTTGAGGCGGCAAGGGCCGGGCAGCATGGGAGAGGTTTTGCCGTAGTGGCCCAGGAGGTCCGGAATTTAGCCGGCAGAAGCGCTAAAGCCGCCCAGGAAACTACCGACTTAATAGACGGCTCTGTTAAGGCTGTTGGCAGAGGGGCAAAAATTGCCCGGGAAACCGACGCCAAACTAAGTAAAATAGTGGAAGGAATTACGGAAGCTGCGGATTTAGTGGATCAAATCGCAATTGCCTCCAATGAACAATCCGCCGGCATAGCCCAGATTAATAAGGCTATTGCCCAGGTATCCGATGTTGTCCAGGCCAATTCCGCCCATGCGGAGGAAAGCGCTACCATAAGCGAGCAGCTATACGGCCAGGCATCTAATCTTAAGGATATTGTTAACCGCTATATAATTAAAAAGGAGAGCTCTAAGACCCCGGCGGGGGAGAAGAATCAAAAAAAGGTTAAAGCGGAACCCAATAAGGAGCCCGATAAGCCTTCCAATAAAGAGCCGAAGAGGGTGCCTGATAGGGGAGATAATAAGGAATCCGGGCTAAAACTAAAAGAGGAGCCCCATTACGTCCCCGAGGAGGATTCCCCCAAAGAGGAAGATAAAAAGGAAAACGCATTTTTAAAGAGCGTTTTAAGCTGGGCCTCTAAAATTAAAAAGGAAGACCCAAAAACAAATACCAATGCCAAAGCAAAAGAGAATAATGCCGATGATAAAGAAAATAAAAAAGATAAAGAAGATAAGGGAGAAAGTAAAACTCCGGCCCCTTTAAAGAAAACTCCCCCAAAAGCACAGGGAGAGGATAAGGTAAAAAATCCGGAATCGGAGGCCCCTGAAGAAAACAGAGCAGAAATAAATTTAGATGACGAGACTTTTCCGGTAAACCCTAAGTATGATAAATATAAATAATAAACCTGAATAATTAACTTAAATAATTAACTTAAATAATATTTTGTAAGTTTCGGGCTAATAAGCGGTAAAATATAAGCTTTTGAATAGGGGGAGGGTCAATGCGGCTCTCCCATTTATTCAAAGTAAAAGGTGGGGAACCTATGCAGCCGATAACAGAAATAGAATTCAGACAGCTAGCCGATTATATTAAAGCAAATTTTGGCATCTATTTAAAGGAAGAAAAGCAGACCCTTTTAACGGGCCGGCTTAGCTATATGCTGCAACAGAATAAGTTTAACAGCTTTTCAGAGTATTATAATTATGTTGTTACAGATACAACAGGTATGGCGGCAGTTTCTCTCGTGGATAGAATAACAACAAATTATACTTATTTTATGCGGGAGGCGGATCATTATAATTATTTGCGGAGCACAGTTTTGCCTGTTTTAGAAAACACCATAAGCGACAGGGATTTAAGGGTTTGGAGCGCAGGCTGCTCCTCCGGGGAGGAGCCATATACCCTAGCCTTTATTTTGGAAGAATATTTTAAGGATAAAAGATATTGGGATAAGCAAATTTTGGCCACGGATATTTCCGTAAGCGCTTTAACCAGCGCCCAAAACGGGGTTTATGATGAAAAACAAGTTTCTGTTTTACCCCCTATTTGGAGGCTTAATTATTTTAAAAAGATACCGGGGGAGAAATATATAGTTTCCGACAAAATAAAAAAGGAAGTTATATTCAGAAAGCTTAATTTAATCAGCGATGAGTTTCGGTTTAAAAAGCCCTTTCAGGTAATATTTTGCCGCAATGTTATGATATATTTTGATAATAAGGATAAACAGGAGCTTATTAATAAGTTTTACGATATTACAGCGCCGGGCGGATATTTATTTATCGGACATTCAGAGTCTATCGCCAGGGATGAAAGTAAGTATACTTATATTATGCCGGCAGTATATAAAAAAATATAGCTGCAAAAATAAGAGGTGATGACGGTGCCTGCTGTTAAGAAAATCAGGGTTTTAATTGTTGATGACAGCCCTCTTTTAAGAGAATTTATTGCCAGAGGAATAAGTGAGGATCCGGAAATTGAGGTGGTAGCCAGAGCCGGGGACCCTTTTGAGGCCAGAGATAAAATACTTAAATTCAGGCCGGATGTAATGACTTGCGATATTCAAATGCCTAAAATGAACGGTATAGAGTTTATTCACAGGCTTATTCCCCAATACCCCATTCCTGTAGTTGTTGTCAGTTCCATAAGCGAGGCCGTTTTTGATGCTATGAATGCCGGGGCGGTGGATTTTGCCGCCAAGCCCGCCACTAATACCATTGCCAGCCGGCAGGCTTTTATAGATGATCTTATAGTTAAAATTAAGGCGGCCATGGGGGCAAAAGTAAGCGGAGTAAGAGGGGCGCGGGCCTCAATTAGGAATAATTATTCCACAGCCCTTTTAAACAGCAAAAGGGTGATTGCAATCGGGGCCTCCACCGGAGGTACGGAGGCCATTTACAGTGTTTTAAAAGATCTGCCCAAGGATATACCGCCAATAGTTATTGTTCAGCATATTCCCCCGGTTTTTTCTACAATGTTTGCCGAGAGAATGGATAAGCAGTTGGATTTAACCATAAAAGAGGCCAAAGACGGGGATTATTTAGCCTCCGGCCAGGTTTTGCTGGCGCCCGGTGATATGCATATGACGGTAAGAAAAATAGGCCAAAAATATAAAGTGGAATGCTCCCCGGGAGAAAAGGTTAACGGCCATTGCCCCTCGGTGGATGTTCTTTTTAATTCTGTTGCCAAGGCCATAGGGAAGAATGCCATCGGGGTAATTTTAACGGGCATGGGGGGAGACGGTGCAAAAGGGCTTCTCTCCATGCGCCAAAATGGGGCTAAAACCCTGGGCCAAAATGAAAAAACCTCGGTTGTTTATGGTATGCCTAAGGTAGCTTATACCATAGGGGCCGTAGAAAGGCAACTAGGGCTTAATGCAATCCCCGGGGCCATATTACAAATATTAAAAGATGACAGCAATAAAAAAACCAACCCTCAAAAAGCAATTAATTAAGCCATTAAGGCGCCCCCCAAAAAAGGGCGCCTTATTTATTTCCGCAAAAGCAGATAATTCACACCGGGATTTATAAAAACTATAAATTAATCTGGAATTGCGGATTAAAACGATTTAAAAACTAAAGTAGAGTTATATCATTTAAGTTTAATCCCTGTAAATTAACAGGGGTTTTTGTCGATATATTGATTAGGAGAAATAAATAGCTTAAATATTATAAAGCCCGGGATTGGATTGATTTTTTTATTGGGTTTTTAGCATTTTAACCTGGGAGAAAGAATAAAACGAAAAGAGCATTAAAGTATAGCTCTTTGCAGCTATATAATTTTATTTAAAAATTGTGGGGGGATGAAAATATGAGTTTTTTAAAAAATCTTAAGATCGGCCCAAAATTGATTGTGTCCTTTGTAGTAATTGCGTTTATTTCAGCTATAGTGGGTGTTTTAGGAATATTAAATATTAATTCCATAAATAAAAACGCCAGTGATATTTATGAAAATATGTTGGTCCCGGTGGAGAAGCTTGCAGAAGCTTCGACAATTTTTCAAATAATAAGGGTATATGACAGAGATATGATCTCCGCGGAAACCTCGGCGGAAACCGAAAAGTATATAAATGAAATCACCCGGTTAAGAGAGGATTTTGCCGAGGCCATTCAGGTTTTTGAAGAAGCGGATAATTCAGATGAGGTTAAAGAAGCCTATGATGAATTCACGCAATCCCGCCAGGCTTATATTCCTCTGCTTGATAAATCTATAGCCTTGGCGCGGGAAAACAAGAAAGATGAGGCCTGGGCCCTTTTGCACTCCCCCCAAATGAGCGGTGCTGTTCAGGGAGAGCAGGATGCTATTAATGCGATATTTAATTTAAAGGTGGCAGAATCTAAAGCAATGGCTGATGAAAATGCCGCCAAAGCAAAAAATTCGGGAATGGTCATGCTTATTATTATCTCTGTGGGGGTTGTTTTAGCTCTCGGCTTGGGTGTTTTCTTAAGCGAATCCATTGCTACCCCCATAAAAGGCGTGGTTAAGCTAGCGGAGAAAATTACCGAGGGAGATTTGGATATTGATTTGGATAATATGACTATAAAGGCAACGGAGCGGGAGGATGAAGTAGGCTTTTTAATTTCGGCCTTTATTAAAATGGGAGAAAACTTAAACAATGTAATCTCTAATTTCCGTTCCGCCTCAGAGCAGGTTGCTGCCGGGGCCAGGCAGGTTTCCGCCTCCAGCATGGTTCTGTCTCAGGGTGCCGCCGAGCAGGCAAGCTCTGTAGAGGAATTAACAGCCTCTATTGAGCAAATTTCAGTTCAAACCCGGCAAAATGCAGAAAAAGCCATTAATGCCAAGGCCCTGGCGGAAGGCGGCAAGGGCGGCGCTCTGGCTGCCAATGAGAAAATGAAAGAAATGCTTGCTGCCATGGGAGAAATAGATCAATCTTCTGCCAATGTTTCAAAAGTTATTAAAGTTATTAATGATATTGCCTTCCAAACAAATATTTTAGCCTTAAATGCCGCGGTAGAGGCGGCCAGGGCAGGGCAGCATGGCAGAGGCTTTGCCGTTGTGGCGGAGGAAGTCAGAAACCTGGCGGCTCGTTCCGCTGAGGCCGCCAGCGAAACAACAGCTATGATAGATAATTCAATTAAAAATGTTAACAATGGTACAAAAATTGCTCAAGAGACCGATGCCATGCTGGCGGATATTGTTGTGGGGGCCGAGGGGGCAGCGGATTTAGTAGGCCAGATTGCCGTAGCCTCTAATGAGCAGGCGGCGGCTATTGCCCAAATTACTCAGGGCATAAACCAAATTTCCCAGGTTGTACAGGAAAACTCCGCCACCGCAGAAGAAGGCGCCTCCGCCAGCGAGGAGCTTTCCGGCCAGGCAGCGGTACTTAAGGAAGAGGTAGCTAAATTTAAAATTAAAGAGCTTAGGGAAGAAGATAGTCTAAAAGCTGCTGATTTAACAAACGAGCCTATAATAAATATTGAGGATAACCTTGATGAAAAACCTGATACGGAGCCTGAGATTAAGCTAAAAGATACGGAATTCGGCAAATACTAATAAATAACCCCGCCTGTTTTATAAAAGCTAAAAGGGAGGCCAAAAGCCTTCCTTTTAGCTTTTAAATTCTTTTTATCTTTAAAATGCTTTCGCTTTTAAATATGTAATTATACGCTGCGGACGGCGCTTTTAAAAATCTTTACTATAGAGCAAGCCCAATTATTTAAAGGGTTAAGCTAAAGGGTTGGCATGAGTAAATATATAGAATATAATGGAGTTAATTTAACCGCCGTATATATGCCTATGGCAGTGAATTATCTTAATAAAAGCTTTAATTAAGAGGCGGGGATAATTTGGCTTTTGCGTAAAATATTAAGCAGCAGTAATTTATAGGGAATATTTAAATTATTCCGGCCTGAGGCTGGAGAGCTTATTTAAATCAGGGTTTGGACACAAAAAGGACAAATCCCCCCCATAAAATAGAATATATAAAACTAAGGCGGCTTGGGCCTGGCTAAGGAGGGTAAAATGGCCAAAATATTAATTGCCGATGATGAAGAGCGGCTTTTACGCTTAGTTAAAGACTTTCTTATAAAAGAGAGCTATCAGGTATTGGAGGCAAAAGATGGAAGGCAGGCCATAGAGTTAATAGATCAAACTCCGGATTTGGATTTGATTATTTTAGATGTAATGATGCCCCATTATGACGGCTGGAGTGTTTTAAGGCATATACGGCGGAAGAATGAGGAAATCCCCGTAATAATGCTTACAGCCAGAAATGAGGACAGCGATGAGGTTTTTGGCCTGGAGCTGGGGGCGGATGATTATATAGGCAAGCCCTTCAGCCCCATTGTTCTTATGGCCAGAATAAAACTTTTGCTGCGGAAAAGATCAGATAAAACCGTAAAAACCATACGGGAGTTTGGGGGTATAATGATAGATGAAACAGCCCGCCGGGTTTTCTCCGACGGCCGGAGAGTAGAGCTTTCCCCAAAAGAGTTTGAGCTTTTAGCCTATCTTGCCCTTAACAGGGATGTGGCGGTATCCCGGGAGCAGATTTTAAATTCTGTGTGGGGCTATGATTATTTTGGAGATTTACGCACGGTAGACACCCATATAAAAAAACTCAGAGCAAAATTAGGCGAAAACGGGGAGCTTATTCAAACTGTCCGGGGTTACGGCTACCGCTTTGAAGTGTAGCTCATCTAAATATTTAAGGCGGGAATAAAATGGATATTTTAAGAAAATCACTAAAATACAAGCTTTTTTTTGCTATTTGCATTATTAGTCTTATTTTTATAAGCCTTTTTTCCATTTTATATTTGCTTTTTTATGACGATTATGTTTTGCTGCAAACCAAAAAAATGTTATTTAATGCCTATGATTTGGTAGCCGAAAGATATGACGGCAGTTTTGATTCCGTTTACGGCATATTAGAGGGTTTTGATTATCGCTACGGCATAAAGGCAACAATTATTAACAGAAATTTTACCATAGAATTCAGTACGGGGCAGCCTAAAATAGTTCAAATGCATAATTCCAGCGCTATGCCAAGGCCGAATATAAGTGATTTGATTTTAGATTCCGTCACTAAAGGGGAACCCAGCTTTACCCAGTTTTTTGATAGCAGCAGCGGTACGGATTTTCTGCTTTTAAGCGGGGTTTTGGAATCTGAAAATATTTTATCCCTGCGGGCCTCTTTGCCCCTTATTGAAGAAAACGCAAAAAATACGGGGCTTTTTATGCTGGGGGCCGGCGCCTTTGCCCTATTTATCTGTTTTATTTTAGCCTATGGCTTTTCTGTACGGATAACCCGCCCTCTCCTTGAAATAAACAGTATTGCCAAAGCCATGACAACTTTGGATTTCAGCCGTAAATATAAAGGAGGCGCCAAGGATGAAGTGGGCCAGCTGGGGCAAAGCATAAATTCCCTTTCCGGCCAGCTGGAGACAACTATCGGACGCCTTCAGGAAACAAACCGCCAGCTGGAAAAGGAAATCGCCAAGGAAAGGAATATTGATGAAATGAGGAAGAATTTTATCATCAATGTTTCTCATGAGCTAAAAACCCCTCTTGCCCTTGTACAGGGCTATGCCGAAGGCCTTAAGCTAAATATCAGCGGTAAAGAGGAGGATAAAAACTTCTACTGCGATGTTATTATGGAAGAAAGCGCCCGTATGGCAAAGCTTGTGCAGCAGCTTTTGGGTTTATCTAAAATAGAGGTGGGTAAAATCCAGCCGGAGCGGGAAAAAATAGAGCTTTCGGCAATGGTAAGCGCGGTTCTTTCTAAAAACGCCCTGTTATTTGAGAATAAAAATATCCGCTTTAATAATACCCTCCCCCTTACCATTATTAATGCCGATTTAGATATGCTGGAGCAGGTATTGGTTAATTTTTTAACCAATGCCGTAAACCACAGCCCTGAGGAGGGGGAGATTATTATCCGCCGGGAAATAAGAGGGGATAAAGTAAGGCTTTTTATATATAATAAGGGGGATAAAATCCCCCCCGGGGAATTAAAGGATATTTGGCTAAGCTTTTATAAAGTAGATAAAGCCCGTACCAGGGTTTATGGGGGTACGGGAATCGGCCTTTCCGTTGTGAGGGCAATTATGGATGCCCATGGTAACGGCTATGGTGTTGAAAATAAGGAAAGCGGCGTGGAATTTTGGACAGATTGGGATTATATAACGGAGGAAGATTAAAACCTTAAATCCAAAATAATATATGCCTAATAAGCTTATACTTAATAAGCCTATAGAAATATAGGCATAAAAAAAGCGGGGCCTAAAGCTGTCCTCACATAGGGATTTTATATCCATGAAAAATTCGGCATAGTCGTGAATTGCGGCTATGCCGTTTTTTCGTCCATTTTCGGAAAATCTATTGCTCCGATGCAATTGTAAATGATTTGAATACGCTGGGTGCGGACACCGTCAACCTTTTCTGCCTTGTACACAATTATCTTTTCTATGAAGTCCCGAATAATTTCACCGCTTAACTCCGTAATTTGCGTGTATTTGCGTACGATTTTGAGGAAACGGTCAATGTTCAAATTCTGCTCCTTTGCGGCATCGAGCGTCTGTTTTAGTGCCGTGGCCCTCTCCACAAGGCTTTTCTGCTCGGTTTCATAGTCCGTTGACATCTTGTAGAAACGTTCCTCCGAAATTGTCTCCATTACACGGTCTTCATAAAGTCTCTTCATGATTTTATCCAGTGTGGCGATTCTAGCCTGTCCCTGCTCATATTCCTTCTGCGACATACGCAGGTCTTCGGCAATCCGCTTTTCTGAACTTTTTGTGGCGGCTGCAATGAAATCCCGCTCGTGTTCCTTTACATAGTTTACGACCTGCTGCAAATCGTCAAGTACCAGTTCCTCAATGACCACATTGCGTATCTGGTGCGAACTACACAGACCCTTCTTTTTGCGATAGGTAGCACAAACGAAATATTCCTTGTCATGCGTCCAGCCATTGGCTCTGACCTGATATAGCTTCGCCCCGCAGTCCGCACAGAACATCATGCCGGAGAATACACCCATTTCACCCATTCGGGATGGTCTGCGCTTGCCCTCTCGTATTTTCTGGACGGTTTCCCAAACCTGCTCGTCAATGATGGCTTCGTGCGTATTTTCAAAGATCATCCAGTCTTCGGGGTTGTTCCAAATCGTCTCCTTGCTTTTGTAGGACTTTTTGCGCGTCTTAAAATTCACCGTGTGTCCCAGATACTCGACTCTGGCAAGAATATCGGCTACCGTCCGTGCTTGCCATGCATAAGGTGTTTCCGTCTGCTTGGCGGGAGTGTTAATTCCCATACCGTTCAGGTGTACCGATGGTGTTTCAATTTGACTCTTTTCAAGGCTTTTTGCTATCTGCGTGGGTCCAAATCCCTCCATACACATTTTGAAAATCGCCTTGACCACCTCGGCAGCTTCTGTGTCGACAATCCAATGCATTTTGTCCTCTGAGTCTTTTATGTATCCGTAGGGCGGATTGGTGCAGAGCGGCTTGCCGGACTCTCCCTTAGCTTTGAACACAGCACGTATTTTCTTGCTCGTATCCTTGGCGTACCATTCGTTTATTATGTTCAAAAAGGGAGTAAAATCGCTTTCCTGCTGGTTTGCGCTGTCCACACCGTTGCTGACGGCAATAAAGCGGACATCAGCATTGGGAAACGCGACTTCGGTGTAATAGCCGACTTTCAGATAATCTCGACCCAACCTCGACATATCTTTTACGATAATCGTGCCGATTCGACCTTCATCCATCTCGGCTAACATACGCTGGAAATCCGGTCTTTCAAAGTTTGTTCCGCTGTATCCATCGTCTACAAAATACGCCGTGTTGAGAAAACCGTTGTCGTCCGCATATTTCTTCAAAATAGCCTTCTGGTTCACAATCGAATTACTGTCCCCCGCAAGCTCGTCGTCACGGGATAATCTGCAATAGAGAGCCGTGATTTTTGTTGTGTCTATTGCTGTCCAAAACCGAGATGCAAGCAAGTTTATGTTCGTTAAGCGCGATTCTGTTTGCTATCAATTCCGCTTCGGGCACTGTCCCGCCTTCGCCAACCCAGTCCGCATCAACAGGAGTGTCTGATGTAATAATTCTGCCGCCGCTCGTTGTGGCTCTTACGAATGTAGCCACCCTGCGGAACAAGTTTTCTTTTGCCAATGCCGCCTCATATTTTTCCGCTGATGCTTCAGGCAGAAAATATGAGCCGTTGACACTATTTGCACCTTCTTTGAGAATGTTGCCGTCAATATTTTTGCTTCTCATGCTGTTCCAGAATGCTCTGGAATAAGTTTCAGTTGTTAACATAGTTGTAACCTCCTTAATTTGTTTGAATTTGGGGCATATACCCCGTTTGAAACCGCGTTTTCACACGCGTTGCCCCACGCCGCTGTCCGAGTTGAAAAGCTGTGGAGATTTTACCACCCCCTGATAAGTACCCCAAAAATTGGACAGCCATTGATTGAAATTCGGTAGTGATGAATCAAAACACCGAACAGAAAAGAGGGTCGGAAATCAAAGATTCGGACAGATATGAAATCTCGCAGCCAATGGCTGGACAGAAAATGGTATAATATCTGTGATTGATTTTCACCCTCGGAAAAGGAGAAAACAATGGCTAAAGATGGTACCAATCGCGGCGGAGCCAGACCCGGAGCTGGCCGCAAGAAGAAAACAGGTGAAGGTGTGTATGAACACGTTACCTTCACCGCAGAGCAACTAAAAGAACTCACGGATTCTCCTCATGTATCAAGCGTCTCCAGCAAGTCGGTTTCATACACTAAAGCCTTCAAGACAGCAGCATGGCAAAGATACTGCGATGGCGTCGACCAGATACAGATTTTTGCGGATGCCGGATTGAATACAGAAACGCTTGGAAGAGCTCGTATTCTCGGCTTTTTCAAGCTTCTACGCGAGGCAAAAGCCAAAGGTCTTTCATTCACCGAGGGAAATGAACCGTATCCGAGCGATGCGGAAAAGGAAGGCTCGTTCCCGACACCTCCAAGGAGAGCCAATCGAGGGCGGCCTCCCGTCATGACCGACTCGGAGATAAACAAGCTCGCCACGAAAGTCGCATATATGTCGCAGGAGTTGGAGTTCCTAAAAAAAATTATCTTAGCGGAGAAGAAGGAGAAATAGCCATGTACATGAACGGCTCTCCAAAAATCCGCTATGAGATAATCGCAAAGACGATAGAACGGGATGATAACCTGCTGAACATCTCATACCTGTGCGAACTTGCCGGCGTTTCTCGCTCCGGTTTCTACTATTGGCAAGGCGGAAAACACGACCGTTTGGCGGCAGAGGAACAGGATAAAAAGGATTTTGAGATTGTGCTTGCCGCATTCCAGTACCGTGGTTACGCAAAAGGAGCACGAGGCATCCATATGAGACTTTTACATCAGAATCCGCCTGTGAGGATGAATCCGAAAAAGATTCGGCGCCTAATGAAGGGCTTTCATCTCGTGTGTCCAGTTCGGAAAGTGAACCCGTATCGTCTGCAGGCGAAACGGCTTCAGGAAAACCGGATAGCGCCTAACATACTGAACAGGCAGTTCAAAGCGTATGGACCGCGTTCAGTGCTGCTTACTGACATCACCTTTATTCCGAGGTATTCGCATCACAAGCCTAAAATGAAGTATACATATGTCTGCGTTATTATGGATGCTTTCACCAAAGAAGTCCTTGCCTGCGTGTGCAGCACATCGTGCGAGACGGATTTCGTTTTGGATACAGTCAACCAGCTTATGGAGAAGCATGGCGCAGAGCTTAAAACTGACGTGTTGATTCATTCAGATCAGGGTTGCCAGTATACAAGCTCAAGATTCGTTACTATATTGAATGACTATGGTTTAAGACAGTCGATGTCTCGTCGGGGAAATTGCTGGGATAACGCTCCGCAGGAGAGCCTGTTTGGTCATATGAAGGACGAGATTCGCCTGAATCTCACCGACGGGCACAACCAAGTCGAGCAGAAGGTTCTGGGATGGGTTGACTATTACAATAATGAGAGATACCAGTGGAGTCTTGCAAAGCTCTCTCCGGCAGAGTATTACCGTTATGTGATTACGGGTGAATATCCCTTACCTCTTGAGAGCAACGGGGGCTCCGCCCCCGAACCCCCGGAGTTTAACGCTTCGGTTTCCAAGGAAGGCAGAGAAAAAGACGAAGCCGAAGCTCCGCCTTCCCCGCAAACCTGACATACCGCTCGGGTCGCTCTCCAGCGTTGCCCTATCCTGTATGTCAGTAAAGCAGTACTATTATATCACGCATTTCACTCCCGGATTTCAAACAATCTCATGTTGTCCAATCCTTGGGGAGCACTTCACCCCACCGGGCGCAGGCTTACAGCTTTTTGCCGTCCGTAGCTCTGTAACCGCTTTTATTGCAGAACTCCACAATGTCGTCATAGCTGTTGATGTATACTGTCGAAGTGCCTCTTGCGATGCTGTAACGGATTTCCTTTGTTACCGTGGCCGGTTCCCTGTTAGGGCTTACCAAGTGCAATGTTCCGTAGGTGCTGCGTTTGCATCTGCGGAAAACAAAATCTCTGAAATATTTTGTGATTCGCATGGTTGCCTCCAATCCTTATAGCAGCTTGCCGCTTTTACTCAAAAAGCGTTTCTTGCAGTATTCCATTGCCTCTCCGTATGTTCCGAAGAACACCGAAGATGTGCCAAACATGACGCGCCATATAGCGCAGTCGATGTTGGTATGCTGAGCCAGTACCACAGGTCGACCGTCCCTTGTCTGGAACAGAAACCGACCTTCGTAGCCCTTGCAGTCAAAATCACTCGGCTGCAATGTCGGGTACATCTTAAAATTTTTCATAGTGTTGTTTCCTTTCGTCTTTATTTGGATCACAGTCCGCATTCCTCTGAATGCCGTATCAGTACAATCAAGGGCACCACCTCCTTTTCGCCTTGGGGACACTTGTGGCAGGTTTTTATGGTTATTTTCTGATATCGTTTTTCTATAGGGAATAACCATAATTTCTTGCCACAGAGTGCCACATCATAAATAAGTCTTTTTCAGCCTGTAACCGATGAGCAGTGTGGTCTTCTCTCCGCCATCGGCAGGGCGCTTGCGAATGACGGTGCCGAAAGAGCGCAGCGCCTGATTGAAGTTGCGATTGCTCTCCGGGTAGCAGCCGTTGACAGCACACCATTCGCGGTAGGCTGCATATACATCGGCGGTCTTTACATCGGCTTCACCCCGCTCCTCAAGGCACTCATCCGCGAAAAGCTGGATTTTATTGCTGTCGTGAGAATATTCATTTGTCGCGTCGATTACCGACTGTGGCATGGTGAAGCCCTCCTTGCGGAGCAAAACGTATCCTTGGAGTATAAGGACGCTCCCGTGGAATCCTATGCGCTGACAGTAAACGGCAGCTATGCGGAGGCCAGCGGCGCAGGCCAATACGCCCCCGGCGTACAGGTCTCTATCCACGCCGGTAGCAGGAGCAATTACAGCTTTACCGGCTGGACCACCTTGGATGGAGTGACCTTTTTGAATGCGGGTAGCGCAACAACCACCTTTACCATGCCCTACAAGGCTGTTGCAGTGACCGCCAACTGGATATATAGCGGCGGCGGTGGCGGATCGTATACACCAAGCACTTACTCGATTATTGCAATCAGCAATGAGGGTGGTACAATTACGCCGGCAGGTACAACAAATATTGTGAAAAACGGCAGCAAGACCTACACGATAACACCTCAAGCGGGATACAAGATTGCTGATGTCCTTGTTGACGGCGTTAGTGTCGGCGTTGTAGCAACCTATACCTTCTCCTCCGTCACCACCAACCACAAAATTGAAGCGAAGTTTGCCCATGACTGCCCGAGCGCACCATTTACCGATGTGGATATCACACAGTGGTACCATGAAGGGATTGATTATGTCCTGCTTACCGGGCTGTTCAAAGGGACCTCTGCAACGACCTTTGAACCCAATGCCCCAATGACAAGGGCGATGCTGGTCACCGTCCTTCATCGTGTCGAGGGAGCGCCGACAGCGATCACAGAAAACCCCTTCGCCGATGTGGCTTCCGGAAAGTGGTATACGAACGCCGTTGTCTGGGCAAGTGCAAAGGGTATTGTCAAAGGTTATGATGCGGAAACATTCGGCCCCGAAGACCTGATAACGCGTGAGCAGATGGCGACCATTTTGTACCGTTATGCCGAGAATAAGGGCTATGATGTCAGTGTCGGCGAAAACACCAATATTCTTTCTTTTGAAGATGCGCTCAATATCTCTGAATACGCTATCCCTGCCATCCAATGGGCTTGCGGCGCAGGCATTGTGCAAGGAAACGGGGGAAAGCTTGATCCTCAAGGCAACGCCACCCGCGCGCAAGTCGCGGCTATGCTCATGAGATTCATTGAGAACGTAGCAAAATAATTAGAACTAAATTCGTAGTAATGGGAACAGCAGTAAGATGCGCTGACAGCCAGACGATTTTCGTTGACATGGAGGACGCGGTCGAGAATGCCTACCGGCCCGTTAAAGTGGAATAACAAAAAAGACCAGGCGTGCCAAGCAATTACGCTTGAACATGACTGGTCTCTTTTTGCCCCGCTTGAAGCCGTCACACAAATTTTTCATGAATCCCTATGTGAACGCCCCAAAAGCCCCGCTTTTTTATTTAACTGTTAAAATAATCTATAAGCCCCCTAAAGCTGGCTCTGTTTAAAAGCAAAGGGGGCTTATCTTCTTTAATATCAATAAGGTAATGGGCATCGGAGTTTTCAAGGGTTTTAAAGCCTTTAATAAGCTTGCGGTTTTTTTCGGAATTTAAAAAAGCATCGTGATTGGCAATTTCAAGAACTCTGTAGCCGGATTCCGGAGGGATAAAACCAAGAACCGCCAAAGCGCTGAAGCTATCCTTATTTATATGAGCAGGAAAGGCCAGCCCCTCAAATTGCCGGATAAGCCCAGGTACTTTATCAAAGGAAATATCCGTCGCTGTTATCAGAAGGTTTTCTTCCTCGCCGATAATTTCATCCAGGCTGTTTAAAATTGTCTGCGGCCCGTAAATAGCGGGGCGGTTTTTTATTTTTGGGCTATGGGCAGAAACATATTCATCAAAGGCCATAGCCTGCTCTAAACCAGGGAAAAGACAAACAACATGAATTTCCTCAGAGGTGCAAAGCTCCATACCGGGAATAACCCAAAGTTTACCGGCGGCGGCCTCTAAAAAAGCCGGGCAGTTTTTGCAGGAATTATGATCGGTTAAGGCAATTAAGGAAAGGCCCTTTAATAAAGACATATTAATAATATTATTAACCGTCATATCCTGATCTCCGCAGGGGGAGAGGCAGGAATGAATATGCAAATCATAATAGACGGGGGCGGTTTCCTCCGCCCCTGTATTTTTATTAAGAAGATTATTCATTTAAAAGGGCCCCTATTTTAATTGCCGCCTCGTATATTGGCAATTGAGTTGAAAAAACAGGTATTCTTTCATCAATACTTTTTTTTCTGGCTTCTTCATCCAAAAGAGAGCCCTCCGCCAATACTATACTGGCCACATCGGCAAGGGAGGCCACGGCAATTGCATTAAGATTCCCCATAACGGTAACCCAAGCGGAGCCCGCAGGGGCTCTGCCCATGGCTCTGCTGAGTAAATCACAGCAATATACAGAAGAAATTTCCTTCTCTTCCATAACATCATCCCCGATACCGGCATTATCCCCGGTACTGTTTGCAATGCCGTTTTCCAGTTTAAATTCGGGGATTTCTCTTAATGAATCAGGAGTCAGCTTTCTCATTATTTTCCCCTTCCCCATTACCTTCTTCCCCGCGGTTTACTTCTCCATTATTCCCCTTTGCCTCGGCTTTACCTTCCTCATCATTTTCGGCATCCTGCTTTTTGGGGGAGCGATGCTCCTGCATAGCCTGGGGCAGCATATTAGCAAGCTGAATCATTTCTTCACTTAATTTTTTGGCTTTTTCTCTTAAGAGATAAATACAGCCGTCCTCAGTTGCAAAACCCCTTACTACATCCTCGGCATGAGCCTGGCAGGTAGGGGCCCCGCAGGAGCCGCAATCAATTCCGCTTAAGCGGGATTGAATTTCTTTAATTTTTTGCATCATCTGAATAGCGGTGGGAAGATCATCGCTTAATTGTAAAACCGGCTGGTATTCTATTTTATCCTGGGTTAAATCTTCATTGGTTAAATTATCGGGCTTTTTATTCCGGGATACCGGCAAATATTTACTTACCCGCTTCAGCTTGGCTTTGGCAATATAGGGGTTTTCCACAGTTAAAACCCCTCCCACGCAGCCGCCGGGGCAGGAATTAAGCTCAATATAATCTAAATCGGAGAAATCCTCGTTTTCCATTTCCTCCAGGGTTTTAATTACATTTTCTATGCCGTCGGCAGCCAAATAGCGGTCATTCATAAGGGCTGTGGCTTCTCCGCCGCTGGCTCCCCAATTTATGCCCATTCTGCCGATATCTGATTTTTCCTCAATTTGCTCCAGCTCTTTAATTTCCGCCCGCAAAAGGGGATAAACATCTTTAATGGCAACCACCGCGTCTATTCCGCTTTTTTCCAGGCCCAGGGGGCTTGTAACGGCAGTTTTTTTAGCCGGGCAGGGGGAAATAAAGATAATGCCTATTTCTTCGGGTTTTAAGCCGGTTTTTTCAACGGCCTCTTTTCTGGCAATTTTGGCGGCCAGCTCAATAGGGGCATGGAAGGGCAGAAGATACTCTAAAAACTGAGGGAAGCGCACCCGGATAAGGCGCACCACAGAAGGACAGGCAGAGCTTATTACAGGCTTTGGCACATCCTCCCGGTTTACATATTCCCTTGTAACATCAGAGACAATTTCCGCCGCTTTGGCTACCTCAAATATATCATCAAAGCCCAGCCTAAGCAGGGCATTAAGAATAATATCCACCTCATCCATATTATAAAACTGGCCGTAAAGGGAAGGGGCGGGCAGAGCTACATTGTATTTAAAGGTTTTTAAAATATCCAGGCTGTCTGTAATTGCGTGCTTGGCGTGGTGTGGGCAAACCCGAATACATTCACCGCAATCAATGCAACGCTCCTTAATGATTTTAGCTTTGCCGTTACGCACTCGGATAGCCTCCGTAGGGCATCTTTTAATACAATGGGTGCAGCCCATGCATTTATCCGTATCTAATGTTACTGAGTGATAAAAAGTCTTTTTATCCATAAGTTATTCCCTCCTTCCATCGGTGGGGCATTTTTATAGCCGTTTAATTTAAAGCATAAAATTTTAATATATATAAAGCCTAAGGGCTAAATTACTTAATTTATACTGATACCCGGGCCTAGTATTGTTTAGTGTATAGCGTTGTTAAGGTATACTGTCATATAAATGGTAGTTTTTTCTCCTGGTATGCTCTCAATACGCATTTCATCGGTATTCTTTTTCATATTAGGCAAGCCCATGCCGGCGCCGAAGCCTAAATTTCTTACATGCTGGGGCGCGGTGGAAAAGCCCTCCTGCATGGCCTGATTAATATCGCTGATCCCCGGCCCCTCGTCATTAAGTACCATATCAACCTTGTCTTTGGCTATGGTTACATCTATTGAGCCTTTTTTGGCATGAATAAATATATTAATTTCCCCTTCATATAGGGCGATGGAAATTCTGCGAATAATTTCCGGGTTCAGGCCTATTTTTTTTAAAGTATGTTTTACGGTGCTTGAAGCCTCCCCGGCGCGGGTAAAATCATCAACGGGCAGATCAAAGCTTAAGTTAAGCTCCTCATTCATTTTCCTGGCAACCCCCTTTTAAACCGGCCCCGTAAAGAAGACCGCAGGCTGTAAAAAGACGATAGGGGGTAGCTAAAACAGCTATATGCCTTTCTTTGGCTAAAGCTACTACTTCCGCTGTGGGTTTTTTGCCCCTGACAAAGACAACGCAGACCATATCCATCATCTCTGCGGTTCTTACAACCTGGGGGTTATTTAAACCGGTAAGCAGCAAGCCTCTGTCCTTTGCAAAAGCAAGAACATCGCTCATTAAATCGCTGCCGCAGGCGGAGTGGACTTCGCTTTCTAAATAGTCCTCCCCGCAAACTATTTCGGCTGCAAGAATTTCTTTAACATCCTGAATATTCAATTTTTACCCCTCCATTATTTTAGAAAAATTTTTTATGAAGGCATTCTATTATAAATGCGGAAGTAAATGGATACAAAATACCTCTTAAGGCGTTACAATATTATATCATTATATGTCAAAAAAGAATAGCCTGTCTCGCCTATTTGCCAAAATAAGCCTTAGGCCGGGCTTTTAGCTTTTTTGCAATTAGCCATAGGGGTAGGAGGGTGTTTAGAGGTTTATTGCATAATTGCGGCTTAAAATCCTTCTTAAATTTTAATCAGCTGCGGTTAATAAGCGCTTACATTCTGTTTATTATTATTTTAAGGGTAAAAAGACAAAATTTGTTAGAATTTAATTGTTTTTATACTAGCTTTTATGTATACAATTTGTTATAATCTTTATGGAAGTATTCTATAAAGTTCAAATTTTTTATGTTATGGCAGCACTTGCTTTTTTGTATGTGCTGCCGCTGATTGTGTATGCCAGCTTAGCGGTAAAAGTTTTTGGGCGGCTTTTGCGGCAAGGCTGTAAGTAATGGAGAATGGAGGTTTAATTTGATGGCCAACACAATATCGGTTATCCCGTTTGCCGGTACCAATGAACAGGAAGCAAAGCTCAAGCAATTTATTGAGGAGCATAAAAAGCAAAAGGGTGCTTTAATGCCCATTATGCAATATGCTCAGGAGGTCTATGGCTATTTGCCCATAGAGGTTCAAAAAATGATTGCGATAGGGCTTGATGTAAGACTGGAAGAAGTTTATGGGGTTGCTACTTTTTACTCCCAGTTTTCTTTAAATCCCAAGGGGAAATATAAAATTTCCGTTTGCCTGGGTACGGCTTGCTATGTTAAAGGCTCCGGCGATATCTTTGACAAAATAAGCGAATCTTTGGGAATTAAAAGCGGCGAAACCACCGAAGACGGCATGTTTACTCTGGAAGCCTGCCGTTGTATCGGCGCTTGCGGTCTTGCTCCTGTTTTAACCGTTAATGAGGATGTTTATGGGCGTCTTACCAAAGATGAGGTTAAAAAAATCCTCAGTAAATACCAAAGTTAATTTAATATGGAAGAGCTTTCTTTAAATGTTCTGGATGTAGCGGAAAACTCGGTCAGAGCCGGGGCAACTTTAATAGAAATTGAAATTGCCGAGGCCAGAGCTGAGGAAACCCTTACCATAATAATTAAGGATAATGGCTGCGGCATGGATGAAAAGCAGGTTGCCTCGGTAATAAACCCCTTTTATACTACCCGCACTACGCGTAAGGTTGGCTTAGGGGTGCCGTTTTTTAAAATGGCGGCTGAAATGACCGGAGGCAGCTTCTTAATAAATTCCAAGCCCGGTGAAGGCACAAATGTAAAAGCTGTATTTGGCCTTAACCATATAGACAGAATGCCGCTGGGAGATATAAACTCCACCATAATTACCCTTATTCAATGCAATCCGGAAATTGACTTTATATATAGGTATAAAATCGATGAGAACAGCTTTGTTGCAGATACCAGACAGATTAAAGAAATTTTAGAAGGGGTTCCCCTAAGCGAGCCCCGGGTGCTGAATTTTATCAGGGGCTATTTAACGGAAAATACCGGCCTGCTTAAGGAAAAAGCCCTAAAATAACAGGAAAATGAGAAATAATAAACTGTCTTTTATTAAGGCAGCGGAATGGAGGTTAAACCATTATGAAAAGCTTGGCTGAATTGCAAGCATTGCGTGATGAGATGAAGGGCCAAATGGGCATCCGCCACGATGACACAGGTAATGTCCGGGTTGTTGTCGGTATGGCTACCTGCGGCATTGCTGCCGGCGCCCGCCCTGTCTTAAATGCCTTGACTGAAGAAGTCGCTAAAAGAAATCTGGGGAATGTAACCGTATCCCAAACCGGTTGCATCGGTATTTGCCAGTATGAGCCGGTGGTGGAAATTTTTGCCCCCGGTAAAGAAAAGGTGACTTATGTAAATATGACACCCGAAAAAATGGTGCGAGTTGTCAATGATCATATTGTTAATGGTAATGTCGTTATTGAATATGTAATTGGCACCAGTGCAAAATAAGGAGGAAGGAATATGTATCGTTCCCATGTTTTAGTCTGTGGCGGTACTGGCTGTACCTCCGCAGGCGGCGAGAAAATTGCCCAGGTTTTTGAAAGCAAGCTGGCCGAGGCCGGCTTAGAAAAAGAAGTCCGCGTAATCAGAACCGGCTGCTTTGGCCTTTGCGCCTTAGGCCCGGTGGTTATTGTTTATCCGGAAGGCTCCTTTTATTCCATGGTTAAGGAGGAGGATGTTCCTGAAATCGTATCGGAGCATCTTTTAAAAGGCCGGATTGTCCAGCGTCTGCTTTATGTTGAAAAAGACGAGACGGAGACTGCGAAATCTCTGGAAGACACCAATTTTTATAAAAAACAAAGACGGATTGCCCTTGCCAACTGCGGTGTTATTAATCCGGAAGATATTAAAGAATATATCGCTTATGACGGCTATCAGGCCCTTGCCAAGGCTCTTACGGAAATGACCCCGGATGATGTCATTAATGAGCTTAAAGAATCCGGCCTCCGGGGACGCGGCGGCGGCGGTTTCCCCACTGGTCTTAAATGGAGCTTTGCCAAAGCCTCTGTTGATGATCAGAAATATGTTTGCTGTAATGCCGACGAGGGCGACCCCGGCGCCTTTATGGACCGCTCCGTTTTAGAGGGCGACCCTCACTGCATTATTGAGGCCATGGCTTTAGCGGGTTATGCTATCGGAGCCAGCCAGGGATATATATATGTCCGGGCCGAATATCCTATCGCGGTAAAGCGTTTGCAAATTGCTATTGAGCAGGCGCATGAATACGGCCTTTTAGGGAAGAATATTTTAGGTACAGGCTTTGATTTTGATTTGGAACTCCGCTTAGGGGCCGGCGCCTTTGTTTGCGGGGAAGAAACAGGCCTTATGACATCTATTGAAGGCAAAAGAGGCGAGCCTCGCCCCCGTCCGCCTTTCCCGGCTGTAAAAGGTCTTTTCGGCAAGCCCACCATTTTAAATAATGTGGAAACCTATGCCAATATTCCGCAAATTATTTTAAAGGGCGCCAAATGGTTTAATGCCATCGGCACCGAAAAATCCAAAGGAACCAAGGTTTTTGCCTTAGGCGGCAAAATTAATAATACCGGCCTGGTAGAAGTGCCTATGGGCATTACTCTAAGGGAAATAATCGAGGAAATCGGCGGCGGAGTGCCTAATGGCAAGAAGTTTAAGGCAGCCCAAACAGGCGGCCCCTCCGGCGGCTGTATCCCCGCGGAAAAGATGGATGTTCCCATCGACTATGATAATCTTCTGGCAATCGGCTCTATGATGGGCTCCGGCGGGATGATTGTTATGGATGAAGACAATTGCATGGTTGATATTGCAAAATTCTTCTTAGAGTTTACCGTTGATGAAAGCTGCGGCAAATGCGTTCCCTGCCGTATCGGCACAAAGCGCCTTTATGAAATTTTAGACAGAATTACCAAAGGTCAGGGCACTATGGAAGATTTGGATAAGCTGGAAGCCCTTTGCCTCCATATTAAAGATACCGCCCTTTGCGGTCTGGGGCAAACAGCTCCCAACCCGGTGCTTTCAACCTTAAGATATTTCCGGGATGAATATATTGCTCATGTTAGGGATAAAAAATGCCCCGCCGGGGTATGTAAATCCCTGCTGAATTATGAAATCCTTACGGATAAATGTACAGGCTGCACCGCCTGTAAGCGGGTTTGCCCTGTAGATGCCATTAGCGGTGAGGTTAAAAAGCCTCATACCATTAATCCCGACATCTGCATTAAATGCGGCGCCTGTATGGAAAAATGCCGCTTTAATGCAATAATAAAAAGATAGGAGGGGATTGCTAAAATGAAAATGGTAAATGCCAAAATTAATAATATGCCGGTTTGCGTGCCTGAAGGCACCACCATTCTCGAGGCCGCCCGCTCCATCGGCATCGAAATACCAACTCTGTGCTATATGAAGGATATGCTGCCTATGGGGGCCTGCCGCATTTGCGTGGTAGAGGTTGAGAAGGCCAAAACTCTGGTAGCCTCCTGCGTTTTCCCCATTGGCGAAGGCATGGTTATTAACACCAATACCAAAAGAGTTTTTGATGCCCGTAAAACAAACCTTCAGCTTATTCTTTCCACCCATGACAGGAGATGCTTGTCTTGCGTACGCTCCGATGACTGCGAATTTCAAAAGCTTTGCCATGATTTCGGCGTAGAAGACGAAGGTGTTTTTGATGGAGTTAAACCCCATTATGATTTAGATTTTTCCGCGCCTCATATGGTTAGGGACAATAATAAATGCATACTTTGCCGCCGCTGTGTAGGCGCTTGCGAGCAATGGCAGGCAGTAGGCGTTATCGGCCCCAATGACCGCGGCTTTAACAGCAATATCGGCTGCTCCTTTAATCAGGATTTAGGGGAAGTAGCCTGTGTTTCCTGCGGTCAGTGTACTGTGGTTTGCCCCACCGGCGCCCTTACCGAAAAAGACGATACCGAAAAAGTTTGGGCTGCTTTGGCCGATCCTACCAAGCATGTTATTGTTCAAACCGCCCCATCCATTCGCGTTACTTTAGGCGAATGCTTCGGTATGGAAATAGGTACTGAGGTAACAGGTAAAATGGTTGCCGCTTTGCGCCGCTTAGGTTTTGACGGCGTATTTGATACGGATGTTGCCGCCGATTTAACCATTCTTGAGGAAGCAAATGAGTTTGTAGAAAGAGTTACAAATAATGGGGTATTGCCCCTTATTACCTCCTGCTCCCCCGGATGGATAAACTTCTGCGAGCATTATTATCCGGAGTTTATTCCCAATCTTTCCAGCTGTAAATCCCCCCAGCAGATGTTCGGGGCTATAGCTAAAACCTGGTATGCTAAAAAACAGGGTATAGACCCCAAGGATATTTTTGTGGTTTCCATTATGCCCTGCACAGCCAAAAAATTTGAGGTTACCAGAGACGGAGATAAGGAAATACCTGACGTGGATGTTTCCTTAACCACCCGCGAACTGGGGAGAATGATAGATAAAGCCGGCCTTAACTTTAAGGAATTACCCGATGAGGATTTTGACGCTCCTTTAGGGGTTTCTACCGGCGCTGCGGTTATCTTCGGCGCCACAGGCGGCGTTATGGAAGCCGCCCTGCGTACGGCTTGCGAATGGATAACCGGCGAAACTCTGGATGATGTTGAATTTACAGATGTTCGCGGCCCAGAGGGCTTTAAGCGTAAAACCTATAAAGTTGGAGATTTAGAAGTTAAAGTTGCCGTTTGCTCCGGCCTTGCCAATGCTAAAAAAGTTTTGGATGCTGTTAAGAGCGGCGAAGAAGAATTCCACTTTATTGAAATTATGGCTTGCCCCGGCGGCTGCATAAACGGGGGCGGCCAGCCTCTGCACCCGGCCCATGTCCGCAACTTTGTGGATCTTAAAGGCCTGCGCACAAATGCCCTTTATGAGGCGGATAGAGATAAAGAGGTTCGTAAATCCCATGAGAACCCCGTTCTTCAGGAGATTTATAAAACCTATCTTGAAAAATACGGCAGCCATGAGGCCCACCGTATTCTCCATACCAGCTATGTGCCGAGGGATCGTTTCTAAAACAAAATATCTTTATAAGAGTAAAAACTGGTATTTTCGGCCAGAATATAGTATAATCAATAATTATTGCTGCTTTATACTATAGGATTGGGAGGCGAGGGTATGGCGATAGTTAATCTTAAGGATAGCGATTTCCAAACGGAAGTACTCCAGGCCGAAGGCGGGGTTTTAGTTGATTTTTTTGCAACCTGGTGCGGCCCCTGTAAAATGCTGGCGCCCGTAATTGATGAGTTTTATCAGTGGGCTCAGGGCCGGTACAAGGTTTGCAAGGTAGATATTGACCAGGCTCCCCAGGCCGCCGCGGAAATGGGCGTTATGGTGGTTCCAACCTTAATTTTCTTTAAGGGGGGCACGGTTGCCTACCGCTCCGAGGGCTTTATGGATATTAGCGAGCTTAAGGAACTGGCGGAAAAATATTTATAAACAGTTTTTTTAAAAGCCGCAAACCCTAGGGTTTGCGGCTTTTTTTGTCTTTAAATTTATAGGCAGCCCAGTAAAATTATAAAAGCTTTAGCTTTTGGAAGTTAAATAAAAACAGAATTAAAAGCCGGGCTTTAATTCTAGGAGCGGTTATGCTATAATAAAGGAATATTGCGTAAAGGGATGATCCTGATGAATCTTATAGAAAAGTCTCAAAAACTAAAAGAAGTGTATTATGAAATCCGCGGGCCTATTTTGGATGAGGCAAACCGCATGGCGGATAAGGGCATCGATGTTATTAAGCTTAATATCGGCAATCCATATCCCTTTGGTTTTCAGGCCCCCCGGCAATTATTAGATGATTTAATAAATAATATTGAAAAAGCCCAAGGCTATTCAGATTCCAAAGGCATTTTTGCCGCTCGGGAGGCAATTTTAGAATACTATAAAGGCAAAAATTTCAGCAATTTAGAGATTGAGCATATATTTTTAGGCAATGGGGCAAGCGAGATGATAATCTTCTCCATGCAGGCTCTTTTAAACAGCGGGGATGAGGTTTTAGTCCCGGCGCCGGATTACCCCTTATGGACAGCCTCCGTTAATCTTTCCGGGGGTAAGGCCGTTCATTATATTTGTGATGAAAGCGCGGGCTGGCTGCCGGATTTAAAAGATATACGCAGCAAAATAAATTTAAATACCAAGGCTATTGTTATTATAAACCCCAATAATCCCACCGGGGCTCTTTATCCTAAAGAAATTTTAGAGGGCATAATTGAAATTGCCAGAGAGCATAATTTAATAGTCTTCTCCGATGAAATATATGAGAATTTAGCCATGGACGGCCTTGAATACACCTCAACCGCCAGTTTGGCCTCGGATATTTTTGTAATTACCATGGGAGGGCTTTCAAAATCCCATTGTATTGCGGGCTTTCGCAGCGGCTGGATGGTTTTAAGCGGCAAAAAAAATCATGCTCGCAGCTATATAGAAGGCTTAAATACCCTTGCCTCCATGCGGCTTTGCTCTAATGTGCCGGTGCAAATGGTAATTCCTAATGCCTTAAAGGGGTATCAGTTCTCCCATGATTTAGTAAGCCCCGGGGGGCGCTTATATACCCAAAGGGAATGTATTTGTAATGAGCTGGATAAAATACCGGGTATTTCTTATGTAAAGCCCCAGGCGGCCTTTTATATTTTCCCTAAACTGGATAAAAAACTCTTTAATATTCATAGCGATGAAAAATTTGCCCTGGATTTTCTTAAAAGCAAAAATGTTCTTGTTGTTCAGGGCAGCGGTTTTAACTGGAAAGATAATGACCATTTCAGAATTGTCTTTTTGGCGGATAATCCCCAATTAAAGGAGGCCATGGCCAGGCTTAGGGATTTTTTGGCCGGTTATAAGCAGGCTTAAGTTTTTGCCCGGGCTTTTTGGGAAAATTTAATAAAATAATTTTCTGTCAAAGCGGAAAAATAAGGCTATCAGACTTTTATTATAGTTCAGAAAGGATGATGGCCGATGACGGAAAGGGAAAACTCTTATGGCGAAGGGGATTCTTCCCTAAATGCCAATATAAGTTATGGTGCCAATATAAATGATGATGCCAATATAAGCGGGTTAAATCCTATCCCGGGGCTGAATGCTCACAATATTACCGCCGTAATAAAAAGAAACGGCAGTATAACCGGGTATATGCTTTCCAATGGGGAAATTTTAAATAAAGATGAAGCAATAAATAGAGCAAAATCCGGCGGCATCAATAATATTGCCGTTGCCATGCGAAAGGGTAATGAGTATTTAAGAAGCCTTCCGGATGACAGCGAGGCCAATAATTTAAGCTCTATGCCCTTCTTTGATGACTGATTAAAACCCCCTCCCATTTAAGGAGGGGGTTTTTTTGGCCTTTATTTTTATTTACCCCAGCCTAAAGGGGTTTTTTTATTAAAGAGCCGGATTAATAAGGTGCTGGTTATTTTATCCTGATTTACAAAAAGCATAAAAAATGGTATTATACTGCAATAAATCTTTATTAATACTTAAGAAAGAGGCGGCTGCAAATACCCGTATATATTCGGTTAAAATAAATGCAGCAAGAACAATGGAGAATCTAATTATTTCCGCCAATTTAGTTTTGCCCTTTTTCCTTTTAATGGCTGTGGGCTATCTTTTCCGCAAACTGGGGCTCATTGATGATGAATTCCGGAAAAAGGCCAACACATTAACTTTTAAAATATTAATTCCAAGCCTTTTATTTTGCGGAATTTACAATGCGGATTATACTAGCGGCAATTATTTTAAAATGATGGTTTTTATTATTACCTCAACTTTAATTATTTTTTTTACTCTTTGGCTTATTGTACCTAAATTTGAAAAAAACAATAAATACCGGGGGGCAATTATTCAGGGTACTTATCGCAGTAATTATATTCTTTTTGCTATTCCCATAGTCAGCGGCCTTTATGGGCAGCAGGGGGCGGGTACGGCAGCCTTAATGAATATTGCTGTTGTGCCTTTATATAATATTCTGGCGGTTTTTATTCTTTTATGGTATTCAACAAGGCAAACCGGCTATAAAAAAGTATTTTCAGGCATTATCACAAACCCTATGGTTTTGGCCTCTTTTTTTGCGATACTTTTAGTCTGGCTGGGCATAAAACTCCCCTATGTGGCGGATAAGGCAATTACGGATATTTCTCTTATTGCAACGCCTTTGGCCTTTATTCTTTTAGGCTCTTCTTTTAAATTCCGTAATATTAAAAAATACGGCAATAAGCTTTTGTTCTCTGTTTTTGCCAAGCTTTTGCTTATACCTTTAATTTTTATTCCCCTGGGTATTTTAGCAGGTTTTACCGGCATGGAGCTTTCGGTGCTTGTGGTAATCTTTGCCGCCCCCACCGCAATTACTTCCTATATGATGGCGGAGCAAATGAACTCCGAGGGAGATTTGGCGGGGCAAATTGTTGTATTCAGCTCTCTGTTTTCAATTATTACGGTGTTTTTGTTTATTTTTGTCTTAAAAACCCTTGCATATATATAAAAAAAGCCTCTTAACAAAGGTTTTAGAGTATATTAAGGGTATAATATAGGCAAAAAGCTTATTATTATATGTCGAACTAAGACGGTTTCAGAGCTATTTTAGCTAAAAAAGCAGATTATTTTGAGGGGTAATTATTTTTTATTTTTAAAATTATCTTGTTTTACCTGCTATTTGGTGGTTGACAGGGAAGTCAGGCAGTGGTATTATTGTATACAAGAACACACGCTAAGGGTGTGTATAATTATTGGTTAAATAATTTGCTAAAAAAGCCGCTCCTTGGAGCAAGGCGGAAAAAAGGAGGCTTTACTATGATAGACTTTAATAAAAAAACAAATACGCTGGAGCAAATCGACTTCCAATACAGCCTGCAGGATGTGGAAGAGCCTAATCTTTATAGGGATATGTTCTCGTATGCGGAGGTTCCCAAATGTACATTTAATCACCGTAGGGTTCCCATGAATGTCCCTGAGGATATTTGGATTACCGATACCACCTTCCGGGACGGGCAGCAATCCAGGGCTCCTTATACCGTTGAGCAAATAGTCAAACTTTATGATTATATGCATGCTTTAGGCGGCCCCAAGGGCAAAATTCGTCAATGCGAGTTTTTCCTCTATTCCGATAGGGATAAAGAAGCTGTTTTAAAATGCCAGGAGCGGGGCTATGAATTCCCGGAGGTTACCGGCTGGATAAGAGCCACTAAAAACGACTTTCTTTTAGCCAAAGGCATGGGCTTAAAGGAATGCGGTATTTTAGTAAGCTGCTCGGATTATCATATCTTTAAAAAGCTGAATAAAACCAGAAAACAGGCGGTTGAGGATTATTTGGCGGTTATTAAGGATGCCATTGATGTTGGCATTCGCCCCCGCTGCCATTTTGAGGATATTACCCGGGCGGATTTTTACGGCTTTGTTGTTCCTTTTGCCATTGAGCTTCGTAAATTAATGGATGAAAGCGGCGTGCCCATAAAAATAAGAGCCTGCGATACCCTGGGTTACGGAATCAGCTATTCCGGCGTTGCTTTACCCAGAAGCGTTCCGGGGATAATTTACGGTTTAAGGCATCATGCCGGCTTCCCCAGTGAGCTTATTGAATGGCATGGCCATAATGATTTTTATAAAGCGGTTGTAAACTCCGCCACAGCCTGGTTATATGGGGCATCTTCGGTTAACTGCGCCCTTTTAGGCATCGGGGAGAGAACAGGCAATACTCCTCTTGAGGCCATGGTTATTGAATACGCCCAGCTTAGAGGAACTTTAGACGGTATGGATACCCGTATAATTACGGAAATTGCCGATTATTACCGCAGTGAATTAAACTATAATATACCCAAGCGTACTCCCTTTGTAGGCCATCACTTTAATGTTACCCAAGCCGGTATTCATGCCGACGGCCTTTTAAAGGATGAGGAAATTTATAATATTTTTGATACAAATAAACTCCTTAACTGCCCGGTAGGGGTATCTATAAATCAAACCTCCGGCTTAGCCGGGCTGGCCCATTGGTTAAACCGCTATTTGGGGCTTACCGGTCAGGATGCCATTGGCAAAAAGGATGTTTGTGTTGCCAGGCTTAAAGAATGGGTTGATAATCAATATACCTCGGGCAGAGTTACCTCTATAAGCGATAAAGAGCTGGAGGAGGTAGTTGCGGGTATTTTAGAGGATTGCTCAAATCAAAAAGATACAAAATAATTTAAGGTTAAAATAAAGTTTAAATATTTTAAGGGGTATTTTATGAACCTGACAGAAAAAATAATTAAAGAGCATCTTTTATCCGGAGAAATGAAGGCAGGGGAGGAAATCTCCCTGAGCATAGATCAAACCCTGACTCAGGATTCCACCGGCACCATGGCTTATCTGCAATTTGAGGCAATGGGTATTCCCAGGGTTAAAACAAAAAAATCCGTAGCCTATGTGGATCATAACACTTTACAAACCGGTTTTGAAAACGCCGATGATCATAAATATCTGCAAACTGTGGCGGCAAAGCACGGCGTATATTTTTCCCGGCCGGGTAACGGTATTTGCCATCAGGTTCATTTAGAGCGTTTTGGAGAGCCCGGTATGACTTTACTGGGCTCCGACAGCCACACCCCCACCGGTGGGGCTCTGGGTATGCTTGCTATTGGGGCGGGCGGCCTGGATGTTGCCGTAGCCATGGGGGGCGGCGGGTATTTTACCCTTATGCCCAAGGTCTGCCGGGTTAATTTAAGCGGGGCTTTAAAGCCCTGGGTTACCGCCAAAGATATTATTTTAGCTGTTTTAGAGAAGCTCTCCGTTAAAGGGGGAGTAGGTAAGGTTATGGAATATGCCGGGGAGGGAGTAAAAACCCTCTCCGTACCTCAGAGGGCAACAATAACAAATATGGGGGCAGAGCTTGGGGCTACCACCTCCATTTTCCCCAGCGATGAAATAACCCGGCTCTTTTTAAAGGCTCAAAACCGGGAAGAGGCTTGGGTTGAGCTGAAGGCCGATGAGGATGCCAAATATGATGAGGAAATAACTATTAATCTTTCTCTTTTAGAGCCTTTGGTGGCCATGCCCCACAGCCCGGATAAAATTGCCACCGTAAAGAGCCTAGCCGGCCTTAAGGTAGATCAGGTTCTTATCGGCAGCTGCACTAATTCCTCTTATGCGGATATGATGATGACTGCTAAAATCTTAAAGGGCAAAACCATAGCGCCCTGGGTGAGTTTGGGGATTTCCCCCGGCTCTAAGCAGGTATTAACCATGCTGGCCCAGAATGGAGCCTTGGGGGATATGATTGCCGCCGGGGCCAGAATTTTAGAAAGCGCCTGCGGCCCCTGTATAGGCATGGGGCAATCCCCTGCCAATAAGGGTGTTTCTTTGCGTACATTTAACAGAAACTTTCAGGGCAGAAGCGGCACCGCCAATGCAGATATTTATTTATTAAGCCCCGAAACCGCGGCAGCCAGTGCAATTAGCGGTTTTTTGACAGACCCCCGCAACCTCGGGGATTACCCTAAAGTAGAGATGCCTGAAAGCTTTGTGATAAACGATAATATGATAATTCCCCCCCCTGCCGACGGGAGCCGGGTTGAGGTTTACCGGGGCCCGAATATTCGGCCCTTCCCGGTAAACAGCCGGCCGGAGAATCAAATTAAGGCCAGGGCTTTAATAAAAGTGGGGGATAATATAACCACAGACCATATTATGCCCTCCAATGCCAAGCTTTTGCCCTATCGCTCAAATATAACTTATTTGGCGGATTATTGCCTTACCCCCTGCGATCCGGATTTCCCCGCCAGGGCTAAGGCCAATCAGGGCGGTTTTATAATCGGCGGGAGTAATTACGGCCAGGGCTCCAGCCGGGAGCATGCCGCTTTGGCCCCGGTAGAGCTGGGGATAAAAGGAGTTATTGCAAAATCCTTTGCCCGTATTCACAGGGCTAATTTAATAAATAACGGCATACTGCCCTTGGAATTTATAAATGAAGAAGATTATGAAGGAATAGAGGCCGGAGATGAATTGGCCTTGGGGAATTTGCACGGCCATTTGCGCGGAGATACCCAAAAGCCTCTGGAACTTATAAATTTAAGCAAAGACCGGAAGATTCTGGTAAAGATGGAGCTTAGCCGGCGCCAATCCGATATGCTTTTAGCCGGGGGGCTTTTAAATCTAACCAGAGATTCCCGTTCTTAAAAGCAAGCATTTAAGGCAAAAAATATTTGCTGATTATCAAAGCCTATAAAGAGGGATATAAAAAATAAGACGAGTTATATAAGTAATAAGACGAGTGATATAAGGAGTGTTTTAGAGGATGCATAATGTTACCTTAATCCCGGGGGATGGGATTGGACCCGAGGTTGCCCTGGCAGCCAAAAGAGTTGTGGACGCTACCGGAGTTAAAATTAATTGGGATATTCAGGATGCCGGAATTCATCAAATGGAAAAATGGGGAACCCCCCTGCCGGAACCTGTTTTGGAATCTATCCGCAAAAATAAAGTTGCTTTAAAGGGGCCTATTACAACCCCGGTAGGCAAAGGCTTTCGCAGTGTTAATGTGGCTCTGCGCAAGGAATTTGACCTTTACGCCAATGTAAGGCCTGCCATAAGCTACCCCGGAACCCTCTCCCGCTATGAAAATATTGATATTGTGGTTGTCAGAGAGAATACGGAGGATCTCTATGCCGGCGTTGAGCATATGGTTGGTAAAGATGCCGCGGAAAGCATTAAAATCTTTACCAGAGAAGGCTGCGAGAGAATAGTCCGCTTTGCCTTTGAATATGCAAAAAGAGAGGGGCGCAAGAAGGTAACCGCCGTTCATAAAGCTAATATTATGAAGTGCACCGACGGGCTTTTTTTAGATATTGCCCGCTATATAGCGGCAGAATATCCTGAAATAGAATTTGAGGATATGATTGTTGATGCAATGTGCATGAAATTAGTTATGACACCGGAAAATTATGATGTTTTAGTATTGCCGAATTTATACGGAGATATTGTTTCAGATCTTTGCGCCGGTTTAGTTGGGGGTTTGGGTATGGCCCCCGGAGCGAATATAGGTAAGGATCAGGCAGTTTTTGAGGCTATTCATGGCAGCGCGCCTAAAAACGCAGGCAAAAAAATTGCCAACCCCGCCGCCATGATTCTTTCCGCTGCTCTTATGCTGGCTCATCTCGGAGAGGGCGAAGCAGCAGCCAAAATAGAAAAAGCTATTGCCGAAGTTCTTGCCCGAGGGGAGGTTCAAACGAAAGATTTAGGGGGTAAGGCCAGTACCGATGATTTTGCCGATGCTGTTATTGCTTGTTTGGAAACCCTATAAGTACTAGGTTTAATTAAAGGAGGTAAAAATATGCCTTCTATGGATTTTGATGAAAGCGGCGTATTAAGCGGCTCCGGCTTACTGAGATCCAGGGTATTTTCCCAAATCGAAAATGATATAATTAATGGGAAATATAAGCCGGGGGAGAGCCTGACTGAAATGCGTCTTTCAGAAGAAATGAAGGTAAGCAGAACCCCTATCAGGGAGGCCTTGCGTCAGTTGGAGTTGGAGGGAATGGTTCAGTCTATTCCCAATAAAGGTGTTGTTGTAGTTGGTATTGCCTGGCGGGATATTGAAGATATGTATAAAATAAAAGTGCGGATTGAGGGCCTTGCGGCCCGGCTGGCCGCAGAAAAAATTACCCCCCAGGAGCTTAAGGATTTAGAAGATACCCTTGATTTAATCGGCCATTATACCGGTAAAAACGATATTCATAATTTGCTTCTTTTAGACGGTAAATTCCATGATATTATTTTTCAGGCCAGTAAAAACCGGCCCCTTATGTATATGCTGAGAACCTTTCATAATTATTTAAAAAGAGCCAGAAATGAATCTTTAACCATACCCGGGCGCTCCCAGAAAATGTATGAGGAGCATAAAAGTATTTTTGAGGCTATAAAAAACAAAGATGCCAATATGGCGGAAAGAGCCTATATTAAACATATACGGGGCACTATGAATAATTTAAAGAAAACCATGGTTGGCCAGGGTTCTTAAATTTTAAGGTTTTTTAAAGTTTGCTTTAAAGTAGGAGTAAGCTTCAAAATATCTGCCCAAAAAGCAAAACTAAATCTGAATAGGGGTGTTGGAAATGTCTAACAAATTTGCAAGAGCAGGGTTGGAAAAATTGGTTGCCTATGTACCCGGCAAGCCCATAGAGGAGGTTCAAAAGGAATACGGCCTTACCCATATAGCAAAAATGGCCTCTAATGAAAACCCCTTGGGCACTTCTCCCAAGGCTATTGAGGCAATGCGTGCCGAAACGGAAAAGGTTTTTATGTATCCGGAAGGCTCCAGCGCCGAATTAAGGGCTAAATTAGCCGCCCGCTTCGGGGTGGATCAGGACATGCTTATTGTAACAAACGGCGCCGACCATTTATTAACCATGCTGGCTCAGGCCTTTGTTAATCAGGGTGATGAATGTATTATCCCTGCGCCCTCTTTTGCGGCCTATGTAACAAATACCATTATTATGGGCGGAGTTTGCGTTATGACAGAGCTTAAGGATTTTACCATTGATTTAGATGCCATGGCAAAAAAATTAAGCCCTAAAACCAAGCTGGTTTATATTTGTAACCCCAATAACCCCACCGGCACCATTATCGGCAAAAAAGCCTTTGATGACTTCCTGGCAAAAGTTCCGGAGCAGGCTATTGTAATTATGGATGAGGCCTATGCCGAATTTGTATCCGACCCGGAATACCCCCAAACCCTTGATTATATAAAGGCGGGTAAAAATGTTATTCTTACCCGTACCTTCTCTAAGCTTTACGGCCTGGCCGGCACCCGTGTAGGCTACGGTATTGCCCCCAAACATTTAATGGATATTCTCCGTAAAGTTGCTCTGCCCTTCCCGGTTAACCGTTTAGCCCAGGCCGGTGCTTTGGCCGCAATGGATGATGATGATTTTGTGGCTAAAACCATTAAGAATAATAATGAGGGCCGGGATTATTTATGCAAAGAATTTGCCGCAATGGGCATGGAATATTACCCCTCTCATACCAATTTTATTTTTGTAAATATTCATATGGATAGTAAAATGGTATTTCAAAAGCTTCTGGAATTGGGGGTAGTGGTTCGCCCCGGGCATTTATGGGGCTACCCGGAATTTTTAAGAGTTTCCTTCGGCACCATGGAAGAAAATCAGAGATTTATTAAAGGCCTGAAAGAGCTTAAAAACGCCTAGAGCCTTAACAAGTATAAAAGCCGCAATGCGGCTTTTATTTTTTGCATAAATAATATTTTTTATTCTCTGCACCGGCCAATGTTTTTGGGGCCACATAATTTAGAATTTATAAATTAGGGGTTAGTATTTAGGGCCGCAATTTATTTTTTTAGCATAAAATCCTTAAAGCAAAGGGTTAGGGGGGAAAGGGTTCGGTTTTTATGATAGGAGAAATAAAAGGAGCGGTTTAAATCCAAATCGTTTATCGGCAGGCTTAATAAGGCAGAGTTTTTAAGCTTTTCTTCCACAGAAATTGCGGAAACAATTGCCAGCCCCAAGCCATGCTGTACCGAAAGAGCTACCATTTCGGCAGTATCAAAATAGGCCGCTATTTTTAAATCTTTTATTTTCCCGGATTTTTCAAGGGCATCCTCAAAAAGCTTTCGGGTGGCGGAGCCTTCCCTCCGGACTACTATGGGGTATTTAAGCAATTGGCAAAGGCTAATAGAATCCATCTCAGTAAAGGGTGCTTTGGGAGGGGCTATGGCCACAAGAGTATCCTCTGCAAGTTTTTCATAAATTAAATTTTTATCCTGGGCCCGAGAGCCCACAAGACCAAAATCCAATTCCCCGTTGAGGAGGCTGGTTTCCACATGCTTAGAGCTCATTTGCAGGAGATTAAAAATAACCCCCGGGTATTTTTTACGAAAATCCGCCAGGTAACGGGGGAGTATATACTGGGCGGTGGTATTACTGGCGCCGATTTCCAATATGCCTTCTATTTTACCGGTATATTTATTTAAATTAAGCAGGGTTTTTTGTTTTTGATTAAGAATTTCCGTAGCATGGGAGAAGAAAATTTTACCGGCATCCGTAAGCTCAATAGATTTATTATCCCGGTGAAACAGGGTTATTCCCAATTCCTGCTCTAATTTACTTATATGCCCGCTTACGCTAGGCTGGCTTAAAAAAAGCTTTCCGGCGGCTTTTGTAAAGCTGCCGGTTTTAGCAACAGCCACAAAGGTTTCCAATTGTTTAAAATCCATTTATTCTAACCTCGCAATAGTATATTATAGGGCTTAAAACATTAATTCCCTAAAACCCTTATTAAACCTTTTAAAAACTGCGCTATAAGCAAATTTTATAGATATAGGGCGGTTTTAACCTTTTTTTATGGGGAACAAAATAAAGGCGGGGCCGGTCTAAAATATGTATATTGTTTTAAAATCTAAAATGCTGAGAAGTAAAAAACTGGGCGGGATAAATATGCCGGAAAGCGCAAGTAAAATTAATAAGGAGAAAAACGGCAAAAAATACCTGAAAAGAGGGGTGAAGCTTTGCTTTTTGCTGCTTTTTTCTCTACTTGTTTTTTATACTATTCAGGGCTATGGGCTGTATATTGAGGCCGTCAGCCAAAACCCTCTGGAGAAAAAAGTAAGGGAAATCCGGGCGGCGGAGAATTTTGCCTCTTTGGATAATATCTCTCAGGATTTTATTAACGGTTTAATCGCCGTGGAGGACCATCGCTTTTATGACCATGGCGCTTTAGATTTATCCGCTTTAAGCAGGGCAGTTATTAAAAATATCTTAGCTTGGGATTTTGCCGAGGGGGGCAGCACCATAACCCAGCAATTGGCAAAAAATATTTACTTCAGCTTTGAAAAAACTCTTCCCCGCAAGGTGGCGGAGGCTTTTGTCGCTTCGGATTTGGAGATGAATTATGAAAAAGACGAGCTTTTGGAATTGTATATAAATATTATTTATTTTGGCGACGGCTATTATGGAATTACTGCGGCAAGCAGGGGCTATTTTGATACGGAACCCAAGGATTTAAGTCTGGCTCAGGCAGCCCTTTTGGCGGGGCTCCCCAAGGCCCCCAGCTTTTATGCCTTGAATAATAATCCGGATAAAGCTATATTAAGAAGAGAGGCGGTATTAGAGGCCATGGTGCGCTATAATTATCTTGATCCGGAAACCGCCCAAAAGGTTAAGGATGAGGTTTAGGCCGGGCTTATAAACGCGGCTTGCCTTAGGCGGTTTTACCTTATATAGGCTTAAATATTACTTGCTTTTGCAATTGGCTTATGGTAAAATATTCGCTGTGGGCTGAATTATCGCCGTATCTCAGTCGGCAGGGCGCATTCTTAATAATACCCTCTTTGTGCATATAAAATAAGCGGTAAAGCTTATATTTTCTCTTTGCCGGCCGGGGAATATAATAAAAGTGAATATGCTTCTATAGCTCAGGCGGCAGAGCGCATCCTTGGTAATTACCGTATGGACGTACGCAAAATATGCGGTGAAGATTCTATCTTCCCTCTGTCTACTGGCTATAACAACAAAACTCAATATGCTCTCATAGCTCAGTCGGCAGAGCGCGTCCTTGGTAATTACCGTATGGATGTGCGCAAAATATGCGGTGAAGATTCTATCTTCCCTCTGTCTACTGGCTATAACAACAAAACTCAATATGCTCTCATAGCTCAGTCGGCAGAGCGCGTCCTTGGTAATTACCGTATGGACGTACGCAAAATATGCGGTGAAGATTCTATCTTCCCTCTGTCTACTGACTATAACAACAAAACTCAATATGCTCTCATAGCTCAGTCGGCAGAGCGCGTCCTTGGTAAGGACGAGGTCAGCAGTTCGAATCTGCTTGAGAGCTCCAAAGGCTTAAAACCCTTGATGTATCTATCTTTTAGATATGTCGAGGGTTTTCGCTTTTTGAGATACGAACACAATGGAACTGTTACACCTGTACTCATCCACACTGTTCTTCTCTTTTGGTCTGTTACTGTTTCAAAAAAGTAAAGGAGAAATGGTAAAATGAAGATTGAAATGAATACCCAAAACAAGACACTAAAGGAAGGTTATGATGAGTATTTGAAGTACTGCACTGTCAGGGATTGCGCTGAATCTACTCTGATTAACTACAGAACCACAATTAAACAGTTTAACAAGTTCTATCCTGAAAGCAATTTGATTAACACGGTTAACAAAAACAAGATCGAGAACTATATCTGTTATTTAAGAGAAAACACTTCTATGTCCAATGTCAGTATATCAATATGGTTGCAACGCCTAAAAGCCCTTTTTAATTATTTCCACAATAACGGCTACATGGATAAGATTGC
This sequence comes from Clostridiales bacterium, assembly GCA_040767605.1. Taxonomy (GTDB): domain Bacteria; phylum Bacillota; class Dehalobacteriia; order UBA4068; family UBA4068; genus JAXGOI01. Next base: position 1,486,510 of record JAXGOI010000001.1, read on the forward strand.
TTTTCCTGTCATTCGCTGTGAAAAGAAGGTAAAGGAAGTTTATACCGATGATGAACTCAATATTTTGCTCGAAAAACCAAAACTGAGTCTTTGCAACTTCACGGAGTACCGCAACTGGGTTATGATTAACTATTTGCTCTCAACAGGTAACAGGCGCAATACCCTGATAAACATTAGAATATCCGATATTGATTTTAATGAATCGGTTATTAAATTATCTACAACAAAAAACAAAAAACAGCAGTACATACCGCTCTCCGCAACACTATCAAAAATACTGAAGGACTATCTCAAGCACAGAGGCGGCAAGCCTAATGATTATCTTTTCTGTGATGCCTGTGGAGACAAGCTCAATACTGATAACTTGAGAATATCTTTAACACGCTATCACAAAAGGCGTGGGGTGGAAAAAACCTCTATTCATTTGTACCGCCATACCTTTGCCAAGAAGTGGATATTAGCAGGTGGCGATATATTCAGACTCCAAAAAATTCTAGGACATTCTTCATTAGATGTGGTGAAAGAATACGTCGAGATGTTTACGAACGATTTGCAAAAGGACTTTGACAAGTTCAACGCTCTGGAACAGATTCATCGTAAGGGTGAGAAAATAAAACTATAACAGTATTATACAGAATAATATTATAAACCAGTTGTAGCTCCCTCTTGTTAATCTCTTACCTCTGAATGTTAAAACAGCTTGGGCTATCCACAGAAGGATGGTCTAAGCTGTTTTTTCTATAGCTTAATAAGCGGAAAGCTCTCGTCAATTCTTGTATATATATTTTTGTTCTGCTCTATTCCTGTATATTTGAAAATACCTACAAAGCGATACTCTCTTTTGTGCGTAACGGGGTCAAGGACGTGTGTAAAGGTTACTCTTGATTCGTGGATATCTGTCCTCAAATCCTCTGCCGTCCAATGGGAAGATTCGTTAAACTCGATAATTCGTTTTCCGTCCTGCGACAATTCATTATGCCAATCGCGTGTTACTGCCCTGTTCTCAACCGCCAACTTGGGAAACCAAACTTTATACTGCTGACCGTATTTCTTGCGGAATGTAGACGGCACAAACCAACTCTGCTGAATATTTTTATATGTGGTAGAAAAAAGAGCATTGCAAGTCTCGGCAATCGTTTTAAAAGCTATATCGTTATCTATAGAAACAGTATCCTTATTCGCAAAATACTCTTGTGGCGAAACAACTTGCCACTCCGTAAAACAGTCGTTACTCTTTTGCGCTTCAATACATGAGCGAATAGTCTGAACGTGGTCATTAATTTCTTCCTCTATTTGCTCATAGCTTCTGGTTACATCAACGTGTAAAGCCCGATACTCAGCGATGTTTTTAACCTGCTTGAGAATATCAAATATCGTTAGCTCTCTAATCAAATCGTGTTCCACATTTTGCTTGTGGTATCCCTCGTCGCATTCAATACCAATATTTAGCTGTGGGAAATACAGGTCAATCAGATAGTAGCCATTAGTATGTTTAATATACTGCTGAGAGACGGGTTTTACTTCCGTAGTATTCAGCCGATTCCAAATGGCATTGACCACATAATTTTCGTATTCCTTACGCTTTGTGCGGGATAGGGTGCGAGCGATATAATCAAACCTCTCATCCATATTGTGTGCTACCCCCTCAAGAGATTTTCACACACAATATAATAACATTATATAAAGCTGGTAGCAAACATTATATTAGCACTTTAAGCCAATTTATAGTAAATGCCCTGAGCTTTATACTGTTTGTATTGGAGGGGTGCTGATGGATACAAACAAAACTGTAGGTGGGCGCATTGTTGAGGGGCGCAAACGACTTGGACTTACAAGAGAGAGATTTGCTGAACTAATTGGTGTGTCGGCATATTTCGTCGGACAGATTGAGCGTGGGGTACGCAAGATGAGCTATGAGACGCTCATAAAAATATCTGATTGTCTGCATTTATCCCTCGATTATCTTGTTAAGGGAGAACAACCCGTTCAGGCAAATGAGGAGCTACACCAACTGATTAGTCAATGTACAGCACAAGAAAAGGCACTGCTGCTCGATGTACTCAAAGCTGCAATGCCCCATCTAGGCCAACTCAACAAATAAATCCCTCGGTAGCTAATCAAAAGCTGTCGGGGGATTTACTCATTTGGGATGATATAAACTTGTTCTTTGTATTCTTCCTCAAGAAGCCGATGCGCCTCTAAATCCAAATTGACGATAGTGAGCTTGCCATGACTTCCCATACATACAGCAATTCGGCTGTCAGGAGTGAAGCCCTGCTCGACAAGCCACTTGCCAGATAACTCAATAGAGGGTATCCCCTCGCTATTACACCGCACGTTTAACAACCTCACTTTCAAGCACGCCACCTCCAAAAACCGATTCATATCTATCAATCCTGATGTTGCTTGGCTTTGCGCCTACTGCAATTAGCCTGTCTCTTGCGGCGATGGCCTCGTCCTGATTATAGATGTGCAAACCATGAATACGCCGCTTGTCAAACCTGACGGTTAATATGTATCTATCGCGTGCTGAGTTCGACATAATAATGCCTCCTTCCATATTATGGATAATTATAAATAGCTGATGTGATAATGTAAACGGCTGATTTTGCAACCAATCGCAACACGTCAAAACGCTATTTTCTATCTGATTACGGTATTACGGTTATTGAAAAAGAAAGGCTTGACCAATTAATCTACATGTGCTATACTCGCGTTGTTAATGATTTAAGAAAACTTAATATTTAAGTGGCAGTGTAAAAAGACACCTCATCTAGCTAAGGTGAGGTTGCGGCCCAAGAGTAGATCGTGATTATACTATGAATCTTTTGAGGTTCATGGGTGGTCGCGATTTTTTTATTTCTATACTAAACCAAAATGTAAAGGAGAAACAAAAATGAGCAAGAAGAAAGCGCTTAACCCCACAGGTAGCAGTATCATCGGGCAACCATCGGCAGAGGTATTAAAAATTCCGCAGACAGAATATTTGTTATCACTTACTGCAAAACATGATAAGTTCAAAGACCAGCTTGGCAAGGCATATGTACGCTTTAAAACAAAGGGACATTTTGAAATACACCCTCTACGAAGCGAGGCTTACAAAAACTATCTAATACATGAGTTGTATCTGGTTCATAAAGATAAAATTAACCGAGGAGCTGTAGAGAGCGTCATAACTATAATAGATAGTGAAATTATTTCTACTGACGTAGTTCACGAACTCCATATTCGAGTAGCCAAGCAGGACAATAGTCAAGGAATCTTTTAGGGTTGAGAAAATTAAGCCAACTTTACTGGTGCAGGATTTGGATATGACCCCGGCATTAAAAAGTGAGGCAAAAGAGTATAAAATTTCCCCAAACAAAATGAGCTTTATAGAAAAAATAGTTGATATTAGACCCAACCTAGACTTAAAAATGCTATCACAGCTATCAATTAAAGAGCTTATAAGCCTTATAGAAGAATCAGAACTCAAGCTGGAGGATCTAGTAGAAACCCAGGGGTTTATACAGCATAAAGGAAATACGGGAAAATCTTTGGGGCAATCTTCCGAGGGATTTCCAGAAAGGGATAAAAGCAGTTTAATAACCGTAGAAAGAGCCAAAGAAATAGCGCTGAAACTTATTGAAGGCGGTAAAATAGTAAAAGTAGAGTTTGAGCAAGATGACAATGAAGCTGAATATGAAATAGAAATAATTTGGGATAATCTTAAACACGAAATTGAAATTGATGCCTACACCGGAAAAGTTAAGGAGCATAAAACTAAAAAAATAAACAGCGCCGACAATAAGCCTGAAATTAAAAATTCCGAAAAAGAAATACTCTTGGCAGAAGAGGCCAGGAATATAGCTTTAAAGGTAGCCGGCGGAGGGAGAGTTATTGATATTGAATTAGAGATTGAGGGTGATAAAGCGGAGTATGAGGTTGAAATAATAAAGGATAATGAAAAGCACGAGGTGGAAATTGATGCCTATACCGGAGAGATTTTAGACCATGAAATCGAAACAATAAAGAAGATCGAATAAAAAGATAATAATTAAAAAGGATAAGAGCAGGGTTAAAAAAAGGAAAACTTTTCAAATAAAGCAAAGATATTTTGGGTAAAGCAAAGTTTTTATAAATAGAGTAAAATTTTTTAAATAGAGTAAATATATTTTTAGTTATAGTGAGGATTTTTTAAATGAGGGAGGAAATATAAAGCGAAGGCAATGCCAATGTGTATACAGGCAAAGTTTTATGGGAGTTCATTTTAAGACAAACCCTTGATATGCCTATATTTAGGCCTATCAGGGGTTATTTTTTTAGCGGCTTTTGTTTGGTTTTATAAAATAATATATGCAGCCTGAATTTTCCCTCTGCGCCTGTTTTATATTTTACTTTTCTGCCTTCAGGGCTGTTTTCCCGCCATTAAAAATATAAAGAAAAAAGCAGCACTTTAGGGGTTTTTTGCCTTAGGGTTTAATTGACACTCTTGAGATAAAACAGTATAATTAACTTGGGTTTCGATTTTATAGCAAGAAGAAAAGATCAGGTAAAGGGGAATGAATATGGCTCAAAAACGCGTTTATAATTTTTCTGCAGGCCCTTCCATGCTTCCGCTGGAAGTGCTTATCCGTGCCCGGGAAGAAATTACGAATTACGGCGGCTCCGGCATGTCCGTTATGGAAATGAGCCACCGATCTAAAATCTTTGATCAGATCTTTCAGGATACTCAGGCTAAATTTCGCCGTTTAATGAATGTTCCTGAGGGTTATGATGTGCTCTTCCTGCAAGGGGGCGCTACATCTCAGTTTTCCATGGTTCCTCTTAATTTAATCGGCAAGACGGGTAAGGCGGATTATGCCGTAACCGGCAATTTTTCCAACCTTGCTTATAAAGAGGCCAAGAAATACGGGGAGATCAGTATTGCTGCCAGTTCCGAGGATAAAAACCACACTTATATCCCGCCTCAAAGCGCATTGAAGCTGAACCCGGAAGCCAGCTATTTTCACTATTGCGCCAATAATACCATTTATGGAACCGAGTGGCAGTATATACCCGAAACAGGCAGCGTGCCGCTGGTTTGCGATATGTCTTCAAATATTCTCTCCAGGCCGGTGGATATTTCCAAATACGGCATCATATATGCCGGCGCACAGAAAAACATGGCCCCGGCAGGGCTTACCGTGGTTATTGTAAAGCAGGAGCTTGCCGGGAACGAATTGCCCTATACGCCGGTAATGATGAGCTATAAAACCGCGATGAATAAAGGCTCAATGTATAATACCCCGCCCTGCTGGTGTATTTATATTCTGGGATTGGTGCTGGATTGGCTGGAAAGCCTCGGCGGTATTCCGGCAATGGAAGCCATTAAGAACAAAAAGGCCGCCATGCTCTATGATGTGCTGGATGCCTCCCGGATGTTTATCGCTCCCGCCCAGCCCGGCTCCCGCTCCGATATGAATGTGGTATTCCGCACAGAATCTGAAGAGCTTGATGCCAAGTTTATTAAAGAAGCCGCCGCAGCAGACCTTATAACCATAAAAGGCCACCGTAATGTGGGGGGAATGCGGGCATCTATTTACAATGCTATGCCTATAGAGGGTGTTGAGCGCCTTTGCGATTTCATCCGGGCATTTGAAAAGAACAATTAAGCGGAGGTAAAAACCTGTGTATAAAATAAAAACATTTAATAAAATTTCCCCTGTCGGTTTGGCAGAGCTTGAGGGGCCCAACTTTATAGTGGGCAGCGATATAACGGAGGAAGACGGAATTCTTGTCCGCTCCGCCCAAATGCATGATTATGAATTCCCCGAATCTCTTCGGGCCATAGCCAGAGCAGGCGCCGGCACTAATAATATTCCCGTTGCCAAATGCTCGGAGGCTGGGATTGCGGTATTTAATACCCCGGGTGCAAATGCAAACGCCGTTAAAGAGCTGGCGGTTTGCGCCCTTTTAATTGCCTCCCGGAATGTGGTCGGCGGCTCCGAGTGGGTTCGCAATGAGGCGCAGGCCGGGGCTGATGTGCCTGCCGTAGTGGAAAAGGGCAAGTCTGCTTTTATCGGCCCAGAGCTGCTGGGTAAAACCCTTGGGGTTATCGGCCTTGGCGCCATTGGCGCCCAGGTGGCAAATATTGCCACAAAGCTGGGGATGACAGTATATGGTTATGACCCTTTCTTATCGGTGGAATCTGCCCTGACTCTTTCCAGATCGGTATGCCGAGTTCTTGATCTTTCCTTCCTGTATAAAAACTGTGATTATATCACCCTGCATTTGCCCCTTGCCAGCAGCACCCGGGAAACCCTGGATAAAGCGGCATTTGAGCAAATGAAAACGGGAGTGCGCATTGTGAACCTTGCCCGGGGCGAGCTGGTTAATGACGATGATATGATTGCCGCCCTTAATGAGGGAAAGGTAGCCTGTTATGTTACGGATTTCCCCAATAATAAAATTACCCTGGCTAAAAATGTGGTGGCCATTCCCCATTTAGGAGCCTCGAGCCCCGAAAGTGAGGAAAACTGTGCCGTTATGGCGGCCATGGAGCTTAAGGATTATCTGGAAAAGGGGAATATCCTGAATTCTGTAAATCTGCCTACGGTTCAGCAGGAATGCAGCGGTGTGGAGCGCTTATGCATTATTCACCGGAATATTACCAATATGCTTGCCTCCGTTACTTCGCTATTGTCTAAAGATGGGGTGAATGTGGAAAATATGACAAATAAATCCAAGGGAGAGTATGCCTATACTTTGGTTGATGTCAATACCGAGGTTAATAGAGAAACTATTGACCATATCCGGGATATTGAGGGTATTCTCCGTGTACGCCTTATTAAAATTTAAAATACTTGCAATTTCGGCCCCTAAAGATTTTATAATGCAAATATTTGCGGCCGGCCTCAATTACTAATTTAAAGCTTAAACCCCTAAAAGCGCTTTAAAGCTGCTTTTAGGGGTTTAATTTTAATTATTATGTTTTATTCCCCGGCGCTTAAGCGCCGGGGAATATTTTAGTGCTTAATCTGGAAGGATAAACAGTCGGTGCATTGCTCCATCTGGGGATTGCTTTCATGGGTGCCTACGGTAATATTATCCAGGGTACAATAATTCCTGCTCCCATGATGATATTTGCATTGATGAACAGTGCAATTAATGCATTCATTTAAATTTCCGCTATCCATAAAAATACCTCCGTATATTAAATTTCCTTTTTATCTTCCCCATTGTTAATTGGAATATTCATATTAAAAAAATAAAAGCCCCAAACTTTTAGGCCCGGGGCTTTTATTTTTATTTACCAATAAACATTTGAGTTATGTAAAGACTGCCGTTTGCCTTTTGCACTATACCAAGGCCAATATGGGTAAAGGAAGAATTTAAAATATTGGCTTTATGCCCCGGGGAATTCATCAGGGCTATATGGGCTTTTTCTACGCTGCTGTTTAGAGCAATATTTTCTCCCGCTGTTGAATAGCTGATGCCAAAGCCCTTCATCATCTCAAAGGGAGTGCCGTAGGTGGGAGAATTATGGTCAAAATAGTTTTTATCCAGCATATCCTGAGATTTTATTCTTGCCACCTTGCTTAAAGTGGAATCCGCCGTTAAGGTGGATAAACCGGCTTTAGTCCTTTCTCCGTTTACCAGGCTAAGCATTTCCCTTTCCATGGCGCTTAAACTTGCTTGGGTGGGAGCAGGAGCAGGGTTTTGCGGCTTTTTCTCTTCTTCAGGGGGTGTTGGGGCCGGTTTGGAGGGCTCATTGGGCGCAGGCTCTAAAACCGGTGTTTTAGCGGGTAATTTAGGGAGCTTAAAATTATTATTGCCCCCTTGCTGATTAATTAATTGAAAGAGCCCGGAAACGCTTAGTTTTTCTCCCAAAAGCCTATTTAATAAAGAATTTTTTGCTAAATCGGCATTGCAAATTCCTAATTTATTGCTGCAATTGCTATTTGTAAGTTCTTTACCGCAAAACAGGCATTCATCTGTGCCGTTACAAAGAAGGCTCTCTATGGAATCTGTTTGGCATTGGCCGCTTAAAAGGCATTGTACTTGGGCATTTAAAGTGTTAAACTGAGATGAGCAGTTTTGGGCCGCGGCGGCCGGCGAGGCGGCGGCTGCCAGGATAAAAAGGCTTCCCATTAAAGCGATTACCGTTGTATATAGTTTACTGTGTTTAAAACTCATAGGCAAATCCTCCGATTTCTTTTTTTACTAAACTAAAAAGCCTAGCATGTTTATATGTTACATCAGCCCTTTGGCATGAGCAAACAAATAGGGAATTATTACCTTGGCAATAAATGGGGGCCCGTTATTAAGCAGGCTTATTTTTTTAAACCCCTTGCCTAATAGGCGCTCTTAGGGTATTATTAAGATGTTATAGTATAGTTGTTCCCTAGGGTATGAAACTAACTGCGATTTTACGCATATATTTAAGGGGGAAAGAGAGCAATGTTAAACTTGGAGGCTCTGCTGGAAAGTGCCGGAGCAAAGCAGATGGCTGAAATAATTTCTTATTACAATAAAGCTTCAAAAAAGGAGCTGGATGAATTATTCTTTAAGGCGGATGAAAAAAGGCGGCTTTATTATGGCCGCAAAGTTTTCTTCCGGGGGCTTATAGAATTCAGCAATTATTGTAAAAACGATTGCTATTATTGCGGTATTCGCTGCAGCAATAAAAACACTAAAAGGTACCGCCTAAGCGCTGAAGAAATTATGGAATGCTGCGCTCAAGGCTATGCTTTAGGCTTTCGCTCTTTTGTTTTGCAAAGCGGGGAAGACCCTTATTATACAGAAAAAATAGTGGTTGGCTTAATTAAGCAAATAAAAGGGGAATACCCTGATTGTGCCTTAACCCTTTCTTTAGGGGAAAAAGACAGGGAGGTGTATCAAAGCTATTTTAAAGCCGGGGCAGACCGCTACCTATTGCGCCATGAAAGCGCAAATCAAGGCCATTATGCCCGGCTGCATCCGCAAAGCCTTACTTTGGCTAAAAGAATGGAATGCCTCTATGCCTTAAAGGAAATCGGTTTTCAGGTGGGGGCGGGGTTTATGGTGCAATCTCCCTATCAAACCCTTGAAAATTTAGGGGAGGATTTAGTTTTTTTAAGGGAATTTAAACCCCATATGATAGGCATTGGCCCTTTTATTCCCCATTGTGATACAATTTTTGCCGGGGAAGAAACTCCGGATTCAAAACTTACCCTGATACTTTTGGCCTTAGTAAGAATAATGCTCCCAAAAGTGCTTATGCCTTCTACAACGGCTCTTGGCACAATAGAGGACGGCGGAAGGGAAATGGGGCTTGAAGCCGGGGCAAATGTGGTTATGCCTAATTTATCCCCTGTTTCTCATCGCAAGGAATATGCCATTTATGATAATAAAATCTGCATGGATGAAGAGGCCGCAGAGGGTGTGGAGGCGCTTTCGGCCAAGATAATTGCCGCAGGCTTTGAGCCGGATTTTTCCCGGGGGGATTATATAGATTTTACTTTGGCGGAGCAAAAATAAGGGCTTAGGTTGGCGTATGTGTTTAGGCTATGAGGTGCATAAGCGTGGTAATTGAAACAAAAGGCAATTTAAAGAATAAAATATACCCCGTCTTAAAAGCCCTCCCCATAGTGTTTACGGCGGTTTTAATCATCCTTTATTGGGTGCTGCTTAGGGGTTTATCCTTTATGGATATAGTCAATTATGTACCCTCGGGGTTTTTTGCCGCGGCTTTGGCAATAATCGGCATATATGCCCTTAAATCTTTATCCGTTGTTTTCCCCAAAATGATTATCAGTATGAGCTCCGGGGTAATATTCCCCCTTTGGGCCGCCTTAACCGTTAATTTAGCGGGGCTTTGGGTTTGCCTTTCCCTGCCTTATTTTGTGGGCAGGTTTTCCGGCAGAGAAACCGTTAATAAGCTGGTAGCTAAATACCCCAAAGCAAAAAAACTGGAGGATACGGGCCTTGCCAACGGGGTTTTTTCCGGCTTTATGCTGCGGCTTATGGTGTTTATCCCCGGAGATATTGCAAGTATGTTTTTAGGGGCTTCAAATATGCCCTACCATAAATATATTCTCGGCTCCTTATTAGGAGTAATTCCGGGGATGATTACTCATACTTTAATGGGGGCCTATATAAACAAGCCTTATTCCCTCCCTTTTTTATTTGCCTTTATTGCCCTGGTGGGAATAAGCTTTATCCTCAGCTTATGGGTAAATAAATATACTAAAGCCAAAGAAAAAAGCAAGGCAAAGGCTAAAGTATAATATTTTGCTTTAAAATAAAATAAAAAAACATAAAAAACCCTTAATAGAAAGTTCTATTAAGGGTTTTTTTAAAAGTTTTAAGAGAGGGCTTTATATCTTATCCCCAGGCCAAGGCCGTGAATAGTCATTTTCCAAAGTTTGGGGTTAATATTTGTTCTTATGGTGTTTTCTATATCTTCCCGGCTTAGGGGTAAAACCCCCTGGGCTATGGCAACCCCTAAAAGAATCAGGCTTAAGGGTTTTAGATTGCCGGCCAGGTTACATAAATTATCCCCGTCTACTATTGTAAGCTGGTAGGCTTTTTTACCCAATAGCCCCAGGGCCGCCGAGGCATCAAGATTGGGGCTAAAAGGGGAATATGCCGCTGCCATAACCGGCTTAGAACAAACTATAATTTTCCCCTGAGGTTTAAGATAATCAAAATTAATTAAGGCCTCCGCGGGCTCCGTACTTATAAGAATATCCCCCTGCCCTAAAGGAATAGGCGGTTTTTCTTTTTTGCCGATGCGGATATGGCTTATAATACAGCCGTTTCTTTGCCCTTTTAAGATTGTCTCCCAGGTTTGGGCGGTATTCCCCAGGCTTTCGGCGGTTTTAGCCAGGAGCTTTGCGGCCATTATTGTACCCTGACCCTTAGAGCCGATTAATATGCAATCAAGCTTCATAATATTTTCTCCCTCGTTTTTGCCCGGAGCCTAAAGGGGCATGGCAGGCAAAAGCTTAAGTGTATTCTTCAAGGCCTGTAATGAGGCTATCCCATTCATTATAAGATAAAGGAAGGCGCTTTTGGAGAATATTATATTCCTCCAGCAGGGCCTTTAATTCATCCCCGCCCTTTTGATAAAGGCTTTCCTGAGCTAAAAGCTTATTTATTTCATTTATTCTGCTTTCGGCCCTTTCAATCTCTTCTTCTAAATTAAGAAGATCCTGCCGCAGCCTTACCTTTTTGCTTCTTAAAGCCGCCTGGCTGAGATTAGCGGCTTTTTTCTCCGCCTTAAGATCTGCGTTTACCTCTTTTGCTTCTTTTTTGGCCGGAACGGCGGCAAATTGGGCCTTTTTTTGCTTATAGCGGCTGTAATTCCCTTCATAGGCAGTAATTTGCCCCCCATTAAGCTCCCAAACAGTATCGGCAATATTATCAATAAAATAACGGTCATGAGAAATTGCCAAAATTGTCCCGGTGTATTCCTTTAAAAAGTTTTCAAAGGCCTCCCGGCTTTGAATATCCATATGATTTGTAGGCTCATCTAAAATTAAAAAATTCGCTTTTGAAAGATAAAGCTTTAAAAAAGAGATTCTGGCTCTTTCTCCGCCGCTTAGGGAGGAGATTTTTTTCTCCGCCTCATCCCCGCAAAAGAGAAAAGCTGCCAAATAATCCCGAGCCTCCTGGAGGGTAATGGGGTAATTTGAGATTATTTCTTCCAATACCGTATTATGGGGGTTTAAGTTTTCATGGGTTTGGGCAAAATAGCCGGGTTTTATATTTACGCCCCAGCTAACAGAACCTTTTTGGGGCAGGATTTTATTCAGAATTAATTGAATTAAAGTAGTTTTCCCGGCCCCGTTAGGGCCAATTAAAGCAATACGCTGAGAGGCGAGAATTTCCTGATTTAAATCCTCAAAAAGAGGGCTGCCGGGAAAGGAAAAGGATAGGCTATCCAGGCTGAGTACTTTCTCCCCTCCCTGCTCAATATGGAGCTTATGGTTTTTTAAGGCAATGCCTTTTTTCTGCCCGGCCCTTTCCAGCACTTCTATTTTATTCAGGCGGGATTGCCGCCCCCGGGCCTGCCTGGCCTTTATACCGGCCCGGTATTTATTAATATAATCGCTTAATTCGCCGATTTCCCTCTGCTGTTTTTGATAGGCTCTTTCCAATGCCAGGTCTTCCTCCGCCTTTTGCCTGGTAAAGCCGGTATAAGAAGTATTATAGCGCCTAAGCCTGCCCTTTTCCAGATGAAAGGTGGTTTGGGTAATATTATCTAAAAAATAGCGGTCATGAGAAATAATTAATAAAGCGGAGGAGCTGCTTTTTAAAAAATCCTCCAGCCATTCCAGGGCGTCTAAATCCAAATGGTTTGTAGGCTCATCTAAAAGCATAATTTGCCTTTCTCTGGCTAAAAGGCAGCCCAGGGAGATTTTTGTTTTTTCTCCCCCGCTAAAGCTTTTAAAAGGGCGGGAGAATTCATCCTCCCTAAACCCCAGCCCTAAAAGGATTTTTTTAATTTTAGCCTCACAGGCAAAGCCCTCCACGCTCTCATAATGGGAGATTAAAGAGCCGTATTTATCCATTATATGTTTAAGGGCAAAGCCTTTTTGGCTTGCCATTTGCTTTTCCAGCGCCGAAATTTCAGCCCTTTGTTTAAAAATATCCTCAAAGCTCGAGGCAAGGGCCTCCCAAAGGGTAGTACTTTCCTCAAAGGCGGGTATTTGCTCAACATAACCAATGCTTGCCCCGGCAGCCAGTTTAACGCGGCCTTCTTCCGCCTCTAAAAGCCCTAAAAGGCATTTGAATAAGGTGGTTTTCCCGGCTCCGTTGGCTCCTATTAAGGCCGCCTTTTCCCCCGCCTTCAGCTCTAAATCTAAATCGCTGAATATGGTTTTAGCCCCGAATTCTTTTTTTAACCCGTGTGCCTGTAAAATTAAAGACATAAACTCTCCTAGTATCAGCCTTAATACTCACTAAAAAACATTATACTATAATTCCTTTTTTCTTTAAAGCCCTATAAGACCCGGGCTTTGCCTATTCTTATAAAACGCTAAAGGGGTTTAAAAAGCTTTGACATAAAGCGCCGCCGGATATATAATATAGAAGAAAGCTTAATAGTGCTGTCTTCGGGGCGGGGTGAAATTCCCCATCGGCGGTAATGCAGCCTAAGCTGCTAAGCCCGCGAGCGAAAGCTGATCCGGTGAGAATCCGGAGCCGACGGTATAGTCCGGATGGAAGAAGAAAGTGTTTTTTCTTGCGCCCCCAGGGGCTTTTTATTTTGCCTTAAGCACAAAAATACGCCTTTTAAAGGCAAAAAAACAGAAAAGAGGAGAGCTTATGCTGGAAGCAAGAAAAAAAACAAGTCTTAAATTAACTCAAATGGGTTTATTGGCGGCAATTTCCATAGTGTTAATTCTTTTATTAAGGGTACCCATATTCCCCAGCGCGGCTTATTTAGAGTATGATATGGCGGATGTTCCTGTTTTATTAGGCGCCTTTGCTATGGGGCCGGGGGCGGGAATGATAATTTTAATAGTTGTTTCTGCCATTCAGGCCTTTTTTTTAGGGGGTAATGGAATAATCGGCTTTCTTATGCATGTTTTTGCCTCCGGGGCCTTAATCCTTACCGCCGGTTTTATTTATAAAGCTTTAGGCAAAACAAATAAAGCCATAATAATTTCCCTTATATGCGGCTCTTTGGCTATGGCATTATTAATGATACCTTTAAATTTAATTTTTACCGTTCACTTTTTTAATGTACCCCGGCAGGTTGTTGTGGCGGCTTTAATCCCCGTTACAATTCCTTTTAATCTGATTAAGGCCGGCCTCAACTCGGCTTTGTTCTTTTTCTTATTTAAATCTATTTCCTTTATTTTTAATCGAAAAGGCAGCGCCCTTAGAGATTATAAATAGCATACTGCATAAAAAATAAAAACCGGCTCTGCCGGTTTTTATTTTTAATAATTTGCTGGTTTAAAATTTAAATACTATCTAATTTTAAATACTATCCTATTTTAAATACTATCTAATTTTAAATATTACCCTAATTTAATTACTGGCCTAATTTGTTTACGGCAAGGCCGGCAATAATTTTAGGGTAAAAATAAGTAGATTTTTGGGGCATTTTATCCCCGGCATCGGCAACTTCCAAAAGCTCTCTTATATGAGTGCTGTTTAACAAAAAGGCGCAGGCATATTCGCCGGAATCTATTTTTTCAAATGTATCCTTATTATCTCTGGTATAGCCAATATAGCCTTCGGCCGCCAGCTTTTCAGGGCAGATATCCAAAATATTTTCTAAAATCAGGGAATGTAAAATTGTAACATCTAAATTGCGGTAGGCCAGGGATTTATCCGGGCTGATTTCCGCCAGGAATTTATCCCCCTGGGGGAGCTGTATAAGATAAAATTCATCCTCAATATATAAGCCGAAGGAGGGTATTTCCTTGCCTCCTTTTTCCATTCTGGTTAAAAGAGCCTCTAAGGCCCCGGCTTTATTGCCGTCTGTAATCCGCATTACCGTAAAACCGGCCTCGGCAATTTTAGAGAGCAGGCCATTCCCGGTTAAACCGTTTAAGTTTTTAACCAGGCGGTGAGTGGGAAGAACCAAAAGGCCGGCATCATATAGATTAATTAAAGCAATAAGCATATAAGCGCAATTTTCTTTGCCTTTTTGGGCCGCATTTTTAGCAAAAAGGGAGGCTGTTTCATAACGGTGATGCCCATCGGCAATATAAACCTTAAGCTCTTTAAACTCTTTTTCTACCAGGGCAACTGTGGCCGGGTCATCTATATGCCAAAGGCGGTGGGTAACACCCTGGGGGTCTTTAAAATCAATTTGGGGGGCATTTTTTTCGGCCCAAAGCCCTAAGGCGGCATCAATTGTTTGCTCCTTTTGAGCATAAAGGCCTAAAATAGGGCTGAAATTGGCATATGTATGCTCCATCAGCTTATAGCGGTCTTCCTTATGCTTGGGCAGGGTTTCTTCATGGGGTAAAACATTGCCGTTTTCATAACCTTCCGCTTTAATGGCGGCTAAAAAGCCGCTGCGTATATAGGTTTTTTGGCCGAAGGAAAATTCCTGCCGGTAAAAGTAAAAAGCGGGGTTGGGGTCTCTTTTTAAAATGCCCTGCTCCTGCCAGTCCTTAAAGTCCGCCGCCGCCCTGGTGTAGCGGTTATTTTCAGGGGTATCGTCCGGGTATTTTTTGCCCCATTCCAGGCGGATAATATTATAAGGGCTTGCCTGGTAAAAATCCTCCTGCATTTTATCGTTTATAACATCATAAGGGGGGGTTATAAGCTCATTAATTTTGCCGGCTTTGTTTAAATCATACCGCAGAGCACGAAAGCCTTTAATATCTGCCATATTTATTCTTCCTTTCGCCGAATCAGGCCGCTTTTTTAAATTAAAGTTAAAAAATAATACAAAAAATAAATACCGAACATGGTAATTCTATTACATTTCAGAGTTTAATTCAATATAAAAAGCGGATAAAATATTCTTTATAGATAAAGGGCAAAGAAAACTTAAAAAAGCGGCCTTTGCTGTTTTTTACCTAAGGGAGGGAAAGAAAGACAAGCGGCGAATAGGGAATTGAATATTAAATTTAAAATAATACTTAAAAACTTGCATAAAAGACTTAATTTGCCAGGTTTTGGCGCGGCCCTTTAATACCCGGGCCGGGGGGAGGATGATATATTTGCTGGCTATAATTAATAGTTGCGGCGTTTTAGGCATAGACGGCTATTTGCTCCAGGTGGAGGTTGATATCAGCTCCGGCCTGCCGGCTTTTGATATTGTGGGCCTGCCTGATGCCTCCGTTAAAGAAAGCCGGGAGAGGGTTAGGGCGGCGATAAAAAACTCCGGCTTTGAATTCCCCCTTAAGCGTATAACCGTTAATTTGGCGCCGGCCAATATAAAAAAAGAGGGGCCTTTTTTAGATCTCCCCATTGCCGTTGGGATATTAGCCGCCACAGGGCAAATCCCTAAAGGGGAGGCTTTAATAAATACCGCCTTTGCCGGGGAGCTTTCTCTGGAGGGTATGATAAGACCCGTTAAGGGGGCCCTGGCAATGTCAGGGGCCTTAGCCTATGTGGATTCTGTAGAAAACTTTTATTTGCCTCAGGAAAATGCCTCCGAAGGGGCAATAGTGCAAAAAATTAATTGCTTTGGGGTTTCTGATTTAGCCTCCCTGGTTAAAATACTTAAAGGGGAGGAAAGCCCCCGGCCCGAAAAATGGGACCCAAATACGCTGATAAATAGCGTAAGCCAGGAAGATTCCCTGGATATGGGGGATGTTAAAGGGCAGGAAGGGGTAAAAAGAGCCTTAGAAATAGCCGCCGCCGGAGGGCATAATTTACTTTTAGTGGGGCCCCCGGGCTCAGGCAAAACCATGCTGGCCAGGCGCCTGCCTTCAATTTTACCCAGCCTTACTTTGGAAGAAAGTGTGGAAATTACCCGGGTTTACAGTGTAGCCGGTCTTTTGCCTAAAGGGCAGCCCTTAATTACCCGGCGGCCTTTTCGGGCTCCTCACCACGGGGCATCCGCCGCCGCCATAATCGGGGGTGGGGTATCCCCAAAACCGGGGGAAATCAGCCTTGCCACTAATGGGGTGCTTTTTATGGACGAAATGCCGGAATTCCCTCGGGATGTTTTAGAGGCCCTGCGCCAGCCCTTGGAAGACAGAATAGTTACTGTTGCCAGAGTTAGCTCAAAAGTAGTTTACCCGGCTAATTTTCAATTAATCGGGGCTTTAAACCCTTGCCCCTGCGGCTATTACGGGGATAATTTAAAGGAATGCACCTGCACCCCTCATATGATAAAAAAATATTTAATGAAAATTTCCGGCCCCCTTTGGGATAGAATGGATTTACATATTCTGGTGCCCAGGGTAAAATACGGAGATTTGACAAATAAAAGAAAAGGAGATTCCTCTAAAATAATTAAAGAAAGGGTAGAGGCCGCCCGGGAAATTCAGGCCCGCCGTTTTTTGGGGAGTAAATCTAATTTTAACGGGCAAATGCAAAGGCGGGATTTGCAAAAATTCTGTGTTTTAAAGGAGGATGCCCAAAATATGCTAAAGCAGGCCTTCTCTCAGCTGCAATTAAGCGCCCGCTCTCATGACAGAATTTTAAAGGTGGCAAGAACCATTGCGGATTTATCCGCCAGCCCCGAAATTAAGCTGGAGCATTTGGCGGAGGCTATTTCCTATCGCAGTTTGGATAGGGATTAAA
This sequence comes from Clostridiales bacterium, assembly GCA_040767605.1. Lineage (GTDB taxonomy): Bacteria > Bacillota > Dehalobacteriia > UBA4068 > UBA4068 > JAXGOI01. Next base: position 1,503,679 of record JAXGOI010000001.1, read on the forward strand.
ATAAAAAAGCCTTAAAACAGAGAAAACAGCTTAAATTAGGGTAATGTTTTTTCTGTTTTTTTATTAAGGATAAAGGCTTAAAGAGGAGTTTTTTGAATATATATTTCTATAAATAAGAAGGAATTATTTTCTTTTGCTAGAAATAGCAAAAAGTTTATTCTTTTAAAAGCGCAAAAAGTTAAAATTGTTAATAAAAAAAGCAGATGCCTAAATGCTACTGCCGGGAGCAGCCTATGAGCAAGAGTAATTTGCAGATAGAATCTAAAACCATAAAGCTTAAAAATTTGCCGGTAGCCTATTATAAAATCGGGGAGGGCAGGCCTGTATTATTACTCCATGGCTGGGGTTCAAATGCCGCCTGTTTTAAACAGGTGCAGCTTCATTTAGGGGCAGATTTTGCCGTCTATAGCCTGGATTTACCGGGCTTTGGCAATACCCCCCCTCCTGATAGCCCATGGAGCATATATGATTATGCCGGCCTTGTAAAGGATTTTCTGGCTAATATGGCAATTAAAAAACCGCTTATTATCGGCCATTCCTTCGGGGGGCGTTTAGGGATTATTCTGGGGGCTGAAGATATTCCCCATAAAATGGTTTTAGTGGATAGTGCCGGGATTAGGCCTGCCCGAAGTTTACGCTATTATATAAAAGTTTATAGCTATAAGGCCGCTAAAAAATTATTTGCCGCCCCCGGCTTAAAAACCCTTGGTAAAAGAGTTTTAGGCCGTTTTATTAATAAAGCGGGCTCTGAGGATTACCGCCAGAGTAAAGGCTCTATGCGCCAGACCTTTGTAAAAGTTATTAACGAAGATTTAACCTATTTATTGCCCAAAATTTTAGCGCCTACCTTATTGGTTTGGGGGGAGCTGGATGAGGCAACCCCTCTTTCAGACGGTAAATTAATGGAGAAATTAATCCCCGGCAGCGGCCTTGTAGTTTTTAAGGGGGCGGGGCATTACAGCTTTTTAGAGTGCTTGCCCCAGTTTTTAAGGGTAATAGACAGTTTTTTTGCCCAGGATAAAATAAAAGGAGAATAATATGGCTTTTTTTGCCTTAATAAATAAAAACCTGAATATTTTAATTCCCGGTATCTTATTGGCGGCGGGCTTTATTTTTTATCTGAATAAAAAGATTTTAAAAGAGCTGCACAGTTTGCAATTAAACTCCTATATGAATACCCGCTACTTGCGCTGGTACACAAAAACCAGCAGCCATAAATTTTTAAAAAGAGATTTACTGAGTTTGCCGCCGTTAATTTTTGCGCCTTTTTACCCCGAGGCCGCTATTTTTTTGACGGCAATAATTTATTTTTTTTTAGCTTTTAAATGGCAAAGGCCGGAGGAGAAAAAACCCCTTGTAATGACGGCCAGGGCAAAAAGGCTTTATGCCTGCTCCGTATTACTGGCGGCGGTTTTGGCTGTTATTTGCCTTATTTTACTCCCCTTTTCTTCCCTGCGATTATTAGGCCTTTTTATTCCGGCCCTTTTGGCGCTTTTCCCTATTTTATTAATGCTTTTTGCTAATCTTATTCTTGCCCCGGTAGAAAGAAATATTAATGCGGGGTTTTTTCAGGATGCTCAAAATATTATAGCTAAAAGCTCAAATTTAACGGTTATAGGCATAACTGGCAGCTTCGGTAAAACCAGCTGTAAAATGGTGCTGGGGGATATTTTAGGCCGGGAATTCACTACATTAGTAAGCCCTAAAAGCTATAATACCCCTATGGGGCTTACCAGAGTTATAAGGGAAAGCCTGCGCCCCATTGATGAAATTTTTGTGGCGGAAATGGGGGCAAAGCAAAAGGGAGATATTGCCCTCCTTTGCTCATTGGTTAAGCCTAAAATAGGTATTTTAACAGCCATTGGAGAACAGCATTTAGAAACCTTCGGCAGTTTGGAGCAGATAATTAAAACAAAATTTGAATTAATAGAGGCCCTGCCTAAAACAGGCCTTGCAATACTTAATTTTGATAATAAATATATAAAAGAAAATGCCTCTTTGGCAAAATGCCCTGTTTTAAGCTTTGGAATAGAAAATAAGGCGGATTATTCGGCAAAGGATATAAATTATAATAATAAAGGTTTAAGCTTTACCCTTTGCACCCCCGACGGGGGGAGTTACCCGGTTATTTCGCCCCTTTTAGGCCGACATAATATTTATAATATTTTAGCTGCCACAGCTTGCGCCGGCAGCCTGGGCATGCCTATTGAGAAAATTTGCCGGGAAATTAAGCGCTTAAACCCCGTGGAGCACCGTCTGCAATTAATTAAAAGCGGAGCAGGATATGCTATAATAGATGATGCCTTTAACTCTAACCCGGCAGGGGCTAAAGCCGCTCTGGAAGTTCTTGCCACAATTAAGGAAGGTAAAAAGATAATTATCACCCCCGGCATGATAGAGCTTGGCCCAAGAGAATACCAGCTTAACAGAGAATTTGCTTTAGAGGCCGCCGGGGTTTGCGATTATATAATTTTGGTAGGTAAAAAGCGCACCAAGCCCATGCAGGATGCCCTAGAGGAGCTTGCCTATCCGCCGGACAAAGTATATATTGCGGCAAATTTAGATGATGCCAGAGGTTTTTTGGCGAAAATAGTTTCCCCCAAAGATACGGTTTTATTTGAAAATGATCTTCCCGATACTTATAATGAAGGTTAGGGTAGAGCATAATTAAAAAAGAAGAGAATATGGCATAATTAAAGCAATTAAAGCCCGGGGCGGCCCGGGCAAACCTCGGAGGGATAAAATGCAAAAAATAACTGTTGGTGTGATTTTTGGCGGCCGCAGCGTGGAGCATGAGGTTTCTATTATTTCCGCCCTGCAGGCCGTACATGCCTTGGATAAGCAAAAATATACTCCTCTGCCCATTTATATTTCCAAGCAGGGGCAATGGTATATTGGGGAGGCCTTAAAAGAATTAAGCAATTATCGGAATTTAGACGCCCTTTTGGCTTCCTGCCAAAAAGTGGTATTTTCGCCTAATCATAATGAGTTTAAATTGGTTTATGAGGCAAAGGCCGGTTTATTTAAAAAAACTCTGGCAGAAAAGATAGATGTAGCTTTGCCGGTAATTCACGGCACCCATGGTGAAGACGGCTGCCTGCAGGGGCTTTTGGAATTAAGCGGTATTCCTTATGGAGGGCCCGGTGTATTGGGCTCCGCCTGCGGCATGGATAAAATTGCCATGAAGGCTGTTTTAAAGGATGCCGGGCTTAAAACTCCGGAGCATACCTGGTTTTACAGCAGCAAATGGGAGGATGATTCCGAGGCTGTTTTAAACCAAATAGAAGGCTGCCTAAATTACCCGTTAATTGTTAAGCCCGCCTGCCTCGGTTCTTCCATCGGCATAAGCAAGGCCAATAATAAAGAGCAATTAGAAACGGCCATTAACCTTGCCGCCAGCTTTTCTTTTAGGGTTTTAGTGGAAAAAGTAATTGAACCGCTGCGGGAAATTAATATTTCGGTTTTAGGCTGCCCGGAAGAAATGGAATTTTCCGCTGCGGAGGAGCCCCTTTCCGCCGATGAAATCCTTTCTTTTTCTGATAAATACATAGGCAGCGCCAAAGGTATGGGGGGAGCCAAAAGACGCATCCCGGCGGATTTGCCCCCGGAGGTTTTAGAAGAGATAAAAAGCTCTGCCGGGGCCGCTTTTTCCGCCTTGGATTTATCCGGCATCTGCCGGATTGATTTCCTTTTAAATAAAGAGCAGAATACCGTATATATTAATGAGGTAAATACAATTCCCGGTTCTCTTTCCTTTTATTTATGGGAGCCTGCCGGGAAGAGCTTTTCCGCCCTTCTTGATGATTTAATCCGCCTTGCCCTAAGGCGCTCGCGGCATAAAGATAAAATGATTTACTCTTATCCTTCCAATATTCTTTTTCAGGGGGGTTTAAAAGCGGGCAAAAAATAGGGCAAAATGCTTTTTGGGGGTGAGGAGCATAATAAATTATTTATTGGCTTTGCATAAAATAGCCGGTATGGGCAGCCATCGCCTAAGGGTAATCCTGGAATATTATCAATGGGATGCCGCTTTGGCCTGGCAGGAGCGGGCCTCTTGGGGGAATATTCCCCGCCTTAAAAAGGAAACCGCCCAAAGCCTGGCTCAGGCGGCCTCCGGGGTTTTGCCGGAAGCCGTATATGAGGATTTTTGCCGGGCCGGTTTGAGCCTAATCACCCTTAAAGATAAAAACTACCCTTATTTATTAAAAGAAATTTACGACCCCCCGCCTCTGCTTTTTTATAAAGGCACTTTGCCTAAGGAAAATGATATTTGCCTTGCCATGATAGGCTCCAGGAGAGCCAGCGGATACGGCAGGCAGGCGGCGGCAATTCTCAGCCGGGATTTGGCCCGCCAGGGTATATGGGTGGTAAGCGGTTTAGCCAGAGGAATAGATGCCATTTGCCATACGGCGGCTTTGGAGGCCAAAGGCAAAACCATAGCCGTAGTAGGCTGCGGGCTGGATATAAGCTATCCCAGAGAAAATGCCAAGCTTCAAGAGGAAATCGGCGAAAAAGGCCTTTTAATAAGCGAATTCCCCCTGGGCACGCAGCCCAGCGCCAGAAATTTCCCTATGCGCAACAGAATAATCAGCGGCCTTTGCCGGGGTGTAATTGTGGTGGAGGCCGGAGATAAAAGCGGCACTTTGCTTACTGTGGATTATGGGCTGGAGCAGGGGAGAGATATTTTTGCTGTTCCCGGCCCCATTACAAGCCCTTTAAGCCGGGGAACCAACCGCCTTTTACAGCAGGGCAGCCGCATGGTAACCTGCGCTCAGGATATTTGGGGCGAGTATATTTCCCAGCCCCGCCTTTTCCCGGAATATCCGGAAGAGGAGAGAGGAATAGAACCGGAAGAAAAACAGCTTTTAAATCTCCTAATAATGCCCCTGCATTTTGACGAACTCAGCGAAAAATTAAAGCTCCCTCCCCATGAATTAGCCTCAAAGCTGACAATATGGGAAATAGGGGGTAAAATTAAACAATTGCCGGGTAATTATTATCAGGCCAAAATAAATAAAATTTAAGTTTAAAAAATATTGCTTGGAGGGTATTAATGAAGACACTTGTAATTGTAGAATCCCCCACTAAGGCCAAAACCATCGGAAAATTCCTAGGGCGAAATTATACTGTAAAATCATCAATGGGGCATGTAAGGGATTTACCTAAAAGCGAATTAGGGGTGGATATAGAAAATAATTTTACCCCCAAGTATATTACCATCCGCGGTAAAGGAGAAGTAATTAAGGTTTTAAAGGACGAGGCCAAAAAAGCCGACCGGATTTTACTCGCCAGCGACCCGGACCGCGAAGGGGAAGCCATTGCCTGGCATTTGCAGCAATACTTTAAAATAGCAAATGAAAATTGCCGCATAGAATTTAATGAAATAACCGATACCGCGGTAAAAAAGGCCGTGCAAAACCCCCGGCCTATTAATATGGACAGAGTTGAGGCCCAACAGGCCAGAAGGATTTTAGACCGCCTTGTGGGCTATAAAATAAGCCCCCTGTTATGGAAGAAGGTAAAAAAAGGCCTCTCCGCCGGGCGGGTGCAATCGGTTGCGGTTCGCCTTATTTGCGATAGAGAAGAAGAAATTAAAAACTTTATTCCCGAAGAATACTGGTCCCTTTTAGCCGATTTAGAAAGCGGCAAGGGGGTTCTTTCCGCAAAGCTGGTTAAAATTGCCTCTAAAAAGGCGGTAATTAATAATCAGGCTCAAATGACAGAAATTTTAGATTATCTTAAAGGCAAAGAATATAAAGTAAGCGCTATTCAAAGTAAGCCTAAAAAGCGTAATGCCTCCCCGCCCTTTACTACCAGCAGTATGCAGCAGGAGGCCTCCCGCAATTTAAATATGACAGCCAAAAAAACCATGCAAATTGCCCAGCAGCTTTATGAGGGGGTACAGGTGGATAAAGGTGTTATAGGCCTTATTACCTATATGCGTACCGATTCCACCCGGATTTCTCAGGAGGCTCAGGATGCCGCCAGAGAATATATAAAACAAAAATACGGGGCGGATTATATCCCCCCAAAGCCCAATGTTTTTGCCTCCAAGGGGCGGGTGCAAAATGCCCATGAGGCCGTCCGTCCGACATCCATAGAAAGAACCCCGGCCTCCCTTAAGCCTTTTTTAAACCTTCAGCAGTACAAGCTCTATAAGCTTATTTATGAGCGTTTTATGGCAAGCCAGATGAGCCCCGCCCTTTTCGATTCAAAATCGGTAGAGGTTACGGCAGGCAATTGCCTTTTCAGGGCCAGCGGCGATATTATGCGCTTTGCCGGCTTTATGCAGGTTTATGTTGAGGGCAAGGATGAAAGCGGCCCCAAGGAAGAGCAGGGCACGCTGGCCCCGGTTAAAGAAAATCAGGTTTTGGAATTAAAAGAGCTTTGCCCCAAGCAGCATTTTACCCAGGCCCAACCCCGCTATAATGAGGCCTCCTTAGTAAAAGCCTTAGAAGAATTGGGTATCGGCCGCCCCAGCACCTATGCGCCGATTATTGATACTATTTTGGCCCGGGGCTATGTGGTAAAGGAGGAAAAATTATTTTTCCCCACAGAATTAGGGACAATAATTATCAGCATTTTAAAAGAGTATTTTAAAGATATTATAGATGTGGAATTTACCGCCGGCATGGAGGAGCAATTAGATGCCGTTGAAGAAGGGGATTTAAAATGGGAAAAGGTTTTGGAGGATTTTTATAAACCCTTTGCCAAAACTTTGGCCCATGCCGAGGAGGATATGGCTAAAATTACCATAGCCCCTGAGGAAAGTGATGAGTTTTGCGAAAAATGCGGCAAGGTTATGGTTTACCGCATGGGGCGCTACGGTACATTTTTGGCCTGCAGCGGCTTCCCCCAATGCCGCAATACAAAGCCCATTGTAAAAGCTACGGATGTTAAGTGTTTAAGCTGCGGCGGCAATATTGTGCAGCGTAAAAGCCGCACCGGGAGAATTTTTTACGGCTGCGATAATTACCCTAAATGTCAGTATGTTTCCTGGGATTTGCCGATTACGGAAAAATGTATTCATTGCGGCACCCAGCTTAGCTCTAAAACCCTTAAAGGCGGTAATCAGCAAATAATCTGCCCCAATAAAAATTGCCCCGCTAAAAAAACCGAGGCAAAAAAACCGGCGGCTAAAGAGACTCAGGCAGCAAATAAAAAAGAGAAGGCCGAATTAAAAAAGGCTCCGCCTAAAGCTAAAGCTAAAAAAGCCCCGGCTAAGCCTAAAAAAGCTGCCTCAAAAAAAGCCTCTTCAGCTAAAGCTACAGAATAAATAAATTAAGCTATAAAAATTTAAGCTATTAAGACTTTAATCTAATTATAAGGAAATATATGGAGAAAATCAGGATTATCGGCGGCGGCCTGGCCGGAACAGAGGCCGCCTGGCAGGCTGCCACCCGGGGAGCTTTGGTGGAGCTTTATGAAATGCGCCCCCATAAAAGCACCCCGGCTCATAAAGGGCCATATTTAGGGGAGCTTGTTTGCAGTAATTCCCTAAGGGGCGAGGCCTTGGAAAATGCCGTCGGGCTTTTAAAAGAAGAAATGAGCCGGTTGAATTCCCTTATTATGGCTGCCGCCCGCTTTGCCCGGGTTCCGGCGGGGGGGGCTCTGGCTGTGGATAGAGAAAATTTCTCCCGCTTTTTAGAGGATAAAATTAATAAGCATCCTAATATTACCCTGATTAGGGAAGAGGTTATTAAAATACCTGAAGGCACGGTAATAATTGCCGCAGGCCCCTTGGCTTCTGAGGCCATCAGCAGGGAGATTTGCCTTCTTACAAATGAGGAGGGGCTATTTTTTCATGATGCGGTGGCGCCTTTAATTTCCGCAGAAAGTATAAATACAAAAAAGACCTTTTTTGCCTCCCGCTATAATAAAGGGGAGAAGGATTATCTTAATTGCCCGTTAAATAAAGAAGAGTATTTGCGTTTTTACCGTGAGCTTATAAATGCCGAGGTACAGCCTTTGCGGGATTTTGAGGAAGAAAAGATTTTTGAAGGCTGTATGCCCATTGAAGCAATGGCCAAAAGAGGGGAAGGGGTAATGTGCCACGGCCCCTTAAAGCCTGTGGGGCTCATTTGCCCAGACGGCACAAAACCCTATGGTGTGGTTCAGCTGCGGCAGGATAATGCCGCCGCCACCCTCTATAATATGGTGGGCTTTCAAACCCGGCTTAAATGGGGGGAGCAGGCCAGGGTTTTCAGGCTTATTCCCGGCCTTGAAGAGGCGGAATTTTTGCGTTTTGGGGTAATGCATAAAAATACTTATCTAAATTCCCCCGCCCTTTTAAAGAGAGATTTAAGCCTGAAAAACCGCAGAGGGCTGTTTTTTGCAGGGCAAATAACCGGTGTTGAGGGCTATGTGGAATCCGCCGCCTGCGGCCTTGCGGCGGGGATTAATGCTTACCGCTTTAATAAAGGGGAAGAAACCCTGATCTTCCCGGAGGAAACGGCAATAGGCAGCCTTATAAGATATATTTCTGTACCTGCCGGGAACTTTCAGCCTATGAATATTAATTTCGGCATTATGCCACCTTTAAATTACCGGGAGCGTAAAAAAAGGCTTAAAAATGCCGCAATCTCTAAAAGGGCTTTGGAGGCTTTGGATATTTTTATGGAGAATAATGGCTTAAAGCAGGTTTAAGGCATTATAAAACCTTTAAAATATTAAAAAGCCTTTAAGGTATTATAAAAGCCTTTAAGGCATATAGTTTAGGGGTGATAAAATTGCGCCAATGGGTAATTGGCTTTATTAATTATTTGCTGGCGGAAAAAAACGCCTCCCCTCTTACAATCCAGGCCTATGAGGATACCCTCTCCCGCTTTAATGATTTTATCAGTAAAGAGCAGGGCAAAAAAAAGGGAGAGGGAGATATTTCCCTTGCGGATACTCTGACTATGCGCCGTTTTGTGGCGGAAATGCAAAGAAGCGGCCTGGATAGGCGCAGTATTGCCCGGCATTTAGCTGCCTTGCGCTCTTTTTACCGCTATTTATGCAGGGAGGGAAAGGCAGAGGAAAATCTGGCCGCCAGAGTTACTATTCCCAAGCAGCAAAAGCATTTGCCGCAATTTTTATATTATAAAGAGATTGAATCCCTTTTAAGCGCCCCGGATGATTCCTTAATGGGCCGCAGAGATAAATGCTTTTTAGAAATTCTCTATGGCGGCGGCCTGCGGGTAAGCGAAATTTCTAATGCCAATATAGGGGATATTGATAAAAATATAGGCTATATCAGGGTTTTAGGTAAAGGGAATAAAGAGAGGCTTGTTCCTTTGGGCCTTCCGGCCTTGGATTCTTTTAATAAATATTTAAATATACGGAGGAATAAGTATTCCATAGATAAAAGCGAGCCTCTTTTTCTTAATAAAAACGGGGGGCGCCTGGGGGTTCGCGGAATGCGGAATATTATAAATAAATATGTAGAGCAGGCAGCCTTAAACAGAAAAATTAGCCCCCATACCCTTCGCCATTCCTTTGCAACCCACCTTTTAGAGGCCGGGGCCGATTTAAGGTCTGTTCAGGAATTTTTAGGCCATGCCAATCTTTCCACCACGCAAATATATACCCATGTAACAAAAAACAGAATGAAAAGCGTTTATAATAAAACCCATCCAAGAGCATAGCAAAGGAGGTTTTTTAATGAATAGCCGGGAGAATAACCAAGCCTTGGTTTTACGGGGCACAACAATTTTGGCTATGCGCCGGGAGAATAAAGTAGCCATTGCCGGAGACGGCCAAGTTACCTTCGGCAGCGCCACTATTATGAAACAGAGCGCCAAAAAAGTCCGCCGCCTTTATCATGGCCAAATTGTAGCGGGTTTTGCAGGCTCCGTGGCGGATGCCTTTACCCTTTTTGAAAAGTTTGAGGGCCGCCTGGAGGAAAGCCGGGGTAATCTGGAAAGGGCCGCGGTATCCTTAGCCAGAGAATGGCGTACAGATAAAATCCTCCGCCAGCTGGAGGCTCTTTTAATTGTTGCCTCAACGGAAAAAATGCTGATTATCTCCGGCAACGGAGAGGTAATAGAGGCGGATGACGATATTGCCGCCATAGGCTCCGGGGGTTCCTTCGCCTTAGCCGCCGCCCGGGCATTGGCCCAAAATACAAATCTGCCCCCTAAGGAAATAGTTGAAAAATCCCTGCATATTGCGGCGGATATTTGCGTATATACAAATCATAATATTATTATTGAGGAATTAAGCTGAAAATCCTCAAGGAGGGATAAAATGAGCCAATTAACTCCCAAGCAAATTGTTTCGGAATTAGATAAATATATTATCGGCCAAAAAAACGCCAAAAAAAGCGTTGCGGTGGTTTTGCGTAACCGCTATCGCCGGCAGCAATTAGAGGCCTCTCTGCAGGAGGATATTCTGCCTAAAAATATTATAATGATAGGCCCTACTGGGGTGGGTAAAACAGAAATAGCCCGGCGTTTGGCAAAGCTGGTGGATGCCCCCTTTATTAAGGTTGAGGCCACAAAATTTACCGAGGTGGGTTATGTGGGGCGGGATGTGGAATCCATAATCCGGGATTTAGTGGAAACCTCCATTCGTATGGTTCGCAATGAAAAAATGGAGCAAATGAAGGAAAGAGGCAAAGAAGGGGCGGAGCTGAGGCTTTTAAATATTCTGGTGCCTATCCCCAGTAAAAATAAGCCCGCTAACCCTTTCAGCATGCTTTTTGCCATGGATGATGAGGAAGAAACAAATGCCGGGGAAAGCGCTGCGGAATATGATAAAACCCGAGAGGATGAAATCCGCCGCAAGCGGGTATGGGTTAGGGATCAGCTTTCCAAGGGCCGTTTAGATAATGAAATGGTGGAAATTGAGGTTGAGGAAAGCCCTGTTTCCCCCTTTGGCGGCTTAGGGGGGGGCATGGAGGAAATAGGCCTTAATATGCAGGGGATTATCGGCGGCTTAATGCCTAAAAAGCGCAAGAAGAAGAAAATAACCGTTGCCGAGGCCCGCCGCATACTGGCCCAGGAGGAAGCGGAAAAACTAGTTGATATGGACGAGGTTAATATTTTAGGTATTCAAAGGGCGGAGCAATCCGGAATAGTTTTTTTAGATGAAATTGATAAAATAGCCGGCAAGGAAAGTAATTACGGGGCCGATGTTTCCCGGGGGGGCGTGCAAAGAGATATTCTCCCCATTGTGGAGGGCTGCACAGTTATTACCAAATATGGGTCGGTTAAAACGGATCATATTCTTTTTATCGCAGCCGGGGCTTTTCATGTTTCCAAACCCTCGGATCTTATCCCCGAGCTCCAGGGGCGTTTCCCTATCCGTGTGGAATTAGACAGCTTAAACCGGGATGATTTGCGCAGAATTTTGCTGGAGCCTAAAAACTCTCTGGTTAAACAGTATTCCGCATTACTCTCTGTTGACGGAGTAGAGGCGGAATTTACAGATGACGGAATTGACGCCCTGGCGGAATTTGCGGATTTAGTTAACAGAAATACCGAAAATATCGGCGCCAGGCGTCTTCATACCATATTAGAGAAGGTTTTGGAGGATTATCTTTTTGAGGCTCCGGAAAATGCCCGCGGTAAAATCCTGGTAAACAGAGCCTTAGTTGAAGAAAAATTGAAATCCATTACCACAGATGATGATTTAAGCCGGTTTATTTTATAATTAAACAGTAAAATAAGCGGGGCGGCTCCCCTTAAGGGGAGCCGCTTTTTTATATTTTAAGCCAGAGCCGCTATTTTAAAGCTTTTAAGGCCCTTGGCATAAAGGCCGGAGAAAAAAACTTATAAAAAAAACTGTTTTTAGGGCAAAATACTTGCAAGGCAATAGCCGATATGTTAAACTAACTGGTAGTGTAAAAAACACACGGCATTTTTGGCTTGCCCTTGTGCCGCCGGTTTTTTAGCGGTGGGCAATGCTTTATTTATGCCGGAGGTAAAACAAAAAGGAGGAAGTAAAATGGGTGTAATTTCCATGAAGCAGCTTTTAGAGGCCGGCGTACATTTCGGGCATCAAACCCGCCGCTGGAACCCTAAAATGGGCAGGTATATTTTTACCGAAAGAAACGGTATTTATATTATAGACCTGCAAAAAACAGTTCATAAAGTTGAAGAGGCCTATAATTTTATTCGTTCGGTCTCCGAAGAGGGCAAATCCGTGCTTTTTGTAGGCACAAAAAAGCAGGCTCAGGATTCCATTAAAGAAGAAGCCCTGCGCTGCGATATGTTCTATGTTAATGAGCGCTGGCTGGGGGGTATGCTTACAAATTATCATACCATTCAAAAGCGGATTGATTATCTCCGCAGCCTGGAGAAAATGGAAGAAGACGGCACAATGCAGGTTCTGCCTAAAAAAGAGGTTTCTAAACTGCGGGGGGAAAAAGATAAGCTGGAGCGCTTTTTAGGCGGTATAAAAGATATGAAAAAGCTCCCCGGGGCTCTTTTTGTAGTAGACCCCCGCAAGGAGAGAATTGCCATAGCTGAGGCCCGCCGTCTGCAAATTCCCATTGTTGCCATTGTGGATACCAATTGCGATCCTGATGAAATTGATTATGTAATTCCCGGCAATGACGATGCCATTCGCGCCGTTAAGCTTCTTTCCTCAAAAATGGCGGATGCCATTATTGAAGGAAGACAGGGAGAAGCCATGGATGCAGGGGAAGCTCAGGGAGAAGTTGCAGAACAGGCCGCCGAACAAGCCGCTGTGGGAGCTGTTGAAAAAGCCCAAGAGGAAGTAAAAACCGCTTCTGAGGAAGTTAGCGCGCCCCAGGCCTAAATCAGAGTTTATGTAAGGCCGGGGGTTCCCGGCCTTACTTTTAATTCTTAGTAATTCTTAGTAATTCTTAGTAATTTTTTGTAGTTCTTTGTAATTAAAAGAGGCTGAGGCTTAATCCCTGCCCCGGCAGGGGGCCTTTATTTAAGACAAGCTAAATTTTAGTTTTTGCGGTAAGCCGCAAGTATACGAGGAGGTATACCCATATGATAAAAGCTGAAAGCGTAAAAGAATTAAGAGAGAGAACCGGCGCGGGGATGATGGACTGCAAAAAAGCTCTTACTGAATGTAATGGAGATATGGAAAAAGCCATAGATTTTTTAAGAGAAAAAGGTTTGGCAGCCGCCGCTAAAAAAGCCGGCAGAATAGCCGCCGAAGGCCTTGTGGAAGCCTATATTCATGGTGGCGGAAGAATCGGTGTTTTAGTGGAAGTAAACTGCGAAACAGATTTTGTTGCCAAAAACCCCGAATTTAAGGAATTTTGCAAAGATATTGCCATGCAGATTGCGGCTTCATCTCCTGAATATGTAAGTAAGGAAGAAGTCCCCCAGGATATTATAAGCAGGGAAAGAGAAGTTTTACGGGCCCAGGCTCTTAATGAAGGCAAGCCCGAGAGAATTGTCGATAAAATGGTTGATGGCAGAATAGAAAAATATTATAAAGATGTTTGCCTTTTAGAGCAGCCCTTTATTAAAGATTCCGATAAAACCATCTCTCAGCTTTTAACAGAAAAGGTTGCCAAGATCGGCGAGAATATTTCCATTCGCCGCTTTGCCCGTTATCAGGTAGGCGAGGGTTTAGAGAAAAAGGAATGCAATCTGGCGGAAGAGGTTGCGGCCTTAAATAAGAAAGACTGAGACTGCCCTCCTCCTTTACCCAAGGAAGAGGAAAGGGGAGCCTCCTCCTTGTTTATTAACATTCCCAAATAAAAGCGAGGAGGACGATTTATGCAACCAAAATATCAAAGAATGGTGCTGAAAATCAGCGGCGAGGCCCTTGCCGGAGATTTAGGCTATGGGTTGGATCAGCATACCCTGGCTTCCATTGCCAATCAAATCGGGCAGGTTAGCCGCATGGGGGTAGAGGTTGCCATAGTTGTCGGGGGAGGAAATATCTGGCGGGGTATTTCCGGCAGCGCCAAGGGTATTGACAGGGCAACTGCGGATTATATGGGAATGCTGGCCACAGTTATGAATGCCCTGGCCCTTCAGGATGCCTTAGAGCAGGAAAATGTTGTTACCCGGGTGCAAACAGCCATTGAAATGCAGGCTATTGCCGAGCCCTATATTCGCCGCCGGGCAATCCGCCACTTGGAAAAGGGCCGGGTGGTTATTTTTGCCGCCGGTACGGGTAATCCCTATTTTTCAACAGATACTACCGCCGCCTTAAGAGCCGCCGAGGTTGAGGCGGAGGTTATCTTAATGGCCAAAAAAGTTGACGGTGTTTATGATTCCGACCCGGTTAAAAATACCGATGCCAAAAAGTTCCAGCGTTTAAGCTATATGGAAATACTTAATATGGAATTGAAAGTAATGGATTCCACTGCCGCCTCTTTGTGTAAGGATAATAGAATACCCGTTGTTGTCTTTGATATTAACCAGGCCGGGAATATTCTCCGGGCGGTTATGGGAGAGGATATCGGAACATATTTAGGAGGGGAGAAAAATGATTAAGGATATCTTAAACGATGCCGAAGACCGTATGAATAAGGTAGCCGAAAACCTGCGTAAGGAATATGTTTCTCTGCGGGCGGGGCGGGCTAACCCCGGAATTTTAGATAAGGTAATGGTGGATTATTATGGTTCCCCAACCCCTATTAATCAAACGGCAAATATTTCCTGCCCGGAGCCGCGCTTAATAGTAATTCAGCCCTGGGATAAAAATATGATTCCCCTAATTGAGAAGGCTATTTTAAAATCAGATCTCGGCCTAAACCCCAATAGTGACGGCAGCGTGCTGCGGCTTCATATACCCCAGCTTACTGAGGAAAGACGGCGGGATTTAGTAAAAACCTGCGCCAAAAAGGCGGAAGAAGCCAAAATCGCTTTACGCAATATTCGCAGAGATATTAACGATAAAGTTAAAGAATTGGAAAAATCCAAAGAAATCTCCGAAGATGAAAGTAAAAAAGGCCTGGATAAAGCCCAGAAGCTTACAGATCAATCCGTTAAGAATATTGATGAGATTTTTGCCCAGAAAGAAAAGGATATTATGGAGGTATAGCCCTTGATTTAATACCCCAATTATGCTTTAATATTGTTGGATGTTTATCTAGTAAGGGGAAGGAGGTTTAAATAATGGCACATGTAATTTCCGATGAGTGTCTGGCCTGTGGCGCTTGCATGAGCGAATGCCCCAATAATGCGATTAGCGAAGGGGATATCTTTGTTATTGACGAAGAGACCTGTATTGATTGCGGTGCTTGTGTGGAAGTTTGCCCCGTAGGCGCTATCAGCCCGAAATAAACCGTTATTTTGAGCTTTTTACTTATTTTACACCCCAAAGGCCGGGAATTTACAGCTTGGCCTAGGGCTTAAACAATAAGCTTAATTAAGGCTTAAATTTAATGGAGCAATAATGAGCTTAAAAGTCTCCCCATTTTTTTGAGGAGGCTTTTGCTTTTTTAAAAAAAATATGCGATAATAACTTAGATAACTCCTTATATAACGCCTTAGATAACGGCCCGGATAATAACCCGGGCAATATCCTAATAGGGAAAGTGGGTTTTTTATCTATATTTAGAATAAAAAACAGCCCGAATTTCAGTCCCGCTCTTATGGGCTTAAGTGACAAATATGGGGAATATTGGGAATATGGAAAATACGGAAAATACGGGGAATAGGGGAAATATGGCTGGTAATAATCCGGATAAGCAGGAATTATTAAATAAAAAAGAGCTTTTAAGTAAAATTGATTTTAAGAGATTGCCCCGGCATATTGCCCTTATTATGGATGGCAATGGGCGCTGGGCAAAAAAACATAAGCTTTCGCGCCAGGCGGGCCATCGCAGCGGCGCCGAGGCCCTGCGCAAGGTTCTTCTTCAAGGGGAGGAGCTGGGGATTTCAACCGTTACCGCATATGCCTTTTCTACCGAGAATTGGAAGCGCTCCCAGGAAGAAGTAGGCTTTTTAATGGATTTAATTCTCGAATACCTCTTAAAGGAAATAGGTACCCTGCATAAAAAAGGTGTGCGGGTTGTCTTTCTTGGGGATTGGGAGGGTATGCCGGATAAAGTTGCCGGTGAGCTGCAAAAAGCTCAGGAATTAACGGCTGCCAATAAAAAAATAACCTTAAATTTAGCAATTAATTATGGCTCCCGGAGGGAAATAACCCAGGGTTTAAAGGCTATTGCCCAAAAAGTTGCCGCCAGAGAGCTTAAACCGGAAGAAATAAATGAGGATTTAATTTCCGCCCATTTATATACCGCAGGCCAGCCGGACCCGGATTTAATTATCCGCCCCTCCGGGGAGTTTAGGGTAAGTAATTATCTGCTTTGGCAAATGGCCTATGCTGAGCTTTATTTTACCCCTGTATTATGGCCGGATTTTGACGGCCTTGAATTGCTTAGGGCAATTTTAAGCTATCAAAACCGAGACAGGCGTTTTGGCGGGAGAAAAGAATAAATAGAATAAATAGAATAAAAGTAAAAATAAATGGAATAAAAATAAACAGAATAAAAGCAAGAATAAATAGAAATAAGCTTTTTACCCTTTTAGGGGAGGTGTTGTTTTGCTAAAAAGAGTGCTTACGGTAATTGTGTGGCTGCCGATTTTGCTTTTAATTATTTACTTTGGCGGTGTTTGGCTTGCTTTAGGCATGGCCTTTTTAGCCGGCATGAGCCAATATGAATATTGCCGGCTTTTAAAGCATAAAAGCTATAAAACCCCGGTATATACCCTGGCGGTGTTAAATGCGGCCCTTATGCTTATGCTGTTTTACCTCCCTTATTTTTACCTGGCCTATGGCTTTATGTTTTGTTTTTTATTTTTAATTATTTGGGCCTTAGGTAAAAATCTCCCCTGGGATAATTTAGCGGCCCTTTTTTGGGGGATAATATATTATTCGGCAGGGTTTGGCTGCATTATTCTCTTACGGCAGGAGTCCTTGGATTTTCGCTATTTGTTTTTTGCCTTTCTTATTGCCTGGGCAACGGATAGCGGCGCCTATTTTATAGGCTGCTCTTTTGGCCGCCATAAGCTGGCCCCTAAAATAAGCCCAAAAAAATCTCTTGAAGGCGCTTTTGGGGGTGTGCTTTGTGCCTTAATTTTTGTGGGGGCCTACGGCTATTTCTTTTTACCTGAGAATTTTTTACTGGTTTTGGGTACAATCTTTTTAGCCTCCCTTTTCAGCCAGGGGGGGGATTTATTGGAATCCTCTTTAAAACGCTGGGCAGGGGTTAAGGATTCGGGTATTTTCTTCCCCGGCCATGGCGGCGTTTTAGACCGCTTTGACAGTATGATGATTATTGCGCC
Organism: Clostridiales bacterium; assembly: GCA_040767605.1. Lineage (GTDB taxonomy): Bacteria > Bacillota > Dehalobacteriia > UBA4068 > UBA4068 > JAXGOI01. The sequence continues at coordinate 1,520,892 of JAXGOI010000001.1, forward strand.
TTTAGTGTATATTTTACTTATATTGCCCTATTAGGCTGCATTATAGGCCAAAATAAAAAGCTATTTTTAAAAAAATAATTAAACGGGAGGGCGGCTTATTTGAAAAAATATGACCGGGAAACCCTTATAAACTACTTGCTTAAGGCAGGGATTATTTTAGGGGGCAGCATCAGCATTTTGCTTATTTCCGCCTATTTGCTTCCCCTTGCCGGGCGTTTTTTAACCGGCCTGTTTTTTATGACTTCTCCCTTTATTCTGGCCTGGCTGGTGGCAATTTTAACCCAGCCGATTGTGGATTTTCTTAATCATAAGCTGAGAATACCCCGGGGGCTTTCGGTTATTATTATGCTGCTTTTTTTCCTGGGTATAGTTTCCGGCGTTATGACTTTAATAATCGGCCGGGTAATTATTGAGCTCTCGGTTTTATCGGCAAAATTCCCCAGCTTTAAGCTTTTTATTGAAAAGAGCTTTGTAAGCCTGCAGGAATTCCTCTCCCGCCTTAATTTAGAGGCGGATGATTTAGCCATAATTAAAGAGTGGCTTGTAAGCCGGAGCGAGCAGATAATGCCTTTTATTTCCTCCGCCGCCGGGGGGGCTATAAATATTTTACAGGCAACCCCAACGGTTTTAGTCTTTTTGGTGGTTACCGTGGTTGCAACTTTCTTTTGGTGCAGAGATATGCAAATGGTGGAAAATACCCTGGTAAGCTTTACGCCGCAAAAATATAAAATAAAGGTGGTGGATACTTACCGCTCCCTCAGCCATATTATTTACGGTTTTTGCCGGGCTCAAATCCTTCTAATAGCCGCCTCCACCATTGTCTGTATTATCGCCTATATGATTTTAAGGGTAGACGGCCCTGTTACAATCGGCCTTATTACCGGCTTTTTTGATATTCTGCCTATTTTCGGCCCCGGAACCATTATTATCCCCTGGTGCCTGTATTCTTTAATAGTGGGGAATTATTATCTGGGTTTTGGGCTTTTAATTTTATATATTTTCTTAATCGTTTTCAGAAACATCCTCCAGCCGAAGCTGGTTGGGGATAGAATCGGCCTGCACCCTTTAGCGACTTTAGCCTCAATTTTTATCGGTCTCGGCCTTTTTGGTATATGGGGTTTATTTATCGGCCCAGTGCTTTTAGCCTTAATCTTTGCTATTTGGAAATCTTTTAAAACAAATAGCGTCGTTTAACCGAGTATATCTTTTAAAAGAATTTTTATTAAGGAGTATTAATGAAAAAGCTGGCTATATTAGGCTCTACCGGCTCAATCGGCCGGCAGACTCTTGAGGTTATTGATTGGTTCCCGAAGGATTTTAAAATAGCGGCTTTAACCGGGGGGGATAATATTGAACTTTTGGCCGCCCAGGCTGAAAAATATCGCCCCTCTTTGGTTGTAACCGCAAACCCTGAAAAATACCGGGAGCTTAAAGAGAGTTTGCCTAATTTCCCCGCTAAAATTGCAGCAGGGGAGGAAGCACTTTGCGAAGCCGCCGCCTTAAGGGGCTGCGATATGGTTATTGCCGCTATTTCCGGCGTTGCCGGGCTTTTGCCTGTTTGGGCAGGCTTAAAGGCCGGTAAAGAAATTGCCTTGGCCAATAAAGAAGTGCTGGTGGCAGCCGGTGAGGCTGTAATGGCCTTGGTAAGAGAAAATAATTTAAGGCTTTTGCCGGTAGACAGCGAGCATTCGGCTATTTTTCAATGCCTTAAAGGAAATAATGAGGCTCTCCATTCCCTGCTTATTACAGCTTCGGGGGGGCCCTTTAGAGGGAGAAAGCCGGCGGATTTAGAATCAATAACCCCGGATGAGGCTTTGGCTCATCCTAATTGGAGCATGGGGCCTAAAATTACAATAGATTCCGCTACCCTGATGAATAAGGGTTTAGAGGTTATTGAGGCCCATTGGCTTTTTAATCTTGAGTATAAAAATATAAAAGTTTTAGTTCATAAAGAAAGTATTATTCACTCTCTGGTTCAGTATGAGGACGGCTCTATTTTGGCTCATTTAGGCCCCCATGATATGCGTATACCTATTCAATATGCCCTTACCTGGCCGAAAAGAAAGGGCAATCCTTTAAAGCATATAGATTTAGCCGAAATTTCCGCCCTTCATTTTGAAAGGCCGGATGAAGAGGCCTTTCCCTGCCTGGGCCTTGCCTATCAGGCCGGGGAGCAGGGAGGAACCTTCCCCGCCGCTTTAAATGCGGCCAATGAGGAACTGGTATGGGCGTTTTTAAAGGGTAAAATATCCTTTGGGGATATACCCCGCTTAAATGAGAAAATACTCTCCCGCCATCATAATTTTAAGGGCGCCGGCTTAGAGCCTTATTTAGCCGCCGATGCCTGGGCAAGGGAAATATTGCATAAAGACTATTTAAATAGTTAGGGGTGTTTAATTAGTGTCTATTCTCTGGGCCATAATTGCGTTTTGTATTTTAATTATCAGCCATGAATTAGGCCATTTTGCCATGGCAAAGGCCTTCGGCATATATGTTTATGATTTTAACTTGGGCATGGGGCCGGAAATATTTTCTTATAAGGGTAAGGAAACCAAATATGTTTTCAGGCTTTTACCCATTGGCGGGGCCGTGCGGATGATGGGGGAGGATGAGGGCTCGGATAACCCCAGAGCCTTTAACCGCAAGCCTGTGCTTAAAAGAATGGCCGTAATTTTTGCCGGCCCTTTTATGAATTTTATTACCGCCATTTTAATTTTTATGGTGGTGTTTTTAATGCTCGGAATGCCGACACAAACCAGCCGGGTGGGTATGCCCATACCCGGCCAGGCGGCGGAGGCCGCAGGCATAGAGGAGGGGGATTTAGTCCTTTCCATTAACGGCCAAGGTGTTGAGGGCTGGATGCAGATGACAGAAATAATCCAGGCCCAAGAGCCCGGAGCTGTTTTAGATGTTATAATTAAAAGGGGGGATAATACTCTTCCCCTAACTATTAAACCTTATTTTGATGAAGAAAGCAGCCGCTGGCTTATGGGTATTCAGCCGTTTATGGAAAAGCGGAGTGTATTTTCCGCCATTGGTTTGGGAGTAAGCCAATCCTATGAGCTTAGCCGTTTGCTTTTAGTTACTTTGGCAAAAATGGTAACCCGCCAGGTTCCGGCGGATTTGGCAGGCCCCATAGGCGTAGTAAACGCAGTGGGGGAGGCGGCCTCTTCCGGAATGCAGAATTTCCTGATTTTAGTGGGTTTTTTAAGTATAAACTTAGGTATTATAAACCTTTTGCCCCTGCCGGCCTTAGACGGCAGCCGTCTGGTTTTTTTGGCCCTTGAGGGCATACGGGGTAAACCGATAGACCCGGAAAAGGAAGGCAGAATTCATTTTATCGGCTTTGCCCTTTTAATGCTTTTAATGGTTATGGTTACCTATAAAGATATTTTAAGGCTTATTCAGGGCTAGTTTTTGATAACTTGGAAAGGTTTTGGCTATATGGCTTTAAGAGAAATGCGCCGCTTTAGTAAAACTCTGAATTTAGGAGGGGTTTTAATCGGCGGCGATAATCCGATTACTATACAATCCATGACAAATACCCCAACTGAGGATATTAAGGCTACCGGAGGGCAGATTTTAAAACTGGCCGGGGCCGGGTGTGAGCTTATCCGCCTGGCGGTACCGGATTTAGACGCGGCCCGGGCTTTGCCTAAGCTGATAAAAGCCTCCCCGGTTCCTTTAATAGCGGATATTCATTTTGATTACCGGCTGGCCTTGGAAGCAATTGCCGCCGGAATTGCGGGGCTAAGGCTAAACCCCGGCAATATCGGGAATAAAGAAAGGGTAAAAGAAATAGCCAAAGAGGCCAAAGAGGCCTCAGTGCCTATTAGGGTAGGGGTTAACGGAGGCTCTTTAGAAAAAAGCCTCCTTCAGAAATATAATGGCCTTTGCCCCGAAGCAATGGTGGAAAGCGCCTTAAAGCAAATTCAAATATTAGAGGAATGCGGCTTTTTTGAGATTAAAGTCTCTCTTAAAGCCTCTTCACTGCCTTTAACTATCGGGGCCTACCGCTTAATGGCCCAAAAAACAGATTACCCCCTTCATATCGGCCTTACAGAGGCCGGTACGGTTAAAAGGGGCACCTTACGCTCGGCAATGGGCATAGGTATTTTGCTGGCGGAGGGAATAGGGGATACTATAAGGGTATCTCTTACCGGGGACCCTCTTGAGGAGGTTTGGGCCGCCAGGGAAATTTTAAAGGCTCTGGATTTACGCCGGGAGGGCTTTGAATTTATTTCCTGCCCTACCTGCGGCAGAACATCCATAGATGTTGAAAAAATCGCCGAAGAGGTTGAAAGAACTCTGGAGGGGCTTAAACCCTCAAGGCCGCTGAAAATTGCCATAATGGGCTGCGTCGTAAACGGCCCCGGGGAGGCCAAAGAGGCCGATGCCGGGATTGCCGGGGGTAAGGATGAGGGCTTGCTTTTTGCCCGGGGCCAAATTTGTGGCAAATACCCTAATAACCGGCTGGCCGATGCTCTTTTAGCCCAAATTAAGGCAATAATTGAGGAAGAAGAGAAAATAAGTAATTTTAATTAAAACCAAAATAAAATAAGACCTAATTTGAAATTAAGGGCAAAGCTTATACCCTTTATAGTTATATATAATTGATACTGGAGGAATTATTTATGAGAGCAAGCAATCTTTATGCCCCGACACTGCGGGAGATACCGGCGGAGGCGGAAATAATCAGCCATCGCCTGATGTTAAGGGCGGGTATGCTCCATAAGGTGGCGGCGGGGATTTATTCTTATTTGCCGCTTTCCTGGAGGGTTATGAGGAAGATAATGGATATTATCCGGGAAGAAATGGATAAGGCAGGGGGGCAGGAATTATGTATGCCTATTGTTCACCCGGCTGAAATATGGCAGCAAAGCGGCCGCTGGCAGGTATATGGGGATGAGCTTTGGAGGCTTAAGGATAGAAACGGAAGGGATTTTTGCCTTGGCCCCACCCATGAGGAAATAATAACCCATCATATTAAAGGGGATGTACGCTCCTATAAGCAATTGCCCTTAAGGCTTTATCAAATTCAAACAAAATTCAGAGATGAACGCCGCCCCCGTTTCGGGCTGATGCGGGGCCGGGAATTTGTAATGAAGGATATGTATTCCTTTGATATTGATAAAGAGGCTTTGGATATTTCCTATGCGTTGCTGCACAGGGCTTATACCAATGTTTTCAGCCGCTGCGGGCTGGATTTCCGCCCTGTGGAGGCAGATAGCGGAGCCATTGGCGGCAGAGGCAGCCATGAGTTTATGGCCCTGGCGGAATCCGGCGAGGCGGAAATTGCCTATTGCGATACCTGCGGCTATGCCGCCTCTACTGAAATAGCCTCCGTTAACCCGGTTAATTTAAATATAGAGGAAGATATTAAAGAAAAGGAGCTTATTAATACCCCCGATTGTACTACTATTCAGGAGGTTTCCGCCTTTTTAAACATAAACCCCAACAGAATTGTAAAAAGCATTTGCTATGAGGCCGATAATAAGCTGATTATGGTTTTAATCCGCGGGGACAGGCAGGTTAACGAAATTAAGCTAAAAAATGCCTTAAATTGCCTTGAATTAAATTATGCCACAGATGAGGTTTTAAATAAGGCCGGCCTTAACCCCGGTTATCTTGGCCCTATCGGCGGGAATAGTTTTGAAATTATCGCTGATGATGAAATACCCCTGATGATAAACCATGTTTGCGGGGGAGGGCAAAAGGATTATCATTTTATTAATGCTAACCCCGGCCGGGATTATAAAATTGAAAGAATTGCCGATTTACGCCTGGTGGAGGCGGGAGAAAAATGCTCCGCCTGCGGCGGCCTTTTAAAGGTTGCTAGGGGGATTGAGGTTGGGCAAATCTTTAAGCTGCAAACAAAATACAGCGAAAAAATGGGCGCCCGCTATGTGGATGAAAAAGGCCAGGAGCATGATATAGTAATGGGCTGCTATGGTATTGGCGTAGGCCGTACCATGGCCGCTGTAATCGAGCAAAATAATGATGAAAACGGGATTATCTGGCCAATGAATATTGCACCCTATCATGCCGTTATCGTCCCGGTTAATGATAAAGACGAGGAATTGGTAAATATATCAGAGGGGCTTTATCAGGCTTTGCAAAAGGCCGGGGCGGAGGTGGTTTTGGATGACCGTAAAGAGCGCCCGGGGGTAAAATTTAAAGATGCCGATTTAATTGGCTTTCCCCTGCGGCTGACTGTGGGTAAAAAAACCAAAAACGAAGGCCTTGTAGAAATTAAGCTTCGTAAAAGCGGCGAAGTTTTAGAAATCCCCTTAGAAGAGGCCCCCAAAAAAGTTTTAGAATTAATCTCTAAACAGGAGAAAGTAAATGACTTTTAAAAATTATCAGGGTAAAGGCCCAAAAGTTCATTTAAAAAGTTATATTGCCCCTTCCGCGGATATTGTCGGCGATGTTGAAATATCCGCCGGCTGCGGCATTTGGTTCGGCACGGTTATCCGGGGGGATATTGCCCCCGTAAGGATAGGAGAAAACTCCAATGTGCAGGATAATGCCACAATTCATACCTCAAAAGATTTACCGGTAAAAATCGGCAGCCATGTAACAATCGGCCATAATGCGGTGGTTCATGGCTGCATAGTTGAAGATAATGTTTTAATCGGCATGAATGCGGTTATTTTAGACGGCGCAAAAATAGGCAAAGGGGCAATTATCGGGGCGGGCTGCCTTATTGGGGAAAATAAAATAATTCCCCCCCGGGTGCTGGTTGTAGGTATCCCCGGTAAAATAGTTAAAGAATTAGATGAAGAAAGAGAGCAGGGCACCGTAGAGCATGCCTTAATGTACCGCAAATTAATGGAAAAGTATTTGGAAGAAGAATAATTATTTATTAATCTAAAACTCTTGCCAAAAGGAGTTTTAAATAGTAAAATATAATCGAACACTTGTTTGAAGAATATAATTTGCGGGGATTAATTAAGGAGGTTAAGTATGTCCGATAAAAAGCAAGCACTTGATATAGCCCTGGCTCAAATAGAAAAGCAGTTTGGTAAAGGTTCCATAATGCGTATGGGGGAGATTTCCGACAAAATGGGCATAGAGGCTATTCCCACCGGGGCTTTGGCCTTAGACCTTGCCTTAGGAGTGGGGGGAGTGCCCAGGGGCAGGGTTGTGGAAATATACGGGCCGGAATCCTCAGGTAAAACCACAGTGGCCCTGCATATTGTGGCGGAGGCCCAAAAGCTGGGGGGTACGGCGGCTTTTATTGATGCCGAGCATGCCATGGACCCTATTTACGCTAAAAATCTGGGGGTAGATATTGAGGATTTACTTATTTCTCAGCCGGATACCGGCGAGCAGGCTTTAGAAATTGCCGAGGCTTTAGTTCGCAGCGGTGCGGTAGATGTAGTTGTAATAGATTCCGTTGCCGCCCTGGTACCCAAGACTGAGCTTGAAGGGGATATGGGCGACGCCCATGTGGGTTTGCAGGCTCGCCTTATGTCTCAGGCTCTCCGTAAACTTACAGGCTCAATAAGCAGGTCTAATACCTGTATTATATTTATTAATCAGCTTAGGGAAAAGGTAGGCGTTATTTTCGGCAACCCGGAAGTTACATCCGGGGGCAGAGCTTTAAAATTTTATTCATCAGTAAGAATAGAAGTCCGCAGGGGGGAGGTACTTAAAAAAGGTACGGAGCAAATAGGCTGCCGCACAAAAGTAAAGGTTGTTAAAAATAAAGTGGCCCCCCCCTTTAGGCAGGCGGCTTTTGATATTATCTTCGGCAGAGGGATTTCTAAAGAGGGTAATATTTTAGATATTGCCGCGGATATGAAGCTTATAAGCAAAACAGGCTCCTGGTATTCTTATGAAGGGGAGAGAATCGGCCAAGGGCGGGAAAATGCCAAAGAGTATTTGCAGAATAATCCGGAAATCTGCAATGCTTTGGATTCTAAAATAAGGGAAATGGCTAAAACAATGCAGATTATAGCAGTGGGGGTATCTTCCGCTAATGATGGTGATGGGGAAAATGAGGAATAATAAAGAATTAGGCGGCAGCCCGGAAAAAATTCGGGCCGCCGCTTTGCGTATGCTTACAAGGCGTCCCTATGCCAAAAAAGAGCTGGCCCGCCGCCTTATAGAAAAAGGCGCTCAAAAGGAGGCTGCCTTAAATATTGTTTCCGCCTTAGAGGAGCAAGGGCTGATAAATGATGAAAAAATGGCGGAGGCCTTTATTCATTACCGTAAAAGCGTTAATACCCGGGGCGGATATTATATTTTGCGGGAGCTGATTGAAAAAGGCGTTAATAAAGAATTAGCCGCAGATTCCCTTGAGGAATATTACCCTCAGGAAGAAGAAAGGGAAAATCTTAAAAAGCTGATTAAAAAAAATTTAAAAGCTTTGCCTGCCGATAAAATTAAAAGAAAGCGCCAAATAAATAATTTAATCCGTAAAATGACCGCCAGGGGTTTTGCCCTGGGGATGGTGTTTGAGATTTTAGAGGAGGAAGGGCTGGATTCTCTTGACAATGATGATTAAATATAATAAAATAAAAATGTTAAGGTTGATTTATAAGAGTACAACGCTGGGGCTGGAGCTTACAGCTGGTTGTTGCTTCATTCATATAATATGCAAAATTTTGCTCTAAATATTAATAGTTGCTTTATTATATATGTGAATCGCCAGCTTTTTGTATCCATCTTTGAGCTATTCGTATTCTGAAATCGAGTTTAACCTCGATTTTTTTATTTGTTTGATTTATATTCATAATAACAGGAGGTGAAGCAATGCCCTTACCAATTATACTTGCATATATTCTGGGAGGCCTGGCAGTAGGTTCAATTGCCGGGTACATTATAAGAAAAAACCTCGCGGAGGCTAAAATTAAAACGGCGGAGGAAGCAGCCGCCAGAATTCTAATTGACGCAAAGCGTGAGGCCGAGGCCAAAACAAAAGAAACCCTTTTAGAAGCTAAAGAAGAGGCTCACCGTTTCCGAATGGAGGCGGAAAGGGAGGTTAAAGAAAGACGCGGCGATATTGCCAGGCAGGAGAAAAGAATTCTTCAAAAAGAAGAGTATTTAGACAGAAAAACAGATTCCATAGAAAAAAGAGATGAAAATATTCGCAAAAAAGAAAAAGAAATTGAGGAAAAGCGTTGCAAAATAGAAGAAATACATGTTTTAAAGCTTAAAGAGCTGGAGAATATTTCCGGCATTACTTCTCAGGAAGCCAAACAGATGCTTTTATCCAGCATAGAGGATGAAGTTAAGCATGAAGCGGCGGTAATGATTAAAGATATTGAAAACCAGGCTAAAAACGAGGGAGAAAAAAGAGCCAGAGAGATTGTGGCTTCCGCTATACAGCGAGTTGCCGCAGACCATGTTGCCGAAACCACGGTTTCAGTTGTACCCCTGCCCAATGAGGAAATGAAAGGCCGGATTATCGGCAGGGAGGGGCGGAATATCCGCACTCTGGAAACTTTAACCGGAATTGATTTAATTATTGACGATACCCCGGAGGCTGTTATTCTTTCCGGTTTTGACCCGGTACGCAGGGAGGTAGCCCGGGTTGCCTTAGAAAAGCTTATTTTAGACGGAAGAATTCACCCGGCGAGAATTGAAGAAATGGTAGAAAAATCCAAGGCCGAGGTGGATAAAAGGATTTGGGATGAGGGGGAGCAGGCTACATTTGATACCGGAGTTCACGGGCTCCACAGCGAAATAATTAAGCTCTTAGGCAGACTTAAATTCCGTACCAGCTACGGGCAGAATGTTTTGCAGCATTCCATTGAGGTTGCTCATTTATCCGGCCTGATGGCCGCAGAGCTCGGGGCCGATATTACCCTGGCTAAAAGAGCGGGGCTTCTTCACGATTTAGGCAAGGCAGTAGACCATGAGGTTGAAGGGCCTCATGTAACCATAGGCGCAGATTTAGCCAGAAAATATAAAGAAAGCGAAGAGGTAATCCATGCTATTGCCGCCCACCATGGGGATATAGAGGTAAACAGCCTGGAGGCCGCTTTAGTGCAGGCGGCGGATGCCATTTCCGCAGCCCGCCCCGGGGCTCGCCGCGAAACCCTGGAGTATTATATTAAGCGCTTGCAAAAGCTGGAGGAAATTGCCAATTCCTTTGAAGGGGTGGAGAAATCCTTCGCTATTCAGGCCGGGCGGGAAATTCGGATTATTGTAAAGCCTGAAAAGGTTGATGACCTTACGGCTGTCCGTTTTGCCAGGGATATTGTTAAAAAGATTGAATCCGAGCTGGAATACCCCGGCCAGATAAAGGTTATTGTCATCCGGGAAACCAGAGTAGTGGATTATGCCAAGTAAATTGTTTTTTAAGCGCCCTTTTAGGGCGCTTTTCTTTTTCCGCTATTTACTTTGCCCTTTGATTTTTCTCTTTTTAAGTGTTAATATAAAATAGCAGATAATTCAAAATTATAAAGGGGGGCCCTTCCTTGAGGGTTTTGTTTATTGGGGATATTGTCGGCAGCCCCGGGAGGCATATTGTTGAAAAAAGCCTTCCGGATATTTTAAATAAATATAAAATAGATTTTACCATCGCTAATGGAGAAAACAGCGCCGGGGGAGCCGGCATGAATAAAAGCAGCTTTCAGGAATTAGCCGCCCTGGGGGTGGATGCCTTTACCATGGGTAATCATACCTGGGATAATCGAGATTTATTAAATTTTATCCAAAATGAAAGCCGGATTATCCGCCCCGCTAATTATAGCCTGGGTTTGCCCGGGCAGGGCTGGCAAATATTTAATCTTAAGGGTAAAAAGCTTGCGGTTTGCAATATTATCGGCAGAGTATATATGCCCCCTGCGGAATGCCCCTTTAATAAAATGAATGAAATTCTTGAAATTATTAAAGAGGATGAAAAGGCCGATTATATAATTGTGGATTTTCATGCCGAGGCAACCTCGGAAAAAATGGCTATGGGCTGGTATTTAGATGGCAGGGTAAGCGCGGTGCTTGGCACTCATACCCATATTCAAACAAATGACGCCCGTATTTTGCCTAAGGGTACGGCCTATATAACGGATGTGGGGATGACCGGCCCCAGGGATTCCGTTTTAGGGGTAGATAAAGATATTATTCTCAAAAAAATGCTTACCCAAATGCCGGTGCGCTTTGAAATAGCCAGGGGGGATTTGCAATTTAATGCCGTTATCCTAACTCTGGAAGAAAACGGCAGGGCAAAGGATATTGAAATTATTAATTTTTTTCGGCCCTCCCTTTAGGGTAATTATTTAGGGATTTTATTCCTCCTGCGGCATAAAAATAAATAGATTATGCTTTTGCCCGAGATAAAGAGCTCAAAGATATTAAACGGGGCCTAAAAATATTATACGGAGGTATATTATGAGAATAGATGCCCATTGCGATACGGTTTACTGGTTAAATGAAATGCCTACCCTAAGAAGCCTGGCAAAAAGCCATAGCGATTTTACAAGGGTAGGGGAGAATTTAGATATTGCCTTTTTTGCCTTTTTTGTAGATTCCCAAAAGAACTGGGGGCAGGAGCCCCAGTTAATGCTGGCTCTTTTAGGGAAATTTTTAGCAGATATTGAGGCTAATCAGGATATTGTTGAGCTTTTATTATGGAAAGAGCAATTAAATGAAAGGCCCCGGGGGGCCCGGTTAATTATGGCTATTGAGGGGGGAGAAATCCTCGGCCAAAATGCCGATTTACTGCCTCTTTGGCATCGCCTGGGTTTGCGGAGCCTTGGCCTAACCTGGAATTACCGCAATCAGCTGGCGGACGGCTGCTTTGGGGAGGGGGGGTTATCCCGCTTAGGGCAAAAGGTTGTTACCCAATGCAATAAACTGGGTATAATTGCAGATGCGGCCCATTTATCCAGAAAGGGCCTTGAGGATTTGCTTAATTGCAGCTCCAAGCCGGTTATTGTTTCTCATGCGGCCTGCTATAGCCTTTGCCCTCATTGCCGTAACCTTAAGGATTATGAGATTAAAGCCCTGGCTGAGCAAGGCGGCGTTTTAGGCATAACCTTTGTTAGAGATTTTCTTAAAGATGAGGGGGCCGATTTAAATCACCTTGTAAAGCATATAGCCCATGGGGTGGAAATAGCGGGGATTGACCATATCGGTATCGGTTCGGATTTTGACGGGGCCGATTTATGCCGGGGCATCAGCGGAGTTCAGGATTTACCCCTGCTTTATAAAGCTTTGGCTGGGGCCGGTTTTAATCAGGAGGAAATAGATAAAATTAAGGGGGGGAATTTCCTCCGTATTTTAAAGGAAAACTTACCTCAAAGGGATAAATAAAATCTAGCTGTACGGGAGATAAAAATGGCGGGTTTTGATATGCATATACACAGCACTGCTTCCGACGGCCAGTGGGGAGCGGAGCAAATTATTGACTATGCCCGGGAAATTGGCTTAGACGGTATTGCCCTTACGGATCATGATACCGTTGCAGCCCTGGAGGCGGGGCAAAAGTACGCTTTAAGCCACCGCTTCCCTTTTATACCGGGGATTGAAATCTCCGCCGAATGGGGCAGCAGAGATGTGCATATTCTGGGGTATTGGGTAGATTTTAATCAAAAGGAATTATTGGAGGAGCTGGAAATATTTCAAAATTCCCGCCGCAACCGCTGCCTTGCCATTGTGGACAGGCTGAAAAGCCTGGGTATGCCTTTGGATGGGGAGGCGATTTTACTTAAAAGCGGCTCCTCAACAGGAAGGCCCCATATTGCCAAGGCCATGACGGATGCCGGCTATGTTGATAGTATGCGGGAGGCCTTTCAAAATTGGCTGGGCCGGGGAATGCCCGCCTATGTAGCCCGGCGCAAATTCTGCCCCTTTAAAGCGGTGGAGACAATCCGCAAATCCGGCGGGGCGCCGGTATTGGCTCATCCGGGGGTTGGCGTTCCCGATAATCTTTTAGAGCAGCTTGCCCGGCGGGGCCTGGCCGGGGTAGAGGTTTATCATCCGGAGCATAATCGCCGTATGGAGCAAAAATACCTGCAATTTGCCCGCTTTTACAGAATAGCCGCCCTGGGAGGCTCGGATTTTCACGGAAATGCCGAGAGGCCCATCGGGTTTAAAACAACCACCCTTTATCAGCTGGAATTACTGGCCCGCCTCAGGTGATTAGAAAAGCCGTCTTTGGCATATACTAAAATATATGCGGTTACGGGGGTGGCTAAATGACCGGCGGGGAAATAAGAGAGAATACAAGAGCTGGAATTCCGGCAGATAAAAAAAATGAAGAAAGAATTCATCAGCTGCAGGAAAATATCGAAAGCTTAAGGTTAAGCCGCAGGATTTTAATGGCCCTTTTAGAATCTATGCAGGGGGAGTATAAAGAGGAAAATCAAAGGCTTACCGATGATAATAAAAGATTAAAGCGCAATAATCATAATTTTGTTAACCGCCTTTGGGAAAAAAACAGGCGCATCCGGGAATTGGAGATAGAGCTGGACCGTTTTAAGGCAAAGCAATAAGAATTTTTAATTAAAGCGGCAAAAGAGCCGCTTTATAATTTAGCCGGGAAATAAAAGAAAAAGCCTTGGCATTTATATTTTGCGCTTATTAAATTGCTTGGAGGCCCGTATGTTCAGGGAGTTTTGCTGTTTATTAACCTTTGTAAGCCGCCTAAGGCCCAATATGGCCTATGACTTTAATACTTTAGCCATCAGCCGCTCTTTTAGGCTTTTGCCTTTATGGGGGCTTATTTTAGGCGCCGGCGCCGCCGGTTTTGGGTATATATTTAATTATATCAGCCCTCAAATTTCAGGGGTAATTGCTCTGGGCTGGGTGTTTTTATTAACAGGGGGAGAACCCTGGTTTTGCTTAATATCTTTATTGCAAAAAAGCAGCGGGGCAAGGGAAGACCCCTTTAAAGAAAACTTAGAAAAAGAAAATAAGCCTATTAGGGGGCTAATAGGCGGTTTTTTACTCTTACTTATAAAATTTACTTTTTACAGTCAGGCCTTTAATGATTATAAGGCCTTCCCGCTGCTCCCTGCCGGGATGATATTTTCCTCCTGGGTTGTTATTTGGTCAATATTTACCTTCCCGGCAAAGGCCGAGGGGAAGGGGGCCTTCCTCCACGGTAATTTCAGCCGGGGGGATTTTCTTACAGCCTCCATGCTGGCAAGCTTAATTCTTTTACTTTTCAGGGATTGGCAAATAATTTCGGCGGCCTTAATTGGCCTTTTAGGGATAATTTATCTTTGCCGTAAATGGATAAAAAGCTCCGGCGGCCTTAATTGGTTTAATTACAGCAGCCTTATGGTTTGGGGTGAATTATTCTTCCTCTTCGGCTATTATTTAATCGGGGCTTTTACTAGCCAAATAGCCTTAAGGGTTTTTTTATAGAGTTTTATGGCGGGGCTAAAAATATTTAATGGATTTTTAGCGGAGAATAAAGTAAAATTAAACTAAGGGCGCTTAAAAAAATCTGGCCTTTAGGTTTTTGCTGTGATATAATAAACTTTAAATATTTACAGGGCAGGGAATTAAGAGTATTTTCCTTAAGCCTCTATAATGGGGCGGATTAGCTTAGATTTTGGAGGTGCCGATATGAAAACGGAATTTGGCAAGGATAAGTTCTCCCTGGAGGGGCTTACCTTTGATGATGTTTTGCTTATACCCGGGGAATCTGTAATTTTACCTAAAAATGTAGATGTCCGCACAAAGCTGACAAACAGCATAACTTTGAATATACCGCTTATTAGTGCGGGGATGGATACCGTCACCACTGCCAGACTGGCTATAGCCATGGCCAGAGAGGGCGGTATCGGCGTTATTCATAAGAATATGACCATTGAAGAGCAGGCTATTGAGGTAGACCGGGTAAAGCGCTCTGAAAACGGTGTTATAACAAACCCCATTTGCCTCCCGCCGGATAAAAATATTGCCGATGCCCTGGAGATTATGGAGCGCTACCATATTTCCGGGGTGCCTATTACAGTTGAGGGCAAACTGGTGGGAATACTTACAAACCGGGATCTCCGCTTTGAAACGGATTTTTCTAAGCCTATTTATGAGGCCATGACAAAAGAAAACCTTATTACAGCCCCGGAGGGTACCGATTTAGAGCAAGCTAAAGAAATACTAAAAAAACACCGGGTTGAAAAGCTACCGATAGTAAGCAAGGATGGTTATTTAAGAGGCCTTATTACCACTAAAGATATTCAAAAGAATTTAAAATACCCCAATTCCAGCAAAGATGAAAGAGGCCGTTTAAGAGTTGGGGCCGCTGTGGGTACCTCCCCCGATACTTTGGAAAGAGCCGCCGAGCTGGTAAAGGCAGGGGTAGATATTATTGTGGTGGATACCGCCCACGGCCATAATATTAATGTAATAAATACTGTAAAAAAAGTTAAAAAACTTTTTGATGTTCAGGTAATCGCCGGGAATATTGCCACCGGGGAAGGAGCCGAGGCTTTAATTAAAGCCGGAGCAGACGCTATTAAAGTGGGGATTGGCCCCGGCTCTATTTGCACCACAAGGGTAATCGCCGGTATTGGGATGCCTCAGGTAACCGCCATTTACGCCGCCGCTCAAATGGGTAAAAAATACGGTATCCCCATTATAGGGGATGGGGGAATAAAATACTCCGGGGATATTGTTAAAGCTATTGCAGCCGGGGCGGATACCATTATGGTTGGCAGCCTTTTTGCGGGTACCGAGGAAAGCCCAGGGGAAATTGAGATTTACCAGGGAAGAAGCTTTAAGGTTTACCGGGGCATGGGCTCAATTTCCGCCATGAAGGCCGGGAGCAGAGACCGCTATTTCCAGGATGATGATAAAAAACTGGTGCCCGAGGGGATTGAGGGAAGGGTTCCCTTTAAAGGCCCTTTGGCAGATACCGTCTTTCAATTAATTGGGGGCCTGCGCTCCGGCATGGGCTATTGCGGCACCCCGGATATCCCCTCTTTACATGAAAAGGGGCGTTTTGTAAGGATTACCCCTGCCGGGCTTACGGAAAGCCACCCCCATGATGTTCAAATAACCAAGGAAGCTCCCAATTACAGATTGTAAAAGAGCGGAAAGAAGGCCCTGATGGTTAGAGTGGTAAAAAAGAAAAAGAAATCTCTTCTGCCTGTTATTATTCTGATTCTTCTGGTTTTGGCAGGGGGGGCCTGGTACTTTTTGGCTAATGATAATTATGATGATTTAATCCCCCCCCGCCCCGATGATGAGGATTTATTAATTGCCGAAAGCCGCCTTAATATTTTAATTATCGGCACCGATGAAAATTCCGTAATTAAAGATAATGGCAGAGCCGATGCTATAATGGTTGCCAGTGTGGATTTAACCAATAAAAAAATCAATCTTATTTCTATCCCCAGGGATACCCTTACGGATATCCCCGGCCATAATACGGATAAAATAAATCACTCCTTTAGCTTAGGGGGCATAGATTTAACCCGCCAAACAGTACAGCAGCTCCTTAATGTGCCGATAGATTATTATGCCCTTACAAATTTTGAGGGCTTTAAGGATGTTGTGGATATATTGGGCGGGGTTGAAATTGATGTTGATAAGCGTATGTATTACCGTACATATGACGGCCTGATAGATATAGAAAAGGGCCTGCAGCGCCTAAACGGAGAAAAAGCCCTTCAATATGTGCGCTTCCGCCATGACCCTTTAGGGGATATAACAAGGGCCAGCCGCCAGCAGAATTTTATGATTGCCCTGTTTAAAGAGGTTATGTCCGGAGAGAATATAACAAAGCTGCCTCAGGTTATTCCTAAAATACTTGAGGTTGTTAAAACAGATATGTCCGTTACTCAAATGGTGCGTATGGCAAAGCTTTTAAACGAGGTGGATTTTGCCGCCATTAAAAGCGCCTCTCTGCCGGGGGATTTTGCCACAATTAAAGGGATAAGCTATTGGCGCCCCGATATGGAGGAAGCCCTGCCTTTAATTGAGGAATTCTTTACCGCCCCCCCTGTGGCGGAGGAAGAAAACACAGGAGAGGCCGACGAAGAAAATAAGGACGAATAAGGCCGGCCGTAAAAGCCGGAATAAATAAGATTAAGAAATTAAAAATACATATTTAGTATAGCTAAAAATAAAAAACCCTTAATATAGGGGTTTTTTATTATGGTTTTTTAGCGGGGGGGAAAAAAGTGCAGGGAAAATGAGGATAATTATGGAATTAATATATAACAATGGGGCTTTTATTATTTAAAGCGGAGATGCAAAATGGGAGAAAATAAAGGCAGCGGTAAAAACGATAGTAAAAACGATAGTAAAAACAATAGTAAAAGCCGCAATACCCTCGGCCATTACCATGGCGGCCACAGGCAAAGGCTTAAAAACCGCTATTTAGCCGAAGGGCTGGATTCCTTTGAGGATCATCAGCTTTTAGAGCTATTGCTTTTTTATGCAATTCCCTATCGGGATACAAATAATCTGGCTTATGATTTACTTAAGGAATTTGGAAGTGTGGCTGCGGTTTTAGAGGCGGAGCCTCATCAATTAATGAAGGTTAAAGGCATTGGGAATAATGCCGCAAGCCTTCTCAGCCTTATGCCGCAGGTTTGCCGCCGCTATCAAAGAGATAAATGGGGCAAAAAACCCCTTTTAGATACCACTTCCGCTTTGGGGGAATTTGCGGTAACTCTGTTTATCGGCCATACAAATGAGGTTTTTTACCTTATTTGCCTGGATGCCCAAAACCGCCTTAATCATGCCGCCCTTACCCAAATGGGAACCATTAATGAGGTGGCGGTTTACCCCCGCTCCGTTGTGGAAACAGCCTTGCGCCATAAGGCAAAAAGCGTGGTTTTAGCCCATAATCACCCCGGGGGAAGCCTTAGGCCCACAACGGCGGATATGGATTTAACCTGGTGTTTAACAGATGCCATGAAGCATATAAATATCCCTGTTATAGACCATATTATTGTGGCGGGGGGAAGATATATAAGCTTTGTGGAAAAAGGCCTTTTATGCAAATAATAAACGGCCGGAAAAGAGGATTTCTTTATGAGCTTTGTGCATTTACATAATCATACCGAATTCAGCCTTTTAGACGGCGCCGCAAAGGTAAATGAATTAACGGCAAGAGCCAAAGAATTAGGAATGCCCGCCATTGCCATTACAGACCACGGGGTAATGTATGGGGCAATCAGCTTTTATCAGGCTGCCCAAAAAGCCGGCATAAAGCCTATTATCGGCTGCGAGGTTTATGTAGCGGCCAGAAGCCGCCACGATAAAGAAGCCCGCAGGGATGATGCCTCTTATCATCTGGTTTTACTAGCCGAAAATCAAAAAGGCTATGAAAACCTTTGCCGTTTGGTATCCTTTGGCTTTTTAGAGGGCTTTTATTATAAGCCCCGGGTAGATATGGAGCTTTTAGAAAAATACAGCGAGGGTTTAATCTGCCTTTCGGGGTGTATAGCCGGGGAATTGCCGGAGCTTTTGCTGCAAAACCGTATGGAGGATGCCAAAAAGCTCGCCCAAAAATATCAGCAAATTTTCGGCAAAGATAATTATTTTATTGAGCTGCAAAACCATGGTATCCCTGAAGAGCTTGAGGTCTTACCCAAGCTTGCGGAAATCGGTAAAGAGCTTGATATCCCCCTTGTTGCAACAAACGACCTCCACTATGTGGATAAAAACGATGCCAAAATGCATGATATTCTTTTATGTATTCAAACCGGGAAAATTCGGGATGAAGAAAACAGAATGCGCTTCCCCAGCGATGAATTTAATTTAAAAACCCCGGAAGAAATGGCGGAGATTTTTAAAAAATGGCCGGAGGCTTTAAGCAATACCCTTAAAATTGCCGACCGCTGCCAGGTGGATTTTCATTTTGGGGATTTATTCCTGCCGGATTATGAAGTGCCGGGGGGTTATGATTTAAACAGTTATTTGGATTATCTTTGCCGCAAGGGTATAAAAAAGCGTTATCCCGCCGGCGGCCCGGAGGTTTACGAAAGGCTGGATTTTGAGCTTAAAACCATTGAAAAAATGGGCTTTTCAGGTTATTTTTTAATTGTTTGGGATATGATTAACCATGCCCGGGAAATCGGCATTTCCGTCGGCCCCGGCAGAGGCTCCGCCGCCGGCAGCATAGTGGCTTATGCCTTGGGAATAACCAATATTGACCCCATTCGCTACAATTTGCTTTTTGAGCGTTTTTTAAACCCGGAAAGAGTATCCCCCCCGGATATTGATATTGATATTTGCGATGAACGCCGGGGCGAGGTTGTAGAATACCTTTTTAATAAATACGGCTATGATAAAGTAAGCCAGATTATTACATTTAATGTCATGCTGGCTAAGGGAGCGGTAAGAGATGTGGGCCGGGTTCTTAATATGCCTTATGCCGATGTTGATGTAGTTGCAAAGCTAATCCCAAACGATGCTAAATTCTCTCTGGCGGAGGTTAAAATTAAAGGCAAAGCCCCGGAGCTTTATGAGCTTTACCGCAGCAACCCTGAAATAAAGGAATTAATAGATATTGCCGCCCAAATTCAGGGTATGCCCCGCCATGCGGGCAAGCATGCCGCCGGGGTTGTGATAGCCCAAAATGAGTTAATCAGCTATATGCCTGTTCAAAAACTGGCCGACGGCATAGTTACAACCCAGTTTGAAAAGCAGCAGGTGGAGGATTGCGGCCTCCTTAAAATGGATTTACTGGGTTTAAGGACTTTAAGCGTTATTGAAAATTCTTTGGAGAATATCCGCCTCAGCAAGGGAGAAATCATAGATATTGAGGAAATCCCCTTAGATGACCCGGCTACCTTTGAAATGCTTTCCCAGGGGGATTCCGTATGCATATTCCAGCTGGAAAGCGAGGGCATGCGGAAGATTCTTAAAAGCCTGAAGCCCGAGAGGTTTGAGGATATTATTGCTTTAGTTGCTCTTTACCGCCCCGGGCCTTTAGGCAGCGGAATGGTGGATTCTTTTATTTCCAATAAACACGGCGAGACGGAAATTACTTATATGCACCCCCTACTGGAGGGGATTTTAAAGGAAACCTATGGGGTTATTCTCTATCAGGAGCAGGTTATGCAAATTGCCTATCATTTAGCGGGCTTTTCCTTAGGGCAATCGGATATGTTAAGAAGAGCCATGGGCAAAAAACAGCCGGAAGTTATTGCCAAAGAGCGGGATAATTTTATTCGGGGCTGTACTGCCAGGGGTATAAAAGCAAAGGTGGCAGGGGATATTTTTGAATTAATGGAATACTTTGCCGGTTACGGCTTTAATAAAAGCCATTCCGCGGCCTATGCTTTAGTAGCTTATGAAACCGCCTGGCTTAAAGCCAATTACCCCGAAGAATTTATGGCTGCCATGCTTACAAGCGTTATGGATAATATTGATAAAGTGCCGGAATATATTGAGGAATGCAAGCGCATGAATATTGAGGTTTTACCCCCGGATATTAATGAAAGCCAGGTAAATTTCAGCGTTGTTGGGGGTAAAATCCGCTTTGCTTTGGCGGCGGTAAAAAATGTGGGCAGGGATGCCGTTGCCAAGCTGGTGGAGGAGAGAAATCAGGGGGGGCCTTTTACCTCCATGGGGGATTTATGCCGCCGCCTGCCCTTAAACCGCAAGGCTCTGGAAAGCCTGATAAAATGCGGCTGCTTTGATTCTCAAAAAGCCTGCCGCTCTCAGCTGCTGGAGGCGGTGGACAGAGCTTTGGAATTGGGGCGCAGGCTTAATGCGGATAGGGAATCTTCCCAGCTTTCGCTTTTTGATTTTGGGATGGAGCAATGCCAGGCCTCCCAGCCGAGCCTAGTATTAAAAGATATTCCCGAATATTCCTCGGGGGAGCTTTTGGCTATGGAAAAGGAAATCATCGGCTTTTATATAAGCGGTCACCCTTTAGATAGTTACAGCAGGTATTTTAACGGTAAAACCACCCATAATACCCATACTCTAAACCCTGAAGACTTAGCCGACGAGGTTAAAATAGGGGGGCAAATTAACGGGCTGCGCCATTTAATTACAAAAAACGGGGCCAATATGGCTACCTTTATGCTGGAAGACCAGTTTGGCTGTATAAAATGTATTGCCTTCCCTAAAAGCTATACCCAAATCAGGGATTCTCTTTTACCGGGGAAGACTTTAATAGTCGGCGGCAGGCTGAAAAACGATGAAGATAAGCTGGAAATAATTGCGGAAAACGCCATTCCTCCTTTTAAAATCTATCTCAGGCTTCCCGACAGCCAAGATAAGGCTTTAATTGATAATCTTAGCGAATATCTTTCCCACCATATTGGGGACGGAGAGTTAATGCTTTATTATGCCGATTTAAAGCAGTATTCCGCCCTCCCCGGAATTATGGGAATTATGCCCGATAAAGATTTAATTAACGGGCTGGTTGAGCTTTTAGGCTCCGAAAATGTTGTAATCCGCTAGATATTTGCCTTTAGGAGGCAATTACCAAATTTTTTATAGTTTATTTGGCCAGTATTTAAATAATATTTTAACCCCGGGAGAATTCTTGCGCTTTTTATAAAAACCTCTTTAGTTAGGGCTTGTTTTTTCTTATAAAAAGGTTTACAATAAAGCGGTATGAGTATATTTGCCATACAAGTATACAATCTTAATTGTTTATAAACTTATGCCAAGCATAGGAAAATTAAAGGAGGTCTTTTTAATGTCTTTTAGTGTGGAAGAGTTCATGGATAAGGTTATTGCAAAAAACCCCGGCGAGCCTGAATTTCATCAGGCTGTAAAGGAAGTTGTAGAAACCTTGGCCCCTGTCCTTGAAGCCAACCCCAAGTATGTTAAGTACAAAGTGCTTGAGAGAATGGTAGAGCCGGAAAGAACAATTATTTTCCGGGTTCCCTGGGTGGATGATAAGGGAGAAATCCAGGTTAACCGCGGTTTCCGCGTTCAGATGAACAGCGCCATCGGCCCTTATAAAGGCGGCGTGCGCTTTCATCCCACCGTTAACTTAAGCGTTATGAAATTCTTGGCTTTTGAACAAACCTTTAAAAACAGCCTGACCACCCTGCCCATGGGCGGCGGTAAAGGCGGCTCCGATTTTGACCCTCAGGGTAAATCCGAGGGCGAAATGATGCGTTTTTGCCAGTCCTTTATGAATGAGCTTTACCGCCATATCGGCGCGGATACAGATGTTCCCGCCGGTGATATCGGCGTTGGCGCCCGTGAAGTGGGTTATCTTTTCGGCCAGTATAAAAGGCTTAAAAACCATTTTGTCGGCGTTCTTACCGGCAAGGGTCTTGAATACGGCGGCAGCCTTGTTCGTCCGGAAGCCACCGGCTTCGGCACCGTTTATTTTGCCCAGCATATGCTTAAAGAGCTTGGGGATGAAATTAAAGGTAAAAGCGTTGCCCTTTCCGGCTTCGGTAATGTTGCCTGGGGCGCTGCTACAAAACTGCGCGAATTAGGCGCCAAAGTAGTTGCTATTTCCGGCCCGGACGGCTATGTCTACATTAAAGACGGCATTACCCCCGAAGGCATTGATTATATGCTGGAGCTGCGCAATTCCAATAATAACGTTGTTGCTCCTTTTGCCGATAAATTTGACGCGGTTTTCTATCCTAAAGAAAAGGCCTGGCAGGCAAAATGCGATATCGCTTTCCCCTGCGCTTTCCAAAACGAGCTTACCCTTGAAGATGCCAAAACCCTTGTTGCCAACGGCTGCAAAATGGTTGTGGAAACCTCCAATATGGGCTGCACCGCTGATGCCGTTAATTACCTGGTAGAAACCATTTCCTTTGCCCCCGGCAAAGCTGCCAATGCCGGCGGCGTTGCTACCTCAGGTTTGGAAATGAGCCAGAATGCCGGTAAAATCAGCTGGACCGCCGAAGAAGTCGGAGAGAAGCTTTCCATTATTATGAAGGGTATTCATGATACCTGTGTTAAATATGGTAAGGATTGCAGCTGCAATAAAATCAATTATGTTAAAGGCGCAAATATCGGCGGCTTTATGAAGGTTGCCGATGCCATGATAGCGCAAGGCGTTTGCTAATTGCCAAAATAAAAGCGCCCCTTAAGGGGCGCTTTTTTATTTATTAAAAGGTTTGCATATGCTTATTAAATTATGGTATACTTTTGCTGTCTTTTAGCAATAATATTTAATGTGGAGGTGTGCGAATGGCAACTATTACTAAGGATATGGGCATAATGGAGGTAGTTGAAAAATGGCCCCAGGCTGTGCCTATTCTGATGCAATTTGGCATGGGCTGCATTGGCTGCGCCGCGGCTCATTTTGAGAGTATTGGCGAGGGCGCAATGGCCCACGGTATAGATGTAGATGCACTTATGCTGGCCCTTAATAAAGAAGTTGAATAATAAAGGGTATGCCTTAAAAGTAAGAGCCATAGCTCTTACTTTTTTATTTTGCCTTTTTTAGGCTAAAGCCTTTGCCGGCTTTAAGCGTTTAAAGACCTATTCTTTCTTTAAGCCTTTAGGCAAAGGCAGGCTTTTGCCGCAATGGGGGCAGATAATTATTAAGCCCCTTTCCCCATGGGAGATTTTAAGATCCGCCAAAGGAGCCTCTTCCAGAGTAAGCCAGGGGCGGGATGAATTTTGCGGGCTGATACTTTCCGGGTTATATTGAGAATTATTTTTATTTTGTCGCTGTTTAAAAATACAATTTGAATTAAAGGCCCGCATATTCCCGGGCCAGAGGCCAAAAGGGGGTATTTTGCGGTAAGGGCAAGGCATATTTGCAGACATAGCAAGGCTTTGCCCGGTTTTTAGCTGCGGAATAAAGACTTTATCTCCTTTTTTTAAGGCCTGATTATTTAAAAGCTGTTTATTATGGCCCTTTAAAAGCCGGTAATCTATTTTAAGCTTATGGGCTGCCTGCATAAGCGTTTCCCCTCCCGGGCTTAAATAAATAAAGGGCCTTTGGTTTTGGTCATTTAAACTTAAATCCTCAGGGTTTTCGGCAGGCATTTTAGGCGGGCCGGGGCTTGCCTGGGGAATATAAATTTCCGCCCCGGGGTTT
The DNA here is from genome assembly GCA_040767605.1 of Clostridiales bacterium. Classification (GTDB taxonomy): domain Bacteria; phylum Bacillota; class Dehalobacteriia; order UBA4068; family UBA4068; genus JAXGOI01. The sequence continues at coordinate 1,544,791 of JAXGOI010000001.1, forward strand.
ATTTCATTAGCGTCTTTAATCTGCGGGTTTGCCAGTATAAGGTTATCCAGGGAAATTCCGAAGGCCGTAGCGATTTCCCATAGGGTATCTCCGTCTTTATATACATAAATAAGCAAAATAATCCCTCCGGTATTAAAATTATTGCTATATAATAATATGCCGCTTATAAATATCGGAGCCTGTTTGTTTTGGCTAAAGTGTATTTGCATTTTAGAAAAAAGTAATAAAGGCAAAAAATTAAAGGGGAAATTTTATTAAAAGAGAATAATAGTCTGGTGTTGTTTTTTTGCTGCTTAGTTAAAAATAATTGCCGCTTAATAATTAAAGCATACTTTTAAACTTAAAAGAGGGAATAGCTTGGGAATTAAAGAAATAAGGCCAAAAAAGACAGATTTACCCCTTAAAGAGGGCTTGCCTCAAAAAGAAGATTCAGCGAATAATGAGGAATTAAATAAAGATGCCTTAAACCGGAATATTTATATTTCCGCCTGCCATATACCCTGGGCAAATCAGGCTTTTGAAGAGCATTTATTAAAAAACGGGCCCCAAAAAACGGCCTTATATTTATGGCAAAACCAGCGTACCGTTGTTATAGGCAGGCATCAAAATGCTTTGGCTGAGGTTAATTTAAGCCTTCTTCAGGCCGAGGGCGGCTATTTAGCCAGGCGCATCAGCGGCGGCGGCGCCGTATATCATGATTTAGGCAATTTAAATTTTACTTTTGTAATGCCCAAAAAAGCTTATGATTTACACCGCCAAACTAAAGTAATTCTAGAGGCCGTAAAAAGCCTGGGCTTAGACGCCGCCTTTTCCGGAAGGAACGATTTGGAAATAAACGGCCGTAAATTTTCAGGCAATGCCTTTTATTTAGGCCGGGAGAGGGCCTTTCATCATGGCACGGTTCTGGTTAATTGTAATTTAGAGGATATGCTGAGGTATCTTTCCCCCTCCTTTGATAAAATAAGCTCTAAAGGAGTTGCCTCTGTTAAGGCCAGAGTTGTTAATTTGGCCGAATTAAGCCCCGGCCTGAATACGGAGGATATAATCCAAAGCCTGTGCCGGGCTTTTACAAAGGAATACTTCCCGGGGGAGGCGGAATATAAGGCGGAATATATTGATACCCAAAAAAAAGCCCCTGAAATTTTACTTAAAAAATATTCCTCCTGGGATTGGGCCGCAGGGAAAGACCCGGCCTTTGAAATTAAACTAAAGGAAAAATTTGCCTGGGGCAGCTTTGAACTTTGCCTGAAGGCCAAAAACGGCTTTATTACTCAATGCGGAATTTATTCAGATGCTTTAGACAGCATTTTTATTGAAAGGCTGCTGGCTATTTTACCCGGCCTGCCCTTAGAAGGCAATACCCTTGCCAGAGCAGCCGAGAGCCTATCTGGCAGCTTTAGGCAAAGAAATATGCAGGAGGATTTAGGCAATTGGCTTAGAAAAATATTCTTGCATTGTTAAGGCGGCTTTTGCCCCATTGCTAAACAGGAATTAATATCATATAATATAATTAGTTTAGCAAATAATATAGCAAATAGTTTAAACTTTATTTTGGGGCATAAATATTATATTTTAGGACTGATTATTATGAAAGAAAAAAATAAAAATATTGGCGGAAATATTGCCAGTAATAAAGAAATAATCGCTTTGGCCAATACCCTTTCCGAGCGTATCAGAAGCAGCAATGAATACCGGAATTATTGCGAGGCCAGGCAAAATCTCCATGGGGATAAAAAAAATTCCCAGCTTTTAAGCGAATACCGCAAGCAGCAATTGCGCCTGCATATAGCCCAAATAAGCGGTGAGGATACCGAAGAGGATTTTGAAGATTTAGAGCAGGCTTATTTTACATTTTGCAGCGATGAGGTTATAAGCAATTTTCTCTATGCCGAGGGGCGCTTTTCCCGCCTTTTAGGTGATGTTCAGGCGGCCCTGGGCAAAAATTTGGATATCTGGATGGAATTAGGTATTGATGAAAATGATTCAGGCCAGTTTTTAAATTAAAAAAGGATTTAAGCCATTAAATAGGCCCTTGAATAAGAGGTGTAAGGATGACCAGGGTTAAGCAAAAACGCATGACAAAACAAAAGAAACTTGTTTACAGTGTTTTGGCCTCAACAAAAAGCCACCCCACAGCGGACTGGGTGTATGAGGAGGCCCGCAAGGTGCTCCCGGATATAAGCCTGGGTACAGTATACCGTAATCTTCAGGTATTAAGCAGAGAAAATCAAATTCAGGAGCTTACATTTGGCAAGGCCCAAAGCCGTTTTGACGCCAACCCCCATATTCATTATCATTTTGTTTGTAAAAATTGCGGGGCGGTTTTAGATTGCGAAAACAGCCCTCTTAAATTCAGCCAGGATTTTTTAGATAATTTACCGGGGGAAAGCGAGTACTACCGCTTAGAGTTTTATGGTGTTTGCAGTTCCTGCCTGGAAAAGACCAATAAAAAAGCCCAATAAAAACTCTAATAAAGAACATAAATAAAAAAGCCCAATAAAAAGACCTTAAAACCGCTTTTAAATAATTAGTTTTTTTATTCCCGCCTAAAATGAAGCCCGCCGGTTTTAGGGCTTTTTTCGAGGTTAAGATATAAGCAGGATATTTTTACTAGGCAGAAATTGTTTGACTTTAGGGGTTAATTTAGGTATTATAAAGTTTGTGATTAGCTTTTGTTTTGATTTTATATGCTGGAGGAAGACATATGTTAATGAGTAAAATTCGCCATTCCCGGAAAAAATACCGGGGGGTGCTTATAGTTGTTATTTCCCTGCTTATTATAAGCCTTATAAGTACCTTTGCCCTGCTGGGCTCCTCTGCCGGTACAGGGGGTAATGCCCAAGGCGCCGAACAGGCAAAGCTGCAGGCCGAGGCTTTGGAAAAGATTATTAAAGAGGCGGAAGATGTTACCGATAAAGATTATTCCGCCAATAGTAATTTGGCTAGCTATTATACATCTCTGGCCTCCGCCTATGGCGAGCTGGGGGATTCCAGATCTCAAGAGGCTTCTTTGAAGGCTGCGGAGTATTTCCGCGCAGCTATGGATACAGCCCCGGCTGAAATGAACGATTTAGGCAAAGCGCAGCTTTATGCCTCTATGGCAGTAAGCTATTATGCCGGCGGGGATAATGTTATGGCTACCGCCGCCTTTAATGAGGCTTTAGCTCTTGCCCCGGATAACTTTGAAATTGCCAGGGATTATTCCTATTTTCTCTTCGGAACCCAGGGTATTGATGAGGCTATAAATTATTTGGAGGGTTATAAAGAGGCGGCCCTTGAAGAAGGCAAGGAGACTGCCGGTGTTGATGAAATGCTTAACTTATATAAATCCCTGCAGGATGCCTTTAAGGATGCGGAAAAATCAGAGAATCAGGATGATGCCGGCAATACCGGAACCGAGGAAAATACCGAGAATGGTAGCGATGTAGAATAAACCGGCTGCCCCCGTTTTTACGGGGGCTTCTTTTTGTTTACGGCAGGAATAAACAAAGCTTTGTGGAAAGGATATAAGGCTCTATATGGCCGGTTGAGGAGAAATCTTCCGGTCATATTGTATGGGCAAACTTAATATAGATAGTTGTGATTTGGAGGAATAAAAAGTGGAATTCGATTTTTTCAAGGCAAAATTTAAGGAGCAATTAATCAGCTGGCGGAGGAATTTTCATATGTACCCCGAAATTTCCGGCCAGGAGAAGGAAACCGCGGAATTTATTGCTGAGGAATTAAAGGAAATGGGCCTTGAAGTGCAGGAAAGAGTGGCGGGTTACGGCATCGTTGCTATTTTGCCGGGAGACCCTAAAAAGAAATGCGTGGCAATACGGGCGGATATGGACGCCCTGCCAATTGAAGAAAAAAACGAATGCAGCTATAAATCTAAGCGCCCCGGTAAAATGCATGCCTGCGGCCATGATGCCCATATGGCAATGGTTTTGGGGGCCGTAAAATATCTTGTGCAAAACCCGCCTGAGGGGACGATTAAATTCTTCTTTCAGCCAAAAGAAGAAAAGCCCCCAGGGGGCGCAAAATATATGGTGGAAGCGGGGGTAATGGAAAACCCTAAAGTAGACGCTGTTTTTGCTACCCATGTTACAAATTCCTACCCCGTGGGGACAATTGCAATTTGCGAAGGCGCCACCATGGCAGTTGCGGATGATTTTAAACTTGCTATTATCGGCAAAGGGGGCCATGGAGCCTTCCCCCATAAAACAATAGATACCATTGCCGTTACCGCCCAGGTTATAGAGGCTTTGCAAAGCATAACCAGCCGCCGGATGGACCCCACAGACCCTGTTGTCCTCACCATAGGGACAATTCACGGGGGAACGGCTCAAAATGTTATTCCCGATAGAGTAGATATGACGGGAACCCTCCGCTGTTTGAGTAATGAAGTCAGGGATCAAATGCTGGAATATATGCATAAAACCGTGGAGGGGGTTACAAGCTCCTGGGGGGCCCGCTATAAATTAGATTATCTTTACGGCTACCCCCCTGTTGTTAACGACCCCGAGCTTTTAAAGGTGGTGGAGGAAATTACAGAAAGTTTGCCCGATGCTGTAATTCATAAAATGGAAAAACCCCTTATGTCCGGGGAGGATGTCTCTTATTTTGGTTTAAAAACCCCTTTGGCCTTCTTTTTTACCGGGGCCGGCAATGAAGATAAACGCCAGGCCTGGCATAATTGCAGATTTGATATTGATGAGGGGGCCCTTTCTTACGGGGCGGGAGTTTTGGCTTTGGCTGCGGCTAAAGTTGCGGGAGAGGATAAAGAAAGCTAATGTTGGAGCGGCTGCTTTTTTTAATGGATGCCTTAAATAATGGCTGGAAAGTATTTTTTCTTTCTATGTTCCCCATTAGCGAGCTGAGAGTATCCATCCCCCTGGGGTTTTTATGGGGTATGGAGCCTTTAAGCTGTTTTATATGGGCTTTTTGCGGGAATATAATCCCTATTATTCCTATTTTACTCATTCTGCCCCTGGTATATAAGGCCCTTCTTAAGCTTGGCCTGGGGGGTAAAACCTTAACCCGTATTTTAGAAAGATTCCGCCGCCGGGGAAGACAGGTAGAAAGATACGGCCTAATCGGCTTGGCCTTATTTGTGGCTATCCCCCTACCAGGCACCGGAATTTGGACCGCCTGCCTGATTGCCTTCCTTTTCGGCTTAAATCAGGCCAAGGCGGCAGTTGCCATTGCTTTGGGGGCCTTTATGGCCGGGATTTTAGTTACATTGGCCTCAATGGGGGCTTTGGCCCTTTACCGGGCAATTTACGGCTTGGAATACCTTGCCATACTTGCTTTAATAATTCTTTTAATTTATTTATGGCGTAAAAAACATAATATTAAATAAAACTTATTTAAAAGGCTTGCCTTAAGGCAAGCCTTTTTTTATGGCCAAAGAGATATAATCTATAATAAAAGAGCTGATTTCTGTTGTTTTAAGGCGGTTTTTTTGCAGAATTGCAGTTATAAAAAGAATGGTGTCGCTATTAATTTAAATATTTTTTTAAAGCAAAGAAGGAGAAAGGAGAATAAAATAGAATAGAATTAGTTACAAAGTGGGGCAAAGTGGTTTGAAGTAGAGGGTAATTTACTTATCCGAAGAATAGCTAGGGAGGCAGCCTGCTAATGCTAATGGGAGAGTTTCAACATTCCATTGATAATAAAGGGCGTGTAATAGTACCGGCAAAATTCCGGGAGGAGCTGGGCCCCAGGTTTATCCTTACAAAAGGCCTGGATAATTGCCTTTTTGCCTACCCCTTGGAAGAGTGGAATGCCGTAGTTGCCAATTTGCGCCAGCTTTCCTTCACTAAGGCGGATGCCAGAGCCTTCTCCCGCTTTTTCTTTTCCGGCGCCGATGAGGTGGAAACGGATAAGCAGGGCAGAATTTTAATTGCCCCCCATTTGCGGCAATATGCTTCATTAGATAAAGAAATTGTAATAATCGGTGTTTCCTCCCGCATGGAAATTTGGGATAAGGAGGCCTGGTCGGCATATCGCAGCAGCGCCGATAGCCAGTATGAAGAAATCGCTGAAAAGGTGACGGATTGGGATATAGGGATTTAGGCGGTGAAAATATGAGTCAATTTCAGCATAAGCCGATTATGGTAAACCAGGTTATTGAGGCCCTTAAACCTAAAAACGAAGGCATTTATATAGATTGCACTCTAGGGGGCGGAGGCCATTCCAAAGCTATTTTAGAGGCCAGCTCTCCCCAGGGTAAATTAATTGCCATAGATAGAGATGAGGATGCCTTAATTGCCGGGGGCAATAATTTAAAAGAATTCGGTTCAAGAATTACCCTGGTAAAAGATAAATTTTCTAATCTTAAGGCTATCGGCCTTGAGTATGCCCCCCGGGGCGCGGACGGGATAATTATGGATATCGGGGTTTCGTCTTATCAATTAGATGAAAAAAACCGGGGTTTTTCCTATATGCAGGACAGCGCCTTGGATATGCGTATGGATCAAAGCCAGCGCATGACGGCCCAGTTAATTGTAAATACCTATACAAAAGAGGAATTGGCGGATATATTTTACCGCTACGGTGAGGAAAAGTGGGCAAAAAGAATTGCCGAATTTATTATTGAAGGCCGCCGCCAATTACCTATAGTAAGTACGGGGCAGCTGGTGGAAATAATAAAAAGGGCCGTGCCCAAAGGAGCCAGAGAAAGGGATCAGCACCCGGCTAAAAGGGTTTTTCAGGCTTTAAGAATTGAAGTAAACGGGGAATTAAAAGAGCTGGAAACAGCCTTGGATTCCGCCAAAGATATTTTAAAGCCCGGGGGAAGGCTTGCCGTAATTACCTTTCATTCTCTGGAAGACAGAATTGTAAAAGAAAAGTTTAAATATTTTGCCGCAGATTGCATTTGCCCGCCTAATTTACCGATTTGCGCCTGTAATAAAGAGGCCGAGGCAAAAATAATTACCAGAAGGCCCATTATACCCCCGGAGGCCGAGATTAAAGAAAACCCCAGGGCAAGAAGTGCAAAAATGCGGATTTTAGAAAAGTTCTAAGGCGGAAGGAGGGAGCATAAATTGTTAGCAGCTAGAGCTAATCAGGCCTGGGTAAACAAAGAAGATTATTCTAAAGAGCGAAGTATTGAATATATCAGGGAAAAGCAGCGCCAAAAAGAAATTGCCCAAATTAAAAAGCGCCAGGCAAAGGAAAACTCTCTCCGCAAGGATAGAGCCAAAATTGCCGGCCTAGTGTTTTGCGGTTTTATTATGGCCTTTTCTTTTAGTTTTTTAGAGGCTAAAATAGGCATATGCGGCTATAAAATAAATGAAACCAAAGAAAAAATCGCCCAAACGGAAAGCCAGTGCGAAAGGCTGGAATTAGAAATTGCGGATTTAGGCTCCCTGGATAGAATAGAGGAATATGCCATAGCCCAGCTGGGAATGAAATACCCCGAGCATGTCAATATAGCTTATTTAAATTATGAGCCCCTGAGCGTGGCGGCCTTGGATGAGGCAAACGGTTCAAATCCGGCGGCTAAAATTACCGTCCACGAGGAGGGCCCGGCGGAAAGTTCAATTATTCAGGGGCTTTATAAATTGCTTGGCTCCCATTTTAAGAGGGAGGCAAAAGCGGCAGTGGAATAATTAAAGGCCTCAAGAGGTGAGTGTTATGGCGGTAAAAATTCAAATCAGAAGAAAGATCGCCTTTGTGCTCATTGTTTTACTGATTTTTTTTATTGCGGTTATCGCAAAGCTTATTTATATTCAATTTGTGCAGGGCAGTGAATTGCAGCTAAAGGCCGAGGCTCTCAGAACCAGAAATGTTGCTGTTACCGCCAAAAGGGGTACGATTTATGACAGCACAGGAAGTAAATTGGCAATCAGCATCAGCGCGGATTCCATTTACGCGGTTCCTCCAGAGGTAATAAAATCCGGCAGAGCTGAAGAAACTGCTCTTTTTTTATCCCGGGTTTTAGAAATGGATTATGACAGGCTAATGGAGAAAATTACCGCCAACCGTTCCTTTGAATGGATAAAACGCAAGGCGGATTTTGCCATTGCTCAGGAAATAATTGATGCCCAATTGCCGGGAATTAAAATTGCCCAGGAATCTCAGCGTTTTTACCCCAAAGGTATGCTGGCCAGCCATGTTTTGGGCTTTGCCGGTATAGATAATCAGGGGCTGGAGGGTATAGAAATTGCCTTCGATACCCAATTAAAAGGGGTGGACGGCAGTATTATAGGGGAATTTGATGCCAAAAGCAGGGAAATTCCCCAGGGGCAGCAAACTTTTAACCCTCCCCAGGACGGTTATGATTTGCATCTTACCATTGATGAGAATATCCAGTATTTTTGTGAGCGGGAGCTGGATAAACTTATGAATGATGAAAACCCTCCCCAAAGAGCCATGGTTTTAATGATGAACCCCAAAAACGGGGAGATTTTAGCCATGGCCAAAAGGCCCGCCTACGACCCTAATAATTATCAGGATTTCGGCCAGGGGGATTTGCGCAATTCCATTATAAGCGATTCCTATGAGCCGGGCTCCACATTTAAGATTATTACTGCCTCCGTAGCTTTGGAGGAGCAGGTTATAAATGTAGATACCCGTTTTTATTGCTCCGGCCATGCCGCGGTGGGGAATAAAAAAATCCGCTGCTGGCGCTACTACCGGCCCCATGGCAGCCAAAGCTTTGCCGAGGTAATGCAAAATTCCTGCAACCCCGGCTTTGTGGAGGTGGGGCTGAAAATCGAAGCTAAAGAAAAGGGCTTGTTTTATAAATATCTTAAGGCTTTTGGCTTCGGTCAAAGCACATCTTTGGGCTTAAGCGGAGAGGCCGACGGAATAATGATTAAAGAGGATCAGTTAAAAAAGATTAATATTGCCACAATTTCCATCGGCCAGGGGATTTCCGTAACTCCTCTGCAGCTAGTTACAGGGGTTTCCGCCGCGGTAAACGGGGGAATTCTTTATAAGCCCCAATTAGTAAAGGAAATATGGGATAAAGAGGGGAATATTATCCAAAGCAACAGCCCTCAGGAGGTAAGGCGGGTTATTTCCCCGGAAACCTCAGCAACTGTCCGGGAAATATTGGAAAGCGTTGTAACAGACGGCACCGGCAGAAGAGGCTATATTGAGGGCTACCGGGTAGGGGGTAAAACAGGCACGGCCCAAAAACCGGGCCCCGGCGGGTATATGGAAGGCAAATATGTGGCCTCTTTTTGCGGCATAGCCCCTATGGATGACCCGCAGGTGGTGGCTTTGGTAATTATTGATGAGCCTTATACCGGCAGTAATGTGTATCAGGGGGGGCAGATTGCGGCCCCGGTATTTAAATCCATAATGACGGATACCCTGCATTATCTGGGTATTGTAAGCCAAATGCCCGAAGGGCATATACCGGATGAAAGTGAAAATATAAAAAAAGGAATTTCTGTACCCAGTGTGGTTAATTTAGACAGCGCCAGTGCCAAAAAGGCTTTGGAGCTGGAGGGTTTTAAAGTAAAAATTGAGGGGGAAGAGGGTTTTGTAGCCTCTCAGGTTCCTGCCGGCCTTTCCAAGGTGGAAGGGGGCAGCACGGTAATTATTAAAACCCAGGGCGCCGCAGGCACAGAATCCATGGGGCAAATAAGTATTCCCGATCTTACCGGTTACCGCCTGCGGGATGCCGCCGAGCTTTTAGGGGCCATGGGCTTAAAGCTGTCCCCGGAGGGCGCAGGAGGCCTGGCCTATGAGCAAAACCCCCAACCGGGGGAAATGGTACAGGGGGGCAGCACCGTTACGGTTAAGTTTAAGACGGAGGAAATTGACCCGGTTCAGGAAACTCTTGGCCCCAATTAAAGTCTTTTCAGTTGTTTTTAGGGGGAATATTAATGAAAATTAAAGATATTTTAGCCTGCCTGGAGGGGCTTGCCGAAATTCGCGGCAAATACCCGGAGGATTTAAATATTCAGGGGCTGGCTTATGATTCCCGCATAGTAAAGCCGGGGGATCTTTTTGTGGCCATTAAAGGGGCGCAGGCAGACGGGCATAAATTTGTGCCTCAGGCTTTGGAAAGAGGCGCCGCCGCTATATTATGCGAATATTATTTAGAAGAAATACCCCCCCATATTCCCCAGCTTATTTCCCCAAACAGCAGGGCTTTAATGTCTAAACTGGCCGCCGCCTTTAGCGGTTGGCCGGATAGGGATTTTTTTCTGGTGGGTATAACGGGTACAAACGGCAAAACAACCACAACCCATCTTTTAAAATGGCTTTGGGAATGCGCCGGTTTCCCCTCTGGGATTATTGGAACAATTAAAAATTATATCGGCAAAAAAGAATTGGCAACTAATCATACAACCCCGGAATCTCTGGAGATTTTTGAGCTGTTTAGCGAAATGAGGGAGGCAAAAATTAAAAATGCGGCTATGGAGGTATCTTCCCATAGTTTAAAGCAAGGCAGAGTTGCGGGCTGCTCTTTTAATGCCGGGGTTTTTACTAATTTAACCCAGGATCATTTAGATTTTCATAATACTTTGGAGGATTATAAAAAAAGCAAGGCTGTTTTATTTGAAATGCTGGAAAACCGGGAGGGTGAAAATAACTTTGCCCTTATAAATAAAGATGATGAGGCGGGGGAATATATGGCGGCCCGCTGCAGGGTGCCGGTATATTATTACGGCCTGGGGGAGGGCTGCCATTTAAGGGTTAAAGAATACCGCTCCACCCCTTTAGGAACTGTATTTACCCTTTTATTTGAGGGAAGGGAGTACCCGGTAAAAATCCCCCTTATAGGGCGCTTTAATATTTATAATGCTTTGGCGGCCTTAGGTGTGGCCCTGGGCCAGGGGCTGCCCCTAAAGGATTGTATAGGGTATTTAAAAAACGCTCCCCAAATTGCGGGGCGCTTTGAATTAATCAATGCCGGGCAGGATTTTACCGTTATTGTAGATTATGCCCATACCCCCGATGGTCTTTTAAATCTTCTTACCTCTGCCGGGGAAATTGCCGCAAAAAGAATTATTACGGTTTTTGGCTGCGGCGGGGACAGAGACCGTACCAAAAGGCCGATAATGGCGGATATTGCCGCTAAGTACAGCGATTTTGTAATTATAACCTCGGATAACCCCCGGAGCGAAAACCCCTTTGAGATTTTAGACCAAATAGAAGAAGGCATTAAAGGCAAAAACTGCCCCTATTTAAAAATAGAAAGCCGCCTCCGGGCCATAGAAAAGGCCGTAAAAATGGCTGAAAAAGGGGATATGCTTATAATTGCCGGCAAAGGCCATGAGGATTACCAACTGGTGGGGCAAGAGGTTTTGCATTTTGATGACAGGGAAACAGCCAGGGAGCTTATAAAAGAGCTTTTAGCCGGCAGGTAAAAGAGGTAAGGCAAAAAAACCTAATTAAAAAGGGCTGAAAAGCGGCAAAGGCTAAAAGCCGGGAAGACTGCAAAGCCTGAAAGGCTAAAAAGCTAAAAAGTCCTGAAAGGCTAAAATAAAGGAAAATGCCTTAAAAGCTGTAAGTATATATACACAGCCTAGGCTATTTATATTTGCGAGGTTAAAATGTCGAAACCGTTTATGCTTGTTTTATGGGCCGCCTTAATAACTCTGGCGGAGGGCCCAATTTTCATCCCTCTTTTAAAGAGATTGAAATTTGGACAAACAATACGCATGGAAGGCCCCAGGCGCCATTTATCAAAAACGGGAACCCCAACCATGGGGGGGCTTATGTTTTTATTACCCCTTTTAAGCGTGGTTTTAGTTTTTGCCGATTCCTCCGGGGCCTTATGCCTTACGGTACTGGCCTTTATTGGTTTTGGGGCTATCGGCTGCTGGGATGATTTGCTTAAAATCGCCTGGCGCAGGTCCCTGGGCCTCACCGTTATACAGAAGCTGGCGGCCCAGTTTAGCCTAATTATTCTTTTGCTTATCTGGGCTGTTAAGGGCCTTGAAAGAGGAACGCAAATTGTTTTCCCCTTTGGTTTCATTTGGGAGGCCGGCCTTGCCTATTACCCCCTTCTGGCAATATTTTTAGTTTTTATGATTAATGCCGTAAACCTTACGGATGGCCTGGATGGCTTGGCTGCGGGGGTTTCGGGCATGGTTTTTTTAGCTTTTGGAATTATTGCTCTTGCTTTTGAATTTTCTCCCCCGGTTTTAGGAATAAATTATGGGGATTTATCCGTATTCTCTTTTGCTATGACCGGGGTTTGCCTGGGTTTTCTCTTTTATAACCGTTATCCGGCCCGAGTTTTTATGGGGGATACCGGCTCTTTGGCAATAGGGGGCGCTTTAGCCGCCCTGGCTGTTTTAACAAAAACGGAAGTTTTCTTTTTGCTAATCGGGGGAGTATATGTTGTGGAGGCCTTATCTGTGGTGCTGCAGGTTTTTAGCTTTAAAATCTGGGGCAGGAGGATTTTCCGCATGAGCCCCCTACATCATCATTTTGAAATGCTTGGCTGGCGGGAAACCAGGGTTGTAGCGGTATTCTGGCTGGTATCCGCCTTATGTGTTGTTTCGGGTATTATGCTTATAGCTCTTATTAATTAGCCCGGGCCTTAAGGAGAATTGCTTGTGGATATTAAAAACCTGGAAAATAAAAAAATTCTGGTGGCGGGGGCCGGTCTCAGCGGCCTTGCCGTCTGCCGCTTTTTATTAAAGAAAAAGGCCATAATAACTCTGGCCGATGCCAAAACTAAAGAGGATTTACCCGAGGCCCTTGCTTTGGCTAAAGAGGGGGTTTTTTTGCTTTTGGGCGGCGCCCTGCCGGATAAACTCTCTTGGGATTTAATTATTAAAAGCCCCGGAGTTCCTGGGGAAACCCTTTTACTTAAAATGGCAAAAGAGGCTAAAATACCTATTATAGGCGAGGTTGAGCTGGCCTTTGCCTATGCCGAGGCCCCTTTTATCGCCATTACCGGCACAAATGGCAAAACAACCACTACGGCCTTAATCGGGCATATTTTTAAAAACGCAAAAAGAGAGGCTTTAATCGGCGGGAATATCGGCAAACCCCTTGCGGATGCCGTTGAAGGCTATAAGGGAATAATTATTGCGGAGGTTTCCAGCTTTCAGCTGGAGGATTGCGTGAGCTTTGCTCCCAGGGCGGGGGTATTTTTAAACTTTACCCCGGACCACTTAGACCGCCATATTACCCTTGAAAACTACTTTGAGGCAAAGGCAAAAATATTTGCCTGCCAAAATAAAGAGGATTATGCCGTTTTAAATTATGATGACCCCTCTGTGGCAGGGCTAAAAGAGAGAATAAAGAGTAAAATTATTTGGTTCAGCCGCCGGGAAATTTTAAAACAAGGTATATTTTGCCGGGATAATCAAATAGTTATAGCTTTAGATGGAAAGATAATTTCTTTAATGCCTGTTGAGGATTTGCCCTTAAAAGGCGGACATAACCTGGAAAACGCTTTGGCAGCTGTTGGGGCGGCTTATGCCTTTGGCTTAGAGGCGGATCTTATTGCTCAAGGCTTAAAAAGTTTTAAAGGGGTTGCCCACCGTTTGGAATTTGTTATTCAAAAAAACGGGGTAAAATATATTAATGATTCCAAGGCTACAAATGCCGATTCCGCCATTAAGGCTTTAGAAGCCTTTAGCGGGCCGATAATCTTAATTGCCGGGGGAAGAAATAAAGGGGGAGATTTTACCCGGCTTATGGAAGAAATAAAAAAGCGGGTTAAGCTTTTGATAATTTTAGGCGAGGCCAAAGAAGAGATAAAAAATGCCGCGGATAAAGCCGGTTTTAAAAAATATATTTTGGCGGATTCCTTTATTGAGGCTGTAAGGGAAGGGGAAAAGGCGGCGGCGCCCGGGGATATACTGCTCCTTGCTCCGGCCTGCGCCAGTTGGGATATGTTTAAAAATTATGAGGAAAGAGGAAACCTTTTTAAAGCTTTAGTAACCGAAGGCCGGTAGAAAGAATAATTGGGTATAGGGCAGGAGGTAAAGCCTTGAAATCAGCGGCTAAAAATAAATTAAAATCTCCCGATTGGTGGATACTCTTTTCCGCCATGGTTTTAGTCTGCATAGGGATAATTATGGTTTTCAGCGCGAGCCAGTATTTTACCCAGTATAAACCATATGAGGATATTTATTATTATTTAAAAAAGCAATTGCAAAATGCCGCCCTCGGCCTGCTTGCCATGTATATAATGTATCGGATTAATTACCGTATTTATAAAGCGGCGGCCTGGTATATCTTTTTTGCCGTATGCGGCATATTAATTCTTTTACTCCTCGGTTCAGGGGCTCAGGAGGCTAAAGGCGCAGTGCGCTGGATTGATTTAGGCTTTACAACCTTTCAGCCTTCAGAATTGGCAAAGCTGGCACTGGTTATGCTTTTGGCAAAGTTTTTAACCGAAAGGCAAAGAAAAATAAGCGGTTTTAAGCAAGGCTTTTTACCGCCTTTAATTTTAATTGGCATAACCTGTATTTTAGTATATTTGCAAAACGATTTAAGCACATCGGTAATTATAGCCGGCACAGCCTTTATAATGATGTTTTGCGCCGGCGTGCGGCTGCCTTATCTTATAGGTACGGTAGCTTTGGGGGGCGGGGCCGTAGCCTCTTCCATATTATTTACCGATTTTAGAATGGACCGCATTACGGCGTATTTAGACCCCTGGGCAGACCCTTTGGGGAGCGGCTTTCAAACAATACAATCCCTTTTGGCTATTGGCAGCGGCGGCCTTTCCGGGGTGGGTTTAGGGGCAGGGGGAGCCAAATGGTATTATTTGCCCGAAAGGCATACGGATTTTATTTTCTCTGTTTTAGCGGAGGAATTAGGTTTTTTAGGCGGCCTTTTAGTTATTTCCCTTTTTATTGTGCTTATTTGGCGGGGTTTAATGGTTGCCGTTAATGCTCCGGATCTTTTCGGTTCCCTGCTGGCCTTAGGGTTAATTTCCATGCTCGGTCTTCAGGCTTTTATAAATTTAGGGGTTGTAACCGGTCTTTTGCCGGTAACCGGCATAACTTTGCCCTTTGTAAGCTATGGGGGCACCTCTTTACTGGTTTCCATGGCCTCAACGGGGATTTTATTAAATATTTCAAGGTATGCGGAGATTAAAAGATGAAAAATAATACCCGGATAAGGGAAGAAAAAAATTCCAGCCTCAGGGTAGTTATAAGCGGCGGCGGCACCGGCGGGCATATATACCCGGCCCTGGCTATTGCCCAGGGCTTAAAAGAGGCTGCGGGAGCGGATATTTTATACATGGGCTGCCCTTCATCTATGGAGAGCCGTTTGGCGGCTCAGGCAGGGCTAAAATTTGCCCCTGTCGAAGCCCGGGCCCTCCGGGGTAAATCCCTTAAAACCCTTATGGCTCTGGCAAGTAATTGGCGGGGGGCAGGCCAGGCCAAAAAGCTTTTAAAGGCCTATAAGCCGCATTTAATTATAGGTACCGGGGGTTATGGGGCGGCCCCTGTGCTTTTTGCCGGAGGGGGCTTAGGCATACCTATAATTATTCATGAGCAAAACGCTTACCCGGGGCTTGCCAACCGTTTTTTAAGCCGCTATGCGGATTTGGTTTTACTTACATTTGCAGACGCCAAAGAGTATTTCCCTAAAAAAACAAAATTTGCTTTAACGGGCTTGCCGGTGCGCAAAAGCATTATGGAGGCCGATAAAAGCCAGGCTCTGGAAAAATTAGGCCTTAGCCCCTTAAAGCCTGTACTTTTGGCGGCAGGGGGCAGCCAGGGTTCTAAAAGCATTAACTCTGCGGTAGTCGGGGCTTTGCCCGGGCTTTTAGAAGCGGGGCTGCAAATAATTCTTGTCTGCGGAGAAAAAAACTATACTCAAATTAATAAAGACCTTAAAGATAAGGGAATACTTGACCAAAATGGGATTGTTCTGGTATCATATTCTGATGATATGGAAATTCTTCTGGCAGCGGCGGATTTGGCCCTGGCAAGAGCAGGGGCATCCTTTATTGCCGAGCTTTTAATAAGGGGGCTGCCCGCCATATTGATTCCTTATCCCTTTGCGGCGGCAAATCATCAGGAATTAAATGCCCAAAGCCTTGAAAGGGCCGGGGCTGCCATATTAATTAAAGATAATGAATTATCCCCCCAGACTTTAATTAAGGCGGTTTTGCCTCTTATTGAAGACAGAAAAAGCCTTGCGAAAATGGCGGCTTGTTCCGCCGGCCTTGCAAAACCGAAGGCCTTGGAGGATATTATCAGCCTGGCTTTAGAGCTTGCCGGCAGATAATAAGCCGCGGAAAAAAGGGAAACAAAATTTAAGGAGATAAAAAATGACAGGGCGTAAGCTGCATTTTATTGGTATAGGCGGCATAGGCATGAGCGGTATTGCCAAAATTATGTTAAATATGGGGTATAATATAAGCGGATCCGACTTAAACAGCTCTGCTCTTACCCAATATTTACAAAGTAAAGGGGCGGAAATTTTTACAGGCCATAATAAAGAAAATATCTCCCCGGATATTGACGCTATTGTTTATTCCTCGGCAATTAAGGAGGATAACCCCGAGCTGGCCTGCGGCAGGGAAATGGGCATACCCATTTATAAGCGGGCCGAAATGCTGGCTTTTTTAATGAGCCTTAAAGAAAGTATCGGGGTGGCCGGGGCCCACGGCAAAACCACCGCCAGCGGTATGATTGGGCTGATGCTGGAAAAATGCGGCCTGGACCCGACAATTATTATCGGCGGTACTTTGCCTCAAATAGGCAGTAATGCCAAAAGCGGCAAGGGCCGTTATATGGTGGCGGAGGCTGATGAAAGCGACGGAACTTTTTTGCTTTTAAAACCCAAAATTGCCATTGTTACAAATATAGAAACCGACCATTTAGACCATTATGAATGCTTAAATAATATAGTTTTGGCTTTTAAAAAGTATTTAAGCCAGGTGCCCCAGGACGGCCTGGCAATAGTGGGTATAGATTGCCCCCTTACAATGGAAATTTTAAATGAAGCGGAGGGTAAATATATTACCTATGGCCTTAATGGCGGGGATTACCAGGGCAAAGGTATTTATCATAGCGATTTTGGGGTTTCGGGCCAGGTATGGGAAAGAGGGAATTATCTCGGGGATTTAAACCTTAAAGTTCCCGGTAAGCATAATTTTAACAATGCCCTTGCGGCAATTGCCTTAGGCAGACATTTGGGGCTTTGTTTTGAAGTTATAGCCCAGGGCCTGGAGGCATTTACCGGCACCGGAAGGCGCTATGAATTATTAGGAGAGGTAGACGGCATAAAAGTAATTGACGATTATGCCCATCACCCTACGGAAATCCGGGCCACAATTGAGGCAACCCGGGCCATGGGGGCTTCAAGAATTATCAGTGTTTTTCAGCCTCACCGGTATAGCCGGACTATGGTTTTATTCCGCGAATTCGCAGAAACTCTGGCCTTAAGCGATGTAATAATAATTAATGAAATATACGGAGCTTTTGAAAAGCCTATCCCCGGTATTACCTCCCATTTGATAGAAGGGGAAATTGCCGCCGCCGGCCATAAGGCGGTGCAATATGCCGCCACTTTAGACGATACCCTGGAGCTCCTGAGATGCAATGCAAAAAGCGGAGATGTGGTTTTAATTATGGGGGCGGGGAATATTCGCAGCGTCGGCCAGCGCTTTATAGCGGAAAGAATTTAGAGTTTTAAGTAAAATAGTAAGGGGGCCTGTTGGGACAATGAAAGCATGGCAGGATGAAATTCAAAAACTGGTGGAAAAACCCATTTTATTTAATGAGCCCATGTCTAAACATACTACCTGGAGGGTAGGGGGGCCGGCCGATGTTTATATCCGCCCAACAAAAAAAGAGGAAATTTCCGCCTTATTGAGTTTTATCCATAAAGAAAATTTGCCCTTTATTGTAATAGGCCACGGCTCAAATCTTCTGGTGGGAGATAAGGGTATAAGGGGAATCGTTATAAGAATGGGCAGCGGCTATTCCCGGAGGATTTGGCGGGAAGAAGGGGTAGAGGCACAGGCCGGGGCCATGCTGCCAACTTTGGCTATAGAAGCCGCGGAGCGCTCCTTTGGCGGTATGGAATTTGCCGGCGGTATCCCGGGCAGCATCGGAGGGGCAATCCGTATGAATGCCGGAGCCTACGGCCACACTATCGGCGAATATGTAACAAAAGTGGAGGCTTTTGAATACAATGGCAGCATAAAAACAATTACAGCCGGGGGGTTGTCTTTTGCTTATAGGGAAAGCAGTCTTTCTGCTTTGGATTTAATTGTCTCCTCTGTTACCCTGAGGCTTGAAAAAGGCAACAGGGAAGAAAGCCTGGAAAAAATCCAGGAATTGCTGCGGGTAAGAAGCCTTAAGCAACCCTTGGAATTCCCCTCCTGCGGCAGCGTTTTTCGCAATCCTCTCCATGACCATGCCGGCCGTCTTATAGAAAGAGCAGGGCTGAGAGGCTTGCAAATAGGCGGCGCTGCGGTATCTAAAAAGCATGGCAATTTTATAATTAATCTGGGGGGGGCCCGGGCTGAGGATATACGCCAATTAATTGCCGAGGTGGCCCGCAGGGTGGAGGAAAGCTCCGGCATGCGCCTGGAAACCGAGGTAAAATTTATTGGCGAGTTTTAAGGAGATTTAAATCAATAAGCAAAGGATAATAGGCTGAATAGAACTATAGCGGGGTGTGGCATGGAAAGATTTGTTGTCAAGGGAGGTGCCCCTCTTAAGGGAGATTTAGCTATTAATGGCGCAAAAAATGCCATTTTGCCTATTTTAGCTGCCAGCTTGCTTTGTGAGGGGGAATGTGTATTGGAACAAGTTCCCCAATTGGAAGATGTATTTGTAATGTGTGAGGTGCTGCGCCATTTTGGGGTCCGTGTTAAGCGGGAAGGCAGCACCCTTATTGTTTGGGCCCCCACAATTGAAAAAATTCAGCCGCCGGAGCACTTAATTAAAAAAATGCGGGCCTCTAATTTAATATTAGGCTCGGTGCTTTGCCGGAATAAAGAGGTTAATTTGCCCTTTCCGGGGGGCTGCGCCATAGGCTCACGCCCCATGAATTATCATCTTATGGCTTTAGGCAGCCTGGGGGTGGAGCTTAAAGACAGGGGAGCCTATATAGAGGCCAAAGCTCAAAAGCTTAAAGGCGCCGATATTTGCCTGGATTTCCCCAGTGTGGGGGCAACAGAAAACGCAATTATGGCGGCGGTTAAAGCGGAGGGCATAACAACTATCCGCAATGCCGCCAGAGAGCCTGAAATCGGAGATTTAACCCGGTTTTTAAATAAAATGGGAGCCAAAATAAAGGGGGCGGGCACAGGGCTTATTACCATAGAGGGGGTTAATACTCTCCATGGGGTTCATCATCAGATAATGAAAGACAGAATAGAGGCCGGCACTATGATGATAGCCGCGGTTATCAGCGGGGGGGATGTTTTTCTCAGAGGTGTAAACAGCCAGGAAACTGCCGCCGTAGCCTCCAAGCTTCAGCTGGCCGGGGCGGAAATTATACCGGAAAAAGGCGGCCTCAGGGTTAAATGCCGCCGCCCCATAATGGCAACGGATATGCGTACCATGCCTTATCCCGGCTTCCCTACAGATATGCAGCCTCAATTTATGGCTTTAATGGCTAAAGCAAAGGGCACCTCCGTAATTACGGAAACTATTTTTGAAAACCGCTTTCGCCATGCCGATGAAATGCGCCGGATGAATGCGGATATTAAAATTTTTGGGGATACGGCGGTTATCTGGGGCAGGGAGAATATTTACGGCGCCAATGTTGAGGCGACGGATCTCAGAGCCGGGGCGGCCTTGGTTCTTTTAGCCTTGGCGGCGGAGGGCATAACTCAAATTGATAATATCCATTATATTGACAGAGGATATCAATCTTTAGAGCATTCCCTGAATAGTTTAGGGGGAAATATCCGCAGAGAAGTTATGCTAAAAGATGAAAAACTGCTGGTTAAAGGTGAATTATGCCCCTGTTAAGGAATAAGGCGGCCTAAGGGCTGCTTTTTTAGTTAATAAGGACAAGCTCGCGATTTTTTGAATAATTTAGGCCGATAGAGGGCATAAAAACTGCATAAAGCCCGGGATATCCCTAGGGCCTGGGCTTTAGAATTTTTAAATAAGACAATATTCGCCGTCGCAATTTTTTGCCCGATTTGGTATAATTATTTAATTAAAAGCAAACGCAATTTTTTGCCTGATTTAAGATAATTATTTAATTAAAAGCGAAACTAAGGAGTATTTTATGGCGGCCCTTGCCAGAAAACAGGTAACCAATATAAATGAATACCGGGCTAAAAAGAGAAAGAGGGGTAATATACGCTGGGTGTTTGCCATAATCTTTCTTTTGGCCTGTGCTTTTGGGGGCTATTTTTTCTCTTTATCCCCCTTTTTTATGCTGGAGGGCATTTATGTAAAAGGCAATGAAGAAGTAAGCACAGAAAAGATAATCGGCCTTTCCGGCCTGGAGCCGGGAATGAATATTTTTTCCGTAAACAGTGCAAAAGTATTAAATTATCTTTATATTGACCCTAAAATAAAAAGCGCGAGGCTGGTAAAAAAATACCCCTCCGCCATTGAATTAACCATAGAAGAGAGAGAGGCCGCGGTTATTTTGCCGACAGGCAGGGGTTTTGCCTTTGTCTCTGATGACGGTATTGTTGTTTACCGCCAGCGGGAGGTATCTTCATTGCCCTTGCCGGTGCTTTTAGGTGTCGGGGGCTTTCCTCAGGGTATAGTTCCGGGGGGCAGAATAATATCCCCTCAGTTAGAGGCGGGTTTAAACATTGTTGCCCAGTTTCCGGAAAATGCCGCTGTTATTTTGGCGGAAATAGATGTGGGGGATATTCAAAATATTTTAGCCTATACAGCAGGCGGGGTGGAAATTCGCCTGGGGGATCAGGAAAACTTCGCGGCTAAATATGCTTTGCTTTTAAAAATTTTAGAAGAACTTTCTAAAAATGCAAAATTAGACAGCGCTTCCTATATAGATATAGGCATTCCGGAAAAACCTGTCATTTACTATTGATTTTTAGAAACAAATGGGAATTGCTGGGATTATTTAGGGTTAAATTTCCTAAAATGGGAAACTAAAACAAGAAGGGGATTGCTATTTTGCGTGGAAACCTAGTATAATATTAATTAGGTTTTTGCCCCATTAATTTAGTTTTTTAATTTAATTATTTGATTTGTTTGGGTTTACCCGTTTTATATTAGAGATTAAAGGTAATGATGAGGAGGACGAGGGATGCTGCAATTTGATGATACATATTCCGCTCAATACGCAAAAATAAAAGTAATCGGGGTTGGCGGCGGCGGCAGTAACGCTGTTAACAGGATGATTAAAAATAGCTTAATTGGAGTAAATTTTGTTGCCGTAAATACCGATATCCAGGCCTTGGGCCATTCCGAAGCTGAAGAAACCCTTCAAATAGGGGTTAAGCTTACCAAAGGCTTAGGGGCCGGGAGCAATCCGGATATAGGCAAAAAAGCCGCCGAGGAAAGCCGGGATGAAATAGCCAAGGTTTTAAACGGCTCGGATATGGTTTTTATTACCGCGGGCATGGGGGGAGGCACCGGCACCGGGGCTGCTCCCATTGTTGCAGAGATTGCCCGGGAAATGGGGGCTTTAACAGTGGGGGTTGTTACCCGCCCCTTCAGCTTTGAGGGCCGGCGCAGAGCCCAGCAGGCGGAGCTTGGCATAAGTGAGCTTAAAGATAAGGTGGATACTCTGATTACCATCCCCAATGATAAGCTGCTGCAAATAGTAGATAAAAAAACAACTATGAATGATGCCTTCGCCATTGCGGACGATGTTTTAAGGCAGGGTGTTCAAGGTATATCAGATCTTATCTCTAAGCCCGCCATGATAAATCTAGATTTTGCCGATGTTAAAACCATTATGAAGGAAGCCGGCAGCGCCTGGATGGGCATAGGTATCGCCAGCGGGGAGAATAAAGCTTTAGAGGCGGCGGAGGCCGCCGTATCCAGCAGCCTGCTGGAAACCTCCATAAAAGGCGCCAAGGGTATTTTATTAAATATTACCGGCGGCCCCAATATGAGCCTTATTGAAGCCAATGAAACTTCCAGATATATTTATGAAGCGGCGGATGATGATGCTTTGATTATCTTCGGCGTCGGCATAGATGAAAGCCTGGAGGACTCTTTGCGGGTTACGGTAATTGCCACTGGTTTTGACAGCCATTCTCTTACCCCGGCCTTTAATACCATGCATCAGAGGCCTTTAACCGAAGGAGCCAGAACAAAAACTTCAGAAAAATCTACAATAGAAAAGCCGGTAATCGGCCCCTTCTCCTTAGGGGAATTAGATTTACCAACATTTATGCGGCCCAAACCCTAAATAAAAAGTTAAGCCGGTTTTTAAATAGTAAAACCCCCAGTTTTTTCGGGGGTTTCTTTTTGGGAAAGTCCTAAAAAAAACATATTAAATCAAGTTGGGATACTTAATTTTACTTTTGGCAATTGTTTTACAAATTAAAAAATTTGTGCTATAATAATCCTGCCAAACTTTGAATGTTTATAAACCGGATCTATATCTGAACATATAAATATTAGTTTTTATAATTTGAAACAGAGGTGGTTATGTGAAAACACTATTAGAAAAAAGCAGAGAAATTAACCGTATAATTCAAAAAGCCGCCGGGCACCCCATTAGCTTTGTTGAAATGGCCGATACATTATGTAAAAATGTCGGCGCCAATGTTTATATTATTGGCAGAAAAGGTAAAGTATTGGGCTATAGTTTTGTGGATAATTTTTATTGCCCCACTATGGATGATATTGTTAAGCTGGATGCCCATTTCCCCGATCAATACAATGAAGATCTTTTGCGTACAACCGAAACAAAAGTTAATATTACCAGAAGCGAGCAATGTGTTTTCGGTGTCCACAATACCTGCTTTATGCAGGATAAAAATACAACCGTTGTACCTATTTTAGGCGGCGGGCAGCGCCTGGGTACTTTAATGCTTTCTAAAAGCGGCGAATTTGACAGCGGAGATTTAATGCTGGCGGAATACGGCGCCACCGTAATCGGTATGGAAATCCTCCGGGCTAAAGTTGAAAAGGTAGAGGAAATAGCCAGGCAAAAAGCTGTTGTAAGCATCGCCTTTGATACCCTTTCTTATTCCGAGCTTGAGGCTGTGGAACATATTTTTAATGAGCTGGGGGATACCAACGGTCTTTTAGTCGCCTCCAAAATAGCGGATAAAGTCGGCATAACCCGTTCCGTAATTGTTAATGCCCTGCGTAAGCTGGAAAGCGCCGGGGTGGTTGAGGTTCGCTCCCTTGGTATGAAGGGCACATATATCCGCATTCTTAATGATTATCTCTTAGAAGAGCTGGATAGAATTAAAACTACTCATCACCGCATATAATTGCTTAATTAAAGGCGGGCTTTTGCCTAAAACACTTAATAATATCTAAAATAAAATAGAGGGGGATTTGCTCTCCCTCTTTTGTATTGCCAAGATGCTTTCTAAATGATAGAATTATTTATTAAGAAGCCTGCTTAAGCATTTTATTGGAGATAAAACATGGACGACGGTAAAATTTTAAGCCTAATTGAGGAAATTAAACTTTATAATCCGGCCAGCGAAAGCGATAAAATACTTCAGGCTTACCGGCTGGCTTTTTCCGCCCATGAGGGGCAAAAGAGGGATTCCGGCGAGGAATATATTAACCACCCTCTGGCTGTAGCCCAGATTTTAGCCGGCCTCCAATTGGACGATACCAGCATTATTGCGGGTATACTCCATGATGTGGTGGAGGATACAAGCATAAGCCTGGAATATATTCAAGAGCATTTCGGAAGGGAAACAGCCCTTTTAGTGGACGGTGTAACAAAGCTCAGTAAATTGGAATTTCGTTCCCGTCAGGAGCGCCAGGCTGAGAATTTACGGAAAATGTTCCTTTCCATGGCTAATGATATTAGAATTATCTTAATTAAGCTGGCAGACCGTCTTCATAATATGCGTACTCTTAAATCTCATCATTCCCCGGTGCGTCAGAAGGAAATAGCCGAAGAAACCCTGACTATTTTTGCTCCTCTGGCCCACCGTTTGGGAATTTTTGCAATTAAAAGCGAGCTGGAGGATTTATCCCTTTCTTTTTTAGAGCCCGACGCCTTTCTGGATTTAAAGCAAAAAATGGAAGAGGAATATGTGCAAAGGGATGCCGTAATAACGGCTATTTGCCGTAAAATCAGCTCAAACCTCAGAAAAATGTCTATAAACGCCGAAATAAGCGGGCGATTTAAAAATTTATACAGTATATATAATAAAATGCGCCTGCAGCAAAAGGCCTTAAACGAAATTTTTGATTTAAACGCGGTAAGAGTTATTGTGGATACGGTTAAGGATTGCTATGGGGTTTTAGGGGTAATACATACCCATTGGAAGCCTATTCCCGGGCGCTTTAAAGATTATATTGCCATGCCTAAGCAAAATATGTATCAATCTATTCATACTACGGTTATCGGCGATGACGGCAACCCCTTTGAGGTTCAAATACGCACCTGGGAAATGCATAGAATAGCGGAATACGGCATTGCCGCCCATTGGCGCTATAAAGAGGGCAAAAGCGGAGACGCCGATTTTGAAAAAAAGGTGGAGTGGCTCCGCCATATGCTGGAATGGCAGCAGGAATTAAGAGATGCCAGGGAATTTGTGGAATCCGTAAAAGTAGATTTATTCAGCGATAATATTTATGTATTCAGCCCCCGGGGCGATGTTTATGAGCTCCCCGCCGGTTCCTGCCCCATAGATTTTGCTTACAGAGTTCATACTCAGGTTGGGCATCAATGTATGGGGGCTAAAGTTAACCGCCGTATGGTGCCCCTGGATCATCAATTGCAAAACGGGGATATTGTAGAAATTCTTACAGCCAAGGGGCGGGGGCCTAATCGGGATTGGCTTAAAATAGTCCGTACTCAGCAGGCAAAAAATAAAATCCGCCAATGGTTCCGCAAAGAGAGCCGGGAAGAGAATATTCTCAGCGGGCGGGAATTTTTTGAAAAAGAATGTAAAAAGTGGAATTTTGACCCGGCCCAGATTTTAAAACATGAAAAAATGGGGGCTGTTTTACAGCGTTTTAATTTAAATAATTTAGAAGACCTTTTTGCCGCCATTGGTTACGGCGCTTTAAATGTTTCTACGGTTATTGCAAGGGTGAGGGAGGAATTCCATTTAGAAAGAACTGAGGAGCCCCATGAGCCGCTGCCCCTGCGCCCCTTTGAAGACAAGTCTTTAAAAAACGGGGTTTGGGTAAAAGGTGCGGATAATATTATGGTGCGCTTTGCCCATTGCTGCAATCCTTTGCCCGGGGATGAAATTATCGGTTATATAACCCGGGGCAGAGGGGTATCCATACACAGGACGGATTGCCCCAATATTAAATATTATCGTCAAAACGAGGCCCCGCGCTTAATTGAGGTTGGCTGGGGAGATAATGTTGACGGGATTTTTCAGGTAGAAATTGAAATAAACGCTATAGAGAGGGAGCGCCTGGCCATAGATATTATGGGTATAATGGCGGAAACAAAAACAATTGTAAACGGGATAAATATCAGCACCGATAAAAGAAATAAAATTGCTTATATCCTTCTTAAGGTGGAGGTAAGGAATTTAGGCCAATTAGATTATATTATGAAAAGAATTAATAATATTAAGGGCATAAATGAGGTAAGAAGAGTAAGAACCCTAGGGAGGCAGGTAAAAAAATAGTTTTGCCTATGGCCACGGTTTTGGGCATAAAAGAGCAAAAAAAGAGAGACAAAGGCGGTTAGAATATGAGAGCGCTTATTCAAAGAGTTAAAGAGGGCCAGGTGGAAATTAAAGACAGAGATACTGCCGCAATCGGCCAAGGGCTTGTGGTTTTATTGGGAGTTGCCAAAGGAGATAATCCTGCTAAGGCCCAGTGGCTGGCTAAAAAAACAGCTAATTTACGGATTTTTTCCGACGAAGAGGGCAAGCTTAATTTATCCCTGGCGGATTTAAAAGGAGAGGCTTTGGTAATTTCTCAGTTTACCCTGTATGCAAATTGCAATAAAGGCCTCCGCCCCGGCTTTGAGGAGGCGGCTGGAGCCTCTTTAGCGGAGGAGCTTTACCTGGAATATATCGCCGCATTAAAAAAAGAAGGCATAGAGGTTAAAACCGGGGTTTTTCAGGCGGATATGCTGGTTAGAATAGCCAATGACGGCCCGGTAACCATAATGCTAGAAAAATAAAGAGATTTACTTTCTTAGCCTAAATGGGGATTAGAGGATTAAATGAGGATTAGAGGATTAAATAGGTTAGAGGATTAAATAATCATAAAATGAGAATTAAATAGGGTTAAATGCGGATAAAAGGAGGATAAAAATACTAAATGGGCGATTATACTATTTTAAGCCTTGAAGTAGGGCCCCTTGGCACTAATTGCTATATTGTAGCCTGCGCCAAAACAAAAAAAGCCGCAATTATCGACCCCGGCGGCAACGGGCCGGATATACTTAAAACCCTAGAAAATAAGGGCTGGCAGGCGGAGGCAATTATTAACACTCACGGCCATTGGGATCATATTATGGCTAATTCATTTTTAAAGGAGCATACCGGGGCCGAGCTGCTTATCCATAAGGAGGACGCCTCCTTTTTAAAAGAAGGAAGCAGAAGCGGGGCCTTTCTTTTTGGGGGAGACGGCAATGGGGGAAGCCCGGACAGGCTTTTAAAAGACGGGGATGAAATTAAAATTGGGGAGCTTATTTTAAAGGTTCTTCATACTCCCGGCCATTCCCCGGGAGGGATTGCCCTTTTAATGGGGGATGAGCTTTTCTCCGGGGATACTCTTTTTCAGCATTCCATAGGGCGTACCGATTTATACGGGGGCAGCTATGAGGAAATTATAAAATCCATTAAGGAAAAACTGCTGGTACTGGCGGATGAAACCAGAGTTTACCCCGGCCACGGCCCTGATACAAGTATTGGGGAGGAGCGGAAGCTTAACCCCTATATCAGAGAATAAAAACTAAACAATCCAAACAAAAAAGACGCTTTAGCGTCTTTTTTATTTAAGGCTTTGTTTTTCTTTGCGGCTTAAAAACTTCCCCGGCATATGCCAGGCCGCAAAAAGAGCAATGAGAATTAAAAAGGCGGAGAAAAACAGGGCATCCCGAAAGGAAAAGATAAAGGCATCCCCGGAATTTAATAAATTATCCCCCTCGGCATAATAGCAGCTGCGGGAAGTTATAATAAGGCTCCCTAATGATATGCCCAAAGCCTGTGCCACAGAGCGTAAAGCGCCTGTAAGGCCCGAAACCAGCCCCCGGTAATCCTCAGGGGCGCTGGTAATTATTCCGGCATTTACAGGGGCTGTAACAAAACCGGTGCCGACGCCGAAAAGCAGAAGGCTGAAAACCATAAAGAAATAGGTGGAATGATAATTTAAAAGGCTTAAAAGAAGGGTAGAAATTAAAACTAAAATAAGCCCGACAGCGGCAGGGAATTTAATCCCGAATTTATCCCCCAAGCTGCCCCCGGGGGTGGAAAAAAACATAATGGAAAGGGGCATAGCCGTAATTATAAGCCCGGCAATATCAGATGAGAAGCCCCTAAAATCAATTAAATAAAAAGGCAGAAGAAAGACTATCATCATTTGAGAGGCATAAAAACAAAGGCTTATTATACTGCCAAGGGCAATAGGAGGGTTTTTAAAAAGATCGGTTTTTACTAAGGGGTGCTTAAGCTTTTTTTCTTCCCGCAAAAAGAGCAAAAAGGAGAAAATTCCTATGGCCAGGGGGGCAATAAAAGGAAAAGAGAATAAGCCGTAGGAGGCAAGAAAGTTTATGCAAAGAATAATACCGCAAATAAAAAGAGATAAAAGCACGGCCCCCAATATATCCAGCTTATTGCGGGAGCCCCTTTCCCAGGGTAAAAATTTTATTGTGGCAATAATTCCTAAAATCCCCAGCGGTACATTAATGGAAAAAAGGGAATGCCAGGAAAAAAGGCCGGAAAGCCAGCCGCCTAAAGGGGGCCCGATAGACAGCCCTAAAGAGACAAAAATCGTGTTTATGCCAATGGCTCTTCCTCTTTCATCCGGGGGGAAGGCCTTTACAATTAAAGCCGGAGAAATAGCAATAATCATGCTCCCCCCAAGCCCCTGTATAGCCCTGAAAATAAGCAGGCCCCCAAAGGAGTTTGCAAAAACCACCGCCAAACCGGAGGAGAGGGCAAAAATACCAAAGCCTAAAAGCATAATTAACCGGTTGCCGTAAAGATCCCCCAGGCGGCCAGAGAGTAAAAGCAAGCTGCTTAAAGAAAGAATATATATTGTAGATACCCAGCTGATGGCATTTAAAGGCAAATTAAAATCCGCCGCCATCAGGGGCAGGGCAATATTTATGCTGCTGGTGGTGAATGTTCCCATTAAGGTTGCCATTCCGGTAATGGTAAAAACCATCATTTTAGAGTAAGATTGTGTTTTGTTTAAATTTGTCAAAGTAGGTCGTCCTTTTTCCTTTTTGGTTTTATTTGCAGAAACAGTGCATTTCTCTATTATACTAAAAAAGCAAAAAAAAAGACAGGCTAAAAAACAGCTTAAAATACTGTAATCAGCAGGTTTTTTAAAGAATAAGCCTAAGTAAAAGTATTCGGGCGCTTATTAATTATATTTGACAAAGCCCTTAATTCTTTTTATAATAGATGAAATAAGAAAAAGCGATGAAGGGGATTCCTGCGGTAAAAAGTGCCCCCAGGGAGGAAACGCCCGGACTGAAAGCGTTTTCGGCACTGGCAGCAGGGGAACACCCCGGAGACGGCATTTGCAAAGAATGCCCGGGCAGGCCCGTTAAAGCCAAAGAGTTGGGGTTTTTAACCCAATAAGGGTGGCACCGCGAGCATTCGTCCCTGATTGCTGGGGGCTTTTTTTATTTTTAAGCGGAAATTAAGCGCCGCCAAAAAGTTTATAGCCTGAATTAGGAAGTAAAAACAAGCTATAAAAAGCAATTAGCAGCAATAAGCAGCAATAAGAAGGGCATAATTAGGGAGGCATAAAAATGAGCATATTAAGGCCCAGAGGCACAAATGATTTTCTCCCCCCGGAAACTGCCAAATGGCAGGTTGTTGAGGGCTTATTGCATCAGCTTTGCCGGGAATTCGGCTATAAGGAGGCCCGCACCCCTATTTTTGAGCATACGGAGCTGTTTATTCGGGGTGTGGGGGATACTACAGATATTGTCCAAAAAGAAATGTATACATTCTTAGACGGGGGCAATCGCTCCCTAACCCTCCGTCCGGAAAATACCGCCTCTATGGCCAGAGCCTATTTAGAGAATAAGCTGGCAGGGCTTGCTCAGCCGGTTAAGCTTTATTATATAGGCCCTATGTTTCGGTATGAAAGGCCTCAGGCGGGCCGCTTCCGTCAATTTCATCAATTTGGCCTGGAGGCCTTCGGTTCGCCCCTTGCAATAAATGACGGAGAAGTTATAGCCTTTGGCTGGGAGTTTTTAAACAGGCTGGGGCTTAAAGATAAACAGCTTCTTTTAAACAGCGTGGGCTGCCCTGTTTGCCGCCCTGCCCACAGGGAGGCTTTGCAAAATTACCTTGCCCCCCGCTTAAATGAGCTTTGCCCCCTTTGCCAAGATAGATATGCAAGAAACCCCATGCGGGTTTTAGATTGTAAAAATGAAAATTGCCAAAAAATAACCAAAGATGCCCCTAATATGCTCCAGTATTTATGCCCGGAATGCGACAGCCATTTTAAAAGGGTTCAAAGCTTTTTAAAAGCCGCCGAAATTCCCTTTACCCTTAATTTGCGCCTGGTAAGGGGTTTGGATTATTATACAAAAACCGCCTTTGAAATTCAAAGCGAAAGCATCGGCGCCAAAGGCGCAATTTGCGGTGGCGGCCGTTATGATGAGCTTATCTGCGATATTGGGGGAGTATCTGTGCCTGCCGTAGGCCTTGCCATGGGTTTGGAGAGGATTATTTCCGCCCTGGAAACTCAGGGTGAGGAAATCGCTCCGGAGGAGTATACGGATGTTTATATAGCAACGGTGGATAAAGAAATAAAAACCGAGGAGGCGGCCTTTGCCCTTACCAGGGATTTGCGTAATTTTGGCTTTATTGCGGAGCAGGATTTGCTGGGCCGCAGCCTTAAGGCCCAATTAAAACAGGCGGATAGGCTTAAGGCCTGTTATACAGTGCTAATTGGCGGGGATGAATTAAAGTCCGGCCAGGCCATAATACGGGAAATGGCGGCAGGAGAGCAATTTACAGTTGCGATTAATGAAATAAAAAAGAGATTAATAACGAAATAAAAAGAGTTTAATTATAAAATATAAAAAGATTATAAGAGAATAAAAAATATTTAATTGTAAAACAGAAAGTGGTGGAATGAATGTCTGAAGCTTTAGGGGGAATGAAAAGAAGTATTTATTGCGGCCTTTTAAAAGCCCGGGATGCCGGCAAAGAGGTTGTTTTAACCGGCTGGGTGCAAAGGAGAAGGGATCATGGCGGCCTGATATTTATTGATTTAAGAGATAGATACGGCCTTGTTCAAATTGTTTTCAGCCAGGATGTTGCCAAAGAAGCCTTCGCCAAGGCGGAAACTGTCAGAAATGAATATGTTATGGCCGTAAAGGGGCAAGTGCGTTTACGCCTTGAGGGAACGGTTAATGAGAATTTAGCCACCGGCGAAATTGAGGTTTATGCCGAAGAGTTAAAAATACTCAATAAGGCCAAAACCCCGCCCTTTTATATTGAGGACGGTGTTGCCGTAGATGAGCTTATGCGCCTTAAATACCGTTATTTGGATTTGCGCCGCCCGGAAATGCGTAAATGCCTGGAGCTTCGCCATAAAACCACTATGGCTATGCGCCATTATCTGGATAAAGAGGGCTTTTTGGAGGTGGAAACCCCGATTTTACAAAAAAGCACCCCCGAGGGAGCCAGGGATTATCTTGTGCCTTCCAGAATTTACCCCGGCGAGTTTTTTGCCCTTCCTCAATCTCCTCAGCTTTTTAAGCAGATTTTAATGGTTTCCGGTATAGATAAATATTTTCAGATTGCCCGCTGCTTTCGGGATGAGGATTTACGGGCCGACCGCCAGCCGGAATTTACCCAGCTGGATATGGAAATGTCTTTTGTGGAAGTTGATGATATTTTAGAAACAGCCGAAAAAATGATTACCCGGGTTATGGGGGAGGCCATGGGTAAAGAGATAAAAGGCCCCTTCCCCCGCCTTACCTGGGAGGAGGCCATGAATCGCTACGGTTCGGATAAGCCCGATACCCGCTTTGGTATGGAGCTGGTGGATATTGCGGATATTGCCAAGGCCAGCGAATTTAAGGTTTTTGCCGCCGTAGCCCAAAACGGCGGCTGGGTGCGGGGTATAAATGCCAAGGGCTGCGCCGGGTATTCCAGAAAGGATTTAGACGATTTAACAAAATACGCGGGTATTTACGGGGCCAAAGGCCTTGCCTGGATTATTGTGGAAGAGGAAGGCTTAAAATCTCCCATAGCTAAATTCTTCACTCAGGAGCAATTAGAGGCTATCTGCCGCCGTATGGAGGCCTGCCCCGGGGATTTGCTTATGTTTGTAGCCGCAGAGCGCCCCATAGCCGCAGACAGCCTTGGGCATTTGCGTTTAGAGATAGCCAAAAGAGAGAATTTAATTAACCCCGAGGATTTTAATTTCCTTTGGGTTACCCAATTCCCCCTCTTTGAATATGATGCTGAGGATAAGCGCTGGGTTGCGGTTCATCATCCTTTTACCGCCCCTATGGATGAAGATATTCCCTATTTAGAAACCGATCAGGCCAGGGTGCGCTCTAAAGCCTATGATATGGTTTTAAACGGTACGGAATTAGGGGGCGGCAGTATTCGTATTCATCAGCGGGATGTTCAGCAGCTTATGTTTAAGCTTTTAGGCCTGGATGAAGAAGAAAGCAATGAAAAATTCGGCTTTTTGCTGGAGGCCTTTGATTACGGCACCCCTCCCCATGGGGGCATAGCTTTCGGCCTGGACAGAATGGTAATGCTTATGGCAGGGAGGGAAAGCATAAGGGATGTTATTGCCTTCCCTAAAACTCAAAGCTCCTCCTGCCTCCTTACTCAGGCCCCTTGCCCCGTTGGGGAAAAGCAGCTAAAAGAGCTGCATATTAAAGCGGTTCTTCCTCCCGCCAAAGGAGAATAAGCGGCCGAAAAATTTTTAAAAAAACTTAAACATCTAAGAGGGTATGCAAAAAATGTATTTTTATGGCAGCTTTTGCCCCTTGTTCACCGGCGAGTCTGGTGCTATAATTTAAGTGCATACCCTGCGATGTTTGTGAATAAGCGCTCGTTTTGACCCAACACCTTTTATAGGGGAATCTAACTCTGGCTGCCTACCATATGCCCCAAATTTAGGGGACATGGGAAGTACTCAGGAGGATACCCACCTGCCTGGGGCAGGTTCAAAACACCGCTTATCACGGCAAAGTGGGGTTTTTATGTATTTGTTTAAAGAGATACTTTCAGGGAGGTACAGTATGGGAAAAGCCGCGGAAAGTCAGGTTAATTCAAAACTAATAATAAGAGAAAAAATGAAGGAGAGGCTTATTGTGGCTTTGGATGTGGCCGACCGCAAAGAGGCCTTTCAAATGGTTAAGCAATTAGACGGCGCCGTAGGCGCCTATAAAATAGGTATGCAGCTTTATAACAGCGAAGGGCCGGATATAGTCCGGGATATTCAATTATTAGGCGGCAAGGTTTTTGTGGATTTAAAATTTCATGATATTCCCAATACTGTGGCCCAGGTAACCCGGGTAATTACCAAAAGGCGGGCTTTTATGTTTACCCTTCATGCCTCGGGGGGGTTTAAAATGCTTTATGATTCCAATAAGGCTGCCCTTGATGAGGCTCAAAAGGAAGGGGTAGAAAAGCCTTTGGCGGTTGCGGTTACGGTTTTAACCAGTATGAGCCAAAAAGTTTTTGAAGAAGAAGTCGGCATAAAACGCCTTATAGCGGATCAGGTTAAAGAATGGGCTCTTTTAAGCCAAAAAGCAGGCTTAGACGGAGTGGTTTGCTCCCCCTGGGAAATAACCCCTATCCGGGAAGCCTGCGGCGGGGATTTTGTTATTGTAACCCCCGGGGTGCGTCCGGTATGGGCGGCCAGTAATGATCAGGAAAGAATTATGACCCCCGGGGAGGCAATTCAAAGGGGAGCTACTTATTTAGTTGTAGGGAGGCCCATAACTAATCATAGCGACCCGAGGGCGGCATCTGAAATGGTAATTGACGAAATGCTTTCCGGGGCGGGATATTAAAAAGGGCGGCTTAAGCCGCCCTTTATTTATATGTTTTTAGGATATATTTTAAAATATTGCCTAAAATAGCAAATAGTATTTTTAGGTCAGAGGCCTGTCTATACGGATAATCCCAAAATAGCTTTCATCCAGCTCTTTAATAATCGTATTTACCAGCTCAATAAGTTCAGCTTCACAAAGGGGGCAGTCAAAGGGGGCAACTAAATCAAAAATTATATTTGTATGAGTCGGCCCCTTAATCAGGCGAAAATCATGAATGGAAAATTCTCCGGCAAAGGGTTCGGTTGCAAATTGGCCAATAATCGCGGAATAAATACTGCTTTTTAAGGAATTTGTATATTCATCATCCGGGAAAATCGGATCCATATGAATAGTGGCCTCGCAGTAAAAGCTCTCTTTAAGCTGCATTTCAATCATATCGATTGTATCATGTATTTCTATAAAATCGGCATCCCCCGGTACCTCCGCATGGAGGGAAATTATGCTTTGCCCCGGCCCGTAATTATGAATAATAAGGTCATGGATTCCGCTTATTTCCGGGTGGGCTAAAACCATGGCCTGAATTTTTTCCACAAGCTCTTTATCGGGGGCCTGCCCCAATAAAGGGCTGATATTTTCTTTGGCGGAGGCAATCCCCGAATAGAAAATAAAAAGCGCTACCAATATGCCTAAATAACCGTCTAAATTAAGATTATAGGCATGGCTTAAAATAACTCCAAAGAGCACAATTCCGGTGGCAATAACATCATTTCTGCTGTCTAAGGCGGCGGTTTTCATGGCGGAGGAAGAAATTCTTTTGCTTAGATTAAGATAAAAGAAAAACATCCACAGCTTAATTAAGATAGCAAAAACTAAAATAATAAGGGAGAGAGTATCTAAATTTATGGCCTCGGGGGAAAGTATTTTTTTAAAGGAGCCCCTTAATAGCTCCAGCCCCATAAAAATAATAATAATGGAAATAACCAGCCCCGTAAGGTATTCCGCCCGGCCGTGGCCGAAGGGATGGTCTATATCCGCCGGTTTACCCGCCATTTTAAAGCCTAAAAGTACAACTATGGATGAGCCCGCATCTGAAAGATTATTAAAGCCGTCGGCAATAATTGCTATGGAGGAGGAGATAATCCCTGCCATAAGCTTTAGGGAGAAAAGCAGCAAATTTAAAAATATGCCGATTGCCCCCCCTAAAATGCCGTATTTATAGCGGGCGGCGGTATTTTTATAATCTTTAATAAAGAGTTTTAGCAAAAATTCCGTCATTTTATTTATTCCTTTAAATTAAGCAAATCAAATATATCAAGTAAATCAAATAAAGCAGGCAAAGCAAGGCCTTTATCAAACTCCAAGTTAAAAGCTTATTCTTCCGGGTTAAAGGGCGTTGCTATAAGGGTTTTTTGTTTAAAGTAAATTACCTTGCCGGGCCTTGCCCCATGGGGTTTTTTAACCTGGTCCGCGGTGGTATAATCCACGGCAACTTTAGAGCTGTTTTTGGCCCTGCTGTACCATGCGGCAATATTGGCGGCTAAAATTAAGGTTTCCTTACTTACGGTTTTGTCCCCGGAGCGTATAATGGTATGGCTGCCGGGAATATCCTTGGCATGGAGCCAAATATCATTTTTGGCGGCGGTTTTTAAGGTTAAGCGGTCATTTTGATTATTATTTCTCCCCACCAGTATTTCATAACCCTCGGGGCTAAGAAAGCTCCTGGGGGGGAGCTTTTCCGCCTTGGGCTGGGGTTTATTTTTGCGCTTTTCCTTAGCGTAGCCGCTTTTTACCAGCTCTTCCCGGGTTTCGGCAAGCTCCTCTAAATTACCGCTTTGCTCTATATTTACCAGGACGCTCTCTATATAAGAAAGCTCCTCCCTATTGACGCTTATTTGTTCTTTTATGGCCTCCCGGGCTTTTTTAGCCTTGGTATAAAGGCGGAAAAAGCGGCTCATATTTTCTCCCGGGGTTTGAGAGGGGTCAAGAGGAATACTTATAATCTCCCCCGGAGTATAAAAATTTTCTAATTCCGCGCTTTTTGCCCCTTTGGCCAGGCTGTAAAGGTTGGCGCTTAAAAGCTCGCCGTATAATTTGTATTTTTCTTTTGAATCCGCCTGGGCTAAATCTTCCTCTTGCAGGGCCAGCTTTTTTTTCAGCCTTTGGCTGTGGCCTTCCATTATTTTATATAATTCCCTTTGGCGGGAAGAAAACATAATTTGATTTTCTTTTTGATTAAAAAAATCCTCGGCGGCTTGAGAAGGGGAGGTATAGGCTTTGGTTTTTTCTCCCTCCCAGAGCATAAGGGGGAAGGGGGCAAAATCCTCAGGGCTTTTGGCCCCTAAAATCAGGGGGCAAAATTCCTCCAGCCTGACGGTATTTAAAATTTCCCCGGCGGCGCTTAAAATGCGCCTGAGCTCGTATTGGCCCATTTGGTCTACGGTCAGGGCCCCGGGCAAGCCGCTTCTTACAATTAATTCTTTTAGCATAAGAGGAGAAAAGCCGGCAATATTTAAGGCCAGGGCCTCTTTTAATTGGGTATGCGGCGGAAGGCAAAAAAATAACCTGGCTAAGGCGGCCTCATCCAAACCGGTAAAATCCGTTTTTTGCTGGGGGGGAGGCATAATATAGGCCTTGCCGGGCAAAACTTCACGATAACGGGAGAGTAAGTGATTATAGCGGCGTATGCCGTCTATAATTTGGCCCTGAGAATTAATTAAAATAATATTGCTGTGCTTACCCATAATTTCAATAATTAAGGTGCAAAGGGTATCATCCCCCAGCTCATTACGGGTTAAAAAAGAAATATGCAATATTCTTTCCAAGGGTTTTTGCTCAAAGGAAAGGATTTTTGCCCCCTCTAAATGTTTACGCAAAACCATACAAAAAAGAGGCGCGCTTTGGGGGTTTTCCCTCTCATTATGGCAAAGGTGAATTCTTGCCCTTTGAGGGTGGGCGGAAATAAACAGTTTTTCTTTCCCCTCCCGGCCATGGCAGCGCATAATAATACTGGCAGCCTCGGGCTGGTGGATTTTTAAAACCCTGGCTCCTGTAAGTTTTTCTTTTAATTCTTTTTTAACAGCCCCTAAATAAAATGTATCAAAAGCCATTTTATACCCCAAATATGCATTTAGTATTCAAACAATACAACTCCAGACAAAAAATGTCAAGTTTTTAAAAATATTCCTTATGTTTAGCAGGATTTTTATTAAAAAAATAGAAATAAATAGCATTTAAGCTTTGTAAATCGCGGTCTAAAGCAGTTTTTAGGCCGGGAAGGCGGTTAACTATTTGATTAAAAGTATGACGGGCTACGGCAGGGGAGAAGCCCAAAATTCCCAATATAAAGTTACAATTGAATTAAAATCGCTTAATCAGCGTTTTTTAGAAATAATGGTAAGATTGCCCCGCCAGCTTAACCCCCTGGAGGATTTTATTAAAAAAACCCTTCAGGCCGAAATTTCCCGGGGGAAGGTGGATGTTTTTATCAGCCTTGAGGAAGCCGGCTCTAAAAATACCTCGCTAAAGGTTGACAATGACCTGGCATTGGTTTATTATAAATCATTATTACAGCTTGCGGCTACTTGCAAGCTTAAAGCAAAAATTGATTTGCAAAGTATCAGTATGTATCCCGGAGTAATTACGGCCGAAAAAGAAGAAGCCGATGCCAAGCTTCTTTCCCCCGTTGTGGAAGAGGCCCTTAATCTGGCTTTAAACTCTCTTTTAGAAATGCGCTCCGTTGAAGGGGCCGGGCTTTATAAAGATTTAACGGCCCATAATGAGAATATAGGCAGTTATATGTCAGTAATTGCGGAAAATGTACCCAAAGTTGCGGAAGAGTATAAAAGCAAATTAAGGTTAAGAATTAATGAGCTTTTAGAAGATATCAGTATCGATGAATCTAGGTTTGCCAATGAGGTTGCTTTCTTTGCAGATAAATCCGATATTTCCGAAGAATTAGCCCGTATGCAAAGCCACCTAAAGCAATTTGCGGATGCTCTTAATTCTACGGAAGCAATTGGGAGAAAGCTGGAGTTTATTTTACAGGAAATGAACCGGGAAATAAACACCATAGGCTCTAAAGCCAATTCTCTCCCTTTAGGCCAGCTGGTTATTGATGTAAAAAGCGAATTGGAAAAAATGCGGGAGCAGGCTCAGAATGTAGAATAAATATATTGTAGGAGGTGTTTTTTTAATGGCAATTCCCCAACTATCACCTGAGGAAAGAAGCAAGGCTTTGCAAAAGGCACAACAGATTCGGAGCAAGCGGATGGAAGTTAGAAAAGAGCTTAAAGCAGGGAAATTGGCTTTAGAAAAGGTTCTGAATGAGGCAGACAATGAGGTTTATGCCAAAATGAGAGTTAAATATCTCTTGGAATCCCTTCCCCAGGTCGGGAAAATCACCACCCAAAAAATTATGGAAGAAATCGGCATTGATGAGGCTCGTCGTGTTCAAGGTTTAGGAACCAGGCAAAAACAGCAATTGCTGGAGCGCCTTTCTTAGAATATCCAATAGGTTATAAATGGTGGCATTATGACAGTTAAACTTGTCAATATTGGCTATGGCAATATTGTAGCCGCAAACAGAGTTATTGCGGTTGTTACTCCGGAATCTGCCCCGATACGAAGGTTAATTCAGGATGCCAAAGATAGCGGCTATTTAATAGACGCTACCTGCGGCAGAAGAACAAGGGGTGTAGTAATTACCGATAGCAGGCATATTATACTTTCCGCGGTTCAGCCGGAAACAGTTGCAAGCCGCCTGACCGGAAATAAAGATTTAAAAACAGAGGCGGCGGAGAGTAATTAAGTGCCGTCTGAAATTTAGTCTGAAATTTAAAGGAAAATTAAAATGCCCACTAAAGGTATGCTGCTGATAATCTCCGGGCCGTCCGGAGTAGGCAAAGGCGCAATTAGCCAACGGCTTATGATAAAAAACCCCAACCTTCATTATTCCGTTTCCGCAACTACCCGTAAACCGCGTAAGGGGGAAATAGACGGAATAAACTATTTCTTTATGGGTAAAGAAGATTTCCTGACTAAAATAAATAATCAGGAGTTTTTGGAATGGGCGGAGGTTTTTGGGAATTATTACGGCACCCCCAAAAGCAAAGTGGAGGAAATGCTTGGCGAGGGGAAAGATGTTGTTTTAGAAATTGATACCCAAGGTGCAATGCAGGTTAAAGCCGCTTGCACCGAGGGTATCTTCATATTTATTTTACCCCCCAGCCTGGAGGAATTAAAAAACAGGATAATCAAAAGAGGCTCCGAAACAAAAGAGAGCCTTACCAGCCGTTTTGGCGAGGCCGAGCATGAAATTGGCCTTTTAAGCCAATACGATTTTATGCTGGTAAACGATGATTTAGAAAAGGCGTCCTCCGAGCTTGATGAAATTATCCGGGCCCTGAAGGCGGCCGGGGGAGATAAAAAGAAGGCCCTGATAAAAGAAAAACATAGGGTAGCCCGGTAAATTATAAATAAGCCGGTAAAACCGGGTAAATGGGAGGGAGTATCTTGAATAATCCGCCTGTAAGCAAATTACTTTCTAAAGTAGATTCCAAATATACTTTAATCGCCATTGCCGCCAAAAGGGCGCGTCAGTTTATCGATAATGATACCGAAAAGATTAATAGCCTTAAAGGCAACCCTGTTACCATGGCCTTTCAAGAAATTGCCGACGGCAAGGTTAATTGGGAGCGCCTTAAAGACGGCATAAAATAAGGGCCGGAATAACCGGGGGAGAATAATATGCCGGAAGATTTAAAAAGCCCCTTAAAGGGTAAAAAAATTACTATTTGCATATGCGGGGGCATAGCCGCCTATAAAATGGCGGAAATTGTGGGAATTCTAAAAAAACAGGGGGCTGAAATAAGAATTGCCATGACTGCTTCCGCCTGTAATTTTATTACTCCCTTAACCCTGCGTACCTTATCCGGACATGATGTGGCAACGGATATTATGGCCGCAGATGAAGGGTATTTTATTCCCCATTTGGAATTGGCGGATTGCGATTTAATGCTTGTTGCCCCGGCTACGGCCAATATTTTGGCAAAGGCCGCCCATGGCCTGGGGGATGAAATAGTTTCCGCCACAATACTTGCAAATACGGCGCCTCTTTTATTTGCCCCGGCCATGAATTGCAATATGTATGAAAATACAGCCACTCAGGAGAATATTCGGCTTTTAACCCATAGGGGCTATCATTTTATCGGGCCGGATACCGGCCATTTAGCCTGTAATACAGAGGGTAAGGGAAGAATGTCTAAACCGGAGGATATTTGTAAAAGGGTTTATGAATTGCTTAGC
The DNA here is from genome assembly GCA_040767605.1 of Clostridiales bacterium. GTDB lineage: Bacteria > Bacillota > Dehalobacteriia > UBA4068 > UBA4068 > JAXGOI01. The sequence continues at coordinate 1,584,265 of JAXGOI010000001.1, forward strand.
CCTGCCGGGCCTTTCAGGGGTTTAAATGTTTTAATAAGCGCCGGCCCCACCAGAGAGCGTATAGACCCGGCCCGTTATATAAGTAATTTTTCCAGCGGTAAAATGGGTTATAATTTGGCGGAGGCCGCCAGCCTCAGGGGAGCGAATGTTTTATTAATCAGCGGCCCGGTAGGCCTTAAAAGCCCCTCGGGAGTAAAAACCGTTAAAATTGAAAGCGCTTTGGAAATGCAGGCCGAAATAGAAAAGGCCTACCCTAAAATGGATTTAATTATTATGTGCGCCGCCGTGGCGGATTACCGCCCCGCCTTAAAAGAGGATATTAAACTGAAAAAGAAGAGCTCGGCAAGGCTTGAGCTTATAGCAAACCCCGATATTTTAGAGGCCTTAGGGCAAAAGAAAGGCCAAAAAATCCTGGTGGGCTTCGCTGCGGAAACCAATGATTTAGATATTTATGCCCGGGAAAAACTTGAGAAAAAAAACCTGGATATGATAATTGCCAATAATATAAGCTTGCCGGGGGCGGGTTTTGAGACAGATACAAATATTATCTCAATTTATACCGCCGACGGGAAGAAAAAAGCTTATCCCAAGCTGACTAAAAGGCAAGCCGCGGATGAGATTTTAAATGCGATTTCCAATCTGCCCGGGTTTTTATATAAAAAGAAAGATTAGCTGTATAAGTTTAATTCAGAAGAGAGGTAAAGCAGATGTCGATTTTTTTCACATCCGAATCGGTAACAGAGGGCCATCCCGATAAAATGGCCGATCAGATTTCCGATGCAATTTTAGATGCCATTTTGGCGGGGGATAAAAATAGCCGTGTGGCATGCGAAACATTTGTAACAACAGGCTTGGTTTTGGTAGCGGGGGAAATAAGCACAAATTGCTATGTGGAAATTCCCCATATTGTAAGGGAAACAATATCGGAGATTGGCTATACCAGAGCTAAATACGGCTTCGATTGCGAAACCTGCTCCGTTATTACAACAATTCATGAGCAATCCGCGGATATTGCCCTGGGTGTTGATCAAGCTTTGGAAAAGAAATTGGGCAGCGAGGATATTGCGGCCTCCATCGGGGCCGGGGATCAGGGCATGATGTTCGGCTATGCCTGTAATGATACGGATGAGCTTATGCCCATGCCTATCAGTTTAGCCCATATTCTCACCCGCCGCCTGGCCTATATGCGTAAAAAAGGGGAAATGGAATATTTGCGCCCGGATGGAAAATCCCAGGTTACCGTTGAGTATGATGAAAAGGGCGTTCCTAAAAGGGTGGATACCGTTGTAATTTCCACTCAGCATCACCCGGCTATCGGTATGGATAATTTGCGGGATGAAATTATTTCTAAAATTATTCTTCCCGTTATTCCCCAGCATTTAATCGATAAAAATACCCGTTATCTTATTAACCCCACCGGCCGTTTTGTTATTGGCGGCCCCCAGGGGGATACGGGCCTTACCGGGCGGAAAATTATTGTAGATACTTACGGCGGCATGGCCCGCCACGGCGGGGGCGCCTTCTCCGGCAAGGACCCCACAAAGGTAGACCGCAGCGCCTCTTATTTAGCCCGTTATATGGCTAAAAATGTAGTTGCCGCAGGCCTTGCCAGCAAATGCGAAATCCAATTGGCCTATGCCATCGGCGTTGCCGAGCCGGTATCCCTCCTTGTGGATACCTTTGGTACTGGCATGGTTAAAGATGCCCTTATTGCCCAGGCCGTAAGGGATAATTTTGATATGCGCCCCGCGGCAATTATCAGAGATTTTGACCTTCTGCGCCCCATTTATAAGCAGGTGGCCTCTTATGGGCATTTTGGCCGCAGCGATTTGGATTTGCCTTGGGAAAAAACAGATAAAGCCGCAAAGTTAGGGAAAATTCTCTAAAACTTTTATTTAAGCCCCCAATACTTGGGGGCTTTTTTTATTCCCCTGAATAAAGAGGATTTTTTTAGCCATCCTAAAAATAAGGGGGGGTAATGGTGAAGGAAAGCCGCTTAAAAACTTTATTTATTTTCTTTTTAGTCATATTTTCTCTTTTAATTATGCGCTTGGGCTGGCTTTCTTTTATTAAGGGGGATGCCCTGGCGGCCCGGGCAAGCAATCAAAGAACTCAAAAAACAGCCTACTATCAATACGGCCGGGGGGATTTTTTAGATACCTTCGGTAGGAATATTACCGGCCACCTTTCCCCTTGTTTGGTGGCTTTCCCCTCCATAATAGAAGACGAAGCCGCCCTAGCCGCCGAATTGTCAAAAATTTCAAGCATGCCTGAAAAAATAATCCTCTCTAAGCTGGCAGCAGGCCAAAAGCAGGGGGGGCAGACCATAGTTTTAAAAAATAATTTAAGCCTGGCGGAGCTTACCGCCTTAAACAATATTAAGCCCCTGGGGGTTTCCGTGCTTTCTTTAATCTCCCGCTATAAGGGGAATACGGCAATTCATTTACTGGGTTCTCTGATTCCCGGGGAAAGGCAAGGGGAATATGTGGGGAAAAGCGGCCTGGAATTGCGCTATGACAGCTATTTAAAGGGCAGGGGTGGGCCCCAGGTAGCCGCCTTAGTGGATGAAAGGGGGCGGCAGCTGGCAGGCAACGGCTTTGTTATGCTGGAGGGGGGTAAGGAGGATACTTCTCATAATATTATTTTAACCCTGGATTTGGATTTTCAGCAAAAGACGGAGGAGGCTTTAAAAAATTATGAAGGGGCGGCAGTGGTTTTAGATGTAAATAACGGCGATATTCTGGCTCTTGCCAGCAGCCCCGGCCTTGACCCCTACGGCCTGACGGAGCCTGCCACAGATGACGCTTATGTAAATAAGGCTCTTTCTTATTATCCCCCGGCCTCTACCTTTAAAATTCTGCTGGCAGCCGCCGCTTTAGAGGAAGGGCTGGTTTTAGAGGAAGATTATATCTGCGCCGGCTATTATACCCTTGATAATGGCAAAACAGTTAAATGCTGGAAGGAAGGCGGCCATGGGCCGGAAAACCTGACTCAGGCTCTGGCCAATTCCTGTAATGCCTATTTTATAGATTTAGGCCTTAAGCTGGGGGGAGAAAAAATAAAATATTATGCCTCCCTTATGGGTTTAGATAGGCAGATTATTTCCGGCTTTGCTCTTGAAGAGGCAAAAAATATTAATTTTAACAGCAATATTCCGGGGGATATTGCCAATATCAGCATTGGTGAAAACGGCGTCAGTTCAAGCCCTCTGCAAGTTGCCGAAATTCTTTCAATAATTGCCAACACAGGCAAAAGAGTTTATCCCCGTTTGGTAAAAGAAGTAATTAACAGCCGGAAAGAGGCGGTATTAAGCTTTCCGATTATCCCTCCCCGGCAAATTTTAAACCCGGGAAATGCCGCTAAAATAAGGGATATGCTTATTTTTGCCGTTAAGGAGGGCACAGCCGTAAAGGCCGGTCTTTCCGGGGTGAAAAGCGGCGGCAAAACAGGTACAAGCCAGGATAAAGGGGTTTGGTTTGCCGGTTTTGCCCCGGCGGATAACCCCCTGTGGGCCGTGGCGGTTTATATAGAAAACGGCAGCGCGGGAGGTAAAGAAGGGGCGGAGGTTTTTGCGGAAATAATAAAATCTTTTTGTCTTTTAAGAGGAATAGAAGATTAAAATTTTTAAGACGAAAAAACTAAGGCAATTTTTAGAATAAGCCTAAAGTAAAAAACAGCAAAGCCACGGCTTTGCTGTAAATATTGTAAGTGCTGTAATGCTGCCAATAAAAATTTAGAAATTTTTACTGCCTAAATCAATCTTTTCCACATGGAGGAGATAATCGCTTTGGTTTTCCATAATCTCTCGGGGGTTACTTTTATTAAATTCCGGGCTCAGGCAGTTTGTTTGCAGAATAAGGTTTCCCTTCCTCCATATACAGGAAGAAATGGGGCTTTCCCCTGTATATACAAAACGGGGGGGGTTAGAAAACCGGGCCTTGGAAAGCCCCTGAAGGGTATCGGCAAGGCAGGCGCTGCCCTTAATTTTAAGGGTTAGCTCCGGGTTTTGAAGATCCCCAAAGGTTTCTTCGGCTTTAACAGCCATTTGCACCCCCAAAGCCATGCCGCTGCATTCCTCCCCATGATGCAAAAAGGCCTTTTTATATAAATATTCTTTTATATTTTTTTTATCTTCGCCTTTAATATAGGGGGATTTTGGAGAAAATATAATATCCTTTTCAGTATAAGGTTTAATATCTAAAATAGGGGTATTTTCAGGAATATTCAGGCCGGAAACAAAAAGCAGCCTTTTTTCGGCCTTTTCCAGCTTAACCAAATTTAAAGAAATTGAATTAGGCCTATTAAGGCCCCGGGCGGCAAAAGAGCCGAAAACCGTAGGGATAATTTTTTTATTTTCCTCTAAAGGGAGATCTGTTTTAAGGGTAAGGCCTTCCGCCTTATCCTGCCAGGAGATAATCCATAAATGAGAGTGATAATGAATATTTGTTAAAGCATCCTCATATTCGGGTAAAATCTCCAGGCATGCGCCGGCAGGGGAATATAACCCCGAGGCCTTAATATTTTGGGGCTGCCCGTAACCTATAATTTTTAAAGGGTATTTAGAGATAAAACCATATTCGGGCCTGCCCTTATTTGGCGCTTCACCCATTAGCCTACACCTCCGTATATTCAGACAAGATTATTTTAACATATATGCTAATAAAAGAAAACTAAATGAAGGATTAATAATATGAATATTTTTTTTCCGCGCTTAATTATTATTGATGAATAAAGAGCAAAAGGGCTTGCAAATTCTTTTGGGGTATATTAACATGGTATTGTATAATTGTATCCATTCCCTTTGAGTATATTTACTCTTTGGCCATATTTATTGTTTTGCAGTTTTATGTGTTTATTTTAATATAAAATTAGGAGTTGATCTTGGATGAAGTTTACCGAAATGAGTAAGGACGAGTTAAAGGCTTTACAAAGTAAGTTCTCCCAGGAGTATGAAGGGTATAAGTCTATGGGGCTTAAGCTCAATATGGCCAGGGGAAAGCCCGCTTCTCAGCAATTGGATCTTTCCATGGAATTATTGGGCATGGTAGATGGGGATCATTATAAAGCGGCCGACGGTACCGATGTAAGAAATTACGGCGGTTTAGACGGTCTCCCCGAGGCAAAAGAGCTTTTTGCCGCCTTTTTTGAAGTAGATACGGCAAATATAATTATCGGCGGCTCCGCCAGCTTAAACTTAATGTTCGATACCATTACCCGCGCTATGTTAAACGGTGTTCTCCCCGGGGCTACCCCCTGGTGCAAGCTGGATAAAGTAAAATTCCTTTGCCCCGCCCCCGGTTATGACAGGCATTTTACCATTTGCGAAGTTATGGGGATAGAAATGATTACCGTACCCCTTTTAAGCGATGGCCCGGATATGGATATGGTGGAAAAATTAGTAGCCTCAGATGATTCCATTAAGGGTATTTGGTGCGTGCCCATGTACTCTAACCCCACAGGGATAACTTATAGCGATAAAGTTGTTAAGCGCCTGGCCTCCATGAAAACGGCGGCTTCTGATTTCCGCATCTTCTGGGATAATGCTTACGGCGTTCACCATTTGGATAAAAACGACAGAGATTATCTCTTAAATATTTATGATGCCTGTGTTGAAGCAGGTAATGAAGACAGAGTTTATATGTTTGCCTCTACCGCAAAAATTACCTTTGCCGGCGGCGGGATTTCCGCAATGGCGGCATCTCCTAATAATATTGCTCAGTCTAAAAAGCTTTTAAATGCTCAAACCATCAGCTATGATAAAATAAATCAGCTGCGCCATACCCGCTTTTTCAATGGTATTCAGGGCCTCAATACCCATATGGAAAAGCATGCCGCAATTTTAAAACCCAAATTCGAGGCTGTTTTAAGCGCTTTGGAAAGCAATTTGGCGGCTTTGGATTGCGCAGAGTGGGAAAAGCCCAAGGGCGGTTATTTTGTTTCTGTTAATACCATGGACGGTTGCGCCAAGAGAGTTGTTGCCTTATGTAAAGAAGCCGGCGTTGTTCTTACAGGCGCCGGGGCAACCTACCCCTATGGCAAAGACCCTAAAGACAGCAATATACGGATAGCCCCCTCCTTCCCCCCTGTTGATGAGCTGGTAACCGCAATGGAATTATTCTGCCTTTGCGTAAAAATTGCCAGTGTGGAAAAATTATTGGCCTAGTTTCTGTTTAAAAAAAGCAAGCCTTCGGGCTTGCTTTTTTGTTTTTAAAGGCATTTCTTCTTCCCGGGGGCATATATTTTACTAAGGCCCGGCTTTCATAAATAATTAAACGGAACATTAGAGGCAAAATGTAAATATTATATAGTGTAGGTGATGAATATGGATTTATATCAGGCGGGCAAAGAATTTATTAAGCCCGAATTATTGGTTTTAGTACCGGTCTGTTATGCATTGGGCCTTGCCCTTAAGCAAAGCCCCCTGCGTAACTGGACTATACCCTATATACTCGGAGGATTTTCAATCTGCCTGTCTTTACTCTGGGTTATTGGGGTTTCTCGCCCGCATAATTGCGCAACTTATGCCATGGCCGCTTTTGTGGCTATAACCCAAGGCATATTATGCGCCGCAACATCTGTTTACTTTCATCAATTACAAAAGCAAATGCGGGGAAGAAATAAAAAAGAAAGGCCCTAAAAAACCCAAGGGTAAGGGGGGCTAAATTAGTTTAGTGGGATAGCATCAGGAGCTTTAGCCCCTTTTTTTTGGGTTTTTTAAGCGAAGACTAGCTTTAGCCTAAAAAATAAAAGGGCAGGGTATAAAATATTTGTTCTCGAAGATAGGGTATGGTATAATTTTAAAGTGATTTAAACAAAAAAACATGAGGTTAAGAATGAAAAAACAGGAATATATAAGCATTTTTTTTATTGTAACTCTTTTACTCAGTAATTTAATGGCGGTTAAAATAGCTGTTATCGGCCCTTTTACTTTGCCTGCGGCGGTTATTATTTACCCCTTTTGCTTTATGCTGGGGGATGTTATGACGGAGCTTTGGGGTTACCGTTATGCTAAAAGCGTTATTCTTACCGGTTTTTGCGCCAATATTTTAATGATTGTATTCCTCCGCATAAGCCAGGCTCTTATTCCCGCCGCCGCCTGGGGGGATCAGGCAGCCTATGAGGCAATTTTCGGCATGGTGCCCAGGGTGGTTGCGGCGAGCATTCTTGCCTATTTAGTTGGGGAGCTCTCCAATAGTTTTATTATGGTTAAAATTAAAGAATTTTTTGCAGGAAGCCCCCTTTTTATCCGAACTATACTATCCAGCGTAGTGGGGCAGTTTTTTGATACAACTATTTTTATTGCCATTGCCTTTTATGGCACTATGTCTAATACCGTTTTAATTACCCTGATGATTAGCCAATATATATTTAAGGTTGGGCTGGAGGCCGTTATGGGTACCCCTTTGGCCTATTTACTAATTAGGCTTTGCAGGCATAATAGCGAGGGGCAGGCCTAAAATAGTTTCAACTTAAACAGGCAAATAAGCTTAAATAAAAGGAAATAAGTAAAAATAAAAAAGTCTAATCTAAAAGAGATAAAAAATAAGGAGGCCCTTCCTGTGGAGCTTAAGCAAAATGAGGAAAAAAACCAAATGCCCGCCGCCTCCCCCGCAAATTCAAAAACAAAAAAATTTGGGGGTAAAAAGCAGCGGATTATACTTATTATTTTAATTATTTTCGGCCTTATTCTGGCGGCAAGCCCCTTTATTGGCAGGCTTTATAATTATTGGCAGGAAAAGCAGCTTTTAGCCTCCTTTGCAGATGAGGATAATGAAACCGAGATTAAAGACCCCGGCCAAACCCTCATAGATTTAAGCCTTTTAGAGGAGGATGAGGTTTTACCCGAGGAGGAGGGGCTGCGCCCGGTGCCCCCGTCCTATAAACCCACTATTATCGGGAGTATTAAAATCCCCAAATTAAAGCTCTTGCGCCCCATTGCCAATGATGTAAGCCGGGGGGATTTAAGAGTTGCCGTAGGGAAAATGCCCGGCAGCAGCAATATCGGGCAAGAGGGCAATATTACTTTGGTGGGGCATCGCAATTATGCCTATAAAGTATTCTTTAATGATTTAGATAAGCTGGTTCCCGGGGATTTAATTATTTTAGAAAGTAATACAGGCACATTTACCTATGAGATATTTCAATCTAAAATAATTGAGCCTGATGATAATTCCGTTCTGGCGATTAAGAAAAACCAATACTTAATTACCCTTATTACCTGCCACCCTAAATTTAAAAACGATAAACGCCTGGTATATATCGGGCAGCTTATAGACCCTTTGCCCCAAAAGACCCCGGAAATTATTGAGGAAAACCCCAAACCCCCTGCCCCTCCCGAGGGCGGGGAGGAGGATTTGCCTGCTGAAAGTGAAGAAAAACCCCAGCCGAAAGGGAAAACAGTGCCGGATGACGGCAGCTGGGCCTTTTAGCTTTTTACCCTCCGGGGGAATAAGCGGATATAATCAGCTTATATAAGTTGCTCTTATAAAGGGAGGCCTCAAAAATTTGTATAGATAACACCCCTTTGAATATACTAATTAAGGGGTGTTTTTTTGGCCGGATATGAAATAAGAATTAAAGATAAAGACCTGATTAAAGCCTTGACTTCTTCTTTAAATTCAAGCGGTTGTTTTAATGCTTTTATAGAAGAGGGCAGGCTTTTTTGCCTGCCCGAGGCATGTACCGGCCAAAAGAAGGCGGAAAAAACTCTTAGCGCCGCCCTTACCCGGCTGATTTTTGAGAATAGGGAGGAAAAGAAACTTAACGGGCAAATTAAAGAATATTTCAGCCGGTTTTCTCCCCTTAAAAAGGCTGCCCTGCTTAAGATGGCCAGGGAGCTTATAAATAAAGATTCTTTTGCCTGGGGTTTATATGGTGGCGGAGGCCGCTTTGCCCGCTTGGAGGCGGAAATCGGCGCTTATTTAGGCCAAAACAGTCTTTTGGATTTGGAGGGGTTTATTCGCTTCCGCCTTTTGGGGTATGAGGAGTATTTATTTACAGTATTATCCGCAGCGGGGGATGAAATTCTTAAAGAAGAAGAGGAAGAGGATTATATTGCTCTTTTGCGGGGCTATTTAAAAAGCCATGCCGTTACGGCGGGGTATTTTCATCTCTTTTTATTTAAAAACGGCTCCTACACTCTTTTTAAGGGAAAAAATGATTTGGAAATACTGAATATTATAGAAGGCGGCAGGGAGGAAGGCTATGAGGATAGCCTCATTACCGGCCTGATTAATATTTGCCCTCAAAAGTTAATTGTTCATTTGGAAGAAGGGCGGGAACCGGGTATTTCCGCCGCCGCCTTAAAAGATATATTTGAGGGAAGATTGCTCTTTTGCCGGGGCTGCAAAATTTGCCGCAGGGGCTCAGGAATAGTTTGACAAGCTTGTTTTAGTGGGGGTATAATATTATAATAGGTTTTAAAGAGACCTGTTAAATAAAATATACCGGCAATTAGGAGATATAATATGAGCCTTAGCGTTAAACTGCCAGACGGCAGCAAAAAAAGCTATCCCCAAGCTATGACGGGGCTGGCAATAGCGGAAGATATCAGCCGCTCCCTGGCTAAAAAAGCTTTGGGGATTATGGTAAACGGTAAAAAGAGGGATCTTAATCTGCCCCTGGAAGGGGAGATAGATTTTGCCGTTTTAACTTTTGATGATGAGGAGGGCAGGGATATTTTCCGCCACAGCAGCTCCCATATTATGGCCCAGGCTGTGCAAAAACTTTTCCCCGGAACTATTTTAGGTATCGGCCCCGCCATAAAAGAGGGGTTTTATTATGATTTTGATTCTCCCCACACTTTTACAAGTGAGGATTTTGCTGCCATAGAGGAGGAAATGGCGGCTATAATTAAGGCGGATTTGCCCTATCGCAGGGAGGAAATGCCCAGGGAAGAGGCTATGGATTTCTTCCGTAAAAGAGGGGAGCTTTATAAAGTTGAATTAATTAATGATTTGCCTGAGGATGAAATTATCAGCCTTTATTTTCAGGGAGATTTTGTTGATCTTTGCGCCGGCCCCCATTTGCCTTCTACCGGCAAAATAAAGGCCTTTAAGCTTTTAAGCCTGGCAGGGGCCTATTGGCGCGGTAATGAAAAGAATAAAATGCTGCAAAGAATATATGCCACCTCCTTCCCGGATAAGAAGCTTTTGGAGGAATATCTTTTCCGTTTGGAGGAAGCCAAAAAGAGGGATCATCGTAAGCTCGGGGCGGAGCTTGGTCTTTTTGTCTTTATGGATGAAGGCCCCGGCTTTCCCTTTTTCCTCCCTAAGGGTATGGTTCTCAGAAACCAGCTGGAAAACTTCTGGCGGGAGCTCCATGAAAAATGGAATTATACCGAAATTAAAACCCCTATGATGCTCAGGCGTTCCCTTTGGGAGCGCTCCGGCCATTGGGAAAACTATAAAGAAAATATGTATACCACGGTTATAGATGAAGACGATTTTGCCATAAAACCCATGAATTGCCCCGGGGGAATACTGGCCTATAAGCATGATATTCACAGCTACCGGGAATTCCCCATTCGCTGCGGTGAGTTGGGTCTGGTTCACAGGCATGAGCTTTCCGGCGCTTTGCACGGCCTTATGCGGGTGCGCTGCTTTACTCAGGACGATGCCCATATTTTCCTCCTTCCGGAGCAGATTAAGGATGAAATTAAAGGCGTAACCCAGATGATTGATTATGTTTATAAGCTTTTTGGTTTTAAATACCATGTGGAGCTTTCCACCCGGCCGGAAAAGGCCATGGGGGATATTAAAATTTGGGATATGGCCACCGATGCCCTTCGGGAGGCCATGAATGAAATGAATATGCCCTTTATTGTAAATGAGGGGGACGGCGCCTTTTACGGGCCTAAATTAGACTTTCATCTGGAAGACAGCATTGGCCGCACCTGGCAATGCGGCACCATTCAATTGGATTTTCAAATGCCGGAAAAATTTGATATGACTTATATAGGGGCGGATAATCAGCCCCACCGGCCTGTTATGATACACCGGGTAATTTTTGGCAGCATTGAAAGGTTTATCGGAATTCTCACCGAGCATTATGCCGGGGCTTTTCCCCTTTGGCTTAGCCCGGTGCAGGTTAAAATTTTAAATATTACCGACAGGCAGGTGGAATATGCCCAAAAAATTCTTAAAACCCTTAAGGATGAGGGGATAAGGGCGGAATTTGACGACAGAAATGAGAAAATCGGCTATAAAATCCGGGCGGCCCAGGGAGAGAAAATCCCCTATATGCTGATTATCGGCGATAAAGAGATGGAAAGCTCAACAGTTGCCCTGCGTAAGCGCGGCCAGGGGGATTTAGGCTCCTTTAGCTTTGAGGATGTTTTGGCCATGCTTAAGAAGGAAATCCGCGAAAAAGCTTAATTAAAAATATTCTTTTAAAAAAATTATATTTCAAAACTAAAAGCATAGGCAAAAGCCTATGCTTTTAGTTTAGTTTATAAAACAGATATAAGCCTCAGCCGGGGCAGGCAATAGGCTTTGAGTTTTAGGCGCAATATCTATATTAGAGTACTCTAATTATAGGAAGATATATATTGACATAACCTACTTTAGTTTATATACTATTAGTAAGCTAAAACCCATATCCTAAGTTAGAGTAGGCGGTGAGCATAATATGCGCAAAATATTTATATTATCCATAAGTGTTTTAATTCTTTTTAGCTTTTGCGCCCCGGCCTTTGCCGCAGATTTTGAAATTGATATTTCTAAAGCCGAAGACGGTCTTTTAATTATTAAAAATATTAAGGATACCGGCAAAAGAATGCGCCTGCAAATAACCCTGGGTGAGGAAAAATATGTTTATGAAATACGCTCCGATAAAGAGCAGGAGGAGTACCCCCTGCAAATGGGTAATGGGGAATATACGGCAAAGGTTTTGCAAAATATTGTAGATGCCCGCTATAAAGTAATAACCACTAAGAATTTTAAGGTAAATATTAAAGATGCTAATTGCGTTTTTCTCCATTCCATACAGCCTATTCATTGGAAGGATGAAATGGACCCCATGGTATTTGCCAAAGAAATTATGGATAGCAATAAAAAAGATATTGATAAAATAAAAGAGATTTACCAGCATATGATTAAGAATTATAAATATAACTGGAGCGTATATAATAAACTCCCCACTACATATGTGCCGGATATTCAAGTAACATATAAAAGCAAAATGGGGATATGCTATGATTATTCATCTCTTACAGCCTCTATGTTAAGGAGTATGGGTTACCCCACCCGCTTGGTTAAGGGGTATTCCACAAAGGTTAACGGTTATCATGCCTGGAATGAGGTTTTTATTAACAATGAATGGATTATAGTAGATACAACTGTGGATAGCAGCATTAAGGCTCCTGTTTTCCGCAAAAGCCCTAAAGATTATACCGGTACGGGTATATATTAATTAAAAAATAATTTAAAAAAGTAAAAGCAAAAGCCTGCTTAAAGGCTTTTGTTTTTTTTACCGGCTTATGTATAAAAAACTTGACACTAAATTGAGATTATGATACAATTTCCATGTTATAGAAAAGAAGAAGCCAACCGCTTCTCACCTTGCGGGCGAATTGCCCCGGGTTAAGATAATGGTTGCATTTATTAGGCAATTATTATGTATAAAAGCGGGTGCTTACCCGCTTATTTTTTTGCGGAGGTGAATAAGATTAAAGAATTACGCATCAATGAGGCAATAAGAGCCGGTGAGGTTCGCTTGGTTTCCGGTAACGGTGATGAGCAGAGTATTATTCCCCTTAGAGAGGCCTTGGCTAAGGCTGTTGAAAGCGGTCTGGATCTTGTTGAGATTTCTCCCAATGCCAAGCCGCCGGTTTGCCGGATTATGGATTACGGCAAATACCGTTTTGAGCAAATAAAAAGGGAAAAGGAATCTAAAAAGAATCAGAATATTATTCAGCTTAAAGAAGTAAAGCTTCGTCCCAATATTGAAGAGCATGATTTTGAAACCAAAAGCAGAAACGCCGAGCGCTTTCTCAAAGACGGCGATAAGGTAAAGCTAACTATAATGTTTAGGGGAAGGGAAATAACCCACCCTGAACTGGGCAGGGTTTTATGCAATAAAATGGTTGAAAGACTCAGCGAGATTGCTGTTGTAGAGCGCCCGGCCAAAATTGAGGGTAAAAATATGACTGTAATTTTTGCCCCCAAAGTCGGGTAAGCGGATTATTTTTTAGAATAGTTATGTAATAACTGTGGAAAAGAGGGAAAACAATGCCTAAAATGAAAACCCATCGCGGTGCGGCCAAAAGAATTAAAATTACAGGCACCGGAAAATTAAAGCGGCAGCAAGCCTTTAAAAGACATATCCTGGGTAAAAAAGCCCCTAAAAGGAAGCGTCATTTACGCAAAGGCGCTCTTGTTTGTGCCGCAAACCATAAAAATATGAAGACTATGTTACCGTATCTTTAAAGTGAAAGCGAGGAACAACGACCATGACCAGAGTAAAAAGAGGCTATGTCAAGCATCGCCGTCATAAAAAAATTCTTAAATTGGCAAAAGGCTATCGGGCGTCAAATTCAAAGCTGTTTAGAGTGGCCAATCAGCAGGTTCTCCATTCTATGGCTTACGCTTTCGCTCATCGCCGTAAAAAGAAGGGGGATTTCCGCAAGCTTTGGATTACCAGAATAAATGCGGCCGCCCGTATGAACGGCCTTTCTTATAGCAGAATGATTAACGGTTTAAAAAATGCGGATATCGCGGTAAACAGAAAAATCCTGGCAGATTTAGCCGTTAACGATATTAATGCCTTTAATCAATTTGCGGAGCTTGCAAAAGCAAATTTAAAATAGCCTAAATAAAATAGCCTAATTTTAATTTTAAATAGCCGGAGGCTCCGGCTATTTTTTTATTGCCTTGCGCTATTCCCCCGCCATAGGATATTATATAAATAAATAAATTATTTTAAGACCGATTTATTTTAAAAAACCGGAAGGATATACCAAAAAATATTATGGATTATATTAATTTGCCCCAAATAAGCTCTAAAGATAATCCCCTCCTTAAGGAATTTCGTTCTTTAGGGCAAAAAAAACACCGTAAAGAGCTCTCTTTATTTCCGGCGGAGGGTTTAAGGCTGGCGGAGGAGGCCTGTAAATCCTCCTGGGATATTGCCTATGCCTTTATTGCCCCGGGTTTTATTAAAGGGCAAAGGGCAGAGGATTTGGTTAAGGCCTTGCTTAAGCGGGCTGTGCCGGTTTATGCCCTTACAGATGAGAGGCTTATTAATTGGGTTTCGGAAACTAAAGCGCCTCAGGGTATAGCTCTGGCGGTAAAAATTCCTGTTATTAAACCAAAAAATATTGCCGGATCCTTTAAATCCATGGTTTTAATGGCGGATTCTATAAGCGACCCCGGGAATTTAGGGGCTCTTTTCCGTACGGCTTTGGCAGCAGGGGCAGACGGCCTGATAACTACCCCCGGTAGTGCGGATTGTTATAACCCCAAGGTTGTGCGCGCAACCATGGGGGCTATTTTTAATTTGCCTTTTTATGAGGCAAAAAGCAATCAGGAGGCCTTAAGTATTTTATCCGGCAAGGGCTTAAATATTTTTATCGCCGCCGGAGAAGGAAATTTCAGCTATACAAAGGCGGATTTTTCTTCCCCCTTTGCTCTGATTATGGGCTCTGAGGCCCGGGGGGTGGGAGATTTTTGGCGGAATAAAGCAAATGCCTTTTTAAGCCTGCCTATGGAAAACAGGGTGGAATCCTTAAATGTTTCGGTGGCGGCAGGTATTTTCCTATATGAGGCGCGGCGTCAAAGAGCGCTTTAAACTAAAATTTGAGATTTGTTTTCTTGTATTGGCCTTAAAACCATGGTATAATATTAAAAGATAAAGAGCGATAATCATACTTGAAAGGTAGTGATGTTAATGATAGCTTCGGCTGAAGCCATCTGGAAACTTTTCGAGGAAACTGGATCTATTGCCGCCTACATCATTTATAGGAGAATGATACTCCAATAGCAGCCTGTATCTCTTAACTTATCCTTTTGAATAAAAGGTAGCGGTTGCAATCCGGCTTAAGTTTTTTTGTTGCGCTGATATTGATCGTGCCTTTCATCCTTTTGATGAAAGGCATTTGTTTATTAAATTATTTCTCTTAAAAGCCTTTTAAGCTTTTAAGAGAGTTTTAAGGGGAGAGTGGAAAAATAAATGTTGCAGAAGCTGGCTTTACTGGAGCAAGAGGCCTCACAGGCTATTTCGGCCTGTGATGATATGGCAAAATTGCAGGATTTAAAAATTTCCTATTTAGGTAAAAAGGGGGAGATTACCCAAATTTCCCGCCAAATGGGGCAAATAGACCCTAAACTCAGGCCGGAAATGGGTCAGGCTGTTAATAAAACCAAGGAAAGCATTGAGGCCCTTGCAGAAGCTAAAATGAAGGAGCTTTATAAGCTCCGGCTTAAAGAGCGGCTGGAAAGGGAAAAAATAGATATTACCCTGCCGGGCAGGAATTTCCTCAAAGGCAGCCGCCACCCTTTAACCCTGGTGCAGGAAGAAATAGAGAATATCTTTTTAGGCCTGGGCTATAAAATTGCCCAAGGCCCCCAGGTGGAAACAGATTATTATAATTTTGAGGCTTTAAATATTCCCCCGGAACACCCTGCCCGGGAAATGCAGGATTCCTTTTATTTTACGGAAAATTTGCTTTTGCGCACCCATACATCCCCGGTTCAGGCTCATGTTATGGAGGCTACAGCCCCCAAATTGCCGGTTAAGGTAATTTGCCCCGGCACGGTTTACCGCAGAGATGACGACGCCACCCATTCCCCTATGTTTCACCAGGTGGAAGGGCTTTATATTGATAATAATGTTACCATGGGGGATTTAAAAGGCACCCTTTTGGCCTTTGTGCGCCAAATGTTTGGGGATGAAAGAGAAATTCGCCTGCGCCCCAGTTATTTCCCTTTTACCGAGCCCAGCGCCGAGGTGGATATTTCCTGCTTTGCCTGCGGGGGAGCCGGCTGCCGCCTTTGTAAGGGCAGCGGCTGGATAGAGATTTTAGGCTCCGGCATGGTGCATCCCCGGGTATTGGAAATGTCCGGCTATGACCCTTCACAGGTAAACGGTTTTGCTTTCGGCATGGGGGTTGAGCGCATCGCCATGCTTAAATACGGAATAAATGATATGCGCCTTTTATTCGATAATGACTTGCGTTTTTTAGCGCAGTTTTAGGAGGAAAACCATGAGAGTATCCTATAAATGGCTTAAGGATTATGTAAAATTTGAGGAAAGCCCGGAAGAATTAGGGCAAAAACTTACCCTGGCCGGTTTGGAAGTTGATGAAATAGAATATTTAGGCAAGGGAATTAAAAATGTTATAGTGGGGCTGGTAAAAGAAAAGGCCCCTCACCCCAAAAGCAATAAGCTTTCCGTTTGCCGGGTAGACGACGGAAACAGCCTGCGCCAGGTTGTTTGCGGCGCCCCCAATGTAGAAAAGGGGCAAAAAGTCCCTCTGGCTGTTCCCGGGGCTAAACTCCCAAATGGAATGGAAATTTCCGTAGCCAGCGTAGCAGGGGTAGAATCCTTCGGGATGATTTGCTCCGGGGCCGAATTAGGCATAGATGACGAAGATTGCCAGGGGATTATGGTTCTCTCCGAGGATGCCCCTTTAGGGGAGGATATTGTCCGGGCTTTGGAATTGGAGGATGCCGTTTTAATTTTAGAATTAACTCCCAACCGCAGCGATTGCCTGGGGATGCTTAATATTGCCAGAGAAGTAGCCGCCATAACCGGCGGGAGCTTTCAGCCTCCCACCCTCCATTATGGGGAAAAGGGCGGCAATATTTGCGATTTAGCCGTAATTGAGGTTGAGGATAAAGATTTATGCCCTCGTTATTTAGGCCGTTTGGTTCAAGGCCTTAAGGTTGGAATTTCCCCCCGGTGGATGCAGCGCTATTTAATTTCAGCCGGAATGCGCCCCATAAATAATGTGGTGGATATCAGTAATTTTGTAATGCTGGAAACAGGCCAGCCCTCTCATATTTTTGATTATCAAAAGCTTTCCGGCCATAAAATAATTGTGCGCCGGGCCAAAGAAGGCGAAAAGCTGATAACTCTGGATAATAAAGAAAGAAGCTTTAGGGGAGATACCCTTTTAATTTGCGATAGTATGCGCCCCGTATGTATTGCCGGGGTTATGGGGGGTTTGGATAGTGAGGTAACCCCTGAAACCACAGATGTTTTAATCGAAACCGCCTGCTTTGACCCGGTTTCTATTCGCCGTACCTCAAGGGGGCTTAATTTAATTTCCGAATCCTCTCTCCGTTTTGAAAAAGGCCTTGATATTGAGGGCTGCAATTGGGCCTCTAAAAGAATTGTTCAGCTTTTATTGGAGTATTGCGGAGGGGTTGCCGCGGCAGGCAATTTAGATATTCGGATTCCTCAAGAGCCGGAGAAAATCATCCCTTTAAGAATAGAAAAGGTTAATGCCGTTTTAGGTACGGATTATTCCCTGGGGGATATTGCCGGGGTTATGCACAGCCTTTCCTTCCCCTTAGAGAAGGTGGGGGAGGATTTAATGGTTACGATACCCTATTACAGAAGGGATATTTCCATTGAGGAGGATTTAATCGAAGAAGTAGCGAGGCTGAGGGGCTTTAATGAAATCCCCGTAACATTACCGGCCTCATCTTCTCACGGCTTGCGCAGCAGCAGTCAGCAAATTGCCTCAGAGCTTAAGCTGGCCTGCGAGGGCCTGGGCTTGCGGGAAGTTATTAATTATACTTTTATCAGCCCCAAAGATTTAGATAAACTGCTTTTGCCCCCAAATCATAGCCTGAGGGAGAGTTTAGCCATTGCCAACCCCTTAAGCGAAGAGCAAGGCCTTATGCGTACTCAAATGCTGGCTGGGATTTTGCAAACATCTTCCAGAAATTATAATCGCCGGAATTTGAATTTGCGTTTATTTGAATTCGGTAATTGCTTTAAGGTAAAAAAAGCCGGGGAGCAGCCGGAAGAAATAAATACTCTGGCCATTGCCTTAAGCGGGGAGTATAACCCGGGCTGGCAGGGGCAAAAAGCGGCTTTTGATTACTTTTATTTAAAAGGCCTTTGGGAGAATTTAAGCCGGGCTTTTAATCTGCCGGAATGCACTTATTTACCGGCAGATGAGGGAAAATACCCCTTTATGCACCCCGGGCGCAGCGCAATTATTCTTTGCGGGGGGGAAGAAATCGGCTTTTTGGGGGAAATTCACCCCCTGGTTTTGGCTAATTATGAGCTGGAGAAACCTTTAACTTTCCTCCAGGTAAAAACGGAGCCCTTTACATCTAGGGGTTTTGTCATGGGCCATTGTCAAGACCTTCCCCGCTTCCCGGGGGCGGCCAGGGATATGGCTTTAATCGGCAGGGCGGATATACCCGGCGGGGATATTATGGCCGAGATTTTAAAAGTTGGCGGCCCTTATTTACAGAGCGTAGAGCTTTTTGATATTTATGCCGGGGCCACCATTCCCGAGGGCCACCGCAGCATGGCCTTTGCCCTTAATTATCAAAACCCGGAGCAAACTTTGAAAGATGCCGAAATAAATAACAGCTTTGATGAAATAGTTGCTCATTTAGGCAAAAAATGGGGTTTGCGCCTTCGTTAAGGCCGCAGGCCCGGCTTAAGGGAGGGATATTTATGCAGGAAATGAATAAACTTAAGGTTGGCATAGGGGGTTATGAATATACCTTAAAAAGTGAGGATGCCCCGGAGCATTTGCATAAAATTGCCGCTAAGGTTGAGGATAAAATTTCTCTTATTCAAAAGCACTTCCCTGATTATTCCTTAAACCGGGTTTTTTTACTGGCCGCTCTGCAGCTTGCTGATGAGCTGATTAAGCTGGAAGAGGATTATACCGGGCTTTTGGATGAAACCGAAAAAGCCCGGTTTTAGGCAGGCCTAATAAGGCCTGAAATTTAGAGAAAGAGGTAGAAAATGAAATTAAGAGAGCTTTATAATTTTGCGGTTAAATTAGGTATGGAAAGCGACCCCAGAGATAAAGAAACAGTAAACGGGGAACTTTTAGAGGCTAAGGAAGCCTATGATGAATTAAAAGATGATGAAAAAGAGTTTTTTGATACCGAAAGCCTGACAAACCCCTATGCCGACAGCCGTATTTTATACGGGGAAGATAATAGAGAAATTAATAAAATGCTGGTGGGTATAGATATGGAAACCCCCGAGCTTTTATTGGCCTCGGAGCTTAACCGCCGGGGCGAAAATATAGATTTGGTTTTTACCCATCACCCAGAGGGGCCTGCTCTGGCGGCCTTGGCAAAGGTAATGAATTTGCAAAGCCATCGTATGGAGGACTTTGGGGTGCGCCCCGGCTCTGCCGAGGGGATAATGGGCAGCCGGATTAATGCCGTAGGCCGGAGCGTAGGGGCCTCAAACTATTTTAGAGCGGTAGATTCCGCCCGCCTTTTGGATATTCCCTATATTTGCCTTCATACGGTATGCGATAATTTAGTTAATACATATTTAAGCCAATATTTGGAGAAAAGCCAAATTAAAACCTTAAGTGATATTCTAAAGGCTTTAAAAGAAATCCCGGAATATAAAACGGCAAGCCAAAGAAATAACCCCCCCAGAATAGATGTGGGGGATAAAAAAGGCAAGGCCGGCAAAATATATGTGGATTTTACCGGCGGCACCAGCGGCCCTAAAGAAAGCTATAGCAAGCTGGCGGAGGCGGGAGTAAATACTATAATTTCCATGCATAATAATGAGGAGCAAATAAAAATTGCCAAAGAAATTAATTTAAACTTAATTTGCGCCGGCCATATGGCAAGCGACAGCATTGGCATAAACCTCCTTTTAGACGCTTTAGAAAAAGAGAATGTAACAGCCCTGGCCGGGGGAGGGTTAATCAGGGTTAAGCGGAATAAGGCCTGAGCCTTAAATAAAAAACAGTATTTTTATTAAACACAGATTTTTTAATTGACTAAAAAACTTTTAATTAAGCATAGATTTTTTAATTTAGTACAGGGTTTTTATTTTGGTTCAGAGTTTTTATTTAAGCAAGGGAGGGGCCGCCCTCCCTTTTTAAGCTTTTAAGTGTATTTTAAAGGAGCAAATAATGACGGAAATACTTGCCCCGGCAGGGGGCATGGAGGCTTTAAAGGCGGCCATAGCCAATGGTGCAAATGCCGTTTATTTAGGTGGTAAGGATTTTAATGCCCGGGCATATGCCGCCAATTTTAATGATGAGGAATTAAAGGAGGCTATTGAGCTTGCCCATTTTTACGGGGTTAAAGTTTATTTGGCCTTAAATATTCTTTTGCATAATGAGGAATTGCCCCGGGCTTTGGCCTATTTGGCAAAAGCCTATAAAATGGGTATAGATACCGTTATTATTCAGGATATAGGCCTTTTAAAAATATTGGCCTCGGCCCTGCCCGGCCTTGCCGTTCATGCCAGCACGCAAATGGCTGTTTATAATTCCGCCGGCATAAACTTTTTAGCCGCTCACGGGGTAAAAAGGGCAATTTTAGCCAGAGAACTTTCCTTAAAAGAGCTTGCCCTTACCAAGGCAAAAAGCGCTATTCCCCTGGAGGTTTTTATCCATGGGGCCCTTTGTATTTGCTATTCGGGGCAATGCTATTTAAGCAGCTTTATCGGAGCCAGAAGCGGCAATAGAGGCAGCTGCGCTCAGCCCTGCCGCCTGGAATATAAGCTGACGGAAGAAGACGGCAAAGAAATCCCCCATAATATGGGTGAGCATATTCTTTCCCCCAGAGATTTATACGGTTATTTTGATTTACCCAAACTTTATAAGCTTGACCTTGCCTCCTGGAAAATTGAAGGCAGAATGAAGCGCCCCGAATATGTGGCTGTGGTTACCCGGGTTTACCGGCAATTATTGGACGCTTTAAAAAATAATACCGAAATGCCCGATAAAAAACAGGCCCTAAATGAGCTTTTGCAGGTTTTTAACAGGGATTACTCCTCCGGCTACTGGCTGGGGAACAGAGGGGCGGAATTAATGAGTTACCGGCGCCCCAATAATCGGGGGGTGTTTTTAGGCCGAATTACAGCCAGCGGGGAAGAGCAAATTACCCTTAAATTAGAAAGCCCCCTCCAAGTTGGGGACGGCCTTGAAATTTGGGTTAAAATCGGGGGGCGGCAGGGCTTTACCGTAAAAAGAATTATTAAAGACGGTAAAATAAGAGAATCCGCCCAAAAAGGGGAAAGTGTTATTTTAGATTTCCCCGGCCGCGGCAAAACCGGGGATAGAGTCTTTAAAACGGCGGATTATAATTTGCTTAAAAATGCCCGGGCCTCCTGGGAGAATATCCCCCCCGTACCGCTGGAAATGGAAATTAAGGCCTCTTTAGGGCAATTTTTACAAATCAGCGCAAAAGATGAAGACGGCTATTTTGCCTCCTATGAGGATGAATATATTGTAGAAAAAGCCCAAACCAGCCCCGGGGATTTTAATCAGGCAAAAGAGCAGCTGGGGCGTTT
Source organism: Clostridiales bacterium (assembly GCA_040767605.1). Classification (GTDB taxonomy): domain Bacteria; phylum Bacillota; class Dehalobacteriia; order UBA4068; family UBA4068; genus JAXGOI01. The sequence continues at coordinate 1,605,733 of JAXGOI010000001.1, forward strand.
AGGCGGCAGCAATTATTATTTAAAGAGTTTAACCGGCATAATAGAGGCCGATGCCATGCTCCCTAAAAGCGTCCTTAACCGCTGCCGCAGGGCTTTAATTGCCAGGCTGACCAATAAGCGTAAAGAACCCTATCTTTTGCCGGAATTAGACGAAAAACATTTTGCCCTGGCCTTAAAAGAAATTAATAATTTGCCTCAAGAAATTCCGGCTAAAAAAAGAGCTTTGCCTGTTCTTACAGCTTTAGCCGCGGATGAAAAAACTCTTTTTGCCGCCATAGAGGGCGGCATTAAAGAGCTTTATTTAACCGGAGGGGGCTTTAAGGGCTTTGATAAAAGAAAACCCTTTAATGAAGTTTTAAGCAGGACAAAAGAAAAAGGCGCCCGGCTTATACCAAGCTTGCCGGAAGTATTCCATGAAAGCCGGGAGGCCTATTGGCTGAAAATAATTGAAGAATGGGATAGGGCAGGGGCCGAGGGGATTTTAATCCCTTCCCTGGGCGCTCTGGGGCTGGTTCAAAAATACGGCTGGGAAAAAGAACTGTACGGAGACGGGGCTTTAAATGTTTTTAACCGTCAGGCGGCTTTGTTTTTAGCCGGGCAGGGCCTTGGCCGGGTTTTACTATCCGGCGAGCTTAATCTTTCCCAGCTTTCCTCCTTTGGGGCTTTGCCTCTTAAAAAGGAGCTTTTAATTCACGGGGCAATTCAGCTTATGCTTAGCGAATACTGTCCTTTAGGCGCTTTAATTGGGGGGAGGGGTTTAAATACTCCTTGTTCTTCCCCTTGTAAAAACAGGGGGGGCTTTGCCTTAAAAGACGGTAAAAATTATACTTTCCCCTGCCGGGGGGATGAAAGCTGCCGCCTGCATTTATTTAATTCCCGGGAGCTTTGCCTTGGGGAGGATTTAAATAAGCTTTCTTCAGCGGGTATTGATTATTTCAGGCTGGATTTTCGCCTTACCCACCCTAAAGCCGCCCTTAGGCTTACGGAAATATATTTGGAGCTGATTTCCGGCAGAGCAGACTATAAAGATAAAGAAAAAGAATTAGGCGCCCTAAGCTCTTTAGGCTATACAAAGGGCCATCTTTACCGGGGAGTATAAAAAAATGTTTTAACTGGGAGAAAAGCATGGAAGAGATTACTTTTAAAGAAAATACCCCAAAAGAAAAACTTAAAACTGAAGGGGTAATGGAAGAAAGAACCCTGCAAAAGCTGGAATATAATAAAATAATCCAATCCCTTAAGGGTTATACCTCTTTTGCCTGGGGCAGAGAGCTTGCCCGGGAGCTTTTGCCTGCAAAAAGCCTGAATGAGGCGGAATACCGCCAAAAAGGAACAAATGAGGCCTGGGAAATACTCAGGCTTTACCCTGTTTTTTCTCTGGGACCGGTAAGAGATATTAGAGAAGCCCTCCGCCATGTGGCCATAGGGGGAATTTTAGATGCCGAGGCCCTGGTAGAAATTGCCGATACCTGCCGGGCCGGCCGCAAAGTAAAAGGCTTTTTTAATGAAATTAAAGGCAATTACCCAAAACTTGCCCCCCTGGGCAAGGGCCTTACTATTCTAAAAACCATAGAAAGCGGGGTAGAGAAAGCTATCGGCCCCGAGGGGCAGATTAATGACGGAGCCAGCGAGGGCCTTCAGCAAATCCGGCGCAAAATTAAAATAAGTAATGAGCGCATAAAGGAAAGGCTGGAGAATATTATAAAAAACCCCAATACGGCAAAATATTTGCAGGAAACAATTATAACCATTAGAGATAATCGTTATGTTGTTCCTGTACGCCAGGAGTACCGGGCTCAAATCCCCGGAATTGTCCATGATATAAGCGCCAGCGGGGCCAGTGTTTTTATTGAACCCATGGCTGTTTTAGAATTAAATAATGAGCTGCAAAGGCTATACCGGGAGGAAGAGGAAGAAATTGCCGCAATTTTACGGGCTTTAACCATAATGGTTTCCGGCTTTTTAAATGAGCTGGAGGCTAATTTAAACCGCCTGGCCCATTTAGATTTAGCCTTTGCCAAGGCTAAATTAAGCGGGGCTATGAGCGCCGCCCCGCCCCGCCTTAATGAAAGCGGCCTGATTAATTTAAAAAAAGCCAGGCATCCTTTAATTCCCTCTGAGGATGTAGTTCCCATAGATGTTTATTTAAATAAGAATATAAAAGCCATGATAATTACAGGGCCGAATACCGGAGGTAAAACCGTTACTTTAAAAACCATCGGCCTTTTAAGCGCAATGGCTTTGGCAGGCTTGCATATACCGGCTGATGACGGCAGCGAGCTTAGCTTTTATAAGGAAATTTTTGCCGATATCGGCGATGAACAAAGCATAGAGCAATCCTTAAGCACATTTTCTTCCCATATGGTAAATATTGTAGATATATTAAAAAAAGCGGATGACAGCTCTTTAGTGCTTTTAGATGAATTGGGGGCGGGTACAGACCCCACCGAGGGGGCGGCTCTTGCCATGGCTATAATCAGCCAATTGCAAAAGCGGGGCTCAAAAATAATTGCCACAACCCATTACAGCGAATTAAAAGCTTTTGCCTATAATACACCGGGCTGTATAAATGCCAGTGTGGAGTTTGATATAAATTCCCTTGCCCCCACTTACCGCCTTATGATGGGGGTTCCGGGTAAAAGTAATGCCTTTGAAATATCCCGCCGCTTAGGCCTGGGGGATGAAATTATAAAGGAAGCCGGCGAGCTTCTTACCAAAGAGGATGTGCAGGTGGCGGAATTATTGCAAAGCCTTGAGGAATTAAGGCAGGAAACCTCCGCCGAAAGGGAAGCCGCCGAGGCTTATAAAAAAGAATTGCAGGAAAGAGAGAGAGCATTTAAAGAAGAACTTAATAAAGCCAGTATAAAGGCGGCGGAAGAAGAAAGAAAAGCAAATTTAAAATGCCAAAGGCTCCTGGAAGAAACCAAAGAAAAAAGCGAAAAGCTTTATAATGAATTAAAGGCGCGCCTGGCGGAAGAAAAAACCGCCGAAAAAGCCTGGCAGGAAAGCCGCCGGAAGCTAAAAACCTGGCAGGAGGAATTAGAGGGCCAAATTCCCCAAGAAATTTTTGCAGGGGAGGCCCCGGCTAAGCTGAAAATCGGGCAGGATGTTTTTGTCCCCAGGCTTAATCAGCACGGTTCGGTTATTTCCCTGCCGGATTCTCAAAATCAGGTAGGGGTTCAGCTGGGGGTAATGAAAATCGTCCTCAATCTGGCGGATCTCCGCTTAAGCCAAAATACCCCTTCCCTTAAAAATCAGGCCAGGCATAGGAGTAACCATATCCAAATAGAAAAAGCCGCCAAAATTAATCCGGAAATCCATTTAAGGGGCCTTGAAATTATAGAAGCTTTAGAAATTCTAGATAAATATTTAGACGATGCCTTTGTGGCGGGGTTAAAAAATGTGCGTATTGTTCACGGTAAAGGCACGGGAGTTTTAAGAAATGCCGTTGCCGAATATTTAAAAAAACATAGGCTGGTTAAAAGCTACCGCCTTGGGGATTATAATGAAGGCGGCATTGGGGTTACCGTTGCGGAGCTTAATTTATAGGCTAAAATTAAACAGAGAGTATTAAAAGCAAATTTCTAATTCAAAAAAGCCCCGGCCTGAAAAGGCGGGGCTTTTTATCTAAATTTTTTATTAAATCTGTTTATTAGGGCTGCTTATTCAAGTTAATTAGTGCAGCCGGTGTTTAATCAGGGTTTAATGGTTAGAGTTTTAGACCAATCGCTTAAGATATTCTTTTCCTCACTATAGGCATAAACCCTGTAACGGTAGGTATTGCCTGTTTCTATAGAGGGGTCTTCCAGGGATTTGCCATAGGTTGTAAATTTAAGCCGGCTTTCTTCCTCCCCGTTTTTAATTCTTTCGATTATATACAGAGTTTTGGCGGGGTCATTATTATCGGCCCAGGTCAGGCTGGCGGTTTTATTCCCCTCAATATCCTTTAAATTAATAGCAAAGCTTTTGGGGGTGTATAATTTACTCTGCTCCGGGAGTTTATTATCTCCGTTATTATCCCCATTATTTTCCCCGCCATTATCCGGGCGGATTATAATATTCCCCTCGTCGTCGTAATCAAATTCATCTCCGTTTTCGCTGCCGGGAATATAGGTTGTATGGATATTGCAAATTTCTTCCGGAGCATAAAGGGGGCCGTCGGCGCTTTTACGGAATTCTACCTTAGCCGGGTCTACCTCAGGGGGAATAAGCCTAACCACACTGGCTTTATTAGGGCAAAAGGCGGAAGCCAGCATATTTGTTTCTTCGTCTATTTCAACAACCTGCCAAATATTAGAGGCCTCTTTAGGAATATTATTTTTATTAAATATCTCGCTGCCTACAAATTCCGCCGGGGTTAGCTCACTGGGTAAAAGGCCGGATTTTTTATCTATACTTAAAGTAACCATTCCCGGGGGCTGTTTAAAGCTTTTTACCGGGGTATCCTTTAAAGCTGTTGTCATAACGGCCTTCCAAAGCAGAGCCGGATATTTGCCTCCGTATATTTGGCGCAGGTATTGAGCCTTGCCGTCTTCATCCACATCATTATCATAGCCCATCCAAACCACACCCACAAGCTCCGGGGTATAAGCCGCAAACCAGGCGTCTTTATTGCCCTTGGCATTTTTAAAAATCGCTTTATCCGGCAATTGGGTGGTGCCTGTTTTAGAGGCTACCGGGCGGTTCATACGGGCATTGGTTCCTGTGCCGCCTGTGGTTACGCTTATAAGCATATCCGTAATTAAATAGGCCGTTTGCTCGCTCATTACAGTTTCCTGATAGGGTTTGGCCTCATAAAGGGTATTACCCTTGCTGTCTACAATTTTTCTTACGCAATAGGGCTTAGTATAAATTCCTCCGCCGGCAAAGGCGGAATAAGCCCCGGCCATATCCAGAGGGGAAACCCCTTCGGTTATGCCCCCTAAGGCCAAAGCCAGATTATTATCGGCGTTATCGCTTAAGGGCAGGCCCAGCCTTTGGGCAAATTTAAGCCCTGTGCTTGTGCCTATTTGCTGCAGGGTTTTAACGGCGGACATATTTACGGAATACTTAATTGCCTCCCGCATGGAGATTAAACCCCGCCATTTGCCGTCATAGTTTTTAGGGGCATAATCCTTGCCGAAGGTTGTAGGGCAGTCATCGGTAACGCTTGCCGGGGATAAGCCCGCCTCAATTGCGGGGCCGTAAACCGCCACTGGCTTAATTATGGAGCCGGGCTGCCGGGTTAAGCTGGTAGCCCTATTAAAGCCCCGGCGGGTCAAATGCTCTCTGCCGCCTATTAAGCCCTTAATTTCTCCGCTGTGAGGGTCCATTATAACCATGGAGCTTTCCACAAGGTCCCCGGTTGAGCTGGAGGGGAAATTTTCCTCATCCTGGTACAGCTCTTCCATTTTCCCCTGTATTACCGGCTCCAGGGTAGTATAAATACTGAAGCCGCCGGTATAAATAAGCATGGAATCATAACCCAAATCCTCTAAAATATCCTCGGCCTGATGCACAACATAATCGGTAAACCAGGGGTATTCATAGGTAGCCGCCAGGGTATCATTATGGTTTTCGCTTACAATAAGCTCCTGCTCTTTGGCCTCGGCGGCGGCCTCGCTGTATTCGGGCTTGTAGCGGACTAAATTATCCAAAGCCACATTGCGAATGGCAAGGGCCCTCTCCATATTATTATAGGGGGAGTAATTTTTGGGGCTGCGAAGGAGCCCGGCCAGCATTGCGGATTCGCTCAGGGTAATTTCCTGCACCGGCTTATTAAAATAAAGGTTGCAGGCGGCCTGGACGCCATAGGTGCCGTGGCCGAAATGAACTTCGTTTAAATAGAAGTAGAGAATATCATCTTTAGAATATTCCTTTTCCAGCTTAACGGAGAGCAGGGCCTCCTTTACTTTGCGCTCAAGCTTTTTTGCCTGAGTTTCTAAAATGGCATTTCTTGTAAGCTGCATAGTAATAGTGCTGGCGCCCTGATCAAAGCTGCCGGAAAGTATATCCGCCTTAATTGCTCCGAAAACCCGGCGTATATCTATGCCGAAGTGGCTGTAAAAACGGATATCCTCCGTTGCGATTACAACATCTTTTAAATGCTGGGGGATTTCATTTAAAGGTACGGAAATTCGGTTTTCTCCGCTATGGAGGCGGGCATAATTATTATCCTGATTATCATAAACCAGGCTGGCCTGCTGAGGAGAAAAGTTTTCCGGCGTAATTTCCGGCAAATCTTTAGCCAGGGAAAGCACCCAGACAGAAAGGGTAATGCCGCCGATTAAAGAAAAAAGCAATAAGAAAACCAGAATTACCGGAATAATTCTGAGTTTACGCTTTTTGCGGCGGGGTCCGCGGCGCGGAGGGTTTTGGCCGTTGCTTGTCCGGCGTGTATGAGTAATATTAGGCATTTAATACCTCCCGGGTTATAAAAACCCAGCTGTTTTTTTAATATTTCAGCCTTGCCGCCCTTAAAAAAGGGCGGCAGGCAAGAGAGCATAAAATATTATATCATATCCGCAAAGGGCTGGCAATTTAGGTGTATTTTAAGGTAAAAGCCCTATTTATCAGGGGGAGAAATTTATATAAGTATCGGGAATCGGCCCGATAATTATCCCCTCGCTTAAAAGTATGCTGCTTGAGGCCGTCAGCTTTTCGCTGTCAAAGGGTATAGCAAGGGATACCTCGCTTTTCATTTCCAGCCAAATTCGGTGTTTGGTTTGGTTTATGCCGGCGGAAATAAATTCGTCTCTCACCTCAACTTGCATAAGGCTGATGGGTGTTACCTGGATATTAAGGGAGGGGCCTAAAGAGGCCAGGATTTTTGTGCCGCTAAGCACCCCTAGGGGTATTTTTAATTCGTCTTGCCCGGGCTCTTTTAAGGCAGCCTCCGCATCTAAAATAATTGCCGAGGCCAGAAGGTTTATTTTAACCACATTAGGCAGCATAAGAATTATTTTCCCGCTTGAGTCCTTTTCTATATGCATCAATTGCTGATAATCCTGAATATCCTTATAATTTTCTATTTGCCTTTGGGCTGCCTCCTGCATTTTGCGGACTGTAAACATATAGGCCTTTTGCTGGGCTAGGGCCTTTAACACCGGGGCAAACTGGGTATCCGCAACATATAAAAACAAAAAACAAAAGATAAGAAAAAGAATCAGAAAGCCCAAAAGCTTATTTTTAGGGTTTTTTCTTCTCCATTTCATTACATCACCCCCCGCGGCTAATATATGCGGGGGGCCGGGCTGTGGTTACATATTAAGGCCGGTAAAATATTCTCTGCTTTTAAAGGCAGGTTTAATTAAATTTTTTTGACTTAGAATGGCTTTTTTGCTAAAATTAGCTTGATGTTTTATATAAGACTTTTAAGGAGCTTAAAATGTTGCGTTGGAATAAAGCTGTGCCTAAAAAAAATCTTAAATTATGCCCCGGCCTCTTCCAAAGGGAGGGGTTTGGCTTAATCTTTGGCAATCGGCTTGCCCTGGTCGATCAAATTCAGCATTTAAGCCATCGAATGTGGGGGCTACTTCCAAAAACAGGGAGGTAGCTTTTATTGTTCATTCGGATTACAAAACGGAGGGTAAAAAATGGCGCTTAAAAAAACATATGAAGAAATAAATGAAAAAATTAAAAAAGGCACGGCCGTAGTGGTTACTGCCGAAGAAATTATAGATATTGCCGCTGAAATAGGCATAAAAAAGGCGGCGGAAAAAGTAGATGTGGTAACTACCGGTACTTTTGGGATTATGTGTTCATCAGGGGCTTTTTTAAATTTTGGCCATACAAAGCCAAAAATGAGAATGTCCAGAGTTTGGCTTAATGATGTGGCGGCCTATGGGGGTATTGCCGCCGTAGACGCTTATTTAGGCGCCACGGAGGTAAAAGAGGGGGACTCTTTAAACAGCCCTCATCCCGGCAAATTTCTTTATGGCGGCGGCCATGTAATTCATGATTTAATCGCCGGGAAAGAAATCAGCTTCAGGGCCACAGCCTATGGTACGGATTGCTACCCCCTTAAAAAGCTGGAGCGTACATTTACTATTGACCAATTAAGGGATGCCACTTTATTCAGCCCCCGTAATTGCTATCAAAATTATAATGTGGGGATAAACCTTTCTAAAAAAACAATTTATACCTATATGGGTATTTTACGCCCCAATATGGGAAATATTACCTATTCCAGCGCGGGGCAGCTTTCCCCCCTGCTTAACGACCCCTATTATAAAACCGTCGGCATAGGCACCAGGATTTTTTTAGGCGGCGGAATAGGCTATGTTGCCTGGCCGGGAACCCAGCATTCCCCCAATGACCCCAGAAATGAAAAGGGAATCCCCTTAGGGGGCGCCGGTACATTATCTGTTGTGGGGGATATGAAACAAATGAACCCCCGCTGGATTAGGGGAGTAAGCCTCACCGGCTATGGTGTCAGCCTTATGGTGGGAATAGGCATTCCCATCCCGATTTTAAATGAAGAAATTTTAGAATATACAACTATTAAAGATGAGGATATTTCCGCTCCTATTACAGATTATGGCATAGCCTATCCCAAGGGGGAGGCAGGCATAGTCGGCTATGCCAATTATGCTCAGCTTAAATCCGGAGAGATAGAGCTTTCCGGTAAAAAGATTAAAACTTCTCCCCTTTCCAGCTATGCCGGAGCCAGGGAGATTGCCTCTACTCTTAAAGGCTGGGTACAGGGGGGAACTTTTCTTATAGGCCAGCCCAGCCAGCTTCTGCCCGGAGTAAATAAATAAAGGCGAAGTTATGCCCGAGTGTATTAAAGCTAAAGGCAAAGCAGGGCGGAAGTAAAACAAAGCAGATGCCGAAAACATCTGCAAGGAATAAGGAGGGCAAGGCTAAAATGGCTATTGTGAATAAAAAAATTACTCTGCACTATTCGGCGGATAATGTAGGAGAGCCGATGGTATATACTTTAATCAAAGAATATAATCTTATTTCCAATATTTTTAAGGCCAATGTAAACCCGGATAAAGAGGGCTATATTGTTATGGAGCTTTCCGGCGAGGAAGAGGATTTTAACCGGGGGCTGGATTATTTGCGCAGTAAATGCCTGGTGGTTTCTCCCTTTGCGGAAAGTATTACCTGGGATGAGGAAAGCTGTACTCATTGCGGAGCTTGTACAGGGGTTTGCCCCAGCGGGGCCTTAAGCCTTAAAAGGCCGGAAATGACATTGAATTTTCAGGGGGATAAATGCATAGTCTGTAATATGTGTATTCAGGCCTGCCCTGTAAATGCTGTCCGGCTGGATTTTTAAGCTATAATGTATATTAAAAGAGATTATCGCCGGCTTTTTCAAAAGGAATTGGATATTCATTATCTGGCGGTTTCCCAAACGGATTTAGCCATCGGCTTAAGCCCGGGTATTTGGGATGAGAGCTTAGAAAGGCGCCTTAGGGATTATATTTATTTTTTACGCAGCCTTTTAGAAGATTATATTAATATTAACCCGGATTTTGCCCTAAGCCATAAGCCTATTATTTTAGGGGATAATGCCCCCCCTATGGCTTTAGCCATGGCAAAAGCCGCGAATATGGCGGGGGTTGGCCCTATGGCTGCTGTGGCCGGGGCTTTTGCCCGGGCCGCGGGGGAGTTTTTATTGGCCTATTCCGGTGAGGTTTTTGTGGAAAACGGGGGAGATATTTTTTTAGCCGGGAGTAAAGAAAGGCTGGTGGGGATTTTTGCGGGGCAATCCCCCTTTAGCGGTAAAATTGCCTTACAAATTGATCCGGCTCAAATGCCTTTGGGTATTTGCACCTCCTCCGGCACTGTCGGCCCCTCAATTAGCTATGGCCAGGCCGATGCCGTAACTATTCTGGCCAAGGATACCCTTTTGGCGGATGCTGTGGCGACGGCGGCGGCTAATTTAATTCAAAACGAGGGAGATTTAGAAAAGGCGGTTAATTTTGCCGGCAGCATTAAGGGAGTTTCAGGTGCTTTGGCAATAAAAAACCAAACTATGGCCGCCTGGGGGGAAATCCGTTTAGTGCCCTTAAAAAATAAAACAGCCCAAGGTTAGGAGGATTTTTATGTCAGGACATTCCAAATGGTCAACTATTAAAAGAAAGAAAGCCAAAGTGGATAATGAACGAGGCAAGATTTTTACTAAAATATCCAAAGAGATTTATGTTGCGGTAAAGCAGGGGGGTCCTGACCCTGAAGGTAATTTCCGCCTTAAGCTTTGTATACAAAAGGCAAAAGCCAGCAATATGCCGGCGGATAATATTAAGCGCTGTATTGAAAAAGCGGCGGGAAGCGGCGCCACAGAGGCCTATGAGGAGTTCTTTTATGAGGGCTACGGCCCCGGCGGGGCTGCCGTGCTATGCGCTATGGTTACGGATAACCGAAACCGTACCGCCAGTGAAATCAGATATATTTTCTCCCGCAATAATGGGAATTTAGGGGAAACAGGCTGCGTTGCCTGGATGTTTGAAAGAAAAGGCGAAATAAGAATTATTTTAGAGGGTAAAAGCGAAGATGATTTAATAATGGCGGCTTTGGATTCTGGGGCCGAGGATGTGCTTGTTTACGGTGAAGATGCGGCAGATGTTATTACTCCCCCGGATATACTGGAAGAGGTGCGGGATAAATTGCTGGAAGGCGCTTTTAATGTAGTAAGCGCCGAGGTTGTAATGCGCCCTTCCAATACTGTGGAAATTAATGATTTAAAACAGGCCCAAACACTGATAAACCTTATTGACGCCCTGGAAGATAATGATGATGTTCAGGCCGTTTATGCCAATTATGATATACCCGATGAAATAATGGAGCAAATAGAATAGCCTTAAAATAAACTAAAGAAAAAAACTAAAGAAAAAAATAAAGAGAAAAATAAAGAGAAAAAGGCGGGTAAAGCCGCCTTTTTTTAATGCTTGATTATATTTAATTGTTCCAGCATATCAAGATCCGGCAAATCTAATTCCAATACCCAAAAGAGGGTTTCTATTTTATCCACAAGGGAGAAGATTATCAAATCGATATCTGGGGAAAGCTCATTATTATAGATGGCCTTTTCCTCAATTGCCATAGAAAGCTGATGTTTATAGGCGGCCACCTTAGTGGCTATGTCTTCCCGGCTTCTCAAAACCCCGTCACCTCCAAATAAAGATATTTAATTCTATTATTTTGGCGGCGGTTTTGTGAGAGGGTACCGGCCTTTGTTTTAATTAAATAATTTTATTAAAAACCTTGCCAGCGAGAGTCTTTTCTGTTAAACTATTATAGTGGCTAAAACAAGAGGTATTTTGTTGACCACTCAGCCCTTTATGGCTTTATATATTTTGGCAGCCAGAATTAAAAGGAGGTGTACCATGGCTAAATGTGAAATTTGCGGTAAAACCGCACGAAGCGGAATGAGCATCAGCCATTCCCATATCCGGAGTAGAAGAAAGTTAAAACCCAATCTCCAAAGGGTTCGCGCTATTGTTGATAATTCCCCTAAAAGATTAACAGTCTGTACCCGCTGCCTCCGTTCGGGCAAAGTTCAAAGAGCCGTTTAAGGCAGGCATATTTTAATAGCATTTATAAAGCGCCTTTTGGGCGCTTTGTTTTTTGCTTTGGCCGCTTTTATCGGAATTTTGTCAGATGCCATCGCCTAAGGCCGGAAAAAATGGGTTTATTTTATCCCGCTTTTGAGGTATACTTAGTGGAAGATAATAACTGTTTTTTATTTTACTCCTGTAAAACGGAATTTTAATACCGGAGGGGAGGTTATAAGCTTGGCTAAAGAATTAGCTAACTCCTATGGCAAAATTATTATAAGTAAAGAGGTTATTGCTAATTTAGCGGGGATAGCGGCAACCGAATGCTTTGGGGTAGTGGGTATGGTGTCTTCCCGTTTTTTCAGTGACGGAATTTTGGAGCTTTTAGGTAAAGAGGCCCTTTCAAAAGGGGTGGATATTGTTCTTACCCAGGATTCCCTAACTATTCGCCTTAATGTTGTAATAAGCTATGGCATGAATATTTCCGTGGTGGCAAAAAATGTGATTGAGAATGCCCGCTATACGGTGGAAAAGCATACCGGCCTAAAGGTTGACCATATAGATGTAAATATTCAGGCTGTTCGTATTGTGGACTAAGGAGGTAAATGTTGGTGGAACTCAAAGAAATGGGTATTTTGCAGCTGGCCGAGTTTTTTCAGGGCGGGTGCAATAATTTAGCCGCGCATAAAGAGAGCATAAATGCCTTAAATGTGTTCCCGGTTCCCGATGGGGATACGGGTATAAATATGTACCTAACCATAAACTCTGCCGTAAAAAATATTTCAGACCCGGCAAAGAATGAGGATGCCGGCAAAATGGTGCAAAATTTCTCCATGGGGGCTCTTATGGGCGCCAGGGGTAATTCCGGGGTAATCCTTTCTCAGATTTTCCGAGGTTTTTCTCAAAGCATTGACGGCAAAAAAATTATTAAAGCCAAAGATTTTGCCGCCGCCCTGCAAAAAGGGACGGATTTATCTTATAAATCTGTTATGAAGCCTGTGGAAGGGACAATCTTAACCGTATTTAAAGATTTCTCCCGGGCGGCTATGGCTTATGCCCAAAAACATGATGATATTATTGCCATGCTGGAATACGCCTTGGCCGCGGGAGAAAAATCTCTTGCAAATACCCCTAATTTATTGCCTGTTTTAAAGCAGGCCGGAGTGATTGATGCCGGGGGTAAGGGGATTCTTACAATTATGGAGGGGGGCTTGGCAGCCTTGAAGGGAGAAGCTTTATCAGTTTTACCCCAGCCGGAGGCGGAAATAATTCAGAGGCCTTTAACAGCCGCAGCCGCCCATGACGGGGAAATTGAATTTATATATTGCACCGAGGTAATGATTTTTGGAGATAATCCCCCGGAGGAGGAAATCCAAAACCTGCTGATTAATGAAATCCCCGGGGATTCTCTGGTTGTTGTCGGTATGAATGAGGTTGTTAAAATTCATTATCATACCAATACCCCCTGGGAGATTTTAAAAATAGCCTCCCGCTACGGGGAATTAAGAGATATAAAAATCGATAATATGAAGGTGCAGCATAATGCTTTGGGGATTTCCGCCGAAAACCCGCCGCCTGCCCCAACCCCTATAGAGAATAATAAATGCGGGGTTTTGGCGGTATGCGTAGGGGATGGCATAAGCCAGATTTTTAATAATTTAGGGGCTGTTGTTATTTCCGGCGGCCAAACTATGAACCCCAGCGCGGAGGAAATTCTAAATGCCATAAATAAGCTCCCGGCAGAAGAAGTAATTGTTTTACCCAATAACAGCAATATTATTTTAACGGCCCGCCAGGCGGAAAAGCTTGCCCAAAAGCCCGTTAAGGTTTTAGAGAGCAAATTTATTACCCAGGGCCTTGGGGCTATGCTGGCCTTTGATAAAGACAGAGCCCTTGAGGAAAATCATCCTGAAATGACTGAAATTATGAACGAGGTAATTTCCGGCGAGCTTACCTTTGCCGTAAGGGATTCCTGCTATGGGGATAAAACAATTAAAGCTCAGGATATTTTAGCCTTAATGGATGGGGAAATTGTTTTTAACGGGCAGGATTTAAAAGCCTCCGCCTTAAAGCTTATTGAGGCTATGGTTAAAAAATCCGCCGACCCCAGTATTATTTCCCTGTTTTACGGCAATGATTTAAAAGAAGAGGCCGTTAAAGAATTAGTATCTCAAATTGAGGAAGAATACCCTGATTTAGATATTGAATACCGCTACGGCGGGCAGCCTCTTTATTATTATTTAATTTCCGTGGAATAATTTTTTCTCTATTTTTATATTAAAAAACTAAGCCCTTTGGCCTGCCAAAGGGCTTAACTGTAAATTAAGCCAAAGGAGGCGATTATAATGGATTGGGATTTACTGGTGGAAAAAGAGAAAAAAAGCGGCTATTATAATTCCTCTGTTTTCGGCGGTTTTAATGAGGCCCTTAAAAAAGCCGCTCAGGAGGAAGGCCAAAATAAACTGGCCTCTCTTGCCGAGGCTTATGGCCGCGCCTCCTTAGTTGAAAGGGAAGAAATTCTAAATCAAATAGCCCCCTTAATTAAAGCTCTGCCTAAAGGGGAAACAAACTCCCGCCCCCGGGGGGAACAGGGAAAACCCCTCTTTATCCCCATTCAGTATTTAAAGGGGGTAGGGCCTAAAAGGGCGGCTCTTTTAAAGCGCCTGGGGGTAAATGATATTGAAGGGCTTTTAAATTATTTTCCCAGAGATTATCAGGACAGGCGGGAAATTACCCCAATAAGCGCCCTGGAATATGGCCTGGCCCAAACCATTTGCGGCGAGGTTTTAAGCCTCAGCATTATAAGGCCGAGGCCTAAAATGACAATTTTAAAAGCCCTTATTCAGGACGAAAGCGGCTATATAGCAGCGGTGTGGTTTAATCAGCCCTATTTGGAAAAGAAGCTTGTAAAGGGGGTAAAAATCCTGCTTTACGGCAGGACGGAGAGTAAATATAATCAAAGAGAATTTATGGTGCAGGATTATGCCTTTGAGGGGGATATTTCCCCCCGCCGGGGCATAGTGCCCATTTACCCCACTACCGGCTCCCTTAATCAAAAGGCTTTGGCAAATATTATTGCCCTAAGCTGGGAGAAATACGGCAAATTTATTGAAAATATCCTCCCCGAAAAAATAATTAAAAGCCGGGATTTGCTCCCCCGGCGCCGAGCCGTGGAATGGATGCATTTCCCTCCGGATTTAAATTCTAAGGAAAAGGCCCGCCAAACTCTGGCTTATGAGGAGCTTTTTATTCTTCAGCTGGCAATGGTTAAAAGCGAGGGCTCAACTCAGCAGCCCGGTATTGCCCATAAGCCTCTGGGGGAGAGCTTCAGCCGTTTTGAAAAGGCCCTGCCTTTTTCATTAATGAAGGCCCAAAAAAGAGTAATTACGGAAATTTACAGGGATATGGAAAGCCCTTATGCTATGGCCAGACTGCTGCAGGGGGATGTAGGCGCCGGCAAAACCGTTGTGGCGGCCTCAGCCCTTTTTAAAGCCGTCTCCGGGGGCTATCAGGGGGTTATGATGGCCCCTACGGAAATTTTAGCTCAGCAGCATTATAATAATTTAAAGGAGCTCTTTCAGGCTTTGGGCTATAAAATAGAGCTTTTTACCGGCTCCCTTAAAGGCAAGGCCAGGCAAAAGCTTTTAGAAAGCCTGAAAGAAGGAAAAATTGATATTTTAATCGGCACCCATACCCTGATTCAGGAAGGGGTGGAAATACCCCGCCTTGGCCTTGCCATAACCGATGAGCAGCACCGCTTTGGGGTAAGGCAGAGAGCAAGCCTTGTTTCCAAGGGTATTGCCCCGGATTTACTGGTAATGACGGCTACTCCCATACCCAGAACCTTAGCCCTGACCCTTTACGGGGATTTGCAAATTTCCGTTATAGATGAGCTGCCCCCGGGGCGCAAGCCTGTTAAAACCTATGGGGTTGAAAATAAGCTGGAAAAGCGGGTTTGGGCTTTTATAGAGAAGGAAATTTCCCAGGGGCGCCAGGCTTTTATTGTTTGCCCGCTGGTGGAGGAATCCGAAAAGCTGGATTTGGAAAGCGCTGTTTCCCTCGCTCAAAACCTGGCGGAAAAAATATTCCCCAAAAGGCGGGTAGCCTTAATTCACGGCCGCTTAAAATCTAAAGAAAAAGCAGAGATAATGAATTTATTCCGCCTGGGGGAAATTGACATACTTGTTGCCACCACCGTAATTGAGGTGGGGATAGATATACCCAATGCCACAATAATGCTGGTTAGGGATGCCCATCGCTTCGGCCTGGCTCAGCTGCATCAATTAAGGGGAAGAATCGGCCGGGGGAATGAACAGGCCTATTGTATTTTAATGCATGAGGCTAAAAGTGAAATTGCCAAAGAAAGAATAAGGGTAATGGCTCAAACTAATGACGGCTTTCAAATAGCCGAGGCGGATTTGCGCTTAAGGGGCCCGGGGGAGTTTTTTGGTACCCGGCAGCATGGCATACCCGAGCTTAAAACGGCAAATATTTTTAAAGACAGCCTTTTATTGGAAAAGGCCAGAGAAGATGCCCTAAGCTTTATTGCAGGCTTCCCCAATTGGGAAGACCCGGGGCTTAAAACCCTAAAAGAGCATTTAGAAGAAAAATATCAGTTTTTAAACTAAAATACCGGCTTAAGCCGGTATTTTTTATTTTTAACTAAAACTCTCAACAGCGGGAAGAATAAAAAAGCCGAAAGATTTTTATATTTTTTAAATAAAAATAATAAAAAGGCACTGAGATATTAAGCCACAGAGTAAAATGCTTTAACAAGCTTATTTTTTAACCTAAAATAAACCAGAAATAGCAATATTTAGATGCAGACAGGAAAAAAATACATCCCCTTTTTAAGAATAGCAAAATCTATAAATGCAGACAATAGCAATATCACTATTTAAGGAGGTGAAAATGATGTCCAAAAGCTATTTGAATAATTTCAAAATGGAAGTTGCCAATGAGCTTGGTATTTCCAACTACGACAGTATTGACAAAGGCCAGCTTTCCTCCCGCCAAAACGGATACGTTGGAGGCAATATGACGAAAAAAATGGTCGCCTTCGCTGAGCAGGCTTTATCTTCAGGACAATCTTCCAGCGTAAACAGCGCTTCTCCTACCGTCAGCAGTTCCAGTAAAAGCAACTAAATATATTAATTATCAGCGCAAAAGAGAAGCCCGGAAAGCCGGGCTTTCTTTTTTTAGCGCAAATAGTGCGGATAATTATTTTCATCTACCCCGCTATGCACAGCCTGGGCAAGGGAGGCCGCGATTAATAAAGAAATATCTGAAATAAGAGAATCAATTTCCCTTGGGGTAACAATTAAATTCCCCTCAAAAGCGGAAAGAAGATTTTCACTTATTTCATTTATAGTTTTACTTTCCAGCCGGGGGGTGTTTTTTAACTCTTTTTGCCAAATCTCCAAAAGATTTGAGATGGTTTCATAAATAATAATATTTGTATCAACAACTGTGGGTACTCCTATGGCAATTGTAGGCACCCCCATATATTCCTCATTTATGGGGGCTCTTTTATTCCCCACTCCGGAGCCGGGGTTTATGCCGGTATCGGCAATTTGAATGGTTGTTCCCACCCGGCAGATGTTTCCGGCAGCCAGAGAATCAACGGCAATCAGGCAATCGGGCTTAACATGGTCTACCGTGCCTTTAATTATTTCTGCGGTTTCTATTCCTGTTATGCCTAAAACCCCCGGGGCCATAATGCAAAGAGATTTAAGCCCTTTTGCCAATTCTTTTGGGGCATGCTTTTTTATATGCCGGGTGGCAATGGTTTTATCTACAACCCGGGGGCCTAAAGAATCCGGGGTGGCCAGGGTATTGCCTAAGCCAATAAGCATAATGCAATTATGCTTTTGGGGCATAAGCTGTTTAAGCTTTTTCGCCACAAGTTTGCTTATGGGGCCTATCAGGTCTTTTTCTTCCGCTAAACGGGGGATTGCAATATTAATATAATGGCCCATTTTTTTACCCATTAAATCCTCGCCTTGAGGGTTTAAAATGGTAATTGTGGTAATTTTAGCCTCCGGGTAATTTTCAATATCTTCTTTTACCCCCGGCACTTCAAGATTAGCCTCCCCCCGCAAAAGACAATGAGCCTCTTCGGCTAAATCCAGCTTTTTATAAAGGGTGCTAAAATTTTTGTATTTTAAAAGAGGGTTTTGAGTATTTAAAAAAGGCTTCTTTTTCATGGCTCTCCTTATAGGCTTTAATTAGTTAATCGTTTTTATTATGGCAAAATTTTCGTATTTTAAACCCTTAAAGTAAAAGTAAAAATTTGCTGGCTTTTTAGAGAATATGCAGGAAGAGAAATGTTTTGCTAGAATAAGTATTAAGTATAGTTTTAAGCGGGTGTATAAGCTATGGAAGCCAGATGCAAAATCTGCGGTAAAGCCTATACCATAAATAAAGCTCATAAGGATTATAAAAAGATTGCCGCAAACCCGGATGCTGTTTTTATATGTAAATTCTGCGGCAATCATCTTGCTGCCCAGGCCCTAACGGGTTCCGGGATAATTAAAAAGCGTAAAACCGTAAAACAAAGCCTAAACCCTAAAAAACCCCAGAGCCCCTAGGTTCCGCGGTAAACGGGCTTTTTAAAACCGGCCCATAACTATTTTTACCAGAGCTGCTTAATTTTTTTCGGCTAATTTATATTTAAAAGGATGTTGCGATTTGCGGGTTATAGCCGGTAAGGCAAAAGGCAGGCTCTTAAAGGCCCCGCCGGGCCTTGGGACAAGACCCACCTCAGACAGGGTTAAAGAAGCTGTTTTCAGCGTTTTAGCCGCAAATATTCCCCAAAGCCGGGTTTTGGATGCCTTTGCTGGCTCCGGCGCTTTGGGTATTGAGGCTCTTTCCCGCGGGGCTGAAAAAGCTGTTTTTATGGAAAAAACCCCGGCCGCCCTGGGGGTTTTAAAAGAAAATATTTCTCGCCTGGGTTTTAGCGGGGAAAGCCGAATTATTCCCGGGGATTGCCTTAAAATAATTCCCGCCCTCAAGGAAAAATACGGGGAATTTGGCTTTAACCTTGTGTTTTCGGACCCACCTTATAATAAAGATATTTTACCCGGGTTTATGCAGGCCTTATTAACAGAAGAAATTTTAGCCCCGGAGGCAATAATAATTGTTGAAACCTCAATAAAAGAGGCTGAAAATATTAAGGCCAACGGTTTTAACGGGTGTAAAATAATTAAAGATTCAAAATACGGAGATACCGCCGTTATCTATTTTGCAAGGGAAAGGAGTGCCGGTTGTGGACAGAGTTGAAATTGAGGATATTTTAAGGGATCTTGAGGATCTCATTGCAAATGCGTCCAGAGTACCTTTAACTGGCAAGGTATTATTGGATGGGGATTTGCTTTTGGAATTTGTGGATAAAATATATGCGGTTATGCCCGAGGAGCTTAAACAGGCCAAGCAGGTGCTGGATCAAAGCGATAAACTCCTTGAAAGCATGGAAAGCCAGGGCAAAAGGATTTTGGAGGATGCCCGCCAGCAGGCTGCCGCCATGGTTTTAGATAGCGAAATATATAAGGAAGCTCAGCTCCAGGGGGAGCAAATTCGGATGCAGGCTGAAAATGAGGCAAACGCTTTGCGCCAGGAGGCTGTTTCTTATTCTGAAGATATTCTTCAGCAATTAGAGATGAATTTAGAAAAAGCCGCCTTTTCCATTAAAAAAAGCCGGGAAGATTTAAAGGCCTATCGTTCTTATTAGGCTTTTAAGCGGGCCTTCTATTTTGTTTAGCGGATTTAATTTAACGGCGCTTTTTATGCCGCCGGGGTCTTTCTTTTCCCAAAAATAATCCCTAAAAGAAGTATCCCCATGGCAATACCTAAAAGCCCGGTTTGGCTTAGGCCGGCCTTAGGGGTTTTTGTAGAGGTTTCCAAGGCTAAGGGCCAAAGGCCGCAAATTATATAAGTAAGAGCAAAAACCGATAAACTTTGGATAATACGGCATTTAAGAAAAAGCTTAAGGCTTAAATCAGTATCGGCTATCATGGCCGCAACCTGGGCATGAATCCCTATCCCGCCGAAGCTTAGCATAGCGCAGGATAAAGCCAGTTTAAGGTTAAGGGGCAGGGAGGTCTGGCCGATACTGTTTATACCCAGAGTCATTTCCCACAAGCCCTGAAGGAGGGGTATATTTAACTCCTCCGGCAGGCCGATTTTTTTTAAGGGCAGCATTATTAAAGTATTTATACCCGAGGCATCTATACTATTGCTAAGTATTGAAAAGAATACCAGGTAGCACCCAATTATAGCAATATTGCCGCCTGCATTTTTGGCGGCGTTTTTTAAGAGCTTGCCAAAGGGGAGCAGATTTTGATTTTTCTTCCCCCTGTGTTCCGGGCTCCTTTTTAAGGGTAAAGGCGCTTTAAGCCCCAATAAAACCCCTAAAATTAGATTAACGCCGTAGCATATAAGCAAAATTAACCCTCCAAGCCCGGGGTTGCCCAAAATACCTGTGGCTACCACCAGGGTAATAAATAAAGGGCTGGGGTTATTATTAAAGGCGATTAATCTATTGCCTTCCTCTCTTGTTATAAGCCCCTGCCGCCTCAGGCCGGCGGCAACGGCGGCCCCGGCGGGGAAGCCGGAAAAATAGCCCATTACAAGGCCTAAAGCCGCCTCCCCCGGCAGGCGGAAAAGAGGCCGCATAAGCTTTTCAAAACCTCTGCCTAATTGCTCCATTAAACCTAGGTTTAAAAGAATTTCAGAAACCATTAAAAAAGGCAGCAGGGCCGGGAGAACAACATTCCACCATAAATTCAAGCCCGTTGTTGCCCCTTCTAAAATCGCAGCCGGGAAGGCTACCATTGAAAAAACCAGAAAAACAATTAAAATATAAATAATCCGCTTCATTTTTTACCCCCGGGGCCGATGAGCTATATATAAATATATTTACGCCCTTGGATTATTAGGCCAAAAAGGGGAATTTATCTAGCATTTAAGATTTTGAAATAACTTCCGGAGGTCTTTTTAATGAAAATTCTTGTTTTAAACAGCGGCAGTTCATCCCTTAAATATCAGCTATTTGATATGGGAGAAGAGAGAGTAATGGCAAAGGGGCTGGTGGAAAAAATCGGCCTTGTAGATGCAAACCTTGTTCACACCCCCAATGGGAATGGAAAAATAAAAATCGAGGCGGATATACCCGACCATACAGAAGCAATTCGCCTGGTTTTAGATGCCCTGACAGATTCAGAGCACGGGGTTATTGATAATATGCAGCAAATAAGCGCCGTTGGGCATCGGGTTGTTCACGGCGGCTCAACTTTTGCGGATACAACAATAATCGATGACAGCGTTATGAAGGAGCTTTACAGTTTAGTGGAGCTTGCCCCTCTGCATAATCCCCCGGCAATATTAGGCATTGAAGCCTGCCGCGAGGTTATGCCCCGGGTTCCCATGGCCGCTGTTTTTGATACGGCCTTTCATCAAACTATGGAGCCTAAAAATTATATGTACGGCATACCCTATGAGTATTATGAAAAATACGGCATTCGCCGCTACGGCTTTCATGGAACATCCCATCGCTTTGTCAGTTTAAGAACCGCCTATTTAATGGGTAAAGATATTGAAGATCTTAAAATTATCACCTGCCATTTAGGGAACGGCTCAAGCCTTGCGGCGGTAAAAGGCGGTAAATCAATAGATACCTCCATGGGCTTTACGCCATTGGAAGGCCTTTTAATGGGAACGCGCTCCGGCAATATAGACCCGGCCATTCTGCCTTTTCTTATGGAAAAAGAGCATTTAAGCACTAATGAAATTTGTAATATTCTTAATAAAAAATCCGGCGTTTGGGGTATTTCTGCTGTTTCCAGCGATATGCGGGATATTGAAAATGCCGCGGCAAAAGGCAATGAAAGGGCCCAGCTGGCCTTAAATATGTTTTTTACCAGGGTTATCCATTATATCGGGGCCTACACCGCAGAAATGAACGGTGTTGACGCCATTGTTTTCACCGCCGGCATTGGGGAAAACGGCCCCGAAACCAGAGAGATAATTTGCCGGAACCTGGGCTTTTTAGGGGTAGAAATTGATAAAGTAGTAAATGATTGTAAAGGCGAGGAATTAAGAATTACCACAGATAATTCCAAGGTTCAGGTATGGGTTGTGCCTACCAATGAGGAATTAATGATAGCCAGAGATACCCTTGAGGCAATTACACAAGAATAATTTAGAATTTTGGCCTTTATTTTCGGCAATTCTTTAAATGCTTTTGGTTGACAGAGAGAGCCTTGCCCTGTATAATAGGAAAGCGTAATAATAGTTTCGGAGCATTAAAATGTTAACAATTCCGGTGGGGAAATTAAAAAACTTCAATGGTGCCGGGGAGGATTTTTCCATTCAGGGCTGTTTAAACCCTAAAGATTATGGCTATGGGGAGTTTGAGCTTATTCAGCCTCTTACCGTAAAATGCAGGGTGGAAAACCTGGCGGGGGTTTTAAATGTCAGCGGTTATTTTAAGGCCAAAGTTTTAGTAAAATGCGACCGCTGCCAAGAGGCTTTTATGCTTCCTGCCGAGGGGGATTTTAATGAGGATTATACCCCAAACCCCCCTTTGGATTATTCCGGAGAAAGGGAAATTCATCCCTATTGCGGAGACAGGCTGGATATATCCCAACAGCTATTACAAAGAATTTTCCTGCTTTTACCTGTTAAGCTCCTTTGCCAGGAGAGCTGCCTTGGTCTTTGCCAAAGCTGCGGGATTAATCTTAATAAAGAAGTATGTTCCTGTACCAGGGATAATATAGATCCCCGTTTGGAGAAATTAAAAGATTTTGTCTTAAACGGTTCTAAGAAAGGGGTGTAGAAAATGGGCGTACCAAAGGGTAAAACCTCTAAAGCTAATAAAAGAATGAATAGGGCTGCCAGATACACTTTAGGCGGGCCGGCGCTTGCCACCTGCCCTCAATGCCATGCAATTAAGCAGCCTCACTCTGTTTGCAATGAATGCGGTTTTTATAAAGGCCGCAAAGTTGTGGAAAGTGCGGAGCAAAAATAATTTTGCTATTAAAATCGGCGCAAAGCGCCGATTTTTCTTTTTTAGTTTAATTTTAGCTAATTTGCCTGTTTTTGCTTGCTAAAAAATTCCGGGGAAGATATTATATAATAAGGCAAAAGTAAAACTGTATTCGGGAGGAAGCCAATGCGTATAGCTGTGGATATTATGGGGGGGGATTATGCCCCGCAGGAAATAATCAAAGGCGCCTTAATGGCGGGGGAGAAAAACCCTGAAAGGCATTATATATTAGTCGGAACAACGGAAGCCTTAAATACTCTGCCTCCCTTGCCCTCAAATATTTCTACCTGTTTAGCCGGGAGTGTAATAGGAATGGATGAGGCTGTTGAAAACTTATTAAGCAAAAAGGATTCCTCAATTTGGCTTGCCACCAAGCTGGTAAAAGATAAAGAGGCGGATGCCATTGTATCCTCCGGTTCAACCGGCGCCCAAATGGTAGCGGCCAATTTGCTTTTAGGCAGAATAAAGGGTATAAGCCGCCCTGCCATAATCGGTATAATCCCTACCCCAAAGGGGGATAAGCTTTATGTGGATATGGGGGCTAATACCGCCTGCACGCCGGAAATGCTTTTGCAGTTTGCCATTATGGGCAATGTATATGCCAAGCAGAAAATGGGTATAGAAAACCCTAAAATAGCTTTATTATCCAACGGAACCGAGGAGCATAAGGGAACTGAAATTGTTGTGGCAGCCCATAAGCTGCTGGCGGAGGGGAAGCTTAATTTTATCGGCAATTTAGAAGGCCGGGATATTCCCGCCGGTAATTATGATGTAATGGTTACAGACGGTTTTACCGGGAATGTCGCCTTAAAAACAATTGAGGGTACCGCCGCCGTGCTTTTGGGTATGATAAAAAAAGAGCTGACAATTAACCCCCTCCGCAAACTGGGGGCGGCTTTGATTATGCCGGGGCTTAAAAGCATAAAAAAAGTTTTAGACCCCAATGAGCAGGGGGGAGCGCCTTTGGTGGGGATTAAAGGCATAAGCATTATAAGCCATGGCAGCTCCAATAACATTGCTGTTTATAATGCTTTGGAGGTTGCGGCAAATTGTATAGAGGGGGATTTTGTAAATAAAATTACCCAGGCCATAGCTGCGGAAAGATTTGAAAATAAATAAAAAACAAATAAGAAAAACCCCGGGATTTATAGGTTTAGAAATTAGAATAAGAGGGATAAAATTTTAAGTTTAAGGAAGGGAATATGAAAGGCGAAAAACCTGCCAAAAACCCGGAGAGATGGGAATTACTGGCTAAAAAACTGGGCTTTAATAAAAAGAACAGGCATTTGTTTTTACAGGCCTTAACTCATCCCGCCTATTATGAGGGGGCAAAACAGCCGGGGGATGAGGATAATCAGCGCCTGGAATTTTTAGGCGATGCCGTGCTGGATCTTTTAGTGGGGTATTATCTTTTTTTGTATTACCCCAAAGCCCAGGAGGGCGAATTGACAAAAATGCGCTCCGCCACTGTTTGCGAGGCTTTTTTAGGTAAAATGGCGGAGAATTTAGAAATAAATAAGGCCTTGCGCTTAGGCAAGGGCAGCGAGGCCGGGGGAGACAGAAGCCGCCCCTCGGTTTTGGCGGATGCTTTTGAAGCCGTTTTAGGGGCAATTTTTGTCACCCAGGGCTTTGAAGGGGCCTCCGCCTTTGTGGAAAAACATTTCGGCGCTGTTTTGGAGAATTTATCCAGAGATGATTATGAGGATAAAAAAAGCCTTTTGCAGGAGATTATCCAAAAGCAGGAAAACGGCAATGTTTCTTATAAGCTTATTGAGGCCAGCGGCCCAGACCATGCCAGGAATTTTATAAGCGGCGCCTATTATAAAAAGATTTTATTAGGTAAGGGAGAGGGCAACAGCAAAAAAGAAAGCGAGCAGGCCGCGGCTAAAGATGCCCTTAATAAGAAGGATATTTGGCTGCCCGCACTTAAAATAAGCCCGGGGAATGCTAAAAGAGTTACAAAGGGGAAAGCTCTTGTTAAGCCCGGAGCTAAAACTCTGCGCCCTAAAAAGAAATTAAATCCGCCCCTTGGGGTGCTGCCTAAAGAGAAAAATTATAAAGTAAAGGCCCAGGCCAAGGCAAAGCCTAAAAGGAAAAGCCCCAAAAGGTTAAACCCGGAGGGAAAAGAATAAGCAATAAGAGGTTAAAGAGGGCAGTAAAATGACTGAATTAATAAATGCTGATAAAAGCCTGAAAAGGCCTAAAAAAAGGCAGATTCTGCCTTTTTTTATTCCTATGGAGGGCTGTAAAAACCGCTGTATCTTTTGTGATCAAAAAGCTATCAGCGGGGAGAATAAAGGCCCGTCGGAAGAGGAAATTACCCGGGCTTTAGAGGCCGTTCTAAAAGGCTTAGAGGATGAAAAAGGGCCTTCTGCTAATTATGAGCCCCTCTATGAGGTAGCCTTTTACGGCGGCAGTTTTAGCGCCTTGCCTCAAAGCCGTCAGGAATATTATTTAAGGGCCGTAAAACCTTATTATGAGGCCGGCAGGTTAACGGGTTTGCGTGTATCCACCCATCCGGGGGCAATTAACAGAGAAAAGCTTGCCCTTTTAAAAAACTATGGGGTAAAAACCATAGAGCTTGGGGTGCAATCCTTTAATGACGATGTGCTTGCCGCCGCCGGCAGGGGGTATACGGGGCAGGAGGCCGCCTTTGCCTGCAATTTAATAAAGGAAGAGGGCTTTGATTTAGGCATTCAGCTTATGACAGGCCTGCCTGAGGATTCCCCCTCTATAGCCCTTGAATCCGCCTTTCGGGCATTGGAGATAAAGCCGGCCATGGCCAGGCTTTACCCCACTCTGGTTTTGCCCAATACCCCTTTGGCCGGGCTTTGGTCTGCCGGTAAATACCGGCCTCAAAGTTTGGAGGAGGCCGTAAGCCTGGCAAGGGATATTTATGCCTGCTTTAAGCTGGCGGGGCTGCCCTTAATCCGTATGGGGCTTAACCCCAGCCAAAATTTAGAAGAGGCTGTTTTAGCCGGGCCTTATCATCCGGCTTTTGGCAGCTTAGTAATTTGTGCTCTTAAAAAACTGGAATTAAAAGCTTTTTTTAAGGCAAGGCCGGGGGAATATAAAGAACTAATTGTGCCTAAAGGGCAGCTGCCTCTTTTTACAGGGCCGGGTAAAACAACCCGCCAATGGCTTTTAAAAGAGCAGGGGATTGGAATTATTAAAGAAAATAGTGAAATTCCCAAAGATACCTTTAAAATAATTGCTAAAGACAATCAGGCCTGTTTTTGCCGGGAGTACGATTTTTTAAAAGAATATTGCCAAAAACTTAAAGAAAAAATCAAGCCCTTGGGGCTTTAAAGAAAAAAGCACTATATTATTACCATATTTTGTGGTATAATAAAAAGAATAATTTAAATAATCTTGCGGAGGCTTTTTACGCATGTATTTAAAAGAAATTGAATTAGTAGGCTTTAAATCCTTCAGCGAAAGGACAAAAATCCCTTTAGAGCCGGGTATTTCCTGTGTTGTGGGGCCAAACGGCAGCGGTAAATCAAATATATCCGATGCTCTGCGCTGGGTTTTAGGGGAGCAAAGCGCCCGCTCTCTCCGGGGGGGCAAATTGGAGGATGTAATATTTTCCGGCTCTAAAAAGCGCAAGGCTTTAGGGATGGCAGAGGTAAGCATAACCTTAGATAATAGCGACGGCCATCTTAATTTGCCTTTTGCGGAAATTGTTATTACCCGGCGGGCTTTTCGCTCCGGCCAAAGCGAGTATTTAATTAATAATCAAAATTGCCGCCTTAAGGATATTGCCAATCTTTTTTTAGATACCGGGATTGGGGTAGAGGGGCTTTCTTTAATCGGCCAGGGGCAGATAAATAATATTATTTCGGCCAAGCCCGATGAATTACGCTCCTTTGTGGAGGAAGCGGCGGGTATTGTCAAATTCAGAAACAGAAAAAAAGATTCCCTCCGTAAACTAAGGGAAACTCAATCTCATTTAGAGAGAATCGGGGATATTATCTTTGAGCTGGAATCCCGCCTTGAGCCTTTGGAAGAACAAGCCAAAAAGGCCCGGGAATTTATTATTCTTAAAGACCGCCGGGATAAGCTGGATATGGGTATTTCCCTGCGGGTTTTAAATGAGGCGGATGAAAAGCTCTCTAAAATAAACAAGGCCTTTAAAGAGGCAAATAATCTGGCCATAGATGGTGAAAGCAGCAGGCTTGCCCTGGAGGCGGAGGAAGAGGTTTTGCGCCGGGCTTTAAGTAATTTAGATACCGAAGTGGCGGCTTTGCAGGAAGACTATTTTAATTTGCAAACCGCCAGGGAAAAAAGCGGCTCCCAGCTGAAGCTTTTTACCGCCCAGGGGGAAAATGCCCAAAAAGAGCTGGAAAGGCTAAAGGCGGAGCTTGAGGAAATAATTGAGGAAGATGCCAAGCTTTTAGAAGAAGAGAGCCGCCTGGATAAAGAAATACATACTCTAAAAGAAGAAATAGCCCAAAAGGAGGAAAGGCTTTTAACCGACGAAGGGGATGAAGAAAGCCGCCGCCGGGCCGTAAGCCTTTTGGAGGAAAAATTAAATCAGGCCAAAGATAATGCCTTTGATTTAGCAAATTATATAGCCGATTGCAGAAACCGTCTTCGGTATCAGCAGCAATTGCTGGAGAATAATGCCGCGGCCAAAAGCAGATTAAAAAAGCAAAAAGAGGAGCTTACGGCATCCCTTGATGAATTGGCCCTGGAAGAAAACCGCCTTAAGGAGGCGCTTTTAGAAAAAACCCGGGCTATAAAGGAGAAAAAGAAAGAATTAGAACAAATAAATACCGAGCAGAATAAATGCCGGGATATTATAAGCAAGCTGGCTCAGGAAGAAACCGCAGGCCGCTATCAGGCCCATTCCCTAAGCTCCAGAATTAATATGCTGGAGGAAATGTCTCAAAGCGGGGAAGGCTATTATCCGGGGGTTCGCAGTATTCTCCAGGGGCTGAAAAAGGGAGATTCCCGCCTGAGGGGGGTTCTTGATGTTATTGCCCGGCTTATTGATGTGCCGGAAAAATATATTACGGCTATCGAAACCTATTTAGGGGCTTCGATTCAAAATATCGTCGCAGCGGATGAAAAATCCGCCAAGGCGGCTATTGCCTATCTTAAAGAGATGCAGGGGGGCCGGGCCACCTTTTTACCTTTAGATACCCTAAAAGCCAGGGAAAAGGGGGATTTCAGCCGGGTTTTAGGCCAGGAGGGTATTTTTGGCCGGGGTTCTCAGCTGGTGGAATGTGCGGATAAAATACGCCCGGCCGTAGAATTTCTTTTAAATAATTTGCTTGTGGTTGAGGATATGGAGGCGGCCTCTAAAGCCGCCCGGGCTTTAAACTACCGTTACAGCATAGTTACCCTGGAAGGGGATATGATAAACCCCGGGGCAAGTATAAGCGGGGGCAGCCGCAATTATAAAAATAATGATTTGCTGGGGAAAAGGTATCAGATTATTAATGGCCGCAAAGAATTGGAAGCTTTAGAAAAAAACTTGGCCTTGCTGGGGGAGGATTTAATTAAGGCCAGAGAAAAAGCAGCCTTTTGGGATAATAAGGCAACCGAGATAAACAGCGGCCTTGCAGAAAGCGGCCGGGCCCTTCAGGAGATGGAAGGCCAGGCTCAGCAAATTTCTTTAAAGAAAGATTTAAACGGCAGGCAGGCCGGGCTTAATTCTCAGGAGCTTTCTGCCCTTAAAATGCAGGATAATGAAATCCTCAGCCAAATAGAGGAAATAAATGAGGAATTAAGCCTTAAAGAGCGGGAATATGCCGGCCATAATGAGGAAACCCTAATTATCCAGGCCGAGTTAAATAAAAAGCTGGGCACTTTGGATGAAGGCCGGGCGGATATTACCCGCTATAAAGTAGATTTAGCCAAGGCTCAGCAAGGCCTTATTGCTCTGGAAGACAGCCTTGCCCGGGTGGTAAAATCCAGAGAAAATCTCCTTTGGGATAAAGAAGAAAAAAATGCCGATTTAGAAGAAGTTCAAAAAGAGCTGGCTAAAAGCAGCGGCCTTTTAAAAGAAGAGGAAGAGAATTTTGCCCTCCTTGGGGAAAAAATTATTGCAAGCCGGGAGCTTTTAGAAGAAAAAAGGCATGGCCTGGGAAGTGAAAACGCCAGACTTCAGGAAATGGAGGCTCTTTGCCGGGCTAAAGCAAAAGAAATTGCAAACTGGCAGCAGCAGGCTCATGAGCAGGAAATAAAAAAGGCCCGCCTGGAGGCGGAATGGCAAAATGAGGAAGAAAAGCTTAAAGAGAAATTTCAGCTTACTTTTGAGGAGGCAAAAGCCGCCTGGGAAGATAACGGCCTATCTAAAACAGCTATGGCCGGCCAGCTAAGCCAGGCCAACAGAGAAATAAATGCCCTGGGGGCTGTAAATATAGGGGCTATTGAAGAATATGCCGAGGTAAATAAAAGGCATGGCTTTTTAAAGGAGCAAAGCCAGGACCTTTGGGATGCCAAGGGCTCTTTAGAGCAGGTAATCGGCGAAATGGATTCTATTATGTCCTCCCGTTTTAAAAGCACGTTTAATAAACTGAGCGAGGAATTTAATAAGGCCTTTGTGCGTTTATTTAACGGAGGCGAGGCCGCTTTAGTTTTAACGGAGCCCGCCGATATTTTAGAAACCGGAGTGGAGCTTTTAGTAAAGCTGCCGGGGAAAAAGGTTTCTAATTATAATTTGCTTTCCGGGGGGGAAAAGGCCCTCTGCGGGATTGCCCTTATGTTTGCCATTTTGGCGGTGCGCCCCACCCCCTTTTGCGTTATGGATGAAGTGGATTCCGCCCTGGATGAGGCTAATATACAGCGCTTTGGGGAATATTTGCGCCAGCTTTCTCAAAATACCCAAATTGTAATGATTTCCCATCGTCAGGGAACAATGGAAATAGCCTCTTCCCTATGGGGTATAACCATGGAGGAAGAGGGAGTATCAAAAATTATATCCGTCCGTTTAAATAAAGAAAGTATGGTTAGCTAAGGCCTGAGTAATAAAAACAGTACTATAAATACAGGATAATAGACACGGATAATAGACACGGATAATAAATGCAGGATGGTGGACTATGGGGTTTTTTAATAAAATAAGCAGCGGCCTCTCTAAAACCAGAGATAATCTGGCCTCAAAAATGGGGGCGGTATTCGGTTTTGGGAAAGTCGGCGAGGAATTATTTGAAGAGCTGGAAGAGGCCTTAATTCAGGGGGATGTAGGGGTTTTAACCGCCTGCCAGCTGGCAGATACCCTGCGCCAAAAAGCAAAGGAGCAGAAAATAAGCGAGGCCCCTCAATTACAAAGCCTGCTGAGGGAAGAAATAAGCCGTATTTTAGGGGGCGCCGGGCAGGGAGAAGGTTTAAAGCTTGAGCCCGGTAAATTAAATATTATTATGATGACCGGAGTAAACGGGGCCGGCAAAACCACAACCATAGGCAAGCTGGCCTCCCGCTATAAGGGGGAAGGCAAAAAAGTTCTTTTAGCCGCGGCGGATACCTTCAGAGCCGCCGCCGCCGAACAATTAGCCGCCTGGTCCCAAAGAGCCGGGGTGGATATTATCCGTCAGGAAGAAGGAGCAGACCCGGGGGCTGTTGTTTTTGATGCCTGCCAGGCCGCCCAAGCCAGAAAATGCGATATTTTAATTATCGATACCGCCGGGAGATTGCAAAATAAAGTAAATTTAATGGAAGAGCTGAAAAAAATCAGCCGGATTATTCAAAGGCAAGCCCCGGAGGCGGCCTGCCAAAGAATATTGGTATTAGATGCCGGGATTGGGCAAAATGCAATTTCTCAGGCCAAGCTTTTTGGGGAGGCGGCGGAACTTACCGGGATAATTCTGACAAAGCTGGACGGCACCGGCAAGGGCGGGGTTATAATCGGCATTGTGAATGAAACGGGGCTGCCTGTAAAAATGGTTGGGGTGGGGGAAGGAATTGAGGATTTGCAGGAATTTGACCCTCAGGAATTTGCAGCCGCCCTCTTTGAATCCTAAAAGCGCATAAAATATTTAAAGGCAGAAAGGGGGAGGAGAAATGCCCTTAGGCATAATTAGCGGAACCGGCCTTTACGATTTGGGCCTTTCCTCCAAAAGTGAGGAAATTAAGCTTAAAACCCCTTATGGGGAGGTTGCCTTGTATAAATCCGGGGCCGGCAATAAAGAGCTTTACTTTTTGCCCCGCCACGGCATAAAGCATACTCTGCCCCCTCACCTTATTAATTACAGGGCCAATATTTGCGCCCTTTCCCTTTTAGGGGTTAATCAGGTTTTGGCTTTTTGCTCTGTGGGGAGTATGGATAATAAAATTCCCCCCGGCAGTCTCATGCTTTTAGAGCAGTTTATTGATGCCAGCTGGGGCAGGGAGCATACCTTTTGTGAAGAGGGCTCCACAGGCCATGTGGAAATGAGTGAGCCCTATTGCCCGAGGCTAAACCGGCATTTGCAAAAAGTAGCCAAAAAAGCGGGTTTAAATTTACCCGGGGGCGGGGTTTACCTTTGCACACAGGGCCCCCGTTTTGAAACCCCGGCAGAAATTAAAGCCTATGCCTCCTGGGGGGCTAATTTAGTGGGAATGACGGGGGTTCCCGAGGTTTCTCTGGCCAGAGAGGCCGGTTTATGCTATGCCTCCGTTGCCGTTGTGGCAAATTATGCCGCGGGGCTGGCAAAAACCGTAGACCCCGATGAAATAACTTTGGCCACAAATTTACAGCAAAAAAATTTAGCCGGCCTTTTGGAGCTTTTTATAGAGGAAGATTATTATGGCGCTGCCTGTTCCTGCCGGGAGGCAAAAATTGCCCCCTGTTTTAAATGGCGGTAAAACTTATAAAAGCAAATAAATTAAGCCAAAGGGAGCGTAATATGAGCATTTTAATTAAAAACGCTTTTATACTTACCCTAAACCCCGGGGAAGAGGTCTTCCGGGGGGATATTGCCATAAAAGAAGATAGAATAATTGCCTTGGGGGAGGCCCCCCCGGGTGAATACGGCACAATTATAGATGCCTCAGGCAAGCTTGCCATGGCAGGCCTTGTAAATGCCCACGGACATAGCGCCATGTGCCTTTTCAGGGGGTATGCCGATGATTTGGAGCTTATGGCATGGCTTAATAAAAAAGTTTTCCCGGCGGAGGCCAAACTTATTGGGGAGGATGTTTTAAGAGGCAGCCGCCTGGCTATTTTAGAAATGCTTAAAAGCGGTACCACCGCTTTTGCGGATATGTATTTTTTTGTGGAGGAAACCGCAAAGGCTGTGGAAGAAAGCGGCATTAAAGCCAATATTTCTCAGGGGCTTACAGATTTTGAAGACGGGGAAGAAAAGCTAAAAAGCAGCCTGGAATTTATGGAAAAATGGCATAATAAAGCCGGGGGCAGAATTCGGGTTTCTTTAGGCCCCCATGCCCCCTATACCTGCACCCCCCGGTATCTGGAAAATATAGGCGAAGCCGCCCGCAGGCATAAGCTGGATATTCAAATTCACTTTGCGGAAACTCAAAGCGAAAATGCCCAGATTCAGGCTAAGTATTCCCTGCGTCCTTTGGAGTATCTTAAAAAAACCGGCCTTTTTGAGGGGAATAAAGTTATTTTAGCTCATGGAATTTGGCTTAATGAGGATGAAATTAAAGAGCTTGCGGCTTTAAACAGCGTTATTGTCCATAATCCATGCTCCAATATGAAGCTTGCCAGTGGAATGGCGCCAATTTGCCGCATGCTTAAAGAGGGAATCCCCGTAGCCATAGGTACAGACAGCGCCTGCAGCAATAATAAGCTGGATATGTTTCAGGAGCTGAGGGCGGCTGCCTACCTTGCCAAAGTGAGAGATTTAAACCCCATTGCCCTGCCGGCGGCCACCGCCCTTAATTTGGCAACGCTAAAGGGAGCCAAGGCTCTGGGCTTTGAAGACAGCGGCTCCCTAAAGCCGGGAAATAAAGCGGATATTATTTTAATTGATTTAGATAAGCCCCATTTAAACCCCTTGCATGATATTCCCTCTCAGCTGGTATATGCGGCAAGCGGCAGCGATGTTGAAAGTGTTATTATTGATGGCAGGCTGATTATGCATAAAAGAGAAATTATTACAATGGATGAAGAAAAAATTATTTTTGAGGCCAATTTGGCAAAAGAAAGAATTTTTACTTAAAAGAGATATTTGGTGTTTAAAAAGAGTTTGGCTAAAGATAATTAAGCCCGTTAAGCAAAGGGCTTTTTAGCCGGTTTTTGGGGGTACAAGGATGAAGCATATACAAAATAAATATCTTAATTTAGGTTTAATTCTGGTTTTTTTATTTGCGCTTTCATTAATTGGCGGTATTTATAAACGGCCCTTTTTAATAGGCTCGGGGTTTTTTCTGGCAGCCTATTTTATATTGCAAAAGAAAAAGCTAGTCTGCCCAAATTGCGGCGTAACTGAAAATCTCGATAGGTTAATTTACGCTAAAAAGCATATTTACCATTGCAGGCATTGCGGGGAAATAATTAAAATATTAAAATAAATTAAAATGCTTTTAAATAAAAAGGGGGCGGCTTTCGGGGCGGTCAAATAGGGATTTATAATCTCTGAAAAATTCGGCATAGTCGTTTATAGCGGCTTTGCCGTTTTTTCGTCCTCTTCTGGAATGTTGACTTCACCGATGCAGTTGTAGGAAATCCGGATGCGCTGCATTCTTCGTCCATTAACCTTTTCTGTTTTGAATACGATGATTCTGTCAATGAACTCTCGGATGATTTCTGCATCTAGCTCCGGTATCTCCGTATACTTTCTGACCAGGGCTAGAAAGCGGTCTGTATTAAGAGTTTGTTCTTTTGCAGTATCGAGTGTCTTTTTCAACACAGCGGCTTTAGCTTCCAATGTCTTTTGCTCAGTTTCATAATCCGCCGACATCTTATGAAATCGTTCCTCTGTAATGTTGCCGAGCACCTTGTCCTCGTAGAGCTTTTGAATGATCTTATGGAGAAGCATGGCGCAGAGCTTAAAACTGACGTGTTGATTCATTCAGATCAGGGTTGCCAGTATACAAGCTCAAGATTCGTTATCCGTGGCTAAAAACAGAGCAGCTGGGTGAATTTCAGATTTTTGATACCAATGAGCATATTTCGCAAGCTGCTTTGGATGAGACAAACATAAAGCTGTGGCCGCCCAAAACACTTTCAGTCGCTATGTATGGTGAGGGACAAACTCGGGGAAACACATCCATCATTATGCGAGAAATGACAACAAATCAGGCGTGCTGCAATATTATCGTTAATGAAAGTAAAGCTGATTATAGATATGTATATTATTGGCTGAAAAACAGCTATCTTCAACTTCGCATATTAGCATCAGGTGTAAGAAAGAACCTTAATTCTGATGATATAAAATCATTTCCGATTAGCTATCCGTCTGTGCCTCTTCAAACGCGTATTTCTGATGTTCTATTTTGCCTCGACGAAAAGATCGCCCTCAACAAGCGTATAAACGCTGAGTTGGAGGCGATGGCAAAGACCATATATGATTACTGGTTCGTACAGTTTGATTTCCCCGACGAAAACGGCAAGCCCTACCGCACTTCCGGTGGTAAGATGGAATGGGACGAGCAGCTAAAGCGTAAGATACCGAATGGGTGGGGCGCAGCAACATTAAATGAATATATCATTGATGAAAAGGGCGGAGACTGGGGAAAGGAAGAAAAGTCAGGCAATTACACCGAAGAAGTTACTTGTATTCGCGGGGCCGACTTTCCTGCAATAAACGGAGCCCAAGATATTAAGGCTCCTTTGAGATATATCCTGAAAAAGAATACATTTAAATTCTTATCCAATGGAGATATTATCATCGAAATTTCTGGTGGTAGCCCAACGCAATCTACAGGTAGAATTTGCTATATCAATGATGAAATACTAACGCGTTTTTCGACCAATATTATCACATCCAACTTCTGCAAAGCGTTTTCGCTTAAGAGTATTGAATGGCAGTATTGGTTCTATGTTACATGGACTAAACTTTATGAAGCCGGAGTATTCTTTAAGTATGAAGGCAAAACAACAGGTATAAAAAACCTTCTGTTTGATATTGCTTGTTCGGATTATTATATCGCAAGCCCACCTGATAGAATATTGAAGAAGTACAACAGTTGCATAGAGCCTATATTTAGGAAAATTCAAAAAAATATCACTGAAAATCTTGAGCTCACCCGCCTCCGCGACTGGCTTCTGCCCATGCTCATGAACGGTCAAGCCACAGTGGAATGAAGGGAGGTTTATAGAATGATTACCGAAAAGATAGATGATGCCTTCATTTCGTATGCCTCCGACATATTGGCGGATACCAACCATGGACTAAGCGGAGCGCAGATTGTAAAATACTGCAATTTTTATGCTGTGGATTTTGGTGTGAATATCCCCGTTACAAGTCCGGACTTCGGAAAATTCGGCAGTATCATTCCTAACAAACGTACCGCCATGTACAAAAACTTGCGCGAATTCAATGGAAGTCAACAATTTGTCATTATCAAAGACCTGTCTGAATTGCCGTTATTTAAAGACAATCAAAATGTACAGGAGTTAAGAAAAAGGTTGTTTGCAAGGTTCAGCCGTTTCGCTGTTAGCGATTTATATCTGGAAGAATACACATTGACAGGATGGGAACGCGTTGACAGGTCTATAACGGAAATGAAAAGCCGTTTGGAAATTGCAGACAAAGAAGAACAGTTTCAAGCAATAGGTATGCTGGGCAGAGAAACTCTTATCACCGTTGCGCAGCAAGTGTTTGATGCGACCAAGCACCCAACGTTGGATGGTGTAGAGACAAGTACGACCGATGCTAAACGTATGTTAGAAGCATTTCTGCAACATGAGCTCACAGATTCATCAGAAAAAGCACGTAAGTTTGCCAAAAGCGCAGTTGACTTGGGTAACCAACTTACTCATGACCGAAACGCCACAAAGCGAGATGCTTCAATATGTTTGGTTTCTGTAACAGCGGTGGCATCACTCATTAAGCTGATACAAGAATCTTCAGACTGATAAATTCTAATTAATGTTAGAAAGGCGGCAAGTATGGCAAAACGGAAAATGGTGCAAATCAACCTCATAAAAAACTCGATAGCTGCATATTTTGCCGCTATTGAAATACATAACAAACCCAATATCTCATATAGGTACGAAACCGTCACACTGCTTATGATGAATGCGTGGGAGTTAGCATTAAAGGCCTATGTAAAGAAATACATCAAAAACCGATCTATTTTTACAGTAGACGGTCATACCATTTCTGCGGACAAGGCTCTCGATTATGTTAGTGAGCACAGAAACTCTATAAAAGCGAATAGTTTTACTGCTACCAAGAAAAACATTGAGGAAATTGAAAAGTACAGAAACAGCATAACCCATTTCTATTGTGAACAGCTTGAACCATATATTTTTATGCTTGTTGCGCGCTCTGCATTAAACTATGTTGACTTTATGAAAACGCAATTTTCAAAGGATGTAATGGTAGACGAAGGGTTATTTATTATGCCGCTTGGCTTCAAATTGCCTTTCAAACCAGAAGATTTTCTCTCCGACAAGGCTGTCAAGTATGCAGCATCGGAGGAAACGAAGGCTTTTATTCAAGATATAGTTACCGTTATAAAAAGCTTGAAAGAATCGGGCATTGAGGATTCTATCGTACTTGGATTTGATATTTATCTTGAAAGCGTAAAGAAAGCAAGTAATAGCGATATTTTGGCCGCAATAACCACAATTGATGCCGCCGATGCAACCTTTGCGAAAGTTACAAATGCAAAATTCTCAAACGATCCGAATACCCAGATTTTCAAT
This sequence comes from Clostridiales bacterium, assembly GCA_040767605.1. GTDB lineage: Bacteria > Bacillota > Dehalobacteriia > UBA4068 > UBA4068 > JAXGOI01. The sequence continues at coordinate 1,642,031 of JAXGOI010000001.1, forward strand.
ATGAGCGACCAAGAATTCCGGGCAATATGGAAATATACACACGCTGAATTGCTGGCATGGTGCAAAGAAAATATCTCCGACTTCAAGCAAGGAACAATTTTCAACAGAATAAAAAAGAAGACTAAAGACGATATAAACTGTGTATATACTAGGCGGCTTGATAGCAAAAATACCAAATCTGCATCGCAGGATTTTTATACAGATTTTGCTTTTGAAAAAATTAAGGAAGAATACGAAAGTCTCTCCAAGACATAAGAAAGACCACACAAAAGGTTTTATCCTTCAGTGTGGTCTTTACTTTCGCCCCCGTTTGAAGCTGTTCACTTGGTCTTTTGTTCAATCCCTAAGTGAACGCTTCTTTTAGGCGCCTTGTTTTTTAACCTTTTAAGCATACTCATACCGCAACTGATTCCGCCGCCGTTTTTTGCCCCACAATAGGAAATTGCGAGCTGTACCGGCAAAACCGCGAGGACTGCCCGCAGCTGATTAAGGCTGTGGCAGGCGGTAAAAGAGCATTTATGTGGCTTGGGCATCTATTTTAGCACCGCCTTCATAGCCGGCAGAATCACACCCTGTGAAGCGGTGGAGATGATTCGGCTGCCTTAGGCGGAAAAAATCCTCCTCGGCAGCGATTGCCCCTAGCAAGAACCGAAGGAGAATCTGGCTTGGCTGCTTAATCTCTTTGAGTGATAAAGAAAAAGTCTTGACCAGTGAAAGAGATGCCCGAAGAATTCTTAATATATAATTTAAGGAGGCTGCTATGGGTCATCAGGATTTTAATTTGCTGCTCTTCCCCGGCTTTGAAATTTTGGATGTTTGCGGGCCGGCGGAAATCTTCGGCCAATTGGCGGAAAACTACCGCCTAGTCTGCCTTTCTCAAGATGGAGGCTTGGTGGCAAGCCGCCAGGGCTTAAATATCGACACCATACCTTGGCATAAGGTGCAGGCAGGGCCGTTACTGCTGCCGGGGGGTTATGGTACGCGGACCTTGGTGGAGGATCAAGCCTATCTGCAACAATTGTGCGAGTTGGCGCAGGCGGCGCCTTTTGTGCTAACGGTTTGCACAGGCAGCGCGCTCTTGGCTAAAACCGGCCTGCTGGACGGTAAAAAGGCCACCAGCAACAAAATCTCCTTCGCCTTTGCCCAGAGCATGGGGCCGGCTGTCCTTTGGCAAAAAAAGGCTCGCTGGGTTAAAGACGGCAAGTTCTATACCTCTTCCGGCGTATCTGCGGGTATCGACATGGCCCTGGGCTTTGTGGCGGAGCATTTTGGCCAAGAAAAAGCGGCGGAGATCGCTTCGTTTACGGAATATATCTGGAATCAGAACCAGGATGATGATCCTTTTGCCATCTTATAAATTGAAAGTTAAAGAGCGGGCCTTGGGCCATTCCTTTTTATTTGCCGACAAGGTTTTTTACTTGACAGCCGTATTTAATTTGGGTATAATAGCCCTGTTGGCAAAAAAGCTAAAATGTAAAGAATATTTTTAGGTTATTATGGCGGATTATGATTTTAAAAAAGATAAGGCAAGTGACCTTCAGAATATAGAAAAAATAATCAGGGTAAGCCTGCTGCTGGATTTTTACGGGCCTCTTCTTACCCAAAAGCAAAAAACGGCTTTAACCCTTTTTTACGAAGAGGATTTTTCTTTAGGAGAAATTGCCCAGGCCTGCGGAATATCCCGCCAGGCGGTACATGATTCCCTCCGCCGCGGCGAAGCTCTTTTAGAGGATTATGAAAAGGCTCTGGGATTGGCTGAAAAGCATATTCAGGCCGAAAAACTCCGGCAGGCAGCGGAAACAGAACTAAAAAAATTAGAAAACGAGCCTTCTAAAGCCTTATGGGAGGCCTTTTGGAATAAATGGCACCGACTTAAAGAGGGTGAATAAATGGTTTTTGGTAATTTAAGTGAAAAACTGCAGGAAATTTTTGAAAAGCTTAAAAGCAAGGGCCGCCTTAGCGAAAGCGATGTCAGCGAGGCCTTAAGGGAAGTTCGCATTGCCCTTTTAGAGGCGGATGTTAATTATAAGGTTGCCAAAGAGTTTATTGCCAAAGTTAAAGAAAGGGCCATCGGCGCCGATGTTTTAAAAAGCCTTACCCCCGGCCAGCAGGTTATTAAAATAGTTCATGAGGAATTAACCTCCTTAATGGGGCAAACCCAGGCCAAGCTGGCAACGGCCCCAAGCCCCCCTGCAATTATTTTAATCGTGGGCTTGCAGGGCAGCGGTAAAACCACAACCAGCGGTAAAATTGCCCTTTGGCTTTTAAAGCAGGGTAAGAGGCCCCTTTTAGCGGCGGCGGATATTTACCGCCCGGCGGCTATTAAGCAATTGGAGGTTCTGGGGGAAAAAACCGGCATACCTGTTTTTTCTCTGGGGGATAAAATAAGCCCTGTTGAAATCAGCAAAAAGGCTTTAATTCATGCCAAAGAGCATGGCAATGATTATTTAATCATAGATACCGCAGGCCGCCTTCAGATAAATCAGGAGCTTATGGAGGAGCTTAGCCAAATAAAGGCTAATCTTAACCCGGCGGAAATCCTCCTGGTGGTGGATGCCATGGCGGGGCAGGACGCGGTAAATGTAGCCTCCGCCTTCGATGAAGAATTAAATATTACCGGTATTGTCCTTACAAAGCTGGACGGCGATACCAGAGGGGGCGCCGCTTTATCCGTTAAGGCTGTTACAGGCCGCCCCATAAAATTTACCGGCACCGGGGAGAAATTAGATGCCCTTGAGCCCTTTTACCCGGAGCGCATGGCCTCCAGAATTTTAGGCATGGGGGATGTTCTCTCTTTAATAGAAAAGGCGCAGTCCAGCATGGATCAGGAAAAGGCCGCCCAGCTGGAGGCCCGCTTAAGGCAATCCCGCTTTACTTTTGACGATTATTTAGAGCAGCTTTCCCAAATAAAAAAAATGGGCAGCATGCAGGATATCTTAGGGATGATTCCCGGTATGGGTAAGCAGCTTAAAAATGTTCAGGTTGATGAAAAGCAATTAGTTTTTGTGGAAGCCATGATAAAATCCATGACCCCTCAGGAAAGGGCCAACCCGGGTATAATAAACGGCTCCCGCAAGCTTAGAATAGCCCGGGGCAGCGGCTGCCAGGTGCAGGATGTAAATAAGCTTATGCGCCAGTATGAGCAAATGCAGAAGATGATAAAACAAATCAATACCATGCAGGGGGGCATTGGTAAAAAGGCTAAAAAAGGCAAGGGAAAAGCCCCTTTTGGCATCCCGCCTTTTATGCAATAGTATTTTGATATTTTAATGAGGAGGTGAAATAATTGGCTACAAGAATAAGATTAAAAAGAATGGGTGCAAAAAAAGCTCCTTTCTATAGAGTTGTTGTTGCGGATTCCCGCTTTCCCAGGGATGGCCGCTTTATTGAGGAAATCGGTTATTATGACCCAACCAAAAAAAGCCCTGTAATCGAAATAAAAGAAGACAGAGCTTTGGCCTGGCTGGCCTCTGGGGCGGAGCCTTCTGAAACCGTTAAAACCTTATTCAGAAAAATCGGCATAAATAAAAAATTCCTTGATTTAAAAAGCGGCCAGATTAAAGAAGAGGCCGAATAAAGAATAAGCCGAATAAAGCGCGGCTTATACTTTTAGCTCCCAATTATTGGGTATTTTAAATAATCTCCCCCAAGGGGTGTAATTATGAAAGATTTAATTGAGCATATAGCTAAATCCCTGGTGGAAAACCCTCAGGATGTAATTGTTACGGAGGAGGAAAAAGAAGGCCAAATTGAGTTAAATTTGCGGGTGGCCTCCTCAGATATGGGGAAAGTCATTGGTAAGCAGGGGCGTATTGCAAAAGCTATGCGTTCCGTACTCAAAGCAGCCGCCGCCAAGGAAGGCAAAAAATGCAGCCTTAAAATAGACTAAAACCCCAGATGGGGTTTGCCATATTCAGGGAAGAAAACCCAGCCCCTTGTTTTGGGCTAATAAAGGCCTTTTACTTTCGGCGGGGTTTTTCTTTCTATGGGGCATTAAGGCTTTTTTTAAGGTGTTTATAGTTAGGATTTTATAAGGGGGTAAAATGGTTTTTGAGGCTTTAAAAGTAGGAATAATCCGGGGCGCCCATGGCATAAGGGGCAATGTTAAGGTAGAAAGCCTAAGCGATTATGCCCCCCGTTTTTCTCCCGGCAGTATTTTATACCTGGAGAAGAATAATCAGGAATTAAAAATAGAATCCTCCTCATTAGCGGGGAGGCATATTCTGGTGAAATTTTTTGGGATAGAAAACCGTATTCAGGCGGAGGCCTTAAGAGGGCTTTTTTTAATTATACCCAAAAGCCGGGCGGCCCTTTTGCCGGAGGGGCAATACTATTATTGGCAGCTGGAGGGGCTTAGGGTAATTCAGGATGAAAAAGAACTGGGGATTATTCGGGAAATTAAAGAAAACCCCGCAAATGACCTTTATGTAATGGAAAAACCCAACGGCGAAAGAGTATATATACCGGCCCTTAAAAAAATCATTTTAAAGATTGATTTAGAAAAAGGGCAAATGACGGTAAAACTTCCCCCCGGTCTTATATAAAAATTTATAAAGTAAAAATTGCCGGCCTTAAAGCTTAAAAAGGCCGGAATAAAGCGGGTGTTTTATGCGTATAGATATTCTCACCCTTTTCCCCAATATGTTTACCCCCTTAGATGAAAGCATTATTAAGCGCGGGGTAGAGAAGGGTCTTGCAGAAATTAATATTGTTAATATTCGGGATTATGCCCTGGATAAGCACCATATAACCGATGACAGGCTTTATGGCGGCGGCGCCGGTATGGTTATGAAGCCGGAGCCTATTTTTGCCGCCGTGGAGGATGTTAAAAAAAATCCCCGGGCAAAAATCCTGATAACCAGCCCTCAGGGCAGGCCCTTTAACCAAAAAATGGCCAAAAGCCTTGCCGAAGAAGAGCAAATAATTATAATTTGCGGCCACTATGAGGGTATAGATGAAAGAGTAGCTCAAGGTCTGGGGGCTCAGCCGGTTTCTTTGGGAGATTTTATTCTAACAGGGGGGGAAATCCCCGCTCTGGCCATTACCGATAGCATAATTCGGCTTTTGCCGGGGGTTTTAGGCCATGAGGATGCCACAGCGGAGGAAAGTTTTGATGACGGGCTTTTGGAATACCCCCATTATACAAGGCCGCCGGTTTTCAGAGGTATGGAAGTGCCGGAGGTTTTGCTTTCCGGCAATCATAAGGAGATTAACTTATGGCGCCGCCAAAAATCCCTTGAACGCACCTGGCTTAACAGGCCGGAGCTTTTAGAGGAGGCAGCTTTAAGCCAGGAAGATATTTCTTATTTAGCTGAATTAAAAAAAGGCAAAGAGCAGCCCTTTAATTTTTTTGTAGCCCTTATCCATTACCCTGTTTATAATAAAAAAAAGCAAATAATCAATACCTCTTTAACTAATTTAGATTTGCATGATATTGCCAGAGCCGCGGTAACTTACGGGGTTTGCGGCTATTATATAATTCAGCCGGCGGAGAATCAGCAAAAGCTGATGAATAATCTGCTTTCCCATTGGCAATTGGGTTTTGGGGCAAAATATAATCCCAATCGTCAGGAGGCTTTGGATTTAGTTTCTCTAAGGCCCTCCCTTGAAGAAACAATCAAAGAGATTCAGGATTCTTACGGCCCCCTAAGGCTTATTGCCACCAGCGCCCAGGCCGCCCCGCCTTTAACGGGTTATAAGGAAATGCGGAATATAATGGAAAACCAGGGGGGCAATTATCTTATGCTTTTAGGCACCGGCTGGGGCCTGGCGGATGAAATTATGGCAAAGGCTAATTACCGCCTCCGCCCTCTTTACGGCCGGGGGGAGTATAATCATCTTTCGGTAAGAAGCGCCGCCTCAATTATGCTGGACAGGCTTTTGGGTGAAAATAATTCCCGTTAGGCCTTGCAAAGGGTATATTTTATATGCTATAATCTTTAAGTATGTTTGGGCTGGTCCTCTGCCGTTTTCCGGGAATGAACAGCCGTCGAAAAAAGGAGGACTTATAATGTCAAATCTTATTCAATTTGTAGAGCAGGAGCATATTCGTAAAGATGTTCCCCAGCTTCGCTCAGGGGATACCGTAAAAGTACATGTGAAGGTTGTAGAAGGCACCCGGGAGCGTATTCAGGTTTTTGAGGGTCTTGTTATAAAAATTAAAGGCTCCGGCCTTAGCGAAACCTTTACCGTTCGCCGTGTTTCTTATGGGGTAGGAGTAGAAAGAACCTTTCCTCTCCATTCTCCCAGAATCGAAAAAATCGTAGTTGTAAGACATGGTAAGGTGCGCCGCGCAAAGCTTTATTATTTGCGTAAGCTTACCGGCAAGGCGGCCAGAATTAAGGAAGTTCGCCGTTAAAGCGGAAGTTCGCCGTTAAAACAGAAAAAGGGGGGTAAGCCCTCCTTTTTTATTTAAAGTAATAAAGGGGATAAATTATATGCCCCTTGTTTAATACCTTCCCAATATGGTAAAATATGAATACAAATGTTAAATTGCCTTTAATTGGGCGCCGCTTTACTATAATTTGCTGTAGGAGGGGTTTTTTTTGATATCAACAAATGATTTAAAAACCGGCGTTTCCATAGAGCTGGATGGCGTTGCCTATATTGTTGTGGATTTTCAGCATGTAAAGCCCGGCAAGGGCTCCGCATTTGTCAGAACAAAGCTAAAAAACGCTAAAAACGGCAATGTTTTAGAGCGTACATTTAATGCCGGGGAGAAGCTCCCCAGGGCCCATTTAGACAGAAGGGAAATGCAATACCTTTACCATGACGGCGAAGCCTATATAGTAATGGATTTGGAAAATTATGAGCAATACTCCCTGAGCGAGGAAGAAGTAGGGGATGGAAAGCTCTATTTAAAAGAGAATATGAATATTTCCGTTTTGTTTTTCCACGGTAAAATTATCGGGGTAGATCTCCCCGGCCATGTAGAGCTGGAGGTTGTTGAAACGGAACCGGGAATTAAGGGGGATACGGCCTCCGGCGGCTCTAAGCCCGCAACTCTGGAAACCGGGGCGATAGTAAGGGTACCCTTCTTTATAAATGTGGGGGATACAATTAAAATTAATACCAAAACAGGCGAATACCTGGAGAGGGCATAAAGTTGCACCCCTGGGGAAATGCTATGAAGTGCTATGGAATTAAAAATTGAAAGGGGGCAGAAATATGAAAGATTTACAAAAAAAGATTGCTTATTTACAGGGCTTGTCTGAGGGGATGGAAGTTGGGGATTCTAAAGAAGGCAAATTATTAAAGGAAATTCTTGAGGTGCTTGAGGATATGGCCGATTGTATGGCCAATGTTTACGAAGGCCAAGAGGATTTGGAGAATTATCTTGAAAGCCTTGACAGCGATTTAGCCGATTTAGAAGATGATTTCTACGAAGACGATGAATTTGAAGACGACGATTATGTAGAAGTTACCTGCCCCAATTGTCATGAGGAGGTTTGCTTTGATTCCGATATTCTCTATGATGACGACCTTATTGAGGTAACCTGTCCGGAATGCGGGGCGGTGGTTTTTGTTAACGGCGAAGAGGATGAGGATGACGAGGATTATGCCGAATGCGATGATGAAAAAGACGAGGAATAATTCCGCCGCTTAAACAAAACCAAGCTTAAAAGTTAACCGCTAAAAGATTTAAAATAAAAAGAGTTTTAAAAAACTTAAATAAGACTAATTAACCGCAACCCTAAACAGGTGGCGGTTTTTTATTTATAGGGTAAATTAGAGTTCTAATACTCGTCCTTAATTAATAATATAAAATAAGACGAAAGGGTGATGCAAGTGGCGGAAAATAGAGAGATTAATTTTGGCGGCAGCCGGGCTCTTAAAGGTATTTTGCCTTATTTACCCCCCGGGCTTCGGGAGGAGTTTTCTCTTATACCCCCCTCCTGCCTTACGGGTTTGGAGGAAATCCGCCTGCGTTTAGGCTTTCCCATTGCCCTGCGTTTTAATTGCGGGGAGGCCTTTTTAGCCCAAGGCAGCCGGATTACCCAAAACCCTGAAAATGGCCGGGTTTTAAGCCCCCAGGAGCTGAGGCAAATTGTTTTATTAATTTCAGACAGCTCTTTTTATGCCCTGGAGGAAGAGCTTAAAAGGGGCTATATTACTTTAAGAGGGGGGCATAGGGCAGGCCTATGCGGCCGGGCCGTGCTGGATGGGGGCAATATAAGGACTCTAAAAGATATATCCAGTATAAATTTGCGCCTGGCCCGTTTTGTAGCAGGCAATGGGGAAAAGCTTTTGCCAAGGCTTTATGGCGGAGAGCCTAAAACCCTGCAGCATACCTTAATTGCCTCGCCTCCCGGGGCCGGTAAAACCACTCTCCTCAGGGATTTAGCCGGATTACTCTCTAAGGGCCATGGGGAGCTTTCCCCTAATATAAAAGGCGCCGCCTATAATGTGGGAATAGTGGATGAACGCTCTGAAATAGCCGCTATGCTGGAGGGTAAGCCCCAGCTGCCTTTAGGCCCCCGCTGTGATGTTTTGGATGCCTGCCCCAAAGGGGAAGGGATGATGCTTATGATACGCTCTATGGCCCCCCAAATAATAATTTGTGATGAAATTGGCAGAATTGAGGATGCAACAGCCATCAGGGAAGCCTCAAATGCCGGGATTATTATTATTGCCAGCGCCCATGGCAGTAATAAAGAAGAGCTTTTGGCAAGGCCGGTTATGGGCGGCCTTTTAAAAGAAAAGGCCTTCGGGCGCATTGTTTTTCTTTCTCGCGCCAAGGGGCCCGGAACAATTGAAAGTATTTGGGATTGCTCCTTAAACCCCTTGGGGAATGAGGAGCCGGGGAATAAAATACCGCCTAAGGGAAAACCTTTTTACCCGGACCAAGAGGATTTTTATAAAGAGGATAGGCTTGCAAATGGGGGTAGCAGCTATGCTTAAATTTTTGGGGGCGATTATGATAGTTGTGGCCTGCGCTTTTTTAGGAATTTTAGCGGCTAAAAGCCTTGAGGGGCGCTGCATTCTCTTAAGGGGCCTGCAGGAGGGGCTAATAGCCTTAAGAAGAGAAATCTCTTATGCCAACACCCATTTAAGCCGGGCTTTAAAAATTGCCTCCGCCTCGGCCGGGCAGGGGGAGGCTTTATTTTCTTTAGCCGCCCAAAGGCTTTCCTCCGGGGAGGGAATAAGCGCCGATGAGGCCTGGCGGGGGGCTATGGAAGAGTTTGGCCTTCAAAAAAAACTAGAAAATGAAGAAAAAGAAATTTTAGAAGCATTTGGCGCTGGGCTGGGGCTTTCCGATACTTATGACCAGATAAACCGTTTAGAGCTTTGCCGCCAGCGCCTTGCCCTGGCTGAAGGAAATGCCAACCAGAAATGGCAGAAGCTGGGGAGAGTCTGGCTGAATTTAGGGTGGTCTGTCGGGATTATCTTAGCCCTGCTTTTTTTATAATCTTAATTAGCCTGGGCTTGGAGAATGGGGGAAAGGCCGTGCAGGAGATATCTATAATCTTTTTTTTAATGGCTTTAGCCATAGCCGTAACCATATTGCATACCTTTTTAAAGCAGGCCGGCAGGGACGAATATGCCTATCTTACTTTAATAGTGGGCCTGGCCCTGGCTTTACTTAAGGTATTGCCTATAATTAAGCAGCTTTTTGCCGGGGTGCAATCCGTATTTAAGCTTTATTAATCTGGGGGTGTTCCGGTGTTATCAGGGGCGCAGGAAATATTTGTTTTAGTAGGGGCGGGGTTAATCGGGGCAATCTCCGCGCTTTTTATAAAAGATACCAAGCTGCCGGGCTTTAGTATTTTAATTGCCCTGGCGGTGGGGGCCTTAATTTTTATGCGGATTTTGCCCAGGCTGGGGCAGCTTTTGGAATTATTTGAAAACCTGGCCCTCCAGGCTAATTTAAGCACCCTTTATTTAGGCACAATATTTAAAGTTTTAGGGATTGCCTATATTACGGAATTCGGAGCGCAGCTTTGCCGGGATGCAGGCCAGGGGGCAATTGCCATTAAGCTGGAATTTGCGGCCAAAATCGGCATATTGCTCTTATCCATGCCCATTATGATATCGGTGCTTAAATCTATATTAGAGCTTTTAAGGTAAGGCGCCTGAAGGAGTCTTAAAATGAGATATAAAGCCGCCCTTTTAATACTTATGCTTGTTTTAGCCATTTTTATAGCCCCAAAGCCTGCCTTAGCCTATGAGGAGGCGGATTTTTCTCTTATAAATGAGTATATCCAAAAGCTGGATGATGAATTAGGGGCAATGGCCGGGGGTTTTAGCCTTTCGGCGCTTTGGCGGGAAATTCAAAGGGGGGAATTCTCCTGGGATATCGGAGCCTTAATTTATTCTTTGGCAGGGCTGATTTTTAAAGAAATTTTTAACAGCGGGGCTATTTTAGGGCAATTACTGGTTTTGGCGGTAATTTGCTTAATCTTAACAAATTTAAAAGAGGCTTTCGGCAAAGGAGAAATCAGCTTTTTAAGCCGGGCTGTTGTTTATCTTCTTTTAATAACTATAACCATAGCCTCGTTTTCCCGGGTTTTGGGCTATGCCAGGGAAAGCGTATCCCTAATGAGTGATTTTCTCCAGGGGCTTTTGCCCCTTTTAATGACTATTTTAGCGGCTATGGGGGGAATCAGCTCCGTAAGTATTTTACACCCGGCAATGCTTTTTATTTTAGCGGCCCTTTTAAATATGATGAAGAATTTAATCTTCCCCTTAATTTATTTTAATGCGATTTTGCGTTTGGTGGGGCATATATCCCCCAATTTTAATTTAGATAAAATGGCCGGTTTATTTAAAGATGTGGCTCTGGGCATAATGAGTATCAGCCTTACAATTTTTATTGCTTTTTTAGGCTTAATGGGGGTAGCCGGGGCAACCCTAGACGGCCTGGCTTTGAGGGCCGCTAAAGCCGCCAGCGGTATTTTTATACCTATAGTAGGCAGAAGCATGGCGGATGCCTTGGACAGCGTTATCGGCACGGCTTTAATTCTTAAAAACGCAATCGGTATTATAGGGGTTATTATCATTTTTATTTTATGCGCCCTGCCGGCGGTTAAAATTTTGGCGCAGTTCATCATATACAGGCTGGCCTCCGCCATAATTCAACCCCTGGGGGAAACCCAGCTTTCCCAGGCTTTACATGGGCTTTCCAATGCTTTGCTTTTACTTTTCGGCGCCGTTGCCGCCAGCGGATTGCTTTTCTTTTTTGTTTTGGCTTTAACGGTTGGGGTGGGGAATATTACTATGATGATGCGGTAGGTGGTTTTTATGATAACGGCCCTGGGGGAATTAGTCCGCAATATAGCTGTTTTAGTGCTTATTACAATGTTTTTGCAAATGCTTTTGCCCGAGGGGCAGATGTATGGTTTTATCAGGATGATAATGGGGGTTTTATTAATCAGTGCGGTTTTAGGCCCGGTTTTAAGCTTTTTCGGGCATAATCAAATTGCCCCTATTTATCATAAAGGCGCCTATGAGGCGGCAACCGGGGAAATTTTAAGCCAGGGCCGGGCTTTAGCAGCCCAATATACCGCCAATGCCGCAGAGGATTATAAAGAGGGGTTAATCCGGCAGATAAATGCCATTTCTCTTTTACTGCCCCAGCTTAGCCAGGTAGAAACAAAGCTTGAATTAAACAGCGATGCCTCAATTAAGGCCGTATATATAAAAGGGGTTTTAGACAGTTCTTTAGCAGGGGAGGAAGATACCAAAAAAAAGCTTAAAAATATTTTGGGGGATTTTTTTAACCTTCCCCCAGAGATTATCGCAATTGATTTATCCCGTAAGCCGGAATAATAACCGGAATAATTAAAAGGAGGATAAATATGGAAAGCCGGGGAGATGAAAAGAGTTTGGGCGATAAAAGGGCGGATGATAAAAATCAGGCAGAAAAAACCCAGGGCCTTAAAAATCCCTTTAACTTTATATTTAAGCCGGGAGGCAAAGAAAAAAAGCCTCTTAAAAACCTTTATTATAAGCTGGGGATTTTATTAGTGGCAGGGCTTTTACTTATGAGCCTTGGGAATTGGAATATACCGGGTTTAAAATCGTCTGCAAATATTGAGGCTGAAAATACAGGGGTAAACAGCCTGCCCAAAGCCGAAAGCGCTCTGGAGGAAAGGCTTGCCGAGATTTTAGGCAGTATAAAGGGGGCGGGGCAAGTTAAAGTAGTTTTAACCTATTTTAATTACGGCAGGAGGGAATATGCCTTTAATGAGCAGGAAAGCGAAAGCCTGATTAATGAGGAGGATATAGGGGATACCTCTAAAAGGGACAGCAGCATCGTAACCAAAAGTCTGGATTTAGCCCTGGAAAACCAGGGGCCGGTAATTCTTGAGGAATTCCCCCCTAGGGTTCAGGGGGTACTTATTGTGGCGGAGGGGGCAGGGAGCCCCGAAATAAAAATGGAGCTCTTTCAGGCGGCCCGGGGGCTTTTGGGATTGCCCGCCCATAGAATAATTATTGCTCAGGGAGAATAATAATTAATAATAAAGAAAAGGAGGATTAAAAATGAGAAAGAGTAAGGCTTCCCCGGCTAAAAAATGGCTTTTGCTTTTAGGTGTTTTATGTATCGGCTTTTTGGCCTATGATTTTTTAAATGCTAAGGAGGTTAAAATCGGAGAAAACCAAATCCCCGCAGCTCAAAGCGCCTCTTCAACGGAAGCCCCTCCAGGGGAGGCCGAAGATAAAGCTCAGGAAAAAGAGCCGCTTAAGGATATTTTAGAAAGCAGCAAAGATTATTATACTCAATTTCAGCTGGAAAAAGAAAAAGCCCGCGGCCAGGAGCTTGAGCTTTTAAACGAAATTATTAATAATCCCAATTCCACAGCCGAGGGTAAGGATAAGGCTCAGGCAAGAGCCATAGCGCTTGCTAAAAAAGTTGAGGATGAAATGCTGATTGCCGCCTTATTGGCAGCCAAGAATTTTAATGAGGCAATGGCCTTTATTCAGGAGGATAAAGTTACGGTTGTGCTAAACGGTAAATTAAGCGATAATGAGGCCCAGCAAATTGCGGATTTAGTTGACGGAGTTACAAATATAGGCATGGAAAGAGTTGTTATAATTAATAAATAGATTAAGAAGCAAAGGAAAGAGCATAGGAAAGAGGCCGCAGGTTTAAGCCTTGGTTAAAAATATTAAAATTGGCAAATATAAAGCGGAAGGCTTTTTTTAGGCCTTTCGCTTTAATTTTTATTTAAAAAATTTAATAAGCAGCCCTTAGCTATTTAAAGGCCGGGGTTTTTTATATTGTGTTTTCCCCATTATTTGGTATAATAAAAGCAATACTTAGGTATTATAGCACTCCCTAAATAAAAAAGGAGGTATATTATATGACGGAAGAAAGAGATTTTTTAAACGACGAAACTGTTGAAACCACGGGAACAGGCACGGTTAGAATAGCTAATGATGTAGTGGCAACCATAGCCGGTTTAGCCGCCACAGAGGTGGAGGGCATAGCCGGGATGAGCGGCGGTATAGCAGGGGGCATTGCAGAAATGCTTGGCCGTAAAAACCTCACCAAAGGGGTAAAGGTTGAGCTGAACGATACCGAGGCTATTATCGACCTCTTTATAATTGTGGAATTCGGGGTAGCTATTCCCAGTGTGGCCGAAAACGCCCAAAATGCTGTACGCAGTTCTGTAGAGAGTATGACGGGCCTTAATGTTAATGCGGTAAATATCCATGTTCAGGGGGTTACCTTTCCCCAGGGGCACCCCGCAGTCAGCGGTAAAAACGAAGATTAAGAGGAATTAAATAAAATCCGCAAGGCAGCTGCCAACCAGGCAGCTGCCCCTTATAAAGGGGGTAGGAGCATGAATTTTTTAAGAAGGCTGTTTTTAAGCATAGGCGGTCTTTCTATTATTGCCCTGGGCATATTGGTTGTGGCCTGTGTGGCTAATGAAACAGTGATTAATTTTTGGCTGAGAAACCTTGAGGCTTTGTTTAAAGGAGGGGGCTCCAATGCAATCCCTTTGCTGATTGCCGCGGCTTTAATGGTTTTAGGCGCTTTGAGCTTTTTCTTCGGTATTCATTATCGCAGGCCGGAGCGTTTGGTTAAAGTAAATAATAATGAAGAGGGCACGGTAAATATCAGCCTGAATGCCGTAGAAACAATGGTTAAAAAGGCGGCCGCCAAAATCAGCGCCGTTAAGGAAACCAAAGCCCGGCTTAAGGCGGCCCCGGAGGGTGTCGCTATTTACCTTCATGTTGTGGTAACGCCGGAGGCCAATATACCTGAAACAGCGGCGGCCCTGCAAAAAGAGGTAAAGGAATCTCTGGAGAATATGAGCGGCCTTAAGGTTTTGGAAGTTAAGGTTTTGGTGGAGTCTATTGACCAAAACGCTGCCAAAAAAGTTAGGGGTGACGGAATATGAGCTTTATGGAGATTTTAATTGAGCTTTGGCGTCATCATAAAGGTAAAAGCATCGGAATTATTTTAGGCCTTATTTTTGGGATTATGGTGGTGTCATTCGGTTTTTGGCAGGCCTTATTCATTTATATATGTATTTTTATAGGTTTCTTTATCGGCAAAAAAATCGACGGCCGGGTAAGTATTAAAGAGGCTGTGGAAAGGATTTTTGCCAATAAGGAGCAATAGAGGGGGACTATAATGAGCAGGCGCAAGGCGCGGGAATATGCTCTGCAAATGCTTTTTCAGCTTGATGTCGGTCAAAATGAATGGCAGGCGGCGGAGGAAACTTTAACCGGGGCAAAATTAGGGGAAGCAAATTCAGATTTTGTCCGGCAATTGGTGCGGGGTACTTTTGAAAATTTAAAACAGCTGGATGAGATTATAAATAAATATTCTCAGGAATGGAAAGTGGAGCGTCTTGCCAATGTAGATAAGACTATAATTCGCCTTGCGGTTTATGAGCTTTTTAATATGCCTCAAACCCCGGCGAAAATTGTTATTAATGAGGCCATTGAGCTGGCAAAAGTGTTCGGCACAGATGAATCCGCCAGTTTTATTAACGGGATTTTAGACAGCATTTATAATAATGAAATAGATAAAAACAATTAAGCTTAAATTATTTTTTTGCCTAAGGCAGCTTTTTTAGTTTTAAAATACTTTTTAAGGAATGGATGCTTTGTTTTTGGGTATTGATACCAGCTGCTATACAACATCATTAGCGGTTGTGGATGGAAATAATAATTTATTGGCGGATTACCGCCGCCTTTTGGATGTAAAAAAAGGCCGCCTGGGTATGGCTCAATCCGAGATGTTTTTTGCCCATTCCCATAGCTTCCCGGAGCTTTTAGGGCTTTTATTTAAAGAAATTGAAGCAGGGAGCCTTAAGGGAATAGCTGTTTCAAGCCGCCCCCGCCCTCAGGAGAATTCCTATATGCCGGTTTTTAGGGCCGGAGAGAATATGGCAAAGGTAATCAGCCAAAGCCTTTCCCTCCCCTTATTTTTTACAAGCCATCAGGAGGGGCATATTAAAGCCGCAATTTGGTCTGCTTTAGGGGGGCAAAGCCCTAAAGAGGGAAGCCCTGAATTATCAGGTTTCCCAATGGCTGAATTAGAGGCTGGATTAGGGGCCGAGTTTTTAGCGGTTCATTTATCCGGGGGAACCAGCGAATTATTAAAAGTAAAAGAAAAAGCGGCCGGTTTTGAAATAGAAATACTTGCTCAGGCGGATTTGGCCGCCGGGCAATTTATAGATAGAATTGGCATTGCCTTAGGCCTGCCCTTTCCCTGCGGCCCCCATTTAGAGGGGCTTGCCCGAAGCTCCAAAGCTTCCCTTACTTTGCCTGTTTCTCAAAATAGCGGGGCTTTTTATTTTTCCGGGCCTTATACCGCCGCCTGCCGCCTTTTGGAAAGGGGCGCCCCTGCCTCTGATTTGGCGGAGACAGTTTTTAATTGCATAGCCCAAACCGTTTGCCGGGCTGTTTTAAAAGCAAGGGAGGAAACCGGCCTTAAGCAGATACTTTTTTGCGGCGGGGTAATCTGTAATAAAATAATCCGCCAAAGAATTTATGAAAGTTTATACCCCCATTGCGAGGTTTTTTTTGCGGATGCCAAATATTCCGGGGATAACAGCATTGGAATTGCCTTGCTTTGCGGGGATTTTATGAAATATAAAAGCTAATAAAGATGTTTTTTAAAGTATATTTATTTTAGCTTAAAATATTTAGGTATTGGGTATTTGGATTAAAGTATCGGAGTATTGGAATACTATGGAAGATTTAAAAACAAAAATTAGAATATACGGCATAAGGGAAATTAATTATTATTTAAAAGAGCTGGTATGGGAAGATACCCTCCTTCGCAGCCTTTGGCTGAAAGGGGAAATTTCCGGCTATAAGGAGCATAGCTCGGGGCATATTTATTTTTCTTTAAAAGAGGGCAACTCTGCCCTGCGCTGCGTAATGTTTCGCCGCTATGCCGGCAATTTGGAATTTCAGCCCCAAAACGGTATGGAAGTAATGGCCTACGGAGGCATTTCTTTTTATGAAAGGGATGGCAGTTGCCAGCTTTATGTGGAAGAAATGTTCCCAGCCGGGGCCGGGGCTCATTTTCTCGCTTTAGAGCAATTAAAGAAAAAACTGGAAGCGGAAGGGCTTTTCAGCCCTGAAATAAAAAAACCTATTCCCCGTTTTGCTAAAGTAATCGGGGTAGTAACCGCGCCGGAGGGCGCTGCCTGGCAGGATATTCAAAGGGTGGCCAAAAGCCGTTTCCCCGGAGTGGAGCTTAGGCTTTTTCCCTCTTTGGTTCAGGGGCAAAAGGCCCCCGAGGCTTTAATTGCGGCTATTGAAAAGGCGGATGCCGCCGGCTGCCAGGTGCTTATTGTCGGCCGGGGCGGCGGCTCCTATGAGGATTTAGCCTCCTTTGATGATGAAGGCGTAGTTAGGGCTATTTTTAGAGCTAAAACGCCTGTTATAAGCGGGGTAGGCCATGAAAGTGATTTTTCCCTGGCGGATTTAGCGGCGGATATCCGGGCAACAACCCCCAGCCACGCGGCTCAATTAGCCGTTGCGGAAGAAAGGGAAATGCGCCGGATTTTAGAGCATTATCAGGAGGCTCTTAAAAACCGCTTTAGCCTGATTTTACAAAATAAAGCCAATAATTTAAGGCTTTTGGCTAAAAGGCCGGTTTTTGCAAACCCCCAAATATTATTAGAGGGCAGAGAGAGGCAGCTGGAACAATTTAAGGCCCAGCTTAAGCAAATAACTAATGAAGGCCTTAATAGGCATGAAAAATCTCTGGCAATTATTGCCGCGCGCCTGGAGCTTTTAAGCCCTATTGCCACCATGGCCAGGGGTTATGCCATTTGCGGGGATAAAGATAATAATATTATAAAAAGTATTGCTGAAATTAAAACCGGAGATGAAATTTGGCTGCAAATATTAGACGGAAAAGCCCGCTGCCTGGTGGAAGAAAAAATCCCCGGAGAAATAATCTCGGAGAAATAAGGCGGGGAAATAAGGCGGGGAAATAAGGCGGGGAAATAAGGCAGAGAAATAATGCGGAGAAATATTTCCGAAAGCAATAAATAAACAGGGGAATAAATTAAAATAATAAGGGGGATAGAAAGTGAAAAAGAAGCTGGATTTTGAGGCCTCCCTTCTGCGTTTAGAGGAATTACTTGCCGAAATGGAAAAGAAGGATTTATCTTTAAATAAGCTTTTAGAATCCTTTAAAGAGGGGATTGAGCTTTTAGAGTCTTGCCGGGGGCAATTAGATGAAGCTCAGAATATTTTAGAGCAATACAGCCCCGCGGATTAGCCTAAAAAGGCTTTTAATTGCACAATTAAAATAAGAGAGGGTTTGCCATGCTGCTTAAGGATTTTCTGAAAGAAAAAAGAGTTTTAGTTGATGATAGTTTGGATAAATTGCTCCCGCCGGTTCAGGGCCGGGGGGCCCTATTATTTGAGGCAATGCGCTACAGTGTTTTTTCAGGCGGTAAAAGGCTTAGGCCCTGTTTGTTTTTAGCCGCTATGGAGGCTATTGGGAGAGATTCCGAAAACTTTTTGCCCTTTGCCTGCTCTTTGGAAATGATTCACACCTATTCCCTAATTCATGATGATTTGCCGGCTATGGATAATGATGATTTCAGACGGGGCAAGCCCACCTGCCATAAAGCTTTTGGGGAGGCGGAGGCTATTTTAGCGGGGGATGCCCTTTTAACCTATGCCTTTAATGCCATGATTAAAGTCCGCCCTTTTTGTAAGGCGGAAAGGCTTTTAGACGCTATAGATGAAGTTGCCTGGTCTGCCGGGGTAAACGGCATGGCCATAGGGCAGCTAGCGGATATTCTTTGGGAGGGTAAAAAGCTTGAATTGGCGGAGCTGGAATTTACCCATAAGCATAAAACAGGAGCTTTATTTGAGGCCTCTATTATAAGCGGGGCAATATTGGCGGATGCCAATGATGAAGAACTGGCGGCCCTAAGGGAATTTTCGGCAGAAATCGGCCTGGCTTTTCAGATAGCCGATGATATTTTAGATATTATCGGGGATGAAAAGAAGCTGGGTAAGCCTATTGGCAGCGATGAAAAGAATCATAAAACAACCTATGCTTCTTTATTTGGTTTAGAAAGGGCCCGGGAATTAGCCGCCGAGGCGGCAGTAAAAGCTAAAAAGACTCTTATCCCCTTAGGGAGCAGGGGAGAAATTTTAGCCCAGGTGCCGGATTATTTTATTAAAAGAGACTGCTAAAAGAGGATACTAAAAGAGTAAAAATTAAATTTGGCTGATAAAAAATAAAATAATAATAAAAAAAGAGCATTGGCAAAAACCAATGCTCTTTTTAAAGGCTTTATAATAAGGGGCTGAAGGCAAGGCCGCATAATATGCCTAAAATGGCGCCCCCCAAAATATCGCTGGGGTAATGCACCAGCAAATAAAGGCGGGAAAATGAAATTAACCCGGCAAAGGTATAGGCCAGCACCGCAAAGGGCAGATTAATTTGGGCTAAAATTCCGGCTGCCGCAAAAGAAACCGCCGTATGCCCCGAAGGAAAGGAGGAATCCGGAGGGCGGCTTATTCTTAAGGTTATTTGAGGCCAATAATGCAAAAACGGCCGGGTGCGGGAAACAATTTTTTTAATTAAGATATTAGCTATAAAAGAGCAGGTGAAGCCGGAGGCCATACAAACCAGCCCAAATCTTCTGTAAGAATCTGAAAGCAGGCAAATAAGGGTAAAAAAGGCCCAAATAATGCCGCCGTCCCCTAAGCGGGTGGCAAGAACCATTATATTTTCTATAAAAGGGCTGCCGTTTTTTCTGGTAAAAAGATCAAAAATATGCTTATCCAGCCTGGCCAGCCAAAGGTAGGAGAGGGTTATTCTTTCCGAGAACTTTCTTACGGCCTGAATTTTTTTTCTTCTTTCCCAGCGCAGCCTGGCCTCAACCTTTGCCTCAAGCTCCGCTATGGAAAAGGGCTTTAAAATAAAATCCTCTTGTTTTATATCAAAAGCGGAGAAAATATTTTCTTTATCGGGCACAGTGTTTTTAGAGAGGAAAAACAAAACCGGGCATTGGGTTTTTTTGCGGATGGCTTTATAAAGCTCCCGGCTTTCAATTCCGGGCAGCATAATATTTAGGAGAATTATTTCCGGCCCCTGGCCGGCCCGGGCAATTGCCTCAGAGCCGTTGGCGGCGGTGAATACATGATACCCTTCGGCTTTCAGGTATTTCTCCATAAATTTTACCATTTGCAAATCTTCATCTGCAATTAAAATGCGTCCCTTCATACCCCTCCGCCTTGCCGGTTTTTTTATCAAGCCATATATAAGCCCTATTATACCAAAAAAGTATCTTAAAGGGCTATATAAATTAAAAATTTTCCGCTATTTAAAGGCAGATTATTTTTTATTTATTAATTATTTGTTTTAAGATAGACAAATATAGTCTTAATAAGCCAATATGCCCTAGCCCGCCATGCTTTTTTAGTGTATAATTTTTTTAATAAATTAATCTTCCGGAGGTAAAAATGAAAAAAGGACCAGAACTGACATCCCCTTATATTAATGCTCTTGAGCCGTATTCCGCCCCTTCCCCCATTGAGGAAATAAAAGAAAAGTACGGTTTAAATAACCCCGCCCGCCTGGATTGCAATGAAAACCCCTGCGGCCCTTCCCCCATGGCTATTAAAGCCATGGCGAAAGCTATTGCGGAATGCAATTATTACCCGGAATCCTCCTGCCTGCGCCTGCGGGAGAAGCTTGCTAAATTATATGGAATTAAGCCGGATATGATAACCATGGGCAATGGGGGGGATAATATCCTTACCTGCTTTGCGGAAACCTATGCCCTCCCTGGGGATGAAGTAATTATAGGGCACCCCTCATTTTCCAGCTATTACAGAGTTTTCCCTGCAACAGGCTCTAAGCTAGTTTTAGTGCCCTTAAAAGATTTTTGCTATGATTTAGATGCCATTTTAAAAAGCATTACAGCCAAAACAAAAATAATTGTAATTTGTAACCCTAATAACCCCACCTCTACCATGGTTAATAAAAAGCAAATGGATGATTTTATGGCTAAAGTTCCCCAAGATATTATAGTTTTAATTGATGAAGCCTACGGCCCCTTTGCACCGGCGGGCTTCCCGGATAGCCTTGAATATATCAGGGATGAAAAAAATGTTTTAATTTTACGCACCTTTTCTAAATTTTTTGGTTTAGCGGGGTTAAGAGCCGGTTATTTAACGGGGGCAGAGCATCTTATAAATACAATGAAGAAGTATCAGGAGGTTTTTTCTTTAAATTTTTTAGCCCAAATCGGGGCGGAGGCGGCCTTGGATGATGAAGAATTTGCCCGCCTTTCTCTAAAAACCGTAATTACGGGCAGAGATTATTTAACTCAGGAATTAAAAGCCCTGGGTGTTAGGGTTTACCCCTCGGCGGCTAATTTTATTTTTGCGGATTTTCAGCGGGATGCAATAGATTTAAGCCAAAAACTAACGGAAAAAGGCTATTTAATCCGCCCCTTCCCCGCCACTTATTTAAGGATAACCATAGGGACTATGGAGCAAAATACAGGGCTGATTAGTGCCTTAAAGAAAATTTTAGCTTAAATAATTAAAATAAATATTTTATTAAATAAAAAGACAAGGCTTAGCCTTGTCTTTTTGATACTAAGAATAAGGAGTTAATTATTAAAAGACATTATTGCCCCCGGTATAATTTTTTAAAATGGGGTCTCTGTAAACTACATTATTAAGGGTAAGGGGCTTATTATTTACAGTCATCCTTACACCTCTAAAAGGTTTAAACTGGGTTACGGTAGAAAAAATCGAGTTCATTGTCATTTGAGGGTTTGTTCCCAGCTGCTCATAATCGCTAATAAAGCCGTCGTCAAAATCAATATGCAAAATATCGTCCGCCTCATGGCGCATAAAGTTTATTTTGCTGGTTTTATTAACGGTTGCCCGGTTATTTGTATCGCTTGGCCCTCCGATTAAAGAATCTAAGGCCTCTCTGGCTCGGGCAAGGTTATCATCCATTGTATCCCCATAGGTTTTTGTAAAGCTTCTGTCTTCCGTAATAAGGGCGCTTTGGGCCGGGTCTGCAAAATACAGACGGTAGGAATCCGCCACCCCGGCCCGGGAGCTGTCTAAATCGGCATTTCTTTCTCCGGATCTAAGTGAGGATCTTGCTCCGCAGGCTGTAAATAAAAGCATAAATATAATTGAGGCCAGAATAAGAAATAAAAGCTTTGTTTTAGTAAATATTTTAATGTTCATAAAATCTCTCCTTATTTGTTTCTTAAGCTTATTTTGGCAAAATAAAGAGATTTTATGTTTAAAAGCATTGGCAATTATTGCAAAAGTTTTAAAATAAATTTGGAAAATCTAATTGACGCAGGGCCTCATAAAGGATAATCGCCACAGAATTTGATAAATTAAGTGAGCGTATATCCCTCCCCATGGGGATTCTTATACAGTTTTTAGCGTTTGTCTCTAAAACGCTTTTAGGGAGGCCGGCGGTTTCTTTGCCGAAAACAATAAAATCATCCGGCAAATAAGCTATTTTATGGTAAGAATTCTGAGCCTTGGTTGTGGCATAAAAAAAGCGCTGTTTAGGGTTTTTTTTCTGCAATTCCTCCAGGGAATCATAATAATGCAAATCTAGCTTATCCCAATAATCCAGGCCGGCTCTTTTTAAATGCTTATCATCAACAGAAAAGCCCAAAGGGCCGACTAAATGCAGGCTGGCTCCTGTAATGGCGCAGGTACGGGAAATATTACCGGTATTTGCCGGTATTTCCGGCTCAACTAAAACTATATGCATATTTGCCTCCTGAAAAGCCTTAAAAAAACGGCTCCCAACAATTATAATATTTTAGAATTAAGCAATAAGTATAATCCAAAAAACTGGAGATAACAAAATAATAAAATAAAGAGTTTTTAAAAACCTCTTTAATTTTAAGCCTGAAAGCAAAAATTTTCAAGCCGTTTTGTTTTATGTGTTTTAAAAAGGCGTGCCCATTAAAGACCTAAAAGTAAATATTGTTTTTTAATCCGGTTTAAGCTTATTAAAAAGTTTTATGGCGGAGATGATTTTTGACAGTTTAGCTTAAATATATTACAATATTTTAACCATCGGCCCATCGCCAAAGCTAATTTATTAGAAAAACTAAAAGGATTTAATAAGCCCCTTAGAAAGGAGGCAATATTATGGATGAGAAGGAAAAGATTTATACGATAGGAAGTATTGCCAAAATAACTAATTTGAGCAAAAAAATGCTGATGTATTGTGAAGAAAAAGGAATTGTTATTCCATCTATGCGTGGCCAAAATAATAATTACCGCTACTATACCGAAAAACAGCTGGAAGAGCTGCTTTTAATTAAAGAGCTGAGAAGGGCCGGTTTCTCTTTTGAAAACCTCTCCCATATTATGAAAAATCGTGATTTAGCGCACCTCCGTAAAGAAATGGTAGCTAAAATGAAACAGCAAAACGCCATGTTTTTAGACGCGATTAATAAATTGAGTGCCTATAATGAGATTTTACTGCGTGTTTTTAATGCCAGTATTGATTTAGAAGAGAAAGAAAACGGTAATTTAAGGCCGAATTTTGCCCCGGATGAGGATGCTCCGTTTTTCTTTCATAGCCAGGAGCAGTACATTATTAGTTATCCATATTATGGGCGCTTTAATAACCGGGCAATTTTTATGGAAAAGGTGGCCAAGCTTTATGAATTAATGGAGCGGGAAAATCTGATAGCCACCGGCCCCCTTATGATTATATTCCACGGCAATTATTTACCGTCTTTTTCCTGGGAGGAGGGGGAGGTTGAGCTTTGCTTCCCCATAGAAAGGGATGATGGAGCCAGCCCCCATACAAGAATAATGAAAAGCAATCTCTTTTTAGGAACTGTTTTTAGGGGTAGCTATAATCAATTCTCAGATATTTATAATAAATTAGAAAGGTGGGCCGCCGCGCATAAATTGCAATTGGCGGGTTCCTCTTTAGAGGAATACATAATAAGCCCAATGATGACAAGTAATCAGGATAATTATTATACAAAACTGTATTTACCGGTTGAGGGGAGTAACTTAAAGTAGTTAGCTGGGATAATTATATTGAGGGACAATGACCCAAGTTTGCAGAATATTTACCCATAACTATGACAGATTATTTCATTTGTCATAGTTATTTTTTTTATTAATTAGAATAGAACCCCTTAAAAATAAAAAAAAAGAATAATTTGATTTATTTAGCTTGTAGTTTTACTTTTTAGGCAAAAATATTTTTATATGTATTGACATTACCATAATGGGATACCTTATAATTTCAGTACAGCAAAGTAAAATAAGGGATAGGTGCTGTTATCTGTATTTATAATAAAAATAGCAAAAGGAGGTCTTGGGGTGAAATTCCTATTAAAGCTAAACCATTATATAGGGAAAGCAGAAGCCTTTATTATTGCTATAAATATTCTTTTTATGGCAATTCTCTTGATTGCAAATATTATTTCCCGCTCAATTTTAAGCGAAAGTATTTCCTTTGCCGAAGAATTGGGCAAGTTTGGCTTAATTACGGTTACTTTTATCAGCGTCAGCTATACTCTGCGCCATAATACCCAGGTAGAGATGACGGCTATTGTCAGCCGTTTGCCAAAACGGGCTATAAAACCCGTGAGAATTATTACCCAAATATTAACCGGAATAATTCTTATTGTGGTGGCCTATGTTTGCATGCGCTATGTACAATCTGTTTACGCTCTTAATCGGGTTACTCCTGCTTTGCGTATGCCTATTTGGATTACCCTTTTAGGGCTGCCCCTGGGGATGTTTTTAGGTGGAGTTCAGTCTTTGTTTACGGCTATTTTAAATATAAGAGATAAAGAGCAGCTTTGGACAGGCTCAGAATCTATCCAGGGCCAGGCAAGCGGTTTATCTACCTATACATTGCCGGATAATTAAACAAGCCTAAGAAAGGAAAGGAGAAAAAGTATGATTGCCCCAATGGTTACAATTATTATTGTTTGTTTATTTGCCTTCCTGTTTTTAGGTGCGCCCATGTTTTTAGGTATGATTGTCGCCCCGGCCCTAGTGCTGATTTTTTATACCGGTATACCCTTATCTTCCGTAATGCAGACTTTATCAACGGGGATATCTTCCTTTGTGCTGGTTGCGGTACCTATGTTTATTTTTGCGGCGGAAATTATGTGTAAAGGTCAATGCGCCGACCGCTTAGTCAGATTAATGCGTTCCTTTTTCGGCCATTATCACGGCGGCCTGGCAATTACCTCGGCTGCTACCTGTACATTTTTTGGGGCCATATCCGGGTCTGCCCAGGCGACCTTTGTAGCGGTGGGGCGCCCGATGGCTAAAGAAATGGTTACCCATGGCTGGCGTACTCCTCATGCCCTGGGGATTTTAATGTCGGCGGCTAATATTGCGTGGTTAATTCCTCCCAGTGTATGTATGATTTTTTATTGTCTTGTTTCCTCCGTTTCCATTGCCGAGATGTTCCTCGCGGGTATAGGCCCCGGCTTAATTATGTTTCTGCTCTTTGCTATATATGAATATGTAGTTGCCAGAATAAAGAAGATTCCCATTATTTCTAAGGCTAATTGGAAGGAAAGGCTTATCGCTATTAAAGAGGCTTTAATCCCTCTGGGTTTCCCTGTTATTATTTTAGGCGGGATTTATTCCGGCATCTTCAGCCCCACGGAGGCCTCTGCGGTATCTGTTTTATATGCCATTATTGTAGAGCTGTTTATTTACCGTTCTATTACTCTGAAAGATATATATATGACAGCGCTAACCACCGGCGCGGTAACAGGCAGCGTATTTATTTTGATTGCCGCCGGGAATATGATTTCCTGGGTACTTTCCTTTGCCGGCATACCCCAAATAGTTATGACAAAACTAATGGCCTCTAATGCCTCGACAATCGGAGTTTTGTTTATAATCAGCGGGGCCTTTTTCATCGGCTGTATGTTTGTGGATTCTTTGCCGCTGATTATGATTTTAACCCCCATCTTCTTCCCGGTTACGGCGGCTATGGGAATTGACCCCATTCAGTTGGGAATCATTATTGTGATTCTCTCCGCCATGGGCAGCATTACCCCTCCTTTCGGCGTCAACCTTTTTACGGCGATGGCTATTTTTAATCAACCCTATGAAAGAGTTGTCCAGGGGATTACACCCTATATAGGTATTTTTGTCTTAATGGTTCTGCTATGTATTTTCATTCCTCAAGTAGCGCTCTCTTCCTGGTACTGGTTCTATTAGGCCAAAGGGCCGCGAATTTATTTTTCCGGCTTTTACAGTGCCGGTTTAAATAAAAATGCTCAAGAAAATATTAAGGGGGTTTCTGTATGAAAGGCTTGATTAAAAAGAGTTCATTGCTAATATTAATGTTATTGATGGTTTTCACCCTTGCCGCTTGCGGCGGAGCAGATAATGGAGGTGCCGTTAATGGCGGTGATGCGGATACCGAGCAGCCCGGCGGAGAAGAAATCCAGAAGCTGAATTTAAAAATTGCCTTAGAAGAAGTAAAAGGTGACCCCGAAGCCGTATATGCGGAAAAGTTTAAAGAAATTCTGGAGAAGCAATCCGATGGCGCCCTTACAGTTGAGGTTTTTTATCTCGGACAATTAGGTGACGGCACCGACCAGGTTGAATTATGTCAAAACGGCGCCATTGAAATGACCTTGGCCGCGGCTTGCGCCACCGGTTCTTTAGTTCCCGAATCCAATGTATTTGGCGTTCACTATTTATTCCCCGATTCAGGGATTGGCGATGTTCAGGCTTTCCTGGATAACAGCGAGGGCGTAGCCTTGGTAGAAGAGGCCTTTGCGGAAAATAATCTCCATACCCTCGGCTGGACTTCCGAAGGCTATAATTTATGGTGCATGAAGGATAAAATCACAACTCCCCAGCAAATGAAGGGATATAAAATGCGCACTATGCCGGCTCCTATTTACACTGCTTTTTATGATGCCTATGGAGCTAACAGCACCACGGTTGCTTTTTCTGAAACATACAGCGCATTGCAGCTAAATATGGTTAACGGAATTTCCAATCCAATTGCGGTTAATTACAGCACAAAATACCATGAGGTTACAAAATATTTAATTGATGCCGGCCAGGATTTATATATCTTCGGGACATTTATCAATAAGAAGATTTGGGACGGTTTAAATGACGCCACAAAGACTGTAATTGAAGATGCCGTTAAAGAGACAAACACTTATTATAATGCCAATTATTTAGAAACCTCCACCGAAGAGCTGACCAAGAAATTTATTGAAAGCGGTGTTGAACATGTTATATTAACACCGGAAGAAAGGCAGGCCTTTAAGGATATTGCCAAAGATAATTGGGACAGCGCCTACGGTGATCTTTACGGAGCGAGGGCTAAGCAGATATTGGAGCTTTTAAAGCAGGAAATTGAAGCGTTGCTTTAAAGAGTTTATTTAAGGTTAATAGAGGGGATTTATTCCAGAGCTCCTCTTATCAGGCATAAAACAGCAAAATTAGAAAATATTTTATTTTCTAGCCTGATAAGAGGGCAAATATAAAACTTATGGAGATGACATATATGCAGAAGAAAAAACATTATGCACCTATCAGCCGTATGGAGCAGCCGCGCTATGTTGGAGTTAATACCTTTATGAAATTACCCCTTGTGCAAACTACGGAGGATATTGATTATGCTATTGTAGGTATTCCTGATGATACCGGCGATAATATGCGCCCCGGCGCACGTTTCGGGCCTCAGGGTATACGTGAGCAATCGGCTTTTTTAAGGCCCTATCATATGTCCTTGGGAGTTAATGTAGTGGAATTATTATCCGGCGTTGATTACGGAGATGTAAACTGTATACCCGGGCAAATCGAACGCAATATGAAAAATACGGAAGAGCTTTTCCTCCCGCTGGCCGAAGCCGGAGTTGTTACTATTGGCCTAGGCGGAGACCATTCCATTACCCTGCCGGAATTAAGGGCTATGGCTAAAGTAAACGGGCCCCTGGGGGTAGTCCATTTCGATTCCCATATTGATACCTGGGAGGATTTTTTCGGACATCCTTATAATAATGGCACTACTTTAAGGAGAGCTCATGAAGAGGGTATTATTGATACCAGCCGCTGTATCAGCGTAGGGATTAAAGGTACGCAGTATTTCCATGACGATACCGTCCTTTCAAAAGAGCTTGGTATAGAAGTAATTACTATGGATGAATTTGAAGAAATCGGTATTAATGAAACAATTCGCCGCATTCGTCAAAGGGTGGGGGACGGCAAAACATTCCTGACCTTCGATATAGACTGTGTCGATCCCGCTTATGCTCCGGGGGGCGGGGTTTATGAAGTAAACGGTTTTACCTCCCGCGAAGTTTTTAAATTCCTAAATAATATGACGGATATAGATTTTGTAGGTTTTGATATTGCCGAGGTATCGCCAGTTTATGATACCTCCGGGATTACCTGCTTTATGGCCGCTTCCATGGCCCATACTTTTTTAGCTTTACTGGCCTTAAAAAAGCAAAAAGAAAAAAAGTAAGTAAAATCTATTGAGAGAAACTTAATAAAGAAAGTTAATAGAGAAGGTTAATTAAGCAAGTTAATAAAAGGGCTTAAATTCCACCTAAAGATTTTCTGAAGAGCAAAGGGCTTTGACAGGCTTTAGCAGAAAGATAAGCTAAAATATTTACCGGGGGCATACCTCGCCCCCGGCCCCTTTGCCTTAAGTTTTTAAGCCGAAAATAGTTTTATTCCCGGGTTGCCTTGTGCATTAGTTTTGCCCCATATAAAATAACTTTTAAAAGCAGTGTGTTTTATAAGGGCAATATAATTTTATCTGGAGATGAAGAGTATGAGCAATAAATCAATAGCCGCTAAAACAAAAGAATATAGTATGCTTTCCTGGGCTGTGCAAAATAAGACGGAGCCTATCTCCTTTGAGGCCGGTAAAGGAATATATTTATATGATGCCGATGGAAATAAATGGTGGGATATTTGCTCATCCTCTGTATACGCCAATATCGGCCATCAGCATCCCCGCCTTATTGAGGCTATTAAAAACCAGGCCGATAAAATTGTTTTTGCCGGCCCCAAAGCCGCCAATAGTACAAAAGCCCAATGCGCCAAAAAAATTATCGATTTATTGCCTGGGAAATTTGGCAAGGTTTTTTTTACTAATGGGGGAGCCGATGCCAATGAAAATGCTATTAAATTTGCCAGGAAATACACAGGCCGCCATAAAATATTCAGCCGTTATTCTTCTTATCATGGGGCCACTTCCGGGGCAATGAGCCTTACGGGAGACCCCCGCCGCTGGGATACCGATCCTAATTTACCGGGTATTATGCATTTTCCTACCCCTTATTGTTATCAATGCCCCTACGGCTTAAAGCAAGAAAGCTGTAATTTAGCCTGTTTGGATTACCTGGAAAGAATATTAATATTTGAAAACCCCTATAGCATTGCGGCTATAGTTATTGAAACCTTTACAGGAACTAATGGAATTATTCCATCTCCTGAGGGTTATTTAAAGAAATTAAGAGAGATTTGCGATAAATACGGTATATTATTAATTTTTGATGAGGTTATGGCCGGTTGGGGCCGTACCGGGTATTATTTCTCTTTTGAGCATGAGGGCGTATTGCCGGATATAATTACTACTTCCAAGGGGATGACAAGCGGTTATATTCCCATGGGTTGTGTAATACTCAGCAGAGAAATAGCGGAATTTTTTGAAGATAAAATGATTCAGCAGGGGCTGACCACATATGGGCATACTTTAGCTGCCGCGGTAACTTCCACCTGTATTGATATTTATAAAGACGAAGGGCTTTTAGAAAACTCCCGGGATATGGGAGCCTATGCTATGGAGGAATTCCTTAAGCTAAAGGATAAATACGCCTGTGTTGGGGATGTACGCGGCCGGGGGCTTTTTATGGGAATAGAATTAGTTAAAGACAAGCTTAGCCGGGAGCCTTTATGTCCCTTTAACGGCGGCCCCAGCCCAGTGGATATAATTGCCCAACATTTTATTGATAATCATTTTTTTATGATGATACATTGGAATGTTATTTTGTTTTGCCCGCCTCTTATTATTAATCAAAAAGAGATTGACCACTGCATAAGAGTATTTGAGGAAGGGTTCCGCCTGATTGATGAGGCTTTAAAATAAAGAGCTTAATTTAGATAAAACCGAGGATTAAAAGAAAATAAAAAGGCCTGGACAGTATAGTAGAAAGTAGGGGTGTACCATGCCAAAGCTGGAAAAAGAATATTATGATGTTGATGTTTATATACCCTGGACACAGGTAGAAGATTCTGCCCCCGGCGTTATGGAGAAAATACTTTCCATCGATGAAGAGGGTAATAAAACCCGGCTCTTAAAATTCCCTTCAATGAAGGCCGGCAAAGTTTGCTGTCATGATTTTTGGGAGGAAACTTTTATCCTGCAGGGCAGCTTATACGATGGGGAGAATGATGTTTCTTATTTACCCGGTTATTATGCCTGCCGGCCTCCGGGAATGAAACATGGCCCCTTCAGTAGCCCAAACGGCTGCCTTATGATTGAATTTCATTATTATAAATAGCCGGTATGGAGGCAAAAAGCATAAACCCTGAATAAAATTCCTGGATAAATTAAAATACCGGAATGAAAAACAAAGCAGAGAGATTTGTAATTTAAGGAAACCGGGCGGTTTTAAGGTAAATTGTTTCCTTTTTATCTTTAATAAATAGGCTGAAACTTTTAAATTATATATTAAGGGTGGCATCAATGAATACCTTAATTAAAAACGGCAGAATAGTTACGGGAAAAGGGCTAATCCACGGCGATATTCTTATTGAGGGCGAAAAAATAATTGATATAAGCCCCAATATTTCGGCCGCTGCGGGGCTTGTAATTGATGCCTGCGGCAAATATATACTTCCCGGTGGCGTGGATCAGCATGTGCATTTTGGCTATACCTATCAAGGGGCTAAGGTGCGGGGGTATGAAACCTCCTCCGCGGCTATTGCCGGGGGAACAACTACAATAGCAGATTTTGTAGATGCCCTGCCGGGGGAAACAAGGCTTGAAGCCTTTAAGCGCTATGAAAAGGAAGAGATAATCGGTAAAGCCCATTGTGATTATGTGCTCCATATGAACCTTAAGGGGCCCACAAGCGCCGATTATAAGGAAATTCCCTTTTACCCGGAGCATGGTATTTCTACGGTTAATCTTTTTTTATCTAATATTTCTCAGCCAGCCTATGCCAGAGATGATGACATTCTTAAAATTATGGATATTAATAAAGATGCTGGTATTACAACATTTATCCATGCCGAAAACTGCGATATAGCAGATTTTTTAACCGAAAAACTCTTAAATGCGGGGAAAATCGCACCCTATTATCATACCAAGGCCCGCCCCGTTTTAATAGAGGAAGAAAGTACGGCCCGGGTTTGCTATTTTTCAAAAATAACGGGGGCGCCAATAATGATAACCCATTTAAGCAGCAGTAATGCTGTGGGTATCCTTAGTAAATTTCGTGATGAGGGTGCCGCCGTATTTGGAGAAACCTGCCCTCATTATTTAGTGCTGGATGAAGAATTACTGGCCTTGCCTGATTTTGCCGGAGCTAAATATGTATGCAATCCTCCCTTGAGAACCCGCCGTCATCAGGCTTATTTATGGCGGGCCCTAAAAGACGGCGAGCTTATTTGCGTAGGAACGGACCATTGCGCCTTTGATTGGAAAAATCAGAAAAAGCTGGGAATAGGCGGGCACCATTTAATTCCTAAAGGTATACCCGGCCTGCAGGATCGTTTATTTATTCTTTGGACGTACGGCGTTGCCCAACATCGTATGCTTATTGAGGATTTAGTGGATGTTTTTGCGACAAAACCGGCTAAAGTGTTGGGGATATATCCTCAAAAAGGGGTTTTAATGGTCGGGAGCGATGCCGATATAGTTATTTTTGACCCTGTTAAAGAAGGTGTATTTAGTAATGAAGACAGCCTTCATGGTCTAGATTATAATGCCTACGAGGGCCTGGAAAAGCTTGGGTCTGTAGATACAGTGCTGTTACGGGGGGAGGTTGTTTTTAATCCGAGGCAAATATTAAATATAAAAAAAAGAGGGCGCCGGGTTAAATGTCTTTCCCATGGGTTTTGTTTTAGTAAACAATTAAGTAAAACGGTGTAATATAGATTAATTTTGCTTTAAGCGTAAACAAAAGGCTATGCCTATTGTTTTCCTCCTACGCTTATTGCTTCACTTACATTATAAGGGGGTAAATTCAACCCTTTTTTTTAGGGTGTAGGTGAGATTCCTTCTTTTTTCGGCAGCGGATTAATAATCCGCTGCCGCGTATTTGTCTTTGATTTTATCAGCCTTTTGGTTTAAGGCAGGGTTTTCTGCTTTTCTATTGGGATGATTTAAAGGTCAGGGGCTGCTTTGGCTAAAGCCCCGGTAATTGGTTTTTAATAATCAGTGCGCTTTTTTAGATTAAGTTTATTATTGACACTTTTATAGAGTTGTAATAGAATAAACAGGTATGGCGGGGCGTAGCTCAGCTTGGCTAGAGTGCTGCGTTCGGGACGCAGAGGCCGAAGGTTCGAATCCTTTCGCCCCGACCATAAAAAAGGCCTGATATCAGCTAGGATATCGGGCTTTATTATTTAAAAGTACCCGTTTTATTTTAATGCTTTATTAAAATATAATTTAGCGCTTTTGCTGCCCTTGTTATTTGCTCTTGGGCTTCATTCTCGTATACGCCAAAAGTAATCCTAAATAGGCGGCGGCAAAAGCTTATAAAAAGTAAAGGTTTTAAGAAGGCGGCTATTATTCTTAAGCGGTTTTCCTAATTGCCTTCCGCCTTTTGGCCCGGGGTATTCTCCGGGTCTTCCTCCGGGGCATTATAAAGGCTCAGGGCGGGTAAGGCCAGAGAGATGCCTGTACTCCGGGCGGCTTTTAAAATTTCAAGGTTAATTCTTTCTTTTACCTCAAGCATATGGCTGTAATTAGCCACGGTAAAATAGCAAATAAATATTTCTAGAGCGGAATCTCCAAAATTATCAAACCTTACTATAGCTCCGTCTTCTATTATATCCGGGTCCGATTTTAAGATTTGCTTTATTCTTTCGGTGTAGGCCAGAATTTTTTCCGGCGGGGTGGAATAAATTATTCTGATCTTAAAGGCCACCCGCCTGTTTAGCCTTCGGGTGGCATTGGCTATAATCCCGGCGGCAAGCTTGGAATTGGGTATGGAAATAATTGATTGATCCAAAGCCCTTATTTGGCTGCTTCTTAAGCCTACCCTAATTACCGTCCCCATTATGCCTTCCGTTTCAACCCAATCCCCAATTTCAAAGGGTTTATCCAGCATTATGGCAATACTTCCGAAAAGATTGGCGGCGGTATCCTGAGCCGCTAGGGCTATAGCCAACCCCCCAATGCCCAGCCCTGCAATAAGGCCGGTAATATCCTTAACCCAAAGAGAAAGTATGGTAAAAATT
Organism: Clostridiales bacterium; assembly: GCA_040767605.1. Classification (GTDB taxonomy): domain Bacteria; phylum Bacillota; class Dehalobacteriia; order UBA4068; family UBA4068; genus JAXGOI01. The sequence goes on from JAXGOI010000001.1 coordinate 1,674,923, forward strand.
CCAATTACAACTATGGTAAATTTTATTGCCCCGGCTATATAATTTGCGGCATTAGGGTCTACCTTAAGCTCTTTTTTACCGGCATTATTAATAATTAACCCTGCCGCAAGCCCCGCGGCATAATATAAGGCAATAAAAGATGTAATTAAAAAAACCGAGGAAAGTATATTTGCCCAAACCAAATAGTATTTTGGGGAGGGCTGAATATATTCAAGGGCAAGCCTTGCCGGGCCGGAAACCAGCATAAGAGAAAAGGGCTTTAGCATTGTATTGCAAATAAGCCTGTAATGCTCGGGGTTATTTTTTTTGCGCCCGGAAAAGATAATTCTCAGTAAGCCCCTGGCCAAAGGGCGGCGCAGGAGAATAATAATTAAAAGCACGGTTAAAGAAGCTATTATGGGGAGATAATCTTTAATTTGCCAATAAATTTGAGCCATTTATTTACCCCTTAAAATTATTTTTAAGGCCTTATTCTTAAAAGCATATATCATTATATATTATAGTAACAAAAAACCGCCCAAACTGCCAGAGCTTAATTAAAATAAGCTCTGTTTTTTGCTTTAGGCGCCGCTATTGCCTAAACTCTTCATTCTATGTTAAAATTGATTAGAAATTAATTGAAATTAAATAAATCTAGATTATTTTTTGAGGAGAATTAATATGAAATTATGGGGCGGCCGCTTTTCAAAGGGTACGGATAAACTGGTAGAGGATTTTCATTCCTCTATTTCTTTTGACCAAAGGCTTTATCAGGAAGATATTTTAGGTTCTTTAGCCCATAGTAAAATGTTGGCCGCTTGCGGCATAATCAGCCCTGAGGAGGCCGAAAAAATTAAAGAAGGGCTTTTGGAGGTTTTGGAGGATATTAAAAGCGGCCGGGCGGGTTTTGAAATATCCGCCGAGGATATTCATATGAATATTGAAAAGCTTTTAACCGAAAAAATCGGTGCCGCCGGCAAAAAGCTCCATACGGCCCGCAGCCGTAATGATCAAATCGCCACCGATACAAAGCTTTATTTAAAAAAAGAAATTAAGGCTGTTTTAGAGCTTATTTTTAAGCTCCAAAAAACCCTGACAGAAATGTCTTTTAATCATTTAAATACCGTAATGCCTGGTTATACCCATTTACAAAAGGCTCAGCCAATAACTTTTGCCTATCATATTATGGCCTATTTTCAGATGTTTGCCCGGGATTATCATAGGCTTACGGATTGCCTGAGGCGTATGGATTCCTCCCCTTTGGGTTCCGGGGCCCTGGCGGGGACAACCTTTCCCATTGACAGAGAAATGACCTGTAAGGAGCTGGGTTTTGCTGAAACCGCCTCTAATGCTATGGACGGCGTATCCGACAGGGATTATGCAATAGAATTTGCCGCCGCAGCCTCTATAATTATGATGCATCTTTCCCGCTTTTGCGAGGAGATTATTCTCTGGTCCAGCAATGAGTTTAACTTTATTAAGCTGGATGATGCCTATAGTACAGGCTCTTCCATAATGCCCCAAAAGAAAAACCCCGATGTTGCCGAATTAATCCGGGGGAAAACAGGCCGGGTTTACGGCAGCCTTATGGCATTACTCACAATTATGAAGGGCCTGCCTTTGGCCTATAATAAAGATATGCAGGAAGATAAAGAGGCCCTTTTTGATGTAATTGATACCCTTAAGGGCTGCCTTATGGTTTTTACTCCCATGCTTGCCACCCTTAAGGTTAATCATGAAAAAATGCGCGAAAGCGCCCGGGGCGGTTTTATTAATGCCACGGATATGGCGGATTATTTAGCCGCCCGAGATTTACCCTTTAGAGAGGCTCATGAAATTGTAGGGCGGATTGTTCTTTACTGTGAGGAAAGGGGCATGGCCTTAGACGACTTAAACCTCCGGGAAATGCAGAGCTTTTCCCCCGTTTTTGGCGAAGATATTTTTGAGGCCATTTCAATAGAAAATTGCGTAAATGCCCGGCGCTCTTTAGGAGGCCCCGCGCCGGAAATGGTTATGCTTCAAATAGAGGAGGCAAAAAACTGGCTTTTAAAAAGGCAGGCCTAGTTTTGTTTTAGGAATAAATTAGAATTGCTTATTATAATTTAGGGGCTTATAATATTTAAATGAAATGGCGGGGGCTATTTAAAAAACCCCGCAGTATATACCCGGGCTTAAAATGCTAAAGATACGGCGGTAAAACTTAATTTTGTTTTGCCCGGCTTTAAGGCCCAAGGCAAAAGATATAAGGGATTAAGACAAGTAGGAAGGAAGAATGGTAAATGAAAATCTGGAACCCCGAAAGAGAGTGTGCCCCCCGTAAGCAAATAGAAGAATGGCAGCTGGCGGCTTTAAAAAATACGGTGCAAAGAATGTGGGATAGGGTTTTACCTTATCGCAAAAAAATGGAGGAGGCGGGGGTAAGGCCCGAGCATATTAAAAAACTTAAGGATTTAGCCCTCCTGCCCTTTACGGTTAAAACAGATTTACGGGATAATTACCCCTTTGGTTTATTTGCCGTACCTAAGGAGGAAGTAGTTCGCCTCCATGCCAGCAGCGGCACTACGGGTAAACCCATAGTAGTAGGCTATACTAAAAACGATTTAAATCTTTGGACGGGGCTGGTTGCCCGTATGGTAACTATGGCCAGCGTACATAAGGGAGATACCGCCCAGGTTTCCTTTGGCTACGGCCTTTTTACCGGGGGCTTCGGCCTTCATTACGGTTTAGAGCGGGTGGGAGCCGCCGTTATTCCAATTTCCGGCGGTAATACCGAGAAGCAATTAATGCTTATGCAGGATTTTGGGACAACCGCCCTTATTGCCACTCCCTCTTATGCCCTTCATTTGGCGGAAAAAGCTGAGGAATTGGGCTATGATTTATCAAAAATGCCTTTAAGGGTGGGGCTTTTCGGCGGAGAGCCCTGGAGTGAGGAAATGCGTATTCAGTTGGAGAAGCGCCTTTCTATTATTGCCACGGATAATTACGGCCTCTCTGAGGTTTTAGGGCCGGGGCTTGCCGGGGAATGTGTTTTTGCCCTGGGGCAGCATATTGCGGAGGATCATTTTATTGCAGAAACCATAGACCCGGATACAGGTGAGGTTTTACCCCCCGGCAGCGAGGGGGAGCTGGTTTTTACCAGCCTGGATAAAGAGGCCTTCCCGGTTATCCGCTACCGTACAAAGGATATTTCCGTTATAAATCAGGAGCCCTGCCCCTGCGGGCGTACTTTAGCCAGAATGAAAAAGGTAACCGGCCGCACGGATGATATGATGATAATCCGGGGGGTAAATATATTCCCCTCTCAAATTGAAAGCGTTTTATTGACTATCAGGGGAATTGGCCCCCAATATCAAATTCATATTTACCGCCGCAATTATCTGGATGAGCTTGAAATTCGGGTAGAGCTGGCAGACGGTGCCCTTTTAGAGCATTATGGCGAGCTTGAGGCCCTAAGCGGCACTATCCGGGCTAAGCTTTACAGTATACTTGGTATTCATTGCCGTATTCGTTTAGTAGAGCCTTTTACATTTGAGCGTACGGCAGGCAAGGCAAAAAGAGTTTTTGATCATCGTAACTAAGTTAATAATTAATAAAAATCGGTATAAATAAAAAAACATACTCACTTATATATTTAAAAGCAAAATATAAAAAACGGTATATAAATAAGCCGGTGTATAAAAAGGAGGATTTTCATTGTCAAAGTTACTTTTAACGGGCAATGAGGCTGTGGCCCGTGGTGCATGGGAGGCTGGGGTAAGGGTAGTTTCCGCTTATCCGGGAACCCCCAGTACAGAAATTACTGAAAATGCGGCAAAATATAAAGAAATTTATGCCGAATGGGCGCCTAATGAAAAAGTAGCTCTGGAGGTGGCTTTAGGGGCCTCCATTGGGGGAGGGCGCAGCCTTGCGGCTATGAAGCATGTGGGGCTTAATGTAGCGGCGGACCCTCTTTTTACCGCTGCCTATACCGGGGTAAACGGCGGCCTTATTATAGTTTCTGCAGATGACCCGGGAATGCACAGCTCTCAGAACGAGCAGGATAACCGCCATTACGGCCGGGCTGCTAAAGTTCCGGTTATAGAGCCCTCAGACAGCGGCGAGGCTTTGGAATATACTAAAAAAGCCTTTGCTCTCAGCGAGGAATTCGATACCCCTGTTATTTTACGCCTTACAACCAGAATTGCCCATGGGCGTTCTTTGGTTGAGGTTGGCCAAAGGGAGGAAATTGCCCTTAAGCTCTATGAAAAAAATGTGCCTAAATATGTAATGGTTCCGGCTAATGCCCGTGTTCGCCATATTGATGTGGAAAAAAGGCTGGAGAATTTAGCCGCCTTTGGAGAAAGCTCCGATTTAAACCGGGTAGAAATGGGAGATACCTCTTACGGCATAATTTGCAGCGGGGCTGTTTACCAATATGTTAAAGAGGCCCTTCCCAATGCCAGTATTTTAAAGCTGGGGATAACCTTCCCTCTGCCTAAAAAACTGATTTTTGATTTTGCCTCAAAAGTAGAAACTCTTTATATTATTGAGGAGCTTGAGCCCTTTATTGAAGATACCGTTAAAGCCTGGGGGATTAAAACCCATGGCAAGGATATTTTATCTAATATTGGGGAAATTTTCCCCGCGGAAATCGGCCAAAAGCTGGCCGAGAAAGAGCAGGGAGCCTTTGGAGATATTAAGGGTATACCCGTACGCTCCCCCGTTATGTGCGCCGGCTGCCCCCATAGAGGATTATTTTATATTCTCCATAAGCTTAAGCTTACGGTAACCGGGGATATCGGCTGCTATACTTTAGCCAGTATGCCTCCCCTTTCCTCCATAGATACAACTATTTGCATGGGGGCCTCCATTGGTACGGCTCATGGCATGGAAAAGGCCAGGGGCAGGGAGGCAAATGCCCGCACCGTTGCGGTACTGGGGGAATCTACTTTTATTCACTCGGGGATTACAGGGCTTATTAATGTGGTTTATAATCAGTCAAATATAACCACGATTATTTTGGATAATAGTATTACCGCTATGACAGGCCACCAGCATAACCCGGCCAGCGGCTTAAATGCCAAGGGAGAGCCGGCGCCGGCTTTAGATTTACCCGGTTTGGTAAAGGCCTGCGGGATTAAGCATATAGAGGTGGTAGATCCTTTTAATCTTAAGGCGGTGGAAAAGGCTATGAAAGATGCTTTGGCCTTCCCCGGCCCGGCTGTTGTAATAACCAAGCGCCCCTGTGCCTTATTGGATAAAAAGAGTAAAAAACCCCCTTATTTTATTGATGAAAGCAAATGTATAGGCTGCAGAATTTGCATGGGGCTGGGCTGCCCGGCCTTAGGGATGAAAACCGATGCCTTAAATAAGCCTAAAGCCGTTATTGAGGCCACTCAATGCGTCGGCTGCGGTCTTTGCGCCTCAGTTTGCCCCCAAAAGGCAATTATACAGCAGGAGGTGCCTTGCCATGAGTAAAAAAGAATATAATATTTTAGTAGTCGGCGTAGGGGGGCAGGGCACAATTCTTGCCAGCCGGATTTTAGCCAAAGCCGCTTTAGATTGCGCTTATGATGTAAAAGTTTCGGAAATCCACGGTATGTCTCAAAGGGGGGGCAGCGTTGCTACTCAGGTTCGCTTCGGGGAGGAGATTTTTGCCCCTATTATAACCCCGGGAACTGTTGACGCAATTATTTCCTTTGAGCGTTTAGAGGCTTTACGGGCCTTGGGCTGGTTAAAGCCCGGGGGGATAATTATTGTAAGCCAGCAGGAGCTTATGCCGATGCAGGTTATAACCGGTAAAGCCCAATACCCTCAGGATATTACGGAAAGAATAAAAGAAGCCGCCGGAGAAGCCAATTTTATTGACGCCGTAACCCTGGCGAAGGAAGCAGGCAATGTAAAAAGCGCTAACCTTGTTTTATTGGGCAAGCTTTCCAAAAGCCTGCCCCTGCCTGAAGAAAGCTGGCTTAAGGCCATTGAAGAAATAGTTGCCCCCCATACCCTGGCAATTAATCTTAAAGCTTTTGAGCTTGGGCGTATGGCATAGGCTAATAAAAATAATTAAATAACCCGCCTTAGAGCGGGTTATTTTTTAAAGGCCGATATTTTTTAAGCCAAAGTTTTTAGGTATCATATATTTTAATCAGGATAGAATAAAAACAAACTGTATTAGTATTTTAATAAGCCTAAATTATAAAAATATAAATAATAAAAAACTTAAATACAGTTGTTTAAACCGATATAAAATGGGATAATGGAATATGAAATACGCTTAAAAAAAGATAATTGTGAGGGTTTATGGCCTATACCAGAGAAAAAAATTACAGCGCCTTTGATATTTTAGGCCCTGCGATGATTGGCCCCTCCAGCTCCCATACGGCAGGGGCTGCTTTGCTTGGGGGTATAGCCTCAAAAATAGCGGGAGGGGAAATAGGGGAAGTTAATTTTACCCTTTACGGCTCCTTTGCCAAAACCGCCAAAGGCCATGGTACAGACAGGGCGCTTTTAGCCGGAGTTTTAGGCCTTGCCCCCGATGACCCCTGCCTGAGGGATTCCTATGATTTGGCTAAAAAAAGAGGGCTTAAATATTCATTTTCTTTCTCTTCTAAAGTTATGCCCCATGCCAATACGGTGGGGATTGCCACAAAAACCGTTGAGGGCAAATGCCGTGAGCTTATAGGGGCCTCCATTGGGGGAGGCAATATTCTCGTAACGGAAATAGACGGCCTAGAGCTGGAGCTGACAGGGGAATACCCCAGCATAGTTGTAAGCTATCAGGATGAGCCGGGGGTAATTGCCGGGGTTACTCAAATTCTTTCCTCTCATAATGTGAATGTAGCCTTTATGAGGGTTTTTCGCCACGGCAAGGGGCAGGATGCCTTTATGGTTATAGAATCCGACGAGCCGGTAATGCCGGAGGCCATCCGGGAGATTGAAAGCCTGCATAAGCATATAAACGATGTTTTTGCTGTTTAAAATGATGTTTTTGCCGCATAGAACCATCTTTTTGCTGCATAGAGCCATCTTTTTGGGGTAGAGAATAGTCTTTTTGCCGTTTAGGAGGTAAAAAAATGGATTATAATTTTGCCCGGGGCAGTGATTTGCTGGAAAATTACCCCGGTTTAAGTATTTCCCAAATTATGCAGGCCAGGGAATGCGCCTTGGCGGAGGAGGAAATTGAAATTCTTCGCCGCCAAATGGCGGAGGTTCTTAAGGTTATGCGGGAGGCTGTAAAAAACGGTTTGGAAGGGAATTTGCAATCCATGGGGGGGCTGGTTAAAAATGACGGCGCAAAGCTTTGGGCATATGCCGCAACAAAACCCGGCCTAATCGGGGGTTGCTTAAATCAGGCTGTTGCCCGCTCTATGGCCGTGGTGGAGTGGAGTGCCTGTATGGGTAAAATTGTAGCCGCCCCCACAGCCGGGGCCGGAGGTATTGTGCCGGGGGTATTATTTACCGTTGGGGAGAATTTGGGCTGGGATGACGAAAAACTAATAGACGGCCTTTTTACGGCCTCGGCTATTGGCTATTTAATTGCCAGAAGAGCTACTCTGTCCGGGGCGGAGGGGGGCTGCCAGGCGGAAACCGGCTCCGGCGCGGCTATGGCCGCCGCCGCTTTAGTGGAAATGGCGGGGGGCGGCAGCGCCCAGGCTTTAAATGCCGCAGCCATGGCTTTAAAAAATGTTATGGGCCTGGTTTGCGACCCGGTTGCAGGCCTGGTTGAAAGCCCTTGTATAAAAAGAAATGCCCTTGGGGCCGCAAACGCCCTTATTTGCGCTGAAATGGCCTTGGCGGGCTGCATCAGCCTTATTCCCTTTGATGAGGTTGTTGAGGCTATGTTTAAAGTGGGTAAAGCAATGCCTTCGGAATTAAGAGAAACCGCCCTTGGGGGTTTGGCGGCTACCCCTACCGCTGTTAAAATTGCCGATAAATTAAAAGAGCGTAAATAAAAAGCCCCGGCCCTGCTGCCGGAGCTTAATTATATAGGCTCAAAAATTAGATAATCAGCTTAAATAATTTAGCTTAAATAATTAGCTTAAATAATTAGCTTAAATAATTATTCTGCCTTTATTAAATACAGGCACCCGGGGGATTAGCCCCTCTTTGCTGCAATAAATTAAATCTTCCCCTCTGCCGCAAATTTTTAGCTTATTACCGTGAAAGGCTGTTTGAAGGCCTTCTAAGAGGTTTTCTCGGTAAAAATTATAAAGCTTTAGGGAAATTAAGGCGGCATCGCTTAGTTTTGGCCTTTGGCCTGTATCCAGAATATGCCGGATAATAGAGCCTGCCCCCAAAATATCATCTAAAGATATTTTGCCGTTTGTTCCGGCGCAAAGCAAAAGCAAATCCGAAACCTCTTCAGCTGCGGCTTTTTCGGCAACGGCAGGGGCATTAATAATTGCACCTATCCATGGCTTTGCCCCTGCCCCCGCAGCAAGCTCAATGGCGGCGGTTCCATTGGTAGTGCAAAAAATGATTTTTTTATTCAGCACCTTCTCCCTGCTGAATTCCAGGGGAGAATTCCCCAGCTCAAAACCGGGGATAATATCCCCGTTTCTTTCCCCAACCAAAAGAGCCTCGGGCAGAGCCTTTTTAAGCCTTAAGGCATCCTCAATGGATTTAACCGCCAAAACCTCCACGGCGCCGTTATTTAAAGCCGTGGTAATTGAAGAGGTAGCCCGTAAAACATCTATTATAATAACGGTTTTTTTGCCTAAAGCCTCGGGGTTTAGAAAGTCCGCCGCGCTTTGATGAGTAAAACAACAATCCAGATTCATTTTGCCTCCTGATTTATGTCTTAAAAATAAAAAGAAGTTTAAAAAACTATTCTTAAAAGTGTTAAATGAAATTATAGACTCGGCCTTATATTCTGTCAAGGTTAAAGGGAATTTTCACGCGGTTTAAAAATAAAAAATTAATAAAGGGAATGGCCAAATCTTGTCGAATGTTTCTTTGTATACAGAATTTTAATTTATTAAAAAGCCGGGGTTAAATACCAGATAATTTTTATTTGCTTTTTTATCTCTGCAAAGGAAGGGAGCTAAAATAAAAGGGGAGAGATAATATGCATAAGCAGGCAAAAGATTTAAGCCGGGAAGATATCCTTGCCATATTTAAGGCAAAAAATGTTTTATTGGAGGGGCATTTTAAGCTTACTTCCGGCCGCCATGGGGCTCAATACCTCCAATGCTCCGCCCTGCTCCAGTATCCTGAAATTGCCGCCCCCCTTTTAGAGCATTTAGCCTCATTTTTTTCCGAGGCCGGCACCACTGTGGTTGCCGGTTCCGCCGCAGGTGGCATAATAATCTCCTATGAAATTGCCCGGGCCTTGGGGCTGCGCAGCGTTTTTTTTGAAAGAGAAAACGGAGAGCTTGTTTTATGCCGCGGCTTTGAGATTTACCCTGAGGATAGGGTTTTAGTTGTGGAGGATGTTATTACCACAGGCGGCTCCAGCATGGAAATTATCCGGGCGGTGAAAGATAAAAAAGCGCAGGTTTTAGGGATAGCCTGTATTGCCGACCGCAGCGGCGGTATGGTGGATATGGGGGTTCCTATTAAGGCTTTACTGAGCCTGGCCATAAAAAGTTACAGCCCTGAAGAATGTCCATTATGCGCCTTGGGGATTCCCGCAAAAAGAATGGGAAGGCGCCAATAATAAAGATTAAAACTAGGAGGGTTCGTATGGCTAATAATGATGTCAACAATGCATTCAATGATTTTGCCGCTTTTGCGGCCAGTAATGAATTTGTGCCCATGCGTGAACTTATATACCAGTATATGCGGGATGCGATTATAAAAAGAAAGCTCCCCGCGGGGGGGCATTTAGTTGAGGAGGATTTAGCCGGTAAGCTTAAGGCCAGCCGTACCCCGGTAAGAGAGGCCCTGCGCAAGCTGGAATCTGAGGGGCTGGTTAAGCATCATCGCCGCCGCGGTGTAGAGGTGCGCCAGCTTACAATGAAGGATGCCGCCGATATTTATGATATGTGCGCTGTTTTAGAGGGTTATGCGGCCCGCCTTATGGCGGAAAATGTAAACCGGGATGATTTAGAGGCTCTGCAGAATATACTTTATGAAATGAAAGACAGCATAGACAAAAAAAACAGCAAGCTGGAAATGGATTTGCATCAAAAATGGCATTTTGTTATTTATGCCGCCTGCAGAAATAAAAGAGCCGAAACTCTTTTAAAAAATTATAATGATTATTTGCAGCTTTTCAGGGATTATACTTTGCAGGTTCCCGGGAGGATTTGGAATTCTTGGGAGGAGCATGAGCGTCTTTTCAGAGCTATTGAGCTTCAGGACGGCAATTTAGCCGAGGAGCGGGCCAGAAACCATGTGGCCATGGGTAAGGAGGCCTTTTTAATCCGCTGGAGCCAAATGCTTAACGATGATAATTATCAGGTTTAATTATTTTAAGTAAAACCTGCTAAAATAATTATTTTTAAGGGTTCGCCGCAGAAATCCGGCGATTCTCTTTTGGCCTCCGATATGCACTAAGAAGGATATCGCATTGATAAGAGGGGATATAATGGAATTAAAATATAAAATCTGGCTGGATAATCAGGGCAAAGCTTTTGGCGAGGGGCCTTATCAGCTTTTAAAGGGCATAAAAAGCACAGGCTCTTTAGCCCAGGCTGCAAAAGCAATGAATATGTCTTATAGCAGGGCTCATACCCTTATGAAAACTTTAGGGGCAAACTTAGGCTTCCCTTTAATCGAGAGCCAGGCCGGGGGGAGAGGCGGCGGCCTAACCATTATAACTCATCAGGCGGAAGAATTAATGTATAAGTACGAAGCCTTTATGAATGAGTGTGAAATGGCAATTTACTGCTCCTTTAATAAATATTTCAGGTTCCCTGAGGGTAATTTGCCCCCAGGGGGCGTAAGGCGCCGCAAATCTGCGGCTATTAAGCATTTAGGGATTATCCCCGGGGATGTAATTGCCCTGGTCGGCGCCGGGGGTAAAACCAGTATTATGTTTACCCTGGCGGAAGAATTGGCTTTATCCGGCTATAAAGTTATAGTGGCAACAACTACCCATATATATTTTCCTAATCATGGTGCGGTAGACAGGCTTTTGGTTTTTGAAGAAAAGGAGCTTATGCCGCATTTAAAACAAGTGGTGGAAAATGCCAAAATAGTCGCCCTAGGTACCGGTATTCATAATGGCAAGCTTTTGGCCGTATCAGACGGTTTTATTTCCCAGCTTAAAGAAAGCGGGCTTTTTGATATAATAATTATTGAGGCCGACGGCGCCGCGAGAAAGTCTTTTAAAGCACCGGCAGCCCATGAGCCTGTAATTCCCTCCTCTGCGGATTTGGTTCTTTCCGTAGTTGGGGTGGATATTTTAGGTAAGGAGCTAAACAGTGAAAATGTTCACAGACCTCAGGAAGTTTCCGCCCTTACCGGTTTAAAAAACGGGGAGCTTATAAGGGCAAAGGATATTGCCCAGGCGCTTTACTCCCCCTTGGGTGGGCGCAAAAACATTCCGGAAAGGGCCCGCTGGCTCCCGGTTATAAATAAGGTAGACGATAGCAGTATTGCAATGGGAGCAGGGAGAATAGCCAATCAGCTTGTTAATTTAGGGGCGGAGAAAGTTATGATATCTTCAACCTTAGGAGGCACACTTACAATAAAGCCATGGAAAAAGAGCAAATAGAAAAATTAAAAACTAATGAAACAAAAATACCGGAAAAAGAGCCCCCCGGCACAAAAGGGCAAAAGGCGGAGGCTTATTCTTTGGGCCGCCCTCTTGCGGCTATTGTTTTAGCCGCCGGGGAGTCTAAACGAATGGGCCGGCAGAAGCTGCTTTTACCCTTCGGGGCCGAAAATGTGATTGCTAAAACTTTAAATAATTTGCGCCAGGCAGGTATATGCCCTATTTATCTTGTGGTGGGCTATAAAAAGCAGGAGCTATTAAATTCAATAAATACCGAAGGCCTGCGGATTATCGAAAATTCTCAATATCAGACCGGCCAAAGCTCCAGTGTAAAAGCAGGGATAAAAGCCATACCCCGGGGGTACGGGGCCATGTTTGTTTTAGGAGACCAGCCCTTAATACCGCCGTCTTTATATAAAGAGATAGCGGACGCTTATAAAAAGGGGCTTGCCCCCATAGTATTACCGGAGGATAATAAAGGCAAAAGGGGTAATCCGGCTGTTTTTGCCCCGGAGCTTTTTGAGGAAATTATGGCCTTAAGGGGGGATACCGGCCCCCGGGGTCTTTTAGAAAAATATAAGGAATCTTCCCAGGCCGTAATAAGCGACGAGGCGGGGATTTTTCTCGATTTAGATACTTTCGCCGCTTATGAAGAATGTTTAAAGGAGGCAGGCCTAAAATGAAGGTTTTAATTAAAGGCGCGGGGGATTTGGCAAGCGGCGTGGCCCATCGTTTACATGGGGCGGGGTTTTCAATTATTATGACGGAAATAGAAAAGCCCACGGTTATCCGGCGGACGGTTTCCTTTGCTCAGGCTGTTTTTGACGGGGAAACTACCATAGAAAATATTAAAGGCCGGAGGGTTAATAATCTTAAAGAGGCCTATGCCGCAATGGAAAGAGGGGAAATCCCAATTATTATAGACCCCGAAGCCAAATGCCAAAAGGAGCTTAAGGCGGAAATTGTTGTAGATGCGATTTTAGCCAAGAGAAATATAAATACCTCAATAAATGACGCTAAAAGCGTAATTGCCTTAGGCCCCGGCTTTTGCGGGGGCAAAGATTGCCATGGGGTTATAGAAACAAAGCGGGGGCATAATTTAGGGCGTATTTATTATACAGGGCAGGCCATAGCGGATACCGGCATCCCCGGGGATATTGGGGGGGAAAGCTTAAACCGCCTTTTAAAAGCCACCGCCCCGGGAATATTTAAGCCTCTGAAAGAAATTGGAGATTTAGTTAAAAAAGGGGATTTAATTGCCTATTGCGGGGAGACCCCTCTAAAGGCTAAAATAGACGGCTGCCTGAGGGGGATTTTATCCGAAGGCTTAGAGGTTTATGAGAATATGAAGGTGGGGGATATTGACCCCAGAGGCGACAGGGATTATTGCTTTACCGTTTCCGATAAGGCAAGGGCCTTAGGGGGGGCGGTTTTAGAGGCTATTTTATTTCTTAAAAGGCAGGAAGGCTATATTTTTGCAAAAAGGGGTGTTTAATATGCTGAAGGAATTTTATACTAAGGTTGTACCGGAGGTTAAGGCCGGCCGGGGCTCTTATATAGTTACGGTTTTAGACGGCGAATATATGGGGGAGAAATCCCTTTGGCATAGAGATGAGCTTTTAGCCGTAAACCGGGAAAACAGCGAGGCCTTTTGGCAAAGTTTGGATTTTGGCTCAACGGATAATTGCCGTTACGGCAAAGCTAATAAAGAGGGGGAAGAAATAGGGGTTTTTATTGAAACCCTTTTACCCCCCTGTGAAATGGTTATTTGCGGCGGGGGGCATATTTCTCTGCCTTTGGCCGCTATCGGCCATATGCTGGGGTTTGAAATTTCTGTTATAGATGACAGAATCTTTTTCGCCAATGCCCAGCGCTTCCCCAAGGCTAATGTTTTTTGTCAGGATTTTAGCGAGGCCCTTAAAGATATGGGGGGAGAAAACACTTATTTTGTTATTGTTACCCGGGGGCATCAGTATGATCAGGATTGCCTGCGCCAAATACTCCCTAAAAAAAGCGCCTATGTGGGGATGATAGGCAGCCGCCATCGGGTTGGCCTGGTTAAAAAGACTTTGCTTGGCGAGGGCTTTTCCCAGGAGAAGCTGGATTCTCTTTATTCTCCTATCGGGCTTAAAATCGGCGCCCAATCTCCGGAGGAGGTTGCCGTAAGTATTTTGGCGGAGCTAATTCAGGTAAGGGCGGAGAAAAATAAAGGGGCGGCCAGCGCTCTGGGTTTTTGGCAAAGCCTGGCTGAGCCTTCCGAGCTCCCTCAGGCTTTAGTAACCATTGTGCAGCGCAGGGGCTCTGCCCCAAGGCAAATTGGGACTAAAATGATAGTTTCCGCCGATGGCGGCTGTATAGGCACCATTGGCGGCGGCTGTGTGGAGGCGGAGGCCCGCCAAAAGGGGATTTCCATTGCCAAAGATGGGGGCAGCGTTTTAATGACTCTGGATATGACAGGAGTTAATGCTCAAGATGAAGGCATGGTTTGCGGGGGCATAGTTACCGTTTTAGTGGAGGCCTTAAGCTAAATAAAAATTAAAGGCCTTTTGACGCCTGGCATAATCTGAGAAAGATAATTTATAAAAAATACAGAAAATAATACAGATAGGATAATACGGGGAGGATAATCCATGAAAATTGTACCGGTTGAGGAAAGTGTAGGCAGTGTTTTATGCCATGATATAACCAGGGTGGTTCCCGGAGAATTTAAGGGTACTTTATTTAAAAAAGGCCATATTGTAACGGAGGAGGATATTCCGGCCTTATTAAGTATAGGCAAGGAGCATTTATATGTTTGGGAGACAAAACCCGGGGATCTCCATGAAAATGAGGCCGCAATCCGTATTGCCAAGGCTGCTTGCGGCGAAAATATAGATTACGGCGGCATTCCCACAGAGGGTAAATGCACTTTAAAATCAAAAATCAGAGGCCTTTTTGTAGTGGATTCCCAGCGTTTAATAGATATAAACAGCGTGGAATTTGTTACCGTCGCCACTTTGCCGGGGTATTATCATGTGGAAAAGGGCAGCCCCTTAGGGGGGGCCCGGGTTGTACCCCTTTTAGTTGAAAGCGCCGTGGTGGAAGAGGTGGAGAAAATCTGCCGGGAAAAGCCCGTTATAGATGTTATACCCTATAAAGAGCTGAAATGCGCCATTGTGACAACGGGCAGCGAGGTTTTTAAAGGGCGCATAGAAGATAAATTCGGCCCGGTGATGAAGAAAAAAATTGATTTCCACGGGGGGCAATATTTGGGCCAAATAATTTGCCCCGATAATGAAGAGGAAATTGCCAAGGCTATAATGAATTTTAAAGAGCAGGGGGCGGATTTAATAATTACCACCGGCGGTATGTCTGTTGACCCGGATGATGTTACCCCTTTGGCAATTCGCTCCACCGGGGCAAAAGTTGCAACCTATGGCGCGCCTGTACAGCCGGGGAATATGCTAATGGTGGCCTATTTAGGCAAAACGGCTATTGTGGGCGTTCCCGGTTGCGCCATGTATTTTAAAACTACGGTTGTGGATGCCATTTTAAGCAGAGTTTTTATTGGGGTGGAATTAAGCAAAAGAGATATAGCCCGTATGGGGGAAGGCGGTTTTTGCCAGGGCTGTGATATTTGCCGCTACCCCTTATGTTATTTTTGCAGAAATTAATGAGGTGTGATATGCCGGAGATAAAAGTTGAAAGAGCCAAAATGACAGATGTGCCGGAAATTTATAATTTAATTAATTATTATGCCGAAGAAGGCCTTATGCTGGCTAAAAGCTATTCTTTTATTTATGAGAATTTGCGCCAGTATATGGTAATAAGAGATGAGGGAAAGGTAGTGGCCGTAGGCGGTTTGCGCCTTTTCTGGCTGGATTTAGCCGAAATTTGTTCTTTAGCCGTAAATAAAGATTATTTAGGCCGTGGGCTTGGCAGGGCTATTGTAGGCGCATTAGAAGAAGAAGCTAAAGCCCTGGGCTTACCCCAGGTTTTTGCCTTAACTTATAAAGAAGGCTTTTTTGAGCGCTGCGGCTATCATATGGTGGCCCTAAGCGGCTTGCCGCAAAAAATCTGGAAGGATTGCGTTCATTGCCCCAGAATTGATAATTGCGGAGAGGTTGCAATGATGAAAATATTCTAGGGGGGTTTACCCCCGCATTTTCCGGGGTTAAGCCTGGTTTTAAAAATACTTAGCTTTACCTGCTATATGGTTTAAAAAAACTGGGAGCTGTCGGGCCTTTGCTTGACAACTCCCTTTGCTTTAAGGTATTATTTAAGAATAATCTTATTTTAGCTGGTCTTTATTTTGAGGCTTTAATTTTAAGCCGCATAAGAGAGTATTCTTAGAATAAAGGCCGGGGCAATTGCCCACTCGCAAGAAAAGGAGATGCATTATGAGAAGCGATTTAATGAAAAGCGGCATAAACAGGGCCCCTCACCGTTCCCTGCTTTATGCTCTGGGGCTAACCAAAGAAGAAATTGAAAGGCCGATTATCGGCATTGTCAATTCTTTTAATGAAGTTATTCCCGGGCATATTCATTTGCGTCAAATTACCGAGGCTGTCAAGGCCGGCGTGCGAGTTATGGGGGGAACTCCTTTGGAGTTCCCGGCAATAGGAGTATGCGACGGTATTGCCATGGGCCATGAAGGTATGAAATATTCTTTAGGCAGCAGAGAGCTGATTGCCGATTCCACCGAGGTTATGGCAATGGCTCATGCCTTTGACGCCCTGGCTTTTATCCCGAATTGCGATAAAATAGTTCCCGGTATGCTTATGGCCGCCGCCAGGCTTAATTTGCCCTGTATTTTTATAAGCGGCGGGCCGATGATGGCAGGCAGAGCCGGCAAAAGAGCTTTGGATTTAAATACTTTATTTGAGGCTGCGGGAGCGGTTAATTCCGGCAAAATGGCGGAAAAGGAAATGGAAGCTCTGGAAATGTGCGCCTGCCCCGGCTGCGGCAGCTGCTCCGGTATGTTTACCGCCAATTCCATGAATTGCCTTACTGAGGCTATCGGTATGGGCTTGCCCGGCAACGGCACAATCCCCGCTGTGGAGGCCGCCCGTATCCGCCTGGCTAAACATGCGGGCATGAAGGTAATGGAATTATGGGAAAGAGATATCCGCCCGGCGGATATTATGACCCCCCAGGCCTTTAGAAATGCCCTGATTTGCGATATGGCAATGGGGGGCTCTACCAATACCCTGCTGCATTTACCGGCCATTGCCTATGAGCTTGGTATAGAGCTTGGCTTGGAAAAAGCGGAGGAAGTCAGCCGCATTACCCCTCATTTGGCAAAGCTTGCCCCCTCCGGGGAGCATCATATTGAGGATTTTAACTCAGCCGGGGGTATTCAGGCTTTAATGGGCCATTTGGCAGAAATCGGCCTTGTTGACGGCTCTCAGCTAAGTGTAAGCGGCAGGGAGATTTCCGCATCCTTTGGGCCGATTTTAGATGAAAGGGTTATCCGCCGCAAAGAGAATGCTTACAGCCAGGTAGGGGGCCTTAAAGTATTATGGGGCAATTTGGCCGAAGACGGCTGCGTGGTTAAAAAAGCCGCGGTTTTGCCGGAAATGATGAGGCATAAAGGCCCTGCCAGAGTTTTTAATTCAGAAGAAGAGGCGGTTGCCGCCTTAGATAATAGGCAGATTAAACCCGGGGATATTATGGTTATCCGTTATGAGGGGCCAAAAGGCGGCCCGGGAATGCGGGAAATGCTCCAGCCAACCTCCGCCGTACAGGGGGCCGGCATGGGGGATTCCGTAGCTCTTTTAACCGACGGCCGTTTTTCCGGGGCTACCAGAGGCGCCTCTATCGGTCATATTTCCCCCGAGGCCGCAGAAGGCGGTTTAATTGCCTTAGTTGAAGAAGGGGATATAATTTCCATAGATATCGAAGAGGGCCGTTTGGAATTACAGGTGCCTGAAAGCATTTTGGAGGAAAGAAGAAATAAGTGGCAAAAGCCCGCACCTAAAATTACTAAAGGCTATATGGCAAAATATGCCGGCAGAGTAATTTCCGGAGCTAAAGGCGCAATTACTATAAAGTAAGTTAAACCGTTTTAAGCATAAAACGCCTCTTTTGCGCAATGGGGTAACAGGGCTTAAATAGGGCGGTTTAAAATGGTTTTAGAATGAATGGAGGATTAATTATGAGGCATACCCTCTCGGTTTTAGTAGAAAATAATACCGGTGTTTTATCCCGGGTTTCCGGCTTATTCAGCCGGCGGGGTTTTAATATTGAAAGCTTATCTGTAAGCACTACGGATAAAAAAGAAATTTCCCGGATGACTATTGTAGTCGAAGGGGATGAGGATGTTATGGAGCAGGTAACAAAACAGCTCCATAAGCTGGTAGAGGTTATAAAAATAAGCAATATTACCGGCGAGGAGTTTATTGATAGGGGCATGGCTTTATTTAAAGTAGCGTCCGACCCTTCAAAAAGAGGGGAAATTATTCAAATTGCGGATATTTTCAGAGCTCATATTTTAGATTTCAGCACCAATTCCATGATTATCGAGGCTACCGGCAATGAGAAGAAAATTATTGCTATCGAGGAGGCTCTCAGGCCTTTTGGGATTAAAGAATTAGTCCGCACCGGCTCAATAGCTATGGTTCGGGGTACTAAAAAAAATAATAAATAGGAGGTGGAGGAATAATGCAAATGACAGGAGCGGCGGCATTAATTAAAGGTTTGGAGGAACAGGGCGTTAAAGTCGTCTTTGGCTACCCGGGCGGGGCAATACTCCCCGTATACGATGCCCTTAAAAAGTCCTCCATCAGGCATATTTTAACCCGCACGGAGCAGGGCGCTTCCCATGCTGCCAGCGGATATTCCAGAGTTAGCGGCCAGGTTGGGGTTTGTATGGCAACCTCCGGCCCGGGGGCAACAAATTTGGTTACGGGCCTTGCCACGGCTTATATGGATTCTATCCCTCTTGTGGCAATAACCGGCCAGGTAGCAACAAAAATGATAGGCACCGATGCCTTTCAGGAGGTAGATATTACCGGTATTACCCAGCCTATAACCAAGCATAATTATCTTGTTACAAATGCCGACGATTTACCGAGAATAATAAAAGAGGCCTTTTTTATTGCCTCAACAGGGCGGCCGGGGCCGGTTTTAATAGATATACCCAAGGATATCGCAGAGGCCAAATGTACGGCCCATTTTCCTAAAGAAATTTCCCTTCCGGGCTATAAGCCCACTTATAAAGGGCATGCGGCTCAAATTAAATTAGCAGCCCAAGCTTTATCCAAGGCCCGCCGGCCGTTGATTTATGCCGGGGGCGGGGTTATCAATTCCGCGGCCTGGGATCAATTGCGCCAGGTTGCCGAGAAGCTGAAAAGCCCGGTTGTTACAACTTTAATGGGTAAAGGCGCCATAGCCCAGAACCACCCCTTATTTTTAGGTATGCTGGGTATGCACGGCTTTCCTGCGGCTAATTTAGCGGCAATTTCCTGCGATGTTTTATTGGCTGTGGGGGCCCGCTTTGATGATAGGGTAACAGGCCTTCCTCAGCGTTTTGCCCCTACGGCAAAAATAATTCATATCGATATAGACCCTGCCGAAATCGGCAAGAATATCGGTATAGATATTCCTATAGTGGGGGATGTAAAAATGGTTTTAGGGGAAATTTTAGAAAAAATAACCCCTGCCGACAGCGAAGATTGGCTGGCTAA
Organism: Clostridiales bacterium; assembly: GCA_040767605.1. Taxonomy (GTDB): domain Bacteria; phylum Bacillota; class Dehalobacteriia; order UBA4068; family UBA4068; genus JAXGOI01. The sequence continues at coordinate 1,694,210 of JAXGOI010000001.1, forward strand.
GGTGGAGGCCTTTAAAGACAGGAATGAGGTTATACTCAGGCGGGCCAGAGAATGCTGCCTTTCCTCATGGATGGTTGTAGACCGCCTTTCTTCTATGGTGGGAGACAGGGCCATTGTCAGCACCGATGTAGGGCAGCATCAAATGGCGGCGGCGCAATTTTACCATTGTAACCGCCCCGGGGCTTTTCTTACCTCCGGCGGTTTGGGAACTATGGGCTATGGCGTTCCCGCGGCTATGGGGGCGCAATTTGCAGCCCCGGAGGATTTGGTTATTTGTATTACCGGGGATGGCAGTTTTCAAATGAACTTAACCGAACTGGCTACAATTAAGGCCAATAATTTGCCGGTTAAAATTATTCTTTTTAATAATTCCTGCCTGGCTTTGGTACGCCAGCTTCAGCATACCTATTGCAAAAAGGAATATTTTGCCGTAGATATGGAGGGCAACCCGGATTTTGTCCTTTTGGCGGAGGCCTATGGCTTTGAAGCCTATAGAATAAGCGATGTTTGCCAGGTGGATGAGGTTTTACAAAAGGCGATTAATAATGGCAAGCCGACATTAATAGATTGCCTTGTAAATAAAGAGGATATGGTTTTCCCCACTGTGGTGGCGGGGAAGGCTTTGGATGAAATGATTATGCCTTAAATGCTTTTAAAAAAAGAACACAGCCTGGGCTGTGTTCTTTTTATTTACGGTATTTTTCGGCGAAGCGGATAAAAGCCTCGGCCATAATTTCCTGCCCTTTTTGATTAGGATGTATTCCGTCAAGGCATAAAAGGGAATCCGGCCTGCCGTATTCCATAAAAAACTCCCGCACATTTACCAAAGGGCAGCAAAAATCTTTGGCAATTTGGCAAATAGCCTGAGAATAGCTTTTATGATGCTCGTAAATATGCTCTACTTTGCCTAAAAAATCCAGTATATTCCCGGGATTATTCCCCTTGGAAATCCAGGAAAAATACTTTGAAGAAGAAATAGGCGGCAAATTCATTAATATGGGGGTTATGGCCTTATTCCGCAGGGCGGTAACCATATTTTCATAGGATTTATAAAATTGGGCAATGGAGGTTTTGGGCAAATGGCCTTCCCGGGGGTCTTGAGAAATTTCTTCCCAATTATAATCGCAATCATTCCCACCGAATTCAATTACCGCAATATCGCATTTTGGTGTTTTTTCTAAGGAGGCTGCCATAATTTCTTCCCCTTTAGTTGCCGTACAGCCAAAAAGGGAATTATTTTTTATTTCCAGCCCCAGCTTTTCTTTAACTATGCTTACGCAATTATTTTTTAAAGTTGTATAGCGGCCTTTTACCTCATCAAAAATAATGCCTTTTAAAAGGGAATCCCCCCAGACGCAAATGGCCGGTTTTATTTTATCTAAATCCATTATTCCTCCGTTAATCTTTATTAGTCTTTATTTTTTAGTTTATAAGCTGTAAATTTTTAGGGATTATATTTAATATACCGGTAAGCCGCAGGGGAAGCCCCGGGTATGCTTATCAGCCGCTCGCTGCGAATTGTAGGGAAAAGCTGATATAAAACATTAAACATATTAATTATACCCCCGGTGTAGGTCAGGCCTTTTTCCAGAGTATCGGGATTGCCTATGGCCTTAATCACAACAGGGGAGAGGAGCTCGCTGCCGTCAATATTTATAACAATTTCTCCCTTGGTATTATAGCCCTCGCCGATAATTGTATTAAAACGAATCCGCTTATCATTAATGGCTATGGCCTCGGCGCCGGAAACTAAAAGCTCATTAACTAAATCAATAAGGTCAAGGTACATAAGGGGGGAATCCCCCGTTATAGTTACGCTTATTCCCTGGCCTTCAACAGGGGTTGCCCCTGTTATCATTTGCAGCTGCTTTACCTGATTAGTTAAAGTTGCCTCCAGGCTCATACCGGCGGAGGTTTTTTCCTCCAGGGAGCGCAATTCTTTTTGCAAAAGCGCCAGGTTTTTACTGACTTCCTGCTGTTTTTCGCTTAGGCTGAGAATAATTGCCCCTAAATCATCTATGGTTTGATTTTCTAAAGCGTTGGAAACGGCAATATGGGTACGGAATTGGGCTGTTAAAAGCACACCGAATAAAAGCATAACCAAAGCCAGAGTAATATGAATGGGCTGAGTTTTTCTTTTATTCTTTGCCGTGTTTTCCATTGTAAATTCCCCAAAATATATTTAGTTTTTTAAACCGATGTATCGTTAAACCGTAGTACCGTTCTTATTTGCCTTATCAGAGCCTTCATCTTCAATGGGGGTATCCTTATCAGGCTCCGGCTCAATTTGAAGGGGCGGATTATCAGGGTCAATAATGTTATTTCCTACTTTTCTCTCTTCCGTTTCATTATTGGTATCATTATTTACATCATAATCGGCTTCGTTATTAGCTTCATTGTTGGCCTTATTGAGAGCCTCATTGGCGGCTCTTGCTTTTTTAGCCCGGTATTTCTGCCTCCGGCGAAAAATTATCTGCCGGCGAATAAAGCCGATATTTGAGAATATCCTTAAACCAAAGGCAATTACTGCGGCAAGGTAAAGGTCTATTCCCAAAAGGTCTCCCAAATAGGCCAAAGCCGCCGCTAAAAGCATATTGGTAATAAAACCGGAAACTAAAATCGGGCTGTCAAATTTATCCTCCAGCCAGGCATGCCATGCCCCCAAGAGGGAATCTAAAGCGGCAAGCACCGCTATGGAAAGATATTTGGCATATATAACAGGCACTGCAAAAGTAAAAATAGTGCCCAGCAATAAACCCGTTAATAAACCAAGAATGGGGAACCACATATTTATCGCTCCTTATATTCAGGCGGTTTTATCAGGCCGGAGGGGCTTCCTCCCCCGGTTCTTCCTTAGGTATTTGAGTATATTCCGTTGCATAAGAGCCTGTAAAGGGGGGCAAAGTTTGCTCCTCAACTTTAATAAGCTTCATAGGCATTTCTTTTGAGGCCAGTACGGAATAGTGATAGGATTCTGTAATAGCCAGCTCCAATCCGGAGGGGCTGCCGATAATTTTAATATCATAGGGCGGCGCAAGCCGGGCGGAATTTACTAAAATTACCGTACCCACACAGCGTATATTGGAGATATCCACAATTCTCTGATTATTAACGCTTATAGCCTCCGCCTCTTTGGCAACGGCATTAATAAGGTATAGTATATCGGTTGAATGGATAATATAATTTTCCGGGTAATAGGTTTCGGGGTTATTTTTTTTGGCAATTTCGGCCCCTTTATTATTATCATCCAGAGTTAAAACAACACCCGGCCCCGTTACCTGTGTTAAGCCGGCTTTATTTTTTAAAGATTCCAAGCTTTTATTAAGGCCTGCCAAAACATATTCGCCCTCGGTTTGTTCTTTTTGAATAGAATCAATTTTCTCCCGGGCTTCTATAATTTCCTCCTCAAGGGAGTTTATTTCTTCTTCTAAATTATCAATATAGGCAATAAGCTGTTGATTATGAGGTTTTTGGGCCCGGGCGGCACTATTATAATAATGGCGGAATGATACCATAAGCAAAAAGCCGGTAATTAAAGCCGCAATTGTTATGAGTAATTTGGGTTTATCCATGGGCTTTTTCAAATGCCACCCCTCCTTTTTAATAAAGTAAGCACATAAATGCATTATACTATAATTTAAATAAGATTAAAAGCTATTTAAAGGCGCCGCTCAAGATAATTCCCAACAAAAGAGGAAAAGTTTTGTAAATTAATTATAAATATATGTATAATTAATCTTAATAGCCTATATTCTTAAAGGGTTTTTTTGGCCCTTTGTCGAAAAATATTTTTAGTCTAAAAACCTATAGAGAAATAAATAATACGCAAAGGGGTGAAATGCTTGTTTTTGCCCAATATTTCTGATTTTAATACGCTTTCGGCCCTTATAGCGGTTATAGATATTGCAATTGTGGCTTTTCTTTTATATAAGGTTTTAATGCTTATTAAGGGTACCAGAGCCGTTCAGCTTATCCGGGGAATTGTATTTTTGCTTATTGCGGTAAATATCAGCGACCTTCTGGGTTTTAGTACCATTCAATGGATACTTAAACAGGCCTGGTCGGTTATTTTTGTTGCTTTGGCCGTTATTTTTCAGCCGGAGCTCCGCCGGGCTTTGGAGAGGGTCGGCAGGGGCCAGTTTTTTACAAAATCCCCTGCTCAGCTTGGCACAGGGGATGTTATGCGGCTTATTGATGAGCTTACCGGGGCAATGGTTGCCTGCTCCAAAACAAAAACCGGGGCTTTATTAATTTTAGAGCAGGAAACAGGCCTTAATGATTATATAGAAACCGGCGTGGTGGTAGATGCCGTAGTAAGCGCGGAAATGCTTATTAATACATTTACCCCAAGCACCCCCCTGCATGACGGGGCGGCTATTATAAGAGGGAACAGGCTTATTGCCGCCGCCTGCTTTTTGCCCCTTACGGATAACCCTTATATCAGCACATCTTTAGGCACCCGCCACAGGGCGGCTATTGGGATTTCCGAGGTATCCGATGCCGTGGCTTTAATTGTATCGGAAGAAACAGGGATAATTTCCATGGCAAGAGAGGGCAAGCTTGTACGCTCATTGGATGAGAAGCAATTGCGGGGTACTTTAGAGGCTATTTATGCCGCCGTTCCCAACTCCTCTAAATTCTTTGGCTATTGGAGGGGCAAAAGCAAATGAAAAAAATTAAAACCGAAAACCTTACCTATAAATTAGGCGCCGTTATTTTAGCTCTGCTTTTATGGTTTTATGTTTATCAATCTCAAAACCCTGTTAAAGAGCAGGTTTTTAATGTTCTTATTCAGCCTATGCAATTATCTCAGGGTCTTGTTATGGTAGAAGATAATTATATGGTGCAAATCCGGGTTCAGGGGCAAAGAAGAGTTTTAGAAAAACTGCAGCCAAAGGAGATAAGCGCCTATTTAAACCTTGCCAATTTAGAAGAGGGAGAGCATAATCTAAAGGTTTATGTTACCCTGCCCGAGAGTCTACAGCAGGTTTCTATTAATCCTTCTCATTTGGATGTACGCCTGGAGGCTTTAAAGAGTAAAAAACTCCCTGTTAATATAGTTATAGATAAGCCCCTTACCGCCGCGGATTATCTTATGCTTACCCCCCGGCTGGAGCCGGAGGAAATAATAGTCTTCGGCCCCCCCGCCCATTTAGATGAAATAGCCTCGGCCTTTATTTCTTTGGATTTAGCCAATATTACCGAATCTGTCAGCGTCAGCCTGCCTATTCAGCTTAAAAATAACGGGGGGGCAATTATTAACCGCAGTTTTGATATGGAGCCCTCTTTTATTAATGTATTCATCCCCGTTGTAGCTAAAAAGCCGGAGCGTATTTTGCCGATAAATGTGCCGATTCTCGGCACCCCCGCCCCGGGGTATCAAATAAGCCGCATTGTACTGGAGCCCGCCCAAATTAAGGCCTATGGGGATATGCAGCTTCTTTTAGATTTAAGAGCTTTGGAAACGGTGCCTGTGGATATAACAAATGCCAAAGGGGATTTTACTAAAAAGGCGGATTTAATTTTGCCGGCAGGGGTGAGTGTAGCCGAAAATAAAAGCATAAATGTCAGCCTTATTATTGAGCCTTTGGAGCAAAAAACTATTAATAATGCCGTTATTTATCATCAAAACATCCCCCCCGGAATAGTTATTGAGGCCAAAAGCCAAACGGCTTCCGTAACTGTTGTGGGGCCAAAAAGCTTTATAGAAGACTTAAAAGACGGAGAGATTATCCCTTATATTGATCTTCAGGGTTTGGAAGTTGGGTCTTATTCTCTGCCTATTCAGGTAAATTTGCCGCCTAATATTTCTTTAGTATCTTTAAACCCCCAAGAGGATTTACTTACCCTTAAAGAGTCTCAGCCTCAATAAAGTATTTTTAATAAAAGGCAAAATAAGCAGCCTAAAGGGCTGCCTTTTGCATAAGAAATTTTTTTTTGAATATAATTAGCTGATGATATTTGGCGGAACATTTTGGTATTTTGCCCGGTCTTAATTTATAAGAAGTTATTTTATTTGCCAGGCTTATAGGCTAAGGCCCGGTATTATAATTGCCAGGCCTGCGGTGTTTAAAGGAGTCGGAGCTTAAAAATAAAGCTATCGGCTTATTTTAAAGGCGTTTCTTTAAAGTTAATTTCCATTCCGTTTTTTATTCAAAGGAGGAAATATGAAAAAATATTTTGGTACAGATGGCGTACGGGGCCTTGCCAATGAGGTTTTAACCCCGGAGCTTGCCTTTTGTTTAGGCAGGGCGGCGGCCTTTGTATTATTGGCAGAAGGCAGAAAAAAAGCTATTGCCATAGGGAAGGATACCCGCCTCTCCGGAGATATGCTGGAGGCCGCCCTGGCCGCGGGGATTTGCTCCGCCGGGGCGGAGGCTGTTCTTTTAGGGGTTATCCCTACCCCCGCTGTTTCCACCTTATGCCGTAAAATGAATATACCGGGGGCGGTGGTTTCCGCCTCTCATAATCATTTTAGCGATAACGGCATAAAATTCTTCTCTTATTTGGGGTATAAATTAAGTAATGAGGAGGAAGGGCAAATAGAGGCCCTTATTGAGAACCCGGCTTTAATTTCCCGGGCCTTTGGGGAGAATATCGGCACAATTTCCCGTTTAGATAATGCCGGGCAGCTTTATTTAGGCGAATTAAAAGAGCTGATGCCCTTTGATTTATCCGGCCTTAAAATTGTGGTGGATGCCGCCAATGGGGCCGCCAGCGGCCTTGCCAAAGAGCTTTTTGAAAGCCTGGGGGGGGAAGTTTATTCTATTTATGATACCCCCGACGGCTGTAATATTAATGAAAATTGCGGCAGCACAAAGCCTAAGGCCTTAATTGCCGAAGTCTTAAATAAAAAGGCGGATATAGGAATTGCCTTAGACGGTGATGCCGATAGAATAATTGCCGTAGATGAAAAAGGCGCCATTTTAAACGGGGACCGTTTTTTGGCTATTTGCGCCCAGGAGCTATTAGAAGAGAATAAATTAAAAAACAAAGCCCTGGTTGTTACTCTTATGAGCAATATGGCTTTAACTATTTTTATGGAAAAGCTGGGGGTACAGGTTTATGAAACTCAAGTTGGGGACCGTTATGTTTTGGAAAAAATGCTGGAAATCGGGGCCTCTTTAGGGGGGGAGCAATCCGGCCATATAATATTTGCAGATTATAATACCACCGGCGACGGCCTTGCCGGAGCCTTATACTTAATGAATGTTCTGAAAAAGAAAAACCGGCCTTTAAGCACCCTTGCGGAAGAAATTACCCTTTACCCCCAGGCCTTGATTAATGTTCCCGTAACCCTTAAAAAGGGTTGGGAAGAGGATGCCGATATTTTCGCGGCCTATAAAAATGTTGCCGAAAAACTAAAGGGAAGAGGGCGGATAGTTTTGCGCCCCTCCGGTACGGAGGAGCTTATCCGGGTAATGACAGAGGGAGAAAATGAGGAAGAAATTTTAAGCCTTGCCCAGAAAGTTGCGGCGGTAATTAAAAATAAAAGGGGTAAATAAGCCCCTTTTATTTTCTGTTTAAAAGCGTTTTTATTTAAATTGTTTCTATTTAAGAGCATTTCTATTTAAGAGCATTTCTTTCGGAGGGTATTTTTATGGGCGGCATTATCGGCTATATTGGGGATAAAAATGCTACTTGTGCCTTAACGGCGGGCTTAAAAGCGCTTAAATGCCAAAATTGCGCCTTTTCAGGCCTGGTATTAAGCCGGGGGCTTTTTAAAAGATGTTTTTTAAATCAATTTCCTCATTTTTGCGGATATATTCCAGCCAGTATTGTATTTCCGCAATATTTTCCCCTGTTCTTAATTTCTCTTTTTGGCTTATACCGTAAGCAAGCCTTTTTAAGGCCAATTCAATATTAATTATTTCCTGATGATTAATAATAATATGCCAAAGGCGGCTGTTTTTCTCCCAAACTCTTTTTAAATCAGAAAAGTTAAAGCCGGCTTTATCCCAATCCTCCTCATTAATTGATTTTTCCAAGGGTAAAATAGCTTCGGAAATGCGGTTTGAAGATATATTAAGCCAAAAGAGAGAGGATAAGGCAATCCCCGCGATTAATAATACTGCAATTGTCAGGTATATATAGATTTTCATTTTCAGGCCTCTTTTTTTGGAAAATATTTTTCTTTATACTGATAATAAAATTCTCCCTTGCCGTTAATTCCTCCGATAAAGAGCTGGCAGGGGCTTTTAATTTTATGGGTTTTTAGAATGTCAAAAAGCCAGTTTTCGTTTTTTTTAAGAGTCTTCAGGGCTCTTTTATTAATGCGCCCGTCCAGAATAACCATATTGGCGGGGCCCTCATAGGCAAATTGCAAATTCATATCACCTTGGGTTAAAGGCTGTTTTTCCTGCTTTGCCAATATGCTTATTTCGCCGTTTGTTTCCATTAAGGCATAATCCACATGGGAAATATCAAAATAACCCTGGCTTCTCAGCTGCTCCAATAAATCGTTTAAATTCATTCTCTGTTTGCGCAATTCGCCTTCCAAAATTTTACCCTTTTCCATAAGAACGCTGGGGCGGCCGCAAATAAAATCCCGGCATTTTTCATTTTTTAAATTTAATACCGTCAGGCTGATTTGAATAACGGTTAAAACGCCGATAAGCAAAATGCTGTTTAAAAGGGGGATATTATTGCTTTGCATATAAAGGCAGCCCATTTCGGATATTACAAGAATAACAATTAATTCAATGGGCTGTAATTCCCCAACCTGCCTTTTCCCCAGAGCCTTTAAGGCAAATAAAATTACAAAATAAAGAAAGATTGTCCGGATTATCAATATTGTCATGGCTATTTCTCCTTATGGCATATTAAATATTATCCCAAGTAAGGGCGGCATTATTCTGTTTTAATCTAAAGTGTAAGAGTGTAATTAAAAAAAGCATAATTGCTTATACTATTAGGAATAAAAGTGAAAATTAAATAAAGGTTGGTGTAATACATGAAAAGTAAGCCCCAAATTAAGCCCGGTTATGAAAAGCTTGTGGAAAAATCTTCCCCCAAGCCCCGCTTATTTAAAAACTGCCTAATGGCATTTTTAGGCGGGGGTATACTTTGCGGGGGGGCCGAGGCCATAAGGCTTGGCCTGGTTTTAACGGCGGGTTTAAGCTATAAAGATGCCGCCGGGGCTACTTTAGTTATAATTATCGGCCTAACCGCCCTTATAACGGGGCTGGGTTTTTATGATACCATTGCCCAAAAATTCGGGGCCGGGGTGGCCGTACCCATAACGGGCTTTGCCAATTCCGTAACGGCGGCGGCTATGGACAGTAAAAGCGAGGGCTGGGTTTTAGGCGCAGCCAGCAATAGCTTTAAACTGGCGGGGGCAGTTATTGTAATGGGGACGGTATCCGCTTTTATCTTGGCTTTTATTCTTTGGCTTATTCAAATAATATAGGTGGTGATAATATGGCCGCAAAAAAACAAACTTTGGTGTTTTCTCAGCCGCCCTTAATTTTAGCCTCAGCCGCGGTAGGGGGGGAGAGGGAAAAGGAAAGCCCCCTGGCCGGGGATTTTGATTATTTTTTTAAGAATAACCGTGCCGATTGCCAAAGCTTTGAGGAGGCGGAAACCGCCTTTTTAAATAAGGCCTGCGATTTAGCTCTTAAAGGCGCCTCCTTAAGCCCCGGGGATATTGATTTATTTTTAGCCGGAGATTTAATTAATCAAATAACCCCCTCCAGCTTTAGCGCCAGGCAATATTATATACCCTATATAGGCGTATATTCTGCCTGTGCCACCTGTGTTGCCGGGCTGGCCTTAGCCTCCATAATTTTAGAAAGCGGCATGATGGAATATATTCTTACCGGGGCCTCCAGCAATATTCACAGTGCGGAAAGGCAGTTCCGCTACCCTAATGAATATGGCTGCCAAAAGCCGGATACCTGCCAAATTACAGCCAGCGCCGCCGGGGTCGCCATAATTGGGGCCAAAGGAGACGGCATAGCCGTAAAAGCCGTAACTCTTGGTAAAGTGGTGGATTGGGGCATAAGCGACCCTTTAAATATGGGGGCTGCCATGGCCCCGGCAGCGGCGGCAACCATTGCCGCCCATTTTGAGGGAACAGGCCTTAAGCCGGATGATTATGATTTAATTATCAGCGGGGATTTAGGCCGGACGGGCCATTTAATTCTTAAGGATTTACTCCTTGAGGAGGGGATTTTAATCCCGGAGGAAAAGCTTAAGGATTGCGGTATGCTTCTTTACCCCCCGGGGGGTAAAAACTTTGCCGGCGGCAGCGGGGCAGGCTGTGCGGCCTCTGTTTTATACGGGCATATTCTTAAGAAAATTAAAAAAGGGGAATATAAAAATGTGTTTTTAATTGCCACCGGGGCCCTGCTTTCTCCAAACAGCTGCAAGCAAAATGAAAGTATACCGGCTATTGCCCATGGCGTATCCTTAGAGGGAGGGCTTAATTAATGGCGGCAGATATAATCAAAGCTTTTATAAGCGGGGGCTTTATTTGTATTATCGGCCAGATTTTATTGGATGTGGCCAAACTTACCCCGGCTCATGTAATGTGTGTTTTAGTCAGCGCCGGGAGCATTTTGGGAGCCTTGGGTGTTTACCCGCAATTTGTGGAATATGCGGGCTTTGGGGCGGCTTTGCCTATTGTAAGCTTTGGCAACAGCCTTGTGCAGGGGGCTATGTCTATCGCTGCGGAGAAAGGCTTTTGGGGTATTTGGCAAGGCCTTTTTCATGATGTTTCAGCAGGGGTAGCGGCGGCTATTGTATTTGCCTTCGGGGTTGCCGTTTTCTTTAAGCCTCAAAGCAAATAAAAATTAACCCAAACCCCCAAACCCCCAAAACCCCAAACCCCCAAAACCCCAAAACCCCAAAACCTCAAAACCTCAAAACTTCCAAAGTCCCCAAAGCAAAATTCAAGGCCCCGGCTTTTCGCCGGGGTCTTATTTTAGGCTAAATACTATAATAAATCCGCGTAATTTGCTATAATTAAAAGAAGGCCCATGGCTTAAGCCAGTGGGCTAAAGGAGGCCTTTTTTTGGATAGGGAAAATTTTGCCGCAGTGGTTGTTAATCGTAAAATAGCGGCGGTAGATAGGATATTCCATTATATTATCCCCCCCGGCCTTGCCGGAAGGGCCTTATGCGGCTCCATTGTAAGTATTCCCTTTGGCAGGGGGGATAAGCCCCTAGAAGGGGTTATTGTAGAAATAAGCGCTGAAAAGCCGGCCCTGCCCCAGGGTACGGAGTTTAAAGAAATTATTGAAGTTCTCTCCCCCCGGCCCTATTTCAGGGGGGATCTTTTAGAGCTTTCTCAATGGATTGCCCGCTATTATTGTTGCCCCTGGGTGGCGGTGCTTCAGGCAATGCTCCCGGCAGGGCTTTCCCTTACAGGTAAAATTAAAAAAAATCAAAGAGTGCAAATCTATTATATTCAGGAATTAAATGAAAAGGCAAAGCTTACCCAAAAACAGGAAGAGATTTATAAATATTTAGATGATAATCCCGGTTTAACCTTAAAAAATCTAGAAAACAAAGGCTTTTCCCCTGATATTTGCCGCCGCATGATACTTAAGGGCTATTTAAGAGGAGAATCTTTAGATATTGAAGAAGACGGTGAATTTATTCCGGCTTTTTTAAGCCCCCTTAATGCGGAGCAGGAAAAGGCCTATACCAATATATGCCGGGAAATAGACGGAGAAAAAAGGCCCTTTTTGCTTTGGGGTATTACGGGCAGCGGCAAAACGGAAATATACGCCCGCCTTTTGGAGAGGGTAATCAGCAGGGGTAAACAGGGCTTGCTCTTGGTTCCTGAAATTGCCTTAACCACGCAAACAGTGGATTTTTTAAAAAAAAGGCTGAATATTCCCCTTGCCGTTTTACATAGCGGCCTTAAAAAAAGTGAAAGGCAAAAAACCTGGGAAGAAATTTCCAAAGGGGAATACCCTCTGGTAATCGGGGCGCGTTCCGCTGTTTTTGCCCCCCTGCCGGATTTAGGCCTGATAATTATGGATGAAGAACATGAAACCAGCTATAAGCAGGAATCCGCCCCCCGTTTTCATTGCCGGGGAGTAGCGAAAAAGCGCTGCCAAATTACCGGCGCCCAGCTGGTTTTAGGCAGCGCGACCCCATCTGTTGAAATTGCCTATAAGGCTAAAACAAGGGAATATAGCTTTGCGTTTTTAAAAAACCGCTACTTTGGGGCCGCTTTGCCTAAGGTGGAAATTATTGATATGCGGCGGGAGCTGAGGGAGGGTAATTCCTCCTTATTCAGCCGCTTTTTTATTCAGGCCATTAAAGAAAGGCTGAATAAAGGCCAGCAAAGCCTGGTATTATTAAACCGGCGGGGCTTTTTTACATTTTTCTCCTGCCGGGAATGCGGAGAAAGCTTATTTTGCCCCCATTGTTCAATTCCCCTGGCTTATCATAAAGAAGAAAATATTTTAAAATGCCATTATTGCGGCTTTCGCCAGGCAATTCAAAAAAATTGCCCTCAATGCGGCTCGGAGGCTATCGGCAGCTTCGGCGCCGGCACCCAAAGGGTTGTTGCCGAGGCAAAAAGGCTGTTCCCGGAGGCAAGAATTGCCAGGCTGGATTATGATGCGGCGGAAAAAAGAGGCAGCTATGAGGAAATTTACAGGAGTATGCTCTCGGGGGATATCGATATTTTAGTGGGAACCCAAATGATAGCCAAGGGTTTGGATTTCCCCAATATTAGCTTAGCCGGAGTTTTAGCGGCAGATTTAACCTTGAATTTACCCGATTGGAGAGCAGGGGAAAGAACCTTTCAGCTTCTTACCCAGCTTATAGGGCGTTCCGGCCGGAGAAAGCAGCAGGGGCAGGCTATTATTCAAACCTATAACCCCCAGGCTCCGTCAATAATTGCGGCGGCTAATCAAAATTACGGCCTTTTTTACCGCCGGGAGCTTGCCCAAAGAGAGGCCTTTGGCTACCCGCCCTTTGGGGAGCTTATCAGAATAATTATTAACGGTAAAAACAGGCAGGCGGTGTCTATAGCAGCTTTTAATTTGGCGGAGGAAATAAAAACCCGTTTAAACCCTCAAGAGGTTTGCGGCGCTGCCCCGGCGCCCTGGGAAAAAGCAAAAGACCGTTACCGCTGGCATATTTTATTAAAGGGCCAAAGCCTGGACAATTTAAGAACAGCTCTTGATTTATCCGTTGAAAGACAGAAAAAAGCTTGGGATAAAGATATTTTTATTCAGGTGGATGTTGACCCCTATTCTTTTATGTAAGGCAAAATACAGGCAGCTTTACATATAAGGGGTTTAATTTTGGCGGAGTTGCCTTAGAACAAAAAAAAATGGTATAATATTTAGATAGAAAGCATATTGTATAAATTCGGGGGGGTTTAAAATGTCAGGCATAAGGCAGATAATTAAGGTGGGAGATCCTCTTTTAAGAGAAAAAGCGGTTATGGTAAGACGCTTTGACGATAAATTAAAGCAGCAATTAGAGGATATGGTTTTAACCATGAAAGATGCCAAAGGGGTGGGGCTTGCCGCCCCTCAAATTGGGATAAGCAAACAAATAGCCATTGTTTTACAGGAAGATGATGAAATACTGGAGCTTATTAACCCTGTTATCGTTTGCCAAAAAGGCAAAAAAGAAGAAGAGGAGCGCTGCTTAAGCGTTCCCGGCAGGGGCGGCCTGGTTCCCCGGGCAACAAAAATAACTGTGGAATTTCAAAATCGGGATGGGGAGGCCTTTGAGCTTGAGGCCGAGGATTATCTGGCCCGGGTTATTCAGCATGAAATGGATCATCTGGCAGGACGCCTTTTTATAGATAGAATGACAAAGGAAATTTTTGATTAATGAGAATAGTTTTTATGGGCAGCCCGGATTTTGCCGTCCCCAGCCTGCGGGCTTTGGCGGCCGCGGGCTATGAAATCCCTTTGGTGGTAACCCAGCCCGACAGAGCCAAAGGCAGAAGTAAAAAGCCTGCCCCAACCCAAATTAAGGAGGCCGCTTTGGAATTGGGCCTCCCCCTTTGGCAGCCGGAAAATATAAATACACCCCAAAGCCTGGAAAAAATTACTCAGGCTAAGCCGGATATTTTAGTGGTTGTGGCCTTTGGGCAAATTTTAAAAAAGCCCCTGCTTTGCGCGGCGCCTTATGGGGCCATTAATCTCCATGGCTCCCTTTTGCCTAAATACAGGGGTGCCGCCCCTATTCAATGGGCTATAATTAACGGTGAGAAAAAAACCGGGGTAAGCACCATGTTTTTAAATGAGGGGATGGATACGGGGGATATAATCTATAAGGCGGAAATCCCCATTAATGAGGAAGATAATTTTGCCACTTTATATAAGGGTTTAAGGGGGCTTGGGGCCGGGCTTCTTTTAAAAACCGTGGCCGATTTAGATGCCGCCCAAAAAGACCGAAAACCTCAGGATGATTCCCTTGCCAGCTACGCCCCTTTAATAAAAAAAGAGCATGAAAAAATAAATTGGCAAAAAAGCGCAATTCAGGTATGTAATCTTATTAGGGGGCTTTATCCCCAGCCCGCGGCTTATACAAATTGGGAGGGCAAAAGGCTGAAAATCGGCAAAGCCGCCGTATATGAAGAAGAAAGCTATAAAGAAAAAAGCTTTAAAGAAAAAGTTTATGAAGAACAAAGTAAGGAAAGCCCGGGCAAAGTGCTGGAGATTTTGCCAAAGGGGCCAAGAATTGCCTGCGGCCAGGGGTCTGTAATCCTCGAGCTTTTGCAGCCGGAGGGAAAGAATATGATGCCCGCCGGGGATTTTCAAAGAGGCGGCGGCCTAAAGGCCGGAGATATTTTAGGAGATTAATTCTTAACTAGGAGCCAGGGATGGATAAAAGCAGCAAGAAGAGGATATTTTTGGGTTTATTGGCTTTATGTGTTGTGTTTTTAGGCGCAATTGCAATAGTTTTGCTTTTTATGTTTTATAACCCCCAAAATGCTTTTTCTCAAAGGGTATTATTATCTTTTGGTTTTTTACTGGCTTTAAGTATATTCTGCATGGGCCTTGGCGTATTAGCCATAGTAATTTCAATAATAAAAAACCGACCCCTTGGGGCCGCAGGCCGCTTTTTTTTAAGAAGAGCTTTGGCTCTTTACCCTATTGCCTTGGCTCTGGGGAAATCCTTCGGTATATCGGCCCAGGGTATACAGGGTTCTTTTGTAGAGGTTAATAATCAGCTGGTTCTTTCTTATGCTTTTTCTGTACCCGGGCAAAAGATTCTGGTTTTAGCTCCCCATTGCCTGCAAAGAAGCGAATGCCCGGCTAAGATTTTCCCCGATGCCACTAAGTGTAATAAATGCGGTAAATGCGATATTTGCGACCTTTTGGATTTATGCCATAGCCTTAATGTACCTTTGGCGGTTGTTACCGGCGGCACATTGGCCCGCAAGGTAATAATGGAAACCCGCCCCCAGGCCATTGTTGCCATAGCCTGCGAAAGGGATTTATCCTCCGGGATTATGGATGCCGCCCCTCTGCCTGCCTTAGGCGTAAAAAATATCCGCCCCGAGGGGCCGTGTAAAAATACCCGGGTGGATGTAAAAAAGGTTGAAGAAGCTATTTGTTTCTTTTTGGATAGAAGAAAGCAAAAAAATGAATAAAGCAATAAAAAATTAAGCTTAAAAGGGTATTAGGCTCCAAAAACAGATTAAAAACCCACCTTAAAAGAGCTTAATTTTAAGATAAACCCGGCGCTTTGGCCGGAGGAAGAAGGAGGAGGATAATATGTTTTGGTATTTTGATAATACAATTTGGCTTTTAATTTTGGGCTCCCTTATTGCCGGCTGGGCTCAATACAAAGTTACCCGTACATTCAGCAAATACTCAAAAGAAATGTCAAGAGGGCAGATTCCGGCCTATCAGGTAGCCAGGGAGATTTTAGATTCCAACGGCCTTTCCTCCATTGGAATTCAGCAGGTTCCCGGAAATCTCAGCGACCATTATGACCCTCGCAGCCGGGTTTTAAGGCTTTCCCAATCTGTTTATGCCAGTACCTCTGTGGCCTCCATAGGGGTTGCGGCTCATGAGGCTGGCCATGCCATACAGCATGATAGGGGCTATCTGCCTTTGCAAATCCGCAATTTTTTGGTGCCTGTTGCCCGTTTAGGCTCCTCACTTTCCTGGGGTTTAATTATCCTGGGTATTATACTTCAGCTTACCGGTATGCTCCAGGCAGGTATAATTGCCTTTTCCGCCATAGTATTATTTCAAATAGTTACTTTGCCTGTGGAATTTGATGCATCCTCCAGAGCTTTAATGGCCTTAGAGGGGGGAGGTTTTTTAGCCAGAGATGAGGTGGAAAAATCCCGCCAGGTTTTAAATGCCGCCGCCCTTACCTATGTAGCCGCCGCTATTGTGGGGATATTGCAATTATTGCGCCTCTTTTTGCTTTTCGGCAGGCGCAGATAGGCTTAATATAAGCCGAAATATTGCCAGGGCAAAGGGAAGTTGGAAAACAGGAAGACAATAAAAGTTAAAGCAAGAGAAATATCAGAAAACAGAAAGGCAATAAATGGAAAGAGTTCCTCAAAGCCCCAGGGAAGCCGCCTTAATTATCCTCTACCGGGTAGAAAAGGAAGGGGCTTATGCGAATTTAGAAAGCCCAAACCTTATTAAGCAGGTAAATTTCAGCCCGGAGGATTCCGGGCTTATTACCCAATTAGTTTACGGTGTTCTTCGCCACAGGGCGGTTCTTGATTATTATTTAGCTAAATTACTTAAAAAACCCCAGGGGAGTTTGCCTTTGTGGATTTCCTTAATTTTAAGAATAAGCCTCTACCAGCTTATTTATTTAGACCGCATTCCCCCTTCGGCCGCCGTTAACGAGGGGGTTAAGCTTGCCAAAATCTATGGCCATCAGGGGACGGCCTCATTAGTAAACGGGGTTTTAAGAAATTTTTTACGCCGTCGGGAGGAATTTACTCTCCCTAAAAGAGATATTTCCCCTCAGGATTATCTTATTACAACCTTATCCCATCCCTCCTGGCTGGCTGAATATTTATTAAAGCAGTGGCCTTTTGAGGATGTGGAAAGGTTTTTTACCTACAATAATAATTATAATACTTTTAGCTTAAGAACAAATACTTTAAAAATACCCCGCGAAGATTTACTGCAAAAGCTAAAAGAGGAGGGGTACCGGGCATCCCCCGGGGCCTATGCTCCGGAAAGCATTGTTTTAGAGAAGCCGGGGAATATTTTTTCAGGCCGGCTTTTTCAGGCCGGGTATTTTCAAATTCAGGATGAAAGCTCTATGCTGGCCTCCCACGGTTTAAACCCTAAGGCCGGCAGCAGAGTAATTGATCTCTGTGCCGCCCCGGGTGGGAAAACGACTCATATTGCCCAGCTGATGGGGGATAAAGGCGAAATTAAAGCTTTTGATATTCATCCCCATAAAATTAAGCTTATAGAGGATAATTGCCGCCGTTTGGGGATTGGCAGCGTTAAGGCAGAGGCGGAAGACGGCGTAAATTTGCCCCCTGAATACCATAATTGGGCGGATTTTCTTTTATTGGATGCCCCTTGCTCCGGCTTGGGGGTATTAGGAGCCAGGCCTGATGCCCGCTGGAAAAAAAGCCCGCAGGATATTAAGAATATGGCGGCCCTTGCTCAAAAATTGCTTAATGCCGCCGCCTCTTATTTAAAGCCTGGGGGGATATTATTGTTTTCTACCTGCACCATAACTTTTGAAGAGAATTTAGGGGCAATAGAGGCCTTTAGGGCCAAAAACAAGGGCTTTAGCTTTAGCCCCTTAGAAAATCTTTATTCACATGCCCTGGATAATGAAGACAGAAAGCAAATGGAGGCCGGTTTTTGGCAAATTTTGCCCCAGAAGCATAATCTGGACGGCTTTTTTATGGCCAGGCTTAAAAAGCCTGAATAATATATGATTAAATATGAACTAGAATGCATAAAATTTCTTTTAATTAAAGGAGAATAGCAATTAAAGAGTTTAATTTAAATTCAGCCGGCGGAGAAAATGCGCTTAATAGCCATTTAAAAGCCGTCGATAATAAAAATAACCTTAAGCCTGATTTACGCTCTCTTACCCTTGAAGAGGCCGAAGATTTAAGTAAAACCTTGGGCTGGCCGGCTTACAGAGGGCGGCAGATATTCCATTGGGTGCATAAAAAAGGCGTTGAGGAAATTTCTGAAATTAAGGGGCTTTCTAAAGAGCAAAGGAAGCTTTTAGGCAATTCCGCTAAAATTGCCGCCCCAAAATTATTGACTAGGCAGGATTCCGCCTTTGATGATACCCATAAGCTCCTTTTAGAGCTGGAAGACGGAGAAAAAATCGAAACGGCTCTTATGCTTTATTCCAGAGAAAAGAGCAGGGATAGGGCAACCTGTTGCGTAAGTACACAAAGCGGCTGCAGTATGGGCTGCGCTTTTTGCGCCACCGGCCGCTTAAATAAAGGCCGGAATTTAAAAGCCGGGGAAATAGTCTCTCAAGTTCTTCAAGGGGAGATAATCGGGAAGGAAAAGGGCTTTAACGGCATCACTAATATTGTTTATATGGGTATGGGGGAGCCTCTCCTTAATTTGGAGCAGGTGCATAAAAGCCTGCTTATTTTTAATAATCAAGATGGCTTAAATATAGGTATGCGGAGGATGACTGTATCTACCTGCGGCCTTGTGCCTCAAATATATAAAATGGCGGCTTGGGGCATACAAATTGGCCTAGCGGTTTCCCTCCATGGGGCGGATAATGAAATCCGCGGCAAATTAATGCCGGTAAATAAACGCTACCCCATAAATGAGCTTATTACAGCCTGCGATTTTTATTTTAAGGCCACGGGCCAGAGAGTTACTTATGAATATGCGCTTTTTGCCGGAATAAATGACGGGGATAAAAATGCCCATAAATTAGGGAAACTTCTTAAGCCCCGGGATTGTCTTATTAATATTATACCGGGTAACCCCGTAGCTGAAACAGGATTTTTACAGCCCCGGGTCGAAGAAATAGACCGGTTTATTGATATTCTTTCATCATATGGCCTTACGGTACAAAAGCGCGAAGCCAGAGGGCGGGATATTGATGCCGCCTGCGGGCAATTACGCCGGAGATAATGGCAGGGGGTGTATTTTTTGCTTATAGAAAGCTATTCCCATAATGGGTCGGTAAGGAAGAACAATGAGGATATGATTTTTGCCGATGCCGAGCTTGGGCTGGCGGTTGTCGCCGACGGTATCGGAGGGCAGGAAGCCGGTGAGGTGGCAAGCGCCATAGCTGTTTCTCTGGTGGAAGATAAAATAAGAGAAAATACCCCGGGCTTTTCTGCCGATATTTTAAAAGAGGCCTTTTTTGAGGCCAATCATACCATATTCAGTATGGGCAAAGAGGATGAGGCCAAGCATGGCATGGGTACAACTATGACTGCCGCCTGGTTTAAAGAAAATAAAATCCTTATTGTTCATGTGGGGGATAGCAGGGCCTATCTTTGCCATGAAAACAGCATAGAATTATTAACAAATGACCATTCCCTGGCGGGGGAATTAGTTAAAGACGGTAATATTACACCGGAACAAGCCGCCCACCACCCTCAAAGAAATATTCTTACCCGTTCTTTAGGCCATGAAACTTTGGTTAAAGTAGATGAAATTTGCCGCCTTTGGGAAAAGGGGGATTATCTTGTCCTTTGCAGCGACGGCCTTTATACCCTGGTGGATGATGAGGAAATTCTGGCTATCTTAAATACAAACAAAAGCCTTAATAAAGCCTGCCATACTTTGGTGGAAATGGCCTTATCCCGCGGGGGTTATGATAATATTTCTGTGGTTTTAGTTTATAACGGTCAGGCGGTGACGGCATGATAGATAAGCTTTTTAATAATCGTTATGAAATCAGAACAAAGCTGGGGGCCGGCGGAACCGCGGTTGTTTATAAAGGCTACGATACTATTTTAGGCCGTATGGTTACAATTAAGCTTCTGCGGGAGGAGTATTCCTCCGATGCCGAGCTTGTTAACCGTTTTCGCCGGGAGGCTCAGGCTGTGGCCAGCCTTTCCCATGGGAATATTGTATCTGTTTATGATGTTGGCTATGAAGATAAATTGCCCTTTATTGTTATGGAATATGTGGAAGGGGAGACTTTAAAGGAGTATATTAAGCGCAAAGGAATTTTGCCTGTAAGCGAGGCTGTACAGATAATTTCTCAAATCCTGGATGCGGTAAGCTATGCCCATGAGCATCATATTATTCATAGGGATATTAAGCCCCAAAATATACTTTTTGCCAAAGACGGCAGAATAAAAGTTACAGATTTTGGTATAGCAGTGGGCCTCAGCGATGTTACCCAAACCTATAATTCTTCATCTAAAGTAATGGGTTCTGTGCAATATATATCTCCGGAGCAGGTTCAGGGGCAGCCGGTTAATGAAAAATCCGATATTTATTCCGTCGGGGTTGTCTTTTATGAAATGCTCACAGGGGAGCTCCCCTATACCGGAGATACTGCCATAAGTATTGCCATGCAGCATGTCCAGGGGGAGCTTAGAATCCCGCATCATATAAATACTCAGGTGCCGGTAGGGCTTTCTTATGTAATTATGCGGGCCATGCGTAAATCTCCCGATGTGCGCTATGCCTCCGCCCTTGAAATGAAAGAGAGCATTCTCTCTGTTTACGAGGGCGTGAATATGATATATAAACCTTCCTCCGAGCCGGGCAACCCTCAGCTTGAGGATACAAAAGAGCTGGAAATCGGCGGGCCGGAAAATATTCCCTCCCGTTTGGCCATAAAAAGACCTAAATATATTTCAAAACAAAATAGCGAGAGCCGGGGAGAAAGAACCCCCGCCCAAAAGGGCTGGGAAGAGGATAATTATGAATATGGCGATTCCCCATCTTTAGCCCGGCAGACTAATCCTAAAAGAAATGCCGCCGCTAAAAATACCGTAAAAAAGCTGGATACTAAAAAAATTATTATTTTGGCAACGGCTGTTTTATTGCTTATTCTTATATTTTTAGGCGGCCAGGTGTTTAAGGCTATATTTGCCAGTGAGGAAATCTCCGTGCCGGATCTTTTTAACCTTGAGCTGGAGGAGGCCGTAAATATCCTGACGGGAAAGGGCTTAAAATATACAACGGCCTTCCGTCCGGATGCCGTAATTGAGGCCAATCATATAATATCTCAGGATATTCCCCCCCAACAAATGGTTAAGAAAAACCGCAGCATAGAATTAATTATAAGCCAGGGCCCCAAAGAAGTTGAAGTTCCTAAGCTTATCGGCTTAAGCCGCAGCAATGCGGAAATATTGCTTTCCAACAGAATGCTTATTCCGGATATCAGCGAAGAATTTGACGCCCTGGTGCCTATTGGGCAGATAATTGAACAATACCCGCCGGAGGGCTCCATGGTGCCGGAGGATTCCACAGTTAAGCTGGTGATAAGCAAAGGCTCCAAGCTTACTTTAGTGCCCATGCCAAATTTAATCGGCAAGGATATTACCGAAGCCAGAGAAATTTTAGATTCCAAGCAAATATTTATTGCCAAGCTTAATTATAAGGAGAGCCAAAAATATGCCCAGGGTGTGGTGCTGGAGCAGAGCGCGGCGGCTAATACTGAGATAGAGCAGGGGGGCACGGTGGAATTGACTATCAGCGAGGGGCCGGGGCCCACAACTAAAAACGCCACGGTGGAATATTTAATCCCCAATGACGGCGAGGAACATACCTTGCGCATAGTTGTTGAGGATATTAGCGGCAGCCATGAGGTTTATAATGCCAAGCTTTTGCCGGGAACAAATGTTTCCGAAATAATAAATTTTCAAAACAGCGGCAAGGTGCTGATTTATTTAGATGGAGCCATGGTCTATGCTCAAGATGTCGAATAATCCGGAACCTGCTATGGCCATTGTCTTAAAGGGCGTGGGAGGGTTTTACACTGTTTTAAATAAGCAGGGGGAGCAATTAATTTGCCGCCAGCGGGGCAGGCTGAGAAAAAAGGAGAGCGGCCTTTACCCGGGGGATAGGGTTAGAATCACCCTTTTGGAGGAAACCGGCGAGGGAGAGGTTCAGGGTATGATAGAAGAGGTTCTGCCCAGAGAGAACTCTCTTCAAAGGCCGAAGGTCGCCAATATAAGCCTGGCCTTAGTGG
Source organism: Clostridiales bacterium (assembly GCA_040767605.1). GTDB lineage: Bacteria > Bacillota > Dehalobacteriia > UBA4068 > UBA4068 > JAXGOI01. Next base: position 1,716,283 of record JAXGOI010000001.1, read on the forward strand.
TTTTTGCGGTAAATAGCCCAAAGCCGGATTTGCTCCTTTTAGACCGGATTTTGCTGGTATGCCTTAAAAATGGAATTCGCCCCCTTATATGCCTGAATAAATGGGATATTGCCCGGCCTGAAGATATTAATGATTTAAATAATATAATTTCTGTATATAATAAAGCCGGTTTTAAGGCTTTGAAGGTCAGCTCTGCCAGCGGTTTTGGCCTGGATAGGCTTTTGCCTGCCCTTAAGGGGGAAACCGCGGTTTTAGCCGGCCCCTCCGGGGTTGGTAAATCCAGCCTTTTAAATGCTCTTTTCCCCCATTTAAATTTAGCGGTGGGGGATATAAGCCTGCGTTTGCGCCGGGGCAAGCATACAACCCGCCATGTGGAAATGCTGCCCCTGGCTAAAGAAACCTTAATTGCGGATACCCCGGGCTTTGCCCTTTTGGATTTGCCCGAGGAGCTGGAATATACGGAATTACCCGAACTCTACCCGGATTTTATGTCTTTGCCTCAATGCCGTTTTGAGGGCTGTCTTCATGATAAAGAGCCGGGCTGCTCCGTAAAAGAGGCTTTGGCTAAGGGTATAATTAATAAAGGCCGTTATGAACGCTATTTAAGACTCCTTAATGAATTAAAGGAAAGAGAGGTAAAGTACTAATGGTAAAAATTGCCCCCTCGGTTTTAGGAGCGGATTTTTGGCGCTTAAATGAACAAATAAGCCAGGTGGAGGCGGCAGGCGCCCAGTATTTACATTTAGATATAATGGACGGCAGCTATGTGCCGAATATTTCCTTTGGCCCGGCTTTAATAAAAGCCCTGCGACCTCATTCTAAAATGTTTTTTGACGCCCATTTAATGATTGAAGAGCCTGCCCGTTATATTGAGGATTTTGCCGCCGCCGGCTGCGATTTAATTACTGTTCATTGGGAGGCCTGCCGTCATCTTCACCGTACCATAGAGCAGATAAAAGATTATGGGCTTAAAGCCGGTGTTTCTTTAAACCCCGCTACCCCTCTAGGGGTTTTGGAAGAAATTTTACCTAATTTGGATTTAGTGCTGATAATGAGCGTTAACCCCGGTTTTTGCGGGCAAAAATTTATTAATTCATCTTTAGATAAAATCAGCAGGCTTAAAAGGCAAATTAAAGAAAAGAATTTATGTATTGAAATAGAGGCGGATGGGGGGATATCCGCCGCCAATGCCGCCCAAATTACTGAAGCCGGGGCGGATATTTTAGTTGCCGGGGCTGCGATTTTCGGGGCTCCCGATATTTTTGAGGCAGTTCGTCTTTTGCAGGAGGCTGGGGAAAGGGGCCTTAAAAACAGATAAAAATTAATAAATTTAGCTTTTTTTGAGGCGCCGCAAAAGCGGCGCTTTTATTTATGGGCCTTAGCCTATTAAGTAATGAATATGTTTACGGAAAGGCTAAAAGCCATACGCAACAATAAACCATGTTTTAGGCGGATGCTTATGCTTGGGAATAAAAATATGCATAGATAAAGAGATAATTGGCAAACTAAAGGCAGAATCTGGCAAAAGAGGAATTCAGTATGGCTTTTTTAATTCCCGGCGCCTTTTTATTGGTTTTACTCTATTATCCGCTGGTTTTTAGGCTTAATCTTATAATCGGCTCTAAAGGGGGCGGGTTTTTAAAGCTTTTTTGGTACCCTTTGGGGTATAAGGTTGGTTTAAAAATCACCGTTTACCGAAAAAAACTAATTTTTAAGGGGAAAACAAAGCCCAGTAAGATTAATAGGGCAATAATAAAAAATATAGCCCCCAATATGGATATTTTAGAAGCCCTAAAAATAAAAAAGCTAATGATAAAAATTGAATTAGGCTTAGGGGATGCCGCGTTTACCTGCCTTGGGGCCGGGGCTGTTAATATATTTTTAGGAATAATCTTCCCCCTTTTAGATAATAAATATAAATGCTTTAAAACCAGGCCCAAATGGCAGGTGCGGCCGGTTTTTGGTGAACAGGAGTTGTCTTTTTGGTTTGAGGGGGTATTTTCAGGCTTTTTAATGGAAATTATTATTAAAGCCGCCGCAGTTTCTATAAAAGCAAGGAGGGATAAAATTGGCGGGAGAAAGAGAAATAAAATCGCTGATGGAAACAGCTTTGGAAAGCCTTAGGGAAATGATTGATGTAAATACAATTATAGGGGAAATGGTTGAAACAAAGGGAGGCACGGCCATTATACCCGTATCCCGCGTAAGCTGCGGCTATGTTGCGGGGGGCGGCGAATACGGCCATAATAGCGGCGATGCCCTGCCCTTTGCCGGGGGCAGCGGAGCGGGGGTATCTTTAAAGCCTATAGGCTTTTTAATTGTAAACGGGCAGGATATCCGTTTAATATCTGCAGATTGCCAAAACCCCTTTGATAAAATCATGGATTCCCTGCCTCTCTTTTTTGAAAATATGCAAAAAATTATTGAGGATTGGGGCCGGGAGAAGCAGAATAAAAAGCAAGGTAACTCCTCTTGCGGTGATTCTGTTTTTATAAAATAAGCTCAGGGTTTTCGACACAATAGGCTAAAAAGAAAAATAATCCGCCAAATTGGCAGGATTATTTTTTTTGCAAGTTGAACTATAAATTAGCGGGTTTTAATTAATCCCTTTGCGGGCCTAAAAAGCCCGTTTATAAATAATGCGGATAAAGAATACCGACAAAAAATACCGACAAAAAATACCGATAAGAAATTCCGGTAAGAAATTCTGATAAAAAATACTGATAAAGAAATTAAAGGGGTTGTAAAGGTGAGGAAGTTTTTTTGCGCTTTATGTTTAGGATTATTTGTTTTATTATTTAATCCTTTTTGGGCTGCGGCCTTAGATATTGATGCCGCCGCCGCTGTTTTAATAGATTCTCAAACAGGCAAAATACTCTATCAAAAAAATTCTAATCAGGCTCTGCCTCCCGCCAGTACCACAAAAATTCTTACCGCCCTTATCGCTTTGGAAAAGGGAGAGCTGGAGCAGGAAATTACCGTCCCCCCAGGTTTTGTAAATGTAGGGGAATCCGGCATTTGGCTAAAAGCAGGGGAGACCCATACCCTCGAAGACCTGCTCTATGCCTTGCTTTTGCGCTCTGCAAATGATGCGGCCCAAGTTATTGCCATGGGTATTGCCGGCAGCGAGGATGAGTTTATCGGCTTAATGAATGAAAAATCTCAGGAATTAAATTTGCAAAACAGTACCTGGAAGAATGTACACGGCCTTTATGCAGACGGCCATTTAACCTCGGCCTATGATTTAGCCTTAATTGCCAAAGAAGCCATGAAAAACCAAACCTTCAGAACCATTACCGCCACAAAAGAGTATATTATGCCCTGGCCCGGCAATACGGTGGAAAGAGATTTATTTAATCGCAATCAATTCCTTTCTATTTATGATGGGGCCATCGGGATTAAAACCGGGCAAACCAGCCAAAGCGGTTCCTGCCTTGTAGCCGCCGTGGAAAGGGAAAATATGTGCTTAATCGGCGTGGTTTTAAATTGTAATGAAATGTATAATCAAATGGCCGCCCTGATGGATTACGGTTTTGAGAGTTTTGAGCTTAAGCAGGTTGGAGCGGCGGGGGATGTTTTAGGTAAAATTAAAGTTAATTCCGGCTGGGATAAAGAAATTAATGCTGTTTTGCCCCAAAATATGTATATAATTATGGATAAAAGCAAAACAAAAGATGCCGCAAGCAGGGTAAAGCTGGAGGTCTCTCTGGATGCCCCTATAAGCAAAGGGGCCGTTATCGGCCAAGTATTTTATGATGACGGCGAGGGTACCGCCATCGAAGGGGAATTGGTAGCCCAGAAGGATATTCCCCGTTATACATTTTGGGGAGTAGTTAAAGATGCCTTCAGCCGAATATTTAAGGTTTTACTTTTTAGCTGAGTATAAAAAGCCCCAAAAAGGCCGTGGCCTTTTGGGGCTTTTTGTATTTATCTGTTTCCGTGGCCTATACTATTTAAATATAAACTTTTAAGCATAGTGTTAGCGGAGGTCAATTATTTCGCATCTTCGTAGGCCATAAAAAGCTGACAAAAATATCGTAGCCGGGCATCTCTAAGGGGGCAGAGGCCCTAACTAGAAAATCAGGAATATCTTGCTTTAGTCGCAAAATAAGCTTAAGCCGCTATTTTTTATGCTACACCTGTATACATTCTTTTGGCAAAGGTGAGAATAACCTTTAAAAGAATAGATAAAAAAGCAGCGGCTATCGCCCGATATACCGGCAGCAGTAATATAGCGATATTGGCCGGTATCCAAAAAATCGGCGTACACTATTTCAATTTTAAGTTGTCTTAAATATAAATAATTCCAATTAGTTTTGAGGAAAGGCCTCTTTAAGTATTTATTAGTACTTAAAGAGGCCTTTGGTCTATTTTCTTATTTTAGCAACATAGGCTTTAGGGAATCCAATGGCATATATCCTGCTACCTTTGCCTCCCTATTCCTAAATCTTTTTCTGGGAAACATAAATTACGCGTCTGTAACCATATTTTCCTCAAGAAATTGGAAAAACTCATTAATATTTTTCTCTTCTTCTTCAGTAGATTTCAGTGTTAAAGAGCCAATAATCACAACAATCAATGTAAATGCGGGGACCGCAATACCTGTATAGGGCAGTGTGGCAAATTTCCAAATAATAAAGATTATGTAGGAACCAACCAAGGCAATCCAGGCTACCCGAGTATTGGTCTTCCTCCATAAAAATCCGGCTGCTAGAATAATGGAAATTGGCGCCACCAGTGGCATGAGCCAGGTCAGCACCATATTAAAAATACCAGACATGGCGGTGAAGGAAGATGTGCCTAAGAAGCCACAAATCACTAAGGCAACTACGGCCCGGGATAAACGAAGCAGGAATTTGTCAGAAGCCTTGGGATTTTTGGCCATATAAATATCCGAAACAATCCAACCGGTAATATTATGAGCCTGACTATCAATGGTAGAGAGGGTGGCCGCCAAGGCGCCAGCTAAGAATAATCCCATAAGACCCGTGGGTAGGATCATCTTTAGGTATTCGGTAAAACCGGCCTCCGGTCTTTCCAAACCGGGCATGGCGGATGCCAGTAATAGGGATGCTACCACCACGAGGCCGCCAAAGAATAGCGTAGATATGGCGTAAGCAATATTGGCCTTTTTCGCTTCCCGAATAGTTCGCACCGCTAAAAGCCTGTTTCCGTGGAAAGCAAAGTTCATAAAGTGGGTTACCATTGAAGGTATGGCAATGGCCAGTCCGGTCATTAGTGGATATTCTAAGCTGACAATTTTGTAGAAACGCGGATCCAAATGCCCCAGAGCCCCAATACCCCCGAGTTTAGTAATACCCACAATGATAGCTAAAAAGAACACCGCAAACATCACCAATCCTTGCAATACGTCAGTCATCACTACCGAACGCATACCACCCAGGACTGTATAGACGATACAGACAGCAAATAAGGCAAGCACCGTTGTTTCAGGCTCCCACCCCAGAAAAACCGAGGGAATGATCGCCGTCGCATATAGGCGCATCCCGCCGTCCATAAAATAAATTAAACTATTTGTACCGGCCACAAAATAACGAAAGTTCTGAGAGAAGCGTTTTTCCAAAAAGCCAAAAATAGTTAGGGCCCGAGTAGCCCGAATTTTAGCTGCCAAAAGGTAGGTTTGCCCTAAGGTACCAATAATTGCGCCGATATAGAAAAAAATGACGGCTACACCAAACCTATATCCATATCCAACGGCGCCTGTGAAGGCCCAAACACTGTTATAGGTAGCAAACATTGAAACAGAGGCCGCAAACCATTTGAATTCCCGATTGGCTACAAAAAAATCTAGCGGATTATTAACTTTGTCCTTGACAAAGACCCCAATTGCCACCATGGCTAATAAAAAGAAAGCTACAATAATAGTGTCTAATATAGTCCACATAGTTATTCCCTCCCTTTTTTTTAATTTTATTGAGCTATTATTAGACCTTGCATACGGGGTTTCAATTGATAAATTAAACTAATGCTTTGATTATGTCTTTAGCCGCACAAAGATGCGGCTAAAGACATCTTTTAAATTTCCGCTAATTAAATTGCTCTATTAAACCTGTATTAACCTGTTATCATATCTTCTATCCAGTAACCGCCTTCCATAATTACAGCTCCGGTAGCACAAACATCAATACATTGCCGGCAAATTAAGCACTGGGTAATATCATGGACATAGGCCCTATTCCTTTCCGGATCAAAATCCAATGCCAGAATAGGGCATACCTCGGCACATAAACCACAGCCATTACATTTTTCTTCATCTATTTCCAAACGATAATCAAACATTCTATCCTACTCCTTTCTTTACTCCTTAATACAGTTTGTATACACTATTACTTATTTTTGGGGTGGCTTAGACCAGATAAGATTCACCGGGCGTGTGTAAAACTGCATTTGTCCATGTTTATCCGCCTTTAGGAGTAAATTCTTCAACCAATTCTGATTATCTTCTTTGGGGAAATCAAGCCGCTGATGCAAACCACGGCTTTCATTTCGTGCCAAAGCGCTTTTAGCAATCATTCGCGATACCAAAATCATATTCTGGGCTTCATGGGCTTCCCTTAACTCATAGGTGTTCTTGGCGAGCATTCCAGGTAAAATCTCCGCCTCAATCCGGTCTAATTCCTGAATCGCTATATTTAACTCTTCTTCCGTCCGAATCGGCCCTACATAATCCCACATAGTATCCTTCACCGCTTTTTTAATTTGGCGCGGATGTTTGGTATCTGCAGCTTCGTTTGCATAAGGCGCAAACGCCTGGGCCTTCTTCTCATCGATCCATTTTTCTGTAAACTCATCAAGAACAATAGGGGCGGTTTCTCTGGCTTCCCAGGCCGCATACCTGCCTGCGCACGCACCGGATACAATGCAGAAGGGGATAGACATACCCGTAGCCGCTTCCCCGGCTGCATACAAACCACCTAAATTGCTTTTAAAGTATTCATCTGTCCAGATGCCGCCTGCTTGTTTTTCCGCTGCAGGCCCCATATGAAGCATCTTTTTCTTCCAGTCAAAGCTGCGCATCTCATTCATGGCTGTAATGCCATCATTTTCATAGAACCATCTTTCTTCCGGTACGTGGCGGAAATCCATAAAACATGAGCCTTCATCGCCCCGGCCCGCGCGTACTTCCATAGAAACGGCCCGCCAAAAATAGTGATCCAATTCCGTGAGTGGTTTATCATAACGCACATCCATAACGTCATTGGGATCTAAGGTGGCATTTGGCCCTAACCAACCATGTTCTTTTGCATACCTCTCAAAAAATTCCTCACCCAAAGCATTTTTTAGTATTCCGGAAACCCGGCCGTAGGAAAAGGGCATCCACCACTGAGGCAGACCTTTTTCACAAATGGTCCAATTGCAAAAACCCACTAATTCCATTTCCCATAATTCTACCCCGGCTCGATAGGCTAAAGCATAGCCATCTCCCGTAATACGGGTGGGGGAATATGTTCTTTTGTAGCATTGAGCGGAACCGCCGGTAGCGATAATTGTAGTTTTGGCCGTAATAACGACAAATTTACCGCTGGACATTTCAAAACCAATGGCCCCAACTATGTTATCATCCTGACGGATCAAATCAATCAAAACCGTCTTAATCATGGTGCGCCCGCCAATTTTCTTAAAATGATTTACCATAGGCATAATAATGGGCACAGCCATAGAAACCGGGCGACCGATAAAATGCTGTGAGTATGGGTCTTCCACCCCAAAATCACGTAGTTCCTCTTGACGAAGTTTATAGTCCGTAGCCACCGTCATCAGGATCCGTTGATTGTCAATATAGGGGTAGCCCCAACCGATTGACACCCCTTCTGTAACCGTCTTCTCAAATATTTCTTCTATCGTGCCATTATAATAATCCGCATATTTCTTCCCATCCCCGGCCCCATGATAAGGTAAGTGTTCGGGGATAATTTCCAAACCCAGACCACCTGCATAAATGGAGCTGGAGGCCCTGCCTAAAACGCTTTTATCAACTAAAAGAACATCCTGTCCGGCCCGTTTGGCTTCAATGGCTGCCCTTAAGCCGGCCATACCGCTGCCAATTACCAATACATCCACATCAACCCGTTTGCTCTCAATCTTCATTATTGTAATCACCCCTTCTGTTCTGTTGACGGCCAGGCGGGCCGCCACATAAATTTTTCTTAACCGTTTTTATGCATAATCTAGAATTAAAAATTTTCGACCCTCCTTTCACCGGCAATAAAAAGAAATGAGGTTCCGATAAAACCTTTGGGGGACTGCACCAGCTTTATTTATAATGCAAAAAACTCATGAGAAAATTAGGTGATGTTAACTGAATTGCAATTAGCAATTTGCAAAAAGCATTCGATCTTACTTAAGCATATAAATAATTCTGATCCGATATAGAAGGATTATTATTTTATTTGTTTAATTCATTATGTAAATTATGTAAAATTTTTTAAACGGGGGGGGCTGTATCATGATTACTATAACCTCAGATTCCCTGTCAATTGGTCGTGCTGCAATGCTGCTTGCCATGTCCAGAACCCTTGAAGAAGAGAATGAACTAAAAAGACTGGTTAGTTTATCTGGTATGAAATATTGTGTAACCGAGGTAAAGGGAGTTGACCAGGACTTTAAGAACAAATTCACCCGTAATTTACTTGGATCGGCCCTGTCTAACGGAGTTATTAATAAGGATTCCCACTCAATGCATGCTCTTCTTCATGCTTCCTTGGAGGCAAAAAGGTCTTTATTCCCCGATGAACCAATACATATTAGCTCCTCGATGAAAATATCTATTGTAAAAGATGAAAAATGGATATGTGTAGCAATATTTGGTGTTTGCGGTATGCATCCCCTAACAAATCACGATAGAGTCGGCCTGGGAATGTCACATATTTAGGGTTAATTAACTAATTTTCATTAATAATCCATATAAAAAAAGTAAACCCCCATCAAAACATAAGTTTAGATGAAGGCTTACACATTAAACATATTATCACTCGAGCGATACCGCTCTCACCTTATATGCCCAATTATAACTTCTTTTATCTAAGGTGTCAAACATTATTTTTGTCAATTAAAGCATTAAATGCGATTATTCTGATTTCTTAAATAAATCATTAATTATAAATCCTGGATAATCCTTGGTCTTATTAATACGGAGTATTGGTTTAATGAAATGTGTATTCTTGGGAGGGCAAAAGAGTGGAGTCCATCTTAAACTTTCTCCTTTAATATCAGGAAGATATTGCCCTGCGGCAAAAAAATACCTCACTTTTTGGGGTTTTTTTCTATTTAAATAATTCCGCTGAATAATTTTTTCGGTATAATTTTACCGGTTTAATTTTATCATGTATTTTTATCAAGATAATTTTATTAAATTAATTAATTTTCAGGCCGTAAATCCCCATTTGCCGGGGAATCCAAGAGGCGCCCCTTATAATCAAAGCGGGAGCCATGGCAGGGGCAATCCCAGCTTTTTTCATCCGGGTTCCATTCTAATTGGCAGCCTAAATGAGGGCAGGCCGTAGGCACCAAATGCACTTCTCCTTTTTCATCTTTATAGGCCCCGATTTTGTGCCCCTCATATTCCACAATGCCCCCATGGCCCAAGGGTAAAGTGGCTGTATATTCCTTAGGCAGAGCAAAAATTTGCCTGGCTAAGCCCTTTAAAGCCTGGCCGCCGTCATAGGCTAAATTTTTGCCGGCGGCGGAAAGCTTAAAGCGCCAGGGGGAAAAGATTTCCCCAAAGGGATTATTTTTTCCTGTAATTAAATCCGCCAAAATCAGGGCCGCCGCCATGGAAGTTGTCATGCCCCATTTATTAAAGCCCGTTGCCACATACCAATTAGGAGTGGCGGCGGAAAACTCCCCAATATAGGGGATTTTATCTAAAGTCATGCAATCCTGTGCAGACCAAAAGGCCTTCTCCCGGCTTTGGGGGTAAAATTTAGCCGCCGCTTTTCTTAAAGCGGCATATTTATTTCCAGCGGAATTTTCTCCCGTCCGGTGGCCGCCCCCGCCTAAAAGGAGTAAATCACCGCTGTTGCGGAAGGAATAACCCCCTCGGTCAACGGAAAGGTACATGCCGTCTAAGGCGGCGGCCTGCTCTAAGGCCAGCACATAGGAGTGCTCCTGATGCATTCGGGCAAAATACAGGCCGTGGCTTTTAATAAAGGGATAATGGGCGGCAAAAATGATTTTTTCCGCCCGCAGCGCCCCGTGGGGGGTTAGGATATCCTGCCCCTTCACAGCCACCGCCCGGCTTTCTTCATAAATATTTAAGGTTTTAATAATTGCCTGTAAAAATTTTAAGGGGTGAAATTGCCCCTGCTTTTCAAAGCGCAGAGCCCCCGCCACGGCAAAAGGCAGGGCTGTTTTTTTTGTAAGGCTAGCCGGGATGCCCAGGTTGCGGGCTGCCTCCGCCTCTTTTTCCAATGGCTCCGCATTTAGGGTGGAATATAAATAAGCGGGCAGCTCCTGAAACTGGCAATTAATTTGCTCCTTTTTAATAAGCCACCGATATTCCTGAATGGCCTGTTGATTAGCCTCAGCATATTGGGCAGCCTTATCCATGCCAAAATCCTCAACCAGCCCGGCATAAATTAAATTGTGCTGGGAGGTAATTTTAGCCGTTGTGTTTTGGGTTTGGCCGCAGCCGATTCTTCCTGCCTCTAAAACAATGGTATTAAGCCCCCGTTTTTGCAAAAAGTAGGCGCTTAAAGCCCCGGCTAAACCGCAGCCGATAATAGCCGCATCGCATTTAAGGTTTTCTTCCAGGCGGGGGCGCCGGGGGATTTTGGTATCCATGCGCCAAATAGATGTCATACATTCACCCCGTTTTTTATAATTCTTTCTTTATCCTGCCCAGCCCGGCTCTCTTTATGCTTTGGCTTTGGCCTAATAAATTTTTTCGCCCTGCATATAAAAAGCATAAAAACCTCTTAAGGGGGGGAGGAACATTTTCTTCCGCCACCCCGTCATTATAATGTGGTTTGTGAGCATTTTAAGGCTAAGTCTTAAGATTTTTCTAGACTAATGCTTAAACAAGGGCGGTGCAAGGAGGAGCCATATTCTTTCGTATCTTGCTTTGTCTGCCGATTATTGTATAATTGAATCATTGTGCATTATAATAATTGTCTCTGTATGGGGGAAGGCCGCAGCAGGAGGTTTGTATGCTTTTTTCTACCAATATATTTCTATTTGGTTTTTTACCGCTGGTTTTGAGCGTTTATTTTTTGTTTTTGGGTAAAGCGGATATAAGGATTAAGAATATCTTTCTCTTTTTAGTCAGCCTATTTTTTTATGCCTGGGGTGAGCCAAAATTTGTCTTAGTTTTAATTGCCACCATTTTATTTAATTGGTTTTGCGGCCTTTTGATGGGGAAATACAGGTGTCAAAAAAGGCCTGCTCTTTTTCTTACCGTTTTTATGCTGATTGCTAATTTCGGCCTTCTTTTTGTATATAAATACTTAACTTTTGCCCTAACAAACCTTAACCACCTGGGGATGAATTTTACTATTCCAAGGATTCTGTTGCCTATTGGAATTTCCTTTTTTATATTTCAGGCTGTTTCCTATGTACTGGATATAAAAAAAGGCAATGCGGCGCCGCAAAAAAACCCGCTTAATGTGGGGCTTTATATTGCTCTTTTTCCCCAATTAGTGGCCGGGCCTATTGTGCGGTATAGTACCATTGCTCTGCAGATAGATAATCGCAAGACCACCTGGGAGGATTTTTCCACAGGGTTTTGCCGTTTTATTCTGGGCCTAGGCAAAAAAGTTTTGATTGCCGATAATATTGCCGTGGTGGCGGATGCCGCTTTTAAGATGCAAACCGGCCAGCTTTCTGTAAGCTTTGCCTGGCTGGGTGCTTTGGCCTTTGCCTTACAGATCTATTTTGATTTCTCCAGTTATTCTGATATGGCCATTGGTCTGGCGCGAATTTTTGGTTTCCGTCTTTTGGAGAACTTTAATTATCCTTATATATCTGCAAGCGTCAGCGAATTTTGGCGTCGCTGGCATATTTCTCTTTCCTCCTGGTTTCGGGATTATATTTACTTTGCTATGGGGGGCAGCCGGGTAAATAGCAAAGGCCGCCTGGCCTTTAATCTCTTTGTGGTTTGGCTGGCAACCGGCATTTGGCATGGCGCTAACTGGACTTTTATCTTTTGGGGGCTTTTTTACTTCGCTTTTGTGGCAGGGGAAAAGCTCCTGCCCCAGGCCTATAAGCCCCGGGGCATAGCAGGGCATTTTTACACTCTGGCGGTAGTTCTGGTAGGCTGGGTTTTTTTCCGCAGCGCGGATATGAATCAGGCCTGGTCTTATTTGGCAATAATGAGCGGCCTAAGCGGGCAGGCTTTTATCAGCCCCGAAACCCTTTTCCATTTAAAGGAAAGCTGGTTTTTCTATTCCCTAGGCATACTTTTTTCTATACCTGTTTGGCCCCGCCTAAAGGGTTGGCTGGCAGATAAACCTCAAGCCCGCTGGATTGTGGTAGCCGGATTTGCCTGCGTTTTTCTTTTCAGCGTCAGCTATATTGTAAAGGGGAATTTTAATCCCTTTATTTACTTTAATTTTTAAGGAGCCATTATGGAGAAAACTTCGAAAATCATTACCATTCTGTTGTTGGGATGCATATTCATTATCTCCCTTTTTACTTATGCAAACCTATATACCTCCCTAAAAAGCGAAAGACCTGCCCTAGAAGGGGATATGGCTTTTTTTGCCGAAGTACAGGCCGCTATTGATTTTACTGATGCCCAATTCAGTGCAGCTATTCCCGGAGAAACATATTTTATTGAGGCTCATGGGCTTTTCCAGCGTCTGGCGGGGAAAAACTATGTGCAGGATGCCGCCTATGATCGCTCTATTATAAAGGATAACCATGGCTTATTGCACTTTAAGGGCTGGATGTACTCGGCCTCACAATTTCAGCCTGACCCCTTATTAGAGAGCTATGGCGCTTTTCAGTCTCATTTAAATCAGGCCGGATTACCGCTGCTTTATATTGCCACCCCGGAAAAATATATAAATGGTTATACCGAATTTCCACCCACTTTGGAGAATTTTTCCAATCAGAATTTAGAGGTTTTTTTAGGCGGGCTGAGGGAGGCCGGCCTGCCTTATTGGGATTTGCGGCGGATAATTTCCGAGCCCGCTCCGGATAAAACAGGGCTTTTCTATATTACGGATCATCATTGGACTAATGACGGAGCTTTTTTAGGTTTTGTTTCCATTCTGGAGGCTCTGGAGGAAATAGGCCTGAATTTGGATAGCAATCATTTTTACCGCAACCCCGAAAATTATAGCCGGGAGGATTATCCTCATTCCTTCATTGGTTCACAGGGACGCAGGGTAGGGAGGTTTTATACGGCTTTAGATAACTTTACTCTGATTTACCCCAATTTTCCCACAGAGTTCAGTTTTTTTGTAAATGATAATCCCCCGCGAGAGGGAGATTTCCGCTCCGCCTTTATATACGGGGAGCATTTAGAACCCAAAGATATTTATGCCAATAAATACGCCGCCTATTTAGGGGGAGATTATGCCCTGGCAACCTTAAAGAATCATCTCCAGCCCCGGTATAAGCTGTTAATTATTAAGGATTCCTTTGCCAACCCTGCCGTGACCTTTCTTTCTGCCTGTGTGGGGGAAATTAAGCTGGTAGATTTACGCTATTATTGCGGCTCTCTCTATGAGCTGGCTTACGAATATCAACCTGACGCGGTGCTTGTCCTTTATAATTCCAGCTCCCTCTCCCGCAACACCTTTGGTTTTGACGGCCCCCTGGAATAAAGAAGACCAAAAAGCGGATTTTCCAGCTTAAAAAAACCCGGCAAAAGCCGGGTTTTTTCTGTTTAAAGTTTTTACATATATTCTATGCAAAATGGCAAATACTTAAGGGTGAAAGCTTTACTGAAAGTTTAATAAAAGTTTAATAAAAGTACTATTATTGACAAATATATTAAATTATGGTTAAATTTAGTAATTAGTAATCTTTTGCATTTAGATATTAATTCAGGAGGCGGATAAAATGAGGTTTGAAGGAAAAACAGTTCTCGTTACCGGAGCAAGTTCCGGCATGGGCTATTCTATTGCTTTAGATTTTGCCAAAGAAGGCGCTACGGTAATTGCGGTTGCCAGACGCAAGGAAAGATTAGAAGAATTAGCTGAAGAGGCTAAGGCCATGGCCGGGAGAATCCTTCCTTATAGCGGAGATATCTCTTCTAAGGAAACAGCGGAAGGCATGATTGATTTTGCCCTTAAAGAATGCGGTAAAATTGATATTTTGGTAAATAATGCCGGCATTATGGATGAATTTAAGCCCATTGACGAAGTGACGGACGAGTTTTGGGATAATATTATGGCCGTTAATCTTAATGGGCCCTTTATGGCTATGCGTAAAGCGGTTCAAATTATGTTAAAGCAGGAAACCGGCGGTAATATTATTAATATATCTTCTATCGGCGGAGTATGCGGGGCCCGAGCAGGCGCGGCTTATACGGCATCTAAACATGCCATAGTCGGCATTACAAAAAATATAGCTTTTATGTATGCCAAGCGGGGTATTCGCTGTAATGCTATTTGCCCGGGGGGTGTTGAAACAGAAGTTATGAATTCCCAGACAGATATCAGCAAGTTCGGTTTATCCCGTGTTATGGAGGGTTTAGATGCCTCAATTACCCCGGGGAAATCGGAAGATATTTCAGCCGCGGTGCTTTTTATCGCAAGTGATGAATCCAAGTTTACAAACGGTGCCGCAATTGTTATAGACGGCGGTGTTTCCTGCAATTAATTTTTTACTGTATTTAGCCCTAATACGGGGTTAAGCCTTATTTTTAAGGCTAAAAAAGACTGCATTAAGGGGTTTATTCCCAATGCAGTCTTTGTTTTTTTTAAGCAGCCCAAGGGCTTTATTTAAATTTGCTTTTTGTGCAAGGCCCTGGTTAAACCTGCTCTAGGATATTTAAACTTATTTAATGAATATCTATACCCCCAAAAACGCAGGTGGCATTTATGGTTATAGTGGGCTCTTCATGGTTTGTTTCCCGGCGGATATTATTATCCACCCCGCCGAATATAGGCAAAGAATTTACTACTATATTAACATTATCCGGCATAAATAAATCTATGCCGCCAAATACGGCCAGGGCATTAATTTCTATATTTTCTTTAATCAGGGCTTTTTTACAATCTAATTCAATTCCGCCGAAAATTGCGGTAATATTACTGCCCTCAAAAACATCCTCCGATAATTTTACCTCCTGCCCCCCAAAAACGGCGGTTAGGGATTTGCCGGAGGCGGAGTTGAAAATATGCTTAGGCTTCCAGATATTTTTAAAAATAAGATTTAAGCCGATTAAAACAAGAATAACCGGGAAAATCAGCTTAGCCGAAGCATTTTTAGGTAAAATATCTCGGGCAATTAAAAGTAAAAAAATACCTATTATAAGCGTGGTAAAAGAGCCAAGCTTATTTTGATTTTTTATAATACCGATAATGCTCGGAACAATAATAAATAAAGTCCACCAGCCTTTAAAGAAAATCTCAAAATTCCAAAGGTTAAAAGCATTTCCGGCAAAAATTACCCCTAAAGCAATAAGAATAAGCCCCCAAATAAGGTTATTTGATTTTCCTGTCATATTTAGCCCCCCAAAAAACAATTATGGTTTAAGCTTAACACAGAGAATAAATTAAAACAATAATTTATTTACACTTAAGGCATATTGCAGCAATGGTTAAGGGGCCCATTACCTTTGCCTAGGGCTAACCCCGCCTTTAAGGCGCAGTTAATATATTCTTTACCCTTTAATACCCCAAGCTTTAAATCAAGCCCCAAGGCAAGGTTAGCCGCAATTGCGGAAGATAAGGTGCAGCCGGTGCCATGAGTATTTTCGGTTTCTATATGCCGCCCCGGGAACCAATGGTATTCCCCTTTATAATAGAGAAGGTCATCACTGTCTTTTTGGCGGTGGCCGCCTTTAATTAAAATAGCCCCGCCGCAAAAGGAGCTTATTTCCCGGGCGGCCTTTTGCATATCTTCTCTTGTGCTTATTTTAAGCCCCGTTAAAACCTCAGCCTCAGGGATATTGGGGGTAATCAGGCAGGCCAGAGGAATAAGCATATTTTTAAGAGCCGTAAGGGAGGCCTCCTCCATAAGGGAGTGGCCGCTTGTGGAGACCATTACAGGGTCTAAAACAATATTTTCGGCCTTATAAAAGGCCAGTTTTTGGCTGATTATTTTAATTGTTTCCGGCAGATGAACCATGCCTATTTTTACCGCATCGGGGGGAATATCGCTAAAAACGGCATCTAATTGAGCCCCTACCATTTCAAGGGGAATATCTAAAACAGAATATACTCCGCAGGTATTTTGAGCTGTTAAGGCTGTAATTACACTCATCCCATAAACCTTATGAGCGGCAAATGTTTTTAAATCCGCCTGGATTCCGGCGCCGCCGCTGCAATCGGAGCCGGCAATTGTTAATGCTGTTTTCATTTTATACCCCTTTATTAATTAATTCCTGAAAACCGGAAATATAATGATGGCAATTTTCTTTAAGAGATGAACATATTGCCTCCCAAGCCTCATCATAAATGCCGTAAACGATAAACCCCGCCTCTTTGGCGGTTTTAGCGGCATAGGGAGAATCTTCAAAAACCGCGCATTTTTGCGGGGGAAGGCCCAGATTATGGGCGGCCTGCAAATAAATATCCGGGCTGTTTTTATCTTTCCCGGCCTCCTGTACCGTTAGTATAACCTTAAAAAAACAATCTATTTCAAGCCTTTTAAGAGCGGCTAAAGCCAGAGGTTTAGGGGTGGCTGTAGCTATTGCCATAGGAATATTTTTAGCCTTTAAACAGTCTAAAAATTCCCTGGTATAAGCCTTAAGCTCCACAGAGTTTTCATAGCCCTTCTGAAGCTGCAGCTTCCATTCCTCCAAAATTTCCTTTAGTGTAAGCTCCGGGGTAAAATTATCTGAAAAATACTGGGCGCTTTGCTCCAGAGTAAAATTTTCCACCCTTTTTACAAGCCCCTCGGGGATGGGGATTCCCCTTTTAAGGAGGAAATCCCGGCCGATATTCTTATAAATACCCATAGAATCTAAAATTGTGCCGTCCATATCAAAAATTGCGCCTTCAAAATCCATTATTTCACAACCTTTGCTAGAATTTCCGCAAGTTCTCCGGCGGCTTGCTCAATATCAGGGGCGGCAAGTATTGCCGATATTACCGCAATTCCGGCAATCCCCGTGCCGGCAAGCTCTTTAAGATTATCTTTATTTATGCCCCCAATTGCCACAACGGGGAGCTTGGTATTTTTACAAATTGCCTTTAAGGTTTCATGGCTTACCGGGGAGGCATCATCCTTTGAGGAGGTAGGAAAGACAGCCCCCACGCCTAAATAATCCGCTCCGTCTCCGGCGGCAATTAAAGCCTCCTCCGGGGTGGAGGCAGAAACCCCTATAATTTTTTTGGGGCCCAGGGCTTCCCGGGCTTTTTTACAGTTTAAATCCCCCTGGCCAATATGGATGCCGGCGGCATCCACCGCCTGGGCAACCTCTAAATTATCATTTACGATTAAAGGTACGGAGTATTTATCCGTCAGCTTTTTTATTTCTTTGGCTAAAGCTATAAATTCATTTTTGGGGAGGGTTTTTTCTCTGATTTGTACCATGGTTACGCCGTTTTTTAAAGCCACCTCAACCTGCTGGGCAAGGGTTTTACCCTTTAGCCAGCTTCTATCTGTTACAAGGTAAAGCAGGCATTGTTTCTTAGAGCAATTCAATTTTCATACCTCTTTCTAAAATATTTGCATTCATATTGCTTACGGCATCTATAAGCTTTATACGAAGGCTGCCTGTGCCAAGCCGGTTTTTTTCTACTTCTGCCTGGGCCGATTCACCGGCTAAACCCATAATTGTTACGGCTGTGGCGGCGGCCTCTAAAAAATTGCCTGTTATGCCGCAAAAGCACCCCACAAGGCAGGAGCACATACAGCCTGTGCCGGTTATTTTACTCATAAGGGGGTGGCCGTTTTTTATGCCGTAGGCCGTATTGCCGTCGCTTATAATATCCGTTTCCCCGGTAATGGCAATTACAGATTTTGTGGTTTTGGCAAAATCTTTGGCTAATTTGGCGGCGGCTTTAATATTTAAAGCGTCCCCCAGGCCGGCATCTACCCCCCGGGTTTTGCCAAAGCCTGAGGCGGCCACTTTAATTTCAGATATATTCCCCCGAATAACCGCAAAATTTACTTCCTCAAGCAGGCGGTTTGTGGTTTTAGTGCGTAGGGGGGAGGCCCCATTACCCACAGGGTCTAAAATTACCGGCTTATTTAAGCTATTCGCTTTTTTGCCGGCTAAAACCATAGCCTCAATGGTTTTTTGATTAAGAGTACCTATATTCAGCACAAGGCTGTCGCAAATGGAGATTATATCTTCAACCTCATCAATATCATCCGCCATAATAGGGGAGCCCCCGATAGCTAAAATAATATTTGCGCAATCGTTTACGGTTACATAATTGGTAATATTGTGTACTAAAGGGTGTTTATCTTTTAATTCTGTAATCAGCGCGGGGTTCATTAAATATCCTCCTGTTTTTTTAAAATTTGCCTTAATTTATTTAAACAGCCCGAATTTAAAATCTATGCCCTAGGGCGGGTATGCCTGTATTTTGGCGTTAAAAAAACCACATTCTGTGAATGCAGCCTAAAAGTATCTTCCCTACGTTGGCATTATCCACATCAGGTTTTAAGGGTCAAAGCTTTTTAGCTTACTCTCAGTCCTAAAAAAGAACTCCCCATTTTGATTCACTTATATATTCAGTATATAGTATGAGGTAGGCAATAGTCAATATTGGCGTTTATATTTGCAAAAAGGCAGGCAATTATTATTTTATTTAATAGCCGGTTTAAAAGCCGATGAATATTTGTCCAAAACAATATTTTTGGAGGTTTTAAGCTAAAATTAGCGAAACACTTCATATTCAGGGGGGTGGGAATATGGAATATAATTCAGGGTTAAAAGGCAAAATTCCTCAAACAGGGGATGAAATATGCCTGGAAATTAGCGGCCTTAATCATCAGGGTATGGGTATTGGCCGCTTTCACGGCCCGGCAATTTTTATTAAGGGAGCCTTGCCCCGGGAGATTGTAAAAGCAAAAATTATTAAAACCCATAAAAAATATGCCATTGGGAAGCTTTTGGAGATAATTAAAGAGAGCCCTGATAGAATCAGCCCGCCCTGTCCGTATTTTGGCGCCTGCGGAGGCTGCAGCCTGCAGCATATTTTATATAAGGAACAATTAAAATTTAAAAAGCAAAGGCTAAAAGACAGCCTCGAAAGAATTGGAGGTATAAAAAACCCCAATATTGAGGATGTTATGGCATCCCCCAAAGAGTTTTATTATCGCAATCGGGGGCGCTTTCATATCTTTTGGGAAGAAAATGGGCTTAAGCTGGGGTATTTTGAGTATAATGCCCAAAATATAATAAATATAAAAAAATGCCTTATTGTTGATGAAGAGATTAATAAAATTCTTTTCTATCTTCAAAAACATTTGCCAGAATATAGAAAGGGCCTTGGGGGTTTATATCAGATTGCAATCCAAAGTAATAGCCGGGGCGAGATTGGCCTGATTTTTATGACAAAAGAAGATAACCCGGCTTACCGGGAATTAGCCCTGGCTTTATTAAAAAACTTCCCTAAAATTATTTATATTGCGGCAAATATCAGAAAAGCTAAAGCCCCTGCAAGAAGCATTACCTCCGGAGGGGAATGGAGGCATTTGGCAGGAGATAAAGCCCTTAATGAAAGCTATAACGGCCTGAGCTTTGCCCTTAGCCCAGGCTCCTTCAGCCAGGTGAACAGGGGGCAAACCTTAAATTTATATGCCAAAATTAAAGAATATGCCGCTTTAGGGGGAGAGGAAACGGTTTTGGATATATACTGCGGAGTCGGCGCCATTGCCTTATATCTCGCACCGTTTTGCAGGCGAGTAATGGGGGTTGAGGAATCAAAAACGGCAATAATAAACGCAAAAAGCAATGCTTTGGCAAACGGAATAGAAAACGCGGAGTTTTTTGCCGCCCCCGCTGAAGAAATTTTGCCCCTATGGGCTGAACAGGGCCTTAAACCCCAGGTAATTGTGGTTGACCCCCCCAGGCAGGGCTGTAATGAGGCTGTAATTTCTGCAATTGCAGCCATGGAGCCGGGGAAAATTATTTATGTATCCTGCGACCCGGCAACCCTGGCAAGAGATTTGCGTATTTTAAACACAGCGGGCTATAAAATTAAAAAAACCCTGCCTTTTGATATGTTTCCCCAGACGGGGCATGTGGAGACGGTAGTATTGATGTCAAGGGCGGATAAGTAAGGATGTAATAAGATAAGCAAATAAAGGCTTTCCGTGATTTGAGATCTGGTTTCAATCCGGCAGGATGATCACGGAAATTTGTTTTGCGGGAACTTGCCCAAGATAGGCAGGTTAGATGATCAAGAAGGTGATATGGATATTGACGTGGTGAGTTGATAGGATTACTGGCAAAAACGTGGTGAGTTGACAAAATAGTTATTACTTTTATTAATCCTATTCAGGATGCCAGATTCAATTTATATTTCCTTAGAGAATACACTTGAAATCTTCTGACTGCTGACAAAATAATAGATGTATGAGCCCTTGAAGATGGCGTATTTTAGTGTTGTGAGGGGGTTCTTTGTTTAATGATGGCGGGTAAAGTTGTAGATTATGAGTGTGTTTTAAGGGAATATGGTTTAGTTGATGAATTGAGCTTAACCATGCAAATGAAGTTTTGCTTTAAGGGTTCAACTGTTTAGCAAAATAAAAAATTAAGGTTGGAAGATTAGGTATCAGTACCTAACTATTCATGCTAAAAACAACTAATACCTATTAAAATCAAATAGCATATGTTATTATGTTAGTAGACTATAATTCATTATGGAGGTGTTCAATATGTCTGATCCCAAAATTGAAAGATGGTATTCATTAGAAGAAACTGCTGACTATCTTGGGGTGAGTAAAGATACAATTTACAGATGGATTTCAGACAAGAAAATGCCAGCAACAAAAATTGGACGTCAATGGAAATTTAAACTGACTGAAGTTGATGAGTGGATTAAACAAAGAAATCTATAATATTAAGATTAGAATATTGGAGGAGATACTATGAATAGTATAAAGTACAAAGATCTCATAACTGAATTATTATTACAAGATGAGCGACTATGGAATGAAGGGAAAACTGAGTTTAATCAAGTACTTCTTTTTGATTTACTAGATAAAGTTGATGAAAAAATTATTGATTTACTTTTACAAAACGAAGAAATTAGAAATAAGTTTTTCATTAAAATCAAAGATGTATATGTTTTTAAATCTAATGATTTCAAATTTTTTATGGAAGAAAATAAAATTAACAACTCATATACGGCATTTGAAAATATCATAGGCTTATCTGATGGTGATAGATTCATAAAGAATAGAGATGAAGTTGTTATTAATTTTCCTTTTAAAGATTGTGTTTTGGAAGGTGGACAATCAACAGAGGAAGGCGAAGATCAATACTATGAGTATACAGAAGAAAAAACTAAAACAGTAAATGGAGAAAAGGTGGTTGAGCCTGCAGGATTTAAAAGAAAAAATTCGAAAAGATCTGAGATATTTTTTAATGAAGTATTAGCTAATGATGAGCTTGACAGACTTAGAGATGAGAAAGCATTCGTAAACTGGAAAAGATACACAAGAAATTCCGAGGAAACAATAGGTCAAATTAAGAGAAATTCGGAAGGACTTATTAATGAAAATATTATTATAAAGGGTAATAACTTATTAGCATTATATAGCTTAGAGAGTCAGTTTTCGAATTCAATAAAAATGGTATATATTGATCCACCTTATTATTTTTCAAGTACGTCTAAGAGTAATGACTCATTTGTTTATAACACAAATTTTAAGCTTTCTACTTGGCTAGTGTTTATGAAGAACCGATTGGAGATTGCTTATAGATTACTGCGAAATGATGGAGTTATTTTCGTAAGTATAGATGACGGGGGGCAAGCGTATCTTAAGGTATTAATGGATGAGATATTTGGAAAAGAAAACTTTATTTCAACACTACCAACAATTATGAATTTAAAAGGGAATAATGATGAATTTGGATTTTCTGGAACTCATGAATATACTCTTGTGTATGCTAAAAATAAGAGTAGTGCGTTAATTAATGAATTTCCTCTCGATGAAGAAGAACTTTTGAAGGAGTGGGAGGAAGATGAAATAGGTTATTACAAACGAGGGGCAACTCTCAAAAGAACAGGAACCGATGCGCCAAGGGAAAAGCGACCATATGCATACTACCCAATACTAGTTAAAAATGGTGAAATAAATTCTATTGAAAAAGAAGAATTCGAGAGAATATTTAACAAAAACACAAAAACTTTTGATGACGATTTTGTGAGTGAGTTAAAAATAAAATATGAAAGCTTAGGATTTGAGTTCATACTCCCAACAATCTCAGATAATAAAACATCTTGGAGATGGCAATATTCTAAGGTGAAAAATGAGAGTAATGAAATTATTATTTCATTTTCTGGGGAGACTTCGTTTTATAAAAAACAGAGACCTCAATTAGGTGAAATTCCAACTAAAAAGCCTAAATCTATTTTTTATAAACCAGAATATAGTAGTGGCAATGGTACTAGACAAATTAAGGATTATTTTGGCGAAAAAGTGTTTAACAATCCTAAACCTTTAGAACTCATCAGAGATTTTATTTTGCTAGCTACTAATGAGAATGACATCATATTAGATTTTCATGCTGGATCAGGAACAACCGGAGATGCTACAGTAAGACTTGGTGAAAACAGGAAGTTTATCCTGATTGAACAAATGGATTACGTAAAAGATGTTACGGTAGAGAGAGTTAGAAAAGCACTAGAATCAGAAAACAGTGACGATTCATTCATATATTTCGAACTTGCAGAGTTTAATGAAAAAGCTAAAAGAGAAATACTGCAATGCAAAAACCTACAAGAATTAGAGAAACTATTTGAGGAACTATATGAACACTATTTTTTAAACTACAACGTTAAAGTAGAAGAGTTTAAAAATAATGTAATGAAAGATAAGAGATTCATTGAGTTATCTCTTGAAGAACAGCAAAATATGTTTCTTGCAATGTTAGATTTAAATCAGATGTATGTAAATAAGTCAGAGATGGAAGATAAAAGATATGGTATAAATGATGAAGAACAAGAATTGATAAAACGTTTTTATGAGGGGGTGTAATGAGTGTCCGAGAAAAAGAATTTATACGAAATTATTGGTTCAAAAGCGTGGGAACTTAAACTACAATTCCCTGAAATCCCTAAATATGTAACAGACAACTTGAAATATTCATTTTATGAATGGCAAAAGAAAGCTTTTGAGAATTTCTTAACCTATCAAGAAATCAAGAAAATTGAATCTCCAAATGATCCAACTCATCTAATGTTTAATATGGCTACTGGAACCGGAAAAACATTGCTTATGGCTGCAACAATTTTGTATTATTATAAGCAGGGCTACAATCATTTTCTATTTTTTGTGAATCAAAATAATATTGTTGATAAGACAGAAAACAACTTTATTAATGTGAACCATAATAAATACTTATTTAATAAAAGAATTGTAATTGACGACAGCGATGTAATAATAAAAAAAGTAGAAACATTTAGTGAGGGAACAAAAGATATTGAAATTAAGTTCACTACAGTACAAAAACTATATAATGATATTCACACAGAAAAAGAAAACCAGGTATTATTGGATGATTTGATAAAAATGGATATAGTGATGCTTGCCGATGAAGCACATCACCTTAACACAAATACGCAAAAGCAAGAGACACAATTAGAACTTGATTTAGCGACAGAGTTAACTAGCAGAACTAGTGACGTTGAAGTAGAGCGCAAAGGGTGGGAGCACACGGTTATAGAGTTAATTTTAAGAAAGAAAAGTAAGAAAATTCAAAATAAGAATGTATTGTTGGAATTCACTGCAACAATACCTGATAATCTTCAGGTGTCAGAAAAGTATAGCAATAAAATAATTCATAAATTTGGCTTGAAGGAGTTTTTAAGTGCTGGATATACAAAAGAAATTAATTTGATATCTTCTACCTTCAATAAGAAAGAGAGAATACTTCAAGCTCTATTATTTAGCTGGTATCGTGAAAAAATCGCTTTAAAATACTATAGCTTAGGTAATGATAGCCTTGCTAATTTTAAACCGGTTATTCTATTTAGGAGTAAATCAATAGATGATTCTAGATCGGATTTCGAAGAGTTTCAAGATATAATAAATAAACTAAATCCCAATGATTTTGAGTTTTTGAAGGATATTGATAGCAAGGTCAATGAAAATGGTACTGTTTACGAACAAGGGAAATCTAGAACAAGGGATGTTATCGAGTTTATTAAGAAGGAAAATATTTCATTTTCGCAAATCGTTGAGAATTTGAAATATAAGTTTGCGCAGAAAAATTGTATAATCACTAACTCGAAAGATAATACCACAAAAACAGAAAAAACTGATGATCATCAAGATAGATTACTTAATAGTTTAGAAGATAAGAATAATCACATTAGAGCTATTTTCACAGTAGAGAGACTTACAGAAGGTTGGGATGTATTAAATCTGTTTGATATAGTAAGACTCTATCAAGGGCAGAATACAGGAGGTAGTACTAAAAAAACTCCAGAAGTAACAACTAAAGAAAAACAGCTTATCGGAAGAGGGGTTAGGTATTATCCTTTTAATTATGGTAATAAGCAAAATAACTGTCGGAAATTTGATGAGGACATGAAAAATGAATTAAGAGTATTGGAAGAATTGTACTACTATACTTACGACGAAGAATCCAGATATATTTCCCACCTTAAAGAAGAGTTGAGAAAAGATGGATATATCAAGGACAATAAAATAATCAAAACCTTTAAGATAAAAAAAGAGTTCCAAGATAAAGATTTCTA
This sequence comes from Clostridiales bacterium, assembly GCA_040767605.1. Classification (GTDB taxonomy): domain Bacteria; phylum Bacillota; class Dehalobacteriia; order UBA4068; family UBA4068; genus JAXGOI01. Next base: position 1,741,308 of record JAXGOI010000001.1, read on the forward strand.
TAAAGACGTAAAAATATGGCACAACAACCAAATTGATAATCCTGATAGAAAGAAAAAAACGCTCACCGATATATCAAAGGACTTCTATAAAGGATACAGAATTAGAAGTATAAGTTTTAATGAAGAGCAGTTTGGGTTTGAAGATAAAGAGGACATTAACAGACTAAAAGTAACTGATAATAATTATCAAACATTAAATACTAAATTCAAAGAATTCGAAAAACATATAATCCAAAAAGCAATAAATATTAAAGCGAAGCCAAGTTCTTCACTATTTCATTTTTATAGAATGAAAAAAGAGTTGGAGATTGATAGTATTGATGATCTAATGAGCGATAATTTTCTAGGGGATTTCGATATTCCTATCATTGTAAATGGTGAAGTTAAGTTTCGAGATCTCTCAAATAAAGATAAACTTGATGTTTTACTAAGTTTCCTGGATGCTTTTTTGATTGAATTTAAGAAAGTGATTGACCCTAAAAAAGGAACAGAATTTATTGCATCTAGTTTCAGCGAATTATTTGGTGAGCCTAAAGTTAAGAGTATTGAAAAAGATGAAGACTCTATACGTATAGAGAAGAATTTAAAAAATGAAGATTGGTATGTTTTAGATTCTTTTCATGGCACTGACCAAGAGAAAGAATTACTTGAAGAAATTAAGAGTACTATAGCTAATCTACAGTCTAAATATGATGAAGTGTATCTTTTAAGAAATGAAGAAGTGTATAAAATATATGACTTCGATAAAGGCAGAGGGTTCCAGCCTGATTTCTTATTGTTTTTGAAATCAAAAGATACTATTAATAAATATTATCAAATATTTATTGAGCCTAAAGGCGAATATTTGTTAGAACGTGATGGTTGGAAAAATGACTTCTTAAAAGAGATAACCTCGAAATATGGGAATGAAGGTAAAGATATACTAACTTTGGATAGTAAAAGTTATAAACTAATAGGTTTGCCATTGTTCAACACAAATGAAAATGAATTTAAAGAAGAATATAAAAAGATTTGGAACGGTTAAAATTGAATTGATCATTGATGGAAAAAATGAGCTGTGAAATTGATAAAGCGTAGATAATAATCTTTTTTGTACATGAGATGGTTGAATATAAATTATGAATGGGATTTTAATCATCTCATGACATTTAATTTACTCAGTTAAAAGTTATGCTGGGGACCGAAAGAGGCGAGGTAGAGTATGTACACTATTAAAGGAAAGCAAGCTTCAAGGATTGAACCGGTCACTTTTTCAGAGTTAAATATGACTGAAAATGATATAAAAGAGATTCTAAGAAACAGCATTGATATGATCTGTGATGAAGAAGAATCCATGCTTATTGTTGGCAGGTAGGTCAGAAATAAATGGATAAGTCACTCATTACAACAGCATCTGGAGAAAAGAAAATTAAACGGAGGTCTCTACCGAAAATAGATTTAATGCTTGAAGGGTGTTGTTAAAGAAGGAGACATTATAGTTGCTAAAGGGATAGGAGATGAAGGAATGCTTCTTTCTAATGGCAGTGCAATGGTCAACGGAGAAGAAAAGTCTATGCAAGCATGGCTAAAAGAGATTTATGGATGGTTTAGCGTTCAGACTTATGTTTTTGCTGTACATAAAGAAACAGGTAAAACTTTGTCTCAGATTCGTGAAGAATATATGGAAAAGAAAGTTACTGAAAGCACTGAATTATAAAAAATAAGCAGTTGAGCTAATAGACTGAGTTTAATTATTTGTGGTCATTTCAAGAAATGGGGGGAGATTTCTTATGTCAGGTAATCGTTCATTTACTGAATATGTAAAAAACTCATTTGATAATCAATTTTGGTCTGTTGCAGAAGAATATCTGTGTGAGAATGTCGATCCCTTGAATATCAAGCTTTTTAAAGTACATAAAGCTGGAGAGCCAGAAATTACAGATGTGCAAGTGGAACATGTTTGGGTTGAAGATTTACCAGAAAAGAAAATACAATTTGATGTGGCCTTATCCGTAATATTTGAAATCCCAGAAGCTGATTATCATTATGATGATTCAGAAGAAAAGAGAATATGGCTAATGGTTCGTTGTCGAGGAGATCTTAGTTGTAATCTCCAGGATTTCGAGATTTTTGAAGTTTCCGATTACACTGGGAAAAACCGTGTTAAAAATCCATTGGACGATTCGCTTGTTCCCTATATTCCATATGAAAAGCTAGATGAAGTGGCTACATCGTTTCTTAAAGAATATTACCCTGAAGCTCTTAAAATTACTCAATATAAGCAGGACCCTGTTTGGGTTGACCCCAATATCCTTACAGAAAGACTTGGATTAACAATAAATACTCAACGCATAAGGGAAGATGCATCAGTATTCGGTCAGATATACTTTGTTGATACTGATGTAGAAATGTATGATTCCAACACTCAAAGTAATGTAGCTATGCAGATTGAAGGGAAAACTATTGTTGTCGATCCCTATATGTACTTACTTAGGAATCTAGGTTCTGTTAATAATACAATAATACATGAGTGTGTACATTGGGTTAAGCATAGAAAAGTATTTGAACTGGAAAAACTATATAATGCAGCAGCCTCTCATATAAGCTGTGAAGTAAAAGGTGGGGCAATCTCAACGCTATCTAAGAAATCTACAGAATGGATGGAAAAGCAAGCTAACCAATTGACACCACGGATACAAATGCCAGCAGAACCTTTTAGAGTAAAGGCAAATCAATATATAGCACAATTTATGCGTGAATCGAATGCTAGGCACACGGTAGATGTGATGGAAAAAGTTATTACTGCATTGGAGACTAAATTTGCGGTATCTAAGCAAGCAGCAAAGATTCGACTTGTAGAGTTAGGCTTTGAGGAAGCTATTGGCACATTCACATATCTTGATGGTCGTTATGTAAAACCACACGGTTTTCGTAAAGGGACAATCAAGGTAAATCAGACATTTTCTTTAAGTGCTCAGGACGCAGCTATTGAACGCTTTCTCAATCCTGAACTTCGTGCTCTAACTGAAAATGGAGATTATCTCTTTGTAGATAACCATTATGTATACAATGCACCACTTTATGTAGAGCGTGATGAAAACGGAAAGTTAGAATTAACTGGATATGCCCGTTCTCATATGGACGAGTGTTGTCTTGTATTTGATATGAGAATCACTAGCAAGGTAGAGAACATATATCACACAGCATGCTTTTTAAATCGTGAACTGAGTGACATCACATTTGAAATTAAGTATCATAATGGGTTTGAAAATGCACCGCAAGAACGTCAAGTCGCTATGCGAAAAAAAATTCAAGCTGAAGAATTAGAGATTCGAAAACAGATGACTGACGATCCGGAACAGTGCCTGGAACTTCTTCTTAAATGGAGAGGTATGAATTATACTGACCTTGGTCTTGAAATTGACCGTGATCCAAAGACTATTAGTCGTACGGTTAAGGGTAAAACTGCCCCTACAGTGGAGACCGCAGCACTTATATGCTTTGGTCTTCATCTCTCGCCTACGATCAGTATGAAGTTGATGGACGTGTTTGGCTGCAAGCTGAACCCTATGAAATATCCTAATCATCAATGGATAAATGAGGCTTTATACATAAAATATCCAGAGCCAATATGGGCTATCCGGGAGTATTTAAGCCCATACGGAGTAGAAATTTAATTTTTTTCTTAAAAAAATGGACAAGGTATGTCCACTATAAAGTTGAAAAAGTGACCTTCGACACAAAGATTTGGTCTCTTTTTTATTGGTAAGCATGATAAGCAATTGTCACCAACATTATATTAGTCAGTAAACTATGACTAATTAAAGAAACAACCGCAAATCAATTCATAAATAATCGCCGGAGTTATCAAAGTAAGCCATTAAAGGCTGAAATAGATAACTCCGGCTTTTTTTATTTTCATGGGTTTTGACAGGACATGGCATGTCCATTTTCAAAAAAAAATCCGTGTTACATTTAGTTTATAGATAAGCAATATTGCTTTCTAAATAAATCTCAAAGTCCTAGTGCGCATACGGACGGCGGGATGCATAAGAGTTCAGAACACAGTGATAAAGACTGTGTTTGGAATGAAGATGCACCCACCGTTATTTCGTGTGCCCTTTTTTAGGACAAGCGGAGTCTGTGGTCATCTTCACCGCAGGCTCTTTTTGTATTCCGCCGCCCAATGACTAGGCGGAAAGGAATACTTTATGAAGATTCGAGTTTTATATGAAGACAACATCAAAAATGGTCACAAGAACTACACCACAATTGAAATTCCAGATGGAGATTACAGTGTTATGCTGGACATTGACTATGAGCAACGTCTTGCAGAGGCAAAGCCTGAAAAGAAAGCAGAAGTTAAGCGTTGTGAGACTTTGCAGGAAATGTTCGACCTTATGAATGCCAAAGAATACAACCACTGGCGCCGCTATCATAGGCATCTTGGCAATCCGAAGACTCCATATCGTAAAGATGATCAGGCTGAAGATGAAACAGATGTTATGGATACATTTGCAGATAACTCTCAAGAAATAGAGCGCTCTAACCAATACGAGTACGAGGATGTTTGTAAATGGATACGCAAGGTACTCGGTAAAAAAGAAGATTGGGCGGATATGTTTATCGCAGTTCGTATGGAAGGTATGTCGATTCGAGAATATGCCAGTTCCATAGGTGTTAATGAAAACAATATTACTCAGAAATTAAAGCGAGCAACCAAGAAATTAGAACAAGAATATAAAAACCATCAGATTTGACCTTCTCTCAAGGCTACCAGTTAGGAGGTCAAGTCCTCCAAAAAATTATAAGGAGGTAATTCTGATGAGAGAATTAATACCTAAAGACAAATATGGTGTATTTGCCGACACCAAGGATACGGCAAGAGTAGATAGCTTGTTTGTTGCTGAGTTCTTTGAAAAGGAGCATAAAAATGTTCTGCGTGATATTGCTAAAATCACTGACCCCAATTCTGGGTTAAGCAGAGAATTTGCTCAGCTCAATTTTGAGCCGACCTCATACACTGATGGTTGGAACAGAAAACAAAAGGCTTATGCCATGACTCGTGACGGTTTCACTATGTTAGTCATGGGATATACGGGACAAAAAGCAATGAAGTTCAAAGAGTTATACATCAAACGCTTTAATGAAATGGAGCAGTTTATTAAGACGCTTGTTTCAGCCCGTAAAGAGTTCCCTTTACTGACGGACAACATTAAGCTACTTCACGAAAATCCCAAGCCATATCACTTCAGTAATGAATGCGACATGATTAACCGCATTGTTACAGGGATGTCGGCAAAGCAATTTAGAATTGCTAACGGTATTGAAAAAGGTAAAAGTATCCGTCCGTATCTTTCAGATGAGCAGATTACCATGCTGGAAACTCTGCAAAAAGTAGATGTGGGTTTATTAGTGGCTGTTCCAGATTATCAGCAGCGTAAGCGTCATCTGGAATGGTACAAGCTGAAGATGGAAGAGAACAAAAATTAAGGAGGATAATCATTATGTTTTATGTGAAAGAGAGATTGAACGATACCATGGAGGTATCTATTGAAATAACAGATGAGAATGTATTTTGCCATTGCCCGATGTGTGGTGCCCAGGTAATGGTGGATATTGCAGAAATTTTAAGTGACGGAGAGAGCGATCTATTTGGTACGGCAGTATTTTGTGATGAATGTGGAAAGAAGGTTAGAGCTGGAGGTAGACATTATGAGCATAAACAAATTTAATTCAGAAGGATATCATGATCCGACTCCACATGAAGCACTTAGAAATATCACTCGTGAGGAAAAGGCAGCAGCAAAAGCTGCCTTCAAGCCTCTTGTCTATATTTGCTCCCCCTTTAGTGGCGATATAGAAAACAATAATAAGCGGACACGGGAGTTCTGCCGTTTCGCATTAGAAAAAGGAAATATCCCTCTTGCTCCCCACCTTCTGTTTCCGCAGTTTATGGATGACAACAATGAAAAAGAACGTGACCTGGCTATTTTCATGGATATTATCCTGATGGGTAAATGCCAAGAGGTCTGGGTGCTAGGAGATGTGATTTCAAGAGGTATGAGCATTGAAATTGAAAAGGCAAAGAAACGCAGACAGCCGGTCAGATATTTTAATAAGGATTTTGAGGAGGTAGAGGCTTTATGAAAATAGCATACGGCAACAGCCGAAAAGCTTTGAAGTGGAAGAACAGCGACATTAGTTGGGAGGATTTCTGCTCCCGTGTTAAGATCACACAGCGTACCACCGAAACCGTAGAAGAATATCGAAAATTGAGGAAAGATGCTCGGGATGACATCAAAGATGTGGGTGGTTTTGTTGGGGGGCACTTAAAAGAAGGGAGACGCGGTAAAGGAAAAGTGCTGTCGCGCTCTATGCTAACCCTTGATATGGATTATGGAACAAGTGGTATTTGGGAAGAAATCTCTACCTTCTTCCCTTACCAATGTTGTATCTATTCTACCCATAAACATACCCCAGAAAATCCAAGACTAAGGCTGATCATTCCTCTCTTTCGTGATGTGGGAGAGGAAGAGTATGCAGCTGTTAGTCGCATGGTCGCAAAAGAAATAGGCATAGACCTTTTTGATGACACTACCTATGAACCAGAACGATTAATGTATTGGCCGTCTACTTCAATAAACGGCATTTTTGTGTATGAAGAGAAAGATGGCTCCATTCTTGATCCTGATGAATTTCTAAATAAATACGATGATTGGCGAGACACCAGTACTTGGCCCGTATCCTCTAGGCAGTCAGAAGTACTTGATCGCTCATTAAAGGAACAAGCCGATCCACTTTCAAAAGAGGGAGTTATCGGTACTTTTTGTCGTAGCTACTCAGTAAGCACTGCAATCGATATGTTCTTAAAGGATATATACGAGCCTTCAGCAATAACTGGTCGCTATGATTATATCCCGGCTGATTCCAGTGCTGGTGTCATACTCTATGATGATAAGTTTGCCTATTCCCACCACGCAACAGACCCTGCAAGTGGGAGACTGCTTAATGCTTTTGACCTTGTTCGTATTCATAAGTTTGGTCATTTAGATGATAGAGCATCAGAGAATACTCCACCAAGTAAGCTACCATCCTTTGTCAACATGTGCGAATTTGCCATTCAAGATGATGAAGTAAAAGCACAGTTTACGAAAGAGCGGATGGAACAGGCTACGATTGATTTTACTGAAGATAACTGGCAGACAGCACTTGAACTAGATAAGCAAGGAAAGATTAAGGACACCTTGGATAATATCGTTCTTATCATCCGCAACGATTCAGAACTAGAATCCATTGCCTTTAATAAGCACCGTGATGGAATCGATGCTAGAGATGGATTGCCTTGGGAACAGATGAAGGGTGGCTGGAATGATTCAGATAATGCAGCCCTTAAAGTTTATCTATCTAATAAATATGGCATCTACTCCCCAACCAAAACAAAGGACGCAATACTAGCAGTCGCAGCAGAGCGATCCTATCATCCTATAAAAGAATACCTGGATCATCTACCAGAGTGGGATGGAACCGATCGCGTTGAGACCTTACTGATTGATTATTTTAATGCAACAGATAATTCCTATACCAGAGCCGTTACTAGAAAAATGATGGTGGCAGCAGTCGCTAGAATTGTTCAACCTGGTACGAAATTCGACAGCGTTTTAATTCTGAATGGACCACAAGGCATCGGTAAGTCTACCTTCTTTGCAAAGCTTGCAGGCGATTGGTTTTCCGATAGTTTAACCCTCACCGATATGAAAGACAAAGCAGGCCCTGAAAAACTTCAAGGGTACTGGATCTTAGAACTGGGCGAACTAGCTGGCATGCGAAAAACCGATGTGGAGGTTGTGAAATCCTTTATTTCAAGGTCGGATGATAAATACCGTGCCAGTTATGGGGTGAATGTTGAAAGCCACCCACGTCAATGTATCATTGTCGGCTCTACCAATGCAGAAAGTGGATTTTTGCGAGACATCACGGGTAACCGAAGATTCTGGCCAGTGCGTATTAGTGGTGATGGTAAAAGAAAAGCATGGCAGATGTCCGTATACGATGTAGAGCAGATTTGGGCAGAAACTTTGGTGCTTTATGCCAAAGGTGAAAAGCTCTATTTAGAGGGCAGTGATGTAGAGTTGGCAACGAATGAGCAGGCAGATGCCATGGAGAGTGATGAGCGAGAAGGGCTTGTTCGCACTTACCTCGATACGCTTTTACCCGATGATTGGAATGCCTTGTCCTTATACGAGCGAAGAAACTACCTAAACGGTAGTGAATTTGGTGGGGAATCCCGTGTTGGCACGGTTGAACGCACGCTTGTTTGCAATATGGAAATTTGGTGTGAATGCTTTGGAAGGGATGCCTCCGCCATGAAACCTGCGGACTCCTATGCCATTGCAGGCATTATGAAAAAGATTAATGGCTGGAACAAGTACCAAGGGAACAAGAACGGAACAAGTAATTTTCCCATTTACGGTAGGCAACGTTGTTACGAGAAGAATGAGTAAGGTCGTTCCTTGTTCTTTAGTTGTTCCTTATGCTTGTTCTCTTAAAAACCCAGTCATTACCGATGTTCTGGCTTTACTGGAATGAGTGGAACAAGAGTTTTACTACTTAGTAATAAATTAATAAATAGTAGTAGTAAAGCATCGTGAGCGTATGTATGCGCGCGTATAGGAAAAAACGTTAAAAGTTGTGCTTGTTGTTCCTGATGAATTTATGGAGGTCATTTATGCAAGAAAAATATATAGAACAAAAAATGGTAGCAGCAGTAAAAAGCCTGGGAGGTATGGCACCGAAATTTGTGAGTCCTGGAATAGATGGCATGCCCGATCGCATTGTATTACTTCCCATGGGGAGAATCGCCTTTGTCGAATGTAAAGCAACAGGAAAAAAGATGAGACCTTTACAGAATAAAAGAAAGAAGCAATTAGAGGCATTAGGCTTTTTGGTTTATTGCCTTGATGATGTAGAACAGATTGGAGGGATACTTAGTGAAATACAAGCCACATGAATACCAAAGTTATGCCACTGATTTTATTTTATCCCATCCCATATCGGCTGTATTTCTTGAAATGGGCTTAGGTAAAAGTGTGATTACCTTATCCGCCATATTTGATTTGTGTTTAGACAGCTTTCTCGTATGTAAAGTGCTAGTCATTGCTCCACTTAGAGTAGCAAGGGATACATGGCCTGCCGAAATCAATAAGTGGGATCATCTAAAAGGACTCTCTTATTCAGTGGCAGTGGGAACGGAAAAAGAAAGAATCGATGCCCTCAAGAAACAATCAACGCTATACATCATCAACCGTGAGAACGTGGATTGGCTGGTTCATAAAAGTGGTATTCCTTTTCATTTTGATATGGTGGTCATTGATGAGTTATCGTCCTTTAAGTCATATGGGGCAAAACGATTCAAAAGCCTTTTAAAAGTCAGACCTTCTGTAAAAAGAATAGTCGGTCTTACCGGTACTCCCTCCAGTAATGGAATGATGGATTTATGGGCAGAGTTTCGAATTCTAGATTTGGGTCAAAGGCTTGGTCGGTACATTAGTCATTATCGAAACACCTACTTTACACCGGATAAAAGAAACGCACAGATTGTTTTTAGTTACAAACCTCTGCCCAGTGCTGAAGAGGAAATCTACAAACAAATATCGGACATCACCATTTCTATGAAATCTACTGATTATCTCAAGATGCCTGAATATGTCAGCAATGAAGTGTTTGTCATTTTAAGCGATAAGGAATGGAAGATTTATTCGGAATTTAAGGAAGAAATGGTTGCTAACTTAGGTGATGAGGAGATTGATGCGGTTAATGCGGCTGTCCTTTCTGGAAAACTTCTGCAGATGGCAAATGGTGCTGTCTATGATGATAAAAACAAGGCACATTTGATTCATGACAGAAAGCTTGATGCACTGGAGGACTTGATTGAAGGAGCAAACGGTAAACCGGTGCTTGTTGCTTATTGGTATAAGCATGACCTGGAGCGTATTCGGAAGAGATTTCCCGTTAGGCAGATTATCACATCTAAAGATATTGAAGATTGGAATAACGGCGGTATTCCTATCGCTGTTATTCACCCGGCAAGTGCAGGACACGGTCTTAATCTTCAAAGTGGTGGTTCTACCCTTATATGGTTTGGACTTACCTGGTCTTTGGAGTTGTATCAGCAAACCAATGCCCGCCTTTACAGGCAAGGTCAAAATGAAACGGTTGTTATTCACCACATTATTGCCAAAGATACCATAGATGAAGATGTAATTATAGCACTCACCAGAAAAGAAAAAACGCAAGCCTCTTTAATCGATGCTGTAAAGGCTAAATTGGAGGTGGTGCAATGACCGACCCTTATGAGCAACTTGCAAATGCTATTATCCTGCAAGCTGTTAAGGATTACAGAGATGCATTAAAGAAACTGAAAAAACGTCCCCGCTATGATCCTGCGAAGGACACAATAGCCGAGGTGGAGAGGTTCTTCCACTCAGATTGGTATAGAGAACTTACCTCTGTTGATGGGAATTTCCTAATAAAAAATTTAAGATCGGAGGTAAGAGAAGGATGAAAGTAAAGGAATATTTACACCAAGCATATAGGCTTGATAAAAGAATACAGTCAGACATCGAGGAAATGGAGTGCCTTAGAGAAATGGCAACTAATGTATCCTCGCCAAGCTGGGATGAAAAGGTGCAAACCTCACGAAATACAGACGCCAAGTTTGTAAGATGTTTAGAGCGAATTATAGATTTGGAAAGTAAGATAAACGCGGAAGTGGATAACCTTGTAGCACTCAAAGAGCAGATAAGGAGTGTAATCAACGAGGTTGTAGACACGGATGAACGCATGGTTTTACGGTATCGGTATGTGCATAACTTCACTTGGGAACAAATCGGTGATGAACTCAATGCCGACAGAACGACAGTTTATAGGTGGCACAATGTAGCTCTTAACCATGTGACCCTTCCTGAAAATCCTATTAAAATATAGTTTGCACATTCTGCAACACTTTGCAACAAGATACCACAGTTGCAGTTATGTTATTATATAATCAGCAAAATAGATTCCAAGCCTTGAGGGAGCAATCCTGCGAGGCTTTCTTTATGTGCGAACGGAGGTGAAACCATGCCAAGAAGTCCAAAGAAACCCTGTTCTTATCCAAACTGCCCCAACCTAACTGACAGTCGATTTTGTGAGAAACACGAATCACAAGACCGCAAACAATACAACAAACACTCACGCAACCCCGATACCAATCGTAAATACGGCAGAGCGTGGAAAAGAATTCGTGACAGTTACATCGCCATACACCCGCTGTGTGAACGCTGTCAACGTGACGGCAATCTCACTCCTGCTGAAGAAGTACACCATAAGCTACCAGTTTCTCAAGGCGGACAGCATAATAGAGATAACTTGATGTCACTTTGTCGCTCTTGTCACAACAAGATGCATCTTGAAATTGGTGATAGGCAGATAAGACGGTAGGGGGATTGCTATCTCTACAACTTATAAAACGGACAGCGGCCTGGGGCTTCGCGTGTAAAAATCAGAAATCAAAGGGGGTATTAAAGACTTTTAGGAAAGTGGGGTGAAAAACATGGCAAAAGACGGTACAGCAAGAGGCGGTCAGCGTGTTGGTGCTGGAAGAAAATCAAAGGCTCTAACCGACAAAATTGCTGACGGCAGATTAAATGGTGCCATGGTACTGCCAGAGCCAACGGATATAGAAGGTGCAGATGTGCCGGCTGTAAAAGACTATTTAAGGGCTACTCAAAAAAATGGCAAAGACCTCTGTGCAGGAGATATTTATATCGAAACTTACAAGTGGCTGAAAGATCGTAGCTGCGAAATGTTAGTAAACAACCAGCTAATCGAGCAGTATGCCATGAGTGTTTCTCGTTGGATTCAGTGTGAAGAGTGTATTTCAGAATATGGCTTTCTTGCAAAGCATCCAACCACTTCAGCAGCCATTGCGTCACCTTATGTTGCGATGAGTCGTGAATACATGAAACAGGTTAACCAGTGTTGGTATCAGATTTACCAAATTGTAAAAGAAAACTGCTCTGTGGAGTTCGGTGGAAGAAGTCCACAAGACGATTTGATGGAGCGCTTATTATCTGCTCGGAAAGGAAAATAAAATGAAAAAATATAGAACGTGTGAAAGTGTATGTAAAGGTCATCCAGATAAATTATGTGACCTAATTTCAGATAGCATTTTAGATGCATGTTTAAGAAAAGATAAATCCTCTCGTGTTGCTTGCGAGGTGATGGCAACCAAAGGACACATCATTGTTGCCGGTGAGATCACCTGCTCAAAGAGAATTGACATTAGAGGTGTTGTCCGCCGTGTTCTTACGGATGTGGGCTACAATCCTAGAAAGTTTTTAGTCTTTGTCTATGTCCATCAACAAAGTAAAGATATTGCAGGCGGTGTGGATAGAGCTTTGGAATCTCGTGAAGGCGATACATCATGGTATTCCATGTTAGGTGCTGGTGACCAAGGTACAGTCTATGGCTATGCCACTAACGAAACCAGTGAGAAGTTACCTCTCCCCTTAGTCTTATCTCATGCCATTTGCGAAAAGCTGGATAAAGTGATGAAGAATGGTGTGATTAAGGATATTGGTCCCGATGGTAAGGCTCAAGTGACGGTGGAATATGAAGGTGACAAACCAAAACGAATTAAGACCATCGTTGTCTCTGTTCAACACGGTGAAGATAAAGATTTAGATGTTTTGCGAAAGGAGGTCATCGCTCAGGTGCTGTGGCCAGTTTTTGAAAAATATCCATTTGATGATGAGACTGAGATCCTCATTAATCCTAGTGGACGATTTGTCGAAGGCGGACCAGCAGCAGATACAGGGCTTACGGGAAGAAAAATCATGGTTGATACCTATGGTGGACTCGCCGCTCATGGTGGCGGTGCATTTTCAGGAAAAGACCCGACAAAAGTTGACCGCAGTGGTGCCTATATGGCAAGGGCGATTGCAAAGAATATCGTTCGATGTGGCTTTGCTAAGCGATGCCAGGTAGCGATTTCCTATGCAATTGGAAAAGCAGATCCTGTTGCTCTTGAGATTGATACCTTTGGAACAGGGACGATTGAGGAAAGTACCCTTTGCCGTGCTGTGTTAGATGTATTCAATCTAAGACCTGCAGCCATTATCGAAAAGCTAAAACTGACGGATGTCATTTATGCAGATACGGCCACTTACGGCCATTTCAGGTATGGATTAAGCACTTGGGAGTTTTTGGATTGTTATACAGAACTAAGGGAGGCGGTAAACAAATATGTTGATTGAAAAGAAGAATACAAAAGACCTCATCCCTGCAACATACAATCCTCGTAAAGATTTGAAACCTGGTGATGCAGAATACGAAAAGCTAAAACGATCCATTGAACAATTTGGTTATGTAGAGCCAGCTATCTGGAATAAGGTGACCGGCCATGTTGTTGGTGGACACCAAAGACTGAAGGTTCTCATGGATATGGGTATTTCTGAAGTTGAGTGTGTTGTTATCGAAATGGACGAAGAGAAAGAGAAAGCACTCAATATCGCACTCAATAAAATTAGCGGTGATTGGGATAAGGATAAATTAGCTCTTTTAATTGCAGATTTACAAGGTGTAGATTTTGATGTTTCCCTAACTGGATTTGACCCTAAAGAACTAGATGACTTATTTAAAGACACGCTGAAAGAGGGGATCCACGATGATGACTTTGATGTGGAGGAAGAACTAAAAAAACCAGCAATCAGTAAGTTTGGTGACATCTGGACGCTTGGCAGACACAGGCTTATCTGTGGTGACTCCACCCAGAAAGAAACCTATGATCTGCTGATGAATAAAAAGAAGGCAAACTTGTGTGTAACAGATCCTCCCTACAATGTGAATTATGAAGGTGCTGCAGGTAAAATCAAAAATGACCATATGGCAAATGATGCCTTCTACCAGTTCCTCTTAGACGCCTTTATCAATATCGAAGATGTTCTGGCAGACGATGCCTCCATCTATGTATTCCATGCCGACACTGAAGGGTTTAATTTCAGAAAAGCCTTCTCGGATGCCGGTTTTTATTTGTCCGGCTGTTGTATCTGGAAAAAGGACTCCCTTGTACTGGGTCGCTCCCCTTATCAATGGCAGCACGAACCAGTGCTGTTTGGCTGGAAAAAGAAGGGCAAGCATCAGTGGTATACAGGCAGGAAAGAAACCACCATCTGGGAATTTGATAAGCCAAAGAGAAATGGTGACCATCCTACGATGAAGCCTATCCCTCTGCTCGCCTATCCAATTTTAAATTCCTCGATGACTAACACCATTGTGATAGATCCTTTTGGTGGCAGTGGTAGTACCTTAATTGCTTGTGAACAATCAGAGCGCATTTGCTACACGGCAGAATTAGATGAGAAGTTTTGCGATGTCATCATTAAACGCTACATTGAACAGGTCGGAACTTCTACTGATGTCAGCGTCCAAAGGGATGGGTTGAGCTACAACTATGATGAACTGGAGGTTGCTGATGGTTAATCTAACCCTTGGCAGTCTTTTTGATGGTTCAGGTGGTTTTCCTTTAGGCGGTTTAATTTCTGGTATTACCCCAGTATGGGCATCGGAGATTGAACCGTTTCCTATTAGGGTCACAACGAAAAGGCTGCCTTTTATAAAACATTACGGCGATATTTCTTACATGGATGGCAGTAAGATAGAACCGGTAGATATTATTACTTTTGGCTCACCTTGTCAGGATTTATCCATAGCAGGTAAGCGTGATGGCTTGGATGGTAAACGTTCAAGTCTTTTTTATGAAGCCATCCGAATTATAAAAGAAATGAGGTGTGCTACAGATGGCAAAAAACCAAGATATATTGTCTGGGAAAACGTCCCTGGGGCCTTCTCATCAAACAAAGGAGAAGATTTCAGATGTGTCCTTGAAGGCATCTGCCACATCAAGGATGAAACCTTATCAGTTCCTAAGATTGATAAATGGAAACAAGCAGGAACTATTGTGGGAGATCATTTTTCCCTTGCCTGGCGAGTACTTGACGCTCAATACTGGGGAGTTCCCCAACGAAGAAAACGCATCTTCCTTGTCGCAGATTTTGCAGGTGGGGGTGCCGGAGAAATACTATTTAAGTCAGAAGGCTTGTCTGGGTATTCTAAAAAGAGCATCCGCTCGTGGCAAGGAACTGCCAGCAACTTTGCAGACAGCACTGGAGAGACAGGCACAATCTGCTTAAATGACCAAGGCGGAGAACGCATGGATGTGACAACCGATATCACTTGCACTTTAAGAGCGAAATCAAATCATCCTCCTTGCATCATGGACTCTGCAGTTTTTGATAATCACGGAAAGGATACACGTTTTACTGGACCGATAGATGTTGCTCCTACGATTTCAGCGACCTATGGAACAGGAGGCAACAACCAACCATTTGTTGTGGAGAATTCTAAGACTTATGATGTGCGATTTACCTCGGAAGGAACTGTAAATGCCCGTTCCAATGTTTACGAAAGTGATACGGCAAGAACGATTGATACGTCGGGTAATGCACCGGACAGCAATCAAGGTGGTATTGCAGTGGTGGAATCTTATGGTTTACAAGGTTCTATGATAGGACGGGCAGACAAGAATGGACCTCAAGGTGCTGGTGTGAATGAAGAGCTTAGCTTTACTCTAAATACCGTAGATAAACACGCTGTGGTCTATGCAATTGATAGAGAGTCATTTAATTGCGGTCAAAACTATGCTAGAAACCTAGGAATTACTGAAGACGGAATTAATTCAACACTGAAGGCACAAGGCCCCAGTGCTGTTGCAACTCCTACCTATTCATCCAGTAAGGCATCGTTTTTTACAGATGCCAAAGAGGAACTGGCCAATACACTGGTTGCTACCGACTACAAGGATCCGCCACTTATCAATGATAATGACGGGATAGATTATACGGTGAGAAGACTAACACCAACTGAGTGTGCAAGACTGCAAGGTTTTCCAGATTGGTGGTGCAGTGATTTAGGCATAGAGACCCCAACGATGGATGACCTTCGGATTTGGTATGACATTTTTGAAACATTCCGTAAAGCAACGGGAGCGTACACCAAAACTAAGACACTGAAGCAAATCACGAAGTGGCTTAAAAACCCTCATTCGGATTCTGCAGAATATAAGATGTGGGGTAATGGATTAGCCCTGCCCAATGTATGTTTTGTCCTATCGGGCATTGTTTGGTTTACACAATTAGAAGAGAAATCTAAAGTCTCTTTTCTACACCTTAAAAGTTAGAAATAGCTTGCTATAGTAGTGGTTTAGAGTGATATATGTACATACCAAAACAAAGGAGGTTTTGTACATGGTTATTAAATATAACGTAACAGGAGCAGACCGAAAAAGGCTAGTTACAACACTGAGCAAGATTACAGGTGTGAAAGCAAAGTATCTAGGAATGCCTAGCATGGCTTATGAGGTGGGGGATTTTATCATCGACAAGAATGGAACACTTGAACTGACTGGCAAGGCAGAAGGCGAAAAAATCGAACGTGTGGCAGGACATTTAGCCAGCGAGGGTTTTATTGCTGAGGAAGAGACGAGCGCCACAGAGGGCAAACAAAGGGCAGACAGCGAGGAGTTTGGTCTTACAGTTTCCATGCCAAGGAGCAACTTTTCTGAAGGCGCACTTGAAAACTTACAAGCACTTGTTGAGGCAAAAGGAGAACTAATTCGTCATGCACTTGATGTAGAAGAATTGCCGATTGAAATTTCTGAAGATGAAGTTTCATTTCCTTGGTTTGAAGAGTTACCAACACCAGAAGAGATTAAAGCATATACCCACTTCATTTCAGCCTTATCAGAGATGGCGATAAATCAGAAACGCATCACGGTGAAAGAGAAAGAAGTAGAGAATGAAAAATACGCCTTCAGATGCTTTTTACTCCGCCTTGGCTTTATTGGAAAAGACTATAAAGATGAGCGAAAAATACTGCTTAGAAACCTGACAGGTTCATCGGCATTTAAAGGAGGAGCAAAAAATGAGGATAATTAGTAAAGAACGGTTACAAAATCTTCGTGAGAAGTACCCTGTAGGCTGCCGAGTAGAATTACTAAGAATGGATGATATTCAAGCTCCAATGATTGGCACAAAAGGAACAGTCATAGGTGTTGATGACATCGGCTCCATAATGGTGTCTTGGGATACAGGCTCCAGTTTATCCGTAGTCTTTGGAGAAGACCTTTGCAGGAGGGTTGAAGATGACAAGTAAGATAAAAGAGCAGATTCTTGCCATTCGAGATTCTGGTGAAACCAATATGTTTGATGTGCGAAAAGTACAGGAAATCGCTCTGAGGGAAGGATATGACGAGCTACTTGTTTACCTTGCAGATAACGTGGGGGCCTATTCCAGATTCATTCTGACAGGCAAGGAGGAATAAAACCGTGTGGAAAGAAGGTAGCATTAAAGTTCATGATAGCATTATCCATTATTGGGTAAAGTGCTATGAGAAAAGCTCGAAACTTGGCATTGACAAAGGACGCATCTCAAAGCTGATGCTTAAGCGCAAGGAAGAGATTATTGCAAATTATGACCGAGGCTGGGACATTGAGCCTGTGGATGAGGATGCAGAAATTGCACTTGCAATCTTATTATTAGAACACAACTAAATAGCAATAGAGAACAGTGCCAACATTGGCTCTGTTTCTCGTATAGAAAGAGTAATAAGGCTTGCTTGATGCGGGTCTATTTTTATGCTCATTTTGAAGGGAGGTGACCGCAATTAGAAAACTAAAGAAATATAAACCGACACCTTTTATGGCTAAGGACTCTATCTACGATAAAGACGCTGCAGATTATGCGGTCAACTTTATTGAGTGTTTAAGTCATACCAAGGGGAAATGGTCTGGAAAACCATTTGAACTGATTGATTGGCAAGAACAAATTATTAGAGACCTCTTTGGCACACTGAAACCAGATGGCTATCGGCAGTTTAATACGGCCTATATTGAGATTCCTAAGAAAATGGGGAAATCTGAATTAGCGGCAGCTGTCGCACTACTGCTTACTTGTGGTGATGGTGAAGAAAGAGCCGAGGTTTATGGTTGCGCCGCAGACAGGCAACAGGCATCCATTGTTTTTGAAGTGGCTGCTGACATGGTGCGTATGAGTCCGGCACTGAGTAAACGAGTCAAAATCTTATCGGCAACAAAACGGATCATTTTCCAACCGACTAATAGTTTTTATCAAGTGCTTTCAGCAGAGGCCTATTCAAAGCATGGATTTAATATTCATGGTGTTGTTTTTGATGAGCTGCATACTCAGCCCAATAGAAAACTCTTTGATGTCATGACCAAAGGTTCTGGTGATGCCAGAACACAGCCCCTATATTTTCTGATCACCACGGCAGGATCTGATACAAAATCAATCTGCTATGAAACCCATCAGAAAGCCAAAGATCTCATGGAGAAAAGAAAGATTGACCCTACTTTTTATCCGGTTATTTATGGAGCAGATGAGTCAGATGATTGGACCGATCCGAAGGTGTGGAAAAAAGCTAATCCAAGCCTTGGCATAACGGTAGGGATTGATAAGGTAAAAGCCGCTTGTGAATCAGCCAAGCAAAACCCTGCAGAAGAGAATGCCTTTAGACAGTTACGACTTAATCAGTGGGTCAAACAGGCGGTTCGCTGGATGCCAATGGACAGGTGGGATAAATGTGCCTTTGCCGTAAATGAAGAGGATTTACTTGGAAGGGTATGCTATGGCGGACTAGACCTTTCCAGCTCCATTGATATTACTGCCTTTGTATTGGTGTTTCCTCCCCTAGATGAGGATGATAAATACATCATTCTTCCCTACTTTTGGCTGCCAGAAGAAACTCTAAGTGCCAGGGTCAACCGTGACCATGTTCCCTATGATGTCTGGGAAAAGCAAGGACAGCTTAAAACAACGGAAGGCAATGTGGTCCATTACGGTTTTATTGAGAAGTTCATCGAAGAACTTGGCGAAAAGTACAATATTCGTGAGATTGCCTTTGACCGTTGGGGAGCCGTACAAATGGTTCAAAACCTAGAAGGCATGGGTTTTACCGTAGTCCCCTTTGGTCAGGGATTTAAGGATATGAGTCCACCGACTAAGGAACTGATGAAACTAACGCTAGAGGAAAAGGTTGCTCATGGTGGGCATCCAGTACTTCGTTGGATGATGGATAACATTTTTGTTCGAACGGACCCGGCAGGAAACATCAAGCCAGATAAGGAAAAATCATCAGAAAAAATTGATGGTGCAGTGGCAACGATTATGGCTCTTGATCGAGCGATTCGTTGTGGCAATGATACGAGTGCTTCGGTTTATGACAACCGAGGCATTCTCTTTATATGAGGAGGTGATTGATTTTGGGATTTTTATCATCCATTTTTAAGGCGAGAGATAAGCCTACTGATAGAGCTGTGAGTTCCAACTATACCTTTTTAATGGGTTCAAGCACAGCAGGTAAAACAGTGACCGAGCGGTCGGCACTTCAAATGACGGCCGTATACTCTTGTGTTCGAATATTAGCTGAAGCAGTAGCAGGGCTTCCTCTGCACCTTTATCGTTATACAGATGATGGTGGCAAGGAAAAAGCAATTGACCACTCCTTGTATCGACTTTTGCATGATGAACCGAATCCTGAGATGAGTTCTTTTGTGTTTAGAGAAACATTGATGACTCATCTTTTATTATGGGGGAATTGTTATGCGCAGATTATTCGCAATGGCAAAGGTGAAGTTGTAGGACTCTACCCCTTGATGCCAAATCGGATGTCAGTTCATCGAGATGAGAGTGGGCAGCTCTATTACTTATATACCAGAGGTGCAGATGATGTGAACAGTACGAAGGGTATGACAGTAAAACTTAGTACCTCCGATGTACTTCATATTCCCGGACTCGGGTTTGATGGACTGGTTGGCTACTCCCCGATTGCGATGGCTAAAAATGCGATTGGTCTAGCCATTGCAACAGAGGAATATGGAGCCAAGTTCTTTGCTAACGGTGCTGCTCCAAGTGGTGTGTTGGAGCATCCGGGAACGATTAAAGAACCTGGGAAAGTCAGAGAGGCTTGGCAGTCACAATTTGGTGGCAGTGCCAATTCCAATAAAATAGCCGTGCTTGAAGAAGGAATGAAATATACACCGATTTCCATTTCACCAGAACAAGCACAATTCCTTGAAACAAGGAAGTTTCAAATCAATGAAATTGCTCGGATTTTTAGAGTCCCTCCTCACATGGTAGGCGACCTTGAGAAGTCGAGCTTTTCTAATATTGAGCAACAATCCCTTGAGTTTGTGAAATACACCTTAGACCCGTGGGTAGTGCGTTGGGAGCAAACCTTAGCCCGTACCCTTTTTACACCGGAAGAAAAGAAAAAGTACTTCTTTCGCTTCAATGTGGAAGGTCTGCTTAGAGGGGATTATGTTAGTCGCATGAGCGGGTATGCCACAGCAAGGCAGAACGGTTGGATGAGTGCAAATGATATTAGGGAACTTGAAAACCTAGACCGTATCCCTTCAGAGGATGGCGGTGACATGTACCTTGTCAACGGCAATATGCTCCCTCTTACAAAGGCAGGTGCATTCGCAAATACAAACGAGGATGGAAAGGAGGAAGACTTGGATGAAGAACAAGATGTTTTGGCGATGGAAGAACCAAGCAAGCGAACAAGAAGAACGAGTTCTTGAGCTTTATGGAACAATCGCTGAAGAAAGCTGGTTTGATGATGATGTGACCCCACAGATGTTTAGAAATGAACTCTTTAGCGAAAAAGGACCCATCACCTTATGGATTAACTCACCGGGTGGAGATTGCATTGCCGCAAGTCAGATTTATACCATGTTGATGGATTATCCAGATGAGGTAACCGTCAAGATTGATGGGATTGCAGCATCTGCCGCCTCTGTCATTGCCATGGCAGGAACAAAGGTACTAATGGCTCCGACAGCACTCATGATGATTCATAACCCAGCAACCATCACGATGGGTGATCATGAAGACATGAAACGAGCGATTGAGATGTTAGATGAGGTGAAAGAAAGCATTATCAATGCCTATGAGATTAAGACTGGAATATCTCGCATCAAACTATCTCATCTGATGGATGCTGAAACCTGGATGAATGCCAACAAAGCCATAGAACTTGGCTTTGCAGACGATGTGCTAAAGGATGAGAAACAATCCGAACCCACTTTTTCTGCCTATGCGTTTTCTAGAAAAGCAGTGGCAACTAACCTACTTAACAAAATGGCAGAAAAGAATAAACCAATTCAGGCGGAGGAATCTGCCAAACCCCAAGGGCGCTCAATTGATGAACTCAAGGAGCGTCTTTTGATTATCAAAAAATATATGTAAATGGAGGAATTTTACTATGACGATTACAGAAATGCGTAATAAACGCAAAAAGCTTATTGAAACGATGGATGGGTTCTTGGACACTCATAAAACCAAGAATGGCACATTATCCGCAGAAGATGATGCTACCTATAAAACCATGGAAGATGAAATTTCTGAACTTACCAATGAAATCCATCGCATGGAAAGACGTGAAGCAATCGAGGCTGAACTTGAAAAACCTGTCAGCAAGCCAATCATTGAAAATCCGATGAATGGTCGACTGGATAACAGTGAAATTAAAACTGGCCGAGCAGCTGATTCTTATAAGACTGCCATGCTTTCAGCCCTTCGCTCAAACTTCCGTAATGTATCCAATGTCCTACAAGAAGGGGTAGACGCAGATGGTGGCTATCTCGTACCCGAAGAATACGACAGCAGATTGATTGATGGTCTGGAAGAAGAGAATATCATTCGTAAGCTGGGTCACAGAATTACCACATCAGGTGAGCGAAAAATCAATATTGCAGCTACAAAACCTGCAGCTGCATGGATTGATGAAGGTGAAGCACTGACCTTTAGCGATGCTACATTCTCCCAGATTAATCTGGATGCCCATAAACTTCATGTGGCAGTCAAGGTGACTGAAGAGCTGCTTTATGATAATGCCTTCCAGCTTGAGAATTACATTATTAAGGAGTTTTATAAGGCTCTGGCTAATGCGGAAGAAGATGCCTTTATCAATGGTGATGGCACAGGAAAACCTCTAGGCATTCTTGCTGCTAGTGGTGGTGCTGAAGTAGGGGTGACTGCTGCCTCTGCCACAGCAATTACGGCCGATGAAGTGATTAATTTAGTGTATTCACTGAAACGTCCATACCGTAAGAATGCAGTCTTTATTTTAAATGACCAGACGATTGCGGCACTTAGAAAACTCAAGGATGGAAACGGAGCGTATATGTGGCAAGCAGCTCTTGTTGCGGGTGAACCAGATAAACTACTTGGCTATCCTGTTTATACATCTGCTTATATGCCTACCATTGAGGCAGGTGCTAAGACCATTATCTTTGGCGATTTGTCTTATTACAACATTGGAGATCGTGGTTCTCGTTCCTTTGCAGAACTTCGTGAGCTGTTTGCAGGTAATGGCATGGTCGGGTTTGTAGCTAAAGAACGTGTGGATGGCAAGTTAGTATTACCTGAAGCAATCAAGGTTCTTCAGCAGAAAGCCTAACGGAGGTGCGATATGGATTACAACACAAAAAACTACACCGAACAAGGCGGAGATAAAACCGTCATCGCAGGAACGTTAGAGATTAAGGAGGGAGCAACCATAACTGGTCTCCCTTCTTCTTTTACTCCTGCAGAGAACCAAGCACCTAGTGTGGCAGAAGATATTACGAGTTTAGTTGCTGATTTTAATGCCTTGCTTCTAAAGCTTAAAACAGCTGGACTCATGGAAACTGATTAATAAAGGAAAGGATGGTAGCGGTATGACACTGATTCAAAATGTAAAGGCAAACTTGATTTTAGAGCATGATGCTGATGACGAACTCTTAGAGATGTTCATCGCCGCTGCTGTCAGTTATGCCGAGAGTTATCAGCATGTACCAGAAAACTACTACATCGATCACCCCATGCCACCGACTACAGAGCAAGCCATTATTATGCTTTCCTCTCACTTTTACGAAAGTAGAGATGGCAGTACAGGTGGCTTTTTTGCAGATAATGTGCAGGCAAGTCAGCAGGTTTGGAATACGGTCAACCTACTATTAAGACTTGATCGGGATTGGAAGGTGTAAACATGAGTTTTGGGAAAATGAATACATTTATTGATATTATCACAACCGATCCGACTAAGGATCCAGAAGGTTTCGTTACAAAAGGCGATACTGTACTTGCTTCGGTTCGTGCCCATAAGGAAACCCGTAATACAAGTGCAAAATGGGAGCGAATTATTGGTAATACTGCCTTTGTAAGTGTATCGGCACTATTTCGTTTCCGTAAGATACCTAATTTATCAATCACAACTTCACATTATATTTCTGATGTGGACGGTCGTTACAATATCGTTAGTGCAGAGGATGTTTGTGGACGAGGAATGTATGTTGAGGTATTGGCAGAAAAGCTAGAAGGGACGGTGAAGTGATGGCAAAAATCCAAATGAAGATACCAGAGGATTTCCTTCTAAAACTGTCTCGACTAGAAGAACAGACGGATATAATCATACCTAAGGTGCTAGAAGAAGGTGGGCAGGTTGTGCTTGCCAAAGTAAAGAGCAATCTCTCTTCAGTGATTGGCAAAAATATGGCAGAGAAGAGTCGGTCTACTGGAGAGTTGGAACAAGCTCTTGGTCTTTCCCCAGCCAAACAAAAGCGTGATGGTTCTGGTTGGGATATTAAAGTGGGTTTTTCAGAACCTCGGTCCGATGGCGGATCCAATGCTAAAATTGCAAATATTTTAGAGTATGGCAAACATGGCCAACCACCGAAGCCCTTCTTGAAACCTGCCCGATCGCAATCGAGAAGAATTGCAGTGGAAGCAATGAAGGAAAAATTTGAACAGGAGGTGGAAAGACTATGAGTATTTTGCAGGAGCTTAATAGTCTTTTCTCTTCTATTCTGCCTGTGGAAACAGGGATATTCAGTGCGGCTGCACCTGATGAATATCTTGTTCTTACACCAATGACGGATACATTTGTCTTGTATGGCGATAACAGGCCAGTCATTGATGTATCCGATGTTCGGATATCTCTTTATTCCAAGGGCAACTATATCAAACGAAAAAACCAACTACTTGCTACTCTGCTTGGAGCAGAGTTCACTATAACCGGACGCCGATATATGGGTCATGAAGACGATACTGGTTACCATCACTACGTCATTGACGTAGCAAAACACTATGAAATGGAGGAATAAGCTATGGCAACAATTGGGCTAGATAAGCTCTACTATTCAAAAATCACAGAGGATGCAAATGGTGATGAAACTTACGGCATTCCTGTACAACTGGCAAAAGCGATGAAGGCGGATCTATCCGTCGAACTTGCGGAAGCGACTCTTTACGCAGACGATGGACCTGCAGAAATTGTAAAAGAATTTAAAAGCGGAAAACTCTCACTTGGAATTGATGACATTGGAGTTACTGCTGCTGAGGATTTGACAGGAGCAAAAATTGACGATAACCATGTGGTTGTGTCTGGCAGTGACGATGGCGGCTTTGCTGTCGCTGTGGGTTTTCGGGCTAAGAAGGCAAATGGAAAGTACAGATATTTTTGGCTTTATCGTGTGGTCTTTGGCATACCTGCTACTAACCTAGCTACAAAGGGAGATAGCATCACTTTCTCTACACCAACTATTGAAGGAACAGTTCTGCGTAGAAATAAACTGGATGGCAACGGAAAACATCCTTGGAAAGTAGAAGCTAATGAGGATGATACAAATGTTCCGACATCCGTTATCTCGGGCTGGTACACGCAGGTTTACGAACCTGCTTTTAATACTTCCGGCGGAGGTGAGGATTAATGGCAAGTGAAAGAAGCGCTATGATACAAATCGGTGAAAAGAAGTATGAAATGCTTCTCACCACCAGGGCGACCAAAGAGATTGCGAAACGGTATGGTGGTCTTTCCAACTTAGGGGAGAAACTGATGAAATCAGAAAATTTTGAGATGGCTCTTGATGAAATTGTCTGGCTAATTACACTTCTTGCCAATCAGTCAGTGATGATCCATAACCTTCAAAACCCTTCTAAAAAAGGGGAACTACTTACAGAAGAAGCAGTTGAATTGCTTACTTCACCTCTTGAACTGGGTGAATACAAAAATGCCATTATGGAAGCCATGGTTAAAGGTACAAAGCGCCATGTGGAAAGTGAGGAAGCACCCTCAAAAAACTCACAGGTCGAGTAAGTGATGAAGAGTCCTTTGCTCGATTGATATTTTATGGTGTCTCTCTCCTTCAGCGATCTGAGCAGGAGGTTTGGCTAATGCCTATCGGACACTTGCTCGACCAGTGGGAAGTTTATAAACAGTATCATGGTTTATCAAGACCAAAGCGTGAATATGGGATTGATGAAATCATTCCATATGGAATATAGACAATTGTTATTTATGGCACTCGAGAAGAGTGTCTTTTCTTATGCCCGTTTTAGCTGGAAGGAGGTGGCTTTGTGGCGGATAATTTTGGACTCAAGATTGGTATTGAAGGAGAAAAAGAATTTAAAAATTCCCTTCGTGACATTAACCAGTCCTTCAAGGTATTAGGGAGTGAAATGAAACTTGTTTCTTCGGAGTTTGATAAGCAGGATAAGTCTGTAGCGGCTGTTACAGCACGTAATGAAGTTTTAAATAAGGCCATCGAAGCACAGAAAGATAAAATCTCTACCCTTGAATCTGCCTTAAAAAATGCTGCTGATAGCTTCGGTGAAAATGACCGCCGTACCCAGAACTGGGCAGTTCAGCTTAACAATGCCAAAGCCGAACTCAACGGTATGGAGCGTGAACTGGATGAAACAACTGACAGCACTGAAGACCTCGGTGATGAACTGAAAGAAACAGGCGATGAAGCTGAGAAATCTGGGGATAAGTTTGAAAAGCTAGGCGGTGTACTAAAAGGTGTCGGTGCCGCAATGGGTGCAGTCGCTATTGCGGCAGGAGCTGCTGCTGTCAAGTTAGGTAAAGAAGTCATTGCCGCATATGCTGATTATGAGCAATTGGTTGGTGGTGTGGATACCCTCTTTGGTGATTCATCTCAAACTGTGCAGAATTATGCAGCGAATGCTTTCAAAACAGCAGGGATGTCTGCTAATGAATATATGGAAACTGTTACGGGATTTTCGGCTAGCTTGATTCAATCCCTAGGTGGCGATACAGCTAAGGCAGCGGAAGTTGCGGATATGGCCATCACGGACATGGCGGACAATGCTAATAAAATGGGTACAGATCTGTCCTCCATTCAAACGGCCTACCAGGGTTTTGCAAAGCAGAATTACACTATGTTGGACAACCTCAAGTTAGGGTATGGCGGTACGAAATCTGAAATGGAACGGCTACTTGCTGATGCCGAGAAAATCTCAGGTATTAAGTATGACCTCACTTCTTTTTCAGATTTGACCGAAGCCATCCATGTTATTCAAACCGAAATGGGCATTACTGGTACCACTGCTTTGGAAGCCACTGAGACTATTAGCGGCTCTATATCTGGGATGCAGTCAGCAATCGATAACCTGATGGCAGGACTAGGTAATGCTGACGCAGATATTGAAATGCTCATTGGGAATGTAGTCGAATCATTCCAGCATGTTGTAAAAAATGTTGTACCTATTATTGAAAATATCGTTAAAGCTCTTCCGGCTGCTCTTGATGGAATACTTATAGCAATCGGCGACTTGTTACCGACTCTGCTCTCAACAGTGGTCAACTTATTTACGCAGATACTTGAAACAATTCTTAGCCTTTTGCCTGAACTCATCCCCGCCGCTGTGGATGCAGTGCTAACCATTGTGGGAGCACTGATTGATAACTTGCCTTTACTCATTGATGCAGCAGTACAGTTAATCACGGCTCTTGTAGAAGGGCTAGGATTGGCTCTTCCTGAATTGATCCCTGCGGCAGTAGAAGCGATCATAACCATCGTGCAGGGTCTTTTGGACAGTATGGATCAAATCCTTGAAGCAGCTTTTGCCATTATACAAGGATTAGCTCAGGGCTTATTGAACGCCCTGCCTCAGTTAATCGATGCACTTCCCGAAGTAATCATGACTATCATTAACTTTATTACAAATAACCTGCCCCTCATCATTGAGATGGGTGTTAAACTCACTGTTCAGCTTGCCTTTGGGCTCATAAAAGCCATCCCACAGCTTGTGGCAAGGTTACCGGAAATAATTGCAGCAATTGTAACTGGACTCGGTAAAGCGGTGAGTGCGGTATTTGAAATTGGGCAAAACATTGTGACTGGACTGTGGAACGGGATTAAATCCCTCGGATCTTGGATTTC
This sequence comes from Clostridiales bacterium, assembly GCA_040767605.1. Lineage (GTDB taxonomy): Bacteria > Bacillota > Dehalobacteriia > UBA4068 > UBA4068 > JAXGOI01. The sequence continues at coordinate 1,768,634 of JAXGOI010000001.1, forward strand.
TGATAAAGTAGGTGGATTCTTTTCTGGCATTGTGGACGGAGCAAAAAACCTACTAGGTATCCGTTCTCCCTCTCTGGTATTTGCGGGGATTGGTGAAAACATGGGTTTGGGAATTGGTGAAGGATTCACCTCTGCCATGAAGGGTGTGGAAAAAGATATCACCGATTCTATACCTACCGATTTTGACCTTGATATGAATGCCAATATCCATCGGTCAATGAATGATACAGCAATGAACACGAAAAGACTCGTGGAGCATACGGGCATTATTCGCGTGGAAGGAATCAATTCTAGTGGTGAAATGTCTTCAGTAGTGGATATCATCATCAACCAGCTTAGACAGGAGGTGCGTGTATGACATACTTAAAGTATAAGGATACGAATATGTTCATCACGCGCTTTGTTAGCTTTCGTAAAACGCAGGATGTAATCCGTACGGTGCAGGTTGCCCTTGACGGCACAGAATATCTGACTCGTTTTGGCTCACCTACCGTACATTATGAACTGACTCTCTATGTAGATGAGAAAGGAAAAACATTACTGATGGAAGCTGAGAATATTGTTTCTTTACTTGAATGCTCTGTCAAACAGGGTATTTTCACCGGTCGAATCATTGAACTTGGCTCTTTCGAGTATCTTGCCGCAGGCTGGTATAAGGTTATAGCCACTCTAGCAGCAACTAGCGAGGTGAGAGGTCCATGAGAAGCATTCCCGTTGCGTTAAAGGAAAAGTTATTTAATCGGTTTAAGGTTGAAAACACGGACAGCATGACGAAGCTTCGGGTTGTAGCGACACAGACCTCTATCAACTCCCTTCTTTCTGAACCGATTCATGAGGATATTGCTTCAGGCTTTGGAGATGTAGCTGTACGTCAAATGGCAGGAGAAGTTGATTTATCTCTTGCCTATGCCATTTGCCTAGATGATGGCATAGCCAACATATACAAACGAAAATTCCCTGCAGGACTGGAGTACCCTTGGGAACACCAATGGACTCTTGGTCCAGCAACTGATGTAGCAATTGAATTTAACGGTATGTGGAAAATGAATGCCGAAAAAGAATGGTATTACCTACAAACTGAGGAACACCCATATATATTCTATGTAAGAAACGGGAACCTCTATGTTCAGTTCTGGAAAGATAATAAGACAGTGACTCTTCTTGCTACTGGTGTTTGTCAAATATCGGCCTGCAAGGGCTGGCAGTCCAGTGTTGACCAGGATTTAGATCAGGGGCTAATCATCGGATACCTAAAAGGAGGTTTGGTGTATTACCGTGCCTTTTGCTGTCAGAACAATGGCACTTATGTATGGGAGCCAGAGCATGAAGTATCTGCACTTGGTACGGGAAATGTAACCCTATCGGTTTTCCGCACCAATGATTTTCGTATTGGATTTCTGACACAAAACAACGGCAGGATGCGTCTTGCATTAACGCACCGTAATTATGCTGGGATGAGTGTCCGGCCTGAGACTGTTCACGTCAATGCAAGCAATATGAGGATGTGGATGTCGGACATTCATGAAATGGATGTACTGAAGAAGGAATATTCATCTATAAGGAATACACACCCTTACCTACTTTTGGATGAGCCTGGATCGGAGGAATTATCTGTTATCTCTGTTGAAAAGTTGAACAGAACCGATACTTTTTATTGTTATGGTTTTAAGATGCGACTTTCAAAGCCCTTGTTTGGAAGTGTTGACGCAGGGTTTCCTGTAAAATGTGCACTTTCCGTTTCCGGAGTGAAGATTACCGAAGCGCTCTATGACAGCGTGGAGCAGTCAATTGTCCTCTATACAAATGCCGATATTCGCAGAACAACTCCGGTAACCATTACCATGCCAGAATACCGTTCACTCTGGTATCACAAGCTGGGTGAACAGAGGTGGTTTCTGCCCGCGTTGAGTGCAATTGCTGAGGCGGAAACTTTTGATTATTACACTAATGAAAACGAAACAGCGAACATCTCGACCATTTCATCAGCTGCATGGATTGATGAGGCAGTTTTCTCTTGGTATGACCAAGAACCGTGTGCAGCGTTGATTGAAATTTCATCAACGACAGTACAACTACAGCCTGTTTCAACATTACCGATTTAGGAGGTTTCTAAATGAAGATACAAGAAAAGACCACACTTCACAATCGCTTTGACGTGAAAGTGGTGGATGCAAACAGTGGCAAAGTGAAGCAGACCGCCGTGGCATACAATGTTATTACAAACTACTATTTTAATTGTAGGTTGACGGGTTCACCTTTAAGTAAGACGTCAGACCTTTTTAGATATATTGCTATTGGTACAGGAACAGGCACTCCAGCCATTACAGATACAGCGCTGTTTAACCACTTGGCACGAAAAAGCGTAACCACACTTGAAACAGTTTATGATTATCCGACTTCGTACACGACTAAACAAATCAAGTTGGAAGCAACTGAATGCAATGGGTCCACCATTACCGAAGTGGCACTTGAAGGTTATTACAAAGGGACATTCAATACCAATTACTACATCATGTCCCATGCCATGCTTCAAGATTCGGAAGGGAATCAAATTGCTATTGCCAAAACCGACACAGATGTGGTGTATATTACGGCTACCTTTTATGCCACCTATACTCCTTCCGGTTTTGGTACAAACGGAATCTACCCTAAACCAGAAAACAATTATCTGGTAAGGTGGCTACTCACTGGCAGTACGGATAGTGATGTACGCTTCTCCCGTTTCCCAGCAGAGTATTCCTCAGATATGATTTTAAAGTATCATGGGAGTAAAAGTTATACTTTCAGTAATGGTGTGGGTAATACTGAAACCTATCAATACGATTTGCCCATTGTGACATTCCTAGATAATGAGGGCAATAATCGCCTTGTGAAACATTTAGGGATAGCTGGTGTTGGGGCATTTACCTTCCCGAATCACGAAGTTTTCCCTCCATATCAAGTAAATCAAATTGTAATTGGTGAAGGGGATGGAGAAACAGTGGAGTTTGATATCAAAGCTCCTCTAATACAGGCAGGCACAGCAAGGGTGTTTTTAGATGGAGAGGAACTGACCGAAGGAATCGACTTCGTTTTGGATTATGAAAACAACTGCGGTGACTGGTATGAGAATTACCATTCGGCGGCGCTGACTTGCAAGGATGCGGGGATATCCTTTGGAGACCTTGCATCAAAAACTCCATACTCAGGCCGTAATTATCGAGACCCTATCGCTTGGTGGAATTGCTATGACGATGCATTGTATCCTTCCTCCTGTACTGTTAACGATGAAAATCCGATAAAGATTGATTTTGGAACTGCTAAAGCTTGTAACACACTAAAGATTGATATTCTAACCGTTCCTTCTGCAAGGCTTGATACACTTAAAATCCAGTATTCAACAAACGACTCTGTCTGGACAGATGTAGAGAGCCTTTCAAGGACAGGTCAAGTTTGGAAATTTAAAGAAGTAGCTGCAAGGTACTGGAGAGTATTTTTAAGTGGCGAAGGGAATGCCACTGTTGTAGTGACTTCAAGCGGGATGTCAGGTTCTCCGATTACCTTATCTGTTCCCGTTGAGTCATCTGATACGGCTGATGTCGTGGCAGAAAAGATAAAAACGACCATTGAAAATAATGAAAGTATTACAGCTATGTATGATGTATCAGTTATGGATGCGGATGTAATCTTAACAGCAAAAGAATCTGTTGCTAATGTGTCCAATCTCAATATCGCATTATCAAGTGGCACCAGCACAGGGCTTACCACCGTTTCAAACTCGGCAAACACAGTTGCTGGTGTAGCTCCTGTAAAACAGCAGGAGCATATTTATGTGACAGGTACCATTGGAACGGCGGGAAATGCGACGGTTGTGGTTACGGCTGAGGGGATAGAAAACTCACCGATCACTCTTTTGGTGCCAGTTGCAAGTGGGGATTCAGCTGCAACGGTTGCTGATAAGGTCAATTTGGCACTTGCGGAAAGCAATGATATCACCAACTTCTTTACCATCAGTCCTACCAATGGCAGATATGTTCGTCTGACCGCCAAAGTGGCTGAGGCTAATGATCCCACCTTCAACATCAGCATTGCAAACGACACCTGTACTGGTCTGACTGCCATACCAAACTCCACGGTTGACAAAGTAGGAAATCCTGGAACAAAGCAGGTAGAAACATTAACCGTGGCAGGCAGGGTCAGCTACAACTGGACATATAATTTGTATTATCAGAGTTTTCCCTTAAGAGACGGACAAAGTTTCGGCACGACATTATTTTTAGGTAAAACCGTTCAGGGTCTTAAGTTTATCGAACCTCCTTCGACAGGTGCGGCAATCACTGCCAGTTATGCCCTGGAGTACCCCTTTAAAACTGAAAACAATCTACTTCGCTTTACCTGCTCGATTCAGTTGCAAAGAGGGTGATACCATGGAGTTAACATTTGAATATACCCTTGATGCCGGAGCAGGATTATTTCCCCAGGTGATTCACACCTCAGATAATATGCTCCGTTTTATATATCTTACTCCTGACGGAACGGTTGAAGGCACGACCACTGACCCTGTATTGGGTCTATATGGAGATTTGAACTATAAGGGTTCAGGTAGGATTTCACCTGATGAAGAGGTGTCCTATCCGAGCATAAAAAAAGTGGCGCACTATGGAGCATATGGGTTCTGGAGTGCTGAGGGCGATCATCGTTTTGTGATGTATATGTTGCCTACTGATATCAGTAATTCCTTTGTGGATGGCTCGATAAAATATGGTGTTGGCAGTGAGGTCTCTCATCTGTCTTGTACACTATTGAATATCAAAGGAACAGTACTCAATCGCTATCGTGCATTGGTTACCCCCGGAACGAAGATGGAATTATATTTTTCTCTTGGCAACAGCGGTGAAATACCTCTTGGTATTTTTTATATCGATAGAGCTTCAATTTCTTATCCAGAGGAAAAAGTATCGATATCTGCCCGCAATGCCATCGGGAAATTACTGAAGGAGCAGACTTTTGACGAGTACAACAACTTCGATGAAACAACGCTCCAATTAAACTTTAATGAAGTTCTCCGTCTAGCAGAGGTGGAGAATTTTTTTGTTGGCGAAAATGATAAAACATGGAAACTACGCTTCGAACCTGATGTTTCGATTCTTGATGGAATCAAGCAGGTCATCTCGCTACTTGATGGGTGGAAGGTTGATGAAACGGCGGCAGGTGTAATTGGTGTAGCGAAGGTTAGTGATGTTCGTTTTGACCAGCCAGACGTGTATACCTTTGAGCGAGATAAAACATGTTGGAGCTACAGCGTAGAGTATGACGATTCAGAAGCAGTCAGCAGGGTCTGTGTCACCTGTTCTGAACCGAAAAACACGGTCTATGCCAATGTACCGAGAAGCAAATGGTGGATACAGCCTTCTCATAGAACTATTTATATCACAGCTGCTGATGGAGCATCCCTTGCTGAAATTACAAATATGGCCGAGGAACTGGCTAAGATCATCGCAATCTCTGGTAGGCAAGAGAGCTTTGTTGGTATCTTTACGCCTCAGCTTACCATTGGTGATGAAGTTGAACTCATCATCGATACTAAGACTGAAACAATTGGAACAGTAGTGGATGTGACTCACAGCTTTGGTAGGGGTGGTTTTTATACAGCATTTACCGTAGATAGCGGCGGGCGAAAGGGTAAGTCGCGTCTTTCGGACTTGATTGGAGAAGTATCAAAGAAAAGTAATTTGTCCGGAGTGACAATTTATTAAAGGAGGAATTATAAATGAAAGAAATATGGAACTGGATCCAAGTTGTGATAACAGCAATCGGTGGATTCTTTGGATGGTTTTTAGGAGGAGCAGATGGCTTTTTATATGCGCTACTAGTCTTTGTAGTTATCGACTATCTAACAGGTGTCTTATGTGCAATCGCTGATAAGACCCTATCAAGTGAAGTGGGATTTATTGGAATCAGCCGTAAAGTGCTGATTTTTGTTTTAGTGGGTGTAGCCAATATTTTAGACGTTTATGTGATTGGTGATGGGAGCGTACTAAGAACAGCGATTGTTTTCTTCTATCTATCAAATGAGGGAATTTCGCTGTTAGAAAATTCAGCTCACCTTGGACTACCGATCCCAGAGAAACTAAAAGATGTATTAAAGCAGCTCCATAAAAAGAACGAGGAGGAATAATCATGAAAACTACAGGAATTGATATTAGTACGTGGCAAAAACCAAGTCAGATTAACTATGACCAACTTGCAAAAGAAGTTGATTTTGTCATCCTTCGAGCAGGATATACGGGCCACGGTACAGGAGTAAGTTTGCACAAGGATGATGCCTTTGAACAACACTATAAAGCCTTTCACGAGAGAGGTATTCCTATCGGTGTTTACTGGTACAGCTGTGCCAATACCAAAACCAAGGGCATAGCAGAAGCGAAGAAATGCCTGGAAATTATCAAAGGCAAGACCATCTCCTACCCTGTATTTATTGATACAGAGGATAATTATCACCAGCGACCAAGTGGCAAGAAAGCCATTACCGATGCGTTAGTAGGCTTTTGTGAAACCGTAGAAAATGCTGGCTATTATGCCGGCATCTATGCGTCTAGTTCTTGGTTTCAAGATTTAACAGAACTGGATCGTCTAGAACCTTATGATTTCTGGGTCGCTCAGTGGTCCAGTAAAGAACCGACTCTTCGTCATGGTATCTGGCAGTACACAAGCAAAGGTAAACTAAGTGGTTACTCAGGAAACTTAGACATGAACTATGCCTATAAAGATTACAAAGCGATTATCCAAAGTGCAGGGCTTAATCATCTTGGTAAAGAAGAAAATATACCTGCTCCTACAGAAAAGAAATCGGTTGAGACGCTGGCCAAGGAAGTCATTCAAGGCTTGTGGGGTAATGGTGAAGAACGAAAGAAACGTTTAACGGATGCAGGCTATGATTATGTGGCAGTGCAATCAAAGGTCAATGAAATGCTATCTAGTAAAAAGTCTATTGATGCCATCGCAAAAGAAGTCATTCGTGGCGATTGGGGTAACGGACAAGATCGAAAAAACAAACTTACAAATGCCGGTTATGACTATATTTCAGTACAAAAAAGGGTCAATGAACTCTTGAAATAAGAAGTATCAAAAATGCTTATTGTACACTTTGCATATATTGAAAGTGACTAGAAATAAACTCAAAAATTCTATTTAATCTCAAAAAGAAAACCTGTGAAATCAATCTTTGTTATGGACTGATTTCACAGGTTTTAAATTATTTAGGGTTTATTTCCTAGTCCCAACCAATGAAATCAATGAGTTTTTAACGACGTTCTTCAAGCTCTATCCTACAGCGACAGCCAGTGAACTTTCCTACTATGTGAATGACGGGATATTAAAACCAATCGGAAAAGAGTACATCTTTCAAGAACTGGTAAATCCTATTCACAATCGTAAGGATAATCAAGTCACGGTATCGCTGACAGTGGAGTATATCGACCAGCAGACCAAAGCAACGCAGGTATCTCAATTTGATTTGGTACTTGAAAAGAACGGGAGTAATTGGAAGATTATAGAATAACAAATATTGGTACATTATTACAGCTATTTTGTAATCACGTACTCTCTTTGATAAAAAATTGGAGATTCCTTTACAAATATGCTCTTACGTGCTATTATTTAAGTATCTATTTAAAAGGAGTTAATAAATATGCGGCAAGGTATTCTTAAATAAACTGTCAATTTGATAGTGGGAACAAATAATTGGATGTCCTTTTTTAGGAGGGCTTAGTTTTTTGTACCCAGTTTAAGAATACCTTTATCATGTGATTCTAAAGTATCCGGAGAATATCTGTATGCTTTGTATGCCTATGGTTATGCATAAAAATCCCAGTGATAAGAGTATTTATCACTGGGATTTTTATGCCCTTTTGGGCTTTTGAATGGAGGAAAATCACATGAAAATTATTAATATTGGAGTTTTAGCTCATGTTGATGCGGGAAAAACTACCTTAACAGAAAGCTTATTATATAACAGTGGAGCGATTACAGAATTAGGAAGCGTGGACAGAGGTACAACGAAAACGGATAATACGCTTTTAGAACGTCAGAGAGGAATTACAATTCAGACGGCGATAACCTCTTTTCAGTGGAAAAATACTAAGATGAACATCATAGACACGCCAGGACATATGGATTTTTTAGCAGAAGTATATCGTTCATTATCAGTATTAGATGGGGCAATTCTACTGATTTCTGCAAAAGATGGCGTACAAGCACAAACTCGTATATTGTTTCATGCACTTAGGAAAATAGGTATTCCCACAATCTTTTTTATCAATAAGATTGACCAAAATGGAATTGATTTATCAACGGTTTATCAGGATATTAAAGAGAAACTTTCTGCGGAAATTGTAATCAAACAGAAGGTAGAACTGCATCCTAATATGCGTGTAATGAACTTTACCGAATCTGAACAATGGGATATGGTAATAGAAGGAAATGATTACCTTTTGGAGAAATATACGTCTGGGAAATTATTGGAAGCATTAGAACTCGAACAAGAGGAAAGCATAAGATTTCATAATTGTTCCCTGTTCCCTGTTTATCACGGAAGTGCAAAAAACAATATAGGGATTGATAACCTTATAGAAGTGATTACGAATAAATTTTATTCATCAACACATCGAGGTCAGTCTGAACTTTGCGGAAAAGTTTTCAAAATTGAGTATTCGGAAAAAAGACAGCGTCTTGCATATATACGTCTTTATAGTGGCGTACTGCATTTGCGAGATTCGGTTAGAATATCGGAAAAGGAAAAAATAAAAATTACAGAAATGTATACTTCAATAAATGGTGAATTATGTAAAATCGATAAGGCTTATTCCGGGGAAATTGTTATTTTGCAGAATGAGTTTTTGAAGTTAAATAGTGTTCTTGGAGATACAAAGCTATTGCCACAGAGAGAGAGAATTGAAAATCCCCTCCCTCTGCTGCAAACGACTGTTGAACCGAGCAAACCTCAACAAAGGGAAATGTTACTTGATGCACTTTTAGAAATCTCCGACAGTGACCCGCTTCTGCGATATTATGTGGATTCTGCGACACATGAAATCATACTTTCTTTCTTAGGGAAAGTACAAATGGAAGTGACTTGTGCTCTGCTGCAAGAAAAGTATCATGTGGAGATAGAAATAAAAGAGCCTACAGTCATTTATATGGAAAGACCGTTAAAAAAAGCAGAGTATACCATTCACATCGAAGTTCCACCGAATCCTTTCTGGGCTTCCATTGGTCTATCTGTAGCACCGCTTCCATTAGGGAGCGGAGTACAGTATGAGAGCTCGGTTTCTCTTGGATACTTAAATCAATCGTTTCAAAATGCAGTTATGGAGGGGATACGCTATGGCTGTGAACAAGGATTGTATGGTTGGAATGTGACGGACTGTAAAATCTGTTTTAAGTATGGCTTATACTATAGCCCTGTTAGTACCCCAGCAGATTTTCGGATGCTTGCTCCTATTGTATTGGAACAAGTCTTAAAAAAAGCTGGAACAGAATTGTTAGAGCCATATCTTAGTTTTAAAATTTATGCGCCACAGGAATATCTTTCACGAGCATACAACGATGCTCCTAAATATTGTGCGAACATCGTAGACACTCAATTGAAAAATAATGAGGTCATTCTTAGTGGAGAAATCCCTGCTCGGTGTATTCAAGAATATCGTAGTGATTTAACTTTCTTTACAAATGGACGTAGTGTTTGTTTAACAGAGTTAAAAGGGTACCATGTTACTACCGGTGAACCTGTTTGCCAGCCCCGTCGTCCAAATAGTCGGATAGATAAAGTACGATATATGTTCAATAAAATAACTTAGTGTATTTTATGTTGTTATATAAATATGGTTTCTTGTTAAATAAGATGAAATATTTTTTAATAAAGATTTGAATTAAAGTGTAAAGGAGGAGATAGTTATTATAAACTACAAGTGGATATTGTGTCCTGTATGTGGAAATAAAACACGATTAAAGATAAGGGAAGATACTGAATTAAAAAAATTCCCCCTCTATTGTCCGAAATGCAGACAAGAAAATTTAATTGAAATAAAGCAGTTCAAAGTAACTGTGATTACAGAGCCAGACGCAAAGACGCAGAGCCGATAAAATGAGATTAATACAATCTCATTTTATCGGCTCTTCCTGTTATGTATGAACTTTAACTAGTCTTTGACATTTCTTGATTCATTGATACAATTAGCTAATGCTTCCATGAGTGCTAATTCTCTATCAGTGAAGTTATCCATAAGTTTTTCTACCTGTAACCGTCTGGTGCTTTTTACAAGATCGTTGGCAGGTAAGAAAAATTCATCAACGGACACAGGAAGTAATGATACAAGGTCATAAAGAACTTGTATACTTGGGTGTTGCCCCTTATTTTCAATATTGGTTAAGTACCGTGGGTCAATTTCAATCAATGCTCCCACTTGTTCACGAGTTAAACCTTGCTTCAATCGAGCTTCTTTAATGGCTAAACCAAAGGCTCTAAAATCATATCTATCTTCTTTTTTACGCATAGTAGACCACCTCTATACATTTTACTGTTCCTATCAAATTAGAAACAGGATGTCACTCCAAACATTTTGAAACATACATTCTGTACTAACTATGTAAATGAAGGAATGGATACGAAAGCATTACGGTATATTATGGGTTCACAAGTATAAACATGGCCTATCAAGGAGTACTTCTCTTTGGTAGGCTTTCTTTTTTTCTAAACCGTCAGATTCTATCACCTCCCGAGGCTACTAGGTAGAGGGCAATAAATAAATCGCCCTTTGGAAAGAGGTGATGGATATGAAACATAATCTAAAAATTAGTGTTTCTAAGAAACCACAGACAGGCGGACTTGTTACCTACCGTAATGTGTCCGTAAGGGAACGAATTCTTCGCTTTCTTTTAGGGAGCAACCAGCGTGTAACGATTGTGATCCCTGGAGATAGCATCGAGGAACTCTCTATCTGTGAAATGACGAAAGGAGGTACTGACCTTGAGCAAAATAAAATTACTGCTTGAAGTGGTGAATGATATGCGAAGTCTTGCTGACAGCATACAGGCAGTTTGCGATGCGATGACAGAAGGAGATCCTGCTCCAGGTGCAAAAGCTGCCACTGAACAAGAACCAGTAAAAGAGCCGGATATCCCACTGGAAAAAGTGCGTATGGTACTTGCTGAAAAGAGCCAACTTGGATTTACCGCCGAAGTGCGAGGACTCATTCAGAAGTATGGTGCAGACAAGTTAAGTGCTGTTGATAAGGCGTATTATTCTGACATCTTGAAAGATGCGGAGGAGCTTGGAAATGGGTAATCATGCAATATTATCTGCATCCTCATCCCACAGGTGGCTCAACTGCCTACCCTCTGCAAGACTTGAACTGGAGTTTGAAGACCAAAGTGGTGAGGCAGCAAAAGAAGGCACAGCGGCTCATGACCTGTGTGAACACAAACTAAAAAAGGCACTTCATATGAGAAGTCAGCGACCTATCTCTGAGTATAACTCTGATGAGATGGAGGAATGTACAGATGCTTACGTTGACTTCGTTATGGAGCAGGTGGAACTTGCAAGAAAGTCTTGCACAGATCCTATCGTTCTTATTGAACAACGTCTTGACTTCTCTTGTTATGTTCCAGATGGTTTTGGGACAGGAGACTGTGTAATCATTTCAGATGACAGACTTCACATCGTAGACTTTAAATATGGACTGGGTGTGCTAGTTGATGCAGTGGACAATCCACAGATGAAGCTCTATGCCCTAGGAGCACTTGGAATCTATGATCACCTGTACGACATTAAAGAAGTGTCCATGACGATCTTTCAGCCTAGAAGAGAAAATGTCAGCACCTGGACAATACCGGTGGAAGAACTAAAAGGCTGGGCGGAAGAGGAACTAAAGCCTAGGGCGGTCAAGGCCTTTAATGGTGAGGGTGAATACATCCCCGGTCCATGGTGTACCTTCTGTAAAGCGGCAAACAGATGTCGGGCCAGAGCCGAAGAAAAGCTAAAACTTGCAGAGAAAGAATTCAAGATTCCACCTCTGCTGACGGATGCTGAGATAGAAGAAATCTTACTTATTCTTCCCGACCTTACCAAGTGGGCGAATGAAATAACAGCCTATGCCACTGATGCAGCAGTCAATCACGGTAAAGAGTGGAACGGTTTTAAAGTTGTGGAAGGTCGCTCGGTTCGCAAGTACAAAGATGAAGGAGCCATTGCAGAAAAAGCCGTGGCAGGTGGATATAAGGACATTTACAGAAAGAGCCTTATTCCGCTGACAGAGATGCAAAAACTGATGGGTAAATCCAAATTTGAGGAACTCCTCGGTGACCTCATTTACAAACCACCGGGTAAGCCGACTCTTGTTCCAAACTCAGATAAAAGACCGGCAATGAACGTAGCAGATGCTAAAAACGAATTTAACGAAATTATGGAGGATTAAATATTATGGCAAATATGCAAAACAAAACAAAAGTTATCACAGGTGTAAACTCAAGATTTTCTTACTTCCACGGATGGGAGCCTGTATCTATTAATGGTGGTGCAGAAAAGTACAGCGTATCCGTCCTTATTCCAAAGGATGACAAGGAAACCATTAATGCTATCCATGCAGCAGTTGATGCTGCCATTGAGGAAGGTATCGCAAAGTTTGGTGGTAAGAAACCAAATAAGGCAGCCATTAAACTACCGCTGCGTGATGGTGATGTAGAGCGTGATGATGAGGCTTATAAAGGCCATTACTTTATCAATGCGAATAGCAAGACAGCGCCACAGATTGTAGACAAAAGTGTTAAGCCGATACTGGATCGTAGCGAGGTATACAGCGGTTGTTATGGTAGGGTTTCTCTTAACTTCTATGCTTTCAACTCAAATGGTAATAAAGGTGTAGCTTGTGGTCTTGGTAACATTCAAAAAATTAGAGACGGAGAACCTCTAGGCGGTAAGACTTCTGCAGTAGATGATTTTACGACTCTTGTCGATGATGACTTCCTTGCCTAAAAGGAATAGAAAACTTGATGGTGGTGGAGGTCTTACCTCTGCCACCTTTTTTCATTTAGGAAAGGTGGTAGCTATGAAGAACTTAGAAATTGATATCGAAACCTATTCTTCTACCAATCTACAAAAAAGTGGTGTTTATCGTTACGTAGAAGCAGATGATTTTGAGGTGATGCTGTTTGGTTATGCGGTTGACGGTGATGAAGTTAAGGTCATCGATTTGATGAATGGAGAAAAGATTCCAAAAGAAATCCTAGATGCCTTAACCGATGAAACCATTACGAAGTGGGCATTTAATGCTCAGTTTGAGCGAGTATGCCTTTCACGTTATTTGGGCTATCCCACTGGGACTTATCTAAATCCTTCCTCATGGAAATGTTCCATGGTTTGGTCTGCCTATATGGGTTTACCTCTTTCTTTAGAAGGTGTAGGTGCAGTGCTAGGACTTGAAAAGCAAAAGCTGACAGAGGGTAAAGACCTGATACGATATTTTTGTCTTCCATGTACTCCGACTAAAACAAATGGTGGTAGGACCCGTAACCTACCCACTGATGAAATCGATAAGTGGCAAAAGTTCAAAGCATATAACAAGCGTGATGTGGAGGCAGAAATCCAGATACAACAAAGATTGATCAAGTTTCCAGTGCCAGAGGACATCTGGGATGAGCATCATCTCGACCAAGAAATTAACGATCGAGGCATAAAGGTTGATATGGATTTTGTTAAGCAGGCCATCGCTATGGATGACATCTCTCATGAAAAACTACTAACCGCCATGCAGCAGATAACACATCTCGAAAACCCAAACTCCGTACAACAGATGAAAGGCTGGCTTTCAGATAACGGTCTAGAGATGGAGACACTCGGGAAAAAGGCTGTCGCTGAGAAACTTGAGGAAACAGATGGTGAACTAAATGAAGTTCTTTCACTTCGTCAGCAACTGGCAAAATCCTCGGTAAAGAAATATACAGCAATGGAAAATGCGGTTTGTGCAGATTCTCGCGCCAGGGGAATGTTTCAGTTTTATGGAGCTAACAGAACCGGTCGCTTTGCCGGTAGGCTTGTGCAATTGCAAAATCTCCCTCAGAACCATATGCCAGATTTAAAAGAGGCGCGAACTATTGTCAGAAATGGTGATGTTGAAACACTAGAACTGCTCTATGAAGATATACCCGATACACTCTCACAACTAATTCGTACAGCCTTTGTACCAAAAGAAGGTCATAAGTTTATTGTGGCTGACTTTTCAGCCATTGAGGCTCGTGTGCTTTCATGGCTTGCAGGTGAGACATGGCGAACGGATGTATTTGCTAGTGGTGGTGATATCTACTGTGCATCTGCCTCACAGATGTTTGGTGTTTCCGTTGAAAAGCATGGTGTGAACGGTCACTTGAGACAGAAGGGTAAAATCGCTGAATTGGCACTTGGCTATGGTGGTTCTGTTGGTGCATTAAAAGCCATGGGCGCATTAGAGATGGGGCTTGAAGAGGAAGAATTAAAACCGCTTGTGAATGCCTGGAGAATGTCTAATCCCAACATCACACAGTTCTGGTGGGATGTAGATCGGGCGGCTAAACAATGCGTAAAGGAAAATAAATCACAAGAAACCCATGGCATCGAGTTTCATTGTCTTAGTGGCATGCTTTTTATCATTCTTCCCTCAGGTAGACGGCTTGCCTATGTAAAACCTCGAATCGGTGAGAATCAGTTTGGTGGTGAGTCCGTGACCTATGAAGGAGTAGGTGGAACAAAGAAATGGGAGCGTCTTGAAAGTTACGGTCCTAAGTTTGTAGAGAATATTGTTCAAGCTATATCCCGTGATATTTTGATGTATTCAATGAAGATGCTTAGTACTTATCGTATTGTGGCTCATGTCCATGATGAAGTCATTATTGAAGCCAATTCTAAAATATCTGTTAATGAAGTATGTAAACAGATGAGTCAAGTGCCACCTTGGGCAAAAGGGCTGCTCCTTGATGCCGATGGCTATGAATGTGAATTTTATCAAAAAGATTAAAGAAATCATCAGATTTCACCTCCTGCCGTGGCTACTAGGTAGGAGGTGTTTTTCTATGAACATTTTTGAAGTAAAAGATGGTTGTCCTTTAAAGGGCAAGACCGAACAGATGACAGAGGAAGAATTACAGAGGGAATATGACTTTCACATAGCCGAGAGTATTATCGCAAACCTATATAAAGAAGGTAAAATTACAGTGGATGAATTACACAAAATATCAGCCTTGAACAGGCAGAAATTCTCTCCCCGTTTAGCCGAGATTATGTCCTAAAAAGCTTGCTATTAATAGCTTTTAGAGTGATGTATGTAATGGGCGAAAGCGAGGTGAGATGATGAAAAAGATAACAAAAATAGATGAACTGCCCCAGGGACAGCTACCTAATACGAAACTTAGGGTTGCCGCCTATGCTAGAGTCTCAACCGATAGTGATGAACAACTTGAAAGCCTTAAAGCACAGCGTGAACACTATGAGCGCTATATTAAGTCTAATCCAGAATGGGTATTTGCTGGTCTTTATTATGACGAAGGGATCTCCGGCACCAAGATGGAGAAACGGACTGAACTGCTCCGTATGATACGAGATTGTAAGCAAGGTCGGATTGATTTTATTATCACCAAATCAATCAGCCGCTTTGCTCGTAATACAGTAGATTGTCTAGAGTTAGTAAGAAAACTGATTGATATCGGTGTTTATATTTATTTTGAAAAAGAGAATCTAAATACGGGTGATATGGAAAGTGAACTGATGCTTTCTATTCTTTCAGGGTTTGCTGCAGAAGAGTCTGCATCCATTTCACAAAACAGCAAGTGGTCCATTCAAAAGAGATTTCAAAATGGCAGCTATATTGGTACTCCGCCTTATGGCTATACCAATATAGATGGTGAAATGGTAATTGTCCCAGAGGAAGCTGAAATCATCAAACGTATTTTTTCGGAGTGCCTTTCAGGGAAAGGTGGAGGTACTATAGCAAGAGGTTTGAACAAAGACAAAATCCCAGCAAGAAGAGGTAATCACTGGAGTGCAGGCACGGTGATAGACATGCTCCGAAACGAAAAATACATGGGAGATGTTTTGTTACAAAAGACTTACACCGATAGTAACTACAACCGCCATCCAAACACAGGGGAAAAAGACCAATACTACTACAAGGATAATCATGAACCTATTATAAGTAGAGAAGACTTTGCTAAGGCACAAGATCTCATTGATGAAAGAGCCAAGATGAAGTGTAAGGGCGTGAAAAAGAACGTTTATCTTAATCGATATGCTTTAAGTGGCAAGATTGTCTGTGGAGAGTGTGGTCGCAATTTTAGGAGAAAGACAAACTACTCAGCTGGTAGGAGTTACATTGCTTGGAGTTGCATCGGTCATATCGAAGACAAAGAGAGCTGCTCCATGTTGTTCTTGCGAGATGGAGAAATAAAAGCCACATTTACCACCATGATGAATAAGCTTGCTTTCAGCAGCAAGCTAATCCTAGAGCCACTTTTCAAATCAATTAGCCAAATCGATGAAGAAAGCGACCGTGAAAGAATGGATGCTATTGATAAGCGAATGGAGCAGCTCATGGAAGAACGCAACACCCTTATTACACTGATGGCCAAAGGTTTCCTTGAGCCAGCTCTTTTTAATCAGGAACGAAATGTTTTAGATAGTGAGATGAAAAATCTTTCAACTGAAAAAACAAACCTTGTATCAAATTCCGCGAGTGAGATTTTGCGAGCAAACGATATAAAGGACCTCATTGATTACGTGTCAGCAGATAATTTTAATGGTGACTACACGGAAGAATTATTTGAAGAATTTGTAGAAAACATCATTGTAAATTCCAGGGATGAGCTGACATTCAATTTGAAATGCGGTCTTTCCCTGAAAGAAAAGGTGGTGAGATAAATGGCATATATTCCATATGGATACAAAATTCAAGACGGAGTGGTTACTGTCGATGAAAAGGCAGCAGGTCAAGTAAAGGTATTCTTTGAGAAATACATTTCAGGACTATCCCTTACAGTGGCTGGCGAACAGGCAGGTATTGATAAGACACACTCTGTGATGGGACGCATTTTGAAAAACGTCAACTATCTTGGAAATGATACGTATCCAGCAATTATTGATAAAGAGATATTTGATAAAGCTGAAGAAGTTAGAGATAAGCGTGCAAAGGATTTAGGACGAGTGGTAGAGCTTGCCGCTTTCACCTCTCCCCCTCCTAAAGAACGATTTAAAATGAGAAAGGCAGATAATAAGATGCCAGTTGATCCTTTTGAACGAGCAGAATACTTATATAGTCTGATAGAAAGCGAGGAATAAAGTGACAGAGAAAAATATAATGGTTATTCCTGCTCGTAAAAGAGTAGGAAGTACAGCCGCAAAAGAAAAGATAAAGAAACTTCGTGTTGCTGCCTATTGCCGTGTTTCTACAGAAACAGAAGAACAAAATTCTAGTTATGAGGTTCAGGTCGCACACTATACAGAGTTTATAAAGAAAAATACTGAATGGGAGTTTGCCGGCATCTTTGCAGATGATGGTATATCAGGTACAAACACTAAAAAGCGTGACGAATTTAATCGTATGATTGCAGAGTGTATGGACGGTAATATCGACATGGTTATTACAAAATCCATCAGCCGATTTGCACGTAACACCCTAGACTGCCTTCAGTACATTAGACAGCTCAAAGATAAGAACATATCCGTCTATTTTGAGAAAGAAAACATCAACACAATGGATGCCAAGGGTGAGGTTTTGCTGACTATTATGGCATCTTTGGCACAACAGGAAAGCCAGAGCCTTTCACAAAACGTTAAGCTTGGACTTCAATACCGATACCAACAAGGAAAGGTGCAGGTCAACCATAAGCGATTTATGGGCTACACCAAAGATGAAGATGGAAATTTAATCATTGTTCCCGAAGAAGCTGAGGTTATCAAACGTATCTACCGAGAATACCTTGAAGGTCAGAGTCTAGTAGGCATTGGTCGAGGTCTTGAAAAGGATGGTATTTTAACAGCAGCAGGAAAACCAAAATGGCGACCGGAATCAGTTAAGAAGATCCTTCAAAACGAAAAATACATCGGAGATGCCCTTCTTCAAAAGACCGTCACAGTAGATTTTCTGACCAAGAAAAGAGTTAAGAACGAAGGTCATGTTCCACAGTATTATGTTGAAAATAGCCATGAAGCGATCATCCCCAAAGAATTATTCCTACAAGTTCAGGAGGAAATTCATCGAAGAAGCAATATCTACACAGGAGAAGGTAAGAACAAACGAATTTATAGTAGTAAGTACGCTTTAAGTGCCATCACCTTCTGTGGAGATTGTGGCGATATTTATAGGAGGACCTATTGGAATATTCATGGCAGAAAAGAATTTGTCTGGCGATGCGTGACTAGAATCGAGCAGGGTCCTGAAGTCTGTAAGAACCGAACCGTAAAAGAAGATGAACTCTATGGTGCTGTAATGACTGCGATTAATAGGCTGCTTGCAGGTGGCAATAACATGATAAAAACACTGGAAGAAAATATTCATGCGGTGATTGGAGAAACGACAGAATACCAAATTTCAGAGATTAACAACTTACTGGAGGAAAAGCAAAAAGAAATCATCAAGCTGGCTAACATGGGTCAAGGCTATGAACACCTAGCAGAAGAGATTGATGAGCTGAGAGACAAGCGACAGACCCTTTTAGTAGAAGACGCCTCTCTTAGTGGCGAGAATGAGCGAATCAATGAGTTGATTGAATTTATCCGCAAGAACAAATTCCGCACCTTAGAATATGATGATAAGCTTGTGAGGAAGATAATCCAGAATGTTACAGTCTACGAAGATAACTTCATCATAGCTTTCAAATCTGGCATTGAAATGGAAATATGTAAATGTTGTGATATATGAAGATAAACTCACGTTAAATTCAAATCAAAAGTCAGAATTGATATAGAGTTGTAATCTTTAGAAAGAAAGCAGAAAAATTATATTGGATTTTCGAAGATAATATGATACAATAAAATTACTTGGAGGTGGAAGAATGTATAACTTTTCTTGCTAACTATATGATGCATAATAAGATATTTAAAGAAACGGCTATAGAACCGTTTGTTTTGTTATGCAAATTGCAAGAAAGTTAAGTATTCGACACTCAATAATACATTACAGTAACCTTATGTTTAACAAAAGGTAATAATAGTATTTGTTTTTGAGCCGTAAGAATTTACTTTCTTGCGGCTTTTAATATTTGTAAAAGAAAGGAAGATAAATGTGATAGACAATGATACTATGTCATTCATGACAAAATCCATGCAGAGTTGGATAACATTATAGAGTAATTAATGCCGAAAACCGACTTTGCTTATAAAATTTTTATAATGTAAGGGAGGAAGAAATACATGTCCTTAATAAATGTTTCAAATCTAACTTTTTCATATGAAGGAAGTTATGACAATATTTTTGAAAATATAAGTTTTCAGATAGATACAGATTGGAAACTCGGTTTTATTGGAAGAAACGGACGCGGTAAAACTACTTTCTTAAATTTATTGCTTGGCAAATATGCGTATTCCGGCAATATAAGTTCTACAGTTAAGTTTGAGTATTTTCCTTACGATGTGGAAGATAAGAGTCTATATACAATTGAAGTAATGAAGAGTATTTGTACCGAATGTATGGATTGGGAGATTTTTCGTGAAATATCATTGCTTGATGTTCAAGAAGATGCTTTATATCGTCCGTTTAATACACTGTCAAATGGTGAGCAGACAAAGGTTCTTCTTGCAGCTTTATTCCTTACAGCGAGTTGTTTCCTGCTTATTGATGAACCTACAAACCATCTTGATCTCGATGCACGTAATGTAGTGCAAAACTATTTGAAACGCAAGAAGGGGTTTATTTTGGTATCTCATGATAGAGGCCTACTTGATCAATGCGTTGACCATATATTATCTATCAATAAAACGAATATCGAAATCCAAAAAGGAAACTTTACTTCTTGGTGGGAAAACAAAACGTTACAAGATAATTTTGAATTGGCGGAAAACAAGAAACTCCTTAAAGAAATAGGAAGGTTGTCTTATGCAGCAAAACGTAGTTCAAACTGGTCAAATAAAGTAGAAAAAAGTAAATATGGAACAACAAATTCTGGCTCAAAACTGGATAAGGGTTATGTTGGACATAAAGCTGCAAAAGCGATGAAACGTGCCAAAAATATTGAGTCAAGACATCAAGAAGCTGTTTCACAAAAATCAGAGCTGCTCCACAACATCGAACAATATGATGACTTAAAAATTTCGCCACTTGAATTTCACAAAGAGTGCCTAATAGAAGCGAATGATTTATCATTGTCTTATGGAGATAAAGAAGTATTCAGTCATCTTAATTTCAGAATCAATATAGGTGATAGAGTTGCCATTATAGGAAAAAATGGGAGTGGTAAGTCTAGTATCCTAAAATTGATTAATGGAGATGATATTAAATTTACCGGAAATTTTATGTTAGCAAGTGGACTAAAAATTTCTTATATTTCGCAAGATACTTCATATTTAAAAGGTAATCTATCTGAGTTTGCCTATAATAATAAGATTGATGAAACTCTATTTAAAACGATTCTTCGTAAACTGGATTTTAATAGAGAACAGTTCGATAAGAACATGGAGGATTTTAGTGCTGGTCAGAAAAAGAAAGTACTAATTGCTAAAAGCCTTTGTGAAAGCGCACATTTGTATATATGGGATGAGCCATTGAACTATATTGATGTTTTTTCACGTATCCAA
The DNA here is from genome assembly GCA_040767605.1 of Clostridiales bacterium. Classification (GTDB taxonomy): domain Bacteria; phylum Bacillota; class Dehalobacteriia; order UBA4068; family UBA4068; genus JAXGOI01. The sequence goes on from JAXGOI010000001.1 coordinate 1,789,422, forward strand.
ATTGAAAAAATGATTTTGGAATATTGTCCTACACTATTGTTTGTGGAGCATGATGATGCTTTTTGCTATAATATTTGTACGAAAAACATTAATTTATGTCTGTAGAGATTTTGAGTTGCCACAATAACTAAAAGATATTTAGATGAAAGGGTAAAGAAATGTTAAAACAAAAAGAATTAATTGCGAATGTTAAGAATCTTACTGAGTCAGATGAACGAATAACAGCTTGTATGATGTATGGATCGTTTACCAAAGGAGAAGGTGACCAATACTCTGATATAGAGTTCTATATATTTTTGAAAGATAGTATACCATAACCTTCTGTGGAGATTGTGGTGACATATACAGACGGGTCTATTGGAATATTCACGGTAGAAAAGAATTTGTTTGGCGATGCGTTACAAGAATTGAGCAAGGCCCTGAGGTGTGTAAGAACCGAACGGTAAAAGAAGCTGAATTATATGATGCAGTAATGACTGCCATTAACAGATTGCTTGCCGGTGGGGATAACATGATAAGAATACTGGAAGAGAATATACATGCGATAATCGGTGATACCACGGAATATAAGATTTCAGAGATTAACACCATGCTTGAAGAAAAGCAGAAGGAACTAATCAGCCTTGCTAATAAGGGAAAAGATTTTGAATCCCTTGCAGATGAGATTGAAGAGTTACGTGAAAAGCGTCAGACCCTTCTTGTGGAAGATGCATCCTTAAGTGGTGAGAATGAGCGGATCAACGAACTGATAGAATTTATCCGTACCAACAAATATCGGACTTTACTATATGATGATACCCTTGTAAGGAAGATCATCCAAAATGTTACGGTGTATGATGACCACTTTGTAGTATGCTTTAAATCAGGCATTGAAATTGGAGTATGAGACGCATTCCACAGTTTTGTTTATAATTGTATTCTTGTATTGAACATATCATCTTTTTGTGTTAAAATATACGATGATACAAATAAGAATTTAGGAGGAACCGAAACTATGACAGCCTCAATGCGTTTAAGATAAGCGGGCAATAAAAAAAGCAGAATCTATCCCCGATGATAGGCTTTTTTGTTGTGCTTATTTATACGATATTGAGCATTCATTAGTTACGGTTAGGATATAGGTTATTTAACTATACCTTTATTTAACTATGTCGTTAATATGAATGTTTCCAAATTGTATGTATGCAGACCAAAAGCCACATTGTGGATTTTGGCCTGCATTTTTTATTACCTAGATTTAAAAACAAAATTCATAGGAGGGACATTTTTATGTATTATATTTTCATGTAATTCTTCCTGCTAAATCGCAGGGTTTTCCCTGCGTACAAGCAAATGAAAGCATGCGATTATAGACAGGAGGAAATAAAATGGAATTGATATTAAATGCAAAAGACATTCGTGTGGAATTCAAAGGACGCGATGTTTTAAATATAGATGATTTAGAAGTATATGATTATGACCGTATTGGTTTAGTAGGAGCAAATGGTGCAGGAAAAAGCACGTTACTCAAGGTACTTTTAGGAGAATTAACTTCCCCAGGATGTAAAATGAATCGACTGGGTGAACTTGCCTATATTCCCCAGTTGGATGAAGTAACTTTGCAGAAGGAGAAAGATTTTGCACTTGTAGGCAAGCTCGGTATTGAGCAATTAGATATACAGACCATGAGCGGTGGTGAGGAAACAAGGCTTAAAATAGCACAGGCTTTATCGGCACAAGTTCATGGTATTTTAGCGGATGAACCTACGAGCCATTTAGATCGTGAAGGAATTGACTTTCTAATTGGACAGCTAAAATATTTTACAGGTGCACTATTAGTTATTAGCCATGACCGTTATTTTCTTGATGAGGTAGTAGATAAAATATGGGAACTGAAAGATGGCAAAATCACTGAGTATTGGGGAAATTATTCTGATTATCTTTGCCAGAAAGAGGAAGAACGCAAGGGCCAGGCTACAGAATACGAGCAATTCATTTCGGAACGCGCGCGATTGGAAAAGGCTGCGGAGGAAAAGCGAAAACAGGCCCGTAAAATAGAACAGAAGGCAAAAGGTGCTTCAAAGAAAAAAAGTACTGAAGGCGGAGGGCGTTTAGCTCATCAAAAATCAATGGGTAGTAAGGAAAAAAAGATGCATAATGCCGCTAAATCCCTAGAACATAGGATTGCGGCCTTAGGAAATGTAGAAGCTCCAGAAGACATTCGCAGGATTCGTTTCAGACAAAGTAAAGCATTGGAGCTCCACAATCCATATCCTATTGTCGGTACGGAAATTACTAAAATATTTGGGGATAAGGCACTGTTTGAAAATGCATCTTTTCAAATTCCTCTAGGAGCAAAAGTGGCATTAACTGGTGGTAATGGAACCGGAAAAACAACTTTAATCCAAATGATCTTAAACCATGAAGATGGAATTTCTATTTCACCTAAGGCGAAAATAGGTTACTTTGCACAGAATGGTTACAAGTACAACAGTAATCAGAATGTCATGGAGTTTATGCAGGAGGATTGTGATTACAATATATCAGAAATTCGTTCAGTGCTAGCATCTATGGGGTTCAAACAGAACGATATTGGAAAAAGCTTATCTGTTTTAAGCGGTGGAGAAATTATAAAATTGTTGCTAGCTAAAATGCTTATGGGTAGATATAACATCCTACTAATGGATGAACCCAGCAACTTCCTTGACATACCAAGCTTAGAGGCTTTGGAAATACTAATGAAGGAGTATGCCGGAACTATAGTGTTTATCACCCATGACAAACGCTTACTCGAAAATGTGACTGATGTAATTTATGAAATTAGTGATAAGAGCTTAAAGCAGATTCGATAAACGGACTGAACTATAAGATTTTAGAAAAGTGGCTTTATGAAGAAATGGATTTTAATCCTGCACCAATGACAGGAATTCGAAAAGCGATGAAAGAATTTAAGGAGAGGTTATAATGAACAAAGTAAATATAAAAGATAGTCAAAATTTTATTACTTCAAAATATCACATAGAAAAAATAATGAATTGCATTAGTTTAGATGAAAAAGATAACATTTTTGAAATAGGTGCAGGCAAAGGTCATTTTACTGTTGAATTGATAAAAAGATGTAATTTTGTAACGGCGCTAGAAATTGATTCTAAATTATGTGAGGTAACTCGTAATAAGCTCTTAAATTACCCTAACTATCAAATAGTAAATGACGATATACTGAAATTTACATTTCCTAGCCACAATCCATATAAAATATTTGGCAGTATACCTTACAACATAAGCACAAATATAATTCGAAAAATTGTTTTTGAAAGTGCGGCCACAGTAAGTTATTTAATAGTGGAATATGGTTTTGCTAAAAGGTTATTAAATACAAACAAATCACTAGCATTGCTGTTAATGGCAGAGGTAGATATTTCTATATTAGCAAAAATTCCTAGGCATTATTTCCATCCAAAACCTAAAGTGGATAGCACATTAATTGTATTAAAAAGAAAGCCAGCAAAAATGGCATTTAAAGAGAGAGAAAAATATAAAACTTTTGTAATGAAATGGGTTAACAAAGAGTATGGAAAACTGTTTACAAAAAATCAATTTAATAAAGCTTTAAAACATGCGAGAATATATGATTTAAACAATATTAGTTTCGATCAATTTTTATCGTTATTTAATAGTTATAAAATATTTAACGGCTAAAAACAATAAATCACTTGTAACTGTAAATGTTTAATTATAGGTAGGATAGCATAGGTTAAGTGCTATTCTGCCTTTTTAAAGTAAGGTATACGTTCTAGAGAGAGACTGGATATGTTCCTGTCTACCGATAGCCCCAAAAACGCAGTAGATATGTTTCCACAAACAATGGTCAAGCTTGGATATGTTCCCCCAAATGACCCTTGATATAAACAGGGCTTGGGACAATGAATTTGATAGCTATCCTATCCTCTTAACACACGTTGAGTGCGTGGTATTGATGTCAAGGGTTGAAAATTAAAATATAGATAAAGCATTGATATATAAGGGTTTTCAAGCATCATCACTAATGCAGAGTTCTTTTATACTCCGAACTAATCTTGAAAACCCTTATTTTTGTTGTTTGAGGGAACAAGTCTGAAATTAGTGGAATTTTAAGGTTGAGTATATAAGTTAGATGAAAAGTGGGGTTGTGTAGGCTAGATGGATATTGGATTGATAGGAACGCATTCTCAATTATCGGTATCATAAATCTAAACAAAAAGCCTAATCGGGATTTTATTTACTTGAAAAAACAATGCTCTCATGTTATAATTATATTAGTGAATGGAGGTATGAGCATGCATGGAGGAAATAGAAAAGGTGCAGGTAGAAAAAGTAGCATAGATAAAAAACAGCCTGTAACGATTTACTTAAATAGTAAAGATAAGAAATTTATTAAAGAGGCACCATTACCTGATTGTACGAGTTTTTCTCAGAAATGCAGAAAACTACTTGAAATGGGTATAGATAAATTAGAGTCAGAACTTGAACGGGGAGCAAATGAAATAACTTTTGTTGATTTATTTAGTGGGTTAGGTGGGATGCGAATAGGATTTGAGCAAGCACTAAGCGAATTTGGTTTAAAAGGTAAGTGTGTATTTTCAAGCGATATCAAACCTTCTGCAATTAAATCATATAAATTTAATTTTGGAGAAAACCCAGAATGTGATATAACAAAAGTTAATCCAACAAATTTGCCTAATTTTGACTTCTTATTAGCTGGCTTTCCCTGTCAGGCTTTTTCTCAAGCGGGATTAGGGTTAGGGTTTCAAGATACTAGAGGAACACTTTTTTTTGATATTGCTAAGATCTTATTAGCAAAAAAACCTATTGGATTTGTATTAGAAAATGTAGAGGGTCTTGTACATCATGATAAAGGAAGGACATTTAAGATAATACGCAAGACATTAGAAGAATTGGGCTACTCTATCCAAGCGAAAGTGTTAAATGGTAAGGATTTTGGACTAGCACAGTCTAGAAATAGAATCTATATTATTGGACTTAGAGGTATGAAAGTAAAAGAGTTAGCAGGATTCAGTAAGAAAACATCTGTATTAAGAGATATTATAGATGAATCTACACCTCCTATACAAACAGAATTCACCAAAAAACTACTATCACATTACAAAATAGATGAATTATATGGGAAAGCTATAAAAGACAAACGTGGCGGTAGCAACAATATCCATAGTTGGGATATTGGATTAAAAGGCGAGGTAAGTAAAGAACAAAAAGAACTTCTAGAATTGTTGTTAAGACAAAGGAGAAATAAGAAATGGGCAGATATAATAGGTATAAAATGGATGGATGGTATGCCTCTAACAGAAGATATGATATTTTCATTTTATCCACATCCTAAGTTACATGCGTTATTGGATGATTTAGTTGCGAAAGGATATCTTACTTATGAACATCCGAAACAACTAATTAATAATAGGAGAGTAGCGGATACTTCATTAGAAAAAGGATATAACATCGTTACTGGAAAACTTTCATTTGAATTTACCAAAATTCTTTGCCCCGACAGTGTTACACCGACAATAGTTGCAACGGATGTTCATAAGCTTGCAGTACCTGTTAATGGTGGAATTCGTACTTTAACTATTAATGAAGGTCTTAAATTGTTTGGTTTTCCAGATGATTATCGACTTGACTTTATGAAAGAAAGTGAAGCATTTGATTTACTTGGTAATACTGTTTGTGTTCCTGTTATAAAAGCTGTATCGATAAAACTATTAGAATCATATTTTGAATCTATTAATAATTTAGAGAAAAAAGAAGTGGGGTTCATGTAAGAACCACCACTTCTTTTAATATGAAAGTACTTTTTCGAGCCATTCATCTGGTGAAAAAGGTATGGTAGTATTTGTAAAAATATCAAAAGTGTTTTTGACAGCATATATAAATTCATTTTTGTTATTAAAACTGTTGTTTTCATTACGTGCGAAGTTAAAAGGACGCATCGCATAAGGTTGGCCACGTTTTACTTGTAAACCAATAGGATATTTTCTTGAGGGGGAAGTGATTTCCCATATATGTTTTAAGTACACTTTTTTTACAGTAAATCCTTGCGAAAAGCCATCATCCATTGGCTCATAACCTAATATGAAATAATGAGCATCTAATTTCCCAGGGCTTTTATATGTTGTATCTAGAAAACTTGAAAAGTTTGCTAGGTCAAACGCGGGTGAATTGTTATAATTCCAGGCTTTAACTTCAACATCATAACTAGTATCTTCAAAATTGGCTACAAAGTCTGGGAATGATTGAGTGTTATCTCCAGGTCTTATATCAACACCTAAATGTTGAAACCAATTAGGCAACCATTCTTGTAAGCAATTGCCTATAACATCGTTTCCCGAATAAACATGAGTTTTATTAGCAAAATTAATTGTAATTGTTCCGTGTTGGCCCTCAAGCTTTTTTTTAGTTATTAGAAACAGTTCTTCTATATTTTTGATTTTCATAAATTCCTCCTAAAATTATTCCTTTTCTATCTCCATAATATCTTCAAGCTCACAATCAAGTGCCTTGCATATTTTAAGTAATACCTCTGTGGTGATATTATCACCTCTTCCAAGCTTGGCCATTGAAGCAGTACTAATACCAGATATTTCTATTAAGTCTTTCTTTTTCATGTCTCTATCAATAAGAAGTTTCCAGAGCTTTTTATAACTTATTGACATATTATCACCTCGCTTAATGAATAATTGTATCACAAAAAGAAAAACGACACAAATTTAATTTACAAGCACATAATATGTGTTTATTGTGATAAATATTTATTATGCTATAATTTACATATAGACTATTGCGAAAAATAAAAATATAGACTCTCATATTAAAAGGAGGTGTTGATAGTGCGATGGGATAAAGCAGGTGTTCCCCATAAGGGGTGGCAGTATATAGGTGTGGAGGATTTAGGAGAATATGTGGAAGCTGGAGAACCCATAAATTATGAACAATGCGAGATGTGTGGCAATGAAAAAATTCGATATGTACATCTATTAGAACATCCAGATTATCATGGAGAGATACGTGTGGGGTGTGTATGTGCATCTAATATGATAGATGATTATATTGACCCTAAAGAATCTGAAAGAGAACTGAGAAATCGAGCTAATCGGAGAAAGAATTTTATGAAGCAAGAGTGGCGTTTTAAATCAGATACAGGTAACTATACCCTTCGATATAAGGGCAACTATATTACCATTATGAAAAGTAAGTTTAATTCTAATTGGGGTGTTATCTTTAAAGGTAAGCAACTATGGAAATATAATGGAAGGAGAATTACTGATCTTCATACTGCAAAAGCTGTGGCATTTAATTTGTTTGATGAATTATATGAGTCTCATGAGCAAATACAGCCACATTGGGATGGTGAACGTTGGGTTTATTATTAATATTGCTATTTTAAATTAATCGTTATTGTAGGATGGGAGGATTATTTATGGCGAATACTCGATCATTTACAGAATACGTGGCAAAGACTTTTGACAATCAATTCTGGGCAGCAGCCGAGACGTATCTTGATGAAAATATAGAATCATTAGATATAGAATTGTACAGAATCCGTAAAGCTGGAGAACCAGAAATTGCTGATGTTAAGGTTGAACATGTATGGGTTGATGATTTGCCAGAAATGAAAATCCAGTTTGATGTGGCTTTGTCAGTTACATTTGAAATCCCTGAAGCAGATTATCACTATGATGATTCGGAGGAGAAGACAATATGGCTAATGGTACGTTGTTCTGGTGATATTGGATGTAATCTAGAAGACTTTAATATTTTTGAAGTATCTTCATATACAGGAAAAAACCGTGCCAAAAATCCTTTAGATGATTCCCTTGTTCCTTATATCTCTTATGAAAAGCTAGATGAAGTGGCTACAGCATTTCTTGAAGAATATTATCCCGAGGCTCTTAAGATAACTCAATATGGACAAGACCCTATTTGGGTTGACCCTAATATTCTTACTGAGAGATTAGGGTTAACAATAAAAAACCAGCGAATAAGAGAAGATTCATCAGTATTTGGTCAGATTTACTTTGTAGATACTGAAGCTGAAATGTATGATTCAAAAATTCAAAGCAATGTAACTATGCAGATTGAAGGGAAAACTATTGTAGTCGATCCCTATATGTACTTGCTTAGAAATCTAGGTTCTGTTAATAATACAATAATACATGAGTGTGTCCACTGGGTAAAACACAGAAAAGTATTTGAACTGGAAAAACTATATAATGAAACAGCCTCTCATATAAGCTGTGAAGTAAAAGGTGGGGCAATTTCAACAGTATCAAAAAAATCTACAGAGTGGATGGAAAAGCAAGCTAACCAATTGACCCCACGGATACAAATGCCAGCAGAACCCTTTAGGATAAAGGCCAATCAATATATAGCAAAATTTATGCGTGAATCAAATGCGAGGCATACAGTAGATGTGATGGAGCAAGTTATCACAGCATTAGAGACTAGCTTTGCAGTATCTAAGCAAGCAGCTAAGATTAGGCTTGTAGAGTTAGGTTTCGAAGAAGCTATCGGTACATACACATATCTTGATGGTCATTATGTAAAACCTCATGGTTTTCGCAAAGGAGCAATTAAGATAAATCAGACTTTTTCTTTAAGTGCTCAAGATGCAGCCATTGAAAGATTTGTTAATCCTGAACTTCGTGCCTTAACCGCTAATGGTGATTATCTTTTTGTAGATAATCATTTTGTATATAATGCACCACTTTATGTAGAGTACGATGAAAATGGAAGATTAGCTTTAACAGGGTATGCTCGTTCTCATATGGATGAATGTTGTCTCGTTTTTGACATGAGAATCACTAGCAAAATTGAGAACATTTATCATACGGCATGTTTCTTAAATCGTGAAGCAAGCGATATTACATTTGAAATAAAATATCATAATGGCTACCAAAATGCTCCGCAGGAAAGACAAATAGCCATGAGAAAAAAGCAACAGGAAGAATATATTGAGATTCGCAAAAGAATGACGGATGACCCAGAACAATGTATGCAATTGCTTCTTGATTGGAGAAAGATGTCATATACTGATTTAGGCTTGGAAATAGACCGTGATCCAAAAACAATAAGTCGTACAGTTAAAGGTTTAACATCACCAAAGGTAGAAACGGCCGCCCTTATATGCTTTGGACTTCGTCTGCCACCAATTATCAGTGAAAAGCTTATGTCTGTACTACAATGCCCATTAAATCATTTGAATACTGATCACCAATGGATTAATGAAGCTTTACATATTAAATATCCCGAACCTTTATGGGCAGTTCAAGAATATCTTTCACAATATGGAGTAGAAATTTAAAAATTATTTTATGAAAAACGGACATGGGATGTCCTTTTTAGTAGATTTTCATAAACAGACCTTTATTTTATTAAGGGTCTGTTTTTTATGTCGCAAACATCAAACTCATACTAGCGAATTGAAACATAACTCAATACATAAATACATATTGACGCATAGGTAAAATTATGATATTATATTGAAAAAGTAGTAGAAAGGAGTGAGTGGAAATGACGGAAGAGTTTAATAAAAAGATAATGTTAGACAACATTTCTTTCCTTTTAAATGAATCTGGGAAGAAAATAGGCGAGCTAGAAACAGAAGCAGGTGTAAGTACTGGATATATTTCGAGAATAAGTAAGGACGAGAAAACTAAACCAGGGATAGAATTTATTATGAAAGTCGCTGAGTCTTTAAATACTAGTATAGATACCTTATTAAAAGTAGAACTTGGAGAAATGACACCTACTGAGCGATATCTTGTATCTTTCCTTGAGAAATTAAACAAAGATACTTTGGATGATAAGCTAGATTGGAACATTGAATCTGCAGATGAATTAAAGCGAGTAGAAACAGATATGAACGGTTATGTAGACCATCCTCTTTTAAGCTACGAAACTTTTTATGAAGAAAGTGAATGCGAGTATCCAGAAGAGGTTTCTAGAGTTGTTTTTATATCAAAATCATTTGACTGTAGAACGGCAATTAATGGTGATTGTTTTAACCTACGTTTAAAAAATAATTCATATCTCTATATAATGAATATAAGTAAGAGTGTCCACAATGTTAATGATTCGGATGCTTTTGCTAAGGAAATTTGGATGTACACACCTGGAGTAGGTGCGAGCTATTTATGTAGTAATAAAGATGTGTCGCCATTAGCGCTATTGGTAGAGAATCTATATCTAACAGTAAGTGAACGTACGAAACACCCGAGGATAAAAAATGAACTTAAGTATATCATTGATTCATTTATGGAAGATGACATAAGTGATGATGAAGAAGAACTTCCATTTTAATTAGGAGGGAGATGCATGATAAAACAACCCATTAGAGATTTAAGTACTTCTAAACCAGTGCCACCACGATTTTGTGATGTGGTTGTCGATGGTGATAAAGTTTACTTAGAACAAAAAATCAGTAAAAACAAATATGTAACAATTCATTGGGATGATATCGTTCATCAAGTAGAATCGGTTATAGAAAGAAGTAAAGTAAGATAATAAAGAGAAATTACCGCAATCTGCCCCGTAACCAATCGAGGAGCAAACAGCCGGAGTTATCTATAAAGCCTAAGAAAAGGCAGAATAGATAGCTCCGGTTTTTTGTTTTTATGGGACATAGCGTGTCCATTTTCAAAAAAATATTCGTGATATATCTATTAGTAAGCAAGTCCTAAAGACTTCTAAATAAAAATTCAAAGTCCGAGATGGCCATCAGGACGGAGGATGCATAAAGAATTTTAAATATAGCGATAAAGGCTGTATTTAGAAGGAAATGCACCCACCGTTACTTCGTGTACCTATTTTTAGGAACTAGTAGCCTGTGGCCATCTTCATAATAGATTCTTTTTGCATCCTTCCGTCAAGTTTCGGACGGAAAGGATGAAAGATGAAATTAAAAATAAGATTTGATAAGTATTTTCAGTCTATTGAGTTAAATGAAAAAGAAACTGAGGAAATGTGGATCAGCTTATCAATAGAAGAAGAGTATGACTCACAAGAAGAAAAAGAAAAACTAATTCAAGAAAAATTCAATGAAGAGTTTAATAAGCCTGAGTTTAATAATTGGAGAAAACACAATAGACGAATTTCTATGCCAGAGATGCCCTTTAGAAAAGACGATCAGGAGCAAGACCTTACGGACCATATGGACTATATTCCTGATTACACAGATTTAGAAAATCGAGACAGAAAAGCTGACTATGAATTTTACTGTGAACTACTTCGCAAGAACTTAACTACCAAGCAAGCAGAAGCTTTCATAGCTGTGCATCTTGACGGAGTACCAGCAAATGAGTACGCAGATAGCGTTGGCACTAGTAAAAGCAATATATCTCATCATTTAGCTGCAGCAAAAAAGAAATTAAAAAAGATTTTTCCAAACACCTCAACTTTCCCCTCTTCTCTTGGCTTATAAGTAGGGGCTAGAAATTAAAGCTCTCAGAAAGAGGTGAAACCTATGAAGCATAATTTAAAAATTAGTGTTTCAAAAAAACCTCAAGATGGAGGAATAGTATCCTGTCGGAATATCACCATTAGAGAACGACTTTTTCGTTTCTTCTTAGGTGAAAAACAGAAAATTACTATTCTAGTTCCTGGGGATACGGTACAGGAACTTGCCATTAGTGAGGCAAAGGAAGGAGGGGTGAAGCATGAGCAAAATAAAGCTACTTCTTGATGTGGTTTCAGATATGCGTTCGCTTGCAGATAGTATAGAGGTTGTTGCAAATGCAATAACCAGTGGTGATAGCGAAAATGTAGAGATAACCGCTACAAAAGTAAAAGAGGCAAAGCCAAATAAGATTACTTTAGAAGAAGTTAGAGGAGTACTGGCTAAGAAGAGTCAAGCAGGTCTAACTTCTGAAGTAAGAGATTTAATTAAGAAGTATGGTGGTGAAAAGTTAAGCGAAGTTGATCCTAGCCACTATGGTTCCTTACTAGAAGATGCGGAGGTGTTAGGTAATGGGTAAACACGCAATACTTTCAGCATCTGGAGCACATAGATGGTTAGAATGTACGCCTGCAGCTAGGCTTGAGTTAGAGTTTAAAGACCAAGAGTCAACTGCAGCTGCACAGGGCACTGCGGCCCATAACCTTTGTGAACATAAGCTTAAAAAGGCACTCCATATAAGAAGTAAAAGACCAGTTTCAGAGTTTAATGATGATGAAATGGAAGAACACAGTGATGCTTATGTGGAGTATGTCTTAGAGCAACTTGAGGAAGTGAAGAAGAATTGTAAAGATCCACTAGTATTAATAGAAGAAAGATTGGATTTTTCCTGCTATGTTCCAGAAGGATTTGGTACGGCAGATACAATAATCATCGGTGATAAGAATCTGCATATAATTGACATGAAATACGGACAAGGAATACTTGTATATGCAGAAGACAATCCACAGATGAAACTATATGCCTTGGGAGCTCTAGCATCTTATGAAAGTTTATATGACATTGAGGAAGTGACAATGCACATTTTCCAACCTAGAAGAGAGAATGTTAGCGCCTGGACTATTTCAGTAGATGAACTCAGAAAGTGGGCAGAAAATGATTTAGTACCGAAGGCTAAATTGGCCTTTAAAGGCGAGGGAGAATATCTTCCAGGTGACTGGTGTACTTTTTGCCGAGCTGCAGTTAAATGTAGAGCAAGAGCAGATGAAAAACTAAGACTAGCACAGTCAGAATTTAAACTCCCACCTCTACTTACAGATAATGAGATAGAAAAAATTTTATCCAAACTATCGGACCTTACTAGGTGGGCAAATGAAATTGTTGCCTATGCTACAGATGCTGCAGTCAATCATGGTAAGGAGTGGAGTGGTTTTAAAGTTGTTGAGGGTCGGTCCAACCGCAAATATAAAGATGAGGATAAGGTAGCAGAAGTAGCCAAAGCGAATGGTTATAAGGACATATACCGAACCAGCCTTATTACTCTTACAGAAATGGAAAAACTCATGGGTAAACAAAAATTTAAGGATATACTAGGTGACTTTATTATCAAACCGCCTGGTAAGCCTACCCTAGTTCCATTATCAGATAAAAGACAAGCCTTAAATGTATCAAGTGCGAAAACTGAATTTAATAAAATTATGGAGGTATAAGAATATGATTAATCAAAGCAAAACAAAAGTTATTACAGGTGTAGATACCAGACTAAGTTACTTCAATGGATGGGAACCAGTATCCATAAATGGCGGAGCAGAAAGGTATAGCGTGTCAGTCTTAATCCCCAAAACTGATACAGAAACAATTAACGCTATCCATGCGGCGGTGGATGCAGCTATTGAAGAAGGACTTCATAAGTTCGGAGGAAAGAAGCCTAATAAGGCGGCTATAAAGCTACCCCTTAGAGATGGAGATGCGGAGCGAGACGATGAAGCTTATAAGGGGCATTATTTTGTAAATGCAAATAGCATGACCGCTCCTCAAATTGTGGACAAAGCTGTAAGACCAATTTTAGATAGAAGTGAAGTTTATAGTGGTTGCTACGCAAGGGTATCTCTTAATTTCTATGCTTTTAACTCTAATGGAAACAAGGGAGTGGCATGTGGACTTGGAAACATTCAAAAGATTAAGGATGGTGAACCCCTTGGTGGCAGAACTAATGCAGCTGATGAATTCACCACAATAGAAGATGATGATTTCTTAGCATAAAAGTTAAGGCAAAATTATAAATAAGGTGGTGGTGTGTGCTGCCACCTTATTTATATTGGAAAGGACGGTAAGAGATGAAATCTATTTCAATAGATATAGAGACTTACTCAAGTGTTAACTTAGGGAAATCTGGGGTTTATCGCTATGCCGAGAATGATGATTTTGAAATACTTTCATTTGCTTATTCGGTAGATGGTGGAGAAGTAAAGGTTGTAGATTTAGCCAATGGAGAGAAAATCCCTAGAGGCATTACAGATGCCCTTAAAGATGATGAAATTATCAAATGGGCCTTTAATGCAATGTTTGAAAGGGTGTGCCTCTCTAAGTTTCTAGGCTTAGAAACAGGCAAATATTTAAATCCTTCATCCTGGAGGTGCTCCATGGTTTGGTCTGCCTATATGGGTCTACCTCTTTCCCTTGAAAGTGTAGGTGCAGTACTAGGTTTAGAAAAACAAAAATTGACGGAAGGTAAAGATCTAATAAGATATTTTTGCATACCCTGTAATCCAACAAAAACAAATGGTGGAAGAGCTCGTAACTTTCCAAAACATGATAGTGATAGGTGGCAGAGGTTTAAAGAATACAATGCCCGTGATGTAGAAACTGAGATGTTAATTCAAGAAAAACTATTTAAATTTCCAGTGCCTGATTTTATTTGGAAAGAGTATGAGATGGATCAAATAATAAATGACCGTGGGATTGCCATAGATATGGATTTTGTAAAGCAAGCTGTTTATATAGATGGGATTTCTAGTGAAAAACTAATGGCTGTTATGCAGGATATTACCAAACTAGAAAACCCTAACTCGGTGCAACAGATGAAAGGGTGGCTTTTAGAAAATGGAATAGAAACAGAGAGTCTAGGTAAGAAAGCAGTTGCAAAACTTCTGGAAAGTGCCAAGGAGCCTTATAAAACAGTATTGGAACTTAGGCAAAAGCTTGCTAAATCTTCTATAAAGAAATATACAGCAATGGAAAATGCAGTATGTGGTGATGGACGGGCAAGGGGGATGTTTCAATTCTATGGTGCTAATAGAACAGGCAGGTTTTCAGGAAGGCTTATTCAATTACAAAACCTACCTCAAAACCATATGAAAGATCTAGGAGAAGCTCGGTCACTAGTTAGAAGTAAAAATACTGAGGCCTTAGAATTACTCTATGAAGATGTTCCAGATACATTATCCCAGCTTATTCGCACCTCATTTATACCTAAAAAAGATAAAAAGTTTATTGTTGCAGATTTTTCAGCTATTGAAGCTAGGGTTATTGCATGGCTAGCAAATGAAAAATGGAGAATAGATGTATTTGCAGATGGCGGAGATATATACTGTGCTTCAGCTTCACAGATGTTTAATATTCCAGTAGAGAAAAATGGGATAAACGGACACCTTAGACAAAAAGGTAAAATTGCAGAACTGGCACTTGGCTATGGCGGAAGCATAGGAGCCTTAAAATCTATGGGAGCCTTAGACATGGGTCTTAAAGAGGAAGAATTACAGCCTCTGGTATATGCCTGGCGGCAATCAAATCCAAATATTACTAAGCTTTGGTGGGATGTTGACAGAGCAGCAAAGAACTGTGTTAAGGAAAAAATCCCTACTAAAACTCATGGAATAAAATTCATTTATCAAAATGGAATGCTTTTTATTGTTTTACCATCAGGTAGAAAGCTTGCCTATGTGAAGCCTAGAATGGGCGAAAATAAATTTGGTGGTGAGGCTGTGACCTATGAAGGGGTCGGTGGAACTAAAAAATGGGAACGAATAGAAAGCTATGGACCAAAATTTGTAGAGAATATTGTTCAGGGGATTAGTCGTGATATTTTGTGTCATGCAATGAAATCATTAAAAGATTACTATATTGTGGCTCATGTCCATGATGAAATAATAATAGAAGCAAACATAGATGCATCGCTTTCTCAGGTTTGTGAGGAGATGGCAAAAACACCTAGCTGGGCAAAGGGTTTATTATTAGGTGCAGATGGATTTGAGTGTCTGTTTTATCAAAAAGATTAAAATAAATTTTATAAAAGCTCAACTTTCCCTTCCTCCTGTGGCTATTAAGTAGAGGCACTTACCTCTAAATAAAATCACAGGAGGTTTTTTTATGAAAGAACTGATACCTAAAGACAAATATGGTGTGTTTGCTGACACCAATGATACAGCAAGAGTAGATAGTCTTTTTGTAGCAGAGTTTTTTGAAAAACAACACAAACACGTCCTGCGGGATATATCTAGAATTACTGAGCCCAAATCTGGGCTGAGTGAAGAATTTATTAAAACTAATTTTAAAGCTGGTTTTTATAAGGATTCTACTGGAAGAAAGCTACCTTGTTATTTTATGACCAGAGATGGTTTCACTATGTTAGTGATGGGATACACAGGGCCAAAAGCTATGAGATTCAAGGAAATCTACATCAGAAGATTTAATGAGATGGAGCAGTTTATCAAAACTCTTGTATCTGCTAGAAAAGAATTCCCCTTGCTTACAGATAATATCAAGCTACTTCATGAAAATCCAAAACCATATCATTTTAGTAATGAATGCGACATGTTAAATCGAATTGTAACAGGTATGTCCGCTAAACAATTTAGAATAGCCAACGGGATAGAAAAAGGAAAAAGTATCCGTCCATATCTATCAGAATCACAAATTAAGATGTTAGAAACATTACAAAAGGTAGATGTTGGACTTTTGGTAGCTGTTCCAGAATATCAGCAGCGAAAGCGTTATTTAGAGTGGTACAAAATGAAAATTGAAAACAGCGAGGAGGTTAACTAGGGTGACAAAAAAGATTAGTAAGTTTAATGCTGAGGGTTATCATGATCCCACTCCCCATGAAGCTTTAACAAATATTTCGAAGGAAGAAAAGAAATCTAAGTTTAGACCATTAGTATATATAGCTTCCCCTTTCTCAGGAGATATGAAAAGAAATGCGGAAAGGGCTAGAGGTTATTGTAGACTGGCAGTTTCTAAAGGCTATATTCCACTAGCACCGCATCTTCATTACCCTCAATTTATGGATGATGAGGACAAGGAAGAAAGAGAACTGGGTCTGTTCTTCGGCCTTGTTCTCTTGGGAAAATGTAATGAAATGTGGGTCTTTAATAAAATTTCAGCTGGTGTAGCCAAGGAGATAGCTAAGGCAAAAAAGCGTGGTATGCCTATTAAATATTTCAACGATAGGTGCGAGGAGGTCGATGGTCTATGAAAATTGCTATAGGTAATAGTCGCATGGATAAAAAGTGGAAAAACAAAGATATTTCATGGACTGACTTCTGTGCCAGAGTAAAAACAACACAAAGAACAACTGAGACCATTGAAGAATATAGAAAAATGAAAAAAGGCATGCAGGATGATATTAAAGACGTGGGCGGTTTTGTTGGAGGATATTTAAAAGGAGGCAGACGGAAAAAAGGCAATGTCCTATGTCGGTCTATACTTACTCTTGATATGGATTATGGCACTCCTGATATTTGGGACCAGATTACTATGTTCTTTGATTTTAAATGCCTTGTCTATTCTACCCATAGACATACTCCAGAGAATCCAAGACTTAGACTTATTATTCCACTTTCCCGTGAAATAAGTGAAGAAGAATATGCAGCAGTGGGTAGGATGGTTGCAAAAGAAATAGGAATAGACCTCTTTGATGATACAACCTATGAAGCACATCGTCTTATGTATTGGCCTTCAACCTCTTCAAATGGAGAGTTTGTATTTAAAGAACAAGATGGAGATTTATTAAATCCAGATGACTTTCTTTCAAAATATATAGATTGGAGGGATACTTCAACTTGGCCAGTATCGAGTAGGCAATCTGAAATTGTAAAAAGAACTGTAAAAGAGCAAGCAGATCCTTTATTGAAAGAGGGTATTGTAGGAACCTTCTGTCGTGCTTATGGAATTCGTGATGCAATTAAGAAATTTCTAGCTGCAGTTTATGAGCCATCTGCCTTAGAAGGACGCTATGACTATATTCCAGCGGATAGTAGTGCTGGAGTAATAATTTATGATGATAAATTTGCATATAGTCATCATGCTACAGATCCTGCTAGTGGTCTACTACTTAATGCCTTTGACCTTGTTAGAATTCATAAATTTGGCTCTTTAGATGATAGGGTCTCTACAACCACATCCCCAGGAAGGATGCCTTCATTTAAAGCTATGTCAGAGTTTGTCATAAAAGATGAACTGGTAAAGGCTGAGTTTGTAAAAGAAAGACAAGCACAAGCCAAAGAAGAATTTAGCGATGAAGACTGGCAGACTTCTTTAGAACTAGACAGACAAGGAAAGATAAAAGACACCTTGGATAATTTTGTTTTAATCATAAGGCATGATGATGGCCTACAGCATATAGCTTTTAACTGCCATCGAGACGGGATTGATGCTAAAGGAGGCCTTCCTTGGGAGCAGATAAAAGGTGGCTGGAATGATTCTGATAACGCCTTGCTTAAAGTTTATCTAAGTAATAAATATGGAGTTTATTCACCTACGAAAACTAAGGATGCAATTCTAGCAGTTGCAACGGAAAGAGCCTACCATCCTATAAAGGATTTTTTAGAATCGCTTCCAAAATGGGATGGTATTAATCGAGTAGAAAATCTGTTAGTAGACTATTTTGGAGCTGCTGACAATTCCTATACAAGAGCAGTTATAAGAAAAACTATGGTAGCTGCAGTGGCTCGTATCTATAAACCTGGGACTAAATTTGATAGTGTTCTTATTCTAAATGGTCCACAAGGAATAGGAAAATCCACCTTCTTTGCGAAGCTTGCAGGTGAGTGGTTTTCCGATAGTTTAACCCTTACTGATATGAAGGACAAAGCTGGACCTGAAAAACTACAAGGTTACTGGATGCTAGAACTTGGGGAACTTGCTGGAATGAGAAAGACCGATGTGGAGGTTGTAAAATCATTTATTTCTAGATCAGATGATAAATATCGTGCAAGCTATGGAGTCAATGTGGAAAGTCACCCTAGGCAATGTGTAATAGTAGGTTCTACTAATGCCGAGAGTGGTTTTCTTCGTGATATTACGGGAAATAGAAGATTCTGGCCTGTACGAATAAGTGGAGAAAGCAATAAAAAAGCATGGCAAATGAGTAAGGAAGAAGTCCAGCAGATATGGGCAGAAACCCTCGTCTTATATAAAAAGGGAGAAAAACTCTACCTTGAAGGTGATGATGTAGCCCAGGCAACCAGCGAGCAGGCTGATGCTATGGAAACAGATGAAAGAGAGGGCCTTGTTAGGACATATTTAGACACCCTTTTACCAGAGGATTGGGATGACATGTCTTTATACGAGCGTAGAAATTTCCTCGGCGGTAGCGAGTTTGGCGGCGAAAGCCGTGTAGGTACTGTAAAACGGAAGTTAGTTTGCAACATGGAAATTTGGTGTGAGTGTTTTGGCAAAGATGCATCATCGATGAAAATAGCAGATTCTTATGCCATTGGAGCAATCATGAGAAAGATCCGTGGCTGGGACAAGTATGCAGGGAACAAGAACGGAGTTGTTACCTTTCCTGTCTATGGAAGACAGCGAGCCTACGCTAGAGTTGATGAACAAGAAAAGTTGTAGAACAAGTTGTTACAAAACTTGTTCACTCTTAAACATTGATGGAATAAGGGAATAGGACGGTTGGGAACAAGTGTAACAAGAACTATCTATATAAGAAGAAATTATATAAATAAAGAATAGTAGCCTGTGCATATACACATACACGCACGTGTAGGAAAAATGGTTAATAGTTGTTTTCTTGTTCCTAGCCTTTTTATAGGAGGTTTCTATGTTAGAAAAATATATAGAAAAAAAGTTAGTACAAGCAGTAAAAAACATGGGAGGCATGGCAGCCAAATTTGTAAGTCCAGGTTTAGATGGGGTGCCTGACAGAATAGTTTTACTTCCAAATGGAAAGATGGCCTTTGTTGAATTAAAAGCTAAAGGAAAAAAACTCAGACCACTTCAAAGAAGGAGAATAAAGCAGTTAAGGAATCTAGGTTTTCCATGCTATGTGGTAGATGATACAGAGCAGATTGGAGGGGTTATTGATGAAATATTATCCTCATGATTACCAGACCTATGCAACTAATTTTATTTTAGAAAACTCTATAGCTGCTATTTTTCTAGAAATGGGACTTGGCAAAAGTGTTATTACCTTAACTGCAATACTTGATTTATGCCTTGATAGTTTTGAAGTTGGTAAAGTATTAGTTATTGCACCGCTTAGAGTTGCAAGAGATACATGGCCAGCTGAAATAAATAAATGGGAGCATTTAAAAGATTTAGATTTTGCAGTAGCTATAGGAACAGAAAAAGAAAGATTATCAGCCTTAAAAACACCTGCAAGTGTTTATTTAATAAACAGGGAAAATGTAGACTGGTTGATAAATAAAAGTGGCCTACCTTTTGATTATGACATGGTTGTAATTGATGAGTTATCGTCTTTTAAATCCCACACTGCAAAAAGATTTAAGAGTCTACTAAAAGTAAGACCTAAAATTAAGCGAATAGTTGGACTTACAGGAACACCTTCAAGTAATGGACTTATGGATTTGTGGGCAGAGTTTCGGATCTTAGACATGGGAAAAAGACTAGGAAGGTATATAAGCCACTACCGAAGTGCTTTCTTTCAGCCTGATAAGAGAAATCAACATATGATATTTTCTTATAAACCACTATTTGGAGCTGAAAAGGAAATATATGAATTAATTTCTGATATCACCATTTCTATGAAGTCAGTGGATTTTCTTCAAATGCCAAAATGCTTAATAAATGAAGTACCTGTAGGCCTTAGTGTAAATGAACATTTAATATATGACGGCTTTAGAAAAGAAATGGTTATTGAACTAGCCAATGAGGAAATAGATGCGGTAAATGCAGCGGTTCTTTCCAGTAAGTTATTACAGATGTCAAATGGAGCAGTCTATGACGAAGATAAAAAGGTTCACTTTATTCATAATCGTAAGCTTGATGCACTAGAGGATTTAATTGAAGGAGCAAATGGAAAACCCGTACTTATTGCATATTGGTATAAGCATGATCTAGAACGGATAAAAGAGAGATTTACAGTAAGAGAAATCAAGACTTCAAAGGATATAAAAGAGTGGAACCATGGAGAAATTCCTGTAGCAGTAATTCATCCAGCTTCAGCGGGGCATGGGCTCAATTTACAAAGTGGAGGGTCAACTATTATTTGGTTTAGTTTGACTTGGTCCTTAGAACTTTACCAGCAAACAAATGCAAGGCTATGGAGACAAGGTCAAAATGAAACGGTTGTAATCCACCACATTATTACTAAAGGAACTATTGATGAGGATGTTATGAAAGCATTGAAACGAAAAGAAAAAACACAAGAAGATCTTATAGATGCAGTAAAAGCAAACTTAAGCAGAAGGAGGAGAGCGGGATGAATAAAAAATATGAAGATTTGGCTAATGCCATTGTTCTAACAGCAGTTAAGGATTACCGTGCTGCACTTAGAAAACTAAATAAACATCCACGAAATCAAGCTGCTTTAAATACAAAAGAAGAAGTTGAACGTTTCTTTCATTCTAGCTGGTATAAACTTCTTACCAACCTTGACCCAGATATGCTTATAAAACAACTGAATGAGGAGGTAGCGTCATGAACGCAAAGGATTATTTAAATAAAGCTTATCGTCTAGACCAAAGAATTAATAGTAAGCTTGAGCAAGTGGAGTCTTTAAATGCACTCGCTACTAAAGCCACTTCTACCCTATCCGATATGCCAAGAAGTCCTAACAGAGCTACCTCCAAAATGGCAGATGCTATAGATAAAATTATTGACCTTCAAGCTGAAATCAATAAAGACATTGATATGCTTATCGATTTGAAAACTGAAATTGTAGCTCTTATAAAGAAAGTAAAGAACCAGGAGTATCAAACCTTACTTGAGAAACGATACCTTTGCTTCGAAACTTGGGAGCAGATTGCAGTTGATATGGATTATAGCATTCAGCATATTTATAGACTTAGGGACAGAGCTTTAGCAGAAACAACCACTCTTTTGAAAAATGATAGGAAATGTTAGTAGATGTTCATAGACTTACTTGATACTATTAAGATAGAAAAACTTTAAACCTTCACAGAAAATCTGTGGAGGTTTTTTCATGCCTAAAAAGGAGGTGCTAGAATGCCAAGGAAACCTAAGAGTCCCTGTTCCTATCCTGGCTGTCCTAAGCTTACTGATGATAGGTACTGTGAAAAACATAAGCGGTTAACAAATAAAAACTATAACAAGTACCAAAGAGATCCTAAGTCCAACAAAAGATACGGCAGGGCTTGGAAACGAATCAGAGACAGATACGTCAAAGAGTATCCCCTTTGTGAGGAATGTAAGAAACACGGAAAGCTTACTCCTGTGGAGGAAGTGCATCACATCGTACCACTGTCCAAAGGTGGTGGCAATGAGTTTAGTAATCTTATGAGCTTATGCAAGTCTTGTCACTCAAGCATCACAGCTAAAAGTGGTGAGCGGTGGGGGTAGTAAATCTCTAAAACTTTCATAAGCGGACAGCGGCGTGGGGCTTCGTGTAAAAAAATGCAGTTTCAAAGGGGGTAATAGGGCAAGTGGAAAGCGAGGTGTTTTAATATATGGCCAAGGACGGCACTAATAGAGGTGGTGCTCGCATAGGAGCAGGAGCCAAAAAGAAAGCATTAGCAGAAAAAATAGCTGAAGGAAATCCTGGTGGAAGACCTCTTACAGTTATGGAATTTCAGAACACCGCAGACTTAAAAGGTGAAGAAATGCCAGAACCAAACAAAATGTTAGAGGCAGTCCAAAAAGATGGAAAGACTTTAGTTGCTGGAGAAGTCTATAAAGATACATGGAAATGGCTACATGAAAGAGGTTGTTCCTCCCTCGTCTCACCTCAGCTTTTAGAAAGATATGCTATGAGTGTTGCAAGATGGATTCAATGCGAAGAGGCAATCACTGAATATGGCTTTTTAGCAAAACATCCTACTACAGGAAATGCTATTCAAAGTCCCTATGTTGCAATGGGACAAAATTATATGACTCAAACAAATAGACTGTGGTTTGAGATATTTCAAATCGTAAAAGAAAACTCTCTATCAGAATACACAGGAAACAATCCTCAAGATAATGTAATGGAAAGGCTACTTACTGCTCGCAAAGGTAAATAAATAATTGGAGGTAGAAATGAAAAGACAATTAACAGCTGAAAGTGTGTGTATGGGACATCCAGATAAGCTATGCGATTTAATTGCTGATAATATTTTAGATGCTGCTTTTAGAAAAGATAAAGCTTCTAGAGTAGCTTGTGAAGTTATGGCGACCAAAGGAAAAATTATCGTGGCGGGCGAAATCACCTGTAGCGAGAAACTAGATATCAGATACATTGTTAGGCAAACTCTAAGGGAAATTGGATACAATCCACTTAAATTTTTAATATATGTGTATGTACAAAAACAAAGTCCCGATATAAAGGCTGGAGTTGATAATGCTATAGAAATGCGAAATGGCACAGATGACCCTTATAACTTAATTGGTGCTGGTGATCAGGGAACTATGTATGGTTTCGCTACCAATGAAACTAGAGAAATGCTCCCCCTCCCTCTTGTTTTATCCCATAGAATAACTAAAAGGTTAGATAAAGCAAGAAAAGATAAATTAATAAAAGGGATATTTCCAGATGGTAAGGCACAGGTTACTGTAGAATATGATGGTGATAAACCAGTAAGAGTTAAAACTATAGTTATATCTATTCACCATCATAAAGATAAATCCTATGATGAATTAAAAAGAGAGATTTTAACCTTTGTCCTACTGCCTGCTTTTGAAGTTTTTCCTTTTGATGAGGATACTGAAATTCTTATCAATCCTTCTGGTAGATTTGTTATTGGTGGACCAAGTGCTGATACAGGTTTAACAGGTAGAAAACTTATGGTTGATACTTACGGTGGTCTTGCCTCCCACGGTGGTGGTGCTCTATGTGGCAAAGACCCGACCAAGGTAGATAGAAGTGGTGCTTATATGGCTAGATATATAGCAAAACATATTGTATGGAGCGATTTTGCAGATAAATGCGAGGTCGCTCTTTCTTATGCCATTGGAAAAGCAAATCCAGTGGCTTTTTCTATTAATACCTTTGGAACAGGTAAAGTATCAGATGAAGTATTAACCAAGGCTTGTAAAGATGTCTTTAATTTAAAACCTGCAGCAATTATTGAAAACCTAAGGCTTAGAGATATCCATTATTCTGACACAGCTACTTATGGTCACTTTAATTCCTCTCTCCTTCCTTGGGAAGATGTAAATAGATATGACGAGTTTAAAAAGGCGGTGAAAAAATATGAAGATAGAAAAGATTAAAATTGAAAAGCTTAATCCTGCCGAGTACAACCCAAGGAAGGATTTAAAACCTGGAGACCCCGAGTATGAAAAGTTGAAAAACTCTATTCTTACCTTTGGATATGTTGAGCCAGTTCTTTGGAATAAAAGGACTGGCAATATTATAGGTGGCCATCAAAGATATAAAGTTCTAGTAGAGCTTGGCGAAAAAGAAATTGATTGTGTCGTTGTAGATATGGATAGTGAAAATGAAAAGGCATTAAATATTGCTCTTAATAAAGTCAGCGGTGATTGGGATAAAGATAAGCTAATGCTTTTAATCGAAGATTTGCAAGGAGTAGACTTTGATGTCTCCCTTACTGGTTTTGACTCTGCTGAACTTGATGATCTATTTAAAGATTCTCTAAAGGACAATATTAAAGAAGATGATTTTGATGTTGAAGAAGAACTTAAAAAACCAGCCATTTCAAAGTTAGGAGATTTGTGGCTGCTTGGCGAACACAGACTTATCTGTGGCGATAGTACTAACCCTAAAACCTATGAAGATTTAATGGATGGAAAGTTGGCTAATTTAACGATTACTGACCCTCCCTATAATGTAAATTATGAAGGTACTGCTGGAAAAATTAAAAATGACAATATGGGAAACCAGGCCTTCTACGACTTCCTCCTTGCTTCCTTTCAAGGAATGGAAACTGTTATGGCTAAGGACGCATCCATTTATGTATTCCATGCAGATACTGAAGGCTTAAACTTTAGAAAGGCATTCTCTGATGCGGGCTTTTATCTTTCAGGTACTTGTATATGGAAAAAGCAATCCTTAGTTTTAGGTCGCTCCCCTTACCAATGGCAACATGAACCCGTTCTCTTCGGCTGGAAAAAGAAAGGCAAGCATAACTGGTACTCTGACAGAAAACAAACCACTATTTGGGAATTTGAAAAGCCTAAAAAGAACAAGGATCATCCAACAATGAAACCCGTGGCCCTTGTAGCTTATCCTATTTTAAACTCAAGCTTAACTAACTGTATTGTCCTTGACCCCTTTGGCGGTTCGGGAAGCACATTAATTGCCTGTGAGCAAACAGATAGAATTTGCCATATGATTGAGCTTGATGAAAAATACACAGATGTTATTGTGAAACGTTATATTGAACAAGTTGGTAACTCAGATGGTGTGTTTCTTTTAAGAGATGGTGTCGAATATTCGTATAAAGATGTCGAAGGTGTTTCAGATGAATAAGAATAAAGAATTAACCTTCATAGACTTCTTTGCAGGAGTTGGAGGCTTTAGACTAGGCTTTGAACAGGCAGGTTTAAGATGTATTGGCTTTTGTGAAAATGATAAATTTGCTCTTAAATCTTATAAAGCCATGTTTGATACAAAGGGGGAATGGCATAAAGATGACATCAACACAATCAAATCAGAAGAAATCCCATATGCAGATATTTGGTGTGGAGGAACACCTTGTCAAGATGTTTCAATTGCAGGGATGCGAAAAGGATTATCTGGAGACCGAAGTGGTCTCTTTTTTAAATTCATTGAACTCCTCAAGGGCAAAGATGAAAAAGATAAACCCACATTCATTGTCCTTGAAAATGTTAAAGGACTTTTATCTAGTCACAGAGGATTTGATTTTACAGAATATCTCCATCAAATTTCCCAAGCTGGGTATGATGCAATCTGGCAAGTGCTTAACTCTAAAGACTTTGGAGTCCCCCAAAACAGAGAAAGAGTATTCCTTATCGGACATCTTAGAAGTCGAGGTAGACGAGAAATATTACCTATCACAAGAGAAAACTCAGCAACTCTTAAGAAAATTATAGGTGGTTGTCAAGGTGAAAGAGTTTATGACCCTAAAGGAATATCCTGTACTCTTACAGGCTGTGGTGGTGGAGGTGGCGGCAAAACAGGTCTTTATTATGTTGGGAATGTAAACCCTAGTGGTCGTGGGATGAACGGGAATGTGTATTCATCAAAAGGTCTTGCTCCTACTATCACAACTAACAAAGGAGAAGGAAGTAAAGTATTAATTGACCAGTCCCATAAGAAACCTAAACTAACTAACATAGCAAGATGTATAACCTCAAGATATACTGCTGGAATAGTAAATAGATCTGCATCTAATAGTGCTGTTCTTGAGGCAAGGGCCGTTCTTACTCCTGAAAGAATAAACAAAAGACAAAATGGTCGCAGAATGAAAGAAACTGGTGAGCCTATGTTTACTTTAACCAGTGGAGATAGGCATGGTGTTGCAATTAAGGAAGCCACAAAAAAAGGTTTTGCTGAGGCTCATGTAGGCGATAGCATAAACTTATCCTTCCCTAATAGTAAAACAAGAAGAGGTCGTGTGGGAAAAGAAATAGCCCAAACTTTAGATACTAGCTGTGAACAAGGCACTTTAACTGAAAACCTGAGAATTAGAAGGCTTACTCCAAGGGAATGTTTTAGACTTCAAGGATTCCCCGATTCTCTTTTTGATAAGGCTAGAAAAGTTAATTCCGATGCACAACTATATAAGCAAGCTGGAAATGCTGTTACGGTAAATGTTGCTTATGAAATTGCTGAAACTATTAAAAATTCAGCTTACAAATAAACCTTCAAGAATATCCGAAATATAACTTGCATAATACATGCTTTTGAGTGATGTATAGACGTACTACATTACTTGGAGGTATTAAATATGGATAGAAAAGAAAAAGTCAAAATTTTGGGAAAACATCTAGGGGTAAAACCAAAATATCTAGGAGTTCCAAGCTTTGCTTATGAAGTTGGAGATTTTACCATTACAAGGGACGGCACAATAATTAATAAGGCAGGTGATGAAATGAAACTTGATGAAATACTAAATTCT
The DNA here is from genome assembly GCA_040767605.1 of Clostridiales bacterium. Classification (GTDB taxonomy): domain Bacteria; phylum Bacillota; class Dehalobacteriia; order UBA4068; family UBA4068; genus JAXGOI01. The sequence goes on from JAXGOI010000001.1 coordinate 1,816,293, forward strand.
TCAGAAGAAACCATAGAAACTGAATTTGATTCTATTGAAATATCCTTTCCCATGGAAGGTCACGATGAAAGAACTATTAAAAACCTTCTAAACATGATTTACAGCAAACAGTCACTTATTAAAAAGGTTTTTGACTGCTCTGAAAACATAGTAGAAAAAGAATTAATTGATGAAATCTCTACTCTTGAATCCTTGAGTGAAATACTAACAACCATCAACAAGGAAAATTGTAAAGGCATTGATTTTAACGATGAAAAACTAACCTTCAATTTCATAAAGGGAGATATTCAAACTTCATCAGAATTTCTAAGCCTATTAATTAAAAAAGCTAAAGAGCTACAATATACTTCTTCAAAGCCAAATGAAACAGACAATGATAAATATACTTTTAGAACATGGCTTATAAGACTTGGAATGATTGGTCCAGAATACAAAGCCCACAGAAAGACACTCCTTTCAAGTCTTACTGGCAACTCTGCATTTAGAAATGGGCTACCAGCCAATAAGGAGGTCAAATAACCATGAAAGAAATACACAGAGAAATATTAGAAAGACTTAAAAAGGAGTTTCCTAGTGGCACAAGGGTTGCTCTTGTAAAAATGGATGACCCCTACTCTACATTAAAAGCTGGTGATAAAGGAACAGTTACGGGAGTTGATGATATTGGTACAATTCATGTTAACTGGGATAAAGGAAGTTCTCTTGGCATAGCATTTGGCGAAGATATCTGCAGGAAAATTACAGAATAAAGCAGGCTTAAACCCTTGATAATACTGTGTTTATTCTGAAAATAGTACTTGCTATTTATCCCCTTCTGAGTGATATATGTATGTAACAAAAAACACACTGAAAGGGGATAAACCATGCTTAGAAGAAACTTTGGAATTGAAATTGAGCTTACAGGAATCACTAGGGAAAAGGCAGCACGAACCTTAGCTACACATTTAGAAGGAATCATGCAAAAACAAGGCCGTAACTACAAAGTAGTAGAGCCTAGCGGTAGAATTTGGGAAGTTGTTTATGACGGAAGTATAAAGTGTCAAAGGAAAATAAATGGACAAAAAGCTTCAGCAGGCAATGAATATAGCGTAGAAATAGTTAGCCCAATCTTAACCTATGAAAGAGACATTAAAAGCCTTCAAGAAATGGTTAGGAAAATTAGGAAAGCTGGAGGTTATACTAACAAAACTACAGGGATACATATCCACCTTGATGGCGAGGAACATACTCCCAGAAGCCTTAGAAACTTCCTAAACATTATATACTCAAGAAATGACCTGCTCTACACTAGCCTTGAGATAGAAAGAGAAAGAATGAGATATTGCAAGAAAATGGATAAGAGCTTAGTTCAAAAAATGAATAAGAAAAAACCAACAACCTTTAAAGGAATCGAGGATATTTGGTACGAAGGCTACTATCAAAGCAGGGATAGACATTATCACGACAGCAGGTACCACTTCCTAAACCTTCACAGCTTTTTTAACGGAGTGGGAACAGTTGAACTTAGGGGTTTTAATGGAACACTACACGCTGGGAAAATAAGAACCTACATTCTTTTAAGCTTAGCCATGAATGAACAGGCCTTAACACAGAAGTTTGCCAGTAGCAAAAAGCCACAGATTGAAAACCCAAAATTCGCAATGAGAACCTGGCTTAACAGAATCGGCTTTATTGGTGAAGAATTTAAAAACCCAAGAGAGCACCTATGCAAACACTTAGAAGGTTCTGCAGCTTGGAGGTTTCGAGAATCCGCCTAGATAGGCGGTTACTTAAAGCCACGAGGGGTAAATCCCCTCTTAAGCTGGTAGAAGGGTATGAAAGTACCTCCTTCAAATAAAAAGCCAACACAGGCGAAACTGTGGCAAGAGAAAGGAAGATTTAGAATGGATAAAAAACTTTATGTAGCTTACGGTTCGAATTTAAACCTACCCCAAATGGCAAACAGATGCCCAACTGCAAAACTTGTAGGAGCTAGTGAACTTAAGGGTTTCAAACTTTTATTTAGAGGTGGTCACGGTAGTGCAGTTGCTACTGTTGAACCTTCTAAAGATAGTAAAGTCCCAGTACTTATCTGGGAAATCACTGCAACCGATGAAAAAGCCCTTGATAGATATGAAGGTTATCCTTTCCTCTATCGAAAGGAAAATGTCAAAGTAAAGCTAAACGGAAGAAATGTAAAAGCGATGGTCTATATTATGAATGAAGGTAAAGCTCTCGGTCAGCCTAGTATGTACTATTATTCAGTTATCTATGATGGGTATAAGACACAAAACTTTGATATAGAAACACTTCGTACCGCTTTAGAAGATTCTGTAGAAAGGGCTGGAACTACCAATGACCGAGAAGATTAAGGAGCAAATATTATCAATTAGAGATAGTGGAGTTACCAATATGTTTGATATTAATAGAGTTCAATACGAAGCCAATGAACGAAAGTTTTATGAACTAGTTATTTTCCTAGAAGATCATAAAGCTGAATATGTACACTTTATAATGACTGGGGAGTTTAAGAAATAATTCCTACTCTATTTTATAATTGAAAACTTGTTTTTAAGGACTATTCAAATTGATAGTCCTTTTTATTTTAGAAAGGAGGCGGCTCTAATTAGAAAACTAAAAAATTATAAGCCAACTAAATTCATGGCCAAAGATTCAGTATATGATGAAGATGCCGCTGATTATGCTGTTTCATTTATCCAAGCACTTACCCACACTAAAGGCAGATGGGCAGGGAAACAGTTTGAATTAATAGACTGGCAAGAGCAAATTATAAGAGACATATTTGGAACTATAAAACCTAATGGTTATCGACAATTTAATACAGCTTATGTTGAGATTCCAAAGAAGATGGGAAAATCAGAACTTGCTGCAGCTATTGCTCTCCTTCTTACCTGTGGTGATGGTGAAGAACGGGCTGAAGTTTATGGCTGTGCTGCAGACAGAAATCAAGCTTCTATTGTTTTTAATGTTGCAGCCGATATGGTTAGAATGTGTCCCCCCTTAGCTAAAAGGGTTAAAATTTTAGATTCGATGAAAAGATTAATCTATCAGCCGACAGGAAGTGTCTATCAAGTCCTGTCTGCTGATGTAAAAAATAAACATGGCTTTAATACCCATGGAGTTGTATTTGATGAGCTTCATACACAGCCTAATAGAAAGCTTTACGATGTTATGACTAAAGGAAGTGGTGATGCTAGAACCCAGCCACTTTATTTTCTTATTACCACTGCTGGAGATAATCAAAATAGCATCTGCTGGGAAGTTCATCAAAAAGCTGTTGATTTACTTGAAGGAAGAAAAACTGACCCTACTTTCTACCCTGTTATTTATGGTGCAGATATGGATGATGATTGGACAGATCCAGAGGTTTGGAAGAAAGCGAATCCTTCACTTGGAATAACAGTTACTATGGATAAAGTTAAAGCAGCTTTTGAATCAGCTAGGCAAAATCCTGCTGAAGAAAATAGTTTTAGGCAATTAAGGTTAAATCAATGGGTAAAACAGGCAGTACGTTGGATGCCTATGGACAAATGGGATGCCTGTGCATTTAAAGTTGACCCCGATGATTTAAAAGGTAGAGTTTGTTATGGCGGCCTTGACCTATCTTCTTCTACAGATATAACAGCCTTTGTTTTAGTATTCCCCCCAGAAGATGAGGATGATAAATACAGTATCCTTCCATACTTTTGGATACCAGAAGAAAATATTGATCTCCGAGTTAGAAGGGATCATGTTAATTATGATTTATGGGAAAAGCAAGGTTTTATTAAAACCACTGATGGTAATGTCGTTCACTATGGTTTCATAGAAAACTTTATTGAAGAATTAGGGATGGACTATAACATTAGAGAAATCGCCTTTGACCGCTGGGGTGCTGTTCAGATGACTCAAAACTTAGAAGGTATGGGCTTTACAGTTGTACCTTTTGGTCAAGGCTTTAAAGATATGAGTCCTCCAACTAAAGAATTAATGAAACTTACCTTAGAAGAAAAATTAGCCCATGGTGGCCATCCTGTCCTTCGTTGGATGATGGATAATATATTCGTTAGAACTGACCCTGCTGGAAACATTAAGCCAGACAAAGAAAAGTCCAGTGAGAAAATTGATGGTGCAGTTGCAACTATAATGGCACTTGATAGAGCTTTGAGAAATGATGGTGTAAGTACGGGTAGTGTATATGATGAAAGAGGAATATTGGTCTTTTAATATCGTGAATCATTTGGTATACTTATTGTTGGTTACGAATTAAGTTGATATACGACTTAATACAAAAGTAAATATAAACGGAGGACAAATCAATGGGTATTTTTAGCATTTTTGTAATAAATACAATTCATTATCAACCAAACAAGAAATAAGTGGTTATAATGACAAGAAATAAGTGGTTATAATGAATTGATAAATGAAAATTCATTATAACCGTGACAGAGAGGGTTATAATGAATAGAATAAATATAAAATATAGTCAAAATTTTATTACTTCGAAGAGAAATATAAATAAAATCTTGAAAAATATAAATTTAAACGAAGAAGATAACGTATTTGAAATAGGCTCGGGCAAAGGTCACACTACATTAGAATTGGCTAAAATATGTAACCATGTAACTGCAATTGAAATTGACCCTGACTTGTGTCTAGCAACTCAACAGAAATTAGTACATCAAAGGAACTTTCAAATAGTTAACCAGGATATACTAAAATTTAAATTTCCTAAAAATATAAGATATAAAATATACGGTAATATTCCTTACAACATTAGTACAGATATAATACGAAAAATTGTATTTGAAAGTACAGCTGTTGAAAGTTATTTAATCGTGGAATACGGATTTGCTAAAAGGTTATTGGATATAAAGCGAGCATTAGCATTACTATTGATGACAGAAGTGGATATTTCAATATTAAGAATGGTCCCGAGAGAATATTTTCATCCCCAACCTAAAGTTAATAGCTCATTGATTTTATTAAAAAGGCTTACATCAAAAATATCATACAAGGATAGAAAAATGTATGAAAATTTTGTTAAGAAATGGGTTAACAAAGAATATCGAAAACTATTTACAAAAAATCAATTTAATAAAGCCTTAAAGCATGCAAAAGTAGTTGATTTAAACAATATTAGCTTTGAACAATTCCTATCTATTTTCAATAGCTATAAACTGTTTAATAACCAAAACAATATTAAGGATTATTGACGTATAGTGCATATTGCACGTCTCAACCTTATTTAAAAGCATCTCTACACGAGGTGCTTTTTTCATGCCCAATTTTAGGAGGTGATCACATTAGTATATTTTCAAGATTATTTAAGACAAGGGCTGAACCAAAGAATAGCTTATTCGGTTCTACTTACAGTTTTTTCTTTGGCTCTACTAGTAGTGGGAAAACGGTCAATGAAAGAACAGCCCTGCAAACCACAGCTGTATATGCCTGTGTTAGAATACTAGCTGAAACCATAGCCTCTCTCCCACTGCACACTTATATGAATACTGAAAGCGGGAAAAAAAAAGCAAAGGATCATCCAATATATTACCTTCTATCAGATTCGCCTAACCCTGAGATGACTTCATTCGTGTTTAGAGAAACACTTATGGGTCATCTTTTATTATGGGGAAATTCCTACTCTCAGATAATAAGAAATGGGCATGGAAAAGTAGTGGCTCTATATCCCCTGCTTCCAGACAAGATGAAGGTAGGAAGAAGTGAAAATGGAGAAATTTATTATCTCTATACTAGCGAAGGGAAGGAATATTTACTAAGAAATACAGAGGTCCTTCACATACCAGGCCTTGGCTTTGATGGTCTCATTGGATACTCCCCCATTGCCATGGCTAAAAATGCAATTGGTATGGCTCTAGCAACAGAAGAATACGGAGCTAAGTTCTTCTCAAACGGTGCAAATCCTGGTGGTGTTCTAGAACATCCTGGTGTTGTAAAAGATCCTCATAGAATTAGGGATAGCTGGAATCAAGTTTATCAAGGAACATCAAATGCTCATAGAGTTGCCGTTCTTGAAGAAGGTATGAAGTTCTCTCCCATCGGCATACCACCAGAACAGGCACAGTTTTTAGAAACAAGGAAATATCAAACTGAGGAAATTTGTCGAATATTTAGAGTCCCTCCCCATTTAGTTGGTGATTTAGAAAGAGCTACTTTTTCAAATATTGAACATCAATCTATAAGCTTTGTAGTTCATACTATAAGACCTTGGCTTGTTAGAATAGAGCAATCTATTAATAAAGCCTTGTTTTCTGAAGAAGAAAGGCACAAGTACTTTGTTAGTTTCTTAGTTGAAGGCCTTCTTCGTGGGGACTATGAATCAAGAATGAGAGGTTATTCTATCGGCATTCAAAATGGTTTTATGTCTCCTAACGATGTAAGGAGTTTAGAAAACATGAACCCTATACCCTCTGATGAAGGTGGAAACACATACATGGTCAATGGCAATATGCTAAAGCTTAAAGATGTTGGTGCTTATGCGAATAGAAACACTGGAGGTGATGAAAATAAAGAAGTTTTGGAACTGGATAAAGAATGATGATGAAAGGACTTTATTTTTAAATGGTGTGATATCTGATGAAACTTGGTATGGAGATGAAATCACACCTAAACTATTTAAAGATGAATTAAATAGTGAATCTGGAGATATTGTTGTTTGGATTAATTCCCCTGGTGGCGACTGCATTGCTGCTAGTCAAATCTACAATATGTTAATGGATTATAAAGGCAACGTCACAGTTAAGATTGATGGAATTGCAGCTAGTGCGGCATCCGTTATTGCTATGGCTGGTACTGAAGTACAAATTTCACCTACAGGTCTAATGATGATCCATAATCCGTTGACTATTGCCTTTGGCGATGCAAGTGAAATGGAAAAAGCCAAAGCAATGCTATCAGAAGTTAAAGAAAGCATCATTAATGCTTATGAGTTAAAAACTAGCATACCAAGGAATGAGCTCTCTCATCTTATGGATGAGGAAACCTGGTTCAATGCTAGAAAGGCTGTGGACTTAGGGTTTGCAGATAAAATAATGTTTGCACAGGGTGATGAAGATAAAAACCTTGAAGGATTAGCTTTCAGTAATATGGTAGCTGTCAATTCTATATTAAGTAAACTACCCAAAAAGGAAAAGCCACCTGCTGGCACTTCCTATAAAGAACTAAGTACAAGATTAAATCTAATTAAATAAATGGAGGTATATTCAATGAATAAAATATTAGAATTAAGAGAAAAAAGAGCGAAACTTTGGGAAAGTGCCAAAGCTTTTTTAGATGCAAGAAGAGATGACAAAGGGCTTGTTTCAGTTGAAGATACTGCTACCTATGAAAGAATGGAACAAGATGTAGTTGATTTAGGTAAAGAGATAGACAGGTTAGAAAAACAAGCCGTTCTCGATTTAGAACTATCAAAGCCTACTTCCACTCCCCTCTCTAATAAACCTAACAACGGTATGGGGAAAATAAAAGAAGGTCGTGCATCTGATGAGTATAAGAAAGCCTTCTGGAATGTTATGAGAACCAAAAATCCAAAGTCAGAAGTATTTAATTCTCTATCCATAGGTGATGATACAGAAGGAGGTTACCTTGTTCCCGATGAATTTGAAAGAACTTTAATTCAAACCCTTGAAGAAGAGAATATCTTCCGTAAACTTGCTAAAGTCATCCAAACCTCAAGCGGCGACAAAAAGATCCCTGTTGTAGTGACTAAAGGAACTGCATCTTGGCTTGATGAAGGCGAAGAATATGAAGAAAGTGATTCTGTATTTGGGCAAACTTCCATCGGAGCTTATAAGCTAGGTACTATGATTAAAGTATCTGATGAACTTTTAAATGACAGTATATTTAATATTGAAAGCTATATCTCTACTGAGTTTGCAAGAAGAATCGGTGCTAAGGAAGAAGAAGCATTCCTCGTTGGCGATGGAGTTGGAAAACCTACAGGGATATTTAACGCTACTGGTGGTGCAGAACTTGGAATAACAGCTGGCTCTGCTACTGCAATCACAGCGGATGAGATTATTGATTTAGTATATTCACTTAAAGCTCCTTATAGAAAAAATGCGTCTTTTATCATGAATGATGCAACTATAAAGGCTATTCGTAAATTAAAGGATGGCCAAGGTCAATATTTATGGCAGCCATCACTTACAGCAGGAACACCAGATACTTTGCTTAATCGTCCAGTATATACATCTGCTTATGCTCCTATTCTTGAGGCTGGTGCTAAGACCATCGCCTTTGGTGATTTTGGATACTACTGGATTGCTGACAGACAAGGTCGCTCTTTCAAAAGACTAAATGAGCTTTTTGCAACTAGCGGTCAAGTAGGTTTCTTAGGTAGCCAAAGGGTGGACGGAAAACTTATCCTTCCAGAAGCAATTAAAGTTCTACAGCAAAAAGCTTAATGAGGGGTGTAAATAGATGAGTTATAATACTAAAAATTATACGGAACAAGGCGGAGAGAAAACCGTTATAGGCGGTACATTGGAAATTAAGGATGAGGCCACAGTAGTTGGCCTCTCTCTTATTGAAAACCAATCTGAAAGCACTGCTACTACAATAGAAGATTTAGTCACAGATTTTAATGCTCTGCTTTCTAAGTTAAAAACTGCAGGGCTAATGGTAGATGATACTCCATAAAGAAAGGATGGTGGCGGCTAATGACACTAATTGAAAAAGTTAAAGCAAATCTAATACTTGAACACGATAAAGATGATGAGCTTTTGGAAATGTATATTGACGCCGCTATATCCTATGCTGAGAGCTATCAACATTTAAAAGAAGGATACTACAATGAAAATGTAATGTCTCCAGTCACTGAGCAAGCTATCATTATGCTATCCTCTCACTTTTATGAAAGTCGTGATGGTAGTACAGGTGGCTTCTTTGCTGATACCGCTATTGCAGGTCAGCAAGCAAGAGAAACGATTAATAATCTTTTACGCCTTGATAAGGATTGGAAGGTGTAGGTTATGGGACTTGGAAAAATCAATACTTTTATAGATATTATTCTTGTTGAAAGAATTAAAGATGATGAAGGATTTAGTAAGGTTAATGATAATATCCTAGCCACCATAAGAGCTTATAAAGAAGAAAGGCATGCTAGTGAAAAATGGGCAAACAGAGCCTTGTTTTCAGAAGCTAGTGCCCTTTTTAGGTTTCGTAAAATCCCAGATGTGGATATTACATCAAAGATGGTGATTGACTGTAGTGGTGACCGTTATGAAATTATAAGTGTAGAGGACATAAAAAACCGTGGAATGTATGTTGAAGTTCTAGCAAAAAAGGTGGTGGTATCAGATGGCTAAAGTGTCTATGAGAATGCCTGAAGATTTTCTATTGAAGATTTCAAAACTTGGTGATAAAACGGATGAAATTATCCCTAAGGTACTTGAGTCTGGTGGTGAAGTTGTCCTCGAACACGTAAAATCTAATCTTAAGTCCTCCATTGGAAAAGGAACAAAAGTAAAAAGTCGCTCTACTGGGGAACTTGTATCCTCCCTCGGTCTCTCCCCTGCTCTATTAGATAGAAATGGAAACCATAATGTAAAGGTAGGTTTTAAAGAACCAAGAAGTGATGGAGATAGTAATGCTAAGATAGCAAATATCCTTGAGTATGGAAAATCTAATCAACCACCAAAGCCATTTTTGAAGCCTGCTAGAAGAACTTCGAGAAAACCTTGTATTGATGCTATGAGGGAAAGATTTGATCGGGAGGTAAAAAACATATGAGTATTCTAAGTGAAATAAATACTCTCTCAAACATATGTGACATTCCCATAGAAACAGGAGTATTTTCAGATAACCCTCCCGATATCTATCTTGTTGCAACTCCTCTTGTAGATTTATTTGAGGTTTATGCAGATAATCTTCCAGAGTATGAAGTACAAGAATTAAGACTTTCCTTATTTTCTAAAGGAAATTATATAAAGATTAAAAACACACTAACCCGTACCCTTTTAGGTGCGGGTTTTACAATAACTGATATGAGATATTTAGGGCATGAGGACGATACTGGATATCACCACTATGCTCTAGATGTAGCAAAATCATATAAATTTAAGTTGGATAAGGAGGATTAACATATGGCAACAATCGGTCTTGATAGACTTTATTATGCAAAAATAACAGAGGATGCAAATGGTGATGAAACCTATGATACCCCTATTCCATTAGCAAAAGCAATTAGTGCGGAGCTTTCAGTAGAACTTGCAGAAGCAACCCTTTATGCAGATGACGGTGCTGCAGAAATCATTAAGGAATTTCAAAATGGTACACTCTCTCTTGGAATCGATGATATTGGTGTAGAAGCTGCCAGTGATTTAACAGGGGCAACAATTGATGATAACAAAGTATTAATCTCAACAAGTGAAGATGGAGGCGATCCTGTAGCAATAGGTTTTAGGGCTAAAAAAGCAAACGGAAAATATCGTTACTTTTGGCTATACCGTGTGAAGTTTGGCATCCCAGCTACGAACCTTGCTACTAAAGGAGATAGTATTACTTTCTCAACACCTACCATTGAAGGAACTGTCATTCGTAGAAATAAACTTGACGGTCAAGGAAAGCATCCATGGAAGGCTGAAGTTAGTGAGGGTGATGAGGGTGTGTCCTCTGAAATAATAACTGGATGGTATAACGAAGTTTATGAACCTCTCTTCACTGCTAATGGAACAGAGGAATAAGTCCAGCGGTTAAATGTCAAGACCTAAATTGGAAATGATCTTTGAAAATTTCATAAGATATTGCCTAAAAACCACTAAAAATGAGTACAACAAACTAAACCTGCTCCTATTTGCTGGAAACAAGATTTTAAGCACCTTAGGAGGTAGAAGCCTACCTTACCCTTGGAGGTAAATATAGTCGTTGGTCACGCAGCAGTGCGTAAACCAATCTGACAAATTTTCTGGCAGTAAGTGCGAGTGCGCGTTTGTGAGGACTTTTCGGTGCCTCGTGATACTTTAGCTCATAGAAGCGTTTATACTCGGGATCGTGCCTTCTCACGAGGTTTGTTGCTTCAATAAGATAATATCTCAGGTAGCGATTGCCGGAGTTAATTAAATGTGTGTTATCGGCATCAAAGTTACCCGACTGGTATCGTGACCATGAAAGTCCAGCATATTTGGCCAAAGAGGCTTGGTCTTTAAACCGGTTAATACTGCCGATTTCTGAAAGGATTCCGGCAGAATAAACGGGACCAACACCTTTAATGGATGTCAGAGTGTTTGGTATAGCTTCCATGAGTGTGGAGATGGATTGATCAAGTGTTTTTAGTTGTTGTAAGTAGCTCTTTATGCTAATTACTGATACAGCCAGCACCTGATTCACCGAATCCTCCACAGTCTTTGGAAGGCGGTAAGAGCTTCTTGCAGCTTTTTGAATTCCGGCTGCCAGAGCTTCTGGATCCGCAAACTTACCTTTTCCTGTTGTGTTAATGAATATGGCTAATTCATCTAAAGGTATGTGAACTATCTCATCAAGAGAGAATTCGCTCCCTGCTAGTTCTATTGCGGTTGCGCCAAGGTTATTTGAAAAGAGTTTTTCCTGGCACATTCCTGAGAACTTCAAGAACAGGTTGGTAAGATATCGATTCTTTTCTCTGACAATATTTTGAGCAACGAAGTAACGAGCTCTTGTGAGCCTCTGTAAAGCTTTATGTTGTTCATCAAAATATACTTCACGAAGATTGATACGCCCAAAGCGCAGACAATCTGCGATGACCCAGGCATCAACATCATCAGTCTTAGGAAGGTCACTATAAGCCTTTTTAAAGTTATGTACCTGCTTGGGGTTGAGTAAAAATACTTTAGTGTTGTACAGCTTAAGTGAAGGCTCTTGTTTTAAAAAGAAGATAAGACCATCACCGTATACCGATGTGGCTTCCAGACCGAAGGACACATCAGAAGAATTCGATTTCTCAGTGGCCTCAATAACACGTTCGACGATTTTAGCTGAGCCATGAGAATTGTTTTCCACAGACAGCTTGGACAGACGATTACCTTGTTGATCAAGAATACAGACCTTGTTTGATTTTGTACTAACATCAATACCAACAAAAATGCTATCAGACATAGGATTTTCCTCCTTTCAGCAAAGTTATTTGAAGGTCGTTGAATTACCAAAGCCCTGTCTCCTTGAGCGTCGACACCCTCGCAATCAGAATCATTTTCTCAATCATTTGGCACGAATCCTGCCTGCCAACAGGTAATGACTTGAGAACAAACAACCAGCGGTTAGAAGATAAACTCAAGGTCAGGGGAACAGACTTTTTAAGAAGCAGCCCGAAGGCTCAACTAGGAGGAGAGAGAACTATTCCTCAATAACCTTCTAAGATTATTGTGCAACAGGGCTAAGGCAATATCAATTATGAAATTTAGCCACCAAGAATGGCAGCTTGTCCACCAGCTGGCAGAGTGGACGAAAAGATATGAAATATTAAGAAATGACGTTAATGATACTTCCAGTTATTAACTGGAAAAACGATAGAAATGTTTTAACAAATACAATTATACGAGGAGGAATATTATGGACAAGGAACGTAGCAGTCTGATAACTATAGGTGGCAAAGAATATCGCCTTATTTTAACTACAAAAGCGACAAAGGAAATAGCAAAGCGTTATGGCGGTCTAGAAAATCTTGGTGAAAAGTTAATGAAGGCAGAAAACTTTGAGATGGCCCTAGAAGAAATTGTCTGGCTTATTGCACTTTTGGCTAATCAAAGCATTTTAATTAATAATAGACTTAATGGAGAAAAGGAAGAACTATTAACCGAAGATGATGTTGAGCTTCTAACCTCCCCTCATGAGTTGGCAACATATAAAGATGCAATTATGGAAGCTATGTTTAAAGGAACTAAAAGACATATAGAATCAGAGGACGAAAGCTCAAAAAACGAGCAAGTCGAGTAAGCGATGAAGAATTGTTTGCTCGACTTATTTATTATGGAGTAACTCAGCTTCATAGACCAGAACCAGATGTTTGGCTTATGCCAATAGGGGAGATTTTGGATCAATGGGAAATTCACAAGCAATTTACTGGAATGGCAAAACCTAAAAGAGAAGTTTCTATTGATGAGATTATTCCTATGGGAATCTAAGGAGGTGGTAAGGTGTCAGACTTTGGATTTAAAATTGGTATTGAGGGTGAAAAGCAGTTTAAAAATGCCCTTAGAGAAATCAATCAAAGCTTTAGGGTCTTAGGCTCAGAAATGAAACTTGTATCCTCTGAGTTTGATAAAAACGACAAATCCATTCAAGCCATTACAGCTAGAAACAACCAGCTTAATAAAGAAATAGATGCACAAAAAGAAAAAGTCTCTACTTTAGAAAAAGCATTATCTAATGCTGCCGCCTCCTTTGGTGAAAATGATAGAAGAACTCTCTCTTGGCAGACACAGCTTAACAATGCCAATGCCGAACTAAATAATATGGAACGTGAATTAAAAGAATCTCAAGAAGAAGTAAAAAGGCTCAATAGAGAAAAGCTTGATAAACTTGTAGGTGGCTTAAAACAGGCTGGAGAGATTGCTGGTAAAACCCTAGTTGCAGGACTAAAAGCGGCTGCAGCAGCTATGGCTGCAATAGGTGCAGGTGCTGTAGCTACAGGCAAATGGATAAAGGACTCTTTGAATGTTTACGCTGACTATGAAGATTCCATGAAACAAGTGCAAGCAACTATGGGACTTACTGGCGTGGAAGGCGAAGAGGCATTTAAAAAACTTTCAGAGGCAGCTAAAGAGGCTGGTGCTAGTACAAGATTTTCTGCTTCCGAATCGGCTGATGCCTTAAACTACCTAGCCCTCGCTGGTTATGATGCTGAACAGGCCATTGATGCACTTCCAGGAGTTTTAACCCTAGCAGCTGCAGGTGGCATGGATTTAGCCAAAGCATCAGATCTTGTTACTGACTCTATGGCAGCCTTAGGACTTGAGATTTCAGATATGGATTCCTATATGGATATGATGGCTAGGACTTCTCAAAAGTCTAATACCGATGTTCAGCAACTTGGGGAAGGTATCTTAGTGGCTGGGGCCACCATGAAAAATGCAGGACAAGAACTTGATACATTAAATGTCATGCTTGGTGTTCTTGCAAACCGTGGTATCAAGGGCTCAGAAGGTGGAACAAAACTTAGAAATGTTATTATGTCACTTACTTCTCCGACTTCTGCTGCAGCAAAAGAACTAAATTCTTTAGGGATTAGTGTGACAGACTCATCAGGTAATATTCGTGAAATGAATGAAATCTTTGAAGACCTAAATGAAAAACTTGGTGGTCTATCCGAATCAGATAAAATGAATGCACTGAGTAACATCTTTAACAAACAAGACCTTGCAGCAGTTAACGCACTTTTATCTGGTACTGGCGATGAGATGAATAACCTCTATAACGAACTTGCCAATGCTGAAGGTGCAGCTGTGCAAATGTCTGAAACCATGGAAAGCGGACTTGCAGGTTCTGTTCGAAGTTTAAAGTCAGCTTATGAAGGGTTACAAATAACAATTGGCGAGCAGTTTTCAGATATGGCTGGTGAGGTTGTTGGGGATGTGACTTCCCTTGTAAGAGATGTAACAGCAATTTTAAATGATGGTTTTCAGGAAGGTGATATTACCGCCATTGGCGAGAGAATATCATCTTTTTTAATGGATGGAATTAAAAGAATTAGTGAATACCTCCCTGAAGTTATTGAAATGGTCTCCATCATGCTAACTGAACTTGTGAATGTATTAGTAGCTTTACTGCCTACTCTCTTACCTCCACTTTTAGAAGGGGCTATTGCACTTCTAACAGGTATTATTGATGCCATAGTAGGCAATATTGAACCTTTAATTGAAATGGTGGTTTATTTGGTAACTACAGTAGCAGAATTTATTATTGAGAACTTACCTCTACTTATTGAGGCAGCTATACAAATAGTTGTAGCCCTTGCTCTAGGAATTGCAGATGCCTTGCCAGAATTAATTCCATCAATTGTTGAGGCTATAATTTTAATAGTTGATACCTTATTAAATAATATGGATCAGATACTTAACGCAGCTTTGCAAATAATCATGGGACTGGCTAAGGGATTAGTTGATGCTCTGCCAAGGTTAATAGAAGCACTACCAAAAATAATAAGTGGGATAATTAATTTTATTACAAACAATCTTCCTCTTATTATTGATATGGGAATTAAGATTGTACTTCAGCTTGCCGTTGGATTAATAAAAGCAATACCACAGCTTGTAGCAGCAATCCCTCAAATTATAACAGCTATTATTACTGGAATTGGAAAAGCAGCAATTTCAATAGTTCAAGTAGGTAAAAATATAGTAACTGGTTTATGGAATGGCATCTCTTCAATGGTATCTTGGATTAAGGATAAGATTAGTGGTTTCGTAGGTGGAATTGTAAGTGGTGTTAAAGGAGTTCTTGGTATTAAATCACCTTCTACTGTCTTTGCAGGTATTGGTGATAATATGGCTATTGGTCTTGGCGAAGGTTTTGATAAGGCCATGAACAAGGTTTCAGATGATATTGAAGGAGCAATACCTAGGGATTTTGATGTGGATTCGAATGTAAATATAAATGGAACTGGTGGACTTGCACCATCTATGAATACTGGACCACTTGTTACAGTTCAGCAAATGATTGTAAGAAGTGAAGATGATATTAGAAAGGTTTCACAAGAATTATATAATCTAATGCAAACAGGCTCTAGAGCTCAAGGAAGATTCATCACAGTATAAGGAGGTTGATGTATGGGCTTTATGTATAATGGTATTCATTCTAAAAACATGAAACTAAAAGCAAGACTTACAAGCTGGCAAGCATCTCCTCCCCTTAGAAATTCTTATGAGATTGTTCCTGGTAAAGTAGGTATTGCTGATTTTGGATGTGACAGCTCTGAAAGGTATATTAAAGTTAATTGCAATATTTATCCTCAAAGAACCTTTGAAAACCTAGTAAAAGTACTAGATGATATATCTGCATGGCTAAATCCTTTGGAAGGACTAAAACAATTAGTTCTAGATGATGTGCCTGACAGATTCTTTTTAGCAAGATTAAATACAGAAATAGACTGTGAAAGAATATTAAGTAGTGCAGGCTCCTTTGAATTAACCTTTATTTGCCCAGACCCTAACGGCTATGCAATTACAGATGAGCAATTTACTCTTTCACTCACAGGCTCTCATGAATTAGTGCGAAATATAGGAAATATAAATTCTTACCCTATTTATCAGCTAAAAGGAAATATTGATAGTTCGTCATCGTCTTTTGTGACAATCACTACAAATGGTGAAGAATTAAAGCTTATAGGAAGACTAGCTTCAAATGAAATTTTAGTCATAGATAGTTTATTGCTGACTGCAAAAGTTACTGATTTAAACGGCAATACACTAAGAAATGGATTGCCTATTTTAGATGAACTTAATTTCCCTATTCTAAATAAAGGAAGTAATGAAATTATAATAAACACCAATAATGCAACTTTTTCAGAATTAAACATTTTAGCAAATAGCTGCTGGAGGTGATGATTTTGGCTATAAAATCAGTATTGACTTCACAAGTAGATTTTACAGGAGAATTTCCTGTTAGTAATAAAACTGTAGCTCTTTGGAGATTCAACGAAACTGCACCAGATAGTAATAATATGATTGCAGATGCCTCTGGATTTAACAGAGACTTTTATGTATCAGCTTGGTCAGGAACATCTGCATCTTTTCCTGCAAGTAGACTAGGTAGGTTTTTTAGGCAAAACATCATTAATCCAACAAGTGAAAAAACTCATTTAATAGCTACCAATGATGGTGGCTTTTTTACTGATTTAGGAGAAAAAATAGTTGTAGGTGGTTGGATAAACCCTACCACTTATTCCATTGGTCAGACCTTTATCCCCATTTTTAATACTAGACAGGGTCCTGGTCAGCCAATCTTTTATGTATCTTTATATCAAGGGCGACCACGATTGATGCTATATAATGCCTCGGGGACACTGATTTATGATCAATCAGAAACACCTCCCATCACTCTAAAGAACAACGGTTGGTACTTCTTTGCTTCCATTATCGAAGTAAATAATAAACAAGTACAAAACTTACTTTGTGATCGTAGTGATGGGGCTGTTTGGCAATCTCCAATTAGGAGCTTTACTGGTGAATTAAATAAATCTTGCACCGCAGATATTGTAATGGGGATGCATGCAAATACTTATTATTACGCTGGTGGTTTTGATGATTGGTTTTATGAAAAAGATTCTGATTTAAATATGGATGATCTTATTTTTTATTTTAAATCTTCACTGCTTGCTAATGGTGGAGATAGTTCCTCAGATGTAGATGCTATCAAAGAAGCAGGAGCTGTTTTATTAAAAGAAACTGATGGCTCTTATCCTTCAAGTGGAATCTTATATACAACAGCGGCTCTTTGTAATCTTTCTGGAACTGGCAGGGTTTCTGTAACAAGTGAATATACTGCAGGAATAACTTCTATAAGTTTAGTTGAAACTTCTACTTCAGATGATTTGGATAGCTGGACTGCATGGCAGACCATTGGTTCAAGTGGTGAGTTGCAATCACCAAATAAAGCTTATATTCGTTACAGAATCACATTAACAACACAGGATTCAAGTAAGACTCCTAGATTTTTAGAAATACAGCTTCATGATATCCCAAGACCACCTTATGAAAAATTAGGTTTTGCAAGGCCAGTAGTATTAAATTCTGATGGAGCATGGGAATCGGTACTTGATAATGCTTTTGATATTTTAGTTACAAGTGAAGTAAACGGTGCTGATATTTTAGAATTTAAACTTCCCTTCCATGACCCTAAAAGGGAAACATTAGATAATGAAAAGCAAGTTCAAATTGTAAATGATGTCTATCGTATAAGGACTATAAAAGATGAAAAGAGTTCTGATGGCAAAGTAGTAACTATTGTTTATGCAGAAGCCGCCTTTTATGATTTATCATTTAGTACAGAAAAAGAAGCAAGAGACTTTATTGCTGAAACTCCTGATGCTCCTATGAATTATGCCTTACTTGGAACAGGCTGGTCAGTAGGAAATGTCACGGTAACTACAAAGAGAACTTGGCAATCTACAGAAAAGAATGCTTTATCTATCCTTAGGGCTACTCAAAATATTCATGGTGGTGATTTAATTTTTGATAGTGCTAATCGCCTCGTCCACCTTTTGACCTTTGGTGGGACTGATAGCGGAGCACTATTTTCATATAAAAAGAATATGAAAAGTATAGAGCGGGTTGTAGATACAAGAAGCCTTATTACTAGGCTTTATGTTTATGGTAAAGACGGGATGACTTTTGCTTCAATTAATGGAAATAAGGAGTATGTAGAAGATTTTTCTTATTCATCTGAAGTAAGGGTGGGAACTCTTGATGCCTCCTCCTTTACTAACCCCTATCAGATGCTTGAGTTTGCCAATATGCGTCTAGGTCAGTATGCTAAGCCTAGAATTTCCTATGTCCTATCAGCTATGGACTTATCTGTCTTAACTGGATATGAACATGAAACTTGGAAACTAGGAGATATTGTAACTGTTCATGATAAAGAATTGAATCTATTAGTAAAAATAAGAGTTATTCGCAGGCAATATAATTTACAAGAACCGTGGAAGACGGTGCTGGAATTATCAACTAAATTAAGAGAACTAGGTGATTCCTCAGCCCAATGGGATAAAGCGGCAGACATACTTTCTTCCACTGATGTTCTTGATAGACAAGAAGTGAAAGATTTAGTTCCATTTAATCACCTAAGAAACTCAAGAGCTGATGATGGTATGACCTACTGGCTTAATTCTGGGTTTACTGTTGATCCTAATAATGGAGTGTCGGGAGATGCTTCATTTATGGCTGAGGGAGTTCTAGGTATGACAAAGAGTTTATCTCAGACTGTTTATCCTGCAAATAGAAGAAGTTATACAATATCTGCTCAAATAGCATCAGAGAATCTTCAAAAAGGTACGAATGGTCAAGTAGGAATTGAAGTGCTTATTGAATATGAAGATGGGACAACTGAAACTAGACTTATTGAACTATTTTAGGAAGGAGCATTGTAATGGTGTTTTTTAATCAAACAGCCCATAATATTTCATCTAGTAAAAGAATTAAATCTCTGACTATCCGATTATTTGTTTCTGATTGTACTGGGGCTGTTTATTTTACAGATTTATTTTTACAAGGCGGCTCCATTGCTACTGGTTGGGCTGGTCATGTTTCAGAAATCAAATGGACACTTGACGGGTAGGTGAAGAAATGGCAGCTATTTTTACAAGGTTTTCTGAGACTATTAATTTAAAAGAAAATAAAAAGATATTTAGTATAGCTATAAAACCCTTTATTGCTGATTGCACAGGAAAGGTATACTTTACAGATATTCAAGTCCAAGAAGGTGATAAATTAACAGGATATACTCCTAATACAGAAACAATGCTTAAAAAATATCGTGTGAATGGGACTATTGTTCCTGCTAGATTTTATAACGGAATTGTGAGAAGTAAAGAAACACTTGTCCTTTTTAATTTAGGCAGTACATCAGCAGGTCTTGATTGTCATATATACCCTATTCAAAACATGGCTAGTGGTAGTATTGAATTATCTCAAAGTGCTGGTGCTCACAGATTAAAGCTTAAATCCTCTGTGAATAAAGATGATGAGATTTCAATAAAAGCATCAACACGAGAGTGCCTTAAAAATGGTAGCCCTACTGAGAAAGAGGGCTTTTTTCAATATACAGCAGCAGGTGATAGTAAACATATAGTAACGCTTGAGGATAGTAAATCTGCAAGGGTTTTATTTGAGTTTCAAGAAATGCAAGAAGGAAGTGAACGCCTATGAATTATCTTCAAGGTAAAAAGTGCATGGTATGGTCTTTCATGGGCAATGCCCGTATGTATGAGGCACTAAGAGATTATGGTGACCGTTTAGATACAGTAGGCATTTTCACTTTTGAAGTAGATATTACAGGAACAATAACTGAAACAGGAACAAGTATTTCAAGTATGCTACCTTATATTAATAGATGGCCACATATTAGATGGCTCTTAACTATTATGAATCACGGTACAGCATCAATTTTTACAGCTCTTAGAAATAATACTAATGGAGCAAAAGACAAGTTTTTAACTGAGATTATACGTATTATGAATAAATACCCTTGGTGTGACGGAGTTGATATTGATTTAGAACGTGGCGGCGGATATGAAAATAAAGATGCTGCCAATATTCTATTTCGTGATATTTATAATACTGTTAAAGCTTATAATTCATCAAAACTAGTTAATATTTGCTTACCAGGAATGACAAGTGTAGGGGGTTCTGTTGGTGGCGAGAACTGGTGTGTTTATGAGGACTTAGATCCGTATTGTGATACTGCAGCCATTATGAGTTATGGTATGGCATGGGCAGGCTCTGCTCCTGGCCCTGTGTCCCCTAGGGATTGGCTAGAAGGCATCTATAATTATGCATCTAAGGTTATGACACCAGAAAAGATATTTTTAGGACTACCTGCATATGGTTGGAACTGGCGAATTCATGATTCACCTGCAAATCTAGGTAATGTTTATCGTGGAATTTCTAATACCTATTATGCGGCACAGCTTTGGATGACTGGAGGATATAATTTTACAGACGATGGTCCACCACAACCTATGATTCCAATTATCGCTTATTGGGATGATTATGATAAAGTGCCATGGGCTTTACCCCATGTATACGATTATATGGAAGGGCCAGATGCAACAGGTAGAACATATCCCCTCCTTGGAGAAAGTTATAACCGACGTAGATATTTAACTGCTTATAGTAAAGAGCAAGAAGTAGAATTTGGTACGGTCTATATTGACCGTGATGGGGCAAACCCTGATACCTATTCAGAAGGAGTCATTCTATCCTCTAGCTCAGCAACCTTTGGTGAAGATGGTGAGGCTGAATATGAATTTAATATCACTAGCTCTGGAACATATGATGTGGCTGTTCGCATCTTATTTCCCTTTTGGGATAAGAATAGCATCAATATATCCCTTGATGGAGTAAGTAAAAATTTTACTGAAAGTAGATTATGGTGGCCATATTGGCGTTCTACCTGTTGGCTCTCTTTATCATCTAGTGTCTTTCTTTCAGCTGGTACGCATACTGTGAGCATAACTACTGAAGTTCCTGGAGTAGTGTTTTATGGTTTTCGTGTCTGCTCAAATTTTAAAGAACAGCCCTCTGCTGGTGAGGCTGAGTTTACCTTATCACCTAGAAAGTTTAAGGACGTTACTGGAGTAATGGCTGAGCCAAATAGAGGGTTTAGATTAACTACAGAAGTTCTTCGAAGAAAACCAGATTCAGCACTTGTTTGGTATGAAGATTTTAGAGACCCTAATCCACTCCTTCCTAGCTATTGGAAAACATTAAATGGTGATTGGAGTGTATGGAAGAACCCTAATGATACTTCAAATAGGCCTTATTCTCAGCTTGATGGTTATGGACAACTTGCATGGAATTACACTAACTTCTCTGATATTCACCTAAGAGCTAGAATAGCTTTTACTGAAGAATCTAATGGAAAGGCAGGGATATTTTGTGGTGATGTTTTCTGTTGTTTAAATTATAATACTCAGCGAATCGAGCTATATAAAGGATCATCCCTACTTGCTAGTTATAATACGGAAATAGCAAAAACGCCAACATCAGAACTTCGCTCTAACCCAAGGATGTATACCATCGAAATGAGGATACGAGGTAATAGAGTTAGAGTTTATTCAGGAGCAAGTAATACCCTTCGTTTCACAGCAAACCTTAGTAGTTTTACTGGAGGTTATGCTGGAGTTCGCTCTGATGGTCGAATTCTTTCTGAACTATTAAGAATGGGCGATTCATGGACTTATGAACCATATGAAAGATTTGATGTGGTATTTCCAGATGGGAGTAAAACTGAGTATGGAAGACTTAATAGAACTGGTGTAACTTGGGATAATGAGTTTCAAGTTTTTACTGTTAATAGTGATGTAGAAGAATCTGCAACGAGAAGTGAAGACATTTCTATGGACTATGACTTTTTCCATTCAGATCTTTTACCCCTTAGCTGTGGAAATGATTATACAGTAAAGGTTATTCCAAAGGATATCAATATTTGGTTATCAAGACTTTTCCTTGGTGATGCTGATGGATTTTCTATTCTCTATTATCAAGATGTAGATAGTCTTGTTTACTGGTCAAACGAAGCGGCTTATAGGTGGAAACTTAGAGGAATTGCCATCTGGTCTTTAGGTCAAGAGGATATGAGGATTTGGGAGGCACTCCCTAAACAAATATAACAATAAATATATATTTAGGAGTATTTGCAAGTTCTGCAGATGCTCCTTTTTTATGTGCAAAATTATTTTTAGGAGGTCGTATGTATGAAGGAAATTTGGAACTGGGTACAAGTTGCTCTCACAGCCCTCGGTGGCTTTTTAGGCTGGTTTCTAGGAGGTTTTGATGGGTTTTTATATGCTTTAGTTGCTTTGATGGTGGCTGATTATATCACTGGGGTTATGTGTGCCATTGTAGATAAAACTCTATCCAGCGAAGTTGGATTTAGAGGGATATTTAAGAAGGTGCTCATCTTTGTTTTAGTTGGGATTGGCCATATCATCGATACAAACCTTATTGGGGACGGAAATGTGCTTAGGACTGCTATTATCTTTTTCTACTGTTCTAATGAGGGTGTTTCCATGCTTGAAAATGCTTCTAGGCTTGGACTTCCAATACCAGAGAAATTAAAAGATGTCTTAGCCCAGCTACACAATAAAGGGGGAAATAATTAATGAATTTAAGAAAACTTATTTTTACTAATAATGCATGTTATA
This sequence comes from Clostridiales bacterium, assembly GCA_040767605.1. Classification (GTDB taxonomy): domain Bacteria; phylum Bacillota; class Dehalobacteriia; order UBA4068; family UBA4068; genus JAXGOI01. Next base: position 1,839,127 of record JAXGOI010000001.1, read on the forward strand.
AAGCTGGAAGAAAGATTAAGCCTAAAGGAATTATGGTTCATTCTACTGGTGCAAACAATCCTAACCTTAGAAGGTATGTGGGTCCAGATGATGGGCTACTTGGTAAAAATCAATATAATAATCATTGGAATCAAGATAGACCAGATGGCAGGCAAGTCTGCGTTCATGCCTTTATTGGCAAGCTTAAGGATGGGTCTATCGCCACTTATCAAACCCTGCCTTGGGATCATAGAGGATGGCATGCAGGTGGTGATGCTAACAATACGCATATAGGTTTTGAAATCTGTGAAGATAATCATACTGATGCTACCTACTTTAATAAGGTTTATAAAGAAGCTGTCGAACTATGTGTGCATCTTTGCAAGCTCTATAATCTTACTGAAAAAGATATCATTGGTCACTATGAAGGACATCAAAAAGGAATAGCTAGTAACCACAGCGATCCTAGAAATTGGTTTCCAAAGCACGGTAAAAGTATGGATGCTTTTAGGGCAGATGTTAAAGCAACACTATGTTGCAAAAATGATTCAAAAAAGACACCTGAATCACCTTCTTCTACTAAACTGTATAGAGTTCAAGTAGGAGCATATGCTGTTAAAGCTAATGCAGACAAGCAACTGGCAAAAGCTAAAAAAGCTGGCTTTACTGATGCCTTTATAAAATATGATTGAGAAGTTAGATATAGCCTGTGGGAATTATTCCTGCAGGCACTTTTTTTATGCACATTTTTAAATATATTTTATAAAACCTCAACTTATAGCTCTTCCTGTGGCTATTAAGTAGGAGGTAATGCTATATGAAACAAACGGAGAACAAAAATGTACAACAGATAACAGAGGAAACTTTTGAGAGTAACGATCTAAAAAGAAGAATGTCTGAAGAACAAATACAGCGTGAATTTAATTATATCCAGGCTGAAAACATCTTAAAAAAGATGCTTGAAAAGGGACTAATTAATGAGGTCGAATTTGACAGAATCACAGAGCTAAATCGTAAAACTTTCTCACCATTTTTAGCGAAGGTAATGCCCTAAAGACGTTGATATATAAGTGTTTTAACGGTAATATGTGACCTACAAAAAAGGGGGTGAGACAATGAGAAAGATAACAAAAATAGAAGCAAACAGACCTGATCCTTTTAGTGTGCCAAAAATGCGAGTAGCAGCTTATTGCAGAGTTTCTACAGATAGTGATGAACAACTTGAAAGCCTGCATGCTCAAAAGAGTCACTATGAAAATTATATAAAAGCAAACTCAGAATGGGAGTATGTAGGTATTTACTATGATGAAGGCATTAGTGGCACAAAGAAAGAGAACAGACAAGGTCTTCAAAGGATGATGTCTGATTGTGAAAATAAAAAGATAGACTTAATCGTTACAAAATCAATTAGTAGATTTGCTAGAAATACTACTGACTGCTTAGAAATGGTAAGAAGGTTGATAGAGCTTGGAGTGTTTATCTACTTTGAAAAAGAAAATATAAATACTAAATCCATGGAAAGTGAATTAATGTTATCAGTTTTAAGTAGTCTAGCAGAAAGTGAGTCAATCTCAATTTCAGAAAACAACAAGTGGGCTATTCAAAAAAGGTTTCAAAATGGCACTTTTAAGATTTCATATCCACCATATGGGTACGAGAACATAGATGGGAAAATGGTTATAAATCATGAACAAGCTAAGATAGTTAAATATATTTTTAGTGAAGCTTTAGCTGGAAAAGGAACTCAAAAAATAGCAGATGATTTAAATAATAAAAGAATTCCTTCTAAAAGAAGAGCTGGTTGGACAGCCACTACAATTAGAGGAATTCTTAAAAATGAAAAATATACTGGTGATGTTATCTTACAAAAAACGTATACAGATAGCAAATTTAATAGGCATATAAACAATGGAGAAAAGAATAAATACTTTATTCAAAATCACCATGAGCCAATAATTAGCCACAAGGAATTTGAAACTGTAGCAAGGGTTATAGAACAAAGAGCCAAAGAAAAAGGCATAGAACAAAGAAACAGTAAATATCAAAATAGATATCCCTTTACTAGCAAAATTATCTGTTCGGAGTGTGGCAGCACATTTAAGAGGAGAATTCATTCTTCTGGAAAAAGGAAATATGTAGCTTGGTGTTGCACAAAGCATTTAGAAGATATATCAGAATGTTCAATGAAGTTTATCCGAGATGAAGATATAAAGATGGCTTTTGTAACCATGATAAACAAACTTATCTTTGGAAAGGATTTTATATTAAAACCTCTCTTAGAAGGTCTTCGACTCATGAGTAAGTCAGATAATATTTCTAAAATTGAAGCTTTAGAAAAAGAGATAGATGACAATACAAGTCAGAAAGAATTGCTGGTAAAGCTTATGGCAAAAGGATACTTAGAGCCAGCACTTTATAATAGAGAAAAGAATGAACTTCTGATGAAAAAAGAAAAGCTTACAGAGCAAAGAGATGCATTAATTGATGACTTGAACAGCGAATTATCAAAAGGGCAGGAAGTAAATAATTTAATTAAGTATGTAAACAAGGCAGGGTCATTAAAAGAATTTGATGATGAAGCCTTTGATAATCATGTAGAAGAAATAATAGTTTTTTCAAGGCAGGAGATTGGCTTTGTTTTAAAGAGTGGAATTACCCTTAGGGAAAGGATGTGAGTGAAGTGGGGCATGTACCATATGGCTATAAAATAATTGATGGCTCTGCCCATATATTTGAGGGAGAAGCCGAAAAGGTTAGAAGGTTATTTGAAAATTACTTATCAGGACTTTCCTTAACAAAGGCAGCGAAGGAAGCTGGAATAAATTCTTACCATGGAACTGTTGGAAGAATGCTTAGAAACAAACGCTATTTAGGAGACGATTATTATCCTTCTATTATAGATAAATCAGTTTTCGACAAGGCAGAAATAGAAAGAAATAAAAGAGCGAAAAAACTAGGTAGAATTTTTGAACCTAAAGAAGAGAAAAAAGTTTCAGCTATAACTGAATTTACTATAGGTGAAATAAAAAAGGAGTATCCTGATCCATTTACTCAAGCTGAATATGTATACAGTTTAATTAGAGAGAAGGAGGTGCAAGATGGCAGTTAATAAAAATGTTGTTATCATTCCTGCCGTAAGGCGTGCTGGAAATAGTGAAAATAAAGATGAAATACCAAAATTACGAGTAGCTGCATATTGCCGAGTTTCAACAGAGAGTGAAGAGCAAGCCAGTAGCTATGATGTACAGATAGAACACTATACAGATTTTATTAAAAAGAATAATGAATGGACATTTGCAGGTATTTTTGCTGATGATGGTATAAGTGGAACTAACACTAAAAAACGAGATGAATTTAATAAAATGGTTGATGAGTGTATGGCAGGCAAGATCGACATGATAATTACAAAGTCAATAAGTAGATTTGCAAGAAACACATTAGATTGTCTCCACTATATTAGAAAGCTTAAGGAGAAAAATGTAGCTGTTTATTTTGAAAAGGAGAATATCAATACACTGGATGCCAAGGGAGAAATCATGATAACCATTATGGCTTCCTTGGCACAACAGGAAAGTCAATCCTTAAGTCAGAATGTTAAGCTTGGATATCAGTACAGATACCAGCAAGGTCAAGTTATGGTTAACTGCTCTAGATTTTTAGGATATACCAAAGACGAAAACAAGAAGCTAGTCATAGTTCCTGAAGAGGCAGAAATCATTAAAAGAATTTATAGGGAATATCTTGAAGGCTCTTCTATGGACAAGATTAAAAAAGGTTTAGAAGCTGATGGAGTTCTTACAGGAGCTGGTGGAAAGAGGTGGCATACCAGCTCCATTAGAAAAATATTAAGTAATGAAAAATATATGGGAGATGCACTTTTGCAAAAAACCTACACAGTAGATTTTCTTACAAAGAAGAGGGTTAAGAATAACGGGATTGTTCCTCAGTATTATGTGGAGAATAATCACGAGGCTATAATACCACGTGAGATTTTCATGCAAGTCCAAGAGGAGCTAGCCCGCCGAAGTAGAGGACATATAGGTGCAAGCGGAAAAAGAAGAAACTTTAGTTCCAACCATGCTTTTGCTCAGATTGTGTTTTGTGGCCAGTGCGGAGAAATATTTAGGAGAGTCCACTGGAATAATCGAGGGAAAAAATCAATTGTATGGCGATGTGTTAGTAGGCTTGAAAGTACAGGACTAACCTGTAAAGCTAGGACTGTGCCAGAGGAGATACTATGCTCTACAATAGTTGAAGCAGTTAATAAATTACTTGCTCAAAAAGATGAATTTTTACCTCTACTAAAGAAAAATATAGAAACAGTCATAACTAAAAATAGTAATGAAGAAGTAGTAGAAATAGATAAAAGGATGGAAGAGCTACAGAATGAGCTACTAAAGCGAGCCAATTCAAAAGAAAATTATAATGACATAGCTGATGAGATTTATAAGCTGAGAGAAGATAGGCATAGGGTTCTGATAGATCAAGCTGAAAGAAAAGGATCTAAGCAAAAACTGGAGGAAATGGAGAGCTTTATAAATGAACAATCATCTTCATTAGAAGAGTATGATGAAAAGTTAGTAAGAATGTTGATTGATAAAGTAACGGTTTATGATAATAAGCTTAGAGTAGAGTTTAAATCAGGTGCAGAAATAGATGTAGAATAAAATATACAACTACCCTTACAGGCCTCATTGCCTAAGTGAATTTAACGACACTAAATTAGTAATTAGTATTGACTAACTACTAATTTAGTGTTATTCTTTATTCAAGATTTTGCCAGAAAGGTCGTGAATATATGAGCAAAAAGGTAAGCTTTTTAGTAGATGAAGATGTCTATGAAAAATTTTGTCTTGCCATGAGCATTTCTAAAGATTCTGAAGAAGAAGCCTTTGAAATGTGTATGAGATGGTATATTGCTAAGATTTTTGAAAGGGCTTCTCATGAATATAATCCTAAGGCGGTATCCAAATCTTCTGAGGGGACCAATGATTATTATGGAAAGGCAATCAGACGTATTCCAGTATGGGCAATAAAGACAGAACAGTATAATCATAAAATTATAAAAGCATATTTTACTGCTGTTGATATAGCAGGTGCGGCTACTATTACAATGATGGAACGTCTATGCAGTGATAAAGAACACCCTGAGTTATTTGTACCTACCTTTAAAAACAACTATTCACAGATGAAAATTGATGGACCTAAAAGTCATGGAAAAGTGTTTGAAGATGATGGAGAGAACGTATGGCTTTGGAGTGAAATAGAGGATACTTTACTGAAGTATAAATCAAGTTTTTATAGTGGGGGGAGGCAATCATGAGTAAATTAGTAGATAGCAGTATTAGTATTTATGAAGCCTTAGAGAATATAAAAACTGGCAAATATGTTATGCCAGCATTTCAAAGGCAGTATGTTTGGAGCATGGAGCAGGTGGAAAAATTATGGGATTCCATCCTTTTAGATTACCCTATAGCTACATTTTTATTTTGGCATGTTGATGATGATAATGTAACTTGGGATACTTACTTTTGTAATTTTTTATATGAAGTCACATTTGATAATCGTAAGCAAGCTGATACAGTAAATTATGAGCTAAGTAATATAAATGTTAATCAGACTGATACAGCAGTACTAGATGGACAACAAAGATTAACTTCATTGTTTTTATCTTTATTTGGGAATGCTTTTATTAGACAAAAATATGCAAGGAGAAAAAATAAAGGTGGCATAGTTACAAAACTTTTGATTGAGTTAAATAAAAACAAAATAACTGTTGATGAGGAAGAATATAATAGCAAAAAATATGATATCAAATTTAGTGAAAAAGTTGGGAAGATAAGCCCTACGCAGTTTGAGATTAAAAATATATTAGATCCAAAATTTCAAGATGATAGGACTAGAGATAAGGCTATTGAAGAAGCCATTGCCAATGTACCTGCAGATAGTAAGGATTATGCTAGAAATATTTTAAATAAACTATACAATAAAGTTTTTGTAGAAAAGCTTATTCGGTATACAGAAATTCACGACATGAAACAAGATGATGCTCTAGAAATGTTTGTTAGATTTAATAGCGGTGGAAAAGCCTTGCGTAAATCTGAAATAACTATGTCTATACTTGAAGCATACTGGCCAAGTGCTAAGACAGAATTCGGAAAATTGCTTGTTGATTCTTATGAAGGTTTTGGCACAGACTTTATAATTCGTTCTGCACTTATGATTTATGGGGATGTTGTTAAATCAAATATTAGTAAAAGTATAGCTGAAGAATTAAAGAATAATTGGAGCGAATTTAAGAAGGCATTAAAAAATTTAGAAAGCATATTAAAAGAAATAAAAATCGGTGTTAGTAGATTTGCAAGTAGTTGGAACGTATTATTGCCAATTATATACTTTATTTACTATAACCCTGAATACAGAAATAACCTTGATGGAATACGTGCCTATTTAATTAGGGCAGTTTTATTTACTTATTTTCAATCAGGTACAACTAGCAAATTGCAGCAAATGAAGAGCAGGATTAATGAAAATGATTATGAGATAACAGTGGATATGCTTAACCAAATGAATGATCTAAGAGTGACGGATGGTAAAATTGAAGATATATTAAATGAGGAAAAAGGCAGTAGAGTTGCAGGAGAAGCTTTATATTTCCTTAGTCTAGATTGGAGAAATAATCATTTTAAATATGAGCAAGATCACCTTCATCCTTTTGAGAGATTTGATGGTAATAAGCCTATTGCAGTTTCCATGGAAGATTGGAGAAATTGGAGAGGTAATCGCAATAGACTGGCTAATTTGCACTTGTTGGAAGGTAGAAGTAATGCTAGTAAAAGTGATATGAGACTTGTAGATTATTATAATGATATGAATGATGCTCAGAAAGAAGAATTTAGAAAACAATCATTTATACCTGAAGGAGTTTCACTTGAATTAGAGAACTTTGATGAGTTTTATGAGAAGAGAAAAAAGATATTAACTGTGAAGATAAGGGAGTTATTGGGGTAATTTCTTATTAAGTAAATTAATAAAAAAACAATAATTGTGGAGGTTAAATTAAGTGGAACCTGAGATTAGAAACCTATCTTCTATTGAAATTAGAAATCTAATGCTAGAAACTTTGGCTTATGAAGGGTCGGAAATTGATTCAGAAGGTAAAACATTCAAAAAATACGGTTATCAAGGAGCACAATCAGATCTATATCGTCTTATGGAAGGTCTAGCAGTGAAAAAAGGGCTTGTAAAAGAAAAGGTTAGTTTGTCTAGAGCAGCATGGGGAGCAAGTGGCCTTATGCTCCATCCGCACAGTACAACAAATTTTAGTCGAAGTGATATACAGAATATATTTGAACAGTTTCATTTATTACTTAACCAAGGAATTATAGCACCTGGGGCAGTAGGCAACTATGGTCATAACTTACCTTATTTTCATGTCACAGAATATGGGCTTAAATGTTTAGAAGAACTGGAGATTTTACCTTATGACATAGATGGGTATTTTGATAAAATTAAAAGTATACCAAGTATTTCTGAGTGGACAGAATTTTATATAAAACAGGCTTTACAATGCTATAATGCTAATTGTATGGAAGCGGCAGTAATTATGTTAGGTTTAGCTAGTGAAAGAATGATTGATGAGAAATTAAATGCATTACTTGGCTATTTATCTAGAAATTTCAGAATTGAACACTCACAAATGAGGGGTGAGGTGGCTAATAAAAGAAAGGCATCGGAAAAATTTAATTGTTATAAAAAGTATTTTAATTTGATAAAAAACAGAGTATCAGATGTAGAATTTAAAGAAATGCTACCAATGGTTGATAGGGTTGCATTTCAGGCATATGCGAATTTTACCAGAATAACTAGAAATGGATTGGCACACCCGTCTGATACAAAAATGGAGAGAATTGAAGTTTTAATGATTTTTATTTCCTTTGTAAAATATTGTCAGATACAATACGGTTTTATTGATTACTACATCAACAATTAGGAAAACAAAAATTATAAATAGTTGTATAGCTAAGGGATAGACTTATTCCCACTTACGGATACTTCTAAAATAGCCATTGACATATTCCCGACTACCACCTAAACTAGAAAATACCAAAATGTACTAGGGAAAGTAAAAAAATGTTAGAAACATCAATCCAGACGGGTCGTTCCACGTTGAGACGGTAGTATTGATGTCAAGGGTAGATAAGTAAGAGTGTAATAAGATAAGTAAATAAAGGCTTTCCGTGATTTGAGTTCTGGTTTAGCCGGAAGGATAATCACGGTTTTTTTGCTTTGAGGGAAAATATCAAAGAATGGTGAACTGCTCATTGGATTTACTAATTTGAATGTGGGATTGGTCAGTTGATAAGATTGATAGCAAAATTATGATGAGTTGACAAGATTGCTAACAGGATTATCTGGTGACAATCGCCATTTTTATTCACATCAATTCACGTAAAAAATGTATTAAATCATATCAAATCGTTGAACATGGTTTGGATTTATGCTATATTGAATTGTGTTCAAATATTTGCAAGGAGGAGTTAATTATGAACGAAGATTATATGGATAAATGGATTAGCATAGACGAGGCTGCAGAATATTTAGGAGTTAACAAGGATACAATTCGCAACTGGATAAAAAAAGACTCAAGTATTCCTGCAAATAAGATAGGGAAACAATGGAGATTCAAAAGATCCGAATTAGATACATGGGTAAAGAACGGTCAAAGTGCTATTGACTGAATACAGAGGTGAACATATGAGAACGATTTTATTAAGTTTTAAAGAGAGTATATATAAAAAATTATAACTGGCGAAAATATATATGAATATAGGAAGTTTTTTCCGGATGAAGCAATCAAGCATATTTATAAATGTCAGTACACCAATAAAATCGATTGTAGGAATCATGCATCTTAATAAGATGAAAATTGAAAATCGGAAAATAAATTATACAAACGATGAAAATACCTTGCAAAGAATTGACACTTATCTGCAGCATCATAAATATGTTTTGGAAATAGCAGAATTTAAAGACGTCAATAGAATTTCCATTGTACAGTTAAGAAATGATGTACCAGACTTTGTTGTGCCACAGATGTATTACTTTATTGATGGTGCTCCATTACTAGGCTATTTGGGGCGAAACCTAATACATTTAGGGAGAAAATAATTCACGATTTTTCTCATATAACAAGTGAACAAGTCTGTAAGTAAAATAAAGGAGCTTGATATGAATAACAGGGAATGTACAAATTTATGGTCTTATTTAAGTGAAAAAAGCAGATTCATTGAAACAGAGATGGATGCACTAACACGAAAAAGAACGGGAAGCTATTATACAGATTTAAAACTAACGGATACCATGATGCATGAGTTAGTTGAGCATCTGATAGCTAAATATCCAAATAAAAAGATATGTGAATATCGATTTTTAGAACCATGTGTTGGAGCAGGTAATTTTGTTTTCTCATATATAAAAGCAGTTAAATCAACAGGGATAGATGCAGAAGATGCACAAGTTATGTTTGATAACATTTATGTTGCAGATGCAAACGAAGACGCATTAGCTGGATATAAAGAGTCTTTAAGGGAAATAGCTGCATTATTTTGGAACATAGATTTATCTGATGGATATTTTAATAAGCATATGGGGTCTAGTCTACTAGTTGATGTAACATCAGAAAAACTAAATTACATCAGTATCGATGATGTCTTTCCATCTGAAATCGTCGCAAAAGGATTTGATATTGTCGCGACAAATCCACCTTACAAGAATCTTAAAGCTGAAAGAAGTCATTATAACAGTAATGACGAATATGATAGAGATAAAGATAAATACGCTGTTATTTCAAAAATAGTGTCAAAACATTTTAACTACTCTAAGGGTGGGGTGTTGAATCTATATAAATTATTTGTTGAAGAGATTCTCGACCGTTATGCCAATGCAAATGCACATGTTAGTTTGCTTATTCCTGCATCGATAATGTCTGATAAGACGTCTATGAAGATGAGAACACATATTCTTAAAGAAACTAAGTTGATTTCTGTCAAGGTTATTGGAGAGAGTAGCGGATTTATAGCTGCACAACAGGCACTAGCTGCGATTTTTCTGCAAAAAGGTGAAAAAACGGACAAGGTAACTGTTACCAAGGATTTTTTTAATAACCCTGGAGATGTGGCAGAAGTTTCAATTAAAGATATTCTGAACGAAAATACAGGGAATGCAATTGTGTCGGTTGCACCAAAAGAATATAGACTCTTGAAGAAATTAAGACGATTTCCAATTGTCAAAGATTTGCCGTACGTGGTTAATCTGCGAGGAGAACTTGATTTGACAGCAAATAAACAAAATATCGTTAATAACATCACTGAATACCCTTTGTTAAGGGGTAGGAATATTGGATACTATAACTTGATTACTACTTTTGAAAATGAATTTGTGTCGAGTGATTTTGTTCATGCAACAAAAAAGAAATGTTATATTAAACAAGAAAGAATTATATGTCAGCAGATTGCTAATATGAATAAAGAAAGACGCATAACATTTGCGTTAGCACCAAAGAATTGCGTATTGGGCAATTCGTGTAATTTCATCACTGTTAGTGAAAACCAGTACGGAATAGATATATATACTTTATTGGGACTATTTAATACCAAAATAATAAATTGGTTATTTAAATTGACTAGTAGTAATAATCATGTGAGCAATTACGAAATTGATTGTTTTCCAATCCCTATAGGGGCACCAGAACTTAAAGAAATATCAATACTTTCTAGAAGATACTTGGAAGATCGTAATGAAAAACTTATTGTTGAAATAGAGTTATTAGCACAAAAAGCGTATGGAATTACAAAAGCCATAGGAGAGTAAAAAATGGACAAAAGCAAATATATTAGTGAATACACAGATGCGATAAAGCACATACTTCCTCAAATCACAAGTGAGCAGGCTTGTAAAATTGTAACCGGTCAACTTAAAATTGAAGATTTTTTTGATGAAATAAGCAATTTCAATATGAATGTTGCCCAAGGAATAACTAAAAAATATATGGCACTTTTAAGGGGAAAAGTGTTAAATCATACAACATTTAAGCTAAGTGATTTAGATATGGAAATGATTAAATCTGTACCACCGGGGGGAAGTTGGAAAGATATACCGATGGAAACCGTAGAGAAATCAAAAAGGTTAAAGCGTATTACTCAGACTGGTGGACGTACAACATTGTATGGTCGAATAGACTATGATAAACCTAGTTATACAATTACAACATATTTCAATAGACCAGGAAATGGAACGTATGTACATCCTGTTCACGAAAGAGTCTTATCCGTGAGAGAAGCGGCTAGATTCCAGACTTTTAGAGATGATTATTATTTTTATGGAAACAAAACACAGCATTTAAAACAGGTTGGAAATGCCGTACCTACGATATTGGCTTATCAAATAGCACGAGAGATAAAGAGTAAAACCGGGTGTTCAAAGTCAATTGATTTGTTTTGTGGCGCAGGAGGAATGACAGCTGGTTTTAAAGCAGCAGGTATAGAATCTCTATTGAGTAATGATATTGAAGAAAGTGCCTGTGTGACTTTGAAAATAAACAACCCAGAGATTGAGGTCTTATGCGGCGATATAACTAAAGTTGTAACAAAGGATGCTATTGAAAAGGCGGCATTAGAAGGTGGTGCGGAAATCATATGTGGTGGGCCCCCTTGCCAAGGTTTTTCTATGGCTGGATTCAGATCAAATGATGACCCAAGAAATCAGTTGTTTAGAGAATTTGTTGATATTGTAATGCGCGTAAACCCTAAAATAATCATATTTGAGAATGTTCAAGGATTATTGAGTTATCAGGGAGGACAAACATATCGGGAGATACACGCACTCTTTGCAGAATTGGGATATCATACAGAGGGTAGAACTCTGATGGCGAGTGATTATGCAGTTCCGCAAAAGAGAAAAAGGGTTTTTATAGTCTGTACCCGAAACGATTTATCAGTATCTCCTTCAGAATTGTTTCCAGATCCTATAACATCCGTTGAAGAAAACCAAGTAACAGCACGAGAAACTATCGGAGATTTGGAAAAGAGTCAATGCGATGAAGATGCAGCATATATTGATTCTGATGAGTCAGATATACTTGATTTTTTTAAAGGTAAAATATCATTTGATGAATATATAAACTTAAAAACCTCGCTTGAACAATCGAAAGGAAACGCAGAAAAGCCATATTCACAATTAAGCTTGTTGGATTTGATGTAAAAAAGAGGATGACTACACATCAATATTTGGTGGTAGCCATCCTCATGCTTTTACAATGAATAGATTATTCTGTTCTGAATTTTTTCAATCAAGCCGATTACTAGTTGTTTGTTTATTAATAGAGGGACTCCAGATTCAATTCCAGAACAAATGGAATTTAATATGGCGGTTTCATTTGAATTTAGGTCGTTTCTATTGTTACGATTATCTTTTTCACTATAATCGTAAACCGAATCGATGGCGATTCTTCGATATCTGTCTGTTTCATACTGGTTTCTGCCTGTGAAATGTCTTTCTGTCCTACCAATAATTTCTCCCCTATCATTAAGCGTATAGGAGTATTTAAAATAATCATAATTAGGTTCTAAAAATGCAGTAACAAGGAAATACTCCCCATAAATGGGACAATTTTCGAGAATGGTTTTTAAAACAAACATAAAGTTAGCCATGTTTTGTTTTAAAGCATTACGATAGACTGTAGAAACTTTTTGAGGATTGGCAGAGTAATTAGCTCTAATAAATTCCCAAATTAGCTTTGAATGCCATGACATTGGATATATACCTGTTCGATTTTCTGTTTCTATAATGCTTTCGATATCTATAACCTGCAATCTATCACGCTTGGATGAATTGTCCCCACTTGGCATAGGTTGTAAATAACGAGGGTCATGAATAAATCCTAATGAAATTGGACCAATGTGGTCTGCTGATGCGCCATCAAAAAAACCACTTCCCATAAACTGATTGGCAGCATGGATATTACCATCGCTCCAATACTCATAGGCTCGCCTATCTTTGGTATATGATTTAAGATTTTCTTTCGAACGTCCCTTATCTTGGGTAGCCCTACAACAACGATTATATGTATGAAAACCATCGTAACGGTCGGGAAAATTAGACATTGCACCAGGACCTAAGCATTTTTTATTACCCTTGCGACACATATATTCTAATGCATCAACAATTTCATCTTTTTGTGAAGTGTGAGAATTTAAGTCCAATCCCCCCTTACTGATTAGAAAGGTAGCAATATCAGTTTGTTGAATTCCCTGATTAACTAGTTCATCCCATATATCAGAAATATGATCACAATCAGTAAACTCTACATTAAATCTCTTGTTTAGAGATTTCAAAAAGTTTGCATTAGGATAATGATAATATAAGGACATTTCTTTGCCACAAATTTGGCATACTTTCCATTTGCTTGGATGAATTTCAAGCATAACATCAGCATACATGCCTGGATATGCTTCGTAATCCTTTATAAATCCCAATTCGTTAGCCTTTTGAATGCACCAAGTGATTCTTCCTTGACCGATATCCGATTTAGCCGTTGCTATCCATGCTAAGGAGCCGTCTGGCTTCTTCTTTATAGGTAATCCCTGATAATTTGGATGGTTAACAATCCGTCCCATATAATTCAAAAATCTTGGATGCCATTGCTTTTCAACTTGTGCCATAATAATACCTCCTATTTATATAAGTGAAATTCTCTCTTTGTGAACCCCATATCTAAAGCTCTATAAAGATACCTTGCAGCAATCGAAGAATAGGGTTTCCAATTTTTGCATTTATTTGATACCGTCTTTGCACTGCAATCTTCGACTTTGTACATCCATCGATAGGATTGAAGGAATGCACCATCCTCAAATGGCAAAACATCCTGACGGTTTAAAACGAAAATTAAATACATCTTAGCTGTCCAATTACCGATTCCACGTATTGAGGTCAGCTCTTTCATTATCTCAGTATCGGTCAAATTTTCATGTTCTAGGAAATCAATGTTGTTGTTAATCACAGCTTCTGTTAAGCTACGAATATATGTAACCTTTGCATTTGATGTGCCGATACTTCTAATTTCTTCATCAGATAATTTAGAAATACTATCCGGTGTGATCCAGCCATCACACAATTCTTCAAGTCTTCCGTATATTTTCTGTCCTGCTTTTATTGAAAGCATCTGCTCAATGATTTCATGAACTAGGAAACAGTATGTGTTTTCGTCATTGTGAGGCGAATAGCTTATTTCCCCAACCATTGAGATGACTTTTGCCAATCGCCTGTCTTTTTTACAGAGATATTGAACAGAAGGTGTATTCATATCGAGTGTGATAGCTTCTGACATAAGAACCTCCTTTAATCATCTATAGTTTCTAAAATATCTTCAAGCTTACAGTCAAGCGCTTCACATATTTTAAGTAGAATATCTGTAGTGATATTCTCGCCTTTTCCAAGCTTTGCTATGGATGCAGAGCTTATACCGGTGGCATTTTTCAAATCTTGTTTATTCATATTTTTATCAATTAGCATTTTCCAGAGTTTGTTGTAGCTAATTCTGAGCATATTTCTATCTCCTTTATTGGATTTCCATCCTAATTGCTATATACATCATGTAAAAAACCATAACGACTTTCTTTGTACTTACTTACATATTTGTCCTGTGTAAATTCAATAACCTGAGCACCACTAGCCTCATAATCTAATTCTGGAAGGTCTTTTGTGTTTTCTACAACTATCATCTGCCCTTCGGATTGATTATCAATAAGGTATTGGAATAGGGCGGTTCTCATGCTTGTAGGAGCATTATCATCAACACCTTGATCCAAACCGAGTAATGGTGTATCTACCACAAAAATTCCTGGTTTATGTACAGCATCCTCGTGTAAATACTGCCTAAAGGTTAATCCTACAATTGTATTGATAAAAGCCCAATAACCCTTACCATGACTATCTTCTTTTGCATAGCCATTTATTTCTAAATCAAATGTTCCCATGTTGAAATGAGCTGTATTCAAATTCTCGTATTTGCTGTCAACTAGAATTGAATGTGCTATTTCATCTATACGTGTATTAAATTCAACGGGGAAGTGTTCTTTTGGTTTAAACTTGGGTTTATCTGTATCCTCCGTTTCTTGCTTTTGTAATTCAACAATCCACTCTTGTGAAACGCTTTGCAATACAGTTGATTCTTGTTGTAATTGTATATAAGAGCGATATTGTTGTATTCCTTCTCTTAGTTTATTAGATTGCGGAGTAAGTTCAGTTTCGATTAATTTATCTATCCCCGATCTTTGTCTTTCAAGATGATCGATTTTTTCACGAACTTCATTTAATGATGAAACGACATCTTCTTCACTCTCAGACAAGCCCTGCAATTGAGTAATGATGCGATTCAGTTCAGCTCTTGATGCTTTAATGTATGATTTTCTCTCTGCTGGTTGCATATTACCATCACAAAAAGGACATTTTTTATTTTTATCAACAGAGTGTAGATGTACCTCTCCATCTACAATAAATGATAATCTTTTTATATCAGCTGTATATTGGCTTCGTAGCGATTGAAAGTGAGAATAAGTAACTTGGTTTTCTGCTTCTTTTTCCTTTAAATCTAGTAAAGTACCTAGTAAATCCTTACTCTCTTCTGTAGCAGCCGCAATAGCAGCTTCAGTTTCAGAAAGATTGTCAATTAGCTTTTGCATTTCATCTTCCACATCTAAATCGCTATAAGTAGACAATGCTTTTTGTAGCTCTTCTCTTTTTTTAGACATCTGAGAAATTCTACCGTTTACAAATTGGCGAACAGCATCTTTTTTAGCTTTGCTGATTTCATCCTTGTCATGTTCCTCCATATCTGGGTATTCATTTCCAGTGAGAAGATATAGAAGGGATGCAAAAAAATAAGGATTCTGAGTAGGCGATGAAGGTAAAAGCACCGATTTCGGATTTTCAATTTCTTGTTCTTTTAACCAAAACAATCCCATAAGAGTTTTCCATGAGAGGCGTTGTCTAGCAAAATCTTGATTTTTTATTATCATTGGCAGTTTTTTAATACCAATCAATTTAAGCCAAAGTTCATTTAAAACAGGATTTTTATTCCCGTTACTCTTATATTTAACGTCATAGTCACCACCATCAATTGAGTTAATTTGGCTGACCACGTTTACTATATTCTTTCCAACTATCCGAGAGAGATGAATAGTGCCTTCTGGGGTATTAATATCTAGGCTGACGCTATCATATCCTGTTTGTTCTTTTTCAAAAGGCTTTTCAATTACACCCATAGCAAACTGGATGCATTTTAATATGCAGGTCTTTCCGGAATCGGAAACTCCACAAATGATATTTAATCCTTTATCAAAAGTTACAATAGCAGGGGACTTCCCTGTGCCGGTTGCTGTGACTTTAGAAATATAAAACGCCATACAGGTTACTCCTTCCTTAACGATTTAGACGCTTCTCTACTAATCAAATTAAGAAGTTCTTTTTCGTTTTTCGAATCCATATAAATAATAGCTTTGTGTGCATACAATCTATATTCATTGGCATAATCAGAAGCTAGGGAACTGCATAAGGCAAGTCCACGTTCTGTAATAGAATATATAAAGCCATCATTTGAATAAGAAACCCTAACCAAGTTTTCTAAAACAAGCTGTTTAATAGCTTGTTGTGATAATGATCTTCTCGCAGAAAATTCAGAAAAACTAAATTCATTATCACCATGAAGATTGCTATTTGATAATCCAAATTCTTTTGAGTAATTTGAAATAAAATCTGCTGTTACCAGCTTATCAATTGTAAACTTATTATTATTAGACAATGATAAGACAAGTAGTAATCTCATTGATATTTCAAATTCAGTATTGAAAACTTTATCATTCATCTTCATCCACCCACCGAACGCAACCATCATTTACCAGTAGATGACAGGTTCCTTTCTTTTCTTTTGGGCCTACTAGATTTTGGATATTATCAACAACAGATGTGGTAGAGCAATCGACCACCTTTTTCATAACGGCTAACAGCCTTTTGTATCCATCATCGTAATCATCCCATAAAGTATCTTTAATGTAATCATGTGTTTCAGACTTCCACTTCTTAGAATGTTCTTCGCCTTTATCTATAGATTCTCGAATAAAGCGGTCAATACGCAATGCACTATAATAATTGATTCGTTGATCAGAGAAGTTTCTTTTGAATTTTGTAGGTAACGAGTCTAAATCAGCTTTTGTCAAATTACCAGATTTTATAGCTTCTGCATAAGCTGCAAGAAGCTCACTAACATATTTCTCTTCTTCAGGAGCAATGTCTTGTGTAGGCTCAATCTCCTTAGGAATAGATATTTCAACATTACCTATATGTAATTTTCCATCAGATTCGTCATAATAAATAGTTTGAGAAGGTAAAGATGCTAATTTAGAAGGGGAAGTTGCATTATTAGAAACATTGATGCTAGACGATTCTCTGCCTTCATAAATGTCATCTAGAATTTGAAGAAACAAATCAGCACAAGCATATCCTAAAACTTCATCGGGATTGAAGCCTGGAATCATTTTTTTGATTTCATCCTCAATAGCCATCTGATTATGATCGTTTAAATTACTTATGTAATTTGCAAATTTATCTGTATCTTTACGACTAATAACTACATGTACCTTTTTGGGGTTCAAAGGATTACTACCCTTTATCAATCGATCTAATGAGTCTGGTTTGAGAACACCAAAAGGGTTATATCTATCATTCTCAGACAATTTTATTTCTTCCACCGTTTGAGGGGCTCTCATGATATTGTCAAAAAGAGACAGAAAAAACTCATATGGTTTATATGATGTACCACTGTGTTTATAAATTATATTCGCAAATTCACTAAAGAGCATTATCTGCCACCTCCAACTATATTTCCGAATCTTTCCGAACCTCTCCGAGGCCTTCCTTAATGGAAGGTCTTTTTTTTATACAATTTTATTAGTGATTGAGTGATATTGAAGAAGAAATTGCAAGCAAAAAAGACTGCTTAAATTATATCACGAAAAATCACACATTACCAGAAGAAAAATTCACAAAAGCAAATATTTTATCATTTATTGTTGAATTTATCTTCAAAAATGGAAAGGAGGTAGTGCAGATGGCCAAACGTAATACGAAGCAAACATCAAAAAGAGTTGCGTCAAAAGCAAGCAAAATTCTTAACGATGGACGCTACAGTAAGAAATCCAAGTCAGTGGCTGGCAGTGCTTTAAGTCAAACTAGACCAAGCAAGAAAAAGTAATTTTCAGAACAGATGATAGGTAGCGACAGATTTGAATAATCAGCCTACCTATCCTCCCCAAGGGAGAAATCTATCCGGAGCGGTTATCGCTCGACAAAACCAATCTCAAAGTCCTAGTGCGCATACGGACGGCGGGATGCATAAGAGTTCAGAACACAGTGATAAAGACTGTGTTTGGAATGAAGATGCACCCACCGTTATTTCGTGTGCCCTTTTTTAGGACAAGCGGAGTCTGTGGTCATCTTCACC